>JBAZZT010000001.1:0-297361 GCA_041658705.1 Patescibacteria group bacterium
GGCGTCTTTGGTCACTTTCCACGCGGAAAGTGACGAAGCTACGTTTGACCGCCGACACTCGGAAAAACCTCGATCCGCTCATTGCCTCAAATCGTACCTATCGGACCATTTCGGGGCAATGCAAAAAATACTAAAATCAAATGCACCTCATACTTTTTGCCGCCAAAAAGTATGCAAAAACCGCTGGGGCCTCGAATTCGCTTACATGTATATAGTTAAGCGTTCTTGCGGTTAGCTCAACTCTCGGCCCCAGACCCCGCCTGGATACTTTGAGCCTTTCTTTGATTCAAACCCCCGGCGTTTTTGGTTACTTTCCACGCGGAAAGTGACATAGAGAATTCAAAAAAGAGGCTTGCGCCTCTTTTTTATTTCACTTCCTTCAACTTGCGTTTGGTCTTGCGCAAGAAGCCCAGCACTTTACGGCGCGTCTTGAAGCGGCGCACGAATTCGATCTTGTCGAGGATAGGCGAAAAAACAGGATAGATGCGCTCCACGCCTACGCCGCTGGAGATTTTGCGCACGGTCATGGTCTTGCGTATCCCGATGCCGCGGACGTTCAAGACCGTACCTTCAAACACCTGGATGCGCTCCTTTTCCTCGCCCTTGGTGTTGAGTTCTTTGATCTTTTGGTGGACCCGAATCAGCATACCGGACTTCACGTCAGTCGGTTGGAGGGTCTCGTGTTTAGCTTCTGCCATATGATTTGTGGCCAAAGATTATAGGATTACGCGGAAATAGTCAAGATTCAGGCCGAATCCTTGACTTTTCGTCCAAAAAATGATATTCAGAACTACATTCGGTCTTTCTCAACGGTGCGTCTCGCTTGATTTCGAGGCGGGGTGTGTCAAAACAGGAGAGTGTAAAATGAGCAGCGATTTCGGCAAAGATATGGGTTTGGTTCACGACGTCGTCGTTCTTGCGCGTGGCGTCGGCGGCGGCAAAGAGTTCTGGAAGGTCCTCTCCGAAAAAAAGAACTTGGACCTGCTCCGCCGGTTCGTCGCGGAGACCGAGGAGTACGCGGAGTTGAAGAAGGAGTACGAACAGCTGAAGGCTTGGGGAGTCGATCTCTCAAAACCGATTTCCGAAGACCTGGCTCCGGCGCATGAGTTCTTGGCTGAACTTGTCAGGATGATGCCTGATCACTGGAATAAAAACGACTTCTGCTGCTGCGATACTTGTGTCCTGAAATTTATTTCAGGATCGAAAGCTCTGTCATTCTGGAACGGCGAGGGTGGGTTGGTGGGTTTTCGCCAAGCCCGTCTTTCCGCCTGGAACGGCATCCTGACTAAATTGGGTTACGAGCCACGCGAGGTGAATCTTCTATCTTTCAGATACTCCCGCCACTTGATCATCGCTCGCCTCGAAACTGTAGCCTACCGCCGTAAGCGCATCGTCGAGCTCTTCTGCAAATAATCTGGGCGCATGGCCAGGCGCCCCTACAACCCCCGTCCGGTGTCCTTCCGGGCGGGGTGGTTTTATTAAGAGAATGTCATTCTTGAGGCCGTCTGACGGCCGAAGAATCTTCCAATTCCTTAAGGTATAGGAAGATCCTTCGCGTCGCTCCAGGATGACATTTGTTTTTATTTTACGGGCAGCGCCGCCAAAATTTTCTCTGCCGTTTCCGCGGCGCTTTTCAGGTCGGTCGTATCCACGACCAGGTCGTAGTGGCTGGGGTCGAGATAGTCCACGCCGTAGAATTCTTGGTAGCGTCGCTTGTCGGAGGCTGTGCGCGCATCGAGTTCGGCACGAACGGCGGCTGGATCTGATGGGATTTTTTCATCCGGCCGTTCGGTGCGCGAAGCTTGCACACGCCGAGCCGCTTCATCCGGCGCGCAATCCAAGAAGACCTTGAACGAGCGGGGGATGAAGTGCCACGATAAACGTCCTTCGATTACGAAATCATCTTCCTTCTCGCCTAGCTCGCGTTGGTAATCATCGACTATCGTATCGGTCGTCTTGTCTTTTTCGCCCAGCGCGTTCAGTTCGTTTATGGTCAGGCCGCGTTCCAGCGCCATCTGGCCGCGCAACCCGCCGACCGAATAAAAATTCAGACCCAACTTTTGCGCGATGAGTTTGGCGACTGAAGTCTTGCCTGATCCGGGTACGCCGGAGATGGTTAGGATCATAGGTTTGGATAATAGAGGTATCTAGTATCTGGTAGCTAGTAGCTGGTATGGGTCGGTGAATTATACTAGCTACTAGCTGCTCCGTTCGATTAGCTCAATTTGGTGCTCAACTCCTTGAATTCCTTGATCGGCGGGAGCTCGTAAACCCTGTCTTCATGCGTCTTTGGGTCCTTGAACCCCAGTTTGATGCATTGCAGCATGAGACGCGGCGCCTTGATGTTGCGGTCCTCGGATTTGCGTCCGTATAGCACGTCTCCGATCACCGGATGATTGAGGGCCAAGAGGTGGGCGCGGATCTGATGGGTGCGTCCGGAAAAGATCGACAACTCGAGGAGCGAGGCGTTCTTGAAACGCTTGAGCGTGCGGTAATGCGTCCAGGCCGCTTTGCCTTCTTCTTCATGCGCCGGTCGGGCGGCCATGCGGCTCTTGGTCTTGGAGCGCGCGATGCGGAATTTTATGTCGCCTTCCTCTTCACGCATCTCGCCGTAGACCATGGCGAGATAGATTTTGTCCACCGAGTGCTCGGCGAATTGATGTTTCAGATCATCGAACGCGTTTTGCGTCTTAGCCACCACCATGAGTCCGCTCACCTCGCGGTCCAAGCGATGCATGATGCCCGGGCGTTCCGGATCTTCGCCGATCTTGGCGATCTTGGGATCGTGCGCCACCAAGGCGTCGATGAGCGTGCCGCTTTTTTGCCGCGTGTCAGGATGCACCAAGACGCCTGTCGGTTTGTCGAGCACGATGAAATCCGCCGTCTCGTCCACGATATGAAGTTTCGGAATCGGCAACTCCGCATCCACCGTTTCGACTTTGCCGCGTTTTGATTCCGCTTCGCCGAACTCGATTTTGTCGCCCTGTTTCACGAAATGATGCACGCTGGCCGGTTTTCCGTTGACCTTACCGGCGCCGTTCTTGAGCAGTTTGGAGACTTGGCTGCGCGTCAGAGCGTCAAGCTTTTCGGATAAAAAAACGTCCAAACGCTTGTTCGCGTCCTTTAAGTCGATAGTCCAGGTTTTTGCCATAGCAGGATGATAGCAGAGACGCGGAATTAGGGTAGGGGGCGGGTAACCAAAGTAAACGTCATCCTCGAGCAACGCGAAGGATCTTCCTATTCCTTAAGGAATTTGAAGATTCTTCGCCCTTTGCTCTATGGTTCAGAATGACATTGATATATTTCTATTCCTCTCCTCTATACCAGTCGATTAATTTATGTTAGTTTTCGGCCATGAAATATCTGGTCATCACCTTCGGCTGTCAGATGAACAAGAACGATTCAGAGCGTCTGTGCGGGATTTTGGATACGCTTGGCGCAACGCCGGCGGTCGACGAAGCCGAGGCCGACCTCATCCTCATGAACACTTGCTCGGTGCGGCAGAGCGCGGAGGAGCGCATCTACGGCAAGATGGAGGATTTCGCCAAGCTCAAGGAAAAAAATCCGCGGCTCATCATCGGCCTCACAGGTTGCATGGCCGGGCGCGACCATAAACGCGAATTCTTGAAGAAGATGCCGGTCGTCGATCTGTATTTCCCGACGCGCGACATGGTCAACCTGCCGCGCTGGATCGCGGAGCTGCGGCCGGAACTCGCGAATTCTTCCGAGTTGGAGACCGATTATCTGAAGCTGAAACCGCTGCGCGTGCCGTCGGCCCAAGCTTTCGTCACCATCCAGACCGGCTGCAATCGGTTCTGCGCTTATTGCGTCGTGCCGTATGCGCGCGGGTTGGAAAAAAATCGGCCGGCCAAAGATATCCTGGCCGAGATCCGCGAGTTGGCAAAGCTGGGCGTCGTCGAAGTGACTTTACTCGGCCAGACGGTCAACTCATATCGCGCCTCCGACCCGGAGACTTTTTCGTCCGACAACCCGTTCTCCGATCACTTCGCGGCGCTGCTCTGGGAGACTAACCAAGTCCCGGGCATCGCGCGCATCCATTGGACCGCGGCGCATCCGACCTCGATGACGGACGAAGTCATCGCGGCGTTAGCTTTGCCGCATCAACTCAATTATCTGCATCTGCCCGTGCAATCCGGAAGTGACGAGGTGCTCGGCCGCATGAACCGCAAATACACGAGCCAAGAATTCCTCGCCACGCTGCGTAAAATCCAAGCGGCGCGTCCGGGCATCGCGCTGGGCACGGATATCATCGTGGGTTTCCCCGGCGAGACGCCGGAACAATTCGAGGAGACCGTCGCGCTTTACCGCGCTTGCGACTTCGACATCTCCTACACCGCGCAATACAGTCCGCGCTCCGGCACGCTGGCCGCCAAGCTGTATGCCGACGACGTGCCGCGCGAGGAAAAACGCCGGCGTTGGGACATCCTGCGAGCCTTGATGGAAGAGACGGCGCTGCGCAAAAATCAAAGCTGTGTGGATAAGGTTGTAAACGTGTTGGTTGAAAAAATCCAAGACGGCAGCGCCTCCGGCAACTCCCGCGAACTGAAACTGGTGGTTTTCCCCGCGCTCGATCAAGCGCTGCTTGGAAAGGAAGTGCCGGTCAGAATAAGCGAGGCTTTGACCTGGCAACTCAAGGGCGAACTGGTATGATGAGCACATTCAGGAGCTTCCTGCCTATGCCGAAAAAAACTTCGGTGCCAGTTGAACTTCCTAAAGTCATTTGCGTAGTGGGTCCGACATCTTCAGGTAAGACCGATTTGGGCGTGCGCATCGCGCAGACTTGCGACGGCGAGATCATCAACGCCGACTCGCGCCAGATCTTCAAAGGTTTCGACATCGGCACGGGCAAGCCCGAAGGCAAGCGTGCGACATTCGCGGGTCACCGCGCTTTTTTGTATCAGGACGTGCCGCATTACCTGATGGACTTCTTGGACCCGCGCGAGCAGTTCACCGTCGCCGAGTGGCGCGAGAAAGCGCTGCTCGCCATCCAGGGCATCGCCAAGCGCGGCCATCTGCCCATCGTGGTCGGCGGCACCGGTTTGTACATCAAGTCATTGGTCGACAACCTGCTTTTCCCCAAGATCGAACCCAAGCCGGAACTGCGTAAAGCCTTCGAAGCAAAACCGCTGGACGAGTTGGTCAAGCTGCTGCTCAAGCTCGATCCCGACGCCGTGCATTCCGTCGACCTCAAGAATCCGCGCCGCGTCATCCGCGCGCTCGAAGTCGCGACCTTCACCGGCAAACCGTTCACGGCGCAGAAAAAAATCGGCCAGCCGGTGATCAACGCTTTCCAAGTCGGGATCCAGCGACCGCGCGACGAGCTGTATGCGCGCATCGACGCCGCCGTGGATTTGATGATGGAGCGCGGTTGGCCCGAAGAGATCCGGCAGGCCGAGAAAAAAGGCATCCCCGCGAGCGCCCCGGCCATGACCTCGATCGGCTATCGCGAACTGTCCAACTACATCAAAGGCGAAGAGTCGCTGGAGCGCGCCGTCGAGCTGACCAAGCGCTCGGTGCGCCGCTACGCCAAACGCCAAGAGTCGTGGTTCAAGCGCGACAAGCGCATCCATTGGTGCCAAAACGCTTACGAAGCCGTGGACGCAGCCCGCGAATGGCTCAACGCCGGCGGATTCGCGGCATAGAGTTTTACATTTTTTCTTTGATTTGGTACCAGGTTACTTCCGAGGCGATTTCGATTTGTCTCAAGATGTATTTCAAAACCTGCTTAGGCAGGTGTTGTTGGATGGTCACGGATTTTTGAGTTTTCGGCCAAGTGATTTTGCAGTGGCTGCCGTCGCCGCCTTTTTCATCAATCTGGAAACCGAGTCGGCGCAGCGCATGCAAAAATTCATGTCGGGAAATTTCTCCCGGCAATTCGCTAAGCGGCGGCATATTTCCGTGACTCCGTTCCCATTTTTTGCACTTTCGCCAGATTGGAATATACGGAGGGAATTTCAAACGCGGTCAAGATAGCGTCTTGGATGTTCGCGTCCAGTTCTTTTTCGTTCTTGCCTGAAGTGACGATGCTTCCGTGACGAAAGTTTTCGCTTACCGCCACGATCTCACCATCTTCATGATGATAGGCAAAAACAATCGCGTCGTTATTCTTGAAATAACGCAGCATCTCGACCAACCCTTCGGGGACGGATTTTTGGCCGTTGAGCAATTTGACGAGAGAGTCGCGGATGATTTTTACGGGCTTCATATCGCTAGGATAGCATATCCCAACCTATGCGTTTCAACTGATCCTGTCAATGTAGGGGCGACCCGCTGGGTCGCCCCTACCTGACTTGACTTATCCAGCCGTTCTGCTTAGATGTCCCCGATCGTTGCCCTGGCGACAGGGCCCGAGGTCCGCGGGAAAACTTCCCCCGCGGAGTCATGGACGGCGCTCCCGTCCATGTCGACGGCCGGACACAAAACCCCGGCCGTCTTTTTTTATGCGCAAAAAAACCGCCGGCTTGCGTCGGCGGTTCCGTGTTTCAGACTCCAATCTCTTTCTTCACCATTTCTTCCGCTTGCGCTGGGTTGGCTTTGCCTTCCGTGGCTTTCATCACTGCGCCGACGAACCATTTAATCACTCCGAGCTTGCCCGCTTTGACTTGCGCGACCTGGTCGGGATTTTGTTCGACGATGCGTTTGACCGTCTCCAGCAGCGCGCCCTCGTCCATGTTTTGTCCCAAGTCGCGTTCTTCCATGATTTGCGACGGATCGCCGCCGGTCTCGAGCATGATTTCGAGCAACTTCATGGCGTTGGATGAGTTTATTTCTCCCGAGTATATGAGCTTCAAGAATTCCGCGAAATTTTCCGGGTCGATCTTGAGTTGCGCCATCGGGATATTCTTGTCGGCCAAAAGTCCGGCCAGCTTCGAGGTGAGCCAGCCGCCGGCGAGCTTGGCCAGCTTCTTTTTGTTCTCGTCCATGAGCATGCCGCCGGCTTTGATTTTGTCGTCCGAAGCTTCGAGCCAGCCGCCGAGTTCGCCCATCACATGCTCCGCGTAATCCGCCCAGCCGTCGTTGCCCGTCAAAAACGCCGTGTCAGCCGCGGAAAAACCGAATTCATCCGCCAGCCTGCCGCGTTTGGCTTTGGGCAGCTCGGGCAATTTTGAGGCGAGCTTTATCTTCAGCTCGCGCAGATCTTGCGGCGGCAAGTCGGGTTCGGGGAAATAGCGATAGTCGGATGAAGTCTCTTTGCTGCGCTGTTCGAAAGTCTCGCCTTTATCCTCATCCCAGCCGCGCGTGGCGCCGCTCGGCACGAGGCCAGCTTGGTGCATCTCGGTCTGGCGTTTGATTTCGTGAGTCAGGGCGCGTTCCACGGCGCGATACGAATTCAGGTTCTTGATTTCGATCTTGGGATTCAAATCATGCTGCAAAGGCAAGTTGTCCGCATCCACGGACAAGAGCGAGATGTTGGCGTCGCAGCGCATCTGGCCTTTTTCCATGTCGGCATCCGCGGCGCCGATGGTACGCAGCAGGCTGCGCAGTTCCTGCATGAAGATTTTGGCTTCTTGCGGCGAGCGCAGATCCGGTTCGGTCACGATCTCGAGGAGCGGCGTGCCGGAACGGTTGTAGTCGACGTAAGTCGCGGAAGCTTCTGCTCCGGAACCCGAGGCGTGGACGTTTTTGGCGGCGTCTTCCTCAAGGTGGGCGCGGGTGAGGTTGACGCTGATCGTGGCGCGCGAGTCGTCCATGCGGCTGCCGGGCGGCACATCGATCTCGAGCGTGCCTTTGAGCGCGATGGGCAAATGGAATTGCGAGATCTGATAGCCCTTGGGTAAATCGGGGTAAAAATAATTTTTGCGGTCGAAAACGGAAAAGTCCGGGATGTCGCAATCCAAAGCCAAACCCGTCAGCACGCCGAGTTCGAGCGCTTGCTGATTCAAAGCCGGAAGCGCGCCGGGTTGACCGGTGCAGACCGGGCAGATCGCCGAGTTGGGCGCTGCGCCATCATCCACGTTGGGGCAAGCGCAGAACATCTTGGACGCCGTCTTAAGCTGGGCGTGGATTTCCAAACCGATGATGGGGAGAAGTTTCATATATTAGGGTAGGGGCGCATGGTCATGCGCCCGTGGGGTAGAGAGTAGCCAAACATTAACGCGTCGAACCAAAAACGTCGAGCTTGGGGAAGCATTGGGGTAGCATTTAGTAGTTAGTAGTTAGGGTCAGCCTCCCTAACCAACTGCTAAAACGGAAAACCGGGCTCGTCGCCCGGTTCCCTGACTACTATCTACTAAATGCTAACTACTTGTTTGTTTATTCCTCTGCAACGCCCGATACAGCTTGGCCTGGTAGAGTATGAACAGCGGCAGCACGGCGGCTTGGATCACGGCGGTCACGAGTCCGTAAGCGCCTTCGAAGAGCGGGTCGGGATTTTGCGCCTGCATGAGCGCGTTCAATTTGCCCGGGGTCAGGATGACGGCGAATATAAGGAGCATGACGGTCATGATTACGCCGACGCCGAGACCGAAGAGCACGCCCGCGACCAGGTTGCGCCAGAGGACCGCCCACCATCTGCCTTTGACCAATTCCCACGAAGAACTCAAAGCAGTGAAGCCGCGTTTGTCCTGGTCGATCAGGATGATTTGGGAGAAAGACAACACCAGCCCAAAGTAGATGCCGGGGATGACGAGCAAGAGCGAGGCGCCGAAGATGATGAGGACTTGCAGGAAGCCGACCAAGAGCACGGGCCAGAAAAAACTCCACGCCTGTTTGCGCTCGACGTCGCCTTCGTCCACGTTTTTGCCGTCTTCCGCGCGCAACGCAGTCTTGACCAGTCGGATGCCGACCCACACGCTGCCGACCACGATGGCGAGTTGGACCGGGACGAGCAGGACGTAAAACGCGGAGTGAAGTTTGAGCAGGGCGAGACCCGCGAGTTGGGCCAGGCCGAAATAGACCAGCCAAATCGAGACTTTCGTCGTTTTGGCCCAGGTCGCGATGAAGAGTTGCCACGCGTCTTTCACGAGCGAACCGGCGCCGGGTAGATTGGAAGGCATAGATTTGCCTCTAGCATACCAAAATTTTCGTTTTTCCGCTCTCCCGAGCTATCATGACGGGGATGCAGGTGGAAAATCAAAAAATCAAACAGGACATGCAGGTGCCCTTCAGACAAAAAATGCGGGCTTACCGTTTTTTCCTGGGTTTGATTTGGCGCTCCAATCGCGGTTTGGCGTTTTTCCGTTTTGTTTTGTTGGTGGCCGGCTCCTTCCTCCAGCCGTTGGAGGTCTATGTTTTTTCTTTGCTCATCAGCGCCATCACTTCGGGTCGCATGGAGCACGCGCCGCTCTACATCCTGATCGTGATCGCGTCGTACGGCTGCCGCCGGTTGGTCAACGATGCGACCTATTCCAAAGTCATGGATTGGTTCGAGCGCAGCACCGGTTTCGCCACCCAGTTCGCGATTTTCGACCACATCTCAAAATTGGATCCGGAAGTCTTGGAACGCAAAAAAATCCGGCGCAGCCTGGATTTCATCCGCGAGGAACTGTGGCGCTTGAATCGTTTGCCTGATCGTACCGAATGGTTCATCCGTTCCGTGCTCAAGTTGGTGTTTTCCTTGGGCTTGGCCCTGGTCGCGCCTTGGTGGGTCACTGCCTTGGTCATGTTCGATGCTTTGATCCAGGCCGCCAACTATTGGGCCGAATCGCAATCCGATCTGTGGGCCGCGACGTGGAATTCTTTGGAAGGGCGGCGTTTCGAGTATGCGCGCTACATCTTCATGATGGGCAAGGAGTTCCGCGAGATGAAGTTGCTGGGCGCGGCCGAAGCGTTTTTAGGCAGAGTGAAACTGGCGACGCGGAATATCGTGGCTCGTTTCAAGATCGCGGCCATGCGCAGCTTGCGCAATCGTTTGCTCTTGGGCGTGCTGCACGTCGCGGCCTATGCCATCGTCTTGGTGGTTCTAGGCGGCCGCGCTTTCCAGGGTCCGGAAGCTTTAGCCGTCCTATATGTCTCCATCAACCTGTTCGGTCTGTTGGGCGAAGCCCTGAACGGGATTTCCGGTTCGGTCAGCCAGCTCTCGTCCGACTTGGGCATCCTGGTCCATGTCTATAACCTGTTTCAAGTCGCGGCCGAAGACGAATCAGGTTCGCGTCTGCCCAAACAGCCGCTGGAAATAGTTTTTCGGGATGTCTCATACCGCTATCCGGAGGCAGAGCGCGATGCCTTGAGCAAAATCAATCTGACCATCCGCGAAAATGAACACTTGGCCATAGTGGGCGAGAACGGCGCGGGCAAATCCACCTTCCTGCGTCTTCTGTCCGGCCTCGATCAGCCGACTTCCGGTCAAATCCTGGTCAACGGCAAGCTGCTTTCCGCTTATCGCAAAAGCGAGTGGCGCCGTGCCTTCCATTTGATGTTGCAGAACGCAAATTTATTCCAGGATTTCGTGCGCGAAAATTTGACTTACGGCGCGCCGCGAAAAAAGACCAGCCGCGCTTTTGGTTTGGAGCAGGGGGTCAAGATTTCCGGCGCCGACAGCGTCATCCACGATTTGCCCGAAGGCCTGGGGACTTTTTTGGGTCACTGGGTGGCGCCTCCGGAAGTCGTGGCGCATCAAGTCTCCGGGGGTCAGGAGCAAAAGCTGCTCATCGCGCGCACCCTGATCCACGGCGGACGCATCATCGGTTTCGACGAGCCGACTTCAGCCATGGATGCGCTGGCGGAAACTTCGTTTTTCGACCGTTTGAACCAAGTCATGCAGGGCCGCGGCTTGATCTTTATCTCGCATCGTTTCTCCACCGTGCGCCGCGCCCCGCGCATCTTGGTATTCGAACAAGGACGGCTGGTGGATCAAGGCAGCCACGACGAACTCATCACGCGCCATGGAAAATATGCAGAGCTGTATAATGAACAAGCTAAGTGGTATGCGTGAGCAGATAACTCAAAACTTAAAACTTAAAGTTTGAAGCTTAGGTTTTTTTAAGCCTTAAACCATCCTTAACTTTAAACTTTAAGTTTTAAACTTTAAACTTTCTTCCTATGCTCTCCGTCTATCACGAAGTCTACGCCAAATTGAACGACGACGAGATCGCCGCGCGCGCCAACGTCAAAGAGCTGGGGTTGCGCCAAGTCATCATGACTTTGGGCCGGCCCACACTGCCCGACCCCAGGGTCCGCGTGCTGGTGTTGGGTTGCGCTGATCGTCGGCTCATCGCGTCGCATGAGCGGATTTTTTCCAGCCTCCTGGGCAAACCTGTCGATCTCACCACGCTCGATGTCGACATCGAACATCTTCAAGGCATCGCGGGAGTCATCCAACACGATGCCGCCTTGCCGCTGCCTGTGCCGCCGTACGGGATGATCTACGGAGATATCTTGGTGCGTTTCTTGGAACCCGCGAAACAATTCGCAGTCCTGAAGAATTCCTGGGACGCTTTGGCGCCCGGCGGCATGGCCATCCACATCTTCAACCAAGAAGATTTCGATCCGCCCAAGGATTACGCGCCTTTGCCCGGGACCTATAAAGTGGATCTGAACGCGCTGCAAGCGGATTTGAATAAGAGTGGCATCGAGTATCTTGAGGTGCCTTTGCGTTTTGACGCGACTTCGCCGGACGGCCGCGATATGTCCATCAACGAGTTCGCGCTGGTGTTGAAGAAAAAATAAAAAAAGGACTTATAGGTCCTATCGGACCAATGTTTTTAAGAAAGACGGCCCGGGTGGGCCGCCGTTTCAGACGATCGTCTTGACCAGTTCCCAGACTCTTTCGTGGATCTCCGGGATGGGCATGAGTTTGCCGTCGGCGGTGCATTCGACCACGCGCCAGTTTTCTTCATGGTCGATTTCGGGCAGACGCAGGTAGGCCTTTTCTGCCTTGCGCAGATGGTCGAGGTTCTGTTGATGGATATCCTTTTTGTCGCCGTCGCGTCCGCGCGCCAGCTCGAAGCCGATTTCCGCCGGCACGTGGAGCAGGAGCGTGAGGTCGGGTTTGGGGATGCCCATGATCCCGTACTCAAGCCCGTTCAGCCAGTCGAGGAACGCGGCTTGCGCGGCCGGATCGGCGATCTTGCCCATCTGGTGTCCCTTGTTGGCCGAGACGTAGCGGTTCGAGACGAGGATCGTGCCTTCCGCCAGCTTGGCTCGGATGCCCGGCGCCGCGTCAAAACGGTCGAGGGCGAAAAAGACCGAGGCCTTTTGCGCTCCGACTTGATCCGCCGTGCCATATCCGCCGGCCAGATATTTCTCGACGAAGTAGGCCGAGGGTTGGCCGTAGCGCGGAAAGTCCAAGAGTTCGACCGCTCGCCCGCTTTCGCGCAGCCGCTCGATCAAACGATTGGCCTGCACGGTCTTGCCTGAACCGTCGGTGCCGTCGATGACGATGAATTTGCCTGGCATAGTTTTCTCCTGCAAAAGGAGCTATTGCAGCGTACTTTTTGAGGTCTCAAAAGTCAAAAATTGCGCTTTTCCCAGGGTCGGCATACCATCCAATCCTGGGGTAAAAAATGAATGCGCAACAAAAGACCCTGATGCACGTTCGTAAAGAGGACTTGCGGAAATCTAAAAATGCGGCCGCACAACAATTGCGGCAGTTGGCGCGCAGCTATACGCCACATGGCGCGGAAGATGGCGGTCGCGTCATCAATCGGCTCCTTGGCCTGGAACACTTCCCTGATCTATCCCTGGACGACCGGGAAAAAGATCGCGTCATGCAATATCTGGACGAGATGTCGCAGGCCAGCGGGATAGCGCCCGAGATATTCGACACGTTGATCTCGCGCATGAAGCACGGTGGGGCGCTGGACCTCATGGATTTGTCCGGCGCATCCGATTTGATCGAGAGCGGCATGGAATACTCTCTCGTCCGCGACATGCTCGGCGTCGTTGCCTTGGTTTGGTGGTTTAAGGTCGGCCAAGACCTTCCTTCGACCGATGGCAAACCTCTGCCCTCGATCTGATCACTTCCCTCCGTTGACGGAGGGTTTGTTTTATTCTGCGCTTCAAGCGACAATGCGTATATAATCATCATATATATGAAAAATCACTTGATTATTTTATCTGCTTTGGTTTTCGCTGCGGCCTTGGCGCTGCCTCAAGCTGTGGGCGCTGAAACTTATGCCTGCAACGGCGATCCGTTGTACGCCCGCGCTGGCACCGGCAAAACGTTGATGGGTTCGCGTCTGCGCAACCGGCCCTGCATGGCCGACTCCCAGGTCATGAGCGTGATTCCAGGCGCCGCCAAAGTCACGATAGTCGGCGAGATGGACGGCTGGTACAAAGTTAAATTCGGTAACAGCACGGGCTGGGTAGGCAGCCGTTTGATCCAAGCGTCAAACTTATCCGAAGCCAAACAGGTCAAACAGGAGGCTGAACCGGCCAAAAAAGAAGCCCCGGCGATCGCTTACAGCATCGTCGGCGTCAACGAGCGCAGTTACGGCCAGCTCTTGAAAGGGGATAAGGCTCTTTTGAAACGTCTCAAGGGCAAGATCGTCTTGCGCGTGGAATCGCGTGGCGAGTTGTATAACGTGACGGCGTCGGGCATCAAGCGTCTGCTCGTCAAGACGCTGGAAGAGATCGATGAGACCAGTTTGGCCACTAAGGCGGAAGAGCCTAAGCCCGCCGATGTCGCTGATACCGCGGGTGCCATCGTGCTCATGGCAAAGTTGGATGGCGCCAAAGCCACCTTGAGTTGGACCGCGACGGGCGCTGACTTTGCCCAAGGCTTCAAGCTCGTGAAGTCCGAGCATGCCGCCCCGATTTATCCCGGTGACGATTATCATTATCTCTCGAACGCCGCGGCGCGCAGTGATGTCTGGGAATCTTTGTCGGCCGGCAAGACCTGGCACTTCCGCGTCTGTCGCTATTTGGGCGGCAAGTGTGGAGTCTACAGCAACGAGGTGACCCTGACCGTGCCCGGTCAAACGAACGAGACGGGCACGGGATCGATCAGTTTGAACGCGCAACTCGATTCAAGCGGCAAAGTCGCTTTGACCTGGAGCCTCAAGGACATGACTTCGTCCATGGGCTTCAAGATCGTGAAGTCAGAGCACGCCAATCCAGTCTATCCCGGCGACGAATATCATTACCTGTCCGATGCGAATGTCAGGAGCGATACCTGGGAAAGCCTGGATGCAGGCATCTATCATTTTAGGGTGTGTGAATATTTGGGCGGCAAGTGCGGAGTCTACAGCAACGATTTTGAGTTGACGGTCCAATAGATCTCAAAAGAAAAAATCGTCCCATGGTGTCAGGGACGGTTTTTTTGCATTTCTTTTTTATCGGATGACCGAGATTACGTCATCCAGTTCGGCTTGCGGCGCTGCGACGAATAATCGGCCGCGTGCGTCTTGGCGGATGAGATAGCCTGTTCCGTTCCGCGCAGATCCCGTCGGATCGTAGGGGATACGCAGCATGATTTTTTCGTCCAGCAAGACGCTCAAGTCCGCGAGCCCTGTGCAATCCCGCTCCAGGCGGCAAATTTCTTTTGACGCGCCGTTTATTCCCGCAGGCAGTCGGCCGTTGTGGTCGAGCGAATACTCGTGCACACCGTTCAGGATCGAGTTGACGTCATTCCAGCGCTGCGCGTTGTTGGAGATGGCGACGCTACGCGCCGGATGGATGGCATTGACCATGACCAGCGCCAGACTGAAAAAAATCGCGCAAGCGATGACGAATTCGAGCAAAGTAAAACCGCGGCGCATAGTCGCAGTATACCAAAAAAATAAAGTGTCATTCTTGAGGCCGTCCGACGGCCGAAGAATCTTCCAGTTCCTTAAGGTATAGGAAGATCCTTCGCTTCGCTCGAGGATGACATTTGCTTTATATTTTCTGGCTACCCTCTACCCTCTACTTTCTACCCTCTATTTTTTCTGTGTATTTAAAGAGCGCTCTGTGCAGAGCGCTCTGACGGTTCGATCTTTGGTTTCGCGGATGTGCGCGGTCAGGTCGGGTCGAGCATGACCTTGCAGGCCTTGAACACCTCGCTGCGTTCGGCGGCTGATCGGAGTTCCGCCTCCGTCTCGGTCTGCAGCATCGCCAGGAGTTTCTCCACGCCCTCTTGCCACGTCTCGGCCATCCAGACCGCAGGCGTACCCGTGACAGTGCAATGGATGTCGTTGCGGCACTCGACTGCGCCTTTGGGCGTGAAGTACACTTCCCATTCGACTATGGCGTAGCATTTGAACCTGACGATGAGGATGTCGTCGCTGAAGTGGGTTCTGATTTCAAAGGCTTCGGATCCGAAAACGAGCTTATCGGTCAGCCCGCTGACGGCAGCGAAGAGGATCCCATAGGCGAGATCATGTTTCTCCTTGGCGGCTTCGTCGAGGTCGTTGGACCAGCCGAAACCCGGAGCCGCAGGGATGCGCAACTCGACTGTTTCCTGGACCGGAAGTTCGAGATGGAAGTTCACCGCACGCTTGAGTCTGTCTTGATCCATGATGCGACCTTTCCTGAAAAAGTACGCACTCTGCGTATCATTTATCCGCTTTCAAGTCAAGCCTTGAGCACGACTTTTCGGAAATATTCAGTTGAAGCGAGTGACTGGCTCTGTGCGCGCGCCTGGACTCGAACCAGGAACCCACTGTGTATAAGACAGTTGCTCTACCGTTGAGCTACGCGCGCACGCAGACAGCCACTTTGCGCCTCTCAAAAAATTCGCAAGTTTCACGGCGAGTTTAATGGCGATGGGGAAAGAAATCAAGGGGCGATTCAACGGGTCGCCCCGACTTGCCAATCCCGACCCCAGGGCGTTATATGTCATTTGAGGTGCGGCATGATTTATTATCGCACGCGTCTGTACATTTTCGCGGTAGCCAACGGCTATTGCTCGTCCATCCTGGACGTGACCGCTTGCAAGCATCAATCGCTCCCCATGCTTGGTTGTCTCCTGTTGGGCGGCGTCAAGGATTTTTTTGACGAGGCCGTACCCCAGGAGGAAATCAAGAGCGGGATGCGGCTCAAATTCCGCTGCGGCGAATCAACTTTGTGCACCGAACCGGTCGAAGCTGTGGTCACGGACGCAAAAACGGACCTTGAAGCAGTTTCGCGCGAACCTTTGGTCACGCTGCCTGAATCGTTTGTGGAAAAGGCAGACTGATCTTTGCCTTGACGACGCCTGCGCGCCGTCCTTTTTTATCCCGCGAGCGTATTGATTTTGGATGTCTCCCATGTCCAGCGCACGTACGTCGCAGCCTTGGGACAGTGGGTCAAAAATTGTCGCGTCCTCTCGTCATGCGCATAGCCGCAGCCGAAATCAAGTCCGACTTCGGCTTTTATTTTGGCGATCAGCCGCTCGCGCTCATATTTGGCGATGATGGATGCGGCAGCCACCGTGCGATCGGTCCGATCGGCTTCGTGCTTGGCTTGGAGTCGCTCCATCTCGTCCCAGCCGCTGCGCATGAAAAGTTTTTCCAGGAAATGTTGCGCGCTCACGCTTGGCGCGTCGACCAAGGCCAGCGTTTCACGCTCCGCGAACTCATCTTGGTAATCGCGCAAGAGGTCGGACATCAGCTCCAATTCCAAGCCGTTCAAAGTGCGCGTGCGGTCGCGTACCGCTTCGTCGATTTGCGGCGCCTGGGCGACTCCGATTTGGAACCAACAACGCTGCATGATCTCGCGCGCCAAAGCATCGCGCTGCGCAGCCGGGACGAGCTTGGAATCACGTACGTTGTGTTTGCAGAACCAGCGCCGATCCGCCGGATCGGCCGCCACGCACGCGACCACGAGCGGCCCGATCACGCAACCGCGCCCCGCTTCGTCGATCCCGACGGAATAACGCATGAGATGAATATAGCATATAGGTGAATTTGGAATGCGGGTGAATTTAGAATTTGGAATATAGAATATAGAATTTAGAATATGGAAGACCTGAATTCCACATTCCAAATTCTAAATTCTATATTCACTAAATTCCAAATTCTTTATTCACTAAATTCGACCCGAGCTTGCCATTTTTGCCCATTTCGGGCATAATTTAGCCCATATGAAAGTCATCGCCTGCCGTGATTTCGGCTATGACTGCAATGCCGTCATGAAGGGGCGCAATCTCGACGAAGCCGTGGACGCCACCATCAAACACAAGGTCAGCATGCATCATGAGATCTTGAAGGAATTGCAGACGCCCGAGAAGCGAACGGAAATAGGGGATAAGGCCAAAGAGTTGGTATAAATTTTTTTCGGCATCAGTCCCAAAAGGCGCGGAATTCGCGCCTTTTGATGTTTTTGCTGCGAATTACAAATCAAACACGAATAGCTTCGTCACTTTCCGCGTGGAAAGTGACCAAAGACGCCGGGGGTTTGCTATACGCAACATGCATGTCTCTTGGTTCATCTTGCGGCTGGCTTGACGCAAACCCCCCTGACCCCCGCCTGATTGGCTAGAGGAGAGATAGGGATGGATTTCTCTCTGGATTACCCGGTTGGACCCTGGTAATGACAGGATGATGAAGGTCGAAGTCCTCGAGGTGGGGTCTGGGGCCGAGAGTTGAGCTAACCGCAAGAACGCTTAACTATATACATGTAAGCGAATTCGAGGCCCCAGCGGTTTTTGCATACTTTTTGGCGGCAAAAAGTATGAGGTGCATTTGATGTCAGGACTTGCGATGACAGCGCGTGATTATCTGAAGGCGTAGGTCATAATTCGTATATTCGTATGCAGCCGTTCATAGTTCGTAGGCACACGTAAACACACCGAGTTGACCTTCTTGGGCTTATTTTGCATACTAGACCGCGAATAAACATATGAGCACATCTTTGATTTTTGCCCTGGTGTCCGCGGCTATTGGCCTGGCCTGGGGCGCGTATCTGGTTCGTTGGATCCTTAAGCAGCCCGCTGGAGAGGGCAAGATGGTTGAGATCTCCAAAGCCATCCAAGAAGGCGCCATGGCTTTCTTGAACCGTCAGTATAAGACCATCGGTTATATCGGCGTGGTGGTATTTTTGATCTTGTGGGTTTTCCTCGGCCGCAACACGGCGTTCGGTTTCGCGGTCGGTGCGATCTTGTCCGCGCTCGCCGGCTACATCGGCATGCTCGTTTCCGCGCGCGCCAACGTGCGCACGACCGAAGCGGCCAAGCTGGGTCTTAAGCAGGCTCTCGATGTGGCGGTCAAAGGCGGCACGGTCACGGGATTGTTCGTCGTCTCGCTCGGACTTTTGGGCGTGGCGGGATTTTATTATCTGACCGGCGACCTCAAGGCGCTCATCGGCTTGGGCTTCGGCGGCTCGCTCATCTCGATCTTCGCGCGTTTGGGCGGTGGCATCTTCACCAAAGCGGCTGACGTAGGCGCTGACCTGGTGGGCAAAATCGAAGCCGGCATCCCCGAAGACGATCCGCGCAACCCGGCGGTCATCGCGGACAACGTCGGCGACATGGTCGGCGACGATGCGGGTATGGCAGCTGACCTGTTCGAGACTTATGCCGTGACGGCGATCGCCGCCATGCTCTTGGGCGGATTGCTTTACCCCGGCAACACGCACGTCCTCATGTTCCCGCTGGTCATCGGCGGCGTGGCCATCTTGGCCTCGATCGTCGGCACGCTCTTCATCCGTTTGGGTTCGAAACAGGACATCATGGGTGCGCTGTACAAAGGTTTGATCGTGACCGGCCTCATCGCGGCGGTCGCCTTCTATTTCATCTCCAAAAGATTCTTCCCGGCAGGCGGCGCGATAGATTACTGGACCGTCTACAAAGCTTCGCTCGTCGGTTTGGGTTTGACCGGCTTCATGGTCTGGATCACGGAGTACTACACCTCGACCGCGCATAAACCGGTGCAGAACATCGCCAAGGCATCCGAGACCGGCCATGGCACCAACGTGATCGCGGGGCTGGCCATGAGCATGAAGTCAACGGCTCTACCTGTGCTGGCTATCGTGGCTTCGATGCTGCTGGCCTATCACTGGGGCGGAGTCTTCGGCGTGGCCGTGGCGGCCATGAGCATGTTGTCGCTCGCTGGCATCATCGTGGCGATCGATGCGTACGGTCCGATCACGGACATGGCGGGCGGCATCGCCCAGATGGCTGAATTGCCCGAAGCGGTGCGCGACATCATCGATCCGCTCGACGCCGTCGGCAACACGACCAAGGCAGTGACCAAAGGCTATGCCATAGCATCCGCCGGCTTGGCCGCGCTCGTGCTTTTCTCCTCTTACACCCAAGAATTCGCGGATCGCGGACAGCAGCTCGTCTTCTCGCTCGAAAATCCTAAATTGCTGGCTGGATTGTTCATCGGCGGCCTGCTGCCGTATCTCTTCGGCGCTTTCGCCTTGGAAGCGGTGGGCAAGACGGCCGGAACGGTGGTGGATGAAGTGCGTCGTCAATTCCGCGAGATCAAAGGCATCATGGAAGGCACGGCCAAACCTGATTACGGCGCCTGCGTGGACATCGTGACCAAGGCGGCCATCCGCCAGATGATCGTGCCTGCGCTCCTGCCGGTCATCGTGCCGATCCTCGTGGCTTGGCTGCTCGGCCCCGTGGCTTTGGGCGGCGTGCTCGTGGGTTCCATCGTGACTGGTCTGTTCGTCGCCATCTCCATGACTTCGGGCGGCGGCGCCTGGGATAATGCCAAAAAATATATCGAGGCTGGCCACTACGGCGGCAAAAAATCCTTCGCGCATCAAGCGGCGGTCACCGGCGACACGGTCGGCGATCCGTACAAGGACACCGCGGGCCCGGCCATCAACCCCATGATCAAGATCCTGAACATCGTGGCCTTGCTCCTGGTCGCCATATTGGCGGGATAAGGTCAAGGCAAGAATAAACAATAATCAATAAACAATAATCAAGTCGGGAAGTCCGGCTTGATTGTTTATTGGATATTGATTATTGGTTATTTGCTCAGCGCTGCGTTGAGACTATACTTCATTCCCATGCTGGCCTTCGCTTTGATCGCTTTCGGGTCCTTGTTCGAGGAAGTGACTTTATCCTTGAACAAAATCATCATGACCCGGCGCTTGCAGACCTTGAGCGTCTTGGGTTTTTTGCAATCCTTGGTCACTTTGGTATTTTATCTGATCTACGGCAGCTTGGCGCCGCACGGCTTTGTGTTCTCATGGTCATCTTGGGTAACTGTATCTATCCGCACTGTTCTCGAAGTTTTCATCGCCTATTGCACCATGCAGGCGGTGGCCAAGGCTGAACGCAGCGCTTACGGTTTCATCCGCGCTTTTACCGTGCCCCTGCTGTTGGTCGTCGACGTGGCCTTTGGCTATAGATTGGGTCTGTTGCAACAGATCGGGATTTTGGTCACCTTCGTGTCCGTCGCCGTCTTGACCATGAATCATGGTTTCAGCAAAAAAGGCATCGGTTGGGTGATCGCCACGGCTCTGACCGCGGTGCTGACGGTTTCCTTATACAAATACGATTTGAACTTCAACTCCGTGGCGAGCGAACAGTCAATCATGTACGCGGCTTCGACCATCTTCTTTTTTGCTCTGATCATGCGCACCAAGGAAGATGTCTTTGGCCTCTTGAAGACCAAGGGCGTGCCCTGGGCGATTTTGTCGGCGTGTTTCGGTTCTTTATTGCAGGGCTTGTCGTATCAGTACGCCGCCGGTTCTTGGATCATCGCCATGAAGCGGGCGTGCGGCGTGCTTTTGGCCGTGCTGTCGGGACGCGTGGCCTTCAAGGAAGAAAAACTGGGCTTGAAACTGGCGGCTTTCGCCGGATGCCTGACCGGTTTTTTGTTGATGGTCTTAGGCTGATATGTCTGACATGCTTGACCCGCGCCACGAAGCTTTCGTCGAACATCTGTTCCGGCGCGCGTGTTTGGTCTTGGACATGCCGGGCTTCGAGTTGCGTGCGTTGCGCCGTCGCGTGCGCGGTCGCGGCAAGCTTCGTTCATACGCTTTGGGTTATACCAAGATCGGCGAGAAGCTCATCACCGTCGATCTCTACACGCCGCGCACCATGAAGACGCGCAAGCTCGACGCCATCCTGCGCGTCATCTGCCACGAGCTGGCGCATCACCAAGCGCCGCCGCGCATGTACCGCAAATGGTTCAGTTACGTGCGTCGCATCCATCATCCGCATTTTTGGGCGCAATACAAAAAGAACGTCGCCGCGCTGACTAAAGACGAGATGCTGGGGGAATATTTTTGAGTCGCCAGACCTGGTCGGTATGTTGGGCTTGATTGTCATCCTGAGCTTGTCGAAGGACCTTTATAAGCAGCGTGACGACCGATGAGTTTTCTTATTCGATAGCTGATAAAGGTCCTTCGACTACGCTAGCGCTGCGCTCAGGATGACAACTTTTTTTTTAAAAAAATCAGACCCGCGAGAGTGTCGCGGGCCGGGGTCAGGTATTTTTGGCTTGATGTTTTTTTAAGCTCGCGGCATAGCCGGCCAAGAGCGCGTTGATGGCGACGATCACGGATTCTTCGTCTTGCTTGCGCTCGCCCGGTTCCTTGAAGCCAAAGGCTTTCTCGGCCATGCTGCGGCCTTTGGGGGAGTCGAATTTTGCGTCCGGTTCGAAGGCGAAGCCAAAGGTCCACGTCTCATCCTCCGCCGCATAGCTCATGTAGAGCGAGCAGGTCTCTTGGTGCTCGGGGTTGTCCAAGTACCAGAGACAGAACTCCACGCCAGCTTTGCCCTCGTCGTCTATCTCGAGCGACCAGCAGAAATCGAGATGGGGGACCAGCCCCTCGACGTGGCAGATGATCGAACCGTTGTCGTCGCGCTCCGTACGCGTGGCTTCGAGGCCGTGTTCGCGCACCGTGCGTTCGATGAACTCGTAACGATTACGGGCCAGGGCCAAGGCGATGCTGTTCGGCATGTTGATCCTCGCTTTAAAGTCCTGCACTGACCGTAAAACAAAGGGAAAATGGGGTCAAGGGGCTTGACAAAACCCCATTTTCGTGTTTTAATATCCAGTTCATTTTCCGACATGGTAGTCCTTCGATGAACTCAGGAACTATTCTTTAGACATTAGAAATTAGACATTAGTCATTCTTCTAATATTCCCTGATCCCCGCATCGAGTGCGGGGTAAACTCCGCGCTAGCGAAGTCGAAGGGTTACCTATCGCGCATTGCATTCTGACCGCCAACCAGGAGAAAGACACATGAGTCGAGCCTCGATGCTTGCTGTCGATCTTGAATACGGTCGCGATGAGGACGAGGTGGACATCCTCCAACTCCGTCGCTTCCGCCAGCCGGTCAAGCAGACCAAAGCGCCACGCCGCGTCACGGGCAAACCGTGGTGGGACGTGAAATTGTCGGCTCTGTCCAACGAAGAGTTGAACGATCTTTACGCCCTGGCGTGCAACCGGAGGTATATGCCGCGACCGTACAGCAACCATGCGGTCGAGACGCTGCGCGCCATCGAAAAGGTGAAGCGCTCACGCGTCGGTCACGCCTACATGTCCGCCTGCCGTCCGCTCTGCGCAGTCCGTCGCTCCAGGTCGTGCGCCGACGATGCGGGCGCCAAGGTGCTGCCCTTCAAGCAGCGCTCCGCCTGACCCCGTCTCAACAGAGTCCCGCCCTCGCGGGACTCTTCCATTTGCGAAAATCTTAAGCGCCCTATATCTTGTCTAGACTATGCCATGTAAGACAAAAACTATAAGAACAGGCTGGATGGCCTTTTGTCTTTCTTCGGCATTGAAAAATTAAAGCCCAAATCATTAAATCTAAAAGGTTAAAAGCTAAAAAATAGTTTTTGTCTTACATGGTATGCGTATCACAGTTGATCAGAATTTATGTATTGGCGACGGTTCGTGCGTCATGCTGGCAGGCAAGACCTTCAAGCTCAATCGCGAAGGCAAGTGTTACGTTTTGGTGCAAGATGATACGCCCGAGACCACGAGCGACGCCACGCTCAAAGAGCTGCGCGACGCCCGCGTAGACATCCTCGAGGCGGCGCGCGCCTGTCCGGTCCAAGCCATCAAGCTATTTGAAGACGACGGCACGGAAATCACGCTTTAAACCAATGTCAGTTCCTACAGTGCAAAAATTCAAAGTCCAAAGCCGCGAAGACCTGGCGCAAGGCGTCATGGGTTTGTCGTTCGAAGCGGCTGACGGCGCGCCGCCGTTCGGTTTTATGCCCGGGCAATGGGTCATGTTGCATGTCTACGGAACGGAAGGTCAGCTCGACGGCAAAGCCGCCTATTCCATCGCCAGCTCGCCCGAAGAATCCAAGGACAAGATTTTGCTCGCCATAAAATTGCGCGAAGGTTTCACGCGCCGCATCAAGGATTTGCGCGCGGGCGACATCGTGGGCATCCAAGGGCCATTCGGAGCTTTCACGCCGCGCGACAGCGATACGCCGCTCGTCATGTTGGCCGGCGGCATCGGCATCACACCTTTGCGCAGCATGGTGCGCGCTTTCGAGAAGTCGGAGCGACCGATGACGCTCATCTATTCCAACCGCGACCGCGCCAGTCTGACGTTCGAAAAAGAGCTGCGCGAAAGCGCCGCACGCAACCCGCACTTCCATCTCATCTTCGTCTTGACCGGGGAAGCGCCGCAAGATTGGGCAGGGGAGAAGGGCAGGATAGGCGACGCGTTGTTGGCGGATTGCATCGTACCCCACGCCGAGTATCTGGCTTGCGGACCGGTCAGCTTCGTGCGCGACATGAAGGCGCTGCTGTTGGCGCGCGGCGTCGATATCACGACTAAATTCAAACAAGAAATATTTTAAATCTTTCCATATGCGTACACGACCAGCTTTGCTCGTCCTGCCTTTATTCGCCTTGGCGCTTTTTGGTTTAGGTTGCAATCCACTGGCTTCGGTCAAGCAAAAAGCCGAGCAGAAAGCGGCTGATGCTTTGGCTGGCGGCATCTTGAGCCAAGCGTCAGGCGGCAAAGTAGAGGTGAATAGCGATAAAGGTTCCGTCGGTTTCAAGGATGATAAGACCGGCGACACCATCGCTTTCGGCGAGGACATAAAACTCCCCGCGAATTTTCCTCAAGATGTCTTGATCTATGACGGAGTGAAAATTCTGTCGGTCATGACCAAGGTCAAGGAGAAATCCGCCAACGTCACGTTGACTTCGACCGATGACGCCGCGAAGGTCTTGGCTTGGTACGAAGACAGCTACAAGCGCGACGCCTGGACTTTGAAGGACAGCGCGAGCATGAACCAGGTGCAGTCGCGGAATTTCAACAAAGGCAAAATCGGGGTCAGCTTTTCGATCTGGCCAGACCCGGAAAAAAAATTGACCTACATCACCTTGAGCCGCGCCGAAGACCTGACGCCGGAGATGCCGAAAGTCGAGGGAGAATAAACGGAAAAGAAAGTGACTGACATAACGCTTAGCCGGATTGTCGATACGATCCCGCCGAATCAAGATGCTTTGCCGCCGGAATAGACGACAAAGACCCGGTAACCCGGGTCTTTTCAGAATCAGAAGCCGACGCATCCGTTGAAGGCGTGCTTGGTCTCTACGTTGTAGCCAGCGGAGCAACAACCTGTTCCGACACAGGCTTGAAGCCTGTAGGTGCACATTGCCCCGCGATAGGTGAGCACGCAGGTTTGGCCTAAAGAGCAGGTATGACTGGAACACACCCGCCTTTCCCTTTCCGTCATCATTGCAGCATAGCTTTCCAGATAAGGGTCTTGCGGTCGCTGTGGCGCAGACAAACTCCAGATGCAGCCGAGCGATAGAATTGCGAAAAAACAGTATGCGAGAATCCAGCGCTTTTTCATTTTTCCTCCGACTTAATCAAAACAGATTCTAAGCAAAATGTCAAGCCCTTCCGCATATTAGGACGTATGCCGCAGGGCAACCGGAAGGCTGATTTGGGTCGCACGACGTGTCTTTGTGCGACGCCTACTGCGACACGGCCTGCGTCTTCGGCATCCTTTTCCAACTCGTCAAAATAATCAAGCCGATGATGACAAATAGGGTCATTGATGCCATCGCGATACGATAACTCGTATGTTGTGTTCCCAACCCGGTTATGATACCGCCCCACGTCAGTGGACCGAGTAACGTAGCGAATCTTTCGGCTAGCGTATAAAAGGAAAACCCATAACCAAATTCTTCTTTTTTTAATAATTCACTCAAATACGCTCGACTGACAGTCCACATCGAACCTATGAGCGAGCCCACTAAAATAGAGAAGATGGCCAGCATCGCCAATCCCTTCGACAAGGCGATTAGCGGAATTAAGATTATCCAACCTACCAAAATATATTTTAGGGTTTTAAGCGCGCCGATTTTGTCTGCGATTCTACCAGAAACTAAACCGCCGATTGCGGACATCAGTAAAATGGCCATCAGTAAAATATTTTTTACCGTATCAGACACTGCGAAGACCCTCTCCATGTATATCGGATAATTGTTCGAGATTGTCACCAACGCATCGTTAAAGAAAAAGAAAGACACAAGCATCGGAACTGCGATCGAGATTGAGAAAAAAGCCACCATTTTTTTGAAATACTCTTTCTCTCCGTCCACCAATACTCGGGCATTAATTTTTCTCTCTTTAGGCCTGCTATCTTTGAAAAAAATCATCATCGGCAGAGCGAGCAGAATAAAAATAAAAAGCGAGGGAAATAGGGGCTGCAGCCTGGTAGCCGACAACGGGATGGCTATAATTAGGCCGATTACTTGCCCTAAACTGTTTGAGAACTGGCCAAGACCCGAAGCCCTCGCTCTGTGCCCAACATCTGCTACATCCTCGATCAGCGTGTTATAAAATACAAAAGACAGCTGGTAAAAATACTGTCCGATCAAAAAGCAGGCCGCGATGATAAAAATATGCCATGTACCTAAATACGCGAGGACGGCAGCTAGGCCATAACCCAATAAGGTACCGATCGTGGCAAAATTCAAAAGGTATTTTCTACCCCCGTGCTTATCAGTAAAAGCAGCCAGAGTGGGGGCGGAAAGAAATAGCATTATAGAGGTTATGGCAAAAATCGCATTATACCAAAGATCAGAAAGTCCACCTTCGATCACCATCCATTGAGAAAAATAAAGAAGAAAATTAATAAAAATTATCGAGTTTGCGAAATCATACAAACACCAGTAAAAAAGTTTTTTGTTGTTCATAATTTACGAATGAAGTAGTTCATTTCTGAAATCAGACTGAAGCAGTCTACAATTTACCCCATTTAGAGTGAATTTGCAAAAAAGTAGTCGTACGAATGTGTCTTCGTGTGACGCCTGGCGCAACTTTTATTACGCAAAAAACGGCGTGAGCCGTTTTGTTGCATGGTGCCGAGGGCCAGGATCTCACTCAACCCATTAATTTGGCTAAGAAAAGCTATTTATGCACAAATTACCAAACACGGCATCGATAGAATGCTGGTCTAAAAAGATCGTTCTTCGAAAAGATCTTCCGAAACTATTTGTCGAACCCAATCTGCTTTCGGATCTCTTTGACCTTTGCCGCGATCTCCTCCGGTTCGAGCGGAACGATACCGTATTGGTCGCAGATGCTCTTGAGATGTTTCTTTTCTTCCTCGACGAGCGCTTCGTCGTCGAGAAGTTCACCTTCAAGTTCGAAGTGGTATTGAAAATCCGGCGTGAACTTGAGCGATAATGTCGAATCCTTTAAAAAGAAATTCTTGCGTTTCTGAGGAACGTGATGGTACTCGGTATAGCCAAGCGCCGCAAAGAATTCCATGAAAGACGGCACCTGTTCGCGTTTGATGACGATCTCCATCTCCTTCAACGCGCCTGTTTCTTCTGAACCGATCTTAAGACTAAGCTTCCCTTGATCCTTTGAGATCTCGTCGCAAACCTTGAAGATGCCCTGCGGAACGTTAAAGAAGAATGTATCCTTATCATCAGCCTCGAAGGCTACTCCCTCACGTTCCAAGCGTTTGATGAGCGCGTCATATTCCTCCGGTGTGAGCAGTCCTCGAAGTTCGACTTCAATTGAGTGTTTCATAATGATTGTATTAAAGTGTATTCCAAATATCCGACGTTGCGATCATTTTTGACTGGTTGATGGCTTCAGTCTTCTCAGCTTCATAGATGTGCAGGGAATCGACAAAATGCACATACTCGCCGAGGCCGAGGCCGAGATCTTTGGCTACTATTTGCTGAATACCCATCAAGATCCGTATGTCCATGAAGAGAAGAAATGCTGCGTTGTTCGCTCGCATGTGTGCATGCATCTCCAGGCGCCTATCTTTGATCCTGAAGAAGACCGCGATCTCGCACACCGCCCCATTCGATAAATCGCGGTACTTGTCTTCCCAAAACAAAATGATGCCGCGCTTGCTCATTGGGAAGGCGCGTAGATATTCGACCAGCTGCGGTAGCTTATCCTCGTCCAAAAACTGTTGATTCCAATACTGCATCTCTTGTTCGACAAGATTTTCTGTAATGTGCGGGAAGTATTTCGTATAGGGGAATGGATCAACGATCTTGCCTTTTTTCAAGGCGATGGGGGTCGCATGTTCGCCGTGGCCTTGGATACTGATGACGCCAATGTCCTCCCTGAAAATTTCAGGATCATCATATTTCTTTGACTCCGAAATCAGACGATGAAGCGTTTCAGAATAGGCTTTCTTAACTGAGTCTGTCGTTATGATGAGCATACATTGTTCCAATCATTATACGGGCTTATTCCGCATTAACGTGTATTTGAGATCCACAAGTCGCGGGACGAAGCGCACCTGTAGCTCCTCGACCGGTTCGGCAAACAAGGAGCCCTCCTTCGTGCGGGTATTGCAGCGAAACGTACGGAATGACAATTCTTGATTTGCTGGGTTGATACCTATCTCACCCTTCGGAAAAACACCGTTGAAGGGAATGATAATGCCCATATGGTTCCAGTAATTCCATACTTGCAACGCTTTCATTTGGTCGTAATAGAAATAAAAATCCGGGTATCTGCCGAATGAACGTAGTTCTCGGTGGATCGTGTGACCTATGAGCGGTTTAAAATAATCGGCCATCCGTTCGAGGGTCCATGTTTTATTCGTGATCACCCTCTTCTGCCCCGCGTCTGAGATCAGGACCTGATTCACAATGCTGATGATCTTTTTTACGATATATTCTGAAAAATGCAGGTCAGAGAATTTGCGGATGAAACCCTCTTTCCGGATATAATCACAGACATCATGGAAAGCGGGGCTAAAGTCACTTAGCCGAAAATTCTTCTTATATTCGGGATGGAGAGCGTACATCAATCGTTTATAGGAAACGTTGTAGGCCTCTTTTGCCTGTAGGGACTTCTGTGCGCCCTCACAGTCGGAATAGAGCATGAGATATCCCGCAATGGCCTCTAAGTTACATACCCGAGGACGGGTATCCGCGGGATGGTCTCGTGAAGCGATTGGAGAAAAATACCGGGACTGACGTTGACCTGACCGAGCCACGCCTCGTTGCAGAGCTTGAAGAACGGCAACGACTGGACGATGTTCCTCTCGACGCGCCTTTTTAGATCGAATAGCTCTTGCGAAGAAAGCAGGTACTCGAGTTCTGAAAAAATGTCATAATGGATCTCGCCGAGTTTCAGGTAGTCGAGGCCGAGCAGATTGCCATGCGACTGCGCAGCTAGGTCAATCTCGAATAAGAGGACTTCTGGCGATTTTTTGCCGCGTCCCGCCGTCTCTTCACGAAAAATATATTCGCCGAGGTTATGAAAACGGTATTCGGAATCACCCGTCTTAGTGAAAGGAAAACAGTACGTGCTACCGACCAGGCAGCCACCGCTCGAATAGATAATCCCGGACTTTAAGATGTCATCCAGCTGGAACGTAATGTGACCAAGATAAAACTTCCGATTGTTCGCGAGATCGTCCAAGAATTCAGAATGATAATACAAACTCCCATTCGGGCTTTCTTGGATCGACTCATCTAAGAACGCTTCAAAGGTCCCTCCTGCACGATCCCTCTTTTTGACAAGCGTTTTTTCGACTTCGTTGAAAGAGGTATGCGCTTTCGACCATTTTTCAATCAAGATATTCTCGTTCGTCATATCAGGATGTGAGCTGATCGAGGGCAAGAACCACTGCAGCGGCGTTGTCGTTCCCATCCAAAAAGCGCTGTTCAGATGCAACCACGAGGTCGAAAGAAAATGCCTTAAACTCCTCAGACGGCTTCATTTTGAGAAAAGCATCGTCAATCCACCAGTTAAGCTTCGGCAAACGATATCTATCAAGGGCATCGGCGGTCTTAAGCACATCGATCATACCCTTACTGCGGACATACTCTGACGTTCCAATGATCTGGTCATAGGCGAGCTCATGAAAACCTATTGCCGTTCCGATAGTGGTTCTCTCCGCATCGGTTAAAGGCTGTACCAGATCGATGCAATGGCAATAGTTTCTGAACCATTCAGCGCATCGTGAGCCATGCTCAGGATCACCCTTATCATCCTTGCGCCTCACGTCATGCAATAGACCGGCCAATGCAACCACATTGCAAGTTGCTTCAGGAAGGCCCAGCCTTATCGCAAGAGCGTATGCATAGATGCTGACTCGGATAGCATGCCTGGTTCCATGGATCCCGTCGATTATTTTCGGCTCCAGGTACCATTCGTCAGCAAGTGGCGATTCAGCGCGCGTAAATGGATACGAAAAAAGCTTATTCTTGTATTCCTGCCTCGGAAGTGATGGCTTGTGAACTCGAATCCAGTCCAGCGTCTGCTGGTCCATGTGCTGAAATTCTGGCAACATTTTGCGCTCTGCCAGCTCTATAAGACTCATCACCATCGTTTTACTGATTCGGAAATTAGGCAGCAAGCCATATAGCTTGCTACGGCTGAGATTAGCACCGATGTCTACTGATGCAAAACAAAACTACAACCGAGCAAGGCGATCACAGCTCTTGGCAAAAGATTCTCTGGAATCATGCACATACCCTAGCCTATTCCTACCTAATTCGCTAGGAGTTCAGCCTTCCCTGTTTATGGGTCGTGATGGTACCGAACAGCATGATCCCACTCGGCTTCTTTTTTTGCTGTCCTGAGCTATGGAATCCCTAAAAATATCGTGGACTGGAATCAGGACCGAAAAACATTGGGAAATCATTCCTCTTTTTTCTTCTGATGCGTTCCCTATCTTTATCGTCCACGCCATGACCCCAAATGCATTCGCTCACATGAGGATACGAAAAGCCCTAGAACCATTGGGGTCTAGGGCTTTTCTGGACACTGACGCATTCCGGTCACCCAGAACGCGTACGTGATGGTGCCGAGGGCCAGGATCGAACTGGCGACGCAAGGATTTTCAGTCCTTCGCTCTACCACTGAGCTACCTCGGCGAACAGATTTTTAAGAACCACAAGGTGCTAGGTTCTGGGTACTAGGTTACAAAACTTAGACCCTCTTTATTTTTCTTTTTTGTTCAGGAACTTTTTCATCAAGCCTTCGCCGCCTTCCGCTTCGCCCATGAGTCTGTAATCAATGGGGCCGAAGATGACCAAGAGGATGAGCGCGAATATCGAGGCGACGATGGCGATTTCGTAGAAACCAAATCCGCAGGCGATGCCGATGCCGGATACGACCCACATGCTGGCCGCCGTGGTCAGTCCGCGTACCGTGCCTCGAGCTTGGATGATCGCACCCGCGCCGAGGAAGCCGATGCCTTGGACCACGATGGAAGCGATGCGCGTGGGATCGGAAGAAATCGCCCACGATGTGGCGATGGTGAGACCGCATAGCGTCATGGCGGCCGCACCCAAACCGATGAGCGCGTTAGTCCTGACGCCCGCTGGTTTGCGGTGGATTTCCCGCTCGATGCCAATGATGCCGCTTAGCACGGTAGCGACCAAAAGGCGCAAAACTATTTCTTGAAGGGGCAAGGTCATAGAACGGCGGAATAATAACCATTTAGGCGTAAATTGGCAAGCCACGTCGCTCGCGAGCGACGTGGCAAGCGGAATATCGCCGGTCACGGAACATGTTCCATGCTCCGTGACCCCGCCCTTGCCAAGCCGGGATAACCAATATATATTATCGGCACAATTTTAGAGGGGCGTGTAGCTCAGTTGGCTAGAGCGTCACACTGATAATGTGAAGGTCCCTGGTTCGAGTCCAGGCACGCCCACCACGTAAAAGCCGCGCATTATAGGCGCGGTTTTTACTTTACGCGGCTCACGTGGCACGGCCAGATGTAAGAAATGACAAGCAAGGCTTTTACGTGCCCCGCTTAAAGCGGCGTTGCCGCCACGCGGCTGTTACGCCGTGACGCATACGGCGAAAATATTTTGCGTTTTACGGGGCTCCGTTGCGAGGGTTCACGTGGTACGGCGTTCGCGAGCGCCGTACCGTGGCGCAGCAAGATCGGGATGACGAAAATGAAGATGTCATTCTTGAGGCCGTCTGACGGCCGAAGAATCTTCAAATTCCTTAAGGTATAGGAAGATCCTTCGCTTCGCTCAAGGATGACAATTTTTTAAATGACAGGATGTCTGGCTACCGTCTACCGACGTGGGCGCATGGCATGCGCCCCTACTCTCTAGCGTCTATTTTTACATTGCCTTTTATCTTGGCGCGTGGTAATCCTTGAGCCAAGTTCTTTTCAGACGAGGGAGCGCCATGGAAATCCTCAACATTTCGAGCAAGTCGGATGATCTGCGCGAACGCGAATTGAGCAACCTCATGCCTCGGCCGTTCGTCTTGGGCGGCTTACGTTTCAGGTCGCCCGAAGGTTTTATCCAGGGGACGAAATATCCCGAGGATGATCCGCGGCGCGCGTTGGCCTTCCGCCTCGCCGGAATTCAAGCTAAGCGCATGGGCGACGGCGCCAAAAAAGAATTCATCTGGTGGAACAGCGCCGAGATTCCTTACGGCTCGGGAGCGCATCGTGCGCTCCTCACCGGGGCAATCGAGGCGAGTTTCCGTCAGAATCCGTGGGCTTTTGCCATCTTGCATGCGACGCGCGGCACCAAACTGATCCACGAAGTCGGCGGCCAATCCGACACCGCGCTGCCGGCCAATGTTTTCTGCGCCATCCTGACCAAATTGCGGGATGAAGATTGCACCGAGGTAATTCCGGAGCTGGTCGAGATCAGCCTGGACGAAATGTTCGATGCCGCCGAGTTGGTCGGATACGGCACGCTACGCGCCTTCTGCGATGCCAAGAAACGCTACGGTCGGAACATCGCGCTTCAGCTCCTGGTGGCGCACCTGCGGAGAGAGAATACCGCCCTTGTCTCGACTGACATCCTCAAAGAGCGCATCAAGAAGGTGTTGCACGACTGGGGCATCGTCTAGTTTCAACCCTGTACCGCCTCTCAAGCACCCGCGAAATCGGGTGCCTTATTTTTTTAGTGCAGCTTTAAAATTCTTTTCACTTGATCTAGCGGCAAGGCTTTGAGTTCGCGGCTTCCGGTGCCGGTCATGTCTTCGGCCATACACATGGCGTTCAGGATGGCTTCTTGCGTGGCGTCGATGGTCGCGCTGTAGATTTCGCTCAACGCATCTCCGGGCAGGCAGTTGAATCTTGCCATGCTCCGGCTATTTTTTCTGTGCTGCACGTTAGTCGTGGAAAAAGCCAGCGCGATTTCGCCGGAGTTGTTGGGCGCGTGCGATCCGGCGCGAGCGATGCCCAGCGCGGAACGCTTGGCGAGTTCTTCCAGCTGGCGTTGCAGCAGGGGAGCATCGGTGGCGACGATCGAGATGATACTGCCGTAGGTCCGTTTGCTGTTAGCTTCGACCTCCAAGTCTTTCCCGATTTGCCGCCCGTCGATGCGCAGATCTTCAAGAAATCCAAAATTTGTCATGACTAGGACGCCGATAGTATAGCCGCCGCTTTTTTTCGGCAGGACGCGGGATGAAGTGCCGATGCCGCCTTTGAGCCGATAAGCGATCATGCCGGTGCCGGCTCCGACATTGCCTTCCGCCACTGGTCCGCTGCGCGCACTCCGCAGCGCCTTGATCGCATGTTCCGGCCTTACGTGGAGTCCCTTGATGTCGTTCAACCACGAATCGTCGCATTCGGCGACCACAGGCAAAAATACATCATAGTCGTCGGCGACGCGCGGATGCTGTTTGAGGATATATTTGATCACGCCTTCGTGCACTGCTCCAACCGACAGCGTATTGGTCAGCATGATGGGCGTCTCGAGCAAACCCCAAGCGTTGATCTGCGCCAAGCCGGTCATCTCTCCGGCGCCGTTCAACATAAAAACGCCAGCCGGTACGCGTTTCATGTACACATCGTCATTCGGCAAGATGGCCGTGACGCCGGTCCTGAAGATTCCCGAGATCTTTTTACCTTTCGGTTTGCCGGAGATCAACGTGACTTGGCCTACGCGCACTCCGGGAACGTCGGTCAGTGCGTTCCATTTCCCTGGCTCAAATGACCCGATGCGGATTCCCAGTTCACGCGCACGAACTCTTTTTGTTTTCATACTTGCGGGCAGTATGGCAGAAAGCACCTAAACAGAAAACCGACGTTCAACGTCGGTTCTCTATTTTTGCACATTCGACGCGGCAATCGCGTCCAACGCGATGGAGCGGGTAGCGGGAATCGAACCCGCCTCTCAACCTTGGAAGGGTCGCATAATAGCCACTATACGATACCCGCGGGACTAGGCGGTAGGGGCGCATGGTCATGCGCCCTTTGGGTAGACGGTAGCCAGACGCTTGTCACCGCCACTCCTTACCGCGTGCGTCGGTATATTAATTGGCGAAGGGTGAATTTGCAAGGATGGACCGATTCTCGACAATTGGGCTTAAGTCGCTTATAGTTTGCCCAGCTTCAGACCGTGTCTTGCGTCGGGGCGTGGTACATCGCTCGCGAGCGCCGTGCCGTGGCGCAGTTTCCGCCAGAGGCTAACCGGCTTTGAAGTATCGACTTGTAATTTCGTTGCGAATCTATTTTTCGTCGGGGCGTGGCGCAGTTGGTAGCGCGCTTGGTTTGGGACCAAGAGGTCGCGAGTTCGAGTCTCGCCGCCCCGACAAAAAATAGATTACATCGGATATTTCGTGAGCTAATTAGCCTTCGGCGATTGAGTCTCACCACCCCGACATAGGGCAGGCTGAACGGGATTGACAAAATCCCGTTTTTGCGTTTCATTATAGGTGTCCGAGGAAGGAGCAGTACATGACCGAAAGTACCCTGAAACAGGAGTTGGAGAAGGTTTTGGGGCCAGTCGATAAGTTCTTTTACAGCCCCATTTGGCAGAAGGTCACGGAAAACGATGCCTTCATGCTTGAGCACACCGCGACCATCCGAGCCTTGGTCGAGCTGATCGCATTCCATCTCAAGTCGCTTCCCGAGGAGTGTCTGGTGGATTATTTTACCTGGCGCCAAGCGCACGAGAACGTCGTGCTGCGCGACGAGTCAACCATCGGGCAGGAGAAGATGCAGATGCTCAAAGACCGAGCGCGCGGTATCGCCAAGATGCTCAAGTATGCCTCGCGACAGACCGAGCAGGTCGCGGTCGAGGAACCCGAAGGCGAATTCAAGCGCACGACGATTCCGGCGCAACCTCCGGAGAAGCTGATTGAGTTGTGCAAGCCCTCGGATCGCCCATCCATCGCATCCATGGACAAGGTGCTCGAAAGCTATGTGCAGGGCGAAACCGGAGAAGATGCCGAGCGCATATTCCGCGAGTTCCTGCACGAGTGCGACAGCGATATGCCGGGGGGCAGATGAGACGCGTATACGGAAAGCTGGTGCGCGATCTGGTCCCGGCGATCATGGTGCTGAACGGGGCTGTCCCGCGGGTACGCTGTCTCAACGATGAGGAATACTTGCTCGCCTTGCGCGACAAAGCCGTCGAAGAAGCGCAGGAACTCGTCGCGGCGCAAAACCGTGAACAGATCTTGCAGGAACTCGTCGATTTGTCCGAAGTGATCCAAGCGCTGTGCCGCGCTTACGGATTCAGCGTCGAGGAACTCGAAGCGACGCGCCAGCGCAAAAGACAGGAGCGCGGCGGATTCGATGGCAAATTCTTCCTCGAATCCGCAGACGAACCTTGACTCGAACCTCGAGCGCTTCCCCCAGGGGAGGCGCTCTTTTTTATTAGAGGGTAGAAAGTAGAGAGTAGAGGGTAGCCAGAAAATAAAAGAAAATGTCATCCTCGAGCGAAGCGAAGGATCTTCCTATGCCTTAAGGAATAGGAAGATTCTTCGGCCGTCAGACGGCCTCAAGAATGACATCCTCTTATTTTTGGCTACCGTCTACTCCCTACCGTCTACCCTCTACCCTCTATCTCCTATTTTAAAGCGGCCTTGGAGAAGGCCGCTGTTCAGTGGAGGGAAGAGCGTCGCAGGATGACGACTTCCTTGATGGGCAGATGGAGCAGGTAGAGCTTGATGTAGGCGACGTCTTGGCCTGGCGCTTGTTCGCGCGCTTGCTTGGCCAGATCACCGTCGATCCGGTCGGGACGCGGTACGAACCTGATTTCGCGGTCGCGCTGGACGATCCCCGAGATCCTGGCGAGCCAGGCAAAAGCCGAGCCATCGGTATGTCCGATTTGCGCGCTGATCCATTTGGCCCAGTAGGTCTCGGGCTTGGGTCCGTGGTAGCGCAGCACGGCGTAATGCTCATCCGTGAAGTGGGTAAGCCGGACTTCGACGAGCCTGATTTCCCTGATGGCATGGAGCACTTTTTTGCACTGCACGTAGTCCGGTTCGCTCGCTGGCGCGGGCAAATCCTTGAGCGGAGTAATGCTGATGAGTTGAGTCTCTTGTTTGGCCATGTCTGCCTTTCCGATAAAAAAAGAACGCAATTAATATAGCGCAAAAATCGCACTTGTCAATACCTCTATTTGCCCGTATCTTTTGGGCATGAGGATCGCCATTGACGCACGCATGATGGGGCCGGCCGCGACCCGCGGCATCGGTCGCTATGTCGAAGAGCTGATCCAAGCCATGCTTGAGCTTGAACCGGACAACGAGTACATCCTGGTGACGCGCAGCGCCGAGCATCGCTACGCCAAACATCCGGCGGTCAAGACGGTGGTCGCCGATATCCCGTGGTACGGCCTGGCGGAGCAGCGCCTTATGCCGGCGATCTTGAAAAATATCCGCGCCGACATCACGCATATCCCACATTGGAACGTGCCGCTTGTCTATTCTGGTCCGTGCGTGGTCACGCTGCACGATCTGCTGTTGCGGCATGAGCCGATGAGCGCCAAAGCGAGCACGCGCGGCTTTTTTTTCCGTTCGCTCAAGCAGCTGGGTTATCGCTTGGTGCTGCGCCACGCCATCGCGACGGCACGTCGCATCATCGTACCGACGGAATTCGTGAAACAGGACGTGGCGCATTTCTATCCGCAGTCCAAAGACAAGCTCGTAGTGACGGGCGAAGGCATGCCGAAGATTCGAATATCGAATATCGAACATCGAATATCGAGACCCGACATTCGACATTCGACATTCGACATTCCATCACCCTATCTCCTCTACGTCGGTTCCGCTTATCCGCACAAAGGTTTGCAAGATCTGCTTGCCGCTTGGCCGCGTCTTGCGGCGCTTCATCCGCAATTAAGGCTCATGCTCGTCGGCGAGTTCGACGTCTTCATGCTACGTTTGAAGAGCGAGCTCGAAAAAGCCGGTTTGCGCGGTATCGAGTTCCGCGGCCAGCTCGCAGAAGCCGAACTCGCCGCGGCTTATGCCCAGGCCGCGGCTTTTGTTTACCCCTCGCATTTCGAAGGCTTCGGTCTGCCGCCGTTGGAGGCTTTGGCGCACGGCTGCCCGGTCGTTTGCGCCGACGCTGGAGCACTGGTCGAAGTATTGGGACCTGACGGCGCAATCTTCTTCCGTAGCGGTTCCGCGGATGGTATAATCGCCGCGGTTGAAAAGGTTTTGATCGACCCAGAAGCCGCCCGCGAGAGAACGCAAAAAGTCGCAGTTGAATTAGCCCTTAGGCATGCTTGGCGTGAGGCGGCACGGCGCACTTTGCAGACCTATCGCGCGGCGCTTTCGTAGGGGCGCATGGTCATGCGCCCTGCGTTTCGCCCAGAGTCAAATCCAAGATTGGCGTGTGACAAAATCTCCCATAAAAAAAACCAAAAAAACTAAGACGCCCCCCACGCTTGAGGAGCAGCTTTTGGCCGTCATTGAGCATGAGGGTGCGATTTTTCAGACCCCGGTGGGACCGCGGCGCGGAAAAAAAGCCGGCATCTGGAACCATGTCGCGGCGACCGTCAGCGTCGAAGCGGAAGAGCCGGATCAAGTCACGCGCCTGGACCAAAAAGCCTACGGCCTGGTCATCCGCGATGCGCCGACCAAGACCGTCGCGCTCAAGGTCAATTACGGCGAACATGAACGCAGCGCGTATGTCGTTTCGTTGCAGCACGTCAGGTTGAGCAGTTCGCCGCGGCAAGAAGAACGCGTTTTAGTGACCCGAACCATGAACGCTTCGCCTGCCTCATGCGCCGCGCCGGTCGAAGTCTACGCGACCTTGACCAGCGACCTCATGGGCCACGCCGATCCGTGGTCCGCCGAAGATCAATTTACCCCAGCGCAATTCGAGCTGGCCTATCGCCGCGTCTACGGACGGTTGGACTGGATGTTTTCCGGCTTGCGCGAGATCGGCCTGCAGCTTGGCGCGTCTTACCAAAAAATCGAACGCCTCGAGGGCGAAGCGCTGGCCTCGGCCGGCGGGGCGTGGGAATTTCCGCGTCTGTCTCCGCTGCGTGCCGTGCTTGGTTTCGTGGCTTTGGCGCTGGTCGTGACTCTGCCCGCCAACGCCGTGGCGCTGTATCGCATTGCGACGCAAGAGAAAGGCGCCATCTCGGATGCGGGCAATCTAGCCGTCGACCAACTCATCAGAGCCAAAGACGCCGGTTCACTGCCAGATTCGCAAGAAGCTCTGCGCCAGGCTTCCGCGCTCTTCCGCCAAGCCGATTCTTTTTTCAGCCAATCGAGCGCGCTGGCCATCGGGCTGGCTTCGGTCATGCCGGATGACTTCAGGAGCGCCCGCGCTTTGCTCGAAGTGGGGGACAAGTCCAGCGAAGCCGCGCGGCTGTTGGCACTCGGTCTGGACAAAGTCTTTTCCGATCCTAGTCGCAGGTTGGACGAACGTTTCGACGTCATGGGCGCGTACGCCAAAAGCGCCTTGACCCTGCTGGCCGACGCTTCGCGCGCCGCCGGTTCGGTCAAACTCTCGACCCTGCCGCAAGACCAACGCGAGCGCGTGGCTGCGTTGCTCGACCAACTCGAAAAATCCACGGGCGCGGTGCGCGATTTCTCATCCTTGTCCGAACTCATGTCCGACATGGTGGGCAAAGACGGGCGGCGCACTTATCTCGTCATCTTCCAGAACAGCTCGGAGCTGCGTCCGACCGGCGGCTTCATGGGTTCCTTCGCCGAAGTCACTTTCGAGCGCGGCGCGATCAAAGGCATCAGCGTCCCGCCGGGCGGCACTTACGCCCTCAAAGGCCAGCTCACGGCGCGCGTCATCCCGCCCAAACCACTGCAACTCATCAATTCATTGTGGCAATTCCAAGACTCAAACTGGTCGCCGGATTTTCCGGAAGCCGCCCGCAAGATTCGCTGGTTCTGGAGCAAAGCCGGCGAACCGACGATCGACGGCGTGATTGCCGTGAATTCAGGTTTCGCCGAAAAGCTGCTGGCGCTAGTCGGCCCCATCGAGATGCCTGAATACGGCAAGACCATCACGGCGGAAAATTTCATGCTCGAGACGCAAAAGGCCGTCGAAGTCGAGTACGACCGCACGGCCAATACGCCGAAAAAATTTGTGGGCGACCTGGCGGCCAAGCTCATGGAACGCATCAAATCATTCGGCAAGGACGATTGGCTCAAGCTCGCCGCGCTGTCTTCCGAAGCGTTGGACACCAAGGACATCCAAATTGCGCTCATGGATGATGATAAAGAAAAAATCATCGAGCGGCTGGGCTGGAATGGTCGTCTCAAAGCAGCGCCGGGAGATTTTCTGGCGCTCATCGAGGCCAACGTCGCGGGGCAAAAGACCGACGGCGTGGTGAGCGAAGAAGTCACGCATAAAGCCACGATCAACGAAGACGGTTCCATTCAGGATGAAGTGCGTTTGCATCGGACGCATAACGGCAAAAAAGGCGATCTGTTCAGCGGCGTGCGCAACGTTTCATATCTGCGGACTTACGTGCCCAAAGGCAGCAAGCTTTTGTCCGCCACGGGTTTCCAGACGCCGGATAAAAGTTTGTTCAAGCTTTTGAATGAAGATGACCTGCCTGATCCCGACATCCAGCGTTCCGAGGCGAGCGCCGTCCAGGGAGCGGGCGGAGTCACGGTGACGGAAGAAGGCGAGCGTTCGGTTTTCGGCGGCTGGATGCAGCTCGATCCGGGACAAGCGCAAGATATCGTCTTGTCATATCGTCTGCCGTTCACGGTCTACGATCTTTTGGGCAAGCTCGAGGCTTCGCCCGAAGGTCTCTCGGCGACGCCGCGCGGCGCGTATCTTTTGCTTTTGACCAGCCAATCAGGCAAGAGCGAGCGCCATATCTCTACTAGCGTCGCTTATCCCGCCAGTTGGAAATTGGCTTGGAGCAAGACGGGCAAGGATCTTTCCTTGAGCGAAAACTGGGACCGTGACCGCGTAATCGCGGCATTGTTAACCAACGGCAATGAGCAAAAAACACAAGAAAAAGCGGCAGGACTTTGACGCGGTACGTACGCTCGAGCCGGCGTCGGATGTTTTAGGCGCGCCCACGGACGCAATCAAAAAAGGCGAGGTCGAAAAAAGTTTGTCCGCGATTTTTTTGGACGCAGACGGTAAAGCGCCGGACATGAGTCGGTTGGAAAGACGGCGTTCGCACTTGGCGCTCCTGATTTTAGGCGGTGGCATGGCTTTTTTGGGACTGCTCATCGTCGCGGTTTGGGTCGGCTTCGCCATCTTCAAACCCTTCCGCGGATTCACGGGTCAGGGACTCAACATAACCATCGACGGTCCGGAAAAAGTCGTGCTGGGCGAAGAGACCACGTATTTCATCAACTACGTCAACGCCTCAGCGCAACCTTTGGCCGCCGCCGATTTCCGCATCAACTTTCCGGTCGACTTCTCGCCCACGGCGCTCGAACCGGAACCGACCGGGCCGGGCATGTATTGGCGCATCGGCGCCATCGAGTACGGCGGTCGCGGCACGGTCAAAGTCAAAGGTTTTTTCAGCGGCGCGCTCGGCACCAAGACGGCGTTGCAAGTCGTGGGCAATTTTCGCCCAGCTTCATTCAACAGCGACTTCGAAGCGTTGGCGGTCAAGCAGCTAGAGTACTCCGATAGCATCCTCAAAGGTTCGTTGGAGCTTCCGGTAAAAGCGTTGCCGGGGGATAAGATCAAGATCATCTATCATCTGGAGAACGCGGGGATCAGCGGGCTGAAAAAACTGGAAGCCAGGATCACCTTGCCGCACGGTTTTGTGCGCGATGCGGCTTCGACCACGCAACTGGACGAAAGCACGGTCAGCCTGCTTGTCGGCGAACTCGCCAACGGGGCTTCGACCACCGTCGCGCTCACGGGTTCGTTCGCGGCCGGGATATCCGGCGACCAGACGGTGCACGCCGAAGCGGGCGCGTTGGGTCCTGACGGCGCTTTCATGGCCGCGCAAAAGACCGACGCCGTCTTGCCCGTCTTGGCCGGCGACCTTTCGCTCAAACTCGTGGCCAACGGTTCGGACCAAGGACGCTCGATAGCCTTCGGCGACGTGCTGCACTTTGGTTTGGGTTACGAAAATACTTCGTCTGAAGAACTCAAGGATGTCGCTATGCGCGTGACCTTTGAACCGATCTACGCCAGCTCGACCACGCCGCCCAAGACCGCGCCTAAATTCCTCGACTGGGCGCATCTGGATAATTCTTCGTCCGGGACGGTCGCCGGGAACGAGTTGGTGTGGGACGGCGCCAAATTGGAATTCCTGCACCGCATGACTCCGCAACAGGACGGCATGTTCGAGTTTTCGCTGCCCGTCATGCGCAGCGTGAGCAGCACGAGCTTGATCGGTTTCAGGGTCACGGCTTCAGCCAGCATCAAGTCGGTCGGCAGCGCGGTCTTGAACCGTTTGATCCACGCCCAACCGCTCGAGTTCCGTTTTCGTAGCGACGTCAAATTCGGATCTGAAGCGCGTTATTTTTCCGAGGAAGGCGCGCCGTTGGGCAGCGGCCCTTTGCCGCCGGTAGTCGGACAAGCCACGACTTACCGCGTGATTTGGGATATTTCAAAAACCATCCACGAACTCAAGAGCATAAAAGTCAGCGCCGTCTTGCCTAACAATGTCGTCTGGCCGGGCAAGTCCGATGTCACGGCGGGGAATCTGAATTACGATTCGAATTCACGCCAAGTCAGCTGGGTCTTGAATCGTCTGCCCTCGGAAGTCTCGAGCGCCGAAGCGGAGTTCGACGTGCAACTCACGCCCTCGCTCGCCGACGCCGGACGTTTCGCGCAACTTCTCGGCGACGTCAAATTCGAATCCACCGATGCCGCCATCGGCGAACAAATCATCATCCTGAAACCCGGGCTTTCCACCGATCTCCAAAATGACGACGGCGCCAAGTCAAAAGGCGTGGTGCGGAAACCGTGAGGAACGTTTTTTAGATACAGGTTTAAGACAATTGTCATCCTGGGTTTGTCGAAGGACCTTTATCAGTGGTTCGGTTGCTGCTAAAGGTCCTTCGACTTCGCTCTCGCGGAGTTTACCCCGCACTCGATGCGGGGCTCAGGATGACAGAGAGGGGGATGGAATTTACAGGGCAAGCGCGGAGTCTTGACGTTTCTGTCTATGTGTGTGAAATTAGCCGCGGTTCATTTGAGAAAGGGAAAGACTCATGGCCCCGAATACCGCATACCAAGTTCTGGTGGTCACTCTGTTGTCTATCGGCGTCCTTTCATTGTTTCTCCTCGCCAGCTGGGAAGAACAGAAAAAACCCCGATTGCGATCGGCGGTGGTGGTGGCAGCATGGGGCGGCATGATTGCTTGTCTGGTGGGCTGCGTCATCGTCAGGTGTTTTTCCGCTTGTTCCGTCTCCAACGACGGGGAGCTGATCGTGGTCAGGGATAAGACTGGCCGAGTGGTCGAGGTTTCTGACTCGAGCGTCTGGACCAACGGCCGCACGGCTTCCTTCGTGACGACCTGGGCTATCGCGGCGAGCTCGGTCCAGCCTATCACCGACAACCCGAAAGTCCGACGCTTGCATTACGAAGCCATGGTCCAAGTCACGGATCCCGCGGTCTTCATGCAGACTTGTGGGCCTATGCTCGGGCAGGCTGATACGGTTTCGGGCAATCTTCAGCGCCTCAAGGATACCCTGGGCTACCAGCTCTTCGAGTTCAACAACGCGCGGTCCAAGGACTTGGCCAAGTTCTACAACCCGCTCTCGCTCGAGCAGACCAAAGAGCTCGAGTCCATGCTGCGCGCCTATCTCGACGAGACGCTCAAGCCCAAAGGCGTCGCCTTCGTCCGCCTCCAAGCCTGGAGCGTCGAATGACATCTTGCAGTCCGCACCCGCGGGCTGCTTTTCATAAAACCGCCGTTCTTAAAATAGCTGCATCTTTAAGAACATAATCTCCACCGCAACAAAATGCGCTATCAGGCATTTCGTTGCGATTTGTTCAGCGACTAAAAAAATGTTCGCGGACAGCTTTCTCCCGGCTGCCTAATGATAAGACAGTCGTGATAACTACGTCAGATTTGACCTTGAAACAACGGGATAATTCCACCAGTTCTTGGATTCGCTCATGTGGAGTGATATAGACGCTCTTTTGGAGTCGAAATAATCCAATGTTTTCTAAGGTTCGCCGGAACTTGTCCCGCATGCCTTTGGACTCCGGAATATCAAAGAATAACACTCGCCATAAATGATCCCATTTTTTAGGGCGAGAGGTAAAAAGTTCAGTCAAACTTTTGATTTTATAGTGTTTCATGCCTTGCAGGGTCAAAATAATAGGAGATTCTTCATCCTCGGCGTCATAGTCAATCAAACCGATCAGTTTCATGCGCTTCAAGGCCTGGCGTATGCGCCAAGCGCTATATTGGCCGAATTTGCCGAACAGCTTAGCACTGCCATATCCATTAGATAGTAGGCCGACTAAAGTGAACAACCCACCGACAGCCAGAATTTCAAGCAGGGCATAGGTCAACTGCCCGGTTTTTTCCTTGGAACGTCTTTTCATATCTTTACCGCTGCCATATCCGCCTTTTTTTGCCAAGGCCCCATCTCCTTGTGGAAAAAAACAAATCGCAACAAAATTCCCGATAGCGCATTTTGTTGCGGTGGGAGAAATCGTTTGGCCTTAGCGGTTCGTTAGTAACCGACGATTGGACTGCAGCTCGGTGGTCTGTACTAAAAAAAGTCCTAGGCAGGCTGAACCCCCAGCCCCCGAAGGACTTTTTTCTGATTAAAGCCTTGACAGGAACAGTTTGAAATGGTTAGGTAGACCGTCCTTTATAGCCAAGGAGTCGGGGCATGAAAAAGAAGATCGTGAATGTATTGGTCGACAACGTGTCAGGATTTTTCGCGGCCTTCTGGGTCGCTTACATTTGGTCGCTCTTCGATAGCCAGGTCAGGCGTTTCGACCTAGTGATCTATGCGGCCCTGCTGATTTTTGTCGCCGATGGGGTTGCGGTATTCCGCGCTCGGCACCAAGCCAAAAAAGAGCTCGTCGTTTGGCAGGATTCGTACGTCAACTGCTTGCTGGCCTGCATCGGTTGGCTCCAGGCTTACCGCGTGGGGCCAGCGGCGATCGTCGCCGGCCTGACGCAGCGCGACAAGCTGTTCCGTCAGTTGATTCAGGCGTTGAACGATGGCGCCCGTCTGGACGAAACGCAGGTTCCCGTCGAAGCGCTCAAGGAGCTCGTGGATCGAGCCACCAAAGAAGGTAAGCTGGACTATGGGAATAAAGCCCACCGCCGGCTCATGGACCTTGTCTGAATCGAACGCCGTCCGGCGACTTTCCGGACGGTTTTCTAAATCAAAAAAAGTCCCAGGCAAGATTCACATCTTGCCTGGGACCGAGATGCGGCTTTGCGCTAGCCCTGACAGGCTTGGCGCAGAGTGCGGTCGAGGAATTGTGCCTTGGTCTGTACTTGTCGAGCCAGAGAACGGCGGATGCTGAAGTACATCCAGGCACTCGCCACTAGCTGCATGGAAGTGAGGGTCAGGCTGACGAGAGCGCCCCACTTCAGGCAGGTGAGAAGCATCCCGAAAGCGAAGACTCCGTTGTGGTATCCGAGCGCGAACGCCCCCAGGGCGAGAAGCAGCGGATACAGGAGAAACATGTAGAACTGGAACTTCGGGAAGACCAGCGGCGAAGTCATGAGGTCGTAGTGCGGGAAGGGACCGACGAACCACCAATCGAGCGGTATGACGTCGTCGAGACGTTTGGTGATGTTTTCTGCTTCGCGCCGAAACTCTTCCGGGGAGCGGGCGGCTTTGCGGGAGCATGGGAAGCGAATGCGCAGATTCTGCTCCACGAGCGGCTTCACGATCTGTTCGAAGCTGTCGCGTCCGGCGAGCACGTCGGCCACGACCGGCGCCTTGTGCTTCCACGTCTCGATGAGGTCGTGGAGAATTTTATCTTGGTCATCTCCGTTGAGCGAGACCGCTTCATGCACTGCGGAATAGAAGTCGCGCATGGCTTCAACTTCCTTTCAAGGTTCGATTTTCATTCCTCGCAACCCGATGTTCGCATGGTGGTGCCTAAATTTCAAGACATGACGAGTCGTGTGTCTATAAAATCGGCCGCGCCACGGCGTTCGCGAGCGCCGTACCACGTGAACAGCGAGTGCGAAGCCCCGTAAAGCGCAAAAGATTTTTGCTCTATGCGCCACGGCGTAAAAGCCGCGTGGCGACAACGCCGCTTTACGCGGGGCACGTAAAAGCCTCGCTTGCTGCTTCTTGCGTCTGGCCGCGCCAGGTGAGCCGCGTAAAGCAAAAACCGCACCTATAAAGCGCGGCTTTTACGTGGTGCGCCCGGAGGGAGTCGAACCCCCAACCCACAGCTTCGAAGGCTGTTGCTCTATCCAGTTGAGCTACGGGCGCATGAGTCTTGGCCGAATATACGGTTTTTTAGGGTTTTGGTCAATGCGACGAGCGTGATACATTCGAAGCATGTTCATCGCCCATCTGCCGGCCGGTTATCTCCTGACGACCAGCTTACAACGACGACTCAAGACGGGTAAGTTGTTGTGGCTGGGGCTTTTGGCCAGCATCTTGCCGGATTTTGATCTGCTGTATTTTTTCTTCATCGACGGTCGGCGCACTCTGCATCATGATTATTGGATCCATCGTCCGTTCTGCTGGTTGGTCCTGCTGGGAACGGCTTGGCTCGCCTCGCTCCTCGTGAAAAAAGACTGGGCCAAGCCCGCGCTGATTATTTTTTTCGCCAACATTTTTCTTCACCTTATCTTGGACACGTTCGTCGCCGGCATCTCATGGCTCTATCCTTTGACCGCGCAAAGTTTCCGCCTGGTCGAGGTCCCCGCGCGCTACGGATTTTGGGTCTGGAATTTCGTTTTCCATTGGTCGTTCATCGTCGAGATATTTTTGGTCGTGTGGGCGGCGGCGAGATTGTATCGGCGCCGGAAAGTCGTTTGAAAACTCCCCGCCGGAGCGGGGAGCGATATCATTTCGTCTTAGGTTGTTTGGTCGCCGGTTGCGCTATGTCCCAGCCTTTGGCCGTGAGCCCGGCTTGGGCGGCCGCCACCTGCGCTTCTTGTTTTGAGGTGCCGCTGCCCACCGCCACCATGTCTTTTTCCAGATAAACGCCGATAGTGAATTCTTTGTTGTGGTCAGGGCCTTTTTCCTCCAACACGCGATAGGTCGGAGTCACGCCTAAAAGTTCCTGCGCGGTCTCTTGGAATTTGCTTTTGGGATCGACGTACAGTTCGTTTTTGATGATGAATTCAAGCAGCGACAGGATATGTTTGCGCACGAATTTGTCGGCCGCCGGCATGCCGCCGTCCAGGTAAATCGCGCCCATGATGGCTTCGATGGCGTTGGCCAGGATGTACATGCGGGCTTTGGAATTTGCGTCGCGCGCTTCGCCTTTGGACAGGAGCAAAAATTCTTCGAACTTGAGTTGGTTGGCGATGCCGGCCAAGGTTTTGGCGTTGACCAGCGCGGCGCGCCAGTTGGTCAGCTCGCCTTCGGGGTTGGCGTAGGTGCGGAAGAGATGTTCGGTCACCGACAGCTCAAGCACGGCGTCGCCCAAAAATTCCAGGCGCTCGTTATGCGTGTACGGAAAATCCGCATGCTCGTTCAAAAACGAGCGATGCGTCAGGGCTTCGATGATGAAGTCCTTGTTGTTGAAAGTGTGACCCAGCCGCTCCTCCAGCACCTCCAGGTTTTCGATATAGCTCTCGCTCATACTCGGTCAGCGGCGCCCGTGAAGCGGACGGAAAGTTCCGTGCTCTTCACAGAAGCCGTTGAGATAAAAATTAGGCGTTCATTTTTTGTCGTCGATCTTTTTATTTTCAGCCGCCGCTTCTTCCGGCGCGGGCTTGTCTTCAGCCTTTTTTTCTTTGGGCTTGTCCGCCGCTTTTTCGATGCCGCGCGCCAATTGATCGCGATACACCGCGCCCAAGACGCCGTTCACGAATTTGCCCGAAGATTCGCCGCCGAAAGTCTTGGCTAACTCGATGGCTTCGTTGATGGCGACTTTCGAGGGGATGGCGTCGTCATACAAAAGTTCGTACGTGCCGATGCGCAGCACGTTGCGGTCCACGGTCGTGATCTTGGGCAACGGCCAATCCGGTGCGAACTTGGTGATGGTGGCGTCTATCACTTCATTATGTTCCAACACGCCCTTGGCTAGCTTCTGCGCAAACTCCTTCTCGTCCAATTCAGGGGCGAATTCCAGGATGTTGCGTTCGAGCACCTTGCCCGAATCAGGCGCGCCATGATGAAAATCCCACTCATAAAGCGACTGCAAGGTGAGGGCGCGGGCGAGGTGGCGGTTTGACATAAAGGGCGAGTGTTTCCGACGGCCGGCTTACGCGTGAGCGTGGCCGGCGTGTGCGTCGGTTTTGGTTTTCGATTTTTTGAGCAGTTTCTCGAGTTTATGTTCCGCGCCCTTCACGTGGATGGCGTGGCCTCGATACTCTTTGGCGCCCGGTGCGGCGCAGTGCGACAAATGCAGGGCGCCTGTTTTGGCGTCTTTGCAAACTGTGGCTGCCTTAAGCGCAAAATGAGCCGCTCGGCGGCGTTTGTCTGAACTGGTTCGGCGATGTCCTGGAAGACCCATAGTGTCTGGAAATAGATGAGTATAATCGAATCTTAACAAAAAATCGTTGATTTGACAAGAGTGCGACATTCGGCTTTATCCGGCGCTTTTACGCCGATTCCGGGAGTCTTGAAGCAGCTGGAATGTTCTGCTATGCTCTGGCAAATATATGGAACAAACGTTGATTTTGGTTAAACCGGACGGCGTCGAGCGCGGCTTGACGGGAGACATCCTGGCCCGTCTGCAACGCGCTGGCCTCAAGCTCTTGGCGATCAAGATGGTCAAACCCACGGCCGAACAGTGCGACCGCCATTATGCCCTGACCGAAGACTGGATGCGCGGCGTCTACGACAAAGCCAAGGCCAAGATGGAATCGCTCGGCCAAGCTTTCCCGTATCCCGATCACCAGGCTTACGGCAAGATGATCAAGGACGGCTTGGTGGAATTCCTCGTGTCCGCGCCAGTCGTGGCGGCGATTTTAGAAGGCGAGCAAGCCGTAGCCCAAACGCGCAAGATCGTCGGCGCGACCGAACCGGCCTCGTCCGCTCCCGGCACCATCCGCGGAGATTTTTCCATCGACACTTACGCGCTGTCCAACGCGCAAAACCGGCCGTTGCGCAACTTGATCCACGCCTCGGGCACGGCGGAAGAAGCCAAGACCGAGATCGCCCTCTGGTTCAAGCCCGAAGAAATCCTGTCCGTCCGCTCGATCAACGATCCCATACTCTACGACAAGGATCGGTTTCGGCTGTAAATTTTTTCGTCGCTTCGAACGTAGCGCAGTAGAGAAATCTTCGGAGATTTCTCCGCTCGGCCCGTCTGACGGGATTCTCTTTTTTATCGTTGCGTAAATGTGCATTTCCTAAAAACCCGCGGCCGCGGGTTTTTAGGAAATGCACTTTTCATAAAACCGAAGGTCTATCCATGAAATTATAGGATGGCCGTAGGGGCGAATGATTATTCGCCCCTACCGATAGCTGATAAAGGTCCTTCGACTTCGCTAGCGCTTCGCTCAGGATGACAATTTTTTTATTGTTTTGGCTACCCTCTACCCTCTACCCTCTACCCTCTACCGTCTTGTTAAAGCTCTTGACGACTTTGGCTTGCGTTTGTAAAGTGTTTGTATGACACGGTGCTTCAAGCCATTCCAGATGCAGACCCCGGCTTGGGTCGGCGTGTTTTATTTCACCATTACCCGCGACTGATTTTTCGTGAGCAGCTCGGAAACGAAGCTCGACCACGGAAACCGGTAGCGGCTGGTGGATATTTTTTTGCCGTTCTTTCGACAAGGGAGAGTGAGATGGCAAGTGATAGGGAGCGGAGTTGCATCGCGAGTTTTACCAACGTCGACCTGGGCGACCAGCGCTTCGGGGCATCGGATTCCACCCTCACCTGGGTCCGCGCGTACTCCTCGCCGGAGTCGGCGAAGGATGCGTCGGGTCAGTCGGTGCATCCGAAGCTCGACGAGACAGCCGGCGATTCTTCCTGGGATTGACGCGTCTCTGCACTGGCTTTATTTTGAGCCATCGACCTACAGTCGCGTACTTTCAACGGAGCGGCAAAAATGGAAAAAACCTCGGACAGGGAGAGCGCTGCGGGAGAGGATAGGCCCAGGGAGCCTTTGCCCTCGGTGCAGTTCGACGAGGACGAGACCCCGACTAAACCGGATTGCCCTTCGAGCAAGCCGCCAAAAAAGGATCCGGCCCTGCACGAAGACGACCGGACCTATCGCCGCGTCGACCCCGACTGGATCAAGGAACATGAAGGGAAGTCGTGAGGCTTGGACCGAAAAGCCGGGCCGGTCAGCCCAGGCTGCTAGTCTCGAAACTATGGAAGGAGCAGTGAAGTGTCGAATGTAGCGACTTTTCCCCTGGAAGAGACCCAGAGGGGCGAACATGCGGGCAGATTCACCCAGCCGAGGGAGTTGCCCCGCCGCAGGAGCCGGGAAGAAGCTCATCTCGAGAGCATCCTGTCTCTTTTGGCCGAGCCGATCGAACCGGAAACGTGCCCGGAGTTCATCAATGCCTTTCCGAATCTGATTGAGAGCACGGAGGGGCATGACATCCTGACCGGGGAACGCGTCAGGTATCAAGCTACGATGCGTCGTCTGGCCAAGGCTAGGTTGCAGGCGAGCGTCGTGCCCGGATCAAGCCCGGACCAGATCGCCGGACTCAAGAAGAAGGCGGCGCAAAACGCTTTTTACACCTTGCTCAAGAAGAGCTATCGGCTCGGAGATTTCGAGCGCGATTATCAGCTCATGATCGAGAGCGTGGTCGAGGCCAGGAACACCATCGAGACTCTGGTCGGTGAATACTTCTCCAAGCAGTTGCGCCACGAAGTCGAGATGCGTCTGGAGGTCGTGTCCGAGGAAGATCCGTTCGAGCTGTTCCGCTTGTGCGGCCACTCGGGCAACGACATGGCCTCGCGCCGCATCCGTTTCGAAGCGGCGCGCCAGCTGACCCTGGCCCAGCTGTACTTTGAACTGCGGCGCCACGGTGATTCCATCCAAGAGCTGGATCGCGACATGTCCGATCTGGAGCGCGAACTCAAAGCCTCCTACTTTGAGCCGCGGCGCAGCGCGACGTTCGAGGTCAAAGCCGAGCTCGATCCGGATGACGTTTACCGGGTCAAGCATTTGGGATGGCTACCGGATCCCGCGCAGCGCCATCAGTCCAACGAAACCTGCGTCTATCTGTACCCCGGCATGCGCTTCATCCCCGGCGAGATTCCGGTCTTGCAGTTGGCGCGCGTCAAAGAGAATGCGCCGCTCAAACTGGTGAGCAAAGATCGGCGCAACCCCAAGAGCGTCAACGATCTGTGCGGCTTGAAGCTTATCTTCTTCAACCTGGAAGACTTGCAGCGCGGCATCGAGCATCTGCGCCGCAGCATCGTCGTGGTCCCGGGGACGGTCTATGGCCAAGCCTCGAACCTCTCGCGTTCCGGCGCGGTGGATCCGACCAACCGCAACTCATCCGAGGATGCGCGCTTCACCAAATACTCCGCGCTGCTCTTCGACCGTTGGTTCGAGATTCAGTTCGAGCTCATGACGGATTGGGTCAACGAGCAATTCTCGATGGGTCGCGAAAACCACGAGATGTACAAATTGCGCCTGCTCTTGCAGGTCATCTTGCCCAAGCTCTTTCCCACCCGCCTCTATCTGGATTGGGCCGACCCCAACATCCGCAAAAGCTTGATCAGGTTCCGGCTTGCCGAAATCTGGTCGTGAACCACGCCCCCGCGCCTTGCTCGGGGGCCTTTTTGTAATCTTCCGCGTTGACGTAAAAAATTTTCCACTTGACTGCGTTTTGATAGCACGACACCATTTTAGGGTCTGGAGTGCTGAAATGAGATTTCGGCCAATCGTGCCTTAGACCCACGATTCCATTTCCGCCGTGGCGGGATGGTGACGGGCCTGCAGCGTTCAATCTCGGGGAGACTGCACGAAGGAGCGATCTTTCTTGTCAGCTCCCTTTGACGGTGTGCTCACCTAGAGCGAGCCGATAAAATCTCAAAGCATTCCGGACGAACCCGCCCTCGATGGGCGGTTTGGTTTTAAATTAGAGGGTAGAGAGTAGAGGGTAGCCAAAAGCCAAAAATAAGAGGATGTCATTCTTGAGGCCGTTTGACGGCCGAAGAATCTTCCTATTCCTTAAGGTATAGGAAAATCCTTCGCTGCGCACGAGGATGACATTTTCTTTTGATTTTTCTGGCTACCGTCTACCATCTACTTTCTATCCTCTATTAAAAAAAGCCCCGCCAAGTAGCGGGACCGATGGTTCAGGTTTTTCGGTAGAGGCTGTGCAGGAAGACTAGCCTGCCGTTTTTGCCCGTGACGTTTTTGTTGCCCAGGAGCAGGCGCTCGAAGCCGCGGCCCATCAACGCGTCCAGGTCCGCCGGATTGACGTAGCTGAACCAGCGTCTGGTGTCGGGGTAGCGTTCATCTTGCTTGAAGCCTTCGCCCGCGCCTTGCAGCATGGCGATGCCGAGCACGCCGTTTTTGACCAAGAGCTTGCGCAAGTTTTGCACCACGTCCGGAATCTTGGCTTTGGGCAGATGGAGCAGGGAGGTGTAGGCCCAGATGCCGTCGAAGGAATCCGGTCGGAAGGCGAGCTTTTCCAGATCCATGACCTTGGCGTCCAGGCCCTTGGCTCGACACAATGTCACCATCATGGGTGAGAGATCGATGCAGGTGACTTTCCATTCGCCGGAAGCGAAATAGGCGGCGTGGTCTCCCGGCCCGGAGCCGGCATCCAGGATGCGATTTCCCGGCAGGTTGCTGGCCAGGAAGGTGGCCGCGAATCCAGCCGCTACCTCGCTGAAATGAGTCTGGAATTTGTCCCCGAAGTCGTCGGCGAACTGGTTGTAGGCACGAACGGTCTCGCTCTTATAGTCTTCCATGGATTCTCCACGCGTAAAAAGAGCCGTGGCTATATAAACACGGAATTCAGGATCCATCAAGAGCCGGAATGTGAAGACGGTTCTTGAGCGAAGACGGGGTAATGTCGAGTCCCAATGTAAAAAATATTGTCATCCTGAGCGAAGCAAAGGCTCGTCCGACGAGCCGAGCGCAGTCGAAGGACCTTTTTAAGCGTCGTTCGAACCGAAAGCTGCTAAAGGTCCTTCGACAGGCTCAGGATGACAATATGTTTTTCATTTCAGGAACGGGTTCGGTTCGTCGAAGGTGATGGAGGGGAGCCAGTTGTTGATTAAGTCGATGGTCCAGCCGTATTTTTTCGAATATAGCGCGTCCACCGAACAAAACAGCGCGTTAGAATAATCAAAGCCGATTTTTTGCGCCGCGGCTTTGACCTTGTCTTCGGAATCAGCCTCGACTTCCACGAACGGTTCGAGGAAAGGCCATTCGTCCAAAGTCACTTCGACGCCGTCCAACTCCCACTTTTCACGTTTGCTTTCCTGGAAGGCTTTACGCGCGCAACCCAGGTTCTCGAGCAAGCTCGCGGCTGCGTCGAAATCGTCCACGGTGAGGCAGACTTCTTTTTGGTCTTCGATCTTTTTACCGTTCACCACCTTGAGGCTCATGGTGATTTTGTCCGATTCGTCGCGCACCCGCAACCAGCCGCCCGCGATTTCATGTCCGGTCGGAAGATTGAAGACCACGCGGCGCTGCAAAAATTCCGCTTTGACCAACGTCGCGCCCGCCGCCTTGAGCCGCGCGCGCATCTCATCTTTATCTATGGCGGGAAAAGTCGCTTCGTATTCGATGGGCAAGGTCATATTTAAATTGGATTTACGCGTTTTGCGATATGTTTGTCATTGCGAGCCACGGCGTTCGCGAACGCCGTGGCGAGCGCATAGACTAATCGCGCGTGGCAATCTCTGAATTCCGGAGATTGCTTCGTCGTTGCTACTCCTCGCAATGACAATATACGATCATCCGAACGGGTTAGTCCTATCATGCTTAAAGTCCTTCCGGTCTGAAGCCTTGCTTCAACATGTTCTCCGCGGGCAGGAACAGCGGTTGCGGCAATTCGTCCCAGCCGAACCAGTCCCAGCGCTCGCATTTGTCCGGTTCCAATATCTCGGCTTGGCCGGAGACGTAATCGGCTACGGTGCAGATCGTGATGTAATGGGTATCTTCTTCGAGTGAAACGTCGTTGGTGAAAGTTTGCGCCCGGACGTTTGTGATTTCGACGCCGGCTTCTTCGGCGGTCTCGCGCAAAGCGCAAGCCTCGATGGATTCGTTCCATTCAAGATGGCCGCCGGGCGGGCACCATGAACCTGCGCCGTGCGCATTTTTGCGTTTGCCCAACAGGACTTTGCCGTCCTTGATTATCCAGACGCCGACGCCGACTTTCGGCCGCTTGGTTTCGTTCTCCATATTCATTTGCCGGCATCCGCCAGCTTGATCCATTTGTTGGTCTTGAGATGCCAATCCGCCGGATCCTTATCCTGCATCTCGTCCCATAGATCTTTGGCGGCTGGCGTATACAGCTTTTCATTCCGCACTTGGTGCCGGAACGTTTTCCATTTTTCCGGCGCGCGGTGGCCTCTTTCCTCAAGTTCCTTCAATTCAAAATCCAAATCCAGGTTATCCGCGTCTTTGACGAGCTTGGCTTCCAAAGTCTCGCGCGCTTCGAACTCGCGCAGCACATCCTCGAAGTCGGCCAGGCTTGTGCCGGTCAAAGTATCATGCACGGCGCGGTCTTCGTCGGCCGTCACATAGACTTTTTGCACGTATGACAGGTCGGATACGCGCGTCTCGCACAAATCGTGGACCAAGGCCATCTTCAAAATCTTGTTTTCATCTACGCCGCCGGTGCGCCGCGCCAGGATGAGCGCGAGGAAAGCTACGCGCATCGTATGCTCCAGATCGTTGGCGCAATCTACGCCCAGATGCTGACGCCAGCCGCGCTGCAGGTTGCGCAGGCTGCCGATTTCGTACAGGAATTCGATATCACGCGAGTTCATATCATTGGCTTTTGCGCAGCATGAACTTAAAGGGGATGATGAGCAAGCTCCAGGGCAAGACCGAGAGGATGACGGGTACGACGACCCCGGGTTGATTGAAATATTTGCCCGCGAGATAGATCGCCAGGATGAAGTTCATGTAAGTCAGGCAGATGGTGATCGAGATGCGATCAGCGCGGTCGCGCCAATAGACGGAGTAATAACCGACTAGGTGGAAGGCGATGAACAGCAGGAAAAGCGCGAGCAGGGTCAAGAGGAATTTTGCATTCACCCCGCCCAAGATCGTCGCCGCTTGCGTGGCCACGATGCCCAGGATGATCAGGCCGAGCAGCGCCATGGAGATGGGGCTTAAAGCGGGAAACCAAGCTTTGATTTTTTTCGGCCAGATGTATTTGACGACGTTGGCCAGGATGAAGGGCACGAAGATGACTTTGACCAGGGTCAAAAAGAGGGAAAAAACGTCGACCGAAATTTCGGCGCCGACCGTGTATTTGATGACCAGCGGGATGGTGAAAGGCGCCAAGAGCGAAGTCGTGACCGTAAGCACCAGGGCCAGCGATTGCCGGCCGCCGCAGATTTCCGCCAGCAGGGGAGAGGTCATGCCCGCAGGCATGGCCGCGAGGAGCAAAAAAGCCAGCGCCAAATCGGGATAGATGAAGCGCATGAGGTAATACACGATCAGCGGATAGATGACCAGCATGATGGCGTTCGCCAGCACGATCATCTTGCGGTCTTTGAGATAACGCGACACTTCCTTCAAATCTATCTTGAGCGCGGACAGGAAAAAGATGATGCCCAGAAAAATCGTGCTGTATGGCGCGAGAAGCACCGCGTAGTGCGGCAGGATGAGCCCCAAGGCGAGAGAAGCCAGCAGGATGAAAATATACATAAAGTCCTATTTTTTTTGCGCCGCTTCGTAGCTGTTCAAAGCGTGCGCCAGGTACCAGATGACCGCTGCCTCAAAACTCAAATCATCCAGCCAACCGACGAGCGGGATGAAGTCCGGCATCAGATCAAGCGGCCAGACCAGATATAGGATGCCTAAAGCCACCGCGGCTTTGGGTTTCCAGTCGGCTTTCGGATTGCGCAAAAAGCGATAAAGCCTGCGGCTCACGCTGGTCAACTTCAACCACTTCTGCATGCCGAGATGGTAGCGGAATGTAGCGACGGTGTCATCTGAGACGGTGAATTTGGAATTTAGAAGTTAGAATTTAGAAGCTGGAAGTCAGGATTCCATATTCCATATTCTAAATTCCAAATTCATTTTTCATCTCACACGTTTGCCGACAACCTTCGTTCCGTGGCATCCTTATCATCTAGGATGAGCAAACAGCGAGACATTTCATTCGCCGGGCAAGATGAACGCATCTTGGAAGCGGCGAAGTTGTTGGCCTACGAGGTGCAGACCCAGGGGCACGGAGCGGTTAAGCCGCGGGCTTTGTTCGTGGGCGGCTTCGTGCGCGATACGCTTTTGGGCGTGCGCTCCAAAGACGCCGACGTCGAAGTCTACGGACTCGAAGCCGGGGAGTTGGAGAAATTATTGCAGCGACTTTTCCCCGGTCGGGTCAATCCGGTCGGCAGATCCTTTGGCATCTATAAGATTTCGTTGGCCGATGGCGCGGAGCTGGACGTGGCTTTGCCGCGGCGCGAGTCCAAGACCGGCGTAGGTCATCGCGGTTTCAGCGTGCAAGGCGATCCGACCATGAGTTTTGAGCAAGCCGCGCGGCGTCGCGACTTCAGTTTGAACGCCATGGGCGCGGATATCTTGAGCAACGAGATTTTGGATCCGTTGGGCGGGATGAAGGATTTGGCTGCGCGCCGGCTGCGCATCACCGATCCCGAGCACTTCGCCGAAGATCCGCTGCGCGTCTACCGCGCCATGCAGTTCGTGGCACGTTTCGGCTTGGAGGTAGAAGCGCAAACGCAAAAGCTCATGCGCCAGATGGTGCAGCGCGGCGACCTGGCTGAACTTTCGGCGGAGCGCATCAGTGAGGAATGGAAAAAGCTTTTGTTGGCCGCCAGGCCGGAATCGGGTTTTGATTTGGGGCGTGCGCTCGGCGTGTTCGAGAAGCAAGAACTTGAATTCGCCGCTCTCGCGCAAGATGAAAAAGCTTGGACGGAGTTTTTGTCGCGACTCGAATCGACCGCGCAAGCGCTCAAGGATTTCACGAGCGAAGAAAAACTGCAGGGCATGCTGGTCGTTGTTTTGTCGCGACTGGATGAGCAAGCGCGGGCGAATTTTTGGACCAGACACACTTTCAGCGCGAATCGCATCATCCGTCCGGTGGAGAAAATGTCGGCAGCGGAATTTACCGATGACTTTTCCGACAACGCGCTGCGCATCTTGTGTAAGCGGCTATACCCAGTGCATCCACGCATTTTTTTGGCGCTCCACGATATCTCGGCGACGCAAAAAGAAAGAATCCTTTCACGCCTCGCAGGACACTCCGAGTGGTTGGAAAATCCCAAGAGCCAAACCTTGCTCACCGGCCATGAGCTGGTTGATTTGGGTTTCGTCGGCGAGAGGATCGGCCGGGCCATGCAAATCATCGAGCAAGCGCGCGATCGCGGCGAAATCGAGACCAAAGAACAAGCTTTGGACTTGGCGCAAAAATTCCACGACGGCAATCCGTTTGCGTGAACAAAATTCAGAATACATTTCTGTCATCCCGGCCAACGAGCCGGGATTTCTGAACCGGAGATTCCGCGCCGTGCCACGCTATACGTGGTCAAGCGCGGGGCACGTCGTTCGCGAACGAGGTGCCGGGATGACGGGGAGGGGGGTGCGGGATGACATTTTTTCTGTCATTACCCGGTTCAACCGGGTAATCCAGAGAGTAATCCACACCTAGCTTTGTTCTTGACTACGGTTTTGTTATTTGTCAGCTTTATATCATGTGAAAATCAAATGCACCTCAAACTTTTTGGCGGCAAAAAGTATGCAAAAACCGCTGGGGCCTCGAATTCGCTGACATGTATATAGTTAAGCGTTCTTGCGGCCCGCTCAACTCTCGGCCCCAGACCCCACCTGGATACTACGACTTTCATCTTTTTTCATGAAAACATCCTTAGCCAAGCAGCCAGCCGCCAGAGCAACCAAGCTACATGCATGTAGCGTATAGCAAACCCCCGGCGTCTTTGGTTACTTTCCACGCGGAAAGTGACAAATCTAGTTTAAAAAACGCCCCGACCGGAAGTCCGGTCGGGGACGTTTGAAGTCTTCAGCCCAGGAGCCGCGCTGCGGCTTCGGCCAAGGCGCGGGGATCGACCCGCGACGGCGTTTGGGCTGGCGCCTTCCTGCTCCCGCGGCAATATAGGAAGCCTGAAGGATGAGCGTACCACTCTTGCTCTTCGCCCGCCTGCTTCACGATCTCGCGGAACTCGTCGCGGTCCATGCGTAGGTTCTCGCGGTTCTCGCGGAGCAGCCCGAGGCTGTTACCGTCGATGTAGACCAGCACCTTGTAGCCGCGTTGGAAGAGCGCGGTAGACGCCGACGGGTTTGAGCTGCGCAGGATCGGGACCTTGCCGGCGACGATCTCGGCCTCCTTGGCGTAAAGATTCGCCTCTTCGCTCTCTTTGTGCAGAGCTAGGAAGCCGTCGAGGATCTCGCCGAAGCGTTCGCAGACCAACGCGTCATTGCGCACGGCGCTCTTGATGGCGCGGAAGACGTTGTTGAGTCCCGTGAAAGCCACGATCCGCGTCGCGTCCGAACTGGCGCCGCCCATCAGCTGTTGCGTGATCATGCCCTTGGTATCGAGCATATCGATGTATCTGATCAGGGGCTCGAGAGCACGCTGGACTTCGGACGGCGCGAATTCGCGCATGAACTTGGCGAAGCACGAATGCTGGTTGTCGCCACGGAGATATCCTTTGATGCCGTGTCCGTCCGCATTCATATCTACCGCGATGTCTTCCCGCGGGATGTACCCCGCGCCGTCCCAGTTCGCCGAAACCAAGACAAGTTCAGCTTCTTGGCCGCCGCGGATGAATTCGCGGGCCGCCCAGACACTCGCCGCATTATCGAGGTCCACGTTTACATGGGTATAGATCTTCATCCTGGCCTCATGGGTGAGGGGTTGAAAGAACGTTCCGTTTAGGAAATATCAAGTTTTCTACCATTTTTTCACGGTTTTGTCAATACAAGCGCGGTTCAACCCTTGAAGTGTCAGGAATTTTAGGCTACATTGCGTCCACGGCGTAAAAAGGCTGTAGGCAGTAGGCGATAGGCAGTAGCGACAAAGAAGTCGAAAGTCAAAAGTCATAAAGCCTAAAGTCGTCGGAATTCGCATTCACTTTTGACTTTAGACCTTCAACTTTAGACCAAATTCGGGCCATGGCGCAGTTGGCTAGCGCGCTTGCATGGGGTGCAAGAGGTCGTGGGTTCAAGTCCCACTGGCCCGACCACGTAGAAACTCTCGTCATGCGAGAGTTTTTACGTAGCTGCAATCGCTGAACGAAGCTCGAGCCCGCTTTGACTAAACGGTAAAAACCCCTTATGTTGGTATTGATTGTTTGGAAAAAATTAATGCAATTAAAATATTTAGAACTGGATGTAAGCGTTGATGGTTTAATAAGAATAGCTTTATGAGCAAGCAAGAAGCCAAACAACAAATCCAAAAGCTCGTTGAGAAATATCAAAGAGCAGCCGAAGCGGGAAAGGTAAAGTCCTATAATGAGGCGCAGACTCGCAACGAATTTATTGAGCCGTTTTTCGAATGCTTGGGTTGGGACATGAGAAATCTTGTCACAGATAGCGAAGTAACTACTGAAGAGGCCGTATCTGGAGGGCGCGTTGATTTAGCATTCCGTTTTAACAACATCCCGGTGATGTTCTTGGAAGCTAAGGCCATGAGAGTTGATTTGGACGAATGGAAGTGGGCTGAACAGGCTATTAACTATAGCTGGAATAAGAGCGTGACCTGGGCCATACTGACGGATTTTGAAAGCGTCAAAATTTTCAATGCGGAAATTCCGCCCAAGGGTGTGAAGGACAATTTATTTTTCGAAATCCCGTGGAATGAATACCTTTTGCGTTTTGAACAGCTTTGGCTTTTGTCCAAGGAAAGCTTTGAAAATAAATTGTTAGACAAGGAAGCGCAGAAATGGGGCAAGCTTGTCCAGAGGAAACAGGTCAGTGAGAAGCTGTTCGAGGATTTGATGGCTTGGCGCGAGGCTTTGACTCGCGAATTCAAGAAATTGAACAATCTGACCGAGGAAGAGTTGGACGAGGGCGTGCAGAGGATTCTTGACCGTCTGATTTTTATCCGCACGGCCGAGGATAGAAAAATCGAGCCTGACGTATTAATGGGCCTGTATCGGAGTTGGGAAACAGCGGGCCGAAGGCACAGCCTGTATGAAAAAATGACCGAGCTGTTTCGGGATTTTGATAACGGTTATAACTCAAAACTTTTCGCCAAGCATTATTGTGAAACGTGGAACGCAGACGACAAAGTATTTGTCGAAATCATCAAAGGTCTTTATGCAACAAAAGACGGCTACCGCTACGATTTTTCGGTCATTTCCGCAGACGTGCTGGGCGGAATGTACGAACAGTATTTGAGTTATGTCCAAAGTAAATCCAAGAATGTCGAGGAAAAACAAAAGTCAAAGCGCAAATCGAGCGGCGTTTATTACACGCCGAAATATATCGTGGAATACATAGTCAACGAGACTTTGGGCGAGGTATTGAAGAACACCAAGGCTAAGGATATCTCCAAACTCAAAATTCTTGACCCTGCCTGCGGTTCCGGTTCATTTCTGATTGCAGCCTATGACAAGATTCTGGCCAGCCTGGACAAACGGTCGCTTTTCTCAAAATTTGATATCTTGAAAGATAACATTTTTGGAGTTGACCTTGATGTTCAGGCTGTCGAGATCGCACAGCTTAACCTTTTGTTGAAAGTTTTGTCGCAAAAGACCAAATTGCCGACCCTGATGCATAATATCCGGTCTGGCAACTCATTGATTTCAGAAGGCGATGAGAAATACAAACCTTTCAATTTCATAACCGAATTTGAAGAAGCTTTTGCGGAAGGAGGCTTTGATGTGATTATTGGCAACCCGCCGTATGGCGCCCAACTCACGAAAGAAGAGATGGAGGTATTTTCAAAAGTTTATGATATCGGGTCCACTGATACGGCAATTCTATTTATTAAGCGCGCCTTCGATTTACTTAAGGATGGCGGGAGAATGGGTTTTATAGTTCCGAAACCGCTTTGTTTTGCTTCAAACTGGGAAAAGATACGAGAATACATCGGGGATTCGCTGGAAATAATCATTGATTGCGGTAAGGCTTGGAAAGAAGTTAAACTTGAACAGGTAGTATTCGTGCTGCACAAAGGTAATAAACCAAAAGAATATTTATCGGGCAAGTTTGATGATGGTAATTTAAAAACACTTGGCAAGATTAGTAAAAAGGATGCTCAAGATTTTAGCTTCTTTCTAAACGGAGTTTCGACAAGGGAGCTGGAGGTCGCAAAGAAGATCCGCGCAAACTCAGCGATGCTTAACGACATAAGCCAGAATCAACGGGGCGCGATGCTTCAGAAATTTGTTTCTGATGATGGAGATGCAAAAGTAATCGGGGGCGCGCAGGTTCAAAGGTTTGGCATCGTCGGCATAAAAAATAAAATAAGCACGAAAAAAGTTCAAAATAAACAAGCTTTTATAAAGAATAATTCGGTACTGGTACAAAATATTGTTGCGCACATCGAAAATCCAGTGGATCATATCAAGATTACTGCGTGTATCCCGCAGACAACGAACTCTTTTATTTTGGATACCGTAAACCAGATCACTCTTGAAAAAGACATTCAGCCTGTTGTTATTTGGTGTTTGCTAAACTCTAAATTGGTCAACTGGTATTCTTACCGCTTCATTTTCGGAAAAGCAATTCGTACCATGCATTTCGACAATGCCGTTACTGCACGCCTCCCGATACCAAAAGATATAAAAAATAAATCAGAGAATCTTGTTAGATTGGGACAGGATTGTATAAGACTCGGATCCGATTTGCTCTCGCTTTCACCAAATACGGATAAATATCATAGCTTTAAGAATAGGTTCGAAAAACTAAATCAAGAAATTGATCAGGAGGTTTATAAGCTGTATGGGTTGACGGAGGGGGAAATCGGAATTATTGAAAAATAATTATGGATGAAAATAATAAATTCAAAGTTTTATTTGAATCAATCAAAAGCAAGTTTGATTATTTATCAGACGTTGATAATTGTCTCGACGGGAAAGCGGGGGTTTTGATGGGCTTTGAAATTACATTAGGTATTGGCTATCTCTCGTTTATTGTTGGCCGACTTGAGGGAATTAAATTTTACGAGGGCATAGCTGGTTTAATATTGCTTGGAATTTCAACGATATTGCTTTTGAAAGTCAACTGGCCCAAGGATTACAATACGATTTCCGTAAATCTTGTTGAACATAAGGAATATTTAGAAAAATCAGAAAAAGACTTGCTTTTACAGCTCACCAGCGATGCTCAAAATGCGTTTACGAAAAATAACAAAATTTTAAAAGTCAAAGTCAGGTTGTATAGGTTGGCTGTGATATTATTAATCATTTCTTTATTCCCTCTCATTCTGTCCAAAATAACAAAATTTTATGTTTAATAATGACCCCCCTATTGAGTTGCCAGAACCAAATCAAGGCGAGATTGTAACAAAGGGTGGGTAAGCTCGACTTTTTTAAATGCTATAAGAATTATTGAAAAAAGTTGATTATGGAATCGAAGGACATTGTAAAACCTTGTTTGAGTGCGGTAAAAAATTTCGCGCCATTATTGGCCGCTGCTGTCGCTAATGCGAACCCCCTTATGGCCACAGCCCTTAACACCGCCTCCGCTGTACTGGGTTATTTTGGGGATTTTGCCAATGAGAAGACAATCGATTTATTGCAGGAGTTTAAGAAAAATGAGCAAAAAATTCTCGCAGAGGTTGTTCAGTCAGATAAGTTTAAGACCGCATTCGTGAAAATTATTGGTGACAATATTACCGAGGGGAATGAAGAAAAGCGCAAATTACTCAAAAACTACATTGTGAACTTTGCTTGCGGTATTGAGCTAAACTTTAATGAGCATACTAAGTTAATCACGACGCTGAATACTATTTCACTTGAAGAGTTTGAAATGTTGAGTCTCTGGTTTGAGGGCGGACCGATTTCAAAGCTGCCTGAAGTGAAAGGAGGGATGAGTATTACCATCGTAAATATTGAACGTGCTGCACGCTCTGCATCGCCACCGGTCCAATATATTTTTCAGGGTTCAGCTCTAGATTTTAGAAACCGTTGGCATAATGAGATACTCATGTCATTAGGCTATAAAGGATTACTGTTTATGATTACGGAAAACAACTTCGGATCAGGGCAGGAGGTAAAGGTTCGAGGAATCACGGATTTCGGAATAACTTTTTTGAAGTTTGTTACAAAATCGGATGAGGACAGGGTTGTTGATTTATCTGTGTAAATTTATGTTGGACAAGGCCCGAGTTAAAATTGATTATCTAAGGTACAAGAAATTATACTTAGCCCTACAAAAAGAGGTCTACAAATTTGTCAAAGGAATTGAACGTGAATTTGCTAAAATTGACGTAGCAGATACAAAAAAGAGAATCAAAACCTTGACGTCAATCAATAGAAACATAGACCGGCCCGATAAATACCAAGAGTGCAGTTCTTTACTTGAAATCAAAGATATTGCTGGTATTCGCATCGTTTGTCATTGTGAAGATGATTTGGTGAATTTAGTAAATATTTTAGAACTACGATTACCGCAGCAGTATTCAAATGTAGAAAAAGATGATAAGAGAAATAATTCTGCGAATGATAATGATCCAGAGAGAAAAAGTAATCCATTATATAGAGCAGTGCATTTTACATTCATGAAAGTTCTTAGGGATAAAGATGAGAACATTCCACTCTTCTGTGAAATTCAGGTACGTACTGTCATGGGGGATGCGTGGGCGGTTCAGGATAGAAGGTATATCTATGGGAATGAGTCCGAAGGGGATAGCCGTATATTAACTAATTCAGTTGCGGGTATTTTACAGGCTTGTGAGGGGTTGTGGAGTATGGTGAAAACAAAGTATAAAGATGGAACCAGGCCAAAAATTAAAGAACCACAAGTTATAAAATATTTGGTTTCAAAAGAGGTGGAGACTACTAAACAACAGAGTGCAACTAAATTTGATGCAGATTTAAAGAATGACAAATTATGATAATAGAAGACCTGCTAAAAAAAATTAAATCCAAAGGTTATTGGAAAGTTGTTATAAGGCCTAACAAATTTATTGAAAAACTTATATTTCCAATCGGAGAGTGCGAAAAAATAATTGAAAAAAATAAAATTGTCTTTAGAGGTTGGGATTACCCGCATATTGATATCGGTGGAATTAAGTTGGCTGGAGACAATAGTATACATTCGTATTGTGATTGGCCTGAAGGCCCAATGTTTGAATATTGGCGATTTTATCAAACGGGCCAATTTGTCCACTATTTTGCGATGAGGGAGGACTTGAGAATTGATGAAGAGAAAAAAAAATATATTCAGCAACAATGCAATACCAAATCAGAGAAGTTTCTAGATATAATCTCTACACTGTACTCAGTCACAGAAATTTACGAATTCGCTGCACGTCTATCGAGAGCTATACCAAGCATCGAAGGTATGCAAGTCATAATAGAACTGCATGATGTTAATAGCAGGATGCTCTTTTTTTGGAATTCATCTTCTAGAATGTTGAATAGTTCGTATGTATGCGAATATCCAGGAGGAGTGCTAACTACTGAGCGGGTTATTTCAAGAGATGATCTTGATAAAAATGCCGCAGTATTAGCACTGGATGTAACGGTTGAAATATTGAATAAGTTTAATTGGGAAAGGGTCGATAGAAGTATTTTTGTGGATGATCAAAGAGAATTATTAAATAGAGGTGCCCTTTAGGTTCAAGAAATTAGTCCTGAGGTTGAACTTTATTCGCATTCGAATAGGGTGAGGATTTCTCGTGAAACAAAAAAGATAGCAGAATCAGTCGATCCTGCTATCTAAGTCGTTGGCCGCCGCCCACCTCGACGGAAGCGCTGCTCCTCTAGTATGTGTACGTCGAGCAGTCGGTGGGCGATTGACCGCAAACCGTTCCGTTGCCGGACGGTTGGTGCAAGTCCTCCGCGATGACCCTGCCCGCGCTGTCGCAGGTGAAGTCGAAGCACCATGGACCGGAGCCGGAAGACTCGATACTGGTGTCGCCGCAGGTCATATCGATTTCCTTTCTGGGCATGTTGCCGCGCTCGTCATACGTGTAGTGCGTACAATGGCTGGGGGTCGACGGGCAAACGCCATCTGCCGGGGTAGTGGCCAAGTAAAGAATGGAGCTGATGATCCGCCCGCCCGAGTCGTACTCGTACTGCATGCACTTTTCGAGCGTCTTGGTCGTGCAATCAGGAATCATGCCATGCCATGTTTTCGTAGCATTGCCATGCTCGTCGTATTCCTTGAATACGCAAGCCGTAATGTCGGCGCCGCAGCCATCGTAGGTATCGATCCGCGTCGCGTTGCCTTGCGCGTCGTAGACGTAGGAAGTGCATTCATATGGCGTTAGCGTGCCGTTGCAACCAGGTTCTACTTCCGTGAGAGTGACGTTGCCGTGCTCGTCGTACGTGTACTTTTTGCACCAGCTCGGCGTCCCGTCGCAGTGCGCGTCATACGTCTCGGTCAGAGGACGCTGTGGTCGACTTGGCCAGGCATCATGGCACGTGCTGCTCGTGCCGTTCCCCGCGCTGCCTCCGCTTCCTGTTGCGCCGCCCCCTTCTGAACTGCATCCCGCCAGGCCAAGCGTGGTAACGACGAATATGATTGCTGTGCGCAACACGAAAGAAGTTCGAGAAATGCTCATTGTCACTGCCTCCTTGGAAAACACGAATTGTCCAGAGAACAACAGGTGGAGGCTAGTGCAAAAAGTCTGAAATGTCAATCCTCCGCTCGTTGGCTTTCCAGGGGTTGACTTTTAGATCAGTCGGTGCTATCAAAGCCTTGCCATCGGACGACTAAGGAGGGAGTCTCGAATGAAAAATTGGCGTCCCGAAGTCGGTAGATTGTACCTTCGCTGCAAGTTCATGAACACGCTGACGGAGTTCGCGCTGTGCTTCGTCGACAGGGAACCGAGGGAGCCAGATGAAGCGTTGAGCTACGTCGAGATCGCGCGGATGCTCAATTGGACAGCAGCTCAAGGCGGCGGAGGAGGACTGGACACCGTGAAGGGTCAAGCCGGCCTCACGGATTCAGGAGTCCCGGTCTACCGGCGCTACATCCTGGACACCGATCTCGTCGCCTTTTTCAAGCTTTGGCGCGACGGTCATGCGTCGGTCGAAGATTGGCTTGATGATTTGAGCAGAGTTCCGATTCTCCGCGAAAGCGAGAAGGAACGGCTCCGCCAAGCCCTGCAGAGAGTCAGAGGCGCATAACCTTCCACTCTCCGCTCAACCCACGCGCTCGTAACAGAGCGCGTTTCTTTTTATCACTTCGCTCCTTGACGAAACAATAATTATCGGCTTACTCTGTGGTAGTTCTTCATAAAAAGCAGCGGCTTCATTGGCCGAAAGCCTTGCGAAAAGAAACGAGGGTAGTGTAATGCTAAGATATCGCGCGAAGTACTGGCGGAATGACGGAGAGTTCCACCAGCGGGGGTACAACCCTGATTACGTGTTCAACGCGCCTGACGATGCGTCAGCCATCAAGAAGGCGCTGGCTTACATCAAACGCAAGCGGCAGGGGAACGAGGAGTTTTCGATCCTTAAGCTCGAAGAAATCAAAGTCCGGAATGTGCCTCTTTCGAGGTGAAATGACCTTCGCGGCAGCGCGCTCCTTGAAATCAGCAGTGTCGGGCTGACCAATATTCCTACTACTCTAAGCGCACCCGGCACGGCAACGAGAACGTTTGGCACATCGTTCGCAAACGACATGCCTCGCTCACGTCGCCGTCAGGTGCGTTTTTTTGTTGCCTAAAATGTCGAATAGCCAGAAGCTATATTTTATCTAAAGTTAGAAGAAAAAATGAAGTATTGAGATTTCCCTTGCGTCCAGGCATCACTCCAAACCCGCATTATTGTTGACAATCTTTAGCCCTGCCCCTTGACATGTGGATGGAAATCCTTGTTTTCCCTTTGAAACTGCCCTATTCTGTTCCCGTCGAACTCTTAATTCATATCTAATCGTCAGACGCGAGCTTTAGGGCCGCGCTTCAGACGGTTCAAGATATAACATTTTTTTAAGCCCATATGGCAAAAATGACCAAGGCGCAGATCATCCGCGAACTCGCCGAAAAGTCCGGTCAGTCAAAAAAGGATGTCGAGACATTGCTCGACATGCTGGCGAGCATGGCCTACAAACAGGTCAAGGCAGCTGGTGAGTTCCTGGTTCCCGGTTTCGGCAAGATGGTCAAAGTGCAGCGCAAGGCGCGCATCGGTCGCAACCCGTTGACCGGCGCGACGATCCAAATCCCGGCCAAGACCGTGGTCAAGTTCCGCTTGGCCAAGGCCGCGAAGGAAGCGGTGCTGTAAGCTAGATTTCCAAAGCAACAAAAGACGGCACGCGCCGTCTTTTGCGTTGGCTTTGATTATGTGGGTTTTCTGGTCTAAACTCCTGATAGCATGAAAGCCAACCCCTTCGAACCCCCCCCCAAAAAAAAAAGCTCCAATCTCGCCACCGCCCACATCGGGCGGCATGATTTGCCGACGAACGTGAGAAAATACGCGGATAACCTCGCGGCGCAGATAAAAGAAGTCTACGCCAAATATGGAGCCAAGAACTTCGAAGAGCTGAAAGAGAATAAAAAGCTATCAGCCCAAGATGCGCGGAAGGTGGCGGATTTATTCAAGGCATTTAAGGAAGCGGTCGAGAGGAAAGGAGAGTTTGTGCTTCGGGATATCCCGACGTTTTCAGAACTTCCCTCGAACGACATCCTGAAAAACAAGCATACCGGCTTCAAGTTCGATTTTATTTGGAAAGACGAATACCGCGAAGGTCGTCCGATGTCCGATTTCGCATTGACGGACCAAGATCTTCAAGACATCGGCTTCGACGATCAGAGGAAGCGGGAGGAGTTGCTGCAAGAGCTCGCTAAGGCCAAAGAGCAAAAAGAGTCAGGACTCATGGCTACAGTCTTCGATATCGGAGATGTCATCGCAAGAAAGAAACAAGAAAACCTAGACCACCCGCCCTATCTTTCTATCGAGGAAATTTTGGAGGCCATCGATGAGGACGGTTATCGTCCCGCGACCCTCGAAGAATCTCTTGCCTTCGCCAAAGATAATTGGAAGCCGGAAGCGGATCTTGAGACACTGACCGATGAAGAGAGATTGCTTCAACATATAAATGCACGCTGTGTCCATGTTCTCGCTTCTCCTTTTTCGCGTTCCACCGGCACTCGCCACGTCCCGTGTCTAAGTTGGTTCGGCGACATGCGCCGCCTGGTCAGCAGCGGTCCCGGACGCAAATGGGAAAGTGGCGACTATTTCCTCGTCATCCGCAAGTCACGGCGCTCGCAAGCGACGTGACAAGACATCTTTTTGAACCCCTGTGACCTTTGGATTTGACGGCTCGTTTGGGTGGGGCTACTATGTATGTAAATCATTACATACATATATGGACACCTTTTCCATTCTTGCCGAGGAGCGCATCGCCTCCATCCGAGAGATCCAGAAGAACCCCTCCCGCATGCTTCGCGGAATCACCCGGGTCACCCGTGGAAGCAAGACGGTCGGTTTTTTCCTGTCCAACGAAGATTTTGCCGATCTCGTCGAGAGTCAAGAAGCGCTGGCGAGCGGCCCGTTCGTCAAGCGTGTCGCCCAAGCCAGACGAGACATGAAGAAGAACAAGGGCGTTTCATTGAAAACGTTGGCCAAGGAGTATGGCGTATGAGTTCAAGTTCCTCCCCGACGCTGAAAAGCAACTCCGTGCGTTGGAAAGGCCGATCCTCAAGAGAATCTTGAAAAAACTCGCCTGGATCGCGAAACAAGAAAATCCGTTGCGCCACGCCGTTGTTCTGCATAATGCGAGAATCGGCGACATCCGTTTCCGCATCGGGGACTATCGTGCGGTCGCCGTGGTCGATCGCGGAAAGAAGAAAATAGTCATCATCGCCGTCGGACATCGACGCGAGATTTACAGGTAGACGCGATTTATGCGAATCGTTGGATCAGGTCGGTGACTTATGGGGTAGGGGCGATGCCGCGTGACGGAATCCGGCGCATCGTCTACCATGCAGCGGTATGCGAGAGGAAATTTTGGCTGTCTTTTCCCCGCGCCATCCTCACGAGAGCAAGGCGGAGATCGCGAGTTTGCGCGAGGCGCGGGCCGAGTTGGTCTCGTTGGGCGGGGCGGTGCTTTTGGCGGTCTGTCTGGTCATGGGCGCCGTACTCGTCATGGCTTTCATGCTGCCCGAAGTGACCCAAGCGCAGCGCGCCATCGCTTTCATCCTGTTCGCGGCCTCGTGGATCTATCTGCTCGACAGCGTGACGGAAAAATTATTCTTGAGTGACGGGAGCGTCCAATATAAATCGCTCATGTCCAGTTCCAAGAGCTACGAGTTGGCGGAACTTGAGGCGGTCTATCTGGTGCATCAGGGCTTCAATCTCGAGAAAGGTTTCGAGTCCGTCATCTTCCGCCGCTCCGGAAACAAACCGGAACGCATCGCGTTGGGGCCGTGTTGGCAGCGCAATAAACTGGAAAGATTCATGCACGGCATCGAAGAAGCTCTGCGCGATCCGCATTTGCTCGAAGAAATAAGATGAAATAAGATAAAGAATGAATATAGAATATGGAATTTAGAATGTGGAATATGGAATTCTGACTTCCAAATTCCAGCTTCTAACTTCCAAATTCCAACTTCTAAATTCCAAATTCACCCTCCTCTATGCCTCCCAAATCCAAAGCCCCGTTGCTCAAAAAGAAAGTCACCATGCATTTGAGCGAGACCGGAGTAAAACGCTACAGCCACTGGCTGTGCGCGCCGGGCAATCGTTGCGTCCCGACCGAAGGTCCTTCGTTCACGGAAAACGTCAACTGGAAAATCTTCCGCATCATGGCCGAGTTCATCGAAGGCTTCGAATTCCTGTCCAAACTCAAAGGCGAAGTGACGATCTTCGGCAGCGCGCGCGCCATGCCGCATAATCCGTATTACAAATTAGCGCAGGACATGGGACGGGCGTTGGCCAAGCGGGGATATACGGTGATCACGGGCGGCGGTCCGGGGATAATGGAAGCGGCCAACTGGGGAGCGCACGAGGCGGGCGGCGAATCCATCGGCCTGGACATCGAGCTCCCGACCGAGCAGCGGCGCAACCAATTCGTGACCAAATCCATCGGCTTCCATTATTTCTTCACGCGCAAAGTCATGTTGTCCGCTTCGGCGCAGGCCTACGTATTTTTTCCCGGCGGCTTCGGCACCATGGATGAGATGACCGAGATGGTCACCCTGATCCAGACCGGCAAGATCCCGCGCAACGTGCCGGTCGTCTTGATGGGCCGCAAGTATTGGAATCCGTTCCTCGATTGGGTCAAGCAAACCATGGGCGAGGAAGAACGCTTCATCGGCATGGACGAAATTTCGATCATGAACGTCGTGGATACCGTCGAAGAGGCGATGAAGATAATCGAAGATACTAAAGAGCGTCCGTTCGGATAGAAATTACAGACAAAAAGGTACTAGATTATGAGTGCTATGTTTTAGGTTTAGAAACCCAGAACCTAGTACCTAGAACCTAGAACCCAGAATTCCAATGAAACCAGATATAAAAAAACTCTCTCTCGCCCTGCATAAAAAGTTACGCGGCAAGATTTCGATTTCCGCCAAGTGCGCGATCAATAATCGTTCGGATTTGGCGCTGGTGTATACGCCGGGCGTGGGCGCGGTTTCATCCGCCATCGCGGCCAAACCGGAATTAGCCGACGTCATGACCTGGCGCAAGAATGCCGTCGCCATCGTGTCTGACGGTTCGGCTGTCTTGGGTCTGGGTAACATCGGCGCCTTGGCCGCGTTGCCGGTCATGGAAGGCAAGAGCGCAATCTTCAAGCGTTTCGCCCAAGTAGATGCGGTACCTATCGTGTTGGCGACGCAGGATGCGGATGAGATCGTCAAGATCGTCCAAGCCCTGGAACCGTCTTTCGGCGCCATCCAACTCGAAGACATTTCGGCGCCGCGCTGCTTCGAGATAGAAAAACGTCTTGCCGCGACGCTCAAAATTCCAGTCATGCATGACGACCAGCACGGCACCGCGATCGTGGCCTTGGCCGGCATCACTAACGCGCTAAAAGTCACGGGACGGAAGGATAAAACTAGACTCAGAATCATCATCAACGGTTCGGGCGCGGCCGGATTCGCCATCGCGCATCTGCTGCATCTGGCGGGTTTCATATACATCGTCGCTTGCGACAGGAGCGGAGCGATTTGGGCGGGACGCAAAGAGGGGATGAACCCGTCCAAGCAAGAGCTGGTCACTTTCACCAACCCGCGGAACGAAAAAGGATCGTTGCGCGACGTCATCCGCAAGGCTGACGTGTTCGTCGGTGTCTCCGCGCCCGGCGTGCTCGATGCGGAAATGATCCGCAGCATGGCGCCTCGTCCCATCATCTTTGCCTTGGCCAACCCGACGCCGGAAATTATGCCCGACCAAGCGTTGCGTGCCGGCGCGGCCGTCGTCGCCACCGGACGCAGCGATTATCCGAACCAGCTCAACAACGCTTTGGTCTACCCCGGATTGTTCCGCGGCATGCTCGACAAGAACATCTTGCAAGTCACGGACGCCATAAAACTCCGCGCCGCCGCTGCGCTGGCCGCTTTCGTCAAAAAACCCACGGCCGAAAAAATCGTCCCGTCCATGTTCGAAAAAGAGTTGCATCGAAGCATGGCAAAAAGCGTCAGGTGAGGGATAGACGGTAGCCAAGACCTGACCTAAAAATCATTGTCATCCTGGGCGAAGCGCTAGCGAAGTCGAAGGACCTTTATCAGCATCGGTTCCGAGTTTTCTTATAAAGGTCCTTCGACTCGCTTGAAGCTCGCTCAGGATGACAATGATTTTTTCCACGTTTCCCAGGTTGGCTACTCTCTACCCTCTATCCTCTCTTCAACAAGTTGACAAAAAGCTCTTTTTTTGCTAAAATAATGCACATAATCCATTTTCTACACATATATGGGACTTTTCGATAGACTGTTAGGGAAACAGCCTGCAGCTCCGGAAAAGAAACCTGCCGCAGCCAAAGTCGAGCAAAAATTGCCTCCGGCTATGCCCGGCCAAGCCGAAGCTTTGATCAAAGAAGGTGGACGCATCAAGGGTCTGCGCCCAGACATGCCGTACATAAAAGTGAGCGAGGCCAAAGCCTACGTCTCGGCCAAGCGGCAGGATTTGATCGAACGGACCAAGCTGGCCGACAAGTCAGGTTTTGATTTTAAGACGCGTGAAAATTATTTGAGCCAGGTCGCAGCCGAAGGCAAGGCGCTCGACGAATTCGAGAAGCGCATCGCGGCCCGCGTCGTAAGCGGCAAGGAAGCGGCCTACGAAGGCAAAGCGGATTTGGTGGAGAATCCCGAGTACGTCGCAGCCGCGAAAGAAAGTTCCGCGGAAGATTTGTCCAAAATGCAAGCCGAGTTGGCGGAGCTCAAGCAGCGCCAAGCCGAGTTGAACAAGCAGCGCGAGCAATTCATGAACGAGCTCAAAGGTTTGAGCGCCGAGCAATCGGTCGGGACTTTCTACAAGCAGGTCGAGGAATCAAAGATCCCCGAAGCCCAGTTCCCCAATTATTTCAGCCCGGAGACGCCGCAGACCGTCGCGGCCGAGCTCGAAGCTTCGCGACGTGACATCGGGATAACCGAAGCCGGCGAAAAAAAGCGCGCCATGAGCGAGCCTCTGCGCAAGCTGTTGGATGAATTGGATGAAGTCAACGAAAAGACCGCAGCCTTGGAACGCAACGTAAATTTTGCGCAACGCCGCCAAGGTCCGGATCGCATGCAAGAAGCCGCGTAAAAAAAACAGCCACCGGCATCACAGCCGGTGGTTTTGAAAACAAGTAGGGGCGACCCGTTGGGTCGCCCCTACGCAGCCTTCGATTTTATTTTGGCTACCCTCTACCCTCTACCCTCTGTTTTAAAAAAAAATCGCCCCCGTCCACTTTTCAGTGAACGGGGTCTTGGTTTGGCGTCGCTGCTCACTTGAGCAGACGCAAGTAGGCACGGAGGTGGTCTTTGGCTATGGCCAACGCCCGGAGGGCGAAGTGCCGTCGGTCTTCTGCGACCTGCTCCGTGGAATTGAGCAGCGTCTCGAGTGAGACGAAGTTGGTGAAAGCCTGGGCGTAGTTCAGGTTCTCGTAGAAGAACGGGTCGATGAGATGCCGGACCGCAGCCATGCCCATGACTTTGCCGAACGGATCGGCCAAAAGGTGGAAGATGTAGCCTTGCTCTGCCTTCCAACCTTTGGTGAGATTGTCGTCGATCAGGCATTTGGCGTGGATCCAGTCCGCGCCGTATTGCCCGCCTTCGCCTTGGACCACCGGCTGTTCGCAGACAAGGCAGAAGCCGCGGATCTCGAAATCCGGCTTATCCTCGTCCCGCGCCGCCGGCTTGTGCGGACAGGCCATGGTCATCCTCGAACGTGCCTTCGGATTGAATTGAACGAGCGTACCCATGCATGACTCCTCTCATAGGCATCGTCACAATTTGGCATAAAAAATGACTTTCGTCAAGAGGGTGTACAGATGAAATAGATGGTAGAGGGTAGCCAAAAAATATAAGCAATTGTCATCCTTGAGCGAAGCGAAGGATCTTCCTATACCTAAAGGAATTGGAATATTCTTCGGCCGTCAGACGGCCTCAAGAATGACATCCTCTTTTTTTGCTCATGAGCCTGGAATATAAAAACCGCCCCGGCTGATGCCGGGACGTAATTTGTTTCAGGTGTCCCTTCGACTTCGCTTTCGCTGCGCTCGGGGAATAATTAGTAATAGTTCCTGAGCTTGTCGAAGGACTACCGCTATTTCGTTTTCTTAGCCGCGCGTTCTACGCGTTTGGTGGCTCGCTTCTGCTTGAGCGTGGGCCTTTCGCCCTTGAGTTCCGCCATGATTTTCTTCAGCGTTTTGAGCGTCCGCGCCGAGACGCGCACCCGCACGCCGTCGATCTTGACGGTCTGTAAATTCAAATTTTGACGCCGTTTGGTGGCGATGTTGGAATGGCTGCGCGAGTTTCCGAAGTTCGGTCCGCGGCCTGTGAGTTGGTCTTTTCTGGACATAGAGATAGTTCAAAACTTAAAGTTTAAAACTTAAAGTTTTAGGTCGTTCCAATTCGTTTCCCTTTACAAAAAGCTTTAAACTTTGAACTTTGAGTTTTAAGTTAACCTTTCGTGTTCCGAAATGTACACGAATACGGTATTCTTGGCAAGCCACGTCGCTCGCGAGCGACGTGGTAAACGGGTTTAACCTAAAACTTTCATTCTCGACCCATGTTTTCCTATCTCTTCTCACAACCCCTGGTCTTCATCGTCTGGGTCGCGGCCTTCTTGGTCGCTTTGAGCGTACACGAATTTTCGCACGCTTTGGCCGGCACGCTCTTGGGCGATTCGACGGCCAAGCGCCTGGGCCGCCTCACCTTGAACCCCGCCGCGCACGTGGACATGTTCGGACTCTTGGCCGTGCTCTTCATCGGTTTTGGTTGGGGCAAACCAGTGCCTTACAATCCGTACAATCTCAAGAACCAAAGATGGGGACCGGTGCTCATCGCTTTAGCCGGGCCCGTGAGCAACTTTATCTTCGGAGCCGTCTGCCTCTTTTTGCTGTCTACGCTTGGCGTGCGGTTAGGTGCGAGCAATCTGTTCACCTTGTTCCTCTTCATCGCCGCGCAACTCAATGTCGCGCTCATGGCTTTCAACCTCATCCCGTTGCCGCCACTCGACGGATCGAAAGTTTTGCTCGCCCTGTTGGACAAGCCGCAATACACGGTTTTCCGCAACTTCATCCTGCAACAAGGCCCATATCTCTTGCTCATGCTCGTGATCCTCGACTCGGTCATGGGTTTGGGGCTTTTTTCCGGTCTGATCAATTTCGCTTTTGGAGTCGTGTCTAACTTCGTCTCCATCCCCGGGATCATATGAAGCTGACTTGGGAGGGGAGACGCGGTTTAGGTTTGATCGAGTTCATCGGCGTTGTGCTCGGCTTAGGATTGCTCGTGCCGGTGGCCGCCGGGATTTTTGCCGCCGTGCCGACAGTTTCGCTGCATGAGGTCGTGTTCAGATTTTTGCCGCCGTTGTTTTTTCTTTCCGTCTTGAGCGTCGTGACGCTGGTCTTCTGCGGACGGCTGCGTTGCGAGCAAGCGCTGGCCTCGACCGCGCATCTCGCGGCGTTGGCCGGCGGATCGGCGGCGCTCCTTTCCGCGTTACAACTTTGGAATGATGGGACGTATTTTACGCTGCTGACGCCAGGCGCGGCCGTAGTCTCGATTTTGACCTTCGGAATTTTTCCTTTTTCCGGCGGAGCGGAGACGCTAGAGCGCTTTCTCCCCGCGGTTTTTGCCCTCGGGATTTTTGTCATCCTATATAAGCGCCAAGGTTTAGGACGGCGCACTTGGCTTTCAGCGGCGCTTTTTTATCTGCTGGCTGCATTCTTGGCGCACGCTTTCAGCTGGATCGCGTGGATTGCCTCCGCCAACCTCACCGGCCCCGAAGATTCGCGTGACATCTTGCGCCTCTTGGCTAACCTGCAAGTGGATGGATATTGGACCGAGGGACAGACGGACCGTTTTTTGGCGCCGCTCGGTCGCCAAGCCGAGACCGCGATTTATGCCTGGCAAGCCGGAGTGTATTACCTCGCCGCGCTCGCCGCGCTGGCCTGGGTTGGGCTCAAGACTTTGCCCTGGAAAAAACTTTTGCGCCGCGTCACGGATTTCGAGCCGGTCGCGGCCTTCATCCTCGTCGTGCTCTCGATGCGTTTGGCCTGGTCGGTGCGTCCGGCGAGTTCAGGCGCAGCCAACCTGACCGCTCTGGCGATTTTTGCCTTTTCCGTTTTCACTTGGATCTTGTGGCGGCGCTTCAGGCAAGATGCGGCCGCGCTCGCCCGTCACGAAACGGAGCATCCGGAATATCCTTTGCCCTCCGGTGCCATCGCGCCGCATGAATTCGAGTTTTTGATCCACGCTCTCCTCGCGCTCGCGCTTTTCGGCGCCGCTCTGCTCGGATGGCAAGTCTTCGTCGGTGTTGCCGCGGCGACGTTCGCGGTTTGGCTTTTTTCCGCTTGCGCTTGGGACCAGACACCGCAACTCAAATTCTTCGGCTTGGTCTTGATATATGCGTCTTTGGCTTGGGCGGGCTTGGCTTTTGGGACTAGGTCCGGCATGGTTTTTCCTGACTTCATCTATTTTCTGCTCGGCTGTGCCGTGCTTTTGGGTGCGTTGGAGTTTGTCCGCGGACGCGCCAAAACAGACTCGGGGCGCTGGCTGGCCATGTACGCGGGACTTGTCATCCTGGCCGCGCTTGGCGTGGCGCGCGAACCCGATGCTTGGGCGTTCGGACTCATCGCGATTCTCATGACCGTTTACCTTTTTATCAAAAATGCGCCGTCGGCCCGAAAATACGGTCTTTGGCCGCTGTATTTCATGGCCGGGATTTTTGCCCTGATTGGCTTGTTTTTGCCCAAAATACTGCTGTCTTGAGGCTCATCACCCAAAACCCTTGACTCTTAGGGGGTTTAGTTGTTATATTTTGCCCACAAAAGAAGAAATTCAAAGCTTAAAGTTTAAAACTTGAAGCTTTGGCTGAACAGTCAGAATCTTTGAGTTTTAAGCTTTAAGTTTTGAACTAACGCCATGCCCAGCATCAACCAACTCGTCCGTCACGGTCGCCATCCGAACAAGACCAAGTCCAAGAGCCCTGCCATGCAGTTCACTTTTGATACCTTGCATCGGGTGCGCACCGAACTTTCCAAAGGCTCGCCGTTCAAACGCGGCGTGTGCACCAAGGTGACCACCATGACCCCGAAGAAGCCGAACTCGGCTTTGCGCAAGATTTGCCGCGTGCGTTTGTCGAACGGCATGGAAGTCTCGGCCTACATCCCGGGCGAAGGACACAACCTGCAAGAACACTCGATCGTGCTCTTGCGCGGCGGACGCGTCAAAGATTTGCCGGGCGTGCGCTATCACGTGGTGCGCGGCGTCTACGATACCCAGGGCGTAGCTAACCGCCGCCGCAGCCGTTCCGTCTACGGCGCCAAGCGCCCGAAGGAAGGGAAGAAATAATTACCTAAATGACGAATGCCAAATGCCAAATGCCAAATTGGATGCGCCTGAATTCGTCATTTGTAATTTGTAATTTGTAATTGTCTATACTATGCGCGGAAAACAAGCCCCTCGCCGGAAGACCCTGTCCGACCAGAAATACGCCAACCCCATCGTGGCCAAGTTCATCAATTACGTGATGAAGGACGGCAAAAAATCCACGGCCCAACGCGTCGTCTACGCAGCTTTTGCCATCATGGAAGAAAAAGCCAAGAAGCCGGCATTGGATGTATTCAACGAAGCCATCAAGAATGTCGCGCCGCTGTTGGAAGTCCGCTCGCGCCGCGTGGGTGGTGCCAACTATCAGATTCCTATCCAAGTGCGCGCCGATCGCCGCAACCAACTGGCTTTCCGTTGGATCTTGACCGCCGCGCGCTCGCGCAAAGGCAAACCCATGGCCGAAAAGCTCTCGACCGAACTCTTGAACGCCGCCGAGAACACCGGCGACGCCGTGAAAAAGAAGCAGGACGTGCAACGCATGGCCGAGGCCAACCGCGCCTTCGCGCACTTTGCGCGCTAAGCGGTATGGACGACGCCCCCCGTGCCCGATTCTTGAAGACCGCGGTCATCGCCGGTCTTTTGGTCTTGCTGGGAGCGGGCTGCGCAAAAGCGGAACCGGTCGGTAAAATCCAGCCGCCGGAGCAAACGAAACGGACCGAGCAGGATTATCCGATTAAACCGGATGGGACCATCGAATATCCTAAGACCCAAGAAGACAAAGAGATTAAAAAAGACCTGAAGATCGTGGATTTTTCTGTCCTTTCCGTTTGCCTGGACGGATTTCAGACTTATGATGATTTTATCTGGGAAATGAACAACAATCTGAATGTATATAATTTTCCCTCGGGCTTAGAAGAAAAAATAAAGAAAGATTATTCAGACGGGTGGCGCATCCATAAAGTCTGTTATACGAACGCATTGGAAATCAGTCTGATGAAATACGGTTTCGGCATGACCAAGACCAACGGTGTCACCGAGAAAGAAGCTGTCTCGATTGTCCGCGCCGTATCCTTTAAAGACCAAAAGCTCAAGCCTGATAATTTTGATGGCAATTCTGGATGGAGCTTGATGAAGTTCCGGTATTTTGGCTTTATCCAGGACGCGCCGGGTGAGGGTGGGACGGCTGGCGGCGCGATGGAATCGAAACTTTTTGCCGTGAACGGCGGACCTAACCAAGCAGGATTCCTGGAGAATCTTTCCTTGTTCCGAGACGTAAATGACCGGTATCAGAATTATTATCTCAAGGCTCAGACTTCCGGTGGCGATAACGATTCTTATTACGCGGATGTCGAGTACCGACCGATGAGCGACAGCCTGAATTTCAAAGTCTGCGCCAGCATCAATCACGGCAAGGAACTCGGACAAGATATAAGGTTCTCGTGCCAATAAATCAAACCAACTATGCCCAGAGAATACTCACTCGAGAACACCCGAAACTTCGGGATCATCGCTCACATCGACGCCGGTAAGACGACCGTCTCCGAGCGCGTGCTTTTTTACACCGGCCGCAAACATAAGATCGGCGAGGTGCACGAAGGCGAGGCCACCATGGACTGGATGGAGCAGGAGCGCGAGCGCGGCATCACCATCACCTCCGCCGCCACGACGTGTTTTTGGAAGGGGACGCGCTTGAACCTGATCGACACTCCGGGCCACATCGACTTCACCATCGAAGTGCAGCGCAGCTTGCGCGTGCTCGACGGCGCGGCCGTGGTGTTCGACGGCGTCGCCGGAGTCGAGCCGCAGTCCGAGACCGTGTGGCGCCAGGCCGACAAGTACAACGTGCCGCGCATCTGCTTCGTCAACAAACTCGACCGCATGGGCGCGGACTTCGACAAGGACGTGGAATCCATCCGCACCAAACTCAACAAGAACGCCTATCCGATCCAGCTCAACATCGGAACCGAAGCGAATTTCAAAGGTATCATCGACCTCATCACCATGAAGGCCGAGATTTATAAGGACGAGATGGGCCAAGAGATCGAAGAGAGCGAAGTGCCGGCTGAAATGCTGGAGAAATCCAAAAAGCTGCGCGCCGAATTTTTGGAAGCGCTGGCCGAGACCGACGAGGTGCTGATGAACAAATATTTGAGCGGCGCTGAATTGAGCGTGGACGAGATTCGCACGGCGCTGCGCAAAGCCGTCCTCCATCAAGAACTCTTCCCGATCCTGTGCGGCTCGGCGCTCAAGAACAAAGGCGTGCAATTTTTGCTCGACGCCGTGGTGTATTATCTGCCCTCACCGCTCGAAATTCCGGCCATCAAAGGCTATCCGCCCGGCGAAGAAGATAATATCGAGGAACGTCCGGCGGACGACAACGGCCCGTTCGCGGCTTTGGCCTTCAAAGTCGTGTCAGATCCGTTCGTGGGCCGGCTCGTCTATTTCCGCGTGTATTCCGGTAACCTGGCCGCCGGTTCGTACGTCCTTAACACCAAGACCGGCGAACGTGAACGCATCAGCCGCATCGTGCGCATGCACGCCAACGCGCGCGAGGACGTCGACCATGTGTATGCCGGCGAGATCGCGGCCGCCGTGGGTTTGAAGTCGACCTTCACCGGCCACACGCTGTGCGACGAAAACCATCCGATCATCCTCGAATCCATCACCATCCCCGAACCGGTCATCGAGATCGCCATCGAGCCCAAGACCAAAGCCGACCAAGAGAAGATGGGCGTGGCCTTGCAGAAGTTGGCCGAAGAAGATCCATCGTTCCGCGTGCGCACCGACGAAGAGACGCTCCAGACGCTCATCGCGGGCATGGGCGAGCTGCACCTCGAGATCATCGTGGATCGCATGAAGCGCGAGTTCAAAGTCGAAGCCAACGTGGGCAAACCGATGGTGTCGTATAAGGAAGCGCTCAAGAAAACGGCCGAAGCCGAAGGCAAATTCATCCGCCAGTCGGGCGGTCGCGGGCAATACGGCCATTGCTGGCTGCGCGTCGAACCGCTCGAGCGCGGCAAGGGTTACGAATTCGTGGATGAAATCAAGGGTGGCGTGATCCCGCGCGAGTACATCCAGCCGATCAACAAGGGCATCCAAGAAGCCCTGACGCGCGGCGTGATCGCGGGTTATCCCATTGTGGACATCAAAGCCACGGTCTTCGACGGTTCGTACCACGAAGTCGACTCGTCCGAAGCTGCCTTCAAGATCGCCGCCTCCATGGCGTTCCAGGAAGCGTGTCGGCAAGGCGGCGTAGCCATCTTGGAACCGATCATGCGCGTGGAAGTCGTGACGCCCGAGCAGTACATGGGAGACGTCATCGGCGATTTGAACTCCAAGCGCGGTCAGGTCAACGAGATGACGGAGCGCGCCGGAGCCAAGATCATCGATTCGTACGTGCCGCTGGCCGAGATGTTCGGCTACGCCACCAGCTTGCGCTCCATGACCCAAGGCCGCGCGTCGTACTCCATGGAATTTCATCATTACGCCGAGACGCCGCAGAACATCCAAGCCATGATCGTGGAAGGCCGCAGCAAAAAGCCGGCCAAGGGATAAAAAATGTAGGGGCGCATGGTCATGCGCCTTCGGAAATAAGGGCGCGGTTTCCGCGACACGTCAGACGTGTCCGCGCCTTTTAAAGTATTGAAAGATATTTCCGCATCGCAACAAAATGCGCGATAGCGCAAAACGTTGCGGCGGTTGATTTTGTCTCCGACTTGAGTTCCGACTTGAGTTCTTGACGTCTAGCATGCTTATTGCTAAATAAGCGGCAGACCTTTTTCAATCCGGAAGGAAGCACGGTCATGGAAAACTGGCGTGAAGCGGCAGAGAAGTATCGGCAAGCCCAACCGGCAGTCGCGCAAGATGCGCAGAAGCAGCGCTGCGAGCAGGTGGCGCGGAAATTGCAGGACTTCCTGGTCAGCCGCCTTGGGCTCGAAGCTCTTGAGCTGCTCAAGGCCAGCCGTCGACACATCATCTTCGGCGAAGATCCGCCTGAAGGCGGTCATACTGTCGTCTACTTCCTCAACGGTGAGGGATTGCGACAGTCGTGCGAAGCTTCGGGTATGTGGACAGCCTATTCGGCCAGCGTACCGCGACCGAGCCTTTCCCTGATCTCGGCTCTGGAGGCCGTGCAAGCCGCGGTCAAATTCGGCCGCAAAGATCCCGACGGGTTGCTCCGCTGGCTGCGCGAGGAGCTCGACAAGATTGCCCTCGCCGCACCCACCTCCACTCCGAAATAGCGGACCGTGTCTCCGATCCGCCCGACCAAGGCCGTCACCTCGACGGCCTTTTCCTAATCACGGATTTTCGTGGCATGATGGATTGGATGAAGAAGAAAATCCTGGTCTTGAGCGGCGGCAGGGGAGACGAGCGTGTCGTTTCGCTGAAAAGCGGGCACCTGGTCGCTCGGGCTTTGGATCGAAAACGTTTCAAAGTCGTCGAGGCGGAATTGTCGCCGCGTCTGGAATTCATTTTTCTGCCTGAACGAAAGCGCAATAGTTTTTTGGATGGCTTGAAGGCGCTCAAATCTCGGCATATCGATTGCGTCTTTCCCGCGCTGCACGGTGAGTTTGGGGAAGACGGCCATCTGCAAGCGATTCTCGAATCCATGAACATCCCGTTCGTCGGTTCCGGATCGCTCGCGTCGCAAATCGCCATGGATAAACGGATATCCGACGCCTTATTCCGCCAAGCCGGTTTTCATCTGCCGCGCACGTTGGTTTTGGAAACGGTCGAAGATCTAAAGCAGTCAGAGAAATTTTTTAAGCAGACCAAACGCTTCGTGCTGAAGCCTGTATGCGGCGGTTCAAGCGTCGGCGTCATCATTGGTGAGCTCGCGGAAATAAAAAAGCACAGCCTGAAAAATCTCAAACAACATAAACCGATGCTGCTGCAAGAGTTCATGGCAGGGCGCGAATTGACTTGCGGTGTCGTGGAAAGATCATCGACTAAAATCATGGTTCTGACGCCGACGGAAATACGACCGAAGAGCGGCAAATTTTTTGACTACACGGCCAAATATGCCAGCGGCGGATCAAGCTTCGTCACTCCGCCGGATATTCCACGATTTCAATTGAAAGAAATACAGGACTTGGCCCTGCGCGCCCATCGACTCCTGGGTTGCCGTGGACTATCAAGATCAGATTTCATCCTCTCGCGTAGAAAAATGTTTATTTTGGAAACGAACACTCTGCCCGGGATGACGGAAACTTCTTTGTTGCCGCAAGGCGCCGCGGCGTGCGGAATAAGTTTTCAAAATCTGCTCACGTTATTGATCGAACGCGCGTTGCAGTAGCCCCCTCGTGTCGTCGAGGGAGTATTTTCTCATCCCCAACGTTTTATGCGATACTTTGGGCTATGCGCAAGCAGTATCTGATGACCGCGGTCTTGCTCGGTATCGCCGGAGCTTTGTTGTGGTTTGCTACGTCCGACATGAATCTTTTTCCGCAGCCGCAATTCGAGGACAGCGTGATTTACGTGCCGCGTGCCCAGAAAATTTCCGCTCCCGACCCGACGTGGCCTGAAAACATCAAGGCCGCTTTCGACAAGACGACGCGTCTGGATGTACCGCCGCAGACCACGGCGTATGATTTGGGGAACGGGGCGATCATTTTTTTCCAAAGCCGGGAGAATGACGGGGTCAAGGATATCTTGATTCAAAAAGTCCAAGCCGGGACGCATGAAATCATTTTCGCCGGTACGTATGGAACATGCGGCAGCGGGAATATGGCCACGACCGCGGAAGGTTTCGTCATGCATTCTGATTTTTCACGCTGCGTCCCCGAAGGGACGATCAAGGATCTTTATTTCGATCGCAACGGCGCCGAGCTAGGGGAAGTGGAACAGGTCGGGTCAGGCACGCAACTCATAGTCAGCGAACGAGATGGAAAAAGTTACGCGGTGACGCTTTTGTACGGCAAGTCCGATTGCGGGCGAGCGGAGGGCATGACGATTCTCGCGGGGGTGGCGGTGAACGGAACGGAATTCAAATTAAAATCCCCGAGACCAGTGCCGTGCGCGCAGACCGCGACCCCGGGCATCCGCGGATATGAATATGCTAACGGCGGGGTGAAGATTCTTTTGCCGTCCAGCGGCCTGGCCAGCCTGCGTTTTTCGCAACCCATCAAAGTTGATTTCGAAGAATAAAAAAAGACGACCCGAGAGTTTCGGGTCGTGGTTTAGTCAGGCTCTGGCAGAACGGCTTTTCCAGTCGGTCCGGATGGACCGGTGCCGCGCCGCGCCTTGTGCTTGGACTTTTTCCTGGTGTTGAAGTAAGCGGTGAGCTGCAGCGCTATGCCGCCCTCTTCCGTGAACCAGAGCAGCTTTTTTTTGTCCGGTCCGGTTCCGTCGACGAAGCGCTTGGCTATCTGGATGCCGGGCACCTTCGAAGCGTCTCGTTTGACCACGACGCGGAATCTCCGGAGCAAGTCAGGATCCAGCGCGCCTTGGCTCGAGAGCCGCAGATATATCTCGCGCAGCATCTGGCCGAGAGCTTGGTTGGAGGCGGCATGAGCGCGGGTTTCGGGTCCGGACTGCGCACATTCTTCCGGCGCCGCCGCGGCGTAATCGGAGAAGCCTAGGTTCGCTTTCTTGAGCGCGATCCAGGCGCCGACCAGTCCATCGTTGCATACAAAGTGCGACTCGATGCGTTGGAACCAATAGCGGTCCACGACCGATTGCGAGAGTTCGAATTCCGGATTGTTCAGGATGTCGCGGTGGTTCTTGAGCAGGTAGGTGATTTCCGCGGGCTCACCGATGAAGCGCTTGAGGCGCTTCGCGATGTCCCTGGCATACAGCGTCCCGCTGCCCCGCTTGCGGAAACAGGCGGCCAGACGATCGAGGATTTGCCTTCGCTCTTCGCCCGTGACGCGTTCGTGCAGGATCCTGACGAGCGCTTGAGGATGATGCGAGTTCAAGGCGCGGGTCAGGAGCCGCAGCGGATCCACGCCCTCGCTCAAGAGCGACTGCATGAGCCACTTCGCGACTTCCAAGTCGCGGATTTCCCGCAAGCCGCGGGGATTGTTGCGCACGAAACTCAACAGGCTTAACGCTTCGTCCTGGGCGGACATCTTTAACTTCCTTTCAGTTGTGCAAAGGACGTTTGTTTCCGCCAAGCTAGCACTCCTCGACGGACGCGTCAACGGGGAAAGTAGTTAGCATTTAGTAGATAGTAGTTAGGGTCAGACTCCCCCTAACTACTAAATGCTAACTACTAACTACTTGCGGACTATTGTTCCAACTCGTTGACAAACGCCCATTAAGTCAAAAGTCCAAAGTCGAAAGTTTCAGACCGAATTTGACTGTACTTGGAAACCTTCGACTTTGGACCTTTGACTTTTGACTAATTCAGTGCTTAGCTTTTGATAGTACCTTCAAAGGAGTAGAGATGAAGCGAACATTCGTATCAGTCTTTTTCGTCTTGGCGACCGCGCTGGTCGGTGCGCTCGGTTGCGTGCGTGAACCGAACGTCTACGTGCTCTTTGCGCAAAAAGCGCAGACCGCCGCTGACCTGCGCCATGCCATCACGTTGCGTTTGCCGCTGGTAAATCAACCCGTCGGCGCCGCCATCGTTTGCGCTTCGCCGAGCATGCGCGTCAGCGCCGCCAAGATAAACGAAGCGCGCGTGAGGGTTCGCGATTATGACGGTGAAGTGCGCGTGCTGGATTTGGACGGAGACGGTTACCCGGCCGGTCTGGTCACCCAATGGCCGGAGGGCACGGCGTACAATTGCGGTATCGCATCCGATTCACCCATCGGATCGGGAGCGTACTTCATGTGGGGCGAGTTCACGCTCTTCATGGTCCGCGTGTCTGAACATGCGATGAAATTTCGCATTAACGAAGATAGCTTGATGCTGAACTATCCGCTCGCTCCCGGCGATCGCGTCGCCTTGCGCAAGTATTCCGTGCCGCTGGAGATCGAGCGCCTCTTGCCTTGAACGAATCCGCTCCGGCCACGACCCGGAGCGTTCTGTTTTGACAAGCTTGAGCTGGATTTGATGGATTTGTTTTTCCGCGTACTTTCCAGGAGGTGGGTAAGATGACCAAAATCATGTTCATCGATCGTGATGCGGTAGGAGTATTGCAGCAGTGGAAAGAGTCGGGCTGCGCCGAAGCCTTGGAGCTGGTGGGTCTGGAGCCGTTCGGATCCATCACGCGCACTCTACATCTCGTGACCAAGCACTTGCCGGAAGTACTGGTGGTCGGATTCCATCTGGGATCCGAGGCAGACGGCGCGACGCTGCTTGATTTCCTGCGCCGCGTCGGCGGATATGCGGGACAGACCATCGACAACAGCGGCGCCGACGGATCGCTCTTCAGCGCGCAGGGCGTGTGGGTGGATGAAGTCGCCTATCGCACTCCTGAAGGACTGCATGCCGCCCTGGAGAATCTCGAATTGATGCCAGGAATACAACGCCTCAAGCGTCCGGCTTGAAAAACAGACTTGCGCTCCGTAAACCGGAGCGCTCATTTTTTTTAAGATAGATACGACCTACGCCTTCAGATAATCACACGCTGTCATCGCAAGTCCTGACATCAAATGCACCTCATACTTTTTGCCGCCAAAAAGTATGCAAAAACCGCTGGGGCCTCGAATTCGCTAACATGTATATAGTTAAGCGTCTTTGCGGCCCGCTCAACTCTCGGCCCCAGACCCCACCTCGAGGACTACGACCTTCATCTTTTTCATGAAGAACCTCCTTAGCCTAGCAGGTAATCAATCACGTGTTTTCTTCCTCTGTCATTACCCGGTTCAACCGGGTAATCCAGAGAGTAATCCATTTCCTATCTCTCCTCTAGCCTAGCCAGGCGGGGGTTCGGGGGTTTGCGTCAAGCCAGTTGAACGTCAAATGCGTTGGTCCTGATAGAAATTTAAAAAAAGGCCGACCACGTGGCGTTAGATCGCGTGATCGGCTTTGAAGAAGTGTTGAGGCCATGCCCCGAAAACTGGTATCCGTGGTGAGCGGAAGCGGCCTCGTCACCAATCCTTCTTTCTCCTAGGACGGTTGTCGCGCATGCGTCCGACGAGCGGATGAGGTGGAAGCCTCCCGCGACGCGGTGAGAATTTATATCATGTCGCAGCATCCGTCAAGATAAAGAAGATCCTCACGCGAGGGCGTGAGGAAAAAGCTGGAGAGAAGCGGAACCCGCGCAAACCGCGAGGGGGGAGGGAATCCGGAATGCGTCGGGCACTTAGCGCTTCTCTCCAAGTTGGCGAAAGGAGCAGATCCCGTTGGCACACAGCCGCCTAGGGGATAGCCGCGTCGGACACCGCTACAGCTGGTCACGCTTGTTCCTCGCGAGTGAAGAACGGCGGAATCAAATGGCGTCTTCAGACAGCCGCATCTGACTTGCATCAGACGCTGCCCCCTTCTTGCCGTATAGATAATACCCGGCGCAACGGTTAGTCAAAAGCAGAGCTAGCTAGTAGACGGTAGACGGTAGCCAGAAAAATCAAAAGCAAATGTCATACTCTGGCTGATTCCGTAGGGGCGACCCGTTGGGTCGCCCCTACGGGTACCTAAAGGAATAGGAAGATTCTTCGGCCGTCAGACGGCCTCAAGAATGACATCTCTCTTATTACCAAAAGGGCGCATGGCATGCGCCCCTACGTCTGGCTACCGTCTAACAAAAAAGGACCCGTGTTTTCACGCCGGGTCCGAAGAGAAACGGGGGGAGGTCTGCGCCAGTGGGGGGGGCGTTGGCGGAGACCTCTCCCCGAGATGGAGGAGAGAAACAGAGTCCTGGTCGATGATGGACAGAGTCCTCTCCAGTTTTGCGGGGCGATTGAGATCGGCCCCAAGGAATCGGAGAGATGATGGCGAGATTGCCCTAGCGTATCTCGTTCGTTTACGTGCTTCCTGCACCTGGTGTCCCGTCTTGGCTCGACAGCTGGTTTGCCTCACCGCCTTCAGTGATGGTGCCCTGGACCGGTCGTCATATTGAGCCGCTGACCAAACTCGCGAGTTACAGGCAACCTCTTCAACCACCGCCTCTCCTGCGCAGCAATTTACGTGCCAGATTATTTTTTGTCAAAGTAGGAAAGTAGTTAGCAGTTAGCATTTAGGGTTCTGGCTACCGTCTAACAAAAAAAGGACCCGTGTTTTCACGCCGGGTCCGAAGAGGGATGGGGGAGAGGAGTCGGATGACTCGTTTTCGATTCTCCCCATAACTTCGGGAAGCGCATTCGGCCAGATGAGGTCGTTTGCGTCCCCGAATACTGTCGGGGCGGGCCATGGATTGCTCCGTCGGGCGTCCGCCCCAAATCGTCATGGGCTGCTGTTTTCGGATTCGGTGCGCTGCAGCGGCCCAAGTAGGCGGAGAAGATTCTCTCCTATCCCTTAGACTATCATTTGGAGCCAAGGCCGACAACATAAGTCAAAAGTAATTTCGATGACTTTGATTTTATGACTTTCAATTCTCGACTCTATTTTCCCGGCTTGCGCATCAGGTGCGTTTAAGGTTAGATGGGACGACTATGTCTTTGCAGAGAGTATTCGAATCAGCCCGCAAGCTCGGGATACCCGTGATCGTCACCGATCCAGCCGGCCGCGATCCCATGGTCGTGTTGCCGCTTGAGCATTTCGAGGCTATGGCCGGGTCTGCCGTCGAAGAAACGACTCGACAGGACCAGAACGATAAACCCCTGGTCAAGTCGGATGTCTTGCCCAATCAGGCCATGCCCGCATGGGAGTCACCGGAAAAAATGCCGGAGAAGCTTGAAAATATGTCTGAAATGGCGCCAGAAGAGAGGTTCTATTTGGAGCCGGTCGAGGATGGGACTAATTGACCCGCGAAACCAATAAAATTGCCTATTTTAGCCAATTTATCCCGCTCCTTGTCGACCCGACCCTGCACCAGACGGTGCAGGGCTTGCGCGGTTCTGAAACACCTGTTATAGTCTCCGTGCTTTTTTACGCTTAATCCCCCGCGAAATGTGGGGAAACTAATCATCTAAAAAAACCGTTATGGCGGAAATGTTTGACCGCTCCAAGCCGCACATCAACGTTGGCACAATCGGCCACGTCGACCACGGCAAAACCACGCTCACCGCAGCTATCCTTAAGGTCTTGGCCAGCCACGGCATGAAGGCCGATGAAGCGCGCATCGAAGCGTTGGATAAGGCGCCCGAATCCAAGTCGCGCGGTATTACGATTGCCACGGCCCACGTGGAATACGAATCCGAAAAGCGCCACTACGCGCACGTCGACTGTCCGGGACACGCCGACTACATCAAGAACATGATCACGGGCGCGGCCCAGATGGACGGCGCGATTTTGGTCGTGGCCGCCACCGACGGTCCTATGCCCCAGACGCGCGAACACATCCTGCTCGCCCGCCAGGTCGGCGTACCGGCCATCGTGGTCTTCATGAACAAGTGCGACATGGTCGACGATCCGGAGCTTTTGGATTTGGTCGAACAGGAAATCCGCGACTTGCTCAAAAAGTACGAATTCCCCGGCGACACCACCCCGATCATCCGTGGTTCAGCGCTCAAGGCTTTGGAGAATCCGACCGATGAGGTCGCTGCCAAGCCGATCCTCGAACTCATCAAACAACTCGACGAATTCATCCCCGAACCGGTACGCGAAGTCGAGAAACCTTTCCTCATGCCTGTCGAAGATGTGTTCTCGATCGAAGGTCGCGGTACCGTGGTCACCGGCGCCATCGCGCGCGGCACCATCAAGTTGAACGAGGAAATCGAGATCGTCGGCTTCACCGATACCCGCAAAACCGTGGTCACCGGCATTGAGATGTTCAACAAGCAGTTGAACGAGGGACGCGCCGGCGACAACGCTGGTTTGCTCCTGCGCGGCATCAAGAAGGACGAAGTGGAGCGCGGCATGGTTTTGTGCAAACCCGGTTCGATCACCCCGCACACCGAGTTCTCGGCCAACGTCTATAACCTGACCAAGGAAGAAGGCGGACGCCATAAGCCTTACATCACCGGTTACAAACCGCAGTTCTACATCCGCACGACCGACGTGACCGGCGAGGTGACGCTGCCCGAGGGCGTAGCCATGGTCCAACCTGGCGACACCATCGACTTCAACGTCAAGCTCATCGCCCCGGTCGCCTTGGAAGAGAAGATGCGTTTCGCCATCCGCGAAGGCGGCAAGACCGTCGGCGCCGGCGTCGTAACCAAGATCATCAAATAATTCAACGTCTTCGTCCTGCGTCTTGCGCTTTGTGCGAGACGCAGGGCGGGACAGGAACGACCATGCCAGACACCTCGAAGAAAACCCAGACCAAGGAAGCCGCCGCTCGCGTCCGCATCAAGGTCCGCGCGTTCGACCATAAGATCATCGATCAGTCGACGCGTACCATCATTGACACCGCGGAGCGCACCGGCGCACGTGTGGTCGGTCCTGTCCCGCTGCCCACGGAGAAGAAGAAATGGACGGTCAACCGTTCGACGTTCGTCCACAAGAACGCTCGCGAACAATTCGAGATGCGCATCCATAAGCGCATCATCGATATCCTTGATCCGAACGCCAAGACGATCGAAGCCTTGACCTCGCTCAACCTTCCGGCAGGCGTGGACGTAGAAATAAAAATGTAGTCCGTACCCGATTGGGAATTTCCCCAAGGAGTAAGTTGCTCCCGCATATTGCGGGAAACCTCGCCGCGACGCGAGACTGGCATAACCTCCCTGTAGTGCGAATTTCCTGGTCGGTTCTAAAATCAAAGCGCCTTTCGGTCGCAGAGAGGCCAGCTCTTGTCAGCTGCGTGAAAACGCGGATGACGGGAGCTGGCTTTTACATTAAAGCCCGCTTCTTACCTAGGACCACTGCCCCAGAGGCACGTCCATAACAGAGTATGAAATTCATCCTTGCGAAAAAACTCGAGATGTCCCAGGTCTTCAAGGCAGACGGCACCGTCGTGCCCGTGACTTTGGTTCAGGCCGGTCCGTGCATCGTCACGCAGGTCAAGGCCAAAGATAAGGACGGATACGTGGCCGTGCAGTTGGGTTTCAGGAGCGTGAAGAAACTCAACAAGCCGGAACTGGGTCACCTTAAGGATCTGCAGAACATGCAGGTGCTGCGTGAATTCAGGTTGGATGACACGGCTGACTTCGCACGCGGCAAAGCCATCGAGGCCGGAATTTTTGCGGCTGGTGACGTAGTGAATGTCGTTGGTACGTCCAAGGGCAAAGGTTTTCAGGGCGTGGTCAAACGTCACCATTTCCACGGCCACCCGCCGACCCACGGTCATAAAGACCAGGAGCGCATGCCGGGTTCCATCGGTGCGGGCGGAGTGCAGCACGTCATGAAGGGCCGCCGTATGGGCGGACGTATGGGCGATGAGACCGTGACCGTGAAAAATCTGGAGATCGTCGAAGTCCGCGACGGCGGCATCTTGGCCGTCAAAGGCGCGGTGCCGGGTGCGCGTAATTCCATCCTTGAGATCCGAACCATATGAATAACCAAGCATCAATAATCAATAATCAAACAAACGCCGAATCACCGATTGGTTATTGGAATTTGGTTATTGGTAATTAACCCAAATATGGCCAGCGTAAAAATCTACAACCAAGAAGGCAAAGAAACGGGAGCGCTCGAGCTCAACCCGAAGTTTTTCGGCATCAAAGTCGATACGGGTCTGGTGCATGAGGTAGTCGTGGCCCAACAGGCCAACGCGCGCCGCGCCATCGCGCACACCAAGAACCGCGGCGAAGTCTCGGGCGGCGGCAAAAAGCCGTGGCGCCAAAAAGGCACTGGTCGCGCGCGCCAAGGTTCCATCCGCTCGCCGCAATGGGTGGGCGGCGGTATCGTCTTCGGTCCGCGCAATACGCGCAACTTTTCAGTCAAAGTCAACCGCCAAGTCAAACAGAAGGCTTTGTTCATGGCGCTTTCCGATAAGGTTTTGGACGGTAAATTCTTGGTGCTTGAAGCTTTCCAGCCCAAGGAGATCAAGACCAAATTCGCCGTCGAGCTTTTGCAAAAATTGCCTTTGGGACGCCGCACGCTCATGGTCATCCCCAAATCCGATCCGGCACTCATGCGCATGGTGCGTAACCTCCCGCAAGTCAAGCTGGTGACCGTGAACTCGCTCAATCTGGTCGACGTCTTGAACCATCCCACGCTGCTGTTCTGGAAGGATACGGTTCCGGCCTTCGAGCTTTTGTATCGTAACGCCTAATACTATGGGAATCTTCAGCCGCATGAAAAAATCCGCGCCGGCCAAACAGGACGAAACGAAAAAGGAAAAGTTCGAGGCCGCCAAGGAAGAAGTCCGCGAACTCACGGTGCAGACTCCGAAGACTTCGGATAAGAAGATCGTGGTTACGCTGGTCACGCCGCGCGTGAGCGAGAAGGCCGCCATGTTGTCGGCGCATCAGACTTATGTCTTCGACGTCCCGGTCAACGCCAACAAGCTTGAGGTGCGGCGCGCGGTCGAGGTGCTTTACGGCGTCAAAGTCGAGGGCGTCAACACCTTGCGCGGCATCGGCAAAGCGACGCATCGAGGTCGCATCTCCGGCCGCCGTAACCGTTGGAAGAAGGCGCTCGTCACCTTGAAGAAGGGCCAGAAAATCGACTTGTTCGTCGGTGTCTAATATGCAATTACAAATGCCAAATTCCAAATGCCAAATTTCAGAATCGATTCGTCATTCGTCATTTGTAATTTGTAATTGACTCCTATGCCTATCAAAGTCTATCGTCCCGTAACCAAAGGCCGCCGCATCTCATCCGTGCAGGATTTTTCCGATATCACGCGGCAAGAACCGGAGAAGTCGCTGATCAAATTCCGCAAGGAATTCGCCGGACGCACAGGCGGCAAGATCACGGTTCGCCACAAGGGCGGGGGAGTGAAACAATATATCCGCATAGTCGATTTCAAGCGCGAAAAGTATGACATCCCGGCGCGTGTGGATTCCATCGAGTATGACCCCAACCGCGGCGCGCGCATCTCGCTCGTCATATATAAGGATGGCGAGAAGCGTTACATCCTGGCTCCGGACGGACTCAAAGTCGGGGAAGAGGTGATGTCTTCCCAGACCGCGGCGGAGATCAAGCTCGGCAACCGCTTGCCTTTGGACAAGATTCCGGTCGGCATGAACGTGCACGCCGTGGAGCTCGTCCCCGGCAAAGGCGGCCAGCTCGGACGCGGCGCCGGCAACAGCATCCAGCTCTTGGCCGTCGAAGGCCGCTTCGCTACTTTGCGCTTGCCCTCGGGCGAGATGCGCAACGTGCCCAAAGCAAGCATGGCGACCATCGGCCAAGTCTCGAACCAAGATTATCACCTGGTGCGCTACGGCAAAGCCGGTCGCATGCGTTTGCGCGGCATCAAACCCACGGTGCGCGGCAAGGCCATGAACCCGGTCGATCACCCGCATGGTGGCGGTGAAGGCAAGCATCCGATCGGCATGAAATTCGCCAAGACCAAGTGGGGCAAACACGCCCTGGGCGTCAAGACGCGCAAGCATAATCTGCAATCGGATAAGCTCATCCTCGAGCGCCGCAAATCGAAGAAGAAATAATATGTCACGAAGCCTCAAAAAAGGTCCGTATACGGATCAAAAACTGATCGCCAAGGTCGCCAAGCTGCGCCCGGGCGACAAGACGCCGATCAAGACCTGGGCGCGCGCCTCGTCCATCACCCCGGAGATGGTGGGATTCGTGTTCGGCGTGCATAACGGCAAAGTTCACATCCCCGTGTTGGTGGTGGAAAACATGGTCGGACACAAACTGGGAGAATTTTCCCCCACGCGCAAGTTCGTGCGCCATGGCGGCAAGATGCAGAAGGCGATCGAAGGCTCCGCTCCGGGTGCCGCGCCGGCTGCCGCTCCCGCTCCGGCTCCCGCCAAGAAATAAAATCATATGGAAGTCACAGCCTCACTTCGTTTTCTCCGCATGGCGCCTCGCAAGGTCCGCTTGATTGTCGATTTGGTGCGCGGACTCACGGTCGCCGAAGCCGAAAAACGCCTCCAGTTCCAACCCAAGGCCGCGGCTTTGCCTGTGCTCAAGCTGTTGCGCTCGGCCGTCGCTAACGCGGAACATAACTTCAAGCTCGACGCCGACCAGCTGTTCATCAAGACCATCACGGCCGACGGCGGCCCGGCGCTCAAGCGCATGCGGCCTCGCGCCATGGGACGCGGCGTGACGATCAAAAAGCGCACCACGCACGTCAACATCATTTTGTCGGACGAAAAAGCGGCGCCGGCCAAAAAAACCAGGGCGGCCAAACCGGTGAAGAAGACTGCCGTCAAACCGGCAGCTAAAGCCCAAGCTTCGGCTCAAGCAAACGCATAAACCTATGGGACACAAAGTTCATCCGAAATCTTTCCGCATCGGTACGACCACGACCTGGCCCTCGCGTTGGTTTGCGCGTAACGAAGTCTACCGCACGCACCTCAAGCAGGACCTGGGCATCCGCGATTTCTTCAAGCGTGAACTCAAGGACGCAGCGGTGAGCCAGGTGACCATCAACCGTTCGCGCGGCGCGCTCGAAGTCACGATCTCGACCGCCAAACCCGGACTCGTCATCGGCCGTTCCGGTTCGGGTATCGAAGACATCAAAAAGCGTTTCCTCAAAAGTTTCTTCCCGGCCAAAAAAGTCCAATTCCAACTCAACGTGACCGAAGTGTCCAAGCCTGGGCTTGAGGCTACGATCGTGTGCCAACAGGTGATCCAGGAACTCGAACGCCGCATGCCTTTCCGCCGCGTGCTCAAGATGACCATCGAGCGGGTCAAGAAGTCCGGCGCCCTCGGAGTCAAAATCATGGTCTCGGGCCGCTTGAACGGCGCGGAAATCGCGCGTCGCGAATGGTTGGGTTGGGGCAAGATTCCGCTGACTAACCTGCGCGCCGATATCGATTATTACGGCGACAAGGCACAGACCATGGCCGGCACCATCGGAGTCAAAGTCTGGATTTATCGCGGTGACATCTTCGAGAAGGATCGCTTGTCGCAATATCAGCCGACCACTCCGTCGCGCGGCGATCGCGGACGAGGGGGACCGCCGCGTAACGATCGGGGACCGCGCCAAGAAACCGCGCAGCCAGCCGCTATATGAAAATGCCAAATGCCAAATTACAGATGCCAAATTACCGAAATTCGTCATTCGTCATTTGTAATTTGTAATTGATATCACTATGTTGATACCGCGAAAAGTAAAACATCGGAAGTGGCACAAGGGCCGCGCCCGCAACAAACGCTGGGCCAGCGATAAGATCGAGCTCGCTTTTGGCGCGCACGGGCTTAAAGCTACCTCGCCGGCTTGGGTCACCTCCCGGCAGATCGAAGCGTGCCGCCGCGTGCTCACGCGCTACACCAAACGTGGCGGAAAAATCTGGATCCGCATCTTCCCCGACAAACCGATCACCAAAAAGGGCAACGAAGTGCCGATGGGCGCAGGCAAAGGCGCGGTGGACCACTATGTGGCGCCGGTCCGGCCGGGTACGGTACTCTTCGAGATGGACGGTTTGCCCGCGGATAAGGCCAAGGAAGCCTTGGAACTCGCCAGCTATAAGCTGCCGTGCACGTCGCGTTACATAAACAAAGCATGATATGGCCACCAAGGAATTAAGACAAAAAACGCCGCAAGAGCTCACCGCCATGGCGGCCGATATCAAAGCCGAACTGCGCGACTTGCGCACGTCGGTCAAGACGCGTCAGACGCGCCAGGTGCGCACGTTGCGCAATAAAAAACGCGAACTCGCGCGTATCCTCACGCTTATCCGCGAGGCGGGAACAGTAAACAGCTAATCGTATGGAAACCCAGAAAAAAACAGTCCAGCGCCGGCATCTTAGCGGCATCGTAGTCTCGACCAAAATGGCCAAGACTATCGTTGTGCGTCTGGATCGCCGCATACCCCACCCCAAGTACGGCAAGTACTTCACGGTTTCGACGCGCCTCAAAGTGCACGACGAAAAAGGCGTGGCTAAGCGCGGGGATTTAGTCGAGATCGAGGAGACGCGGCCTTTGTCCAAGGACAAGTGCTGGCGTTTGATCTCGGTCGTCAAAACTACCGAATAATATGGTGCAACATCGAACAATGCTCGTCGTAGCCGATAATACCGGAGCCAAAAAGCTCCAGTGCATCAGGCTGCACGGCGGATACCAACGGCGCACCTCGGGTTTGGGCGACATCATCACCTGCGTGGTCAAAGAGGCCGACCCGCGCGGCGCGGTCAAGAAATCAGACGTGGTGCACGCCGTATTGGTGCGCGTCCACAAAGAGACCCGCCGGCCGGACGGCACGTACATCCGCTTCGACGACAATGCGGCCGTCATCATCGACCAAAAAACCAAGGAACCTAAAGGCACCCGCATCTTCGGCCCCGTGGCGCGCGAGCTGCGTACCAAAGGTTTCGGCAAGATAATCTCATTGGCCCCGGAGGTGCTCTAACCATATGTATAAACTGCGCATCAAGACCGGCGATAAGGTCAAAATCTTGGCCGGCAAAGACAAGGGCAAAGAGGGCAAAGTCATCCAGGTTTTTCCCAAGCAGAGGCGGGTGGTCGTGGAGGGCGTGAATGCCGCAAAAAAGCATTTGCGCACGCGCAGCCAGGGACAAAAAGGCCAAGTGATCGAATTCTTCATGCCTATCGACTCATCCAACGTCCAACCTCTGGATGCCGAGGGCAAAGCCGTGAGACATTCTAAAAAATTGGTCTCATAGGACCTACTTGGACCAATAACAGTTATGACTCTCAAAGAACGCTACCAAAAAGAAATCATCCCGCTGCTCGAGAAAGAGCTGGGCCTGAAGAACGTGATGGCCGTGCCGCACGTGGTTTCGATTACCGTGTCGGTCGGCTTGTCGCAAGGGCTTAAAGATCCAAAATTCCTTGAGACCTCGGAGAACGTGCTCAAGCGCATCACGGGTCAAAAGCCGGTCAGCACCAAAGCCAAGCAATCCATCTCTAACTTCAAGATCCGCAAGGGCATGGTGGTGGGCATGCGGGTGACGCTGCGCGGCGGACACATGTGGTCGTTCCTGGATAAGCTCCTGAACGTGACTTTTCCGCGCGTGCGCGACTTCCGCGGCATCTCCAAGAAACACATCGACCGCTCCGGCAACATCACGGTGGGTTTCCGCGAGTTCCTGCCTTTCCCGGAGATTCGCCCTGACGAAGTCGAGCGCATCCACGGGCTCGAGGTCACGGTCACGACTACGGCCGGCAATAAAGAACGCGGCGCTTTGCTCCTGAAGCAGCTCGGCTTCCCCTTTAAGGACTAAACCTATGGCTACCAAATCCCAAATCGCAAAATCCAATCGGCACCCCAAGTTCACTTCGCGCCAAGTCAACCGCTGCTGGCGCTGCGGACGTCGGCATGGACACATGCGCGCCTTCGGCATCTGCCGTATCTGCTTCCGCGAACTTGCCAACCGTGCCGAATTGCCCGGCGTAACCAAATCCAGCTGGTAAACCATTGGAAATAATTTTATGCATACTGATCCCATCAGCGACTTCCTGACGCGACTGCGCAACGCACAGTCGGCTTTCCGCGACAGCGTGGAACTGCCGTCTTCGCGCATGAAGTACACCTTGGCCAAGATCCTGGAGCGCGAGGGTTTTGTCGGCGCCGTGGCGGAGCGTGCCGAAGGACCGAAGAAGACCCTGACCGTGGTCCTCAAATACAACGGCCGCGAACCGGCGATCCGTTCGATTTCCCGCGTCTCCAAACCGGGCCGCCGCGTCTACGGCAAGACGCAAGATTTGCCGCGCGTGCTGTCTAACATGGGCATCGCCATCGTCTCGACTTCGGCCGGCGTCATGACCAACAAAGAGGCGCGCCGCCGCAAATTAGGTGGCGAGATAATCTGCGAAGTCTACTAAGATATGCCAAAACTCAAAGTTCAAAGTTTGAAGATTCGATCCGGCATAGTTTTGAGCTTTAAGTTTTAAACTTTAAACTAACTTTATGTCTCGCATAGGAAAAAAACCCATCATCCTGCCCGGGGGAGTCGAAGCGACCGTCGCTGCCGACAAAGTCGGCATCACAGGACCTAAAGGCAACTTGGTCGTGGCGCTCCATCCGGCGGTCACGGTCGAGCTCGGCGGCGAACCCAAAGCGCTCACCGTGAGCGTGGCCGATCCGGAGAACGTCAAAGATAAAGCGCTCTGGGGTCTGACCCGTCAGCTTCTGGCCAACGCCGTCGAAGGCGTGCAGAAACCGTTCGAAAAATCGCTCGAGTTCGTGGGTGTAGGGTTTAAAGTCGCATTGACCGGCCGAAACCTTAAGATTGAGGTCGGCTTTTCGCACCCCGTGGATTTTCCGTTGCCTGAAGGCATCGAGGCCAAAGTCGAGAAGCAGATCCTGACGTTTGCCAGCATAGACAAGCAACTGGTCGGCGAAACCGCCGCCCGCGTGCGCCGCATCAAGCCGCCTGAACCGTACAAGGGCAAGGGCATCAAATATACCGACGAGGTCATCAAGCGCAAGGCCGGCAAAGCCGCGGTCAAGAGCGCCTAAACACTATGAAAAGCGACATCAAGAAAAAAATCCGGCGTGAGCGACGCATCATCCGTGTCCGCGCCAAAATTTCCGGGACCGCCGAGCGGCCGCGTTTGGCCGTGCGTCGGACGCTCACGCACATCTACGCCCAACTCATCGACGATGTAGCGGGCCGCACTCTGGCTGCCGCCTCGGACACCGAGCTTAAAGGCACGAAGAAACTCACCAAGACCGAAGCTGCGATGGAAGTGGGTAAGGCTATCGCGGAAAAGGCTAAAGCCAAGGACATCGGCAGCGTGGTTTTCGATCGGCGTGATAAGCGCTACCACGGTCGCCTGAAGGCGTTGGCCGACGCGGCGCGCGCAGCCGGTCTAAAGTTTTAAATATATGACTGAAGAGAACAAACAGATAACCGAACAGACTCCAGCCGAGAAGCCGGTTGCTGCAGCACCCGAAACACCTGTGGCGCCTGCAACCCCCGCGATACCCGTCGCAACACCTGTGGCTGCAGCGCATGCGGCACCTGCGGCTAGGCCGGCTATGGCACAACGCGGTCGGGGTCCGGGAGGCGGCGGACAACGCGGCGGCGGTATGTTCCGCGGCCGAGGCGGTCAGGGAGGCGGAGGTCCGCGTCGCGGAGGTCCGCCGCGCAAAGGCGGTCCTGGTTCGGATGTCCCGACTGAATCGGATTACGAGGAAAAAAATCTCGAGGTAGCGCGCGTCACTCGCGTGACCAAGGGCGGCAAGCGCATGCGCTTTCGAGTCTTGACCGTGATCGGCAACCGCAAAGGCCGCGTGGGTTTTGGCTTGGCTAAAGGCCTGGATGTGGCCGGCGCCACGGCTAAAGCCACGGCCCAAGCGCGCAAAGCCTTGATTACCTTGAGCCTGCACAATGAAACGATTCCGCATGCCGTGGATGCAAAATTCGCGGCCGCGCGCGTGTTGCTCAAACCGGCTCCTAAAGGTACCGGCATCAAAGCGGGCGGCGCGGTGCGTGTCGTGCTCGAGCTCGCCGGCGTACCCAACGTCGTCTCCAAGATCCTGGGTTCCGCCAATAAGATCAACAACGTGAAGGCGACCTTCATCGCGCTCAAAAAACTCCGTTTGCCCGCGGCCAAGACCGAAGGGCAGGACGAAGGCGCCAAACCCGTGAACGCATAAACATATGGCTTTGACTTTGCACACCATCGCGCCCAACAAAGGCGCCAAGACCAAAAAGTTCCGGGTAGGACGCGGCGAAGGTTCGGGTTCGGGCAAGACCGCCGGACGCGGAACCAAGGGCCAGCGCTCCCGTTCGGGCGGCCGCAATAAGCTTAAGATGCGGGGCATGCGCCAGATGCTGTTGAGTTTCCCTAAGTTGCGCGGCTTCAAGAGCCGTCGCATCAAAGCGACCACGTTGCGTTTGGATAAAGTCACGGCGGCTTTCGCCAGCAACGAAAAAATCGACCTCAAAGCGTTGAAGTCCAAAGGTCTCATCGATAAGACGATCAATCATGTTAAACTGGTGGGCGCAGCCGCTCCGGATAAGGCTTTGACCTTCGCGGCCATCGCGGCCTCGGCCAGCGCCAAGGCGGCAGTCGAGAAAGCCGGCGGTTCTTTTGCCGCAGCAGCGAAAAAGAAGAAGAAATTAAGCTAGACAGTAGAGAGTAGAGGGTAGAGAGTAGCCAGGCCAGCCTAAACTTTTGGCTACCCTCTACACTCTAGCTTCTACCCTCTCGTCTAAAACCTATGTGGGAAAAATTACAAGACATTTGGCGGGTCAAGGAAGTCCGTAACGGACTGCTCTTCGTGCTGGCCATGATGGTCCTGTTCCGCTTTGCGGCTCATGTGCCGTTGCCGGGCATCGACCTCGCCGCCTTAAGTCGCTACTTCCAAGCCAACCAAGTCCTGGGTCTGCTCAACCTGTTTTCCGGCGGTACGGTGCGCAACTTCGCGGTCATCGCCTTGAGCGTCGCGCCTTACATCACGGCTTCGATCATTTTTCAGCTTTTGACCATGATCGTGCCTAAGTTGGAGGAGATCCAAAAAGAAGGCGAGCAGGGACAGAAGCGCATCAACCAATGGACGCGCCTGTTGACCGTGCCGCTCGCCATCCTGCAATCCTTCGCCTTGATCCAGCTGCTGCGCCAATCGCAATTCAACATCATGACCAAGACCGATGCGCTGCATATCGCGGGCATCATCGTGACGGTCACGGCCGGCACCGTCTTCCTCATGTGGTTGGGCGAGCTCATGTCCGAGAAGAAAGTCGGCAACGGCATCTCACTTTTGATCTTCGCCGGCATCTTGGCCGACATGCCGCGTTCGTTCGGGCAGCTCCTCGTCTCCTACGATCCCTCGCAACTCCTGACCTATCTGCTTTACGGTTTGATCGCCATCCTGACCATCGTCGGCGTGGTCTTCATCACCGAGGGTCAGCGCAATATCCCGATTCAGTATGCGCGCCAGACGCGGGGAGGCGGATCTTCAGGCGGCGTAGCCACGAGTCTGCCGTTGCGCGTCAACATGGCGGGCGTCATCCCAATCATCTTCGCGATTTCGATCATGCTCTTGCCGTCGGTCATGGCACAATTTTTCATCCACGCGCGCACCGCATGGATCGCCAGCACGGCGCAATGGATCAATGCGGCACTGCAGAACCAAATCGTGTACGGCGCGCTGTATTTCCTGCTCGTGGTCATGTTCACCTTCTTCTACACCTCCGTGGTGTTCCATCCGGATCGCATCGCCGAGAATCTCCAGAAGCAAGGTGGCTTCATCCTGGGCATCCGCCCCGGCAAACCCACCGCGGAATATCTGCAGAAAGTCATCAACCGCATCAACTTGGTCGGTGCCATCTTTTTGGGCCTGATCGCCGTGCTGCCTATCTTGGCGCAAGGCGCCGGAGGCTCGCGTCTTTTGGCCATCGGCGGTACTTCGCTCTTGATCGTGGTCTCGGTCGTCATCGAGACGGTCAAGCAAGTCGAGGCGCAACTCACCATGCGGCAGTACGACGTGTATTGAAACTAGCCAGTAGGGGCGCATGCCATGCGCCCTGCCGGTAGACGGTAGCCTAAAAAACGGTCCAAGAGGCCGTTTTTGCGTTAAGGGCATAATTGAGAATCTGATGTAAAATTACACGTTATTCAGCGGTCGGACGAGTTAGTGACAGGATTTGACAAAATGGTCGTTTAATATTAATTTAGCCAATCAGATCGATCCTTTACGCTTGGGTAAAACCGTTGTTCATTCCAAGGAGATGACTCATGAATGAGACCGTGCAAGAACTCCGTGACAAGATTGGTGCGCTCAAGGTCAAGGAATGGGAGAATAGTTTTATCCGTAAGCAGCTCGCGGCTGCGCAGAACCGTTTGGCCTACCTGACCGCCTCCGTGTACGTCGTCGTCGATGACGGTAAGGAAGCCGCACTCTACGGCGTATCGTCCGAGGCCAAGACGCGGGCGCAAGGCTTGTTCATGTCCCTCGGCGAAGACGACGTCGTCGACATCAGATGTCACCTCGTGATGGGGTCTTTCACGCTTTGCCTTCCGCCTGGCGAGCAGGTCAACTTCACGGTGACGACAGATCTCGCAGGCGAGGTCCCGGTCGTCTACTGCGTCGGTTCGTTCTTCAACCTGGACTTCGCTCAAGAAGATGCGCAGACGCGACAGGGCCGCTACCCAAAACAGTTCACGCCGGCCAATTCGATGGCTTCTCTCGAGTACAGTGAGGAAGAAATCACGGAGCTCCTCGACAGGACTCCCGAGACGTGGGTGGGCGGGCTGTTTCGCGCATACAACTCTGGCAACTTCACGATGGCTCAACGGATAACTTTCGAGAAAGCATTGATGCGTGACGAGAAGCTGCGGGAGCGGTGTCAACATCTGCGGGACGAAAAACGCGGACATGACGAAGCATCCATCAAGCAGACCATGGAGAAGTAACTCGCGCATCCGCGCGGCAAGAGCACACCTGCTTACGCCGTCGTCGGGTGCGCTCTTTTTTTGTAAACGACGAGATGAATCACGCCCCTACACCCGTTCATAGGGTTGTGGTATTGTTGCCGGGCTGCGGGCGCGTGAGCGTACCGCGGCAGCAAGAACTTATGGCGCGCAAAAAAATCAGGGCAGTGCTTTTCGGCCCCCAAGGCAGCGGCAAAGGCACGCAAGGTCAGCTTTTGGCCGACCGTTTTGATATCCCGCTGGTGGGCGCCGGCGACCTTTTTCGCGCCGAAATCTCGGCCAAGACGCAGCTGGGTAGGCTGGTCGAGGATTACGTGGGTCACGGCACGCTCGCGCCGGATGAGCTCGTGAACGCGGTCATCGCCAACCAGCTCAAGCGTCTCAATCTTGAACGCGGTTTCATTCTGGACGGCTATCCGCGCAACGTCGATCAAGCCGAATATCTGGATCGTATCCTCAAAGTCAATCTTGCCATCTACATCCGCATCTCGGACAAAGAATCGGTGCGCCGTCTCATGGGGCGTCTGCAGTGCAGCAAGTGCAAACATACTTATCACGTGATCGAAGCCAAGCCGAGCAAGCCCGGTATCTGTTCGGTCTGCGGCGGCAAACTCATCAAGCGCAGTGATGACACCGAAGACATCATCCGCCGCCGTCTCGCCGCATTCCATTTCATGACCGAACCTCTGGCCGCTTACTATCGCAAACAAGGCGTGCTCTTGGCGGTCAACGGTGAACAACCCATCCAATATCTGTTCGATGATTTATTGAAGAAGATCTCGAAGCTAGGATTCCAAACTTAAGCAGTCCCCAGAAACCCTTTGGCTACCCTCTACCCTCTACCCCCATGTCTCTGATCAAAACGCCGCAAGAAATTGAGAGCCTGAAAGAAGGGGGAGCGATCCTTTCCCAGGCTTTGGTCAAGGCCATGCTCGCTTGCAAGGTCGGCGCGACGACGATCGACATCGAACGCGCGGCACGCGACTTCTTAAAACAAAACGGCGCCAAACCTTCCTTTTTGGGTTACCAAACTGATTCGTCCGATCCGCCGTATCCATCGGCTCTGTGCATTTCGTTCAACGACGAGGTGGTCCATGGTCCCGCGACACCCGAGAGGACCGTGCGCGAGGGCGACTTGGTGAGTTTGGATATCGGTGCGTGGTACAAAGGTTTGGCGACCGATATGGCTACGACCATCTTGGTCGGCAAAGTCTCGCCCAAAGTGCGCGCCTTGGCGGAGGATACGCGCCAAGCGCTCAAGCTCGCGCTCGGGACAGTGCGTGCCGGCGCTTGGATTTCGGACATCGGCGCATCCATTGAAGACTATCTCAAACCGCGCGGCTACGGCATCGTGAAAGATTTGGTGGGACACGGCGTAGGCCATGCCGTGCATGAGGATCCGCAGATACCTAACTATCGCGAACCGCGCACGCCTAAAGTGCGCATGCAAAGCGGGATGATCTTGGCCATCGAGCCGATGGTGAGCTTGGGTGATTGGCGCGTGGACCAAAAAGACGACGGTTGGACCATCGTGACCCGCGACCATTCACCCGCGGCGCATTTCGAAGTGACCGTTGCGGTGACGGACAAAGGCCACGAACTGATAACGCCTTGGCCGGAAATCTGATATGAGAGAAAAGATCATCCGTTCAGTCTGCCAATTCGCGGATTCGTTCGACGAGAGTTTGTTGGAAAAACTCGCCGCTACGCGCGAACGTTTGGTCAACGCCGGTTACGAAGTACAGACGCTGCGCGTCTGCACGAAAAAACAGGATATCGACGCGTTAGTCGGTCACGGATTGGACGAAGTAAGCATCGGGACAGTGCTGTTTGATGACTTGAACAAACAGCGTGAAGCTTTTTTTCGAACTGAAACGGTCTCGCTGAACGTTGATTTGACGTCAACCGAAATCACTCCGACACACGTCGCCTGGCTGTTCGATTTGATCGAACATCAACCGAACAAGACGTTCAATTTCGCCTTTGTCTTCAATAACCCGCCTTCCAGCCCCTTTTTTCCGTCGGCTAAATTTACGGCTCCCGGTTTCTCGTTGGGTCTTCAACCGACCAATTTGGCCGTTGGATGCGACTCGCTTCAAGGTTGGTTAGAAAAAATGCGCGCGACTTGGTCGGAATTGGCAGAAATGTTTCAGGCTGACGAAGATTTTCTCGGTATCGATTCCTCCGTCGCTCCGCTCTTCGGAGAAGAGGGTAGTTTGGTCGCCATCATGCGTAGGCTCGTCGGGTCTTTCGATAAATCCGTGCTGACGGATTCGTATCTAAGGATCACCGAGTGGATAAAAGAGCAAAACCCAAAACCCATCGGTCTGTGCGGCCTGATGTTTCCCTGTCTTGAAGATTTCCTTTTGGCCGAAGAATATGAGAAAGGAAATTTTTCGTTGGAGCGCAATTTATATCTGTCTCTCAACAGCGGTTTGGGGATAGACACGTATCCCATTGGGATAGATGAAAAACCGGAAAGCGTCTTGAACGTCTTGCGTGTCGTCCAGAAGCTATCGAATAAATACGTCAAACCGCTGTCCGTCCGTTTCGTTTCCGATGGAAAAGCCAAGATTGGCCAGAAGACTGATTTCAAGAATCAGTATCTGAAGGATGTCGTGGTCCGTCCGATCGCATGAATATGAGTTTAGTCGATCAAGCATTGATTCCCGCAGAGCGCATCGTCGATAAGTTGTATATTTTTCGCGGACAAAAAGTCATGTTGGACCGTGATTTGGCGGATTTATACGGAGTACCGACCAAAGTGCTCAATCAGGCCGTGCAGCGTAATATCAAGCGTTTTCCTTCGGATTTCATGTTCAAATTGACCACGGAGGAGCTGAAAAATTCAAGGTCACAATTTGTGACCTCAAGTTGGGGCGGCGTCCGTTATCCGCCTTTGGCTTTCACCGAACAAGGCGTGGCCATGCTCTCCAGCGTTTTGAATAGCGAGCGCGCCATTCTGGTGAACATCCAGATTATCCGCACCTTTGCCCGCTTACGTGAGATGATTGCTTCGCACGAAGATCTGCGTTTAAAACTTGAAGCGTTGGAGCGCAGATATGATGAACAGTTCAAGATTATTTTTGACGCTTTCCGTAAAATGTTGGAAGATGAAAACGCTAAATCACAGATAGGGTTCAAAGAAATTTGATATGCGTATCATGGGAATTGATTACGGTTCGAAACGCGTCGGTATCGCGCTCGGGGACACCGAGTCGCGCATCGCTTCGCCTTGGAAAGTCTTGCCTAACGAGGGAGCGCTGGCTTTGCTGGATGCCGTGAACGAGATCGTCAAGCGCGATTTGGTCGAAGCTTTCGTGGTGGGCGTGCCGGAACCGTTGCGCGACGCGGGGCTCGTGAACAAGCAAGTCAAAGAGACGCAAAATTTCATCTCCGGTCTTAAGCGGTTGGGATTGCCGGTCAACGAAGTCTCCGAAGTCTTGTCCTCGCGTCTGGCGGCACGCCAAGCCGCGGAAGCAGGAGACAGGGAGAAACGCGACGATTTGGCCGCGGCGGCCATCTTGCAGACCTGGCTGGATAGGGAATAGAGGATAGAAGCTTGAAGCTAGAATCTAGAAGCTAGAATCCTAACTTCCAGCTTCTAGATTCTAGCTTCCAGCTTCCAACTTTTAACCATGCCCTATCTCCGCGACCTGGCCTTTGTGCTCAAAAAAGAACCGTTCCGCGAACAGGATCGGCGTTATTTTTTGTATGGCCGCGAGCACGGGCTGTTGATCGCCGTAGCGCGCGGTTCGTGTTTGAAGAAATCCAAGCAAGCTGGACATCTTGAGCCGTTCAGCGTGAGTGAAGTCATGCTGGCCAAAGGCGCGGCTTTCGACAAATTGGCGGTCGCGAAAAATAGGTCCGATGGGACCTATAAGACCAATATTCCTACCCTTGCGAGCTATGCGGTGTGCGGTCGTCTGGCCGAGCTCGTGGTCGCGTTGACGCGGCCCGGCATCTCCGACGTGCGCATTTTTTATCTGCTCGAAGACACGCTCCAAGCTTTCTCCGGACTCGAGCGTGAACCTTCGCCTGAACGGGCGCGTTTCATCTTGGCTGCCGCCGCGCTCAAGCTGCTGGATTTTTTGGGTTTTGCCCCGAACGCCGCGATGGCGGAGCAGGCCCCGGAAAATTTTGCGCAGCTTTTTTCTTTCATCCGGCGCTCGCCGCTCGCCGACGCTTTGCGTTTGACCGCGACCAAAGGCGAGTTGAATTACTTCTGTACTTTCATCGAAGAATCGTTCGAACACACGCATCTCGAAAATCCACGCAGGATCTTCGAAAAAACCGCAGCGTATCTTACCTGACAAAGGTTCTAGATGCCCGATTGACCTCTGTCCCAGGGCGTGATAAGTACACAAAGTCCTTTTGAAGCGGTTAGAAGAAGGAGTACGAATGGGCCAGTTTGTTTTGCCTTCGAGCCATCGCGGAATGCCTACGGCCAAGCCGTTCGAGAAACGCAACTTCGGTCGAGGGGAAGTCAACATCGTCAGCGCAGACAGGCGCTACAAGATAAAGCAGTTGACTCCCACTGTCCCGCCCGAAGTCTTGGTCGCCGCGTTCGACCAGATCCTCCGGGATTTGGCCAAGACTTGGACGCGCAATATCCTGATTCGTCGCACGGCGCGGCGCGGATTGATTACGGATTTGCCCAAGGCGTATCGCTTCGTGGCGACTCGCTTGAGGTCGTACAAAGGCCGCGACGCTATCGAGATCGACCTCTACCTGTATCTGCGTGAGAAATCACAGATCCCGACCTTCCTGCGCGGAGTGACGAAGTTGCCCGGGATGCGCGAACTGGAGTTCATGGTCAAGACGCGCATCTGGGAAGTCGAAGACTTGATCCTGGAGATGGCGGAGAAGGGGCGCGAGGTGGATAGGCCAATCAAGGATCTGGAGCGCCAACGCCAAAAGGGGCGCGAAGAACCTCCGCGTTCATTGCGCAATGAACGCATCACGGTAGAGACACGATTGCCCCATTCATCGCTGCCCATCTTCATCAGTCTCGGTGCCGTCAACCGGAACCCGAAGACGGGGTTCGACGGCAAACCCATACCGGAAACCTTCGGCAAGCGGCCTGTCCTGGCGCTGCAATCCAAGGCGCAATATGCGGCCTGGAAACGCAAGCGGCTGCGGACACCCAACGAGTACCGCAACGACCGCCGCTGGCTCAACTGACTGAACGCAAACTGCGTACGACGCCCCTCCCCATTGCGCGGGAGGGGGTTTTCTTTTAAGCTACGTTGGGGATAAAAGCCCCGGTTCTAGGTTCTGGGTATTAGGTTCTAGGTTTCAGAACCTAGCACCTAGCACCCAGAACCTAGAACCTGAACTTCCACATGGATTCCTTCATCTCCAAATTCCCCGAAGCGGTCGGGCAAAATGTCAGCGTCAAAGGCTGGGCATACAATGTGCGCTCGTCGGGCAGCATTGCTTTTTTGCAGTTGCGCGACGGATCAGGTTTTGCACAGGCTGTGGTGGTAAAAAGCAACGTGGATGAAGCGTCCTGGAAAGCGGCAGTCGAAACGACGATTGAATCTTCCGTCCAGGTCACGGGCTTGGTCTCCAAACATCCCAAACAAGAAGGCGTATACGAATTGCAGGCGAGCAAAGTCGAGCTCATCCAAAAAGCCGAGGAATATCCCATCGGCAAAAAAGAACACGGGCCGGATTTTTTGCTCGACAACCGCCATCTGTGGCTGCGCGCGCCTACGCAATGGGCCGTGCTGCGCGTGCGCAACGAAATCATCTACGCGACTTACGATTGGATGCGCGACAACGGCTTCCTTAAGATAGATTCGCCGATCTTGACTCCGAATGCCTGCGAAGGCACGACGGAACTTTTTGAGATCGACTACTTCGGCGAGCGTAAAGCGTATCTGGCGCAGTCCGGCCAGCTGTATAGCGAAGCCGCTATCTTCTCGGTCGGTCGCTGTTTCGATTTCGGTCCGGTGTTCCGAGCCGAAAAATCCAAGACGCGCCGCCATCTGACCGAATTCTGGATGATGGATGCCGAAGCCGCGTTCGTGGAGCATGAAGGCAACATGCAAATCCAAGAGGAACTCATCACCTTCATCGTCAAACGAGTGCTCGCAAACTGCGCGGCTGAACTCAAGCTCCTGGAACGGGACATCGAGCCGCTCAAAAAAGTCGAGCCGCCGTTTGAGCGCCTGACCCATGCTGCGGCCATCAAGATCTTGCGCGACAAGGGGAGTGACATCGGCGAGATGGACGACTTTGGTGCCGATGACGAGACCACGCTGACGCAACTTTACGACAAGCCGATCTTCATCGAAAAATATCCGGCTGCGGTCAAAGCGTTTTACATGAAGCGCGACCCCGCCGATCCGACGCGCGCCTTGAATTCCGATCTGCTTGCGCCCGAAGGCTATGGCGAGATCAGCGGCGGCAGCCAGCGCGAAGACGATTACGACGAGATCCTCAAACGCGTGCGCGAACACCATCTGCCGGAAAAAGAATTCCAATGGTATCTCGATCTGCGCCGCTACGGCTCGGTCCCGCACTCCGGTTTCGGCTACGGTCTGGAGCGCATCGTGGCCTGGATCTGCGGCTTGCACCACGTACGCGAAACCATCCCATTCCCGAGACTGATCAATCGGTTGGAGCCTTAAATAGAGCGTTAAAGAGGTGGAATCGGGGTGAGACTCTGCATATATAATCGCGGCGTGATATCCTGGCGCCATGTCCAGACGTTCAAAAAGCGGCGCCAAGACCAATCCGGCGCTGGTCATTTTCGCCACTGTACTCGTGGTCGGCGGCATAGTCGCGACGGCGTATTTTTCCTCGCATCCGGCGAATACGGAAAAGTCTAAAGTCGAAAGTCTAAAGTCGAAAGTCGGAAATTCTACTTTCGATATTCGAAATTCGAATACCTCGACCATCCTGCTCGTCAACGCGGATGCGGTTACGCTGCTTGAGGCGGGCAAAGAAGCGCAAAGATTCAGCAAGCAGGAGTTCGCGAACAAATTCGATGCTTCAAATTTGCCCGTCGAAGGTTCTGACGCAGCCAACGGATCTAAAGTCTATTTGACCCTTGCGCCAGGGGTTTATGCTTCCGACTTGCCGGCCAGTCCCGATCATCGATTCACGGCGCGATTCGGCAAGCCAAGAGCCGATGGCGCGCCGGTGATCGAGTTCAGACAAGCTGGCCAAGACGCGGCGAGTTTGGTCTTGCGCGATAAAGCCGGCAAGCCGCTCAAGGACGCGAGTCTGCTCGGCTGGTTAGATGGCCGCAGCCTGGCTTTTACCGCGCTCGCCTCAAGCACGCGCGCCGTTTATGTCGCGGCGTATGACGGCGTACAACGCTTGCTTGCGCCTTTGCCCGACGACACGATTTATCTCGACGTGCGCGACGGCGCGATTTGGTATACGACCGCGACTCCGGGCGAAGGTCTGGAATCGCAACCGCGCGGACCATCTGAATTGCACCGCGTAAATTCCAGCGGCGCAGATCTTTTGCTGGCCAAGGAACAAAATCAAGTGATCGTGAATGTCGTGCCCTGGAAGGATGCATTCTCCTATCTCATCGACGACGGTCAAGCTTGGTATTCGAGTTTTGATGGCGCCACGCGTCTGCCTTTGGGCAAACGTAAACCGTTGGTCTTCACTTTGGACGGCGCGCTTTTGCTGCGCGACGGTTTTGATCTCGCCCTCTTCGATCCGCTGACTTCCCAAACGCAAAAGATCGGAAGCGTGCCCGAAGGCAGCGTCGCGGCTTTTTCCGTCCAACATCTCGACGAGACAGCGAAATAAAAGTAAACTACCGCCATACCTATGGATAACGTAAAAGTTTTGAAGGGATTGGTGATTTGGAGCGTGGTCGCGCTCGCCATACTGCTGTTCATCCCCGGTCTGTTGATCATGTTCTTGTTGGGACGTTATTCCGACACTTTGATCCAAGACATCAGCCGAACGCCGGCCCCAAGCGAAACGACGAACGGCACGCTGGGCGAAAAGGGGAGCACTTGCGGCGGATCATCGCGCTTGCCCTGTTCACCCGGTTTGACCTGCAGCGTGGAGCTGAACAGTCCGACCACCGGAGTTTGTCAGGATGGCAAATCCGCTGCCAAGAACAATGTTTATAGATACGAGCTGGCCGAAGGCGCGTCTTGCCTAAGTGTTTTTGATGTCTGTGCCGCCGGATTGTATTGCAAGAACGACCCCGAGTCTGAAGGACCTGATGGCCACTGCACAAAAACCACGGATAAAACGCCGCAGATCGTGCAGTTCAAGCTCGCCGGAGCCGAGTTAGCTGCCGGCAAATATCTGGCTAAGCCCGGGACCAAGTTGAGTTTGAGCGTCAAAACCCTCAACGCGGATAAAGTCGAAGCGTATTTCATCTACAACGACACGCAAAAATCAGGCATCGAAATCAAACTGAAGCGCGGCACAGGCGGACAATACACCGGTGAGAAGGAATTTACGGTCGAACAGGGCATGGACGGCACTTTTGAGTTTTTCGCCTATAAAACCAATGATTACTCCGGAGCGGTCGCGCCGTTTGCGGCTTCGGAATAAGCTGTGTAAAGTGGTTCGGATATGACACGGGTGACGAATCTCGAAGCTGTGGCGCAAACGGGGGAGTTGGTGACTCTCGCCGGTTGGGTCAATGTGCGCCGCGACATGGGCAAGATCGCGTTTTTCGATTTGCGCGATCGCTCGGGCATCATGCAAGTGGTCGTGGTGCCGTCTGAACTCGACGAAGCGTCGCAAGAGTTGGTTTCGGGCGTGCGCCCGGAATATTGCTTGGAGATCCAAGGCGTCGTCCAAGTCCGCAACGCCAAACAGATCAACCCCAACATGCCCACGGGCACGGTCGAGGTCTTGGCCAAGAAAATCACCATCCTGAATCCGTCCAAGACGCCGCCGTTCGAATTGGAAAATACCTCCGGCATCAACGAAGAGTTGCGCCTCAAATATCGCTATCTCGACTTGCGCAGTCCGCGCATGCTCAAAAATTTGATCCTGCGCGACAAGGTCATAACTTTTTTGCGCGACTTTTTGCACGCGCGCGACTTCGTCGAAGTCGAGACGCCGTACATCACCAAAGGCACGCCCGAGGGTGCGCGCGAATTCATCATCCCATCGCGTCAGCATCCGGGTAAGTTCTACGCTTTGCCGCAATCACCCCAACAATTCAAGCAACTGCTCATGGTCGCGGGGCTGGAACGCTATTTCCAGATCGCGCGCTGCTTCCGCGACGAGGACCAACGCGGCGACCGTCAACCTGAATTTACGCAGCTCGACCTCGAGATGTCATTCGTGGAACGCGAGGACGTGCTGGCTTTGGTCGAGGAGATGATGATCAAGCTGGTCCAAGCGGTCACGCCGGAAAAAAAGATCCAGCAGATTCCGTTCCCGCGCTTGTCTTACGCCGAAGCCATGGAAAAGTACGGGAGTGATAAACCTGATTTGCGTGAGGACAAGACCGACCCCGACCTTTTGGCTTTCGCCTGGATCCTCGATTTCCCGTTTTTCGAAAAGACCGACGAAGGCGGCTGGACCTTCAGCCACAACCCGTTCTCGCGCCCCAAGACTGAACATATGCCGTGGCTCCTGGAAAAATCGCACGTGGGTGAAATCTTGACTACGCAATACGACTTGGTGCTGAACGGTTATGAAGCGGGCGGCGGCAGCATCCGCAACCACGAACCGGAAGCGTTAAAAAAAGTATTTGAGATCATGGGCTTTAGCGAAGACGAAATCCAGGCGCAGTTTGGTCACATGCTCGAGGCGTTTTCTTTCGGCGCGCCGCCGCATGGAGGCATTGCGCCGGGACTGGATCGTCTCGTCATGCTCTTGGCCAACGAACCTAACATCCGAGAAGTCATCGCTTTCCCCAAGACCGGCGACGCGCGCGACCTAATGATGGGCGCGCCTTCCGAAATGCCGCCCAAGAGCCTGAAGGAAGTCCATATAAAGATAAATAATCAATAAGCAATAAACAATAATCAATAGTCGTGAAATTGATTATTGGAGCTTGATTATTGGTTATTTTTAGGCTATTATCGCCTTGTGCCGGTATCGTTCAAGATAGAGCGTTTTGAAGGACCTCTGGATCTCCTGCTTCAGCTTGTAGAGCAGGAGAAGCTTGATATTTCCCAAGTTTCTTTAGCCACCGTAGCCGACCAATTCGTGCGCCACATGCAGGCCAATCCGGACATCCCGCTTGAGGAGATGGCTGATTTTCTGGTCGTGGCGGCTAAGCTGGTGTATATCAAATCGCGTCTGCTCATGCCTGACTTAGCGGATGCCGCGTTGGATGAAGGGCCTGATCTGGAAGCGCAATTGCGCGCTTATCGCATGTTCGTCAAAGTCTCGCGGCACATCGATCAAGTCTGGAAGTCAGGCTTGAGATCGTTTGCGCGTACCAAACGAGCGTGGCGACAGCAAGAAGTTAAATTTACGCCGCCTCCCGGAGTCGATGCATCGGTCCTGCACGCCGCCATGCAGCGTGTCGTCGCGCGACTTGAACCTCTGGCCAAGTTGCCCAAAGCGGCGCTCGAACGCGCCTTCTCGGTCGAGGATAAGATTCGCGATTTATTCAAGCGCATCCGCGAACATGCCAAGATGAAATTCTCCGCCTTCGTCGGCGGCAAAGCCACCAAAGCCGAAACGGTGGCGAGTTTCCTGGCGCTGCTCGAACTGGTCAAACAGCGTTTCGTGCGCGTCAACCAATCCAATCTGTTCGAGGACATCCACATCGAAGCCCACCCTGATATCCCGCAAAACGAACCGTTCGCCGAAGCCTACGTATGAGGATTAATTACGAATTACAAATGCCAAATGCCAAATTGTTTGACTTAGTTCATAATTCGTCATTTGGCATTCGTCATTTGGCATTCTTATGAATCTCGACGCCCAAATCGAAGCCGTGCTCTTCGCCGCCGCCAAACCGTTCAACCTGAAACGCTTGGCGGAGGTTTGCGCTTGCACCACGGACCAAGCCAAGTCCGCGCTCGTGGTCTTGGGTGAGCGTCTAGATGCGAGCGGAGGCGGAATCATGTTGCAGTCCATCGGCCACGAATACGAACTGGTCACGCGGCCGGAAGCTGCCGAACTGGTCGCACACGTGACGAGCGAAGAAGCACAAGGTGAGCTGACGCGCGCCGCGCTCGAGACTTTGACCATCTTGGCTTATCGCGGACCCATGACCAGGCCGGAGCTGGAGCAAATCCGCGGCGTGCACTCCGCCATCATCTTGCGCAACCTCATGATCCGGGGACTGGTGGAACAAAAGGAAGAGGGCACGCTGGGCCAGCCGGTTCATTCCGTGACTTTCGAGTTCATGCACCACTTGGGATTGTCCGGCGCCGATAAATTGCCCGATTACGCAGAGCTGCGTGGACACGCTGCGCTCGAAGACGTCTTGGATCAATTGAAAGAAATTAAGCCTGAAAAAACAAATAATGAAAATAGTAGCTAGTATTTGGTAGCTAGTAGCTAGTATGTCGAAATACCAGCTACCAGCTACTAGATACCAGCTACTAGATACCAGCTACTCCCTCTTATGCTCGGAACCTTGCTCGGCGCCATCGCAGCCATCGCCATCGGAGACCCGGTACACGCCCAAACGGTCGTGGATACTTATTTTAACGATAAAACCACCCCTTTGAGCGTGGCTGATATCCAACTCAAACCCGTCAAAAAGCGCCCGGAAAGCCTGGGTATCAAGACTTCCGCGCAGGCCGTCTTCGTGGCGGATTTGGCCACCGGCAACGTGCTTTACGCCAAGGATCCGCATAAAGTGATGCCCATCGCGAGCCTGACCAAATTGGTCACGGCCATGGTCTTTTTGGACTTGAAACCGGATTTGAATAAGACTTTAGTGTTCCAGCCGGAAGATTTCGACGGCGAAAGCAAACCAGTCTTCAAACCAGGCGAAGAGATAACCTATCGCGACGCGCTGCGGTCCATGCTCGTCGGTTCGGTCAACGCTTGCGCCAAAGCCCTGGCGCGGACGACTTTGGGCGAGAAAAAATTCGTGGCCGCGATGAACGACAAAGCGCGCGCGCTGCATCTGAACACGCCGATCTTTGTCGAACCGAGCGGCATCAATCCGCGCAACCAATCCAGCGCCGCAGACGTGGCCGCGCTCATCTCCAGCGCCGTCGCGTATCCGGAAGTAAAAGCCAACGCACAATTTTCCGAGGTGACCGTCAAGGGCAAATCCGGCCAGTCATACCTGATCAAAACCACCAACAATCTGTTAGGCAGCTTTTTGAACAAAAAACCTTATACCATCACGGCAGCCAAGACCGGCTCGTTGCCTGAAGCGGGTTATTGCATGGCGCAAATCACGCGGAATGAGCGCGGCAATCAGGTCGTGGCGGTCGAACTGGGAAGCGAAAATCATTTTTCACGTTATCAAGACATCAAGGCGCTGACTTCTTGGGCATTTGATGCGTATGAGTGGAGGTGAGGGTTCACGGAACACGGATCATGGAACACGGAACATGATTCTTGATCCATGCTCCGTGTTCCACGTTCCGTGATTCATATGACCATCGGCATTGATCTGCGTTGCGTACCAGGGGACGGCACTAGCGGTGCCGGTATTGCGCATGCTTCGCGCGAGCTGGTCAAGGAGTTGTTGCCCTTGCTGCAAAAAGACCACACCGTCATTTTATATGCGACCAAGGGCGCGGCGGCGGAATTGGGACGCAACGGCATAGGCACCGGGCGGAACTGCCGCTTTTCCATCGTGGCCAATTCAGCCGGCAGCTCCTTACGTAAAGCCTTGCTCCAGATGCCTTGCTCGGTGCTTTTTGTGCCCTCGGGCGCCATCGCTCCGGGCATCCGCACGGCGTGCGTGCCTTGGGTGCATGACATCGCCATCTTCGAGCATCCGGAATGGTTCCCCGAGTCAATCTTCAAACGCACGCTGACCACCAACTTATTCCGCCACGGCGTAAAAAAAGCCCGTGCCGTTTTAGCCGTTTCGCAGTTCACCAAACGAGAACTGGAGAAGTATTTCAAGCTCGCTCCGGAATCGATCAAAGTGACTTTGGAAGGCGGCGATCCTGTCCTGGCGGCGCTAAAAGGAGAGGCTTTGGAGGCAGCCAAGCAGGCCGCCAAGACAAAGCTCGCGGCGCGCGGCATCGTCCATCCCTTCATCCTGTGCCTGGGTACGCTTGAGCCGAGAAAAAATCTGCCGCTGCTCCTCGAAGCTTGGTCCTTGGCGCGCCCCGGATTCAAACGCCCCGTCGATCTGGTCATCGCTGGACGCGACGGTTGGAAAATCGGCGCGTCCGCGAAATCGTTGAAGTCGGTGCGTGGAGTCGAAACGGTCGCCAACCAATTGCACCGCATCGAGACGCCGACCGATGAGCATCGCCGCGACCTGCTTTTGGGCGCCGACCTCCTCGCCATCCCTTCGTTGTATGAAGGTTTCGGGCTGGTGGCGCTCGAAGCCATGCAAGCGGGCACCGCGGTCTTGTCCTCCGACAACGGCGCGTTGCCTGAAGTAGTGGGTGACGGGGGAGTGATGTTGCCGCCGGATAAAGCGGAAGTTTGGTCGCAGAAACTTTTGGAACTCATGCAGGATGCGGAAGCGCGCAAGCGTTGGGCGCACCTGGGTAAATCACGCAGCGACAAGATGAGTTGGCGGAATTGCGCGGAAATCGCCGCAGCGACCTTGACAGACATCAAGTCTTAAGTTAACCTGCGCACACGAATTACATCGCGGGATAGAGCAGTTGGCAGCTCGCCAGGCCCATAACCTGGAGGTCGCCGGTTCGAGTCCGGCTCCCGCAACCACGTAAAAGCCGCGCTTTATAGGTGCGGTTTTTACTTTACGCGGCTCACGTGGCACGGCCAGACGTAAGAAACAATAAGCGAGGCTTTTACGTGCCCCGCGTAAAGCGGCGTTGCCGCCACGCGGCTTTTACGCCGTGGCGCATCCAGCAAAAACCCTTTGCGCTTTACGGGGCTGCTTTTGCGGGAGTTCACCACGTAAAAGCGCTAGCGCTCTACGTGGTTCACGTGGCGTAGCCATTCGTAAAGGGTGTTTTTGTTTTAGCTGAAAACAGTCGGTGGCGCTTGATTGAATTCTGATTTCTTGCTTATAATGGCTTAATTTATATGACCAAGATATTTTACCTGTTTTCTGCTTTGGCCTTGTTTTTAGTCGTATCTCCGGCTTTTGCCGCGGACGCCGTTCCCAGCTCCTCGAGCCATGACTGCGGTAAATACCATTATGCCATTCAACGCGCGGTTGACGGCTTTTCCATCCGCGTCACTGACGGCGCGCGATCGCGCAGCATCTTTTATCCGAACGTCTATGCCAGCGGTAGCGTTTATCGACATCCGCTTTCAGAAATCGTGTCTAATTGCTCCGGAGATTATTTAGTCATCGCGGATTACAGCTACGGCAAATTCGGGAACATTACGCGGCTTAGCGTAATCGACCCCACGAAAGAAAAATTATCTTTCAGGGAAGTCGCGAATCTTTCTCTGGAATATGTGTCCCAAGACAGGGCCTACGCCACGACCACCACCGGTGAATATGAAAAGTATGTCGATTTCTTCTCCGCTCCGGTCGACGGGCTGTCGATCAAAGGCGCTGAGCTGGTCAGCAAAAGCCGCATCGCGAGCCAGAACGATGCGTTGAACGATCGCTCGTTTTATGTCTTTAGCGGCTCCGGCACGGTTAAGCGTCTCGCAGATTCCAATTGGAACACGACCTTGGCGCGCAGCGTGGCGAATTGCCCGGATGGGACCAACTATACCTTGTATGAAAAACAATTTGCCGAACGCAACACCGCAGAATCAAAATTTCCGGCCAGTCAGTTCCTGATCGAAAGGGTTTCCAAGGGCGTGCGTAAACTCATGCCGATTCCTTATATCGATGGTTTCTGGAAATATCCGGGAGCGACTTTGAACGTCAGTTTCAAGGGATGCTACGGCGGAAATATGGTCTTGGATGTGAGGGATGGCTTTTTCTGGTCAGTCATGGAAAACAGAAAGCCATTCGATAGCATGACCATGCTGACGACCCAGACTCAATACGCGGATTACGTCAATCCGAAAAAATCCATTTCATCTAGCGTGGTAAATCTTATCCAATATGACGGCGCTAACTATTACCAGTCAGGTCATTTAGAACGGGTCACCCAGGGGATTCAGGGTTCGGCGGTCATCCGTACCCTGCTGGCCGACGGTTCCATAAAAGTCACTGCTCCGAATTATTTCAAATCCTTGCTGTATTACCCCGTAGGCTCCGGCATGTTCTTCAGCAAGTATCCTTTAGACCGGAACAAAGTCGTGATCGAATTATCTCCGGCCGCAGGCTCTAAATCGGAATATTATATTTACGAGAATGGGGCTTACGTTGATGCAGATGTCGCAGGCGTCCGAACCGTCATACCCGATCGAGCCATACAAGATGGTTTCAGTTTTTTCACTCCATTTTACATCTCACCCGCGAAGGAGGGTTTGGCACTCAAAAGCTTTTTCGTGCCGCAGGGTTTGTTGCTCCATGGCACGGGTAAAACTAAATACCAGCTCAAATGGCAGCGCGTCGGTCCGCTGGAAAAAGATGGCACCCGAAAAATCTGGTACTCGATGACGCTAAACGGCAAGCCGCAGACTTGGCTGGCTACTATCCGCTGATGGCTGGGCGGGGACTTGCCTTTTGACCGGATTTCGGTTAAGATTTCGCCACAAATCCCCTGCCGGGGTAGCTCAGACGGTTAGAGCGTGGGACTCATAAGCCCGAGGTCGCCGGTTCGATTCCGGCCCCCGGCACCAAGACAAGACGCGTTCTGGGCGACTAGGATGCGTCAGTGACCAAAGAAAACCCGAACCTATGAAGGTCCGGGTTTTCACGAACCATCTGATTTCAGCAGCGTGTTAAGGTGTCGGCAGCGATTGACATCAAGGCTTGCCCGGTAGTAGGCTCTGACTTCAATGCGTGCTATGATGAAGTCGAATATGGAGGTCAGAACCAAGCTCAGGAACCTGGTCTTGTACGTACTGGCCCATCAGGATTATCAGGAGGGCGGTATCAAGAAGCTGAACAAGCTCCTGTATTTTATTGATTTTTACTTCTACCGCGATCACGAACGACTTATTTCGGGTGCCGAGTACGCTAAAGCGGACATGGGTCCGATACTTAATGACTATCGTGACATCTTTAAAGAACTTGAGAGTGCTGGAGATTTGAAATGTCAGACCGCTGAAGGGATGACTGTTTGCACTGCGCTCAAGACGGCCGAGTTGAGCGGCTTCACTCCCCAAGAAGTAGATCACGTCTCCAGGGTGCTCGATCGCTACGGCAAGCTCTCTGGGAGAGATCTTGAATTGATTTCGCATCAGCAACAACCGTGGGTACTGACGGAAAATTTTGGCGACATCATAGACCCTGACCTCGCCTTACTCATCGAGGATGACGCAGGTGATTCCGAAACGTCCATCATCAAGAACTCTAAACTGAAGGAGGAACTTCAGGACCTGGCGAACTGCGCAGAATAGGGCGTCTATGGAAGTCGTGCAGATCGTCGTCATTGACGCTTTGTCGTCGCAGTTGGAAGGACTCGCGGCATCAGATCCTAAAATCCGAAAGCTTTTCGAAAAACAGAGACGATTCATGTCCCTATACCCCTACTACGGCTCTTTGGGACGCAAAAAACTAGAAAATGTCTGCGACCAGTACGGCAACTTTTTGGAAGAAATTCGGTTGAACAGACATTGGCGCGTTGTGTTCGTCGCGCGCGATGAGGGCAAAAGGATTATTTGGCTTAAGATTTGCAATCATGACGAGATAGCTCGCAATAATCAGTTACATATTCCCGGTCACCCTGGCGTCTTATGATGTAAGCGTCTGATCTAGATCGGAATGAAGGTGCCAAGACATGCGCGTTTTGGGTGACTAGGATGCATTAGTGGCCAAAGAAAAGCCCTGACCCGCAAAGGCCCGGGTTTTTTAAGTCCCGAAAAATCATGCAAGATGAAAATGAATAAAAATGACGTTGATCATGCAACGTCATTTTTTGGTGGGCGAGGAGAGAATCGAACTCTCATGACCTTGCGGTCGCAGGATTTTGAGTCCTGTGCGTCTACCAATTCCGCCACTCGCCCGTTAAATTTTCTCGGCATGGCCTCGAGCAAAAATCAGTTGCTCGTGTCGGCCAGGGCGCCCTTTGGCGCCGCGCTAAGCTGCCGATTGTCGTTTATCGCCCACTCGCCTTTGATTCCGTAACGGTCGGAAATTTACCTTAAACGTCTTGACCAGTCAATCAGGGGAGGCGGTAGGCAATAGGCTATAGGCAATAGCCAGGACATTTTGGCTACAACCTACCGCCTATAGCCTATTGCCTATTATCCAATCCGCGGGGTAAACTGGCTAGGCTAAATTTATCTATGGGGCGCATAATTTCCGTGGTCAATCAGAAGGGTGGAGTGGGTAAAACCACGACCGCCATCAACCTTGGCGCCTATCTCGCCGAGGCCGGAAAGTTCGTGCTCATCGTCGATCTTGATCCGCAGGCCAACGCGACTTCGGGTTTGGGCATCGACCATCGCAATCTCGAGCGCGGCGTCTACGAGGCGATTTTGGGCAATGTGCGCATGCGCGAGATCGTCCAACCCACGGGACACGAGACTTTGCGCGTGGCACCGGCCACGACGGCGCTCGCCGGCCTCAACATCGAATTGGTCGAGATGCAGCGGCGCGAGTTCAAGCTTTTCGATTCGCTGCTTGAGGTGCGCAATGATTACGATTACATTTTGATCGATTGCCCGCCGACCATGGGTCTCATCACGTTGAACGGCATCGTGGCTGCGGACGAGATCCTGATCCCGGTGCAAGCTGAATATTATGCTTTGGAAGGTTTGGGCCAGCTCTTGGATACGGTCAATCTGGTCAAAGAGCGCCTGCGGCCCGAAGTGGATGTCTTGGGCGCGGTGCTCACCATGTATGATAGCCGGACTAAACTCTCGGACGACGTGATGCAGGAATTGTATAAATATTTTCCCAATAACATCTTCCGTTCCGTCATCCCGCGCAGTGTCAGGCTGGCTGAAGCGCCGTCATTCGGCCGCACCATCCTCATGTTCGACGGCACCTCGAAAGGCGCCAAAGCCTACGAGCGCCTGGCGCGCGAAATCCTGGACGGAGAAATGCAAAGCTACCCGATATGATAAAAATGCCAAATTACAAATGCCAAATTATAAATTGCGGAGCAGGCATTCGTCATTCGTCATGTGTAATTTGTAATTGATTATGATGCTAGGCAGACAATCGGGTCTCGGTCGGGGATTGGGCGCGCTCATCCCTCCCAAACAATCAGATCAAAACCAGTTTGCGCCGCCCCCTGCGAGTCCGCTTGAGGTCAGGCGCGTACCGGCGCAAGATGGCACGGAAATCTCGTTCCTGCCCGTCACTTCGGTCGATCCCAATCCGCATCAACCACGCACGCATTTTGACCATGCGCAGCTTGAGGATCTCATCGCCTCCATCCAAGAGCACGGCGTGCTCCAGCCCATCGTAGTGACGCCGGCGGACAACGGGCGCTATGAATTGATTTCCGGCGAACGGCGTTTGCGCGCCTCCAAGATCGCGGGACGCGAGACCATCCCGGCCATCGTGCGCACGGCCACCGAACAGCAAAAACTCGAACTTTCGCTGATCGAGAATATCCAGCGCCAAAACCTGAATCCGCTCGAAGAAGCCGAGGCGTATATCCGTCTGCAAAACGAGTTCAGTCTGACGCAAGAAGAAGTGGCTAAACGCGTGGGTAAGAGCCGACCGCAGATCGCCAACACGCTGCGCCTTTTGCAGCTTCCCGAAGAAATCAAGCAAGCCATCTTGCAGGAACGGATCACGGCTTCGAATGCGCGCACGCTGCTGTCTTTGCCGACCGACGAAGAGCGCAAAGCGTTGTTCAGAGACATGTTGGAGGGCAACTTTACCGTGCGTCAGACCGAAGCTCGCGTGCCGCATCGGCATACGCGCCGCGCCGCGGTGATAGACGCCAACGTGATCGAGACGGAACGCAAGCTGCGCGATGTCCTAGGAACTAAAGTCGTGATTCGACGCGACGCGCGCGGCGAAGGCGAAATCCGCATCACTTTTTTGAACGACGAAGATTTGGATAACCTCACCAAAAAGATTGGAGGAGAATAAAACTAGAGGATAGAGAGTAGAGGATAGCCAAAAAAAGAAGATGTCATTCTTGAGGCCGTCTGACGGCCGAAGAATCTTCCAATTCCTTAAGGTATAGGAAGATCCTTCGCTTCGCTCGAGGATGACATTGGCTTTTGATTTTTCTGGCTACCCTCTACTCTCTACTCCTGCTATTTCTTCAAGATTTTCTTGGGTAAGATGTCGCGGATCCAGCTGCTCATGGTGGAGCGCGCGTATTGGCGAATCTTGGCCCGTGCATGGCGGGTCTTGGTGAATTTGAGCCAGTCGGGATTGGGGCCTTTGCGTTTTTTATCGATGATGATCTCGAGCACGTCGCCGCTTTTGAGCGTCTGGTCGAGCGAAGCTATCTGGTCATTGATGCGCACTCCGGTGCAGGTGTTGCCGATGTCGGTGTGGATGAGATAGGCAAAATCCACCGGCGTCGAGTCTTCCGGTAGCTCGATTACGTCGCCTTTGGGCGTGAAGACGTAGATGCGGTCCTTGAAGATGTCGATTTTTATTTCCTCAAGCGATTTGAAATATTGTTGCTTGTCCGAGATTTCGCGTTGGATCGCCGCGAGTTGCGCCACCCAGTCGATGGAGGGTGTCGTCGGTCCGTGACGCACGGGTTTATTTTCGTCATATGACCAATGTGCCGCGATGCCGAATTCAGCCGCTTCCTGCATCTCGGGGGTGCGGATTTGGAACTCCACGATTTCACCGTCGTCGCAAAAGACGGTCGTATGCAGCGATTGGTAGCCGTTGGGTTTGGGTTGCGCGATGTAATCCTTGATGCGCCCTTTGAGCGGCGTCCATTTGCCGTGGATCACGCCCAGCGCGGCATAGCAATCGGCGACCGTCGGGACTATCACGCGTACCGCGATGATGTCGTGGATGCCCGCGATGTTGCGGTCATGTTTCAAAAGTTTGCGGTAGAGCGAAAACAGATGTTTGACCCGGCCGTGCACGTCGCAAGATTCGATGGCCGAGGATTTGAGCAGCTCGCGCGTCTGCTCGATGATGCCGTTCAGATAATCTTTTTGTTGGCGCAAAGCCGTCTCTTGGATATTTTTGGTCCACTCGAATTCTTTGGGATAGACAAAAGGGAAAGCCGCGTCTTCGAGGCGTCCTTTGATCTCGCCCATGCCCAAGCGGTTGGCGATGGGCGCGTAGATCTCCAAGCTTTCGAGCGCGATGCGGTATTGCTTCTTCGGCGGCTTGGCGCCCAGGGTCTCGAGGTTGTGCAGGCGGTCGGCGAATTTGATGATGACCACGCGTACGTCTTCGGCCATGGTCAGGAACATCTTGCGCAGATTTTCGATGTAGCGCTCCACGCCGCGGTATTTGATGCTGCCGACTTTGGTGATGCCGGAGACCAACTTGGCCACGTCCGCGCCGAAAGTCTGTTTGATTTCTTCGAGCGTGACTGTCGTGTCTTCAGGCACGTCATGCAGCAGCCCGGCGATGATCATGGTCGGGCCGAGCTTCATCTCGGCCAGGTTCATGGCCGTGCGCAGCGGATGGATGATGTAAGGTTCGCCGGATTCGCGCATCTGGCCGGCGTGGGCCTTGGCCGCAAAAGCATAAGCCTCCCGGATTTTGTCCAGGTTCGCGTCCGAATCATAGCTGCGGACGAGATCGAGCAGTTGTTCCACTTGCGCGCCCATGTCTTGTCATCCTAGCTTGAAAAAAGCGGATTGACAATCTTGACCTCATCCATCCTGAAACACCGCTGAAAATTTGAAAGAAATCGATTTTTTTGCTAAAATCATCCTCGCTTATGGCTACACAAGACGAACAAAACAAGCTTCCAGCCGCCGAAGCAGAGGGACGCGTCGAGGGCAAAGCGGCGGAAAAACATCCGAGTGATGTGGCGCTTGAGGGCGGTTGGCAGACGACGTTGGATTACATCAATAGCGGCAAAGCAGCGGCTAAAAAGAAGCTTGCCCAAGATGATGTCATGCTCCAAGACCACCCTGCGCTTTCGCCGGAAGCGCAGCAAGTCTACGCGGCGCGCAGCCAAGAGTCGCATGCCGAGCTGGATGCTTTGGCCGATCAGATTCTGCAAAAAGTCCAAGCCGAGTGGCACATGGCAGAGCAACCGTCCGCTGCGCCGGAAAAAGTCGAGAGCCAGCCTGCGCCGGTTCCGGCCGAGACCGTTGATTTCGAATCATCCGCAGAACGTGAACAGGCTTGCGCTGCTCTGAAGAAAGACATGGGAGTTTTGGGCGCGCGCATCTTGGAAGCCGGGGGAGAGTTGGATGACAAGGCCAAAAAAGATCTCGTTGCGCTGGGCGAAAAAATCTTCGAGTTCTACCAAGCTGTGCCGGATAGCGCGGCGCAGGATGCCCAGCGCGTTTGGGCGCGCCTGAACGAGGCTTTATATTCAAATTCAACCGACGCAGCGAGCCGGGCTGTCGCCTTGCGCATTTTTTTCAAAGCACAACCCAAGCTCGCGCCGCAAGATTTCAAACCGGATTCGGTTAAAGCTGCGCCGCGACAAGACGCCCCGGCCAAAGTCAGCGGCGATGTGGCCGGCTCTTGGTTGCCGGAAAAGGATGTGGAAAAAGGCGCGACGGCCATGGGTCAAGCCGCTGAAAAAGGCATCGTCAAAGCCACGGATGCGCTGGCCAAGTTGATGGGCGGGGGAATATAGGAAACAAGTAGCTAGTATCTGGTAGCTGGTAGCTAGTATGTCCGGAAAATACCAGCTACTAGCTACTTTCTCAATCCCTTTCCTTATCTTCCTTATATCCGCAGCCCTCATTCGGGCAATAGATTTTTTTGGCTTTGGAGAGCAGGGTCGCATAGCCGCACTTGGGGCAGGCGACGCCGGTCGGACGATCCCAAAACGCCTGGTCGCAAGCGGGATAGCGGTTGCAGGCGAAAAAGACTTTTTTCTTTTTCGACATGCGCTCGATGGTGGTGCCTTGTTTGCACTTGGGGCAAGTTATGGGGTTGCCGTTTTCGTCGCGCACCGGTACTTCGATGCTCTTGATGGTCTTGCAATCGGGATAACGCGAGCAGGACAGGAAGGGGCCGTAGCGTCCGATCTTTTTTACCATGGGCGCGCCGCAGGCTTCGCATATTTCGTCGGTCGGTTCGGGTTCGGCTTTTTTCTGTTCGCCGGGCAAGGGCTTGGTGCCTTTGCACTCCGGGTAATTGGTGCAGGCCAGGAATTTGCCGAAGCGCCCGCGCTTGACCGTCATCGGGCTGCCGCATTTTTCGCACACCACGCCTTCGGCCAGGGCTTGTTCCTCTTTTTCCATCTCCGCTTCTTTTTTCTGCAACGTCATATGGAAGGGGCCGTAGAAAGCTTCGAGCAGCGGACGCCACTCCATTTCGCCGTCGGCGATGCGGTCGAGTGACGCCTCCATGCGCGAGGTGAAGTCGTAATCCACGATGTCGGGGAAATGTTTGATCAGCAAGTCGGTGACTTCAAAACCAATTTGGGTCGGCAACAGGCGTTTTTTTTCGTCGCGCTCGACGTAGTCGCGCTCCACGATGGTCGAGATGGTCGGGGCGTAGGTCGAAGGCCGTCCGATGCCGGCTTCTTCCAGCGCTTTGACCAACGAGGCGTCGGTATAGCGCGGCGGAGGTTCGGTGAAGTGCTGCTTGCCCTCGATCTTGAGGGCGCTGACTGCGGAACCTTTTTCGAGTTTGGGCAGATATTTGTCCTTATCTTGGTCAGGGTAGAGCTTGAGATATCCGTCGAACACGACTTGTTGTCCGGTGGAGCGGAAAATCGCGCGGCCCGAAGTCAGATCAGCGGACGTGCCCAGGATGAGCGCGTCCTTCATCTGCGTCGCCAACGCGCGCTGCCAGATCAAACGATAGAGCTTGAACTCTTGCGGCTCCAGGTGTTTCTCGATGTCTTCCGGGATGAGCTTGGGATCGGCCGGGCGGATGGCCTCATGCGCCTCTTGCGCGCCCTTTGATTTGGTCTTAAAGCGGCGCGGTTCAGCCAGCTTGTATTCTTCGCCGTAAGTCGCGGTCACGAAATCCGCGGCTTCGGTCAGGAATTTATCCGACATGGCCACCGAGTCCGTACGCATGTAGGTGATGAGACCCACGGGACCCGAGCCGAGCTCGATGCCTTCGTACAAACGTTGGGCGAGCGACATGGTCTGCTTGGCCGAAAAGCCCAGGCGCTTGTTGGCTTCCTGCTGCAAAGTCGAGGTGGTGAACGGCGCCGGGGGAGTGGTCTTGCGCTCCTTGCTTTCCACCGCAGAGACGGAAAACGGTTTGCCCTCAAGTTCCTGCAATATCTCGTCGGTCTGCTCTTTGGTCTTGAGCGCCATCTTGTCCAGCGTTTTGCCGTCGAGCGAGTGCAGTTTGCCTTCGAAAGTCTCTTTGGCGCCGGAGGCGGAAAATTCGCCTTCGACCGACCAATATTCCTCGGGGTTGAAGGCTTTGACCTCGCGTTCGCGTTCCACGATCAAACGCACGGCCACGGATTGCACGCGGCCGGCCGAAAGCCCGCGCCGGATCTTGCGCCACAAAAACGGACTTAATTCATAACCCACCAGGCGGTCCAGGATGCGCCGCGCTTGCTGCGCGTTGATCAGATTCAAGTCGAGCGCGCGCGGATTCTTGAGCGCGTCCTTGATGGCCGCTTCGGTGATTTCGTGGAAAGTGATGCGACCCATCTTCTCAGGGTCTGCCTCCAGAATCTGCGCCAGATGCCAAGCGATGGCCTCTCCCTCGCGGTCTTCATCAGTCGCCAGCAGAATTTGTTTGGCTTTTTTGGCCGCCTGTTGTATTTCTTTGACTTTGCTTTTGTGGTCCGGCGGGATGATGTAGCTCGGCTCGAAGTTGTGCTCGGTGTCGACGCCGAGTTTGGATTTGGGCAAATCGCGGATATGCCCGTAGCTAGCCAGCACGGTAAAATCCTTGCCCAAGAATCGAGAGATGGTTTTGGCTTTGGTGGGTGATTCGACGATGACCAGTTTCATATATTTAGAGAGTAGTAGGGGCGCATGCCATGCGCCCATCAGAACGGTAGACGGTAGCCAGATCGATCGGATCGTTCTGTGCGTCAACCGCAGAAAGATATCAGAGTGTTTGCAGTTCTGCCAGATGTTAAGGGATTTGTCAAGAGCTAGACGGTAGAGTGTTCAGCGTAGGGGCGAACGGTTGTGCGCCCTCCTGTTATTTTTCATCTGTCGTCCTGAGCTTGTCGAAGGATCTTTTTAAGCTTCGTCTGAACCGATGGCTGATAAAGGTCCTTCGACTTCGCTCGTCTCGTCTGACGAGCCTTCGCTTCGCTCAGGATGACAGGGAAGGGATGGGTTTTTGGCTACGCTCTATCCCACGGGCGCATGACCATGCGCCCCTACCCTCTTGTTTCGCACTGCCACACTGCGTGAAAAAATCTTGCCGCCTTGATCCGTGACGTAGCCGCCCATTTCGAGCGCCGCCAGAAGGCAGGCGACTTCCGAAACCGGGCAGCCGCTTTGCCGGGCCAGTTCGTCCATGTGCGCGGGCGATTCCAGTTGCGCCAAGAGTTTTCGTTCTTCGGCGTTCAAGTCTTCCAGGTACACCTTTTTCGGCTCCGCACATGGCGGTAACTCGAGCATCTCCAAGATGTCGGCGGTAGAGGTGCAGGGCGTCGCGCCCAGTTTGAGCAGCTTGTTGGTGCCGGTCGAGACCGGGCTCGTGATTGGACCGGGGACGGATAAGACGTCGCGGTCATAGCCCAGCGCCAGGTGCGCCGTGATGAGCGAGCCTGAAATCTCGTCCGCCTCCACCACCACGACCGCGCGGCTCAAGCCGGCGATGATGCGGTTGCGCAGCGGAAAGTGGTGTTTGAGCGAGCCGGTGCCCGGCGGAAATTCCGAGACCAGACAGCCGCCGTTCTGGATGACGCGCAAGCCTAAATTATAATTTGCGCGCGGATAGATCGAAGCGTCGTCGCAACCCGTGCCCAAGACCGCGATGCACCAGCCGGCGCTTTCGAGCGCGGCTTCGTGCGCTGCGGCGTCTATCCCCAGAGCTAGGCCGGAGACGATGCCTAGTCCGGCTTGGGCTAAACCGCGTGCCAACTCCCCGGCGACTTTACGTCCGTAAAAAGTGCAGCGCCGCGTGCCCACCAGCGCTACGCACACGCTCGGCAAGTCAAAGTTACCGCGCACGAACAAAGCGAACGGGGGATCGGAAATTTGTTTAAGCAGGGTCGGATAATCTGCATCTTCCAGCATGACGAAACGCATGGCGCACGCTTGCATTCGCGCCAAAACGGTTTCCACATCGAAGGTTGCGCGGAAGGCAGCATATTTCGCCGCCGCGCCGGGGTTTATGCCTATTTTTTCGAGTTCCGTCGGATTAAGCCCCGCAGCCTCCGCGCCGTCCTGTATATAGGAAGATAGGCGTGCCAGGGAACGGCTGCCGAAACCCTCAAAACACGCCAAACTAAGCCAACCGAGGCGGCTTGGATTCCAGCTGTTTTCTGCGCAACAAGCGTTTGATTCTTGGTCGGACATTTGGCTGCCTATATATACCGCTGCCGTATCCAGGGGAAAAAGTCAAGACGTCCTCATACTTTTTGCCGCCAAAAAGTATGCAAAAACCGCTGGGGCCTCGAATTCGCTTACATGTATATAGTTAAGCGTTCTTGCGGTTAGCTCAACTCTCGGCCCCAGACCCCACCTGGATACAAAGACGTTTTCGGATCTTAAATCGTAAAATTCAACTTACTCGCTACTTGCTGCTCGCTACTTCTTATTCCACAGCGTCGCGGCTTGTTCGAAATCTTTATCTAGCCAATCGGCTAAAACCTCCGGCGCGCGCTCGCGGATGATTTGCATGAGTTCGGGGTCCATGTCCGAGAGCACCCAGTCTTCGCCTTTCAGTTTGTCCGGCCGACCGATACCGATGCGCAAGCGCGCAAAATCGCTGCGCCCCAAATTTTCGATGATGGATTGGATGCCGTTGTGTCCGGCTGATCCGAAATTCTTGGCCAAGGCAAAGCGCCCGGCTTCGAAATCCATCTCATCCTGCAGCACCAGCAAGTCTTTGGCTGGATCGAGTTTGTAGAAATTCACGAGCTCGCGCACGGCGAGTCCTGATTCGTTCATGAAAGTCTGCGGCTTCGCTAAGACGATCGAACCGCTCGCGACTTTGGACTTGGCGCATGTGGCGTGCCGTTTCGCCTCATTCTTCCACTCCGCTTCAAGCAAAGCCGCGAAAGCGTCCACGGCCATGAAGCCCGCGTTATGGCGGTTCAGCGCGTATTCTTTACCCGGATTCCCCAGCCCGACGATGAGTTTCATATGAACTAGATGATAGAGAGTAGAGGATAGAGAGTAGCCAGATTTCGAAAGATGGCCTGGCTACCCTCTACTCTCTATCCCACGGGCGTATGACCATGCGCCCCTACCCTCTGCTTTTATGTGTCAGTACCTTCCGCCCTTTCTGCCGATGGGGCGCTTGCGGCGCGCTTTTTGGCGTTTGCCGCCCAGCTGTTCTTCTTGTTCGGCTACGGTCGGCATGGCCGAGTAATCCAGATTGACCTTGATGGGCGTGCCCACGAAGCCGAATTTTTTGCGCAGCGAATTCTCGAAATAGCGCACCCAGGAGGGATGGACTTCGGCTTTGTTGCCGCGCACTTGGATGATGAAAGTCGGCGGCTCGATGCCGATCTGTTTGACGTCGTGGATGTAGGGCGCAAAGTTGGCGCCCTCGGCCAGCGGATGTTTTTTGGCGATCACCTGCTTGAGCAATTTTTGCAGGGCGTTGTAGGCGATCTCGCGGCGTCGTTCGTCGCGGATGGTGAAGGCCATGTCGAGCAGCTTGTCGGTGCGCTGGCGGTTCTTGGCCGAGACGAAGATGATCGGCGCCCAGGCGAGAAAGGGGAAGAGTTGGCGCAGGATGACCTCGGCTTCTTGCGTTGAGCGCTGGGTCTTGTTTTCGGCCAAGTCCCATTTGTTGACCGCGATGATCAGGCCTTTGTATTCATCCATGAGCAAGCCGGCCAAGTGTTTGTCTTGAGCTTTGGGATCTTCGTTTGCATCCACCACCAGGACCGCGACGTCGGCGCGGCGCAAAGCTTCGCGGTTGCGTTCCAAGCTGTCTTTTTCGATCCCGCGTTCGACTCGCGAGCGGCGTCGCATGCCGGCCGTATCCACCAGGATGACCGGCTGGCCTTTCCATTCCAAATAAGTATCGATGGGCTCGCGCGTGGTATGCGGCACGGCGGAAGTGATGACGCGTTCCTCGCCGAGCAGCGCATTCACGATCGAGGATTTGCCCACGTTGGGTCGCCCCATGATGACCATGCGCAAACCGATTTTTGCGTCGGCCGTGTCCGGCAGCTTGCCCAGCGTCTTCAATTTTTCATACACCAGATCCAACAGATCGCCCACGTTGCGGCCGGTCGAGGCCGAGCAGGGGATGGGTTCGCCTAAACCCAGCCGGTAAACGTCGCGCCCGAAAGCTTGGGCATAGACGGCCGTGGTGTCGGTCTTGTTGGCCACGAGCAGCGTCGGCTTTTTGAGTTTTTTGAGTTCAGCCGCGATCTCGACGTCTTGCGGCATCATCCTGGACTTGGAATCCACCAGCATGAGCACCAGGTCAGCGTCTTTGATGGCGTGCCGCGTCTGGCGTTGCATGCCGCGCCCGATTTCTTCGCCCGAGCTGGCATCTAAGCCGCCCGTATCCACGACTTCGATCTCGGCGCCGCGCCACAGGGTGTGGCCGTAACGGCGGTCGCGCGTGGTGTGCGGGACATCTGAAACCATGGCCGCGGTGCTTTCGGTCAGACGGTTCCACAGGGTGGATTTGCCGACGTTAGCTCGTCCGACCAGGGCGACGATGGGGAGTTTACGGGTTCGTGGTGCCGGCATATGGGTTGATGGCTCCGAGGCTCGAATTCCCCAACACGATCAAGAATTCGGTCGCGGAGGAGGAGACGTTTTCTTTAGCCCCATTATCGTAGATTATTTTTCCGTTGGCGGGTTGTGAGACGTCCGCGTCGAGCAGCTTCTTCAGCCTGGCGAGTTCGGTTTGCTTGCGGCCGCCCGTCAGGTCGTAGATCACGCTGCGTTCGAAGCCGCGTTTGGTTGCGTTGCCCGTGTTCTCGACAGTATAGCCGATGGCTTCGAGCTTGGTCGCGGCTTGGGCGGCAAAGCCCGTGCGCAGCGTGCCGTTGCGGATCTCGAGGACGATATTTTCGTTCGGACTCAAGCTCTTGTTGCGTTCCGCTTTGCTCGTGAAGGGGTCCGCGGCCAAGGCGCGCAGTTCGGTCCAATCCGGTTTTTTGGGGAAGAGCATGGCGGCGCCGTCTACGTTGGCCGGGATGAGTTCGCCGTCGGCCGCGTCGGTCATCACGTTCATCACGATCTTGGTCTTGGAATAATCGATGGCCATGGGTATAAGCTTGATCAAATCCCAGGCGGTGAGGTTGGTCTGCAAGTGGCTGGAGAGCGCGGTCCACAGGTCGGTGAGTTTTTTAGGGTTACCCAGCGTGCCGAGCGAGACGAGCTTGTCGCGCACCGCGTTGAGCACGATTTGCTGGCGCCGGCTGCGTGCAAAATCAGAGCCTTCGCCGTTAGAGCCGTGGCGCGAGCGCACATAGGTCAGCGCGCGTTTGCCGTCCATGTGTTCAGCTCCTTTGTTGAAGCTTATCGTGGTCCAGTGGTAGGGGTTAGGTCCGTCATCGGCGGTAGGGTATTGGCTGTCGCTGAAGGAGCGCTCCACGGTCACATCCACCCCGCCCAAGGCGTCGATGAATTCCTCGAAGCCTTTGAAGTCCAAGCGGATCACGCGGTCGATGCGCACTTCGAACAGCTTCTCGAAATCCTTGGCCGTATACACCGCGCCTTCGCCCGGGTGGCTGACTTCATTCAGCGCGTTCACGGCGTTGATTTTGCGGAAGCGTCCGCCGCCCAAGGGATAAGCCAAGTCGCGCGGGATGGATAAGAGCCCGACGCGCGAAGTGTTTTTGTCGATGCTCGCCAGGATGATGGTGTCGGTGAGTTGCGCGCCGTCATGGCCGTCGCCGCCGATGCCTAGGAGCAGGATGTTGAGTCGGCCGTCGGGCGTGGAAAACGGTCCGCTGTCGGCACTCCCGCTGTTCCAAGGAAAAATCTTCAAGTCGGACAACGAAAATAGATTGCCCATCTCACCCAAGACGCTTGTGCCTCGGCTCGCGGCGCGATATGAGGCGCCCGCACCGACTGTGGCCAAAAGCCCCACCAGCAACGTAAAAACAGCGGCCACGATGATGGTCTTGCGCCGCGCTGTTTTGTCGCTTTCCGTGCCGATCAGGTTGATTTTCATGGGGAATCAGACGCTAGAGAGTAGGGGCGCATGCCATGCGCCCTGACGGTAGACGGTAGCCAGTTTTCGGTTCTGGCTACTCTCTGCCCTCTACCCTCTACTTTCTTACTTTTCGTTCAACGAATATACCAGCTTTATTGATAAGAGGGTAGGGGGCAGAGAGCAGAAGATAGCCAAGCGTCATACGAATTTTTTGCCCTTAAAATCGGTCTGGCTACCCTCTACTCTCTACCCTCTACTCTCTATCTTTTGTGTTATACTGTATTCCGAACTATGCGCAACGCGCCATCCGGTCTTCGTTTCTTTTGGCAGGCTGTTTTGGAAAAAATGAAGAGATTCGATGCTCGCTTCGCGGGGCTCAAAAAGCCCTATCGGATTTTGCTTACCGCGTTGCTCGTGGCTGTGCCGGTCGTGGCACTCTACGGACATTTCGCCAACGCCGGAGCGGCCGTGACCATCCCGCTGGTCTACGGCGGCACGGTCGGCGCGCTGGTGCTCATCATCATCTCGGGGCTGATCTATCTCTCGGCTGTGCTCATGTTCATCCTGAACATGGTGCTCATGTATCTGGTCATCTTCGTGGCGGGCTACAACAACTTCGTGTATGCCTCGCCGGTCATGGTGGGCTGGCCGCTGGTGCGCGACGTGGCCAACATGTTCTTCATCGTCGTGCTTTTGGTCATCGCCTTCGGCACGATCGTCGGCTATCAAGAAGTGGACTACCGCAAGTATCTGCCCAAGCTTTTGCTCATGGCAGTGCTCATCAACTTCTCCAAACTCCTGGTCGGCCTGCTCATCGACTTTTCGCAGGTCATCATGCTGACCTTCGTCAACGGTTTCAAGGACGCAGCCTTCGGTAACTTCGCCAAGCTGTTCGGTTTGGACAAGATCTTCGATTTGGGCACGCAGCTGGGGCAATTCGATATCTCGGGCGCCGCCGCCACCATGGTCAACATCTTCATGTCGCTGATCTTCAGCATGATCATGTTGGCCATCATGTCCACGCTGCTCCTCATCATGCTGATCTATCTGGTGGCGCGCATCGTGGGCCTGTGGATCGTGCTCATCTTTTCGCCCATGGCGTTTTTCGTCTGGGCTGTGCCGCCCAAACTCTCCAAGGGTTTGAGTGCGTTCGCGGGTCAGTGGTGGAAAGTCCTGGGCGCGCTGTTGTCCGGCGGTCCGATCATGGCGTTTTTCATCTGGCTGACGCTGGCCATCGTGGCGGGCTCCGACAACCCTTTTTCCGAACTGCAAAGTGCCAACTCGGCGGAGATGACGACGGCCATCTCGTTCATCGGACAACTGGCCGACCTGGGCCAACTCTCACGTTTCATCATCGGCGTGACGTTGCTTTTCTTCGGCATCAAGACGGCCATCCAAGTTTCGGGTGAAGTCTCGGAAACGCTCAAGAGCGCCGCCTCAAAAATTTCCTCGGCCGGCGGACCCATCGGCTATCCCATGCGTTTGGGCGGACGGGTGGCGGGCAAAGCGGCACGCGGCGGAGCCAAGCTGGCGGGCAAGGGCGCGAGTTACGGCTTGGGCATCTTGGATCAAAAAACCGGCTTCACCAAAAACATGGGCGAGTTTGCGTTGCGTAAAGGCGGCGAGATGGGCAAACAGGGCGGACTCCAGGGAGTCGTGGGCGGGCTGATGGCTTCGGGCGGCGTAAAAGCCATGGGTATCTCGGGGGCGCGCAAAGCGGCGGCCGAAAAGCATGTCGCCGAACAGACCAGGGGTTTGAGTTTGGAACAGACGCAGCAGTTCTATCACGCCAAAATCGGCAGCATCAACCCGGCCACCGGCGAGGCGACCGAAAAGATGGGCGGTCGCAGAGTGCTCGAAAGGGAGTATGGGATACAGCGCTCCAAGGAGCTGGAGGACCATTATAGGAACAGCGGCATCGCCGATCCGGAGCAGGCCAAGGCCGCGGCGCGCCAGCAACTCGACAACGAACGCGGAGCTTGGATTAAGCAGATGCGCACGGCGTATCCCGGCGACAAGGATCTGCAGAAAGAGTTGACCGACGAACTCAAGAAAAATTCGCATCGCCAAGGCGTCAACGACGCCATGAAGGCAGCGCTCGACAACGGCATCGGCGACATGTCGGACGAAGCAGTGGAGGACTCGGCGGTCATGACCGGTTTCATGCGGCGTAAGGGCTTTATGGGCGCGGACGGCAAGGTGGATATGGCGCGCGCCACGGAAGACAAAGAGATGAAGGCCATCCTGGGACGCGGCGGCAAAAAAGCCAAGGCGTTAGATTCCTTCATGAACCACTCGCAGACGGCGCAGGGTTCGGGCGAGAACCGGGCTTTGCTCCAAGCCATCACCACGGGCGCACCAGCCGACATCGAAGCAGCGGAAAAAGCGCGCCGTCGGTTTGCCGTGAGCCAAGACATGAAGCAGGTCAACATGGTGGCCAACGACGGCCGCGGCGGTTTGGGCGTCACGCGTTGGAGCGATGCGGCAGCCACCCGCGAGACTTTGCGCGGTCAGATGGGCTTCGGCGGATCAGACCAGGCTTTGGATAGTTTTGCGGGACGCGTCGGTTCGGTCGAACCCGGATCCATGCAAGGCCAAGCCCTGCGCAACGCTTTCTCCCAAGGCGTCTACACTGATCCGAACGTGGCGAGTTATTCCGACACGCAAGCCGGGGCCATGGGCATGGTGCAAATCGCGGGCGTGCCCACCTCGGTCGCTTTCGGCATCCAAGATGACGGCAATTATCAGACTCCGGCTTTTGCGCAAGCTCACTCCACGGCGCTCGGCACGGCCATAAAGAATATCGACAGCCCGGATGCCAGCAAACGCGAACCGAGCGCGCACTTCGTCTCATCCATCGACCCGGGCGTCATCACGCGCGGCGGTGCGGCGGCCCAGGCGGTGATCGGCGCGGTCAAAGGCAACGTGGTCAAGATCGCCAGCGCGGCACCGGACGCGGCGCTCATCCCAGCCTTGGAGGAGCAGGCTAAAGTCGCGGGCCAAAAAGTCGCGGCCGGCGTGGCCAACCAGCTCGATCGCGACATGGTCGATATCGGACATGAAATCGAATCCAGCAAGGTCGCCAAAGCCGCGGCCAAACGCGGCGGAAGCGCTTTCTCCCAGTATCGCAAGCGCAAATAAGGGTTATGGCAGTCCAAAGACCCAGCTACGGCTCGTTCGCCGAAATGCCCGAAGGCCTAAGGGGGTTTTTGTTGTCGCCGGAATTCAACAGCGTCGAGCAGACTTTACAGGATACCTATAAGTTCGACGAAGCGGCGCAGATGCTCATCGGCGACCAGATGATGGACGCCGTCTTCGGCGATCTCAAGCTCGCCGAGGTCGCGGCCAAGATCAAAGCCGCGCTCGTGCCCAAGCCTTTGGATGAAGTCAAATGGAAAGCTTTCCTGGCCGATTTCCTCAAGCTCGAAGCCTGGCCGTTGCGTGATCTTTTCGGCGGCGAGCTGTCCGATCTCCTAGCCGAAAACCAGATTTCGACGTCGGGTTGGCCGAATTTCAAAGTCCACCTGAAGCCCATGACCTACTCCGGCGCTTCGACCGAGATTGCGACGCTCGCCGGTTTTTCGCTCTTGGGTCCGCAGATGCGCGAACGTTTGCGCGATCTGCTCATGAGCAAGCAAAAAGGCGTGCGCATCGACGCCCAAGTCCTGGAGGTAATGTGCCGGCCCGCTGATTTCGGCGGTTTGGGTTTGGATGCCGCCATGGCCAAAAAAGCGCTTGACGCCATGAGCCATCTCATCGCTTCGGTCAAGATCATGTCCGAGGACGAATACGCCGATTGGCTGTCCGAAGAAGCCAAAAAGAAAACCGCGCAAGAAAGTCAGGCCGCCGCAGCGCCGAGCGAGGAGGAAGCGGAAATCGCCAGGATCAAAGCCAGCATGCCGGCCCAGCCCGCGGCACCGCAAACCGCCTTGGACGAAGCCGTCGACAAGACTTTCGCCGCATTGCCCGTCAAACCTGAAAGCGAATATTCGGGCAGCCGGCTCAAGCACATCATCTCGTCGCGTCTGCGCGATGTGCGGAATTCCATCGAGCTGGTCCAGCTTTTGGCGCGCGACACCAAAGTCGGCGGCCTGGGACTCGAACAGACGGCGGCGGCGCAGATGGCGGAAGCTATCGAAGCGTCGTACCACCAATTCCACGATAAAATCTTGGCCGAGGAAAAAACCAAGATCGAAACGCAGATGGGTGTGCAAAAGGAAAAAATCGAAGATCGCAAGCGCAAAGAAGCCGAGGAGCACGCGCGTTGGTACCAGGAAAAGATTTTGTCGCGCAAGCAAGACGAGGAGGCGCAGAAAAAACTTAAAGAGGAGATGCGGCGCACTTGGGTCGGAGCGTCCGACGCGGCTCACCCCATGGATCTCAAAGAGCAGCGCAAAGAGACGGAACGCTTCGGTCCCATGGTCGGCGCGGTCTCGGCTGGCGCAGCGTCGCTGTCTGCCGTCTCTGAAACTAAAACCCAGAACCTAGAACCTAGCACCCAAGCTCTAGCGCCCAAACCTCCTTCCGCCCCGACTTCCGCCCAGGCCGCGCGACCCGAGGTAAAAATTTCGAAACAGACCATTCTTGAACCGCACGGTCCTAAGCCGCGCATGGATGACGTCAAATACGGCGGACCCCGGCTGACCGGCTTGGTGGAGGAGCTCAAGCGTTTCAACTTGGCGGAATTCCGGCGCTTGGCCAAGGACCCGGAGGCGGCGGCGACTAAAATCCTGCAAAAGCTCGAGACTTTGGCCCAAGAATCGTTCGAAAAAAAGATGGCCGGCACCAAGGCTTTCCTGAATTCGCCTTTGCAGCAGACGTATCTCTCGCTTGTCACCGAATCCTTCAGGGCCGGCAAGTCGGTCATGGAAATCGCCGAATCCAAACGCAAATCCGGCGAAGATACGCTCGCCCCGGCGGAAATCTCGGCTGTCATTTCGCTCAATAGTAAGCTACACTTCTAGTGGAAAATGCCAAATTACAAATGCCAAATGCCAAATGACACAAAACTAGCCGAATTTGGCATTCGTAATCTGGCATTCGTAATTACCCAACATGCCTGAAAAATTCATCGTTCCGCAATTCATAGACAAGGAAGACCAGATACTCGGTCCGATCACGGTCCGGCAGTTTTTGATTTTGTTGGTCTCGGTCTTTGCCATCTTCATCGCCTACAAGATTTTGGCTTTCGTTTATTTCATTTTTTTTGCCATCTTCATCTCGGGCTTCGCCGGCGTTTTCGCTTTCATGAAGATCAATGGCCAACCGTTCCACATCTTCTTCATCAACTTCCTGCAGACCGTGACGCGTCCGGCCTTGCGCGTGTGGGATAAGCGGCCGACGGATGCGGAACTCAAGGCTTGGGTCAAAGTCGAGGTCACGGCGCCGGTCAAAGTCGGAGTGAGGAAGGAACGTCCGCAGAGCAGCCGCCTGCGCGACCTGACGCTCGTGGTCAACACCGGCGGCGTATATAAGCCGGATGAGGAACTATGAACAATGCCAAATTACAAATGACGAATGACGAATTGGGTGACAATTTGGCATTTGGCATTCGTAATTTGTAATTGACCTTTATGCAAAGCAAAAAACTTGCCGGACCAAAACCAGGCGTGCCCTCCCAGCGTTATCTCGACATCGCCGAGATCAAGGAGGACGTGATCGTGATGAAAGACGGCACCATCCGCGCCGTGCTTTTGGTTTCGAGCATCAACTTTGCGCTCAAGTCGGTGGATGAGCAGAACGCCATCGTGCAGGCTTACATGCAATTCTTGAATAGCTTGGATTTTCCCATCCAGATCGTCATCCAATCGCGGCGCATGAACATCGACGAATATCTGCGCAAGCTGGGCGAGTCCCAAAAGTCGCAGACCAACGAGCTGTTGCAGCGCCAGATCGCGGACTATCGCGACTTCGTCAAATGGCTGGTCGAGACGGGCGACATCATGCAGAAAAAATTCTTCCTGGTCGTGCCGCTTGATCCGCTGGCCGACAAGCAAAAAGGTTTTTTCGCGCGGCTGTCCGAGATCATGACCCCGGCCGCGTCCATCCATCTGTCCGAGGAAAAATTCCGCAAGAACAAAGACTCGCTCATGTTGCGCGTCAACTCGGTCACGGGCGGCCTGCAAGCCATGTCGCTCAAAGGCGTGATGCTGGATACGCAGAGCCTGATCGAGCTGTTCTACACCGTCTACAACCCCGAACTCTTCGAGAACGAACGCATCACGGACATGTCCAAGCTGCAGGTTGAGGGATAATATGCAATGCCAAATGCCAAATTACGAATTACAAATTAATATGGTTTCCGCAATTCGTCATTTGGCATTTGTAATTTGTAATTGATTCTATGGCTTTCAAGACCCAGGAGGAAAAAGGCTTTAACGCTTCGGCGCTCACCGCGGGCGGCATCAGCGTCAAAAAAGGACCGAGCACGGGCGAGATAAAGCAAAAGCTCGAAGTCGAGCGCATCGCGCTGGAAGAGGAGCGCATCTATCGCCGTGGCGTCTCGTCCATCAAAGACCTGATCGCGCCCAGTTCCATGAAGGTGGAGCCGAGCTTCGTGCGCCTGGGCGACGTTTGGGTGCGCACCCTGTTCATCACCACCTATCCGCGCTACGTCAGCGTGGGTTGGGCCTCGCCCATCATCAACCTGAACGCGCAGATGGACGTCTCGATGTTCTTCTATCCGATCAAAGCCGACGTGGTGCTGAAGCAGCTCAAAAAGAAAGTCGGCATCGTCGAGGCGCAAATCACGATGGACGCCGAATCCGGCAAACCGCGCGACCCCATCGCCGAGACGGCTTTGCGCGACATCGAACAGTTGCGCGACGACCTGACGCAGGGCATCGAGCACTTCTTCCAATTCGCCTTCTACGTCACCTTCTATTCCAAATCCGTGGATGAGCTGGATCGGCTGACCAACACCGTGGAGTCGACCTTCGGTTCCATGCTGATCTATACCAAGCGCGCCTATTTCCAAGCCGAACAAGGTTTCAATTCGACGCTGCCGGTGGGCAACGACGAACTCATGATCACGTTCAACATGAGCACCTCGCCGCTGGCTTCGAGCTTCCCTTTCACTTCAGCCGAACTCACCTCGGACAACGGCATCATGTACGGCATCAACCGGCATAACCAGTCGCTCATCATCTTCGACCGCTTCTCCCTCCAAAACGCCAACGCCGTGGTCTTTGCGACTTCGGGCGCGGGCAAATCCTACGCGGTCAAGCTCGAGATCTTGCGCTCCATGATGTTGGGCGTGGACGTCATCGTGATCGACCCCGAGATGGAATATAAGCATTTGTCCGACGCCGTCGGCGGCACTTACATCAACATCTCGCTCGCCTCGCAAGCCAAGATCAACCCGTTCGATCTGCCGCGACCCACCGGCGAGAACATCTCGACCGAAGACATCATCCGCAGCGCAGTCATCACGCTTAAAGGCTTGTTGCGCCTGATGCTGGGCAAACTCACCGTCTCCGAAGATTCACTTTTGGATCGCGCGCTGCTCGAGACTTACGCCAAAAAAGATATTGTGCCCGGCGCCGACCTCTCGGCCATCGAACCGCCGATCTTGCAGGACTTCCAGGACATCTTGGAGGGCATGGAGGGCACGGGCGACTTGGTGGTGCGGCTCAAAAAGTTCACCGAAGGCACCTTCTCCGGCCTCATCAACTCGCCGACCACGGTCAAGATGTCCAACCAGCTGGTGACCTTCTCGGTGCGCGACTTGGAAGACGAGTTGCGTCCCATCGCCATCTACACCATCGTCAACTATATCTGGAACGTGGTGCGTTCGGAGCGTAAAAAGCGCATCCTGTGCATCGACGAGGCGTGGTGGCTCATGCAGCACGAGGACTCGGCCAAGTTCATCTTTGCGCTGGTCAAACGCTGCCGCAAATACTATCTCGGCATCACCACCATCACCCAGGACGTCAACGACTTTTTGACCTCGCCCTACGGCCAAGCCATCGTGACCAACTCGGCCATGCAGCTTTTGCTCAAGCAATCGCCGGCGTCCATCGATTTGATCGCCCGCGTCTTCATGCTGACCCAATCCGAAAAATACCTGCTGCTCGAGTCCGGCCAGGGCATGGGCATCTTCTTCGCCGGCAACAAGCACGCGGCCATCCAGATCGTGGCCTCGTACACCGAAGACCAAATCGTGACCACCGACCCCAACCAACTCCTGCGCATCGAACAAGAAAAGAAAAAATTCCAAGAGTCGCTGGAACAAACGGGGAAATGATAATGACGAATGACTAATTTCTAATGACTAATTACGCAGAACATAATCTCTAATATTCCCGTAGGGGCAATTCATGAATTGCCCCTACGCGGCGACCGAAGGGCTACCTATTTCCGACAGGGTAGTCCTTCGACCACGTAGAACGTGGCGCGGCTGGCTCAGGAACTATTTTTAGACATTAGAAATTAGTCATTAGACATTCTGACCTCTCGCCACTAAACCTATGCAAACTCGTTCAAAGCTCATCCTCCTGATCATCATCGGCCTGATCCTGTTTATCCTTGGCGCCTGGCTTATTTACCAGACGTTCAAAGTCACGGCGGGTGGAGTAGAGCAGACAGGAAATTTGCCTGCGACGACCGAGAATCTGACCAGCGGGCAAGGCAAGACGTCGCAGACCACGCCGACTCCCAGCGCGCCGGTGGCTCCGGTCGACAGCAAGTTGCGTACTTTGGAGGACAATGCGCGCGCTTCCGCGGAGCGCATCGGATCAGGTTCCAGCCAAACGGGATTTTTGGGCTACAGCGACGCTCTGAACGCAGTCACGCCGGAACTCCGCGCCTGGATCTTGGATGAACAAAAAAAGATGGTCGCGGCGCATCCGGCCAACGGGCCGCTCTACACGCTGTCCACCCGCGCCGTGGCTTCGCATGCCGTGGATAGCGCTTTCGGCGATCCGAGCGTCAGCGTGAGCGTCCAAGCCATCCAGACGGACAACCTGAAAACGACCGGCCAAGCCAAACAAATCAACATCGTCTTCGTAAAACAACCCGACGGCACCTACCTCATGGGCAGCATGGAGTGGAAGGATTTGGAACTATAGCGTAGGGGCGCACGGTCGTGCGCCCTTTGTGTAAGTTTCAAAAAAACTGTCATCCTGAGCTTGTCGAAGGACCTTTTAAGCGTTGGTCTGAACCGATGGCTGATATGTAGGGGCGACCCGTTGGGTCGCCCCTACGTAATCAGCGATCGATCCGGAACTCCCGACCCAGCTATAAAGGTCCTTCGACTGCGCTGCTGCTCCGCTCAGGATGACAATTTATCTTTCTGGCTACCCTCTACCCTCTTGACTTTTTTGCTTGGATGCGGCAGCGGTATATATAGGATGCTGTCGCGAATTTTTGGAATCGTCGCTGATGTCTTTTTTCCCGCGCGCTGCCTGGTCTGCCGTGCGCCGGGAGCTTGGTGGTGCGTTGCTTGTCGGGCGAGCGTCGAGTGTTTGAGCCACAATCGCTGTCCAGGCTGCGGAAAAAGCCTGTTCGAGCATTCGTGTGAGCAAGATATCCTGCGCGGCCTGGCGGTCACGGGTTTTTATCATGACAAGCGGTTGCGTGAAGCTATCCAAGCTTTGAAATATCACGGGGTGACGAAAATCATGCCGCAAGTCGAAGCTTATCTGAAAGCTTGGCGCGATGTGAGGTTAGATCCTTGGCCCTGGGCAGGGGAGTCGTCGCTCGTGGTCCAGCATCTTCCGGCTGCGCCACGGCATGTGCGCAAGCGCGGTTTTGATCAAGCGCGTCTCATTCGCGACGCGCTTATCCGATCTTGCCTGCCATGGGGAAAGGCCGGAGAAATTTTAGTGCGCAGAGGCAAGGCGCGTTCGCAGACCGAATTGTCGGTCGAATTGCGCCGCGCCAACGTGGCCGGATGTTTTGCTTTGGCGCGTGACGCAACCATCCCGCCCGCCGTCCTCTTGGTCGACGACGTCTTTACCAGCGGCGCCACCATGCGCGAAGCAGCGCGAGCGCTCAAGGCAGCCGGAGTCGAACGGATCTACGGTTTTGCTTTGGCGGTGGGGAGTTAGGAAAACGGTCGTCATCAAAATCTGTCATCCCGAGCCCCGCACCGTGTCACGTTCTACGTGATCAAGTGCGGGGTAAACTCCGCGCCAGCGCACTTTCCCCCTGTCATCCTGAGCGAGCTTCGAGCGAGTCGAAGGACCTTTATCAGCCATCGGTTCAGACCAACGCTTATAAAGGTCCTTCGACTGCGCTGTTGCTCCGCTCAGGATGACAAATAATCTGTTTGGCTACCCTCTACCATCTACCCTCTACTTTATGCTATAATCAGCCTATTAAAACAAAAAGACCCTTTATATGCCTGCAAATCTTTGGGGTAGCATCCTAAAACGCCCCCTTTTGAGTGTCTTGGTAAGCATGCTTGTGGGTACCGCAAGCGCGGCTTCGGTGCCGGTAATAAATGCGACCGCCCCGCAACATCGGGGTATTTATTTAGCCCAGACTGCCGACGCCCCACCACCGGCCGATTCCGGAACGCAACAGCCGCCGGCAAATCCCGAAGGACAGCGTGATAGCGCACCTCCTCCATCGACTCAACCGGGAGATGCGACCGCGCCTAATCCGCCGCAGGGTGGATCGGACGGCTCGCAGCCACCGTCATCCGGAGATCAAGGCCAAAATCAAAACCGACAGCCGCAAATGCCATCGGGCGGTGATGGACGTCAGTACGCACCAGGCACCGAAGGCGGTAATAGCGGATCAGGCGGCGCTCCGGGCAATCAAGGCGGGGGTAATCAGATGGGACCGAACGGCGGAGGCATGAGCGATGAGCAGCAAAAGGCTCAAGATGAAAAACAACAGGCGCAACAGGAAAAGATGGACAAGCAAAATCTTGCACGCATGAAAACCGGGATGAAGCAGGCCCAGACCCAGGTGACGCAGATGAAGAAGTTCTTCGTTAAACAGGCGGGCAAAGGGATCGCCACACCGGCCGAGTGCACACAGGCGCTGACCGAGGTCCAAGCGATCATCGACACGGTCAAGAACGCGACCACCATGGATGAGGCAAACGAAGTGGATATGCAGGACATGGGCGACAACTTCAGCACGCTGAACGAATGCCGTCAGACTATCGAAACGCTCTCGCGTATACCGGCCATGTTCAAGCAGGTCGATAAACAAATCAAGACCATGGAGTCGCAATGGAACCGCACCAAGAAAGGCGCTCCGGAGGAGGCGAGCGGCGCCATCGCCGACGGCGACGGGGTACTCAAAGCCATCAAGGAAGCGCGCGTCAAAGCGACTGACCTGTTCAAGCAGGGCAACGCGGAAGATGTCGAGGCTACGATCCAAGACGAAGTCTTCGGTCGATTCGAGGATCTGGGCAGCGCCATGCAGCGCGTGGACGCGGTCAAAAATTCCAAACGTTTCTTCGCGGATTACACGCGCCGCGTTAAAGACGCCGAAAAGACCATCGCCAAACTCAAAAAGAAGGGCGAGGACGTGAGTACCGCACAGACGATTCTGGCGGATATGAAGCGCCGTTATGAATTGATCAAAGGCATGGACGTGGGCAGCGACGAATTCATGGACGCGGTCGAAGAGCTGATGCAACGCCAACAAGATTTGACCGACGAAATCGGCGGCACGACTCCGCAAGTCGACCAATACATGAGCAGCGGCACAGTCAATGGCCCCAACCTCCAAATGCCCAAGTTCTAAAGCCAACAAACACCCCGCCTCGCGGGGTGTTTTGGACCTCAGCTTTCGATTCCTTGAAATAGTTTCGTCATTCCTGCGAAAGCAGGAATCCAGACATCGAAAAACCTTGAAATGAAAAGACGGGGGAATCTAGATGGAAACCTCCGCCGGAAGATCGCGACATGGCGCAGCACGAAAACCAAAGTAACAAGCAGTTGACGAAGGGACGCGTCGGTAAGTTAAGATTATTGGTCAGGATTTTGATTTTGTCAACCCGTTGGGATTGACACCGACATACTTTTTGTTTATAAAAATGACGCTCTCTCTTGCATAGTGCTCTTAAGTCATTTAGTCCTTGCTCCGTGCCCCACTTTCGCTGATTGTGGGGTTTTTTTACCCGACCATCGGTGAATTGACTTTTTCTTAATTAACTGTTTAATTGTCTTATCCGCGGCGCCATGGTCGCGGGAGAACCTTAACAAGGAGCAGCCGCATGGCGACGGCATTCGATTTCGAACATCACAAGTACATTGAAGCTTTCCCGTACCCTGAAATCCGACCCGTTCAGGATCAAGCGCTGGCTTTCGTGGCACGCCACGGTTCCGCGGCGCTCGAGATCCCGACGGGCGAGGGCAAGACCGCAATCGGCATCGCGTATCTACGCAAACGCTGGCCGTGGAAAGGAATCCGCGTCTACGTCACGCCGACCAAGCAGCAGGTCGAACAAGTCCTGCACGCTTTCCCGGAAGACACGGTGGCGATTTTCGGACGTTCCGAATATCCCTGCCTGTATTACGTGAATCGTGGGCATGAGCTCACCGCGGCGGAATCGCCGTGCTACATGTTGCAATGTCCGAATCGCGTGAACCAAGAAACAGGCGAAGCGCAGGATCCAGAATCCGCGCCCTGTCCCTACTTCCAGGCGAAGTTCGAAGGGTTGCGCCGCTCGCGGGAGGAAAAGAAGATCATCGTCACCACGACGGCCTTCTTCCTGATGAACCGCCGCGAGGTTAAGACCTGGCAGAACCAGGAGCTCGGGGCGGTGGTCATTGACGAAGTGCATAACATCGCCAAAGTGGCGCGTTCGCTCTTTGAGTACCGCATCACGGATTACCATCTGCTGCGCGTCTCCAAGCTCTTGGCGAAGACGGATCGCGCCGCGGCCCTGGCTATCCTGAACTTCGTCCGCTGCTTCCGCGGTATTGCCCGCAAGTACGCGTCGCAGACCCAAGTCGTACTCAAGGACGAGGAAATCGAACGGTTGATGGACATGCTCGGCAGGTTCGACGAGCAGACTGCTGAAAAAGCGGTGCGTTCAGCCATCTCAAGCGGCGCCATCGACCCGCAGACCGACCGCGAAGCCCTGAAGCAGTTGGAGAACATCGTGCGCCAGATTCCGCGCATGCTGCGACGCCTGCGATACGCGACCGAGGCGGAAGGTCACAAACCTTCCAATTACGTAATCGCGTTCTACGTCAAGAAGGAAGAAGCGGACGAAGGCTCCGCGTGGTGCAAGGCGCGTTACACCCTGACGATCAAGAGCTACATCGTGGGCAATCTAATTCGTCAGGCGGCCGGTGAACGAGTGTTGGCCTACACCGCGACCCTCGGGCGCGATGATATCTTCGTCATGGAATCGGGTTTGCGCCTGCCCATTGCGCGCTTCGGTTCAAGCTTTGAAACGGCGAAGACGCGCATCTATCTGCCGCGCGACATGCCGGATTTGGCGGCGCGTAAACGGCGGCGCGATGACCTCAAGAAGACCTTGAAGGCGATCGTGGCGAGCGCCAAGCGCTTCGCCAAGCAGGGCCACCGTTCGCTCATCGTAGTGGTGAGCGAAGCCGAACGCGAGCAGTGCCTCAAGCTCGCCGAAGCCGAAGGGCTCGACATCATGAGCTATCACGCCGACCTCAAGGCGCGTGAGGCGGCTGCGGCTTTCAAGCAGGGGATGGGGGATGCGCTGCTCGGGACGGCGGCGCAGTATGCCGAAGGCATCGACCTGCCCGGCGGATCGGCCCCGGTCATCTTCTTCCTGCGTCCCGGCTACGCCCCGCCCAGCAGCCCGGAATCACAATTCGAGCGCAAGCGTTGGGGCGATAGCCATTCGTTCGCGCTGGCCCGCTACCGCGTGATGCTGGAAGCGCTCCAGGTGCGCGGGCGCAACGTGCGGAGCATCGAGGACTTGGGCGTGTGCTTCTTCATGTCACGCGGCTTCAAGCCCGTACTCCTGAACGCCCTGCCACAGTGGCTCGAACCCGCTTACCGCGATACGCTCACGCTTGGTGAAGCCATCGCGGATGCGGGGAAATTGTTGGGATAAACGCATAGCTGCGTATTGTGCCGTGACGCGACTCACTGCTCCGTCCGGCCACCCATTGCCACGTTCCCTCCTCTTCATTCCGTGCCCCGCCTTCCTTCTCGGATTGCGGGGCGTTTTTGTCTTGACATCCCCGATGATTATTTCTAAGCTGCGTTCTCTGTAGTGCCTGCCGTCTAACGCGGTCCAATTCATTCTTCCTTGCAGTGCCGTAGCACTAGTCCACCCCGGACCTACCCAAGCTTCGTGCCCCGCTTTCCTCATAGATCGCGGGGTTTTATTGACGCGCGCCGCATTGTCGGTCAATAAGGAAGCGGAGCGATGCAGCTCAGACCAACATGCGCCTCTCTTCAGCCTTGTTTTCTTGCGCGTTCCACCTTCAGCTCACGCTTCGTGCCCCGCTTTCCTCTCGGATCGCGGGGCTTTTGTATTGACATGCATAATAAATACAAATAGTATCGAAGAATGAACTCGACTGCCGCATCTTGGCTCTAGCGTACACTCGCCCTCTCTTAACTTGTGTTCGTGCCCCGCCTTCCTCTCGGATCGCGGGGCTGTTTTTATTAAATCGATTATTGCAGGTTTCTTTAATACATGATAAGCAGGGTATTAAGTAGAGAAAAGTAGCGTAACCTTGAGCAGTCCTTAGCGTTCTTTCCCGTCGTGCAACACGACACTCTTTTTTGGACTTCGTGCCCTGCTTTCCTCTCGGATTGCGAGGCGTTTTTATTATTGACCTTTCCCAGGTGCTGTGTTAAGTGATGGGTAGCCCTTCAGTCGCATTTAGCGTAATCGCGTGTTGCAAAGTGTCGTGTCCTCCTCAAGCCTAAGTGCCCCGCCTTCCTCTTGGATTGCGGGGCTTTTGTATTGACATGCATAATAAATACAAATAGTCTCGAGGAATGAACTCGACTGCCGCATTCTGATTCAGCGTACTTTCGCCCTCTCTTAACCTGTGTTTGCGCCCCGCCTTCCTTCTTGGATCGCGGGGTGTTTTGATATTCCAGGGTCAGGACTTGACTAAAACCCAGGGATTTGTTAAGAAAACTCATCCTCAATTCGAGGTTGGTTCTTTACCAAGGAGTGACTGGAATGGATACAACCGTTCAGGAAGTTCAGCAGTTCAAGGTGGTCAAGAAGTTCGCACCCAGCGCCCAAGACGACGTGCGCCGCATGCGCTTCCGCTGCGCATCGTTGACGCAGCTCTTCATGGATCCGATGCCACCCGACGTGGTCCACGAGACCCTCGGCAAGGGCAAGCGTCCGCCGCCCGACAAGACTTCGCCGATTCCGCCGCGTTGCCAAAAGAAGCTCTGCAAAGACCAGGACGATAACCTGTGCATCCCGCAGGATTGGCTCTTCGCCTGCCTTGAGGCCGGGTCGCCCAACGTCAAGATCGGCAAGAAGAAGATGGGCACGGCCAAGACCTCGGAGTTGGGCAGCATGCTCACCATCCTGGAGTCCACCATCAAGATCACTCGGAACGGAGTGCCATTGACCGACAAGGAGGGCGACTGGAAGCCTGATGTCCGTCGCGGCATAGGCAAGACCGGGATCGCGAATGCCATCTACCGGCCCAGCATCGACAACTACGAGTTCGAATTCACCGTCAAGGTGAATATCGGTCAGCTGGAAGGCTGCACCGAGCAGAACATCGTCGATCTCGTCGACACCGCCGGGAGGCAGAAGGGGATCGGGGCGTTCCGCAAGCGCTTCGGCCGCTTCCGCGTGGTGGAGGCCGAGCTCCTCGAGCCAGTCAAGGGCAATGGAAGCGGCTCTTGAGCTGACGCCGGTCCGCCGCCTCAAGCCCTCTGTCGAGGAGCGGCTTGAGGCGGTCAGGATCGAATGCGTCGGCGTGCGGCCGCTGCTCCTCGACTCGACCGAGTCGGAAGAAGTGGAAGTCGTCCGGCGCAGGCGCAAGCCGCAGCTGACAGGTCCACCCCCCAAGGGTTACCGGCCCGTCCCGCTAGTCGAAGTCTGCGCCCCCAAGCTCTACCGCGGACCGAACGGCGAACTGGGCTTCCCCGGCGATCTCTTGCAAGCCTGCTTGGTCGCAGGCGGACGGCATCTCAAGCTGGTGAGGCGTCAGCTTACCGACAAGTACGGCTCGCAGATACCCGGGGTCGTGACGGTGCGCGACGAGTTCATCGCCTTCGCGTCGGACATCGGGTGGAAGCCGGACAAGCGCAAGGGCAAGGATGGCATCATGCTCAAGCGCCCGCGCTTCGACGTTTGGCGCTTCGCTTGCACACTGGACATCCGACTCGGCGCGCTCGAGGGACTCACCTTCGAACACATCGAAGAGTTGGTGCGGCTCGCCGGTAGGCGCGAGGGCATCGGTTGCTTCCGCCACTCGGAGTTCAAGCTCTATCCGGACCAAGACTGGCAACCCGCCGTCTTCGGCGCGTTCCAGCTGACAAGATTTGAGAAGATTTGAGCATCGTAGCCTGACCAGCAGTCATGCAACGTCTTCTCGGCTTGTCCGTTGCTCACTAGGCCCCGTGCCCCGCTTTCCTCTCGGATCGCGGGGCTTTTTTAATATTCTGGTATTGACAAAAATAACGAATAAACTATAAATAAGAGCTACGTATTGTAGCCCCACGTTCAGTGCGGTGCCTTCAACCGCAGTGGTGTCCTCCAACGCGTCGTCCGGGGCTCCGTTCCATCTGGTTCGGAGCTTTTTATTTTACGAACAATGTCAACTCGGCCAGCCTTGCCTTTTCCTCGATTTTCGGTTATTTTTCGCCCACGGAGGGGTGGCTGAGTGGTCGAAGGCAACGGACTTGAAATCCGTCGTAGCCGTAAGGTTACCGTGGGTTCGAATCCCACCCCCTCCGCCAAGTTTCACTTTTTGTGAAATCGTAAGAAACAGCCTCGGCGCAAAGCGCCTCGGCATGGTATTTTTCCGCAATTTTAAAGGCATTTTTGAAATCCAAAACCAAAGTGCGTTCGGCAATGCGGAAGTTCGAACCAATCTTTTTGAGAAAATCCCGAATCCGTTCGGGATTTTCTTGTTGAGCGTATTTTTCGGCTTGGTTGGCCTCTTTTAGAAAGGCAATGGCAAGTTCGAACCGATTATTGCTCTTTCGCCCAAAAGCGGATATTTTTTCTTCCAAATCTTTTTTAGCGAGAATGAGCTTGTACTTTTTTGCGGTATATTCCGCTTGCGACAAATTGCCGTCCAGTTGTAAATCAAGCAAGCGATCAAGTTTTGTTTCTATCTCTACAAGCTCATTTCTCGCTTTTTGGGCGAAAGAGCTTTCCGCTTGGGCAATTTTAATTTTTTCGTTTTCGAAAAAATTGATTGAAGCGTTTGCCCAAGCGGAAGATAAAGAAACTTTTTTGATTTCTTCTTTTATTTGAGAAGTGATGGCGTCTTCTCTCGCATATCTTTGCGAACAAGGATTTTTCCGTTTGGTGCATCGCAAATAGTTATGTCCTTTTTGTGTTTCGGTGGTGATGAAACAGCCACATTCTCCGCAACGGAAAAATCCTCTAAAAATGTAAGGTTTGAGTTTTGGCGATTTCGGTTTGCTCTTGTTCGCCATCACTTCTTGAACGGAATCAAAAAGTTTCTTTGTGATAATCGGTTCATGCTTTCCGTCATACAGTTCGCCGTTATATTCAATCATTCCGTAATAGATTTTATTTTTCAGCATGTACTGATAATTTGAGACGGAAAGCATTTTGCCTTTCTTGCCAACCAAGCCAATGGAATTGATAATCTTTCGGATTTGAGCGAGGGGGTATTCGCCAGTGGCGTACATTTCAAAAGCCCGCTTGATATACTTTGCCTTTTCTTTGTCCACGGCGATACAGCGAGCGTTCTTGTCGTTTATATAGCCCAATGGCGCCCAAGCGGGCCATATTCCATTTCGCAATTTCTGGCGAATACCCCTCTTTATATTTTCCGAAAGATTATCCACATAATATTTTGATTGCCCAAAAGCGATAGACAACATAAATTTTCCTTGCGGTGTCGGATCAAACCAAAAAGTAGGAAATTTTAGCGTGGTAATTTTTCCAGTATCTACCAAATATATTATTCGTCCGCCGTCTATGGAATTGCGAGCTAAGCGGTCAGGGTGCCACGCTAAAATTCCCTCGGCTTCATTTTTCTCTATGCTCGCGATCATATCGTTAAAAATCTCTCTGCCCGGCTCTTTGGCGGTTTTGCTTTCCACAAATTCACGGACGATATTTAGGTTTTCTTTGCGGGCATATTCTCGCAACTCAAACATTTGCGCCTCAATACTCAAAACCTGCCTTTCAGGTTCGTCCGTGGATTTACGGGCATAGAGAAAAATCTTTTTGGTTTGTAAATTTATGTTGTCCATATTGTTTTGAAATTAGTTTTTGAGCAATCAAAGAAAAATACGCTCAACCTTTCGCTGAAAGCGAAAGAAAAAAGATTGGTTCTGAAAACTTCGTTTTCTCTGTGCTTTCGCACAGGAACTTCCGCATTGCCGAGCGGACGCTTTCGTTCCCCCTCAAAAATGCTTGGATTCTCGCGGGGAAATACCATGCCGAGGCGCAACGCGCCGAGGCAACTTCTTACGATTTTGCTGAAAGTACAATTTGGCGGTGTTTTTTGACTGATGTTCGAACTTTCTTTGAGCAAACCCCCAACTAAGGAAGCCAACCCCGCCACCGCTCGCTCCGCTCGCCACACCACAGAAAAATACTCTTTGCTCTTTTCAATTTGCGCGCGCCGGATTTCTTTTTCTCTTAATGAAAAGAGTATTTTTCTGTGGTGTCTTGCAATGAATTGCAAGGTGGCGGGACTGGCCTCATTTTGATTTCGCAAAGGAAAAGCGGAATTCCCCCCAAACCCCCCTTCCGCCATGTTCTTGCGGGGACGGGATGGGAACGGAAGCAGGCGGGCAAAAATTCCTTCCCCCCAACCCCCTTCCTTTTTGCCCGCCTGCTTGGCGGAGTTTATCCCGCTGAATAGCGGGACCCCCAAAACTTTTCGGCGGGACGGCGGGACAGAAAACAAAAGAGAAGATAAAAGAGGAATAACGCTTGCCCCACCCACCCGTGCGCGCGTTATGTCGAATGAACTCCCTAAAGATTCATTTACAAAATTGTTTAAATTGGTTATCATTATAGTATCAAGAAAGAAACCTTTATATTATATTCTATATACTATAATGTTATACAATTAGAAAAGATATGTCAAATAATAAAATTGCTGAAAACTTAAAGAAACTACGGGCTAAAAAGGGGCTATCTCTCGAAAAGATTGCTCGCCTTGCCGATTTATCGCTTAACACCATCGTTAAGGTTGAAAACGGAGTAAATACAAACCCAACCATTGAAACGCTAACCAAGATCTCCAAGGCGCTTGAAGTTGGCGTTGATGATTTAATTAAGTAGAAATATGGCAAAAAAAGATTATACAAATTGGGATAGAAAAGAGTTGATCAAAGAGATTGACCAGCTTTGTAAGCGCAAAAAATATGGTCTTGTTTGGGAAGACAAGCCGGAAAATGTTGTCGTACAATGTAAGACTGAATTACCTGTTTTGGGAGAAGTGAAAAGCAAAGAAATAATTACCGACCCAGACAAACCGATAAATTTACTAATTGAAGGCGACAATTATCATGCCCTTTCAGTTTTGAATTACACTCACAAGGGCAAAATTGATGCTATATACGCAGATCCTCCCTACAACACAGGCGCAAAAAATTGGGTTTATAACAATGATTATGTGGATGCCAATGACGCGTTTCGCCATAGCAAGTGGCTTAGTTTTATGCAGAATAGATTGAAATTAGCAAAATCTTTACTGAAGCCAGAAGGGGTGATTGTTGTTACCATCGATGATTACGAAGCCTCGACACTGAAACTGCTAATGGACGACATTTTTGGAGAAGTGAATTATCTTGGAACAGTAGTTATTAAAAATAATCCACAAGGCAGATCTAGTGTTTCTGGTTTTCAAATTTCTCATGAGTACGCACTTTTTTATGGTCGTAGTGCAAAGGCTAAAATTGGCAGATTACCAAGAACACAAGAACAGATCGCACGCTACAATGAGAAAGATGAAATTGGGCCATTTGAATGGAGAAATTTTCGTGCGCAATATAGTACTGAATCACCTAAAATGAAGTATCCAATCTTTGTAAGAAAGGACAGTTCTGATTTTAGAATTCCTAAGATAGAATGGAATAAAGAAAAGGGTTCTTATGATTTACTCGAAAAACCAAAAGCCTTTGAACAAATTTCGCTACCAGTAGATTCAAAAGGTCGAGAGAGGACTTGGAAATGGGCAATTGAAACTGTCGAGCTGGTAAAAAGTACCGAAATGGGCGTTCGTTTAGATAAAGATAAAAACCCGTCAGTATTTTATAAGGGAAGGATGGCAAATGAGTGGATGTTGCCTTATACAATTTGGGATAAGTCCGATTATTCCGCCTCGTCAATGGGTACTAACCTTTTGATTTCTTTATTAGGGGAAAAGAAATTTGATTATCCAAAATCTCTTCATGCTGTGATTGATTGTCTTAGGGTTTTAACGAGTAAAAAAGATGCAACATTTCTTGATTTCTTTGCAGGATCAGGAACGACAGGACACGCCGTGTTTGAATTAAACAAAAAAGATAGTGGAAATAGAAAATTTATTCTATGTACAAACAATGAAAATGGTATAGCCAATGAAGTTTGTTATCCAAGAATAGAGAAAGTAATAAATGGTTATAAATTTATCGGACAAGATAAAACAATAATCTTTGAGCAGAACTTGAACGAAAAGGTTTTGATGGATATTAATATTGTTTTGGATGATTTAGAAAAGGCAAAAGAAAGTAATAAGCAAAGTTATGATAAATTAGAAGTCAAAATAGAAGATAATTCTTTGCGTTTGTATGGGATAAAAAAAACTAATGGCAAAAAGCAAGGTGTTGGGGGTAATCTCAAATATTTCAAAACTTCTTTTGTTCCAGCTGATCCAACAGACAAAAATAAAATTGCTCTTACGAAAAAGGCAACAGAAATGCTTTGTGTTAAAGAAGATACATTTGAAAATATAAAATCAAATGAGCAGTATGTAATTTACGGCAACAAAAAAAGATATACCGGAATTATTTATGATCATCAGGCAATAGATGTTTTTAAAAAAGAAATATCCAAAATTGACGGAAAATTTAGCGTTTATGTATTTTCGCTTGGTGATGATACTTTTGACGAGGAGTTTGAAGATATGAAATCAAAAGTTAAATTATCACCAATACCCGAAGCGATACTCCGAGTATATCGTAGAATATTTAAATAATTGGGAAAACTATGCAACTAAAAGACTATCAAAATACAGCTATAAAAAAACTTCTCTCAAGAAGCAAGGAATTGCTGGCTCAAAGCGGAGAAAAGAAAATAATTTTCAAAGCCCCGACTGGTTCAGGCAAAACCATAATGACGGCAGAGTTTTTGAAGCAACTTATTGATGATAAGGAAATAAAAACTCCTTTATCGTTTATTTGGACTGCCCCAAGAAAATTGCACACCCAAAGCAAGGAAAAGCTAGAAAAGTATTATGAGGACACGCGAGCCATCGAATGTTCTGATTTTGAAGAATTGACTGACAAGCAAATTGCGGAAAATGAAATTTTATTTTTGAACTGGGAAAGTATAAACAAAAAAGATAAAAATACTATCGTTAAAGAAAATGAAAAAGAATTTTATCTTAATAAGATCGTAGAAAATACCAAAGACGAAGGGCGAGAAATTGTTTTGATAATTGACGAAAGTCATCATCACGCTACAAGCGATATTTCTCAAGACTTAATCGCAGATATTGCCCCACGGCTGACAATTGAAGTCTCTGCAACTCCGATTATTCAAAATCCCGATGAAATTGTGGCTGTGCCATTGGAAGATGTAAAAATGGAAGGGATGATCAAAAAATCAGTCATCCTTAATCCAAATTTCAAAAACATTTTATCTGGTGATAGTTTAAAAACCGCCCTTGCGGACGGGACTGATGCAATGGTGCTTGAGGTAGCATTAAAAAAGAGAGACGAAATCGCAAAAGCATATCAAGAAGCAGGAATAAATATCAATCCACTTTTGCTTATTCAATTACCCGACAGAAAAACACAACAGGAGGACTTGATCAAAGATGAAGTTGTGCGGATTTTGAAAGATAAGTACAAAATGACTACCGAAAATGGCAAACTGGCGATCTACCTATCTGAAGAAAAAGAAAATCTGGAAAATATCGCGAAGAACGATCAAGAAACAGAAGTTTTAATTTTCAAACAGGCAATCGCTTTGGGTTGGGATTGCCCAAGAGCGCAAATTCTTGTGCTTTTCAGAGATTGGAAGAGCTTGACATTTTCGGTCCAAACAGTCGGGCGTATTATGCGCATGCCTGAGCCTGATACTGGCCATTACAAACAAGAGATTTTGAATCACGGCTTTGTCTATACCAATCTGACCGATATTGAAATTAAAGAAGACATGGCCAGAAATTATGTAACGATTTACACAAGCGATAGAATAGAAAATTACAAACCAATCAAATTGGAATCCGTTTATCGTTTGCGACAAAGAGAAAAAACTCGTTTGAGCCCGCAGTTTATCAAGCTTTTTTTGCACGAAGCAAACGAATATGGCTTGGAAAAGAAAGTAGAAACTAAAGGGCAAAAATTAGAGCTTTCTTTGATTTCTGACTATGAAGCAGAGAGCGTTGATAAATTGGCAAATGCAGAAATTAAAGGCGAAGCAAAGATTGATACCAAAAACGAAACCGATTTGCAAAAACTTTATGATTATTTTGTTCGCAATAATCTCACGCCTTTCTATCCCGAAGACCGATCAATCGGCAGAGTAAAAGAAGCGATTTATTACTTTTTCAGAATGCGTTTAGGTATGGAATATGCTGACCGATTTTCTGAAATTATCAATATTGTTCTTAGCCCGAAAAATATCCAGCATTTTGTAAATGTTATTGATAGCACGAAAGAAAAATATATTGCCGAAACAAAAAAGCGAGATATTGTATTGCAGAAAACACCCGATTGGGAATTACCAGAAATGTTGAATTTTGGCGGAAATTATGCAGAACTAAAAACAAAAAAATCGGTAATGCAACCATTTTATTATGACAACAAATGGAAAACAGAAGAAGCGTTTATTAAATTTCTTGAAAAATCTGATCAAATTGAATGGTGGTTTAAGAATGGCGACAGAGATTCCACTTTCTTTGCTGTTTCATATATTGAAAATGGCGAGCAAAAACCTTTTTATGTAGATTTTATTATACAATTCAAAAATGGTTCGCTTGGCTTGTTTGATACAAAAAGCGGAAACACAATAAAAGACGCAAGAGAAAAAAGCGATGGTTTGCAAAAGTTTTTGAAAGAGCATAAAGGAATTTCTGGCGGAATAGTTGCAAACACAAATTCAAAAGATTTTTCAGGTCGTTGGATGTGCTACAAGGGAAAAGGCATAGAACTTAATCCCGATGATTTTTCTAATTGGGAATTGTTGGAAATTTATAAATATGGCAAAGATTAAGAAAATAGAAAAAGAGGGAGTATCTAAAATTACAATCTATAAACTAGATAGTAATTTTTCGGCTGAACAGGCATTATCAGGATATAAGAATCAGAAAGACGGAACATTGCAGGGTTGGAATTATAAAATTTTTACTCGGCTAAAGTCGAATATGCCACCGTCGTGGAAACCACTCGTCAAAGATTTGATAAATGATGATGATATTCCAAAAAATTCCTATGCATCTTTAGTTTTTCTTTTCGAGAAAGACGAAAATAATTTTGCTCTAACTTCCGGTTACGGCTACGCCGATGTTCGAGAATACGGAATAAAAGATTTTGGCATAGATATATCCTGCAAATCTCTTGATCCGAATCAACTTAATCATTTATATCAAAAACAGCCGACAGGAAATGTCTATGGTTTAAGTAGGTCGTTGCGTGGTAAGTATATGCCGACAAACGACAGCGTTAATCAAAGAAGTGTACTTAAGGCACTCAAGGGGAAAGTGATAAATCAGGATTTGGGGGTAACAATGGAGGGCAGAACTTCTTTAGCCGTGTCTGGTAAAAAAGATTTGTCCGATGTTGTAAAATTATTAGATGAGATTATTAAAATTGAAAAGTCTGATAAATTTACTGTTAATATTAAAGGACTTGATGAAGTTGAAAAGAAGTTACGAGATGAGTTGGATAAGGAATTACTAACAAAAATCAATTCTGGAAAGTTTGACGATGTACTGCTCGGCTATGATGATGATCTGGTTTTTAAAAATTGTGAAAAGTTAAAAGTTGGTAGAGATAATACAGAATACCTTATCGATGATACACAAAAAGTTTTTAGCGCGGCACAACAGCAAAATGCCCAAAATCCAGCGAGTGTGAAGGTTGTCGGGTTTGATGAACAAAATCAAGAAATTTTTAGCAAAAAGCTTTTTGATTTGATTGAGGGCGAGCTTGATTTCAACAATGACAAATATTTTAGAATTGATAAAAAGTGGTATAAGACAAACGCTGATTACAAAAAGAAAATAGAGGACGATTTCAAGACGGTTGGAAAAATTGAGTCAAATTATTTTAAGCCATGGCAAAAAGATAGCGGTAAATTTGTTATTGAGGATGATTTTTTGAATGCGAACATTGATTCAAATAGAATACTCGCGCATACAAAAAAGATTTCTCAAATTGAACTTGCCGATATTATAGACAAAGCTAAAAACTATTTTATCCATGTTAAAAAAGGGCGAGGAGCTTTTTTGAGAAATTTGTTTGCGCAAGGTTATGTTTCGGGCAGTTTATTTAACGGAGATGAAGCATTCAAAAAATCAGTAAAGGACAAGTTTGGTATTGATGTTGATAAAAAATTTACAGTTGTTTTTGCCATTTTCCCCGAAGACGAAACAAAAATTGACTCGATTTTTACATTGTTTGCAAAAGTTGATTTTTTGGAGCGTTGCGATTCTTTGAAAAGTATGGGTTTTGATGTAAAATATTGTATGATAAGTAATTCCTAATCCACTTCTAACCAATTTGAGGTCCCGCCGTCCGTCCGCCGAAAAGTTTTGGGGGTCCCGCTATTCAGCGGGATAAACTCCGCCAAGCAGGCGGGCAAAAAGGAAGGGGGTTGGGGGGAAGGAATTTTTGCCCGCCTGCTTCCGTTCCCGTTCCGTTTGAGCAAAGGAAAAGCGGAAGGGGGGGTTGGGGGGAATTCCGCTTTTCCTTTGCGAAATCAAAATGAGGCCAGTCCCGCCACCTGCCTGAATACTTGGAAGGCAGAACACCACAGAAAAATACTCTTTTCATTAAAAGAAAAAGAAATCGGGCGCGCGCAAAATGAAAAGAGCAAAGAGTATTTTTCTGTGGTGTGGCGAGCTTGTCGAGCAGTGGCGGGGCTGGCTTCCTTATTGGGGGTTTTGCTCAAAAAAAGTTCGAACATCAATCAAAAAACACCGCCACGGCGCTCGCGAGCGCCGTGGCTCCGCCAGCATGTTGACGGAGCTACGATGTTCGCGAGATGTATCAAGTTCAGAAACAACTTGAGATCAAGCCATTTACTGTCATGCTGTCCTGTTTAACAAAAGGGGTCAGGTCCCGAAAACGTTTATCGCTCAATCCATTAGATTCATTGCGAGATCATACATTCTTGGGACCTGACACCGAATTTTACCGAATTTTTGTGTTACCTCGGCGGCCGCGTTATCATGTGCATATTCGCTTCCTTTGAAGCTATGAAACACCGTCTCTTTTTCACCTTGGTCGTTTTGGCGGTGTGTTCGTTTCCGGTCGCGGCCGGTGCGAGCGCCTACGACTCCGCCTTAGCGGCGCGCCTGCAGGGTCGCATCCTGCTGCAGGTCGAAAGCCATGGCGAGGCTTGGTACATCCGCGCCAAGGATCTGAAACGATACTACATGAAGGACGGTGCGGCCGCGTATTCCGTCATGCGTTTTTTCAGTCTGGGAATCGCGGACTCTGATCTCGCGAAGATTCCTCAAGTATCCGACACGACGGAAATGAAGGCGTCCACTTCCGCCTGCACGAGCAACGCGTTAGCCAATCGGCTGCGAGGCGAAATTCTTCTTCAAACGCAACAACACGGGGAGGCCTGGTATGTAGACCCGGTGAAATGTCGCGCGATTTACCTGAAAGATGGAGATGTGGCGTACCAAGCCATGCGCTTCCTGGGATTCGGCGCCTTCACTCGCGACCTTGAGAAGATCGAAGACGGAGGCACGGTGGCCGGAAGCGTCTCAAGCGCGAACCCGCCGCCAGCGCAACAGCCCGCCGCTAATAAACGAGCCGTTGTCATAATTTACAAAAACGTTTACGACGCCCTAAAGCCAGAAATAGATAATTTTCAAAAGGATGTCTCTGCTAACTTAGGAGTTGGAATAAACATAATCCAACTACAAGATTCATCATCTTACATGCCGCTTGATATAAGGAACTTGCTCATCAAGGAATGCCAACTCGATGGGGTAAATGGTTGCCATGACTTAGAGGGGGCTGTTCTTGTCGGCGATATTCCCTACGCCTTGTATGAACAAGTCTATGACAGCAATCATTTGGCGCCGTTCATGTACTTCTATGAGGATCTTGATGCCAGCTTTAAGCAAAATAATTTAGGGCATTATTATGGCTATGACGGTTATGGCGCGCATGGAGGCCCTGAAATATATACCGGTTGGATAAGATCAACATTTCCTTCGACAGATTTCAACAACCATATCAACGAGTTAAGAGCTTACTTCCAAAAGCATCATAATTTTTTCACCAAACAATCCGTACCCGCAAAGTGGGCGGTATCAGCTGTACATGTCCCATATCCAGCCGGCTATAATCATTATCTTTCCATCCCTAATCTTGGACTAACTGTCTATGGAACAGAAAATTCTATAGACATAACGCCGGATGTCGCAGACAACCTCGCTCCTTTTAAGCCGGCTCTTATGGCAGAGTTATCTAAGGGTCCGGAAGTAGCTTATTTGCATTCTCACGGGGGCCCAACTGTTGTCTGGGATTTAACCGCAAGTGACTTTTCCAATCTTACCAACTTGCCCCTTTTCATGCTCACTTGGGGTTGTAGTAACGGAAATTTCATAGAGAACGTAAAAGATTCTATAGCTCTGGCGTTTATAAATGGTAAAAACCTAGGCCTATCTTTCTTGGCTAAATTAGATTCAACTGATATAGATGTTTATTCCGGAAATTGTCCGGATTGCGGCTGGTTTGGTGGCAATCAAGTCAATTTCTTTAAGTATTATAATAAGGGCCAATATGTCGGGGAAGCGTGGCTAAATGTTGAACATGATTTCGCCGCCTTACCGCTGCCAACGCAAATCCAAACACAAACCCCGACCATGACATCATCAAATGTGCCTCTTCTAGCCGCGCCGGATTCGAGTGCATCGGAGAGCTCATCGGGTCAGCTGCTCGATCTTTATAAATTAAGCGGACCTCTACAGCGAATAATCATAGGATCACCATTTATTTACAGCCCTACGGCTAGAAAGTAAGCGGCAGGAAGCGCATCGGGTCGCCGCAAAGACGAAGAAAAAGACAACCGTGTCAGGTCTCAAAGACGTTTATCGCTCAATCCATTTGTTTCATTGCCGGAATATGCATTTTGGGGACTTGGCGCCGAACTCTAAGGAGAAATTTATGCCAAAAACTACATTAGGAAAATGGTCAGTCAGATTGAGCGCCTTTTTCTTGTTAGCAATCGCAACCTCAATTGTTCTAGTCAATGTACTTGGCATACTTTCTTATGATGACCACTGGTGGGATGTGACAGTAGGGGTTGCATTCCCAGCAAGCATCATTGCTTTAATCACTGGGGTATTAGCGGTTATAAAAAACAAAGATCGTTCTGTTTTGGTTTATATTTCAATCATCATAGGCCTAGCAACTATACTTTTTATCCCATTGCATAGTTTATTTATCAGTGACTAACTTATTAAATCGGACCGTCCTAATACAAAAAGCCCGACGGATAGCGAAGAAGATGTTAGTGCCAGGTCCGGAAACAATTTGAAATCAAGCCATTTACTGTCAGGCTATTCTAACGGTTTTGCTATTTTACCCAAGCGCCATTTTTATACTCTGCGATTTCCTGCGCGAACGTCACCGACTCTGAACTAGGACCGGCGTAGTCTATACTTTCAATGACAGTTCTTGAACGGAAGCTGGCGCCATGATTTCCTTTAAGCATGAAAGAATAGCCTGAAGCGCTGCCCGGGGTTCTCACGGACATGGAGAGAAGCACGCCTTCGTGGCTGATGAGCTGATCGGTCACTTCCACGTCGCCAGCTTTTGCATCCAGCTCCCTGATGGCGGTTATCACTTCTTCCGCCGTAAACGTACGCTCACCCTCCCAACCCGTTGAGGCCCCCTCCCCGAGTTTTTTGATTTTCACTTTTTTCGTTTCGACATCTGAAACCGCTGCTTCTCCGCCAAAAGGTTTTTCATTCATAATCGATAATAGTCGCTGATTAAGAGTTGAGTTCACTATATCAATCCAACCTCTCTTCGTATATCAAGGAGGCTCTAGTTTCAACCGTCTGGACCGTTTCTTTAGGCTGGATTTTTTGATATACTTGGTCAAAAGTTAGCGTAATTTTATGACAAAAAACAGCAAAGCGGCGTTGGTATCCGTGTCTGTGGTCTTGGCGCTGACTTTTTTCTTAGCCTCCGGATCGAAGGCGCAGGCGGCGTTCTCGCCGAATCTGGGTACGGCCAGTACGTTCGGCATCTTGGCGCATACCTACACCAACACGACCACTACCCGGCCGACCATGATTTCGCTGGATCTCGGTTACACGACTTTTTTGGGCGCACCGGTATCTATCGGCGGCATGACGTATATAGGTGATGCTGCGTATGACCAAGCGGGGGCAGATCAGCATCACGCCTCGGCTGTCTTGAATGCCCAACCTTGCACCTTCACTTTTGCCGGAGCGGTCGATTTGGCCACCGATACTTCGCATGGTCCAGTCGGCGTGTATACGTCCGGGGTGTATTGCAGTTTGGGGGAAATGACCATAGGCAGCGGGACGATCACGCTTAGCGGCGCGGGGACTTTTATTTTCAGACCTTCCGCTGGGCTGACGGCGCTGAACAATTCGCACGTGTATTTGGCCGATGGCGCATCGGCATGTGACGTATTTTGGACTCCGCTATCCTCGCATACGGTCCTTGGAAGTAATGTTTATTTCAACGGAACCGTGATCGAGCCGTCAGGGGCGGATATCAGCATAGGCTATGACGCGGATTGGACAGGCCGGGCTTTGGCCTATGACGGGAGCGTCACGACAAATCCGATCGTCGGAAAATATATCCGGGTCAGCTCACCGACGTGCGCCGCGCCACCGCCTCCGCCGCCAGCCACTTTGCATGTCATCAAGCTCGTCATCAACAATGATGGCGGCACGGCCGTCGCTTCCAGCGCAATCATTCACGTCGCCAACAGTTTGGGTGACGTCGCGGGCAGTCCGCAGGCAGGCGCAGGTTCACCGGGCACGGCCTATTCTTTAGACGCGGATACTTACACCGTAAGTGAAAATGATATTTCCGGATATGCCAAGACGATCTCCGGGGATTGCGCGGCCAACGGAAATATCACCTTGGTTTCCGGCGACAGCAAAACTTGCATCGTCACCAATGATGATATCGCGCCACCCCCTGCGCCGGCCACCTTGCATGTGGTCAAGAATGTCGTCAACGATAACGGCGGCACGGCCGTCGCTGCCAGCGCGCTGATCCATGTCAGGAACGGTTCGGGGGATGTCGTCGGGAGTCCGCACGCCGGTACCGCAGGAGCGGGGATTGTTTATTCTTTGACTCCGGGGACTTACAGCGTGGCGGAAGATAATTTATCCGGATATGCCGCGACCTTCAGCGGCAATTGCGCCGCCAACGGAAATATCACCTTGGTTTCCGGCGATAATAAAGTCTGCATAATCACGAATGACGATATCGCCTCATCACCGCCGCCGCCTTCAGCCAGCTTGCATGTCATCAAGAATGTCATCAACGATAACGGCGGCACGGCAGTCGCTTCCAGCGCAATCGTCCACGTCACCAACGGTCAGGGAGATGTCGTCGGCAGCCCAAAGCTGGGCGCAGGTTCGCCTGGGACTGCCTACAGCCTGGTCGCGGGAAATTATAATGTAAGCGAAAACTTTTTAGCCGGATACGCGGTAGCTATCGGCGGAGATTGCGCCGCCAACGGAAATATCACCTTGGCTCCCGGCGATGACAAGACCTGCACCATCACCAATAACGATGTCGCGGCTCAAGCGCCTGAACCGACTCCGACACCCACGCCGACGCCAATACCGACGTCATGCGATCTCTGCGCCAAGCTGTCTTATGACCTGTACATCATCAATCCTGACGGTTCCCAGCGTCATTCGGACACGGCCTGGGTCCAAATCACCGACCGCGGAAACGGGGTCCAGCGTTATTCGTTCGAAGATAAGTCGATCAATCCGACTGACCCCAGCTATGATTACAACGACTCGGTCATTGACGTCGATCTCAAAGATTGCCAGAGCGTGACCTTCATGTTCGTCAGTTCGGATGCCAAATTTAAACACCAGGTCAGGTTCAGGGTATCGATCGATGGCGTCATACAGACCGATACGCTGGTGACGGATGATTCAGACAAGGTCGTCGGCACCACCAAGACCGTGAACGCGACGACTGGGATACGCACCGCCCAAGTCTGCTCATCCGTTCCGACGCCGACTTCAGCCACGCCCTCGTCAGCGGTTCCTTCGTCAGCTTCGTCGGCCACTCTTTCGAAAGGGCTGGGAGGAAAAATACTCTTGCAAGTGCAACAACATGGCGAGGCTTGGTATGTGCATCCGGTTTCAGGCAAAAGATATTATATGCAGGATGGACCGACGGCCTACGGGATGATGAGAAGCTTCGGTCTAGGCATCACCGACGCCAATCTGGCCAATATCCCAAGCGTCACTACCACGGATGAATTGAAGCAATCCTTCAGCGTCTGTTCTGCAAACAGCGCGGCGAATAAAGTCAAAGGAAAAATACTCTTGCAAGTGCAACAACATGGCGAGGCCTGGTATGTCGCCACGGATAAATGCCGCCGCATCTACATGAAAGATGGAGCAGCGGCATATACCATCATGCGTTTTCTTGGTCTGGGGATCACTGATGCCGATCTGCAGAAGATTCCCCTGGGGGAATAGTCAGGCTGACGATTCAGCGGGGCAGCTTCATCAGGTCTGATCGCATCATTGGCTACGGGATCCTGTGACTCCGGCGGGCACTCTCGTTGAAGTCATTGGGCGCGATCTTGGAGATGGAATCATCTCTCTGGCCGAGCTAGCTCATCGCATCGTCCCGCTTAGTTCTTAAAAAGCTCCCTAGGCACTCGTGCTTAGGGAGCTTTTAATTTTCGCCAAATTTTTTTCAATGACATCCCTCTGCTCGGGGAGATACATGGTCGGTAAGTGTTCTAATGGAAACCATCTAAGCTCCACATGCTCATTATCTGGCGTGGATGGCGTTTCTTCTTGAGTCGGAGACATCAAGAAATAATGAATTGTTTTCAGCTCATTTGCTTTCTCGACAAAACGTTCATACGAACCAAGAAGATAATGTATTTTCAGTTGGTGCAGTCCAGCTTCTTCACTCACCTCCCGTAATGCAGCTTGCTCCAGAGCCTCTCCAGGCTCAACATGGCCTTTTGCAAAGTACCATTCCGGGAAACGCGTATCACGTAAAAGAAGAATAAAATACGCACCGCCCTCTTTTTTGACGATGACTCCTCCTGCTGAGATGGCGGTTTTTTGCATATTAACAGCGGAGTGAATTTTAACATTAAAGATTCAAGACAAGAAATCTGATAATTCTAAGCTAGGTTAAGCTGAAATAGACGCCTAACTCATTCCATGCGAATAGTGATACAATTGCCATAATCATATGAACAAATCCATCTCGGTCATTTTCCTTTCTGCGTTGGTTTTTGTGGGAGCTGGTTGCGGCTCAAAAAACACTAGTCCGCAGCCGACGAAACAGCCTGCGGCTCAAAATGTGACGACCATAAATGACAGTGGCGTCATCGTCGATTCGGAATCGATGGGGGAACTCGTGAAGCTCGGGAAAGGCATGAAGTGCGTTCTCAACAAGCCTAGTGAGTATATTATCTCCATGATCACATATACCAGTCGCGGCAAAATGAGAAATGAGCTTACGGCGAAGGGGCCGAGCGGCGTGCCCATGATCGAACATCAAATTATCGATGGTACATGGATTTATTCATGGGAAGATTCCAACAAGGGCCAGGCAACGAAAACGAATATGGAAGATTTACAAAAATTGAGCGGCACGACGAGTACGGTCACTCAACCCAAGGACGCTTCGAACGACATGAAATACACGTGCTCCAACTGGTCCGGGGACGATTCTTTCTTCGCCCTGCCTGCAGGTGTTAACTTCCGCGATTTTAAAGAAGTCATGTGCGAACCATGCGAAAAAATCAGCGACGCAAAGTTTAAAGCGCAGTGCAAAAAAAGCATTGGCTGTTAATTTACGCCCATGAAACACCGCCACATTTTTGCCTTAGCCGCTTTAACGCTTTGTTCGTTTGCGCTTGTAGCCAGTGCGAGCGCCTACGATTCCGCTTTGGCGACGCGTTTGCAGGGCCGCATCCTCTTGCAGGTCGAAAGCCATGGCGAGGCTTGGTATATCCGCGCCAAGGATCTGAAACGGTACTATATGAAGGACGGCGCGGCCGCGTATTCCATCATGCGTTTTTTCAGCTTGGGAATCACGGACGTCGATCTGGCGAAGATTCCGCAGGTGGCGAATACGGGCGAGATGAAAGCAGCCTCTTCCGCCTGCGCCAGTAGCTCGTTGGGCAATCGTTTCCGCGGGGAAATCCTGCTCCAAGTCCAACAACACGGGGAAGCTTGGTACGTGGATCCGGTCAAATGCCGCGCGATTTACATGAAGGACGGAGCCGTGGCCTACGAAGTCATGCGCTTCTTGGGCTTCGGCGTCTTCACGCGCGACCTTGAAAAAATCCAAGACGGCGGCACGGTCGCCGGCAGCGGCTCAAGCGCTAACCCGCCGCCAGCGCAACCGCCCGCCGCCACCTCCACGCCAGACATCTCATGCACCAACCCGACTGACACGTCGCACATGGATATTTTTGATTCCCATGTCCACCTCTCGTCCAAAGTCAGTCTGTCCCAGATAATCGCGGAGATGGATAAGGCTAATGTGAGCGTGGCGAATTTATATTCAGGTACGCTCGAAGCCACGTCTCAATACCCCGGCAGATTCATCACCTTCGTGGATACTCCCGACTCGCCGCAACTCTCCACATGGTTGTCGCAAGGCCAATCGTTCTACACTTCCGCCGAGACCGCATTGAACACAGGGAAATATTATGGCGTGGGCGAAGCTAACTTGAGGTATTACACCGGCAACGGCGGGGCCATCATTCCGCCTCCGAATATCTACGTTCCGGCGGATACTCCGCTCTGGCTCCAGTTGGTGGATTTATCAGCTCAACATCACGTCCCTATTTCGTTTCACTTCGTACCTGACGACGCTATCGCGAACGCCGCTTTTGAGAAGATGTTGAGTCATAACAAAGACGCGATTCTGATTTGGGCGCATCTTGGATTCAATAACATGACGTTCGACCGCGCTACGCTTAACAACTACCTTTTGCGCTACCCTCATCTGTATTTCGACACGGCCGGGATCCAGGGCATGGAAAACCCTCTTTCGCGACCCAACTCTAATTGGATGAGAATCACGGATCCAGCGAATAACGGTCGATTGAACGAGGAGTGGAGGCAATTTTTTGAAACCTGGAACTCTCGTATCTTATTCGGTACAGATGCCGGAGGGGGTGCGAATAGCCTGGAGAGATGGCTTAACTATACGGCCAGTATAAGTAATCTTGCTCCGACTAACTCCGTCGGACGCTGGAGGAATGCCCTTTCCGACCTGGACTCAAGCGCCGCTCTGAACATCCTCAGCAGCAATTCCCGGGCACTCTTTTTGAAGGAACAGAGACCGGCCTACGCTTATTCGGTTGCGTCAGGCAACGCGTGCCATTCCATTTCCGTGCGTTCCGACTCTTCAATCTCGGCCCTGACGTTCAATTCGATCACGAAAGTCATCACCTTCACGGCCGCGGATTCCAGCGGGACGACGGAGAGTGCGGTGATAACCATACCGACGGCGCTGGCCGGCGGAAAATTCGCGGCTGCGGTGGATGGCCAAAGCGTGACTTCCCAGACCACCTCAAACTCCACCAACACCAGCGTAAGCCTGAATTTCACCGGCGGCATACGGACGATTACGCTCACCGCGTCGGGTACATAGCCTGAACGCACGTTGCAACCCCCGAATCATTGTCATTGCGAGTCACGGCGCTCGCGCTGCGCCCGCCTTTGGCGGGAGCGCCGTGGCGAGCGCATAGTTTGAACGCACGTTGCGATCTCCGAATCATTGTCATTGCGAGCGCATAATCCAAAAGCGCGTGGCAATCTCTGGATGTACGGAGATTGCTTCGTCGCTGCTGCTCCTCGCAATGACAAGTGTGGCGCACGTAGAGTAAAATTTTTTCATGTCAGAACCATCGCTTCCTAAAAATTCCGGCATAAGAAATATTTTTTTTAAGTTCTTGCCGTTCTGGATTTTTTTGGTCTTCTTCAAATTCGGCGGCGGGTTGCATTATTCGCTGGTCTCTCCGCTGGGCGAAAGATTGCTGCCTTTATGGATCGTGGGTTTGCTCATGGGCGGGGGATCGCTGGTGCAGCTGGTGCTCGACGTGCCGGCCGGATATCTGCTCGACCGCTTCGGTTATCTTAAATTCCTCAAAGTCACGACCTTTCTGTTCCTGTTCGCCGGCGTCTGCTTGATCTTCGGGTTGACTGAACTGACCTATCTTTTGAGTTTGCTCATGAGCACTTTCGGCTGGCTCTTTTTCAATCCGGGGATCAACGCTTACGTCTTGTCGCAAGCACCCAAGGCGCATGCCGGAAAATTCATCTCGCTGCGTGATATCTTCGGCTCGCTGGGCGTCGTGCTCTCCAGCGCCGTGCTGCCTTTTGTCCTGCTCTTGTCTCCCCAACACATCGGCTATCTCATCTTCGGCATCCTCTTGTTGGCTTTGGGCATGCTGTTTTTCAGCCCCAAAGAGCAGACTTCGGTCCACGCGGAAATAAAAATTCCGACCCACCATTATTACATCCGGCGGCGTTATCTCCACGACACGCTCAAGATGATGGGCAAGCTCAATCCGGCCAGCAGCATGCTCCTTTTGCTCAACCTGTCCGCCTCGACTTTTTACGGCATCATCTGGTTCGTCGTCCCGCTGGTCATCGCCCACCAAGCGCAAGCCGGGATGCTCGGCCTGGGGCTCGGCATCTTTGATTTTTCGATCGTGGTGCTGGGTTTTTTGATCGGCAATCTGGCGGACAAGACCGACAAGCGCGCGCTGGTTTTCTTCGGGCTGCTTTTGTTCGCCATCTCGGGCATCCTCCTGGGTTTCAATTTCGGCTGGCTCTTCCTCATCTTCGGTTTCCTGGCGACCACCGGCGACGAAATGGCCGGCGTCTCGCTTTGGTCGTGGCTGCACTCATTGGATAAAAACCACGCCCAAGATGGTGCAGTCGCCGGCGTAATCAACTTGTTCGACGACCTAGGCTGGGCCATCGGCCCCATCGCCGCCGGCATCTTATACGAACTGACCGGCGCCACCTGGACCATCGTCTTCGGCGCCATCCCCATCTTCGCCGTCTGGCTGATCTACCAATTCATGCTACGCCAACATCCACCGCACCTGTTAGCCTCGGCGAAAATCCCACTTAAGCCGCATCGGAGGAGATATAGGTCGTGAGGAAGGTGACCGCCCAGGGGTGTTTGCGCCGGTTTGGTTCGCATAGCCGTACTTAATGTGGGATTGTCGAGATTGAGGGAATATGGTTATTTAGGTATACTCCAAAACATGATAGCAATGCCTGAAACAAGCTTCAAAAAAGCAACCCAGGCACTGAACCTGCTGGCCCAAAAGAAGGATGGACGGATCAACAAGATGAAAGCCATCAAGCTTATTTATCTTGCTGACCGTCTGCATCTTCGCAAGTACGGTCGTCCTATAGTCGGAGATATTTATTGGGCGATGAAGCTTGGTCCAGTCGGTTCACGTGCCAAGAATATCGCAGAGCTTTCGGATGCGCCTGCTGAAGTTTTGGCATATGCAAAAAAATACATTAAACCGGCGGATGCAAAGAAACAGTCTTTTACTTCAATCAAGGAACCGGATTTGAATGTTTTTTCAAAATCAGATCTTGAGTGCCTAGAGGCGGTTTACGCGCGCTTTTCTGATAAGGATCAATTTGAATTAGCTGAATTGACCCATAAGTATCCAGAGTGGGCAAAGCATAAAAATGAGATAGTAGTAAGAGGCAAAAAAAGAATAAAGATGAATTATGATGATTTCTTCGCCGATCCGAAAGACGGTGACGATTTTTTCGTTCAAAAGAAGGCGGACTTGGATCAGGCCAAAGAAACTTTTGATGAATCGCGAGATGTGGCGTTATTTTTTGCGAAGTAACCTCTCGCGGCATGGATATTCCCTTGGAGGTACGTATCCCGATATGCATAGGACAAGGGTCTGTGTTCAATTTTTTTATAGATTTCGGAGACGCGAAGAGGCAATCTAAAAACCGTTATTTCGTCATATTGAACCGCAATCCAAAAACAGACAGAGCGTTGGTGTTAGTGACATCGACGACGCAGGTCGTCAAAAAACGCAACTTCATAAACCGGGCAGGCATAAGCGAAAAAACCATAGTCGAGGTCAATGCCGGTGAATATTGTGTTTTCAAAAACGACAGTGCGTTCAACTGCAATGAAGTATTTGAAGTCAGCATGTCGGATTTGATCCGTAAAATCGAAAATGGCGGCTCAATGGGCTATCCGAAAATCCCCGAGCCGATATTGCTCAAGCTTATCAATGGAGTCAAAGAAAGTACGGTGGTGACCGAAGAAATCAAAGCGTTACTTTAGTTGCCCGCCGTTGCCCATGCTTAGTAAGCCAACTGAATCAACGAACGCATGAAATTCAAGCCTCTCAAGCTTCTCTCCTCCATCCTCCTCTGCGAATCCGCAGGTGCGGTTGGGGCGATATTTACTTACCCGGCGATTGGGGGTTGGTATGCGGGGCTTGCGAAGCCCGCGTTCAGTCCGCCGAATTGGGTGTTTGCGCCGGTTTGGACGATACTTTTTGCGCTCATGGGCGTTGCGCTGTATTTGGTTTGGGAACAGGGTTGGCAGAAGAGGGAAGTGCGCGAGGCGGTGGAGCTTTTTTTGGGGCATCTGGTCATCAACATCGCTTGGTCAGTCGCGTTTTTCGGCTTGCATAGACCGCTCTTGGCTTTTTTCGGCATCATTTTGTTGCTGGCTTACATCATCGTGCTCATCCGTCTGTTCGCGCGCATCCGCCCGCTGGCTGCTTATCTGCTTTTTCCATATCTGCTCTGGGTCGGCTTCGCGACCGTCTTAAATTTTGAGCTTTGGAGATTGAATTAGAACGCGCTCCGGAGTTCAATCCGCTAAGCCACGTCATTTTTTGTGGATAGGAGGATTCGTGTGGCACCGCCAGGGAAAGCTAAGATTTCACGCAGACCATTGACAAAAAGCAAAAAGTTTGGCAGCGGTATAATATGTACCGGAAGTAGTAGGAGGGTTATTCGAAAGTCGGGATACTGACATGGCGACGATTTTTGTCGACGAAAGCGGATCATTCTTGCCCTGCAACGGACAGGAGAATTTTGTCATCGGGTCATTTACGGTCGGCGATCCAAGACGTACGGCAAAGGAATTTAAAAAGTGGCAAAGCAGCAAATTTCCTCGCAAAAAACGACGTCAGTCCGAAGTGAAATTTTCTGAAAGCGGTTTGTCGGATGATCTGCGGATTCGTACGATCAAATTCATCAGTTCGCTGGATGTCCGTATCCGGTATGGTTATCTGCACTGCGAGCGGCTTCCCTTCACTTCGTATGATCAAAGCGGGCTGCGAGAGGGTTACCTTTACACGCAGATTCTTGGTAAGATTCTGGAATCCTATTTTCCAATCACCGAGCTGATATTTACCGTGCGGTGCGATCAGCGTAGATTGAAAGGGTTAAAGCAAAAAGATTTTATTGAAATTTTACAAGCTCGATTGTTACCGATTGCGCCAGCGAATTCTTTGATCGACATTAGGCAGATAGATTCAACATCGGATGTGAATATCCAAATCGCAGACTGGATTGTTGGGGCGCTGGCATCGTATCTGAACAACAAACCGCAGGGGTTGAAGTATTATCAAATTTTGAAAGGGAATGTAATCGGCAATCCGATTGAGCTATTTAAGGCGGAACAATGATATGAACACGCACGCTTTTCAAGCAAACAAAAAACCCAATCGATTGATTGAGGTTTTTGTCGAAGCCGCGTCTAGCGAAGTCGTTCTCTTTGGCTCAAGCCCAGGGATCCCCCGGGGAACACCAAAGCGCTTCGAAAGGTATTATTGCAAGCTTCATGTATAAAATACCTAAAAAACATCTTTTTGTCAAAATTTATCCACAGTCGTGACATGCGTAAAATAAGTGCCTAAATCAGCCAATGCAAAAATCCGGCGTAAAACCAGACCCGCGGATCGTATCCATGCAGGGGAGCGCGGGATGACAGGGGGGTGCGGGATGGTGGATAAAAAAACTGTCATCCTGAGCTTGTCGAAGGACCTTTATAAGCGACGCTTGAATCGATGGCTGATAAAGGTCCTTCGACTGCGCTGTCGCGGAGTTTACCCCGCACTCGATGCGGGGCTCAGGATGACGATAGATTTTGGCTACCCTCTACCGACGTGGGCGCATGACCATGCGCCCCTACCCTCTAATTAAAAAACTCCCCCAGGATTTTTCCTGGGGTGGTTGAGGCGGGGTGTCAGAGCGAGCTGAAGTTCGGTCCGACCGCGAGTCTGGAGCGGTAGGCGTCGAGTTGCGACTTCCAGAGTCTGAATAAGCGCGGCTGCGCGGATTCGATGAGGAATGGATCGTGGTCGGGTTTCTCGAACGTCTGGAGGGGTTTGGGGTCGAAGACCTTGTGGGTCAAACCCAGCTCCCACAACTCTTGCTTCCGCTGGATGAACTCATCGAACAGCGCGCGGATCGAACGCAGGCCGCCCAGACCGAGTTCCGTCCAGGTCACCGGGATCATGCCCTCGCCTTGGACGATCTCGCGCGCGACGTCCGGCACCTTGGCGCCGGGGCCCTCGATCAGCGCCTTGAACAGGCGATAGTTGGGCAACGAGTCGCAGGCCGAAGCGCAAGTGCCGTAGACGATGGGCCAGAGTAGGATGCCGCGTTCGACGGCGACCTGCTTCATGCTCACGTGCAGCTTGAGCACGAAGTCGTAGCCCCGGCCGTCTTCCTTGCGCTTGAAGCTCCAGCCGACGCTCGAAGCGAATCCAAACGGAGGCGGCGGTTGGGCATTGTCATCTCGCAAGTAGCACATATCACCGTTTTCCTCATACACCATGCCCTGCTCGCGCAGGTGTCGGAGCATGGCCGCGTCCGGCACGAACTCGGCGATTGGCTCCGTCGTCGTCTCGCCGTGTGAGACGCGCAGGACTTTCATGCCTTTGAGCTCCGCGGCTTTGTCGAGGAGCTCGCGCAAAGTGAAAAGTTCCTTCCCCGCCACGAAATCGTTCTTGGGCTCTTTCATTATCTCTACCGCTCCCTTCAAGTCAATGTACAGCCGCATCTTAGGGAAAAACGGGGGAAAATGTCAAGATTAGCGTAAGCGGGCGATATAGTTCAGGGGTTGTGAGATCGCGCATATTCCGCTAGTCTGATGTTTATCATGCGGCAATTAAACATACTTAATCCCGAAGCTTTGTCTTCAGAAGTCATCGCGAGCTTAAAGTTGCGCCAAGCGGCCCGCGCAATTGTCCTGGATGACGACCATCGAGTGGCTTTGCTGCATGTCTCGAAAAAAGGATTTTATAAGCTCCCCGGCGGCGGAGTGGAAAACGGCGAGGATCTTCTCACGGCCCTGAAGCGAGAATGCAGGGAAGAAGCCGGTTCTTCGATTGAAGTGATTCGGGAGCTGGGCATGATCGTCGAATATCGCGGTAAATTCGGCGTGCGCCAAGAATCCTATTGCTATATCGCGCGGCTGATCGGCGAAAAAGACCAACCGGATTTTACGCTACACGAAAAAGAAGACGGTTTCACTCTTCTATGGGTTCCCTTGGACGAAGCGCTGCGCCTCATCGCTGAAGCGCAACCACAAGATTATCTAGGGAATTTCGTGCAGCCAAGGGATTTAACTTTCTTGCAAGAAGCCGCGAGAGTACTCGCCTAGAAAGTCGCGGCGCAGTCGTTAGAATTTATCGAACCAACGCTTCGTGGCGCGAAATAACTCCGTCCGGATGTTGGGCGTGTCGTCGAAGTAGTGTGTTGCGCCTTTGATTATTTTAAGTGCTTTCGGTTCCTGAGCCGCGGTAAAATATTTCTTCGCGCCTTTTAAGAGTTGACCTCTGCCTGCGGCGATGACGTTAAGCGGCTTCTGGAAATTTTTCGCGAGACCATCCCAATCCAGCCGGTCGATTTCGTCAGCCATGGCTTTGCCGATGACCGCGTTGGCGCCCCAGCGCATGAAATAACCATTCAACGCTCGGATGAATTTGCCGCCCGGATAGCCGTATTTTTTCTTGACGAATGAAATATCGTACGAGCCATCCCACAGGGTCGCGGCGTCGAATTTCTGTTCGCGCGAAGCCATGACTACCGGAGCGCCGAAGGAGTGGCCCACGACGTATATTTTGCGTACGCCGCGTTTGCGGAAATAGCGGACGACGGCATCGAGGTCGTTGGCGTGGATCTGCAGCGTGCAATCGATGAGTTGGCGCGCATCTTTTTGCCAGCCATAAAGGTTGAAGCGATACGCGGCATAACCCTGCGCCGCAAACCAGCTCGTCGCGTCCTCATATAAGCCATCATAAATACTGCACGGCAGGCCATGCACGATAATGACCAGCGGTCGCCTGAGCGAACCGCTAAGTCTGCCGTAGACAGCGTGTTTGCCGTCGACTTTGATCTTTATATTCTTGTCCATAAAAAAGCGGATGACAGGCTACACGTTACCTTAAAGCGGCGCTGGCGTGAAGGGTTTTTGAGGCTTTGGCCAAGCGTTGGAATTTGACTTGTTTTGTCGGATACTATAATCCTTAACGAGCTACTTGGTCCTTTTCAGGCGAGGATGAAATGCGAATAGCGCAGATGTCTTTCGGAGTCCATGTGGTGAAGTGCACGATCCTGGAGCCGGATGAGCCGGTTCAGGTCGGGGAAATCAGGCTCGTGCTCGACGAAGGGGCCGATGAAGATAGGGCTATCGAGCAGGATCTCTTGCAGCGTTATTGGTTCTTGAATCCCTTGGTTTGCGGGAATCCGATTCAGAGCAGTCGGCTCATGGTCGCGCCGGGCGTGGATGTGAGCTTTCACTCCTTCGGCGAAATAATTCCGGATCATCGGCTCAATGAGCTGGTCAAAGCTCTGGCGATCTTCTGGGGATGCTTGCGGGAGAAGCCATTATTCACGCTGAAGAGCGTCCAGTTGTTGGCGGAAAACCAGCACAATGACAAGAGCGGTGATTTCATGCGTGGCTGCGAGGTTCCGCCGCAAAACCGCTTCGAACTTTTTCCGGCCAGCTTCGACACGAGCAGCATGTGCCGCGGTTTCCTGCCTTGCACCTGGCTTGAAAGCGCGGCAATCCATGAAGCGACGCATGTCTGTCTGGAACCGAGGTTGAAGATCTTGTGGGATGCGGATCTGGCCGCCCTGGGCTACCGCAAGACGCCGCCGGGCTGCAGGATACGATTGCGCAGCGGAGGAACGACGGATTGCGCCATGACCGATCCGCGACGCGTGCCTACGACCTACTGTCTGCAACAGATGGACGACGATCGCGCGGAAAGCGCGGTTGCGTACTTGATCGGCTGGAGGCTGGATCCCGAGCGCGCCAGGCGCTTGTCCAAGATCTTTGATCTCGAAGGGGGCGAGAGAGCCAGGTACGGCCATTGCACCGACTTGCCGCCGCTTCCTTCCATGATCGAACCGGTTTTCCATCTCGCGCGCGGGGCGACGGCGGAAGATTGTTCTTTTGCCTCGAACGGCGGCGCGGAATGTCGTGAACTCAAGTTCCTCACGCTTGAAGAGTTCTGGGAACTCACGCGACAGCAGTGAGCCGCATGCGTGCTTGGCGCCACATTGATTCGTGGCGCTGTTTTTTATGGCAAACGCGATAACCGTGAGACGAATCAAGAATATTAAAAAACGCCGCTCAAGAATGAACTTGAGCGGCAAAGAGTCTCATTAGGCCATGGGTGCCGTCGAGAATGACCTGGTGAAGATGTCGGCCATTATGTCGACGATTTGGAAAGCTTCCGGGTCCTGGATTTCCGCGTCGAAGATAAGGGATAGCGTCTGTTCTTCCCGTGACAAACGCTTGAATAGCTCGTCGTTCGCCAGGTGCTCGACTTGCCAGTGGCCGCCCTCGTCGGCGAAATATGTCAGGTCTAGGATCATCTCTTGAGTCTCGCCCTTCTTACGATTGAGCGAGACGATAGCTATCACGCAATCCTCGTCGTCACCCGCTACGTCAATGAAATCTGGATTGCTAAAGGAAAAACTCCAGATCAGGACGAGGTCGTCCTTCCGAGCTTCGTGCACGACGAAGAATCCGCCGGCCGAATCTTGCTCCATATATTCATTGTCGGCGCTGATTCCGCGGCTCGTGAATCGAGCTTCGATCTCGGCTAATTTTCTGATGACCGCCGGGGCTGATTCTAACGCTTTGTGCAAGGTCCACCTCCGTGAGGGTCTTATCAAATATTTCCATGCTGGTCAAGCCACTCCGTGTACTTAAATAAATTCTACATGAAGTCGTGTGCGTTTCCGACTCATACGTAAAAACAGCTCTTGTGGAGCTGCTTTTACGTGGTGCGACCGAGACGATTCGAACGTCTGACCTCCTCCTTCGCAGGGAGGCGCTCTATCCAGCTGAGCTACGGCCGCATTTTTCTTCCTTTTTACAGTCTTAGGAACCGCGCGAATATATCAGAAAAATGCTCTTCGCGCAAGTCCAGGTCCTCTTCTAGGTATTTTTTAAGGTGATTCCGCACGGCGACGGGATCCTCGTCTTCCAGGGTCAATCTCAAACGCGGTTTCAAGGCGTTTTTGGGTTGGAGGTACAAAACCTTGGTCTCCGGCGGCTGATATAGGATGGCGAAGTCGTTCAGCTGGTCGTAAAGATAGAAGCGCCCGTTCACCGTCACTCCATTGGTGCCGATCTGCACCAGCGCAGACTGCGGCTTCTCATTCCCCGCCAAGACCAGGATGATGGAGGTGAGCAGGATGATGAAAGCGAACATGTAATTGGACGTATAAATCCCATATCCGACCAGGGCCAAGGCCACGAGGGCCATCCAGATATACCACTTGGGATGGCGCTCATGATACTCGAACGCCGGCATCTCCCAGACGAAGACATCCTGGGCTTGCGCCAATTCCGCCAAAAACTCTTTTGAATAGGCCATACGCGGAGATTATACCATTTTCACGCAAACCCGGTTAAAAGCCTTGTCTATTCCTCTTTTGGCTGCTAATCTTGCCCCGCAAAGCCTGTCATTCCCGCCCCCGCTTTTGCGGGGGTGAACTCCAGCGGGAATCCAGATTCAAAACTCGGAGAGGTACCCAAGAGGCTGAAGGGGGGAGATTGCTAATCTCCTAGGTCGGTCTTAAAGCCGGCGCGAGGGTTCGAATCCCTCTCTCTCCGCCATGACAACTTCGTATCGGCAGACCCACATGCCTCAAAGCGTGCGAGATTTGTGCAGTACGATTGTGACCAACAAAAACGATCCAAAAGGGTCGTTTTTGCGTGAGATCGAGTAATAGATTCTTTTATAAGAGAGTATAATAATGCATCTCTATGAATAAATTTGATTTTCATTTCCATTCAACGTATTCAGACGGAAAATTATCTGTCCCGGAACTTGCAGAAATGATCAAAACTGAAAAATTAAGTCTCTGCGCCCTCACCGATCATAATACGGTTGACGGTACCCGAGAACTGGGGATGTGCCTTAATGGTTCTGGCATTACAGTGGTTCCCGGGGTTGAGCTCTCAGTGAAGTATGATGAAAACGAGGTTCATATTCTCGCCTTAGATTTTGACATTGATCGGGCAGTCGAAATCCTGAAGGAACGTAATGAGCTTGTTCGGGATCAAAAGATTGAAGAGATGAAAAAAGCAATTGAGCTTTCTCGCACGGAGGGCCTTGAAATCACGGACGGTTTGCTTCCAGTCGAAAAACAACCGGTGACTCTAACTCTCGCTCTTGATATCTGCGCAAACCGCGTGAACCAAGGCCTGTTTATTAAAAAGCACGGGAAACCCCTTATTCCCGAGGACATCTTTTTCGAATACCAAGCGCCAGGCAAATCTTGCGCCGTGGAAAGAAGCGGCGTCACTGCAGAATGGATCGTTGAAAAATTTAAAGGGGTGGCACAGGATTTGATTATTGCGCATCCCTTCGTATCGGTAAGCGTGGTTACAAAGCCGCTCGATGAGGTGCGTATGAAAGATTTGATTCGGATTGGAATGACGGGGATCGAAATGTACCATAGTAAAACTTCGAATGAACAGATTTCTTTGATAGAAAAAATAGTTACGGAGAAGGGACTCCATTATACTGGCGGATCTGATTTTCATGGAAGGAAAACCGATCCGTCCATCGGTCAGTATGGTCACGATCTGACTCTTCCTGATTTTCACCTTTCGCATTATGAGCAAATCAAAACAATCTAGCGAGAACATGCCGAACGCTCTCGTGATTCAAGAAGTGACACGCGTGTTGAGAGATGATAGCTTTGCTCTTTCGATGCGCGCTGACGTACTCGCAGAGGTAATTAGCGCCGAACGCTTCAAGTATCCCAACGCTCGCGTATCGTGAGCCGCTCCTCACAATCCAATGACTCTTCAATTCATCATCATGATTGAAGAGAGACCAGAGGTTCTGGGGGATATTCTTGATCCGTGGGTCGCGGCGGTAAATGTGCAATCTCATATGCTGTGTATAGTAGATTATACGAGATATGAGTTAACCATTAAGGTGAGTGGTGAAAAGTTGAAACTTTCCTTGTAAACGGAGTCACGGTTTATGCAGCGCGACCAGCAAAGCCGCCCGAAAGGGCGGTTTTGCGTTTGAATGTCAGTGCCAGACTCAGAAGCAACTTGATGGAAACATCGGTTTTTTTCTAATAAGTGCTAAACTGTATCTAGCGATGAATAAATATACAAAACAAAGGGTGTTACCGAGATTAATTATAGGAATACTGTTCTTTATCTTGATGTTTGTCTTTGCATATTTATCTTTTGCCTCCATCTACTCACATTCAACTAATTATTACTGGATTTTGCTGGAATTTATATCTTTGTTTCTTGCTTATAAAACTTTAAATCCTGCGTCCAATTTTATTCAGGGTGCGGTTGGAGAAAAGAAAGTGGGTGAGCTTCTCGCTAAACTCCCTGGGCACATCAATGTCCTAAAGAATCTCTGCCTTAATAAATTTGGAAACATTGATTTTTTGGTCGTGGACTCTCAAGGCATTGCTGTGATTGAGGTTAAATCGCATTGGGGCAGAGTATTTTTTGTAGATGGTCGATTGAGAAGATATGGTAAAGAGTTCGAAAAAGATTTTATAAAACAAGTTTGTAGCCAGGCCCATGATATTCAAAAAGTTTTGAAGCAGGATCTCGGATTAAAGATTCCTGTTCCTGTGCAGCCCTTTATCGTCTTTTCAAGTTCCAAGGCGAAAATGAGATTCGGCATGAAACCGTTGTCAGGAACGAATGTGATGGTCGTAAAATCCGATTGGATCAATAACGCGATTTTGCGCCGGAACGGGTATTACCAGAACCAAGAACAAGTTGAACGAATAACCGGATATCTCAAACAGTACTGTAAACCATAAGGTCGCATTGCCATCTCCGTTCTATTTTTGTACGCTAGGCACATGCTTAAGTGGGATGATCCCTCGACCTTTGTTCGGGGCGTGACGGCGCGGGAGCGGCGGGCTTTGGGTGCGCTTGGCGTCTCGACGGTAGGGGAGCTTTTGGATGTGATGCCGCGGCGGTATGACGATTATTCGCGTTTGCTCAAGATAAACCAGCTGACTTTGAACGAGCCGGTCACGCTCAAAGCCAAGATCAAGGAGATTAAGCAGGCGCCGACTTTTCGCCGCCGCTTCGTCATCATCAAAGCCGTGGTGTATGACGAGACGGGGGAGATCGGCGTGACTTGGTTCAATCAACCGTGGCTGCCCAAGCAGCTCAAGGCGGACGACGAGATTTATCTTTCCGGCAGCGTCACGCAGCGCCCGCGCTTCGGCCGCGGCTTTACTTCGCCGTTGTGGGAACCGGCCACGGCCGAGACTTTGGCCGCCGGCAACATCGCGCCGGTTTATCCGTTGAGCGGTCCGCTGACGCAGAAGACCATCCGCAAAGTCATGCGCGCGGCGTTGGACGAAGCGGAATTTCCGGATGAATGGTTGGAGGGCAAAATCCTTGAGCGCCTCGATTTGCCGCAGCTGCCGCAAGCTTATCGCGACGTGCATCATCCCGAATCTTTGGAGCAAGCCGAGCGGGGCAGACGGCGTTTTGCTTTCGGCGAACTCTTTTTATACCAACTCGCGTTGCGTTTGGCGCGTCTGGAGGCTGATACCGCCGGGGCGCCGGCCATCAAATTCGACGAGCCCTTCGCCAAAAAATTCGCCGCCAGTTTGCCTTTCGAGCTTACGGCGGATCAGAAAAAATCGGTTTGGGCGGCGGTCAAGGATTTGGAATCTCCGCGTCCCATGCGGCGACTTTTGCAGGGCGACGTGGGGAGCGGCAAGACCGTGGTGGCGGCGATGCTGGCGGCGCTGGTCTTCAGGACCGACGCTTCGGCTGCGCTCATGGCGCCGACCGACATCCTGGCCAAGCAGCATGCGGCGACATTGCGCCGCTTCCTCGAGCCGCACCAGATCCCGGTCATGCTTTTGACTTCAAACTCACGCATCCTCTTCGGCGGCGGCGAGGAACATGTCTTTTCCGCCGACGAAGCGCGCGAGCGTTTGGCGCGGGGACGCATCGTGGCGGTGGGCACGCATGCTTTGCTTGAGCGTGGCCAAGCGCCGCCTGATTTGGCGCTGGCGGTGGTGGATGAGCAACACCGTTTCGGCGTGGCGCAACGTGAGGCGCTTTTGGTCGCTTCAAGACCAGACGGCAAAGTGCCGCATCTCCTATCCATGAGCGCGACGCCTATCCCGCGTTCGTTGGCGCTGACTTTTTTGGGCGACCTCGAAGTCTCGGTCATCCGCGAAAAACCCAAAGGCCGCCCGCGCATCCTGACGCGTTTATGCCAGGGCGAAGAGGGGAGGCATGAGGCGTATTCGCGAATCATGGACGAGGCGGCGCTGGGGCATCGGACTTTCGTGGTCTGCCCGCTCATCGATCCGTCGGACAAGTTGGGCGTCAAGAGCGTCGAGGCCGAAGCCGAGCGGTTGCAAAAGGGACCGTTGCGCGGTTTGCGCATCGGCGTGCTGCACGGCAGATTGCCGGCCAAAGACAAAGACGAACGCATGCGCGAGTTCGTGAGCGGCGCTATCGATGTGCTCGTGGCTACGACCGTGATTGAAGTCGGCGTGGACGTGCCGCAAGCCACGGTCATGCTGATAGAAGGCGCGGAGCGGTTTGGTCTGGCGCAACTGCACCAATTGCGCGGCCGCGTGGGGCGTTCCAATCTCCAATCCTATTGCCTGCTCGCGGCAAGCGAAGATGCGGGAGTGGGGGAACGCCTGCGCGTCTTGGAACGCACAGACGATGGTTTCGAAGTCGCGGAAGCTGATCTTAAATTGCGCGGCGCCGGCAACATCCTGGGCACAGAACAAAGCGGCGCACCCATCTTCAAGACCGCGCGGCCGGATGATTTAGTCCTCATGGCTGCGGCGCGGGAAGTCTCGAAGGAAATTTTGGACGGCGACGCGGAACTCGAAAAACATCAAGATATCCGTCGTCGCATTCTGGAGTTAAGAGAGACGACGCATCGGGAATAAATCAAAAATCAGAGATCCCGCACCGCGCCACGTTCTACGTGGTCAAGTGCGGGATGACAAAAAACAACCCTGTCATTACCCGGTTCAACCACGTAGAACATGGCGCGGCCGGGTAATCCAGACCTTGAAAAACCCCCTGTCATTACCCGGTTCAACCGGGTAATCCAGAGAGAGAACAAATCCAAAGTGAATTTTTCTCTCTGGATCCCCCGCTTTCGCGGAGGATGACAGAGAGGGAGGCGGAGGATGACAGAGAGGGAGAAGCGGAGGATGACAGAGGGGGGGGTGCTTTTTTAAATGACCCCCGCCTTCTGCAACGCTTCATATAGCGTGGCAGCTGGGACGACCTCCATGCCCGTCGGAGCATTTTTGTCTTGTCTTTTGGGGATGATGGCGCGCTTGAAACCAAGTCGCGCGGCTTCTTTGAGGCGCAATTCCGGCATACCGACTGGGCGTAGCTCGCCGGCTAGGCCGATTTCGCCGATGAAGATGGTTTTGGCTTCCAGCGCTGCATTCTTGACCGCGCTGGCGATGGCCGCGGCGAGCGCCAGATCCACGCTGGGGTCGCGCGCATCTATCCCGCCCGCGGCGTTGGCGTAGACGTCTTTGTCCAGTGCGTTCACTCCGGCGCGGCGCGCCAGCACGGCGAGCAGCATGCCGAGACGCGCGTTGTCGATGCCGGTGGCACGGCGTAGCGGCGTGCCGTAGCCCGCGGAAGAGATGAGCGCTTGCACTTCGATGAGCATGGGACGATGGCCTTCGATCAAGCAGGCCACGGCCGAGCCCGGGACATCCTGCGCGCGGTCGCGCAACAGCTCGCTCGACGGATCCTCGACCGGTTCAAGTCCGCGTTCGGTCATGGCGAACAGCGCAGTCTCATCCGTCGGTCCGAAGCGGTGCTTGAGCACGCGCAGAATTCGATAACGATGTTCGCGGTCGCCCTCGAGATACAACACCGTGTCCACCATGTGTTCGAGCATGCGCGGACCGGCCACGTCGCCGTCTTTGGTGACCTGTCCCACGAGCAAAACCGGCGCATGCGTGCGCTTGGCCGCCTCGGTCAAGAGCGCGGCTCCGGCTTTGACCTGCGACACGCTGCCCGGTTCGCCGGTGGCTTGAGGCGCGCGCACGGTCTGCACCGAATCGACGATCAGCAGGTCTGGTTTTTCGCTGGCCAGCGTAGCCGCGATGGCCGCCGCGTCAGTCTCATCCAGATAAACCAGACCGGCGGGCAGGGGATCGGCCAAACGCGACAAGCGCTTGTGGACTTGCGCCGGTGATTCTTCGCCCGTGACATAAATCACTTTTTTTCCGTTCTTGGCCAACGCCAGTGCGGCTTGGGCGATCAAAGTTGATTTGCCGATGCCTGGCTCGCCGGCGATCAGCGTCACCGATCCACCTACCAGCCCGCCGCCCAAGACCAGGTCGAGCGCCGGCAAAAGCGTACTCGCGACCTTGCCGCGGCTCGCCGTCTCTTGCCCGAAACTTTGCAATTTCCCAGCCTTGGCCGAGAATTTGGAATTTGGAATTTGGAATTTGGAATCCGCTCCTTCCTCATCTTCCTTCAAGCTTCCCCAAGCGCCGCATTCCAAGCAGCGGCCGGTCCATTTGAGGGATTGCGCGCCGCATTTGGCGCAAGCGTAGGGTTGTGTCGTCATATCCGTTTAATATGGTAAAATTACTCCATAGGATGAAAAACTCAAAATCCCGCTTCAGATTTTTGTCCAGACGCTCATGGATCGGCGTTTTGGCGTTGTGCGCGGGCGCCATCTTCATCTTCCCGCATCTCCAGGCACAAGCGGCTTATTTCATCCCCAAGCTGGCCAGCTTGCCGTCGCTTGATTTGAGCAAGTATCCGATCGTGCAACAAGGCAAGACCCTGTCGATCCCGTTCCTGGCGATTTTCATCAGCGAAATCTATCGTCTGGCGCTGGGCGTCGGCATCATCGCCGCGGCCGTCATGCTGGTGTGGGGCGGGTTCAGGTATATCGTGGGTTCGACTTTGTCCGACGTGACGCGGGCCAAACAAATCATCACCGACGCGATTGTGGGTTTGGTGCTGCTCTTCTGCGGCTACGCCCTGTTGCAGATTCTGAATCCGCAACTCACCAACCTCAAGCCGTTGCAGATCGAACAAATCAGTCCGCACGTCTTGGCCATCATGGCTGCTGGCGATACCACGCCCGCAGATGTGGATACCAAAAATATTCCCAAAGCTAATAAAGTCCTGGGTCCGTCGGCGCTGCAAAAAATCGTTCCCGAAGTGAATAAAGGCGGAACGGCGGCAGCGGCGCCTGTGCCAGAGGGGCCGACGTCCCAGGCAGGAGGAGCGCCAGCGCCTGAAGGTGGGGCGATTCAGGGAGGCGATATACCGAAGGGCAGCACGGCCGGAGAGGGCAAGACGCCGATACCTTGGGGCGTCACGGATAAATACGGCAACGAAGGTTGTGCTTCAAGTCCATACACTTACACCACGACTAGAGCTAAGTGCGGTTCAAAGGAAGATTGCGCCAACAAATATTGTACTCAAGATTCAAACGAGCTGCCGGACAACTTTCCGGACGTCACCAAGCTCGCGAATTTCGCGGAATTCCCCGGAGCGAAACGGGCGGTGGGCGCTGTGAAAACCGACGAGGCGCGAGCACAAATCGAGCAGTTTGGGATTTTTCTATCCGGCCGACCATGCTTTCCTAAATGTAAACTTTCAGGACAGGGGGCGTATGCGCCGGAAGGGATTTTCTTGCGGCCTGAAGTCAAAGCGGCACTGCTCAAAGCAGGGCAGATCGCCAAATCCAAAGGCTATTATCTGCGCATCGTGGACGCCGGCCGTACATTTGCGTTGCATAAAATGGCATTTTGCCAACGGGTCAAATCCGGATCATTGGGCGGGTTAACGCCGCCCGGAGGTTCGCCCCACAACTCCGGAGTCGCGGTCGATGTCATGCTGTCCAAACTCGATGGCGATTACGAAATGCCGCTTACCCCGGTCGGTTTGAACCAGCAGGTGGAAGTCGCCAAGTCTTTAGGCGTGAACAACGTTTTTATCTTGCAAGACATCATGGCCCAGGCCGGTTTCCGCCGCATGTGCCAAGAGCTGTGGCACTTCGACTACGGTGGAGTGTACGGCCTCGACTGCTTCCGTTGCGTCTTCCCGCCCACGCCGGAAAGGAAAAAATAGCTAGCTAGAAGGTAGAGAGTAGAGGGTAGAGGATAGCCAAAAAAATAAAGTGTCATTCTTGAGGCCGTCTGACGGCCGAAGAATCTTCCAATTCCTTAAGGTATAGGAAGATCCTTCGCTGCGCTCGAGGATGACATTTTTTTTATTCCGGCTACCCTCTACTCTCTACCTTCTATTTTCTATTCTTCTATTCCTGCAAACTCACGCAGCAGCGGAAGCCGTTGGCGTAATCGCGCCAGCCGGAGCCGGCAGCATGTGGTCCGCCGGCCGTGAATGTGCATTTGGGTTCAGCCTTGGTCTCGGCTTGGTGCGTGATCGGAGCCCAATAAAAACCGTTCCAGTTCCACGGTTTCGCTGCGCCAGTGACCTGCCCTTTGGCGATGCGCTGATCGGAAGTCATGTTGAAAAAATTATCTTTAATTGTATATTCGGCGACGTTACCCGACATGTCGAAGACGCCCTCATCGGTCATACAATCCGGACGCTTGCCGCTGGTTTCAGATCCGTTCAGTCTATCGATCTCGGCTAATGCGGCTTTACGCAAATCCCCGTAAGTCTTACCAGTTTTAGGATAAGCGACTTGACTTAGCTTTGGATTGTTTTCGTTCAATATGCTTTCGCTGGCGATTTTTGGCCCGTAGGCGGCCAGTTTTCCCCAATCGGGCGAACCTTTAGCCGGAGTGTCATAGTTGCACGGGGCAGGTTTATCGCCGCCTTTTTTAGTGGCGTACCACCTAGGATCGTCCGGGTCATTGCCTGCGGTCACCCACAAGCCTACGATGAATTTTGGTCCATAGCCGTATGTGTTTGCGGCTTTTGGTCCCAAACACGTCCGCACCCATTCGGAATTGGTGCAGAGTCGTTTGCCGATTGAAGTGCAATACCATTCTGCTTCCCACTCATTCACTATGTACGGCTTCTCGCCTTTTCGGTTGGGCGCTTCGTACTGGTCGATGCAGAATGGTGCCACATGTTTTTTCGTCACCTGCTCATATTTTTCGCTGTAGGGGATACGTACCATCTCGCCAGGGCAAGCGTTTTGGTAGATGCGGTTGCCGTAGGGGTCGGTAGCTATTGCGCCTTGGGGCGTCGGTGGTGGAGTACCTGCGGCGCCTTCTAAAGGAGCTGCTGTTAGTGCTTGCGTAGGCGAACCGCCGGCTTCGGGCGTAGTGGGTGGCGGGATGGTTTTACCTGCGCGTTCCTCTGGCGCCGCTTCTTCTTCGTCCGAAATCGTCTTGCGCGCGAAGTCATCGGAGATTTTTTTGGCCAAAGTAGGATCGGATATGGCTTCGCCTTTGAGCATGCTGATGATGCTCAAGCCCGTGAGTTGCGGATTGACCAGGTTCAAAATGGTATAGGAAGAAAAGATGAGGATGAGGCCGATGATCGCATTCTTGATTTTTTGCTTGCCGGATTGGATGGATTGCAGCGTGCCGCCCAAGACGTACAGAAATCCGCCGTAGACGATCATGATGGCCGCGGCGATGGTGGCCAGACCGATGGAGACTTTATAGATGGTCGAGATGTATTCGCCGATGTTGGCTGATTTGACCAGTCCGCCAGCGGTGTTGGCTTTGGTGAAAGCGACGCCGATATCCGCGTTGAGTTTGGGTACGATCACGCCGCTCGAGTTGGCCGTTTTGCTGTAGCCCGTGGCATCGGACAGCACGCCGCACAACCCTCCTTGTTCGATCAAACGGCACTCACCCTCGCCCAGTTCGCCCTGGCAAGTGAGTCCGACCACGTCCGGATTCGTGGCGCCGAGCGTCTTCAGGTTTCCGCACGCGCCCGTGGTCTTGAGGCAAATCGTTTGGCTGGCGTTGTTCGGATCTTGGCATTTGCAGCAGGCGGCCAGGACCGTCCCGGTCGGCAAAAACACGGCCAGCAGGAGCAAAGCCGCCGCATATCGCACCGCGCGTCCTGTGGCCTGGCGCATATCAAAGTTTGAGGTAAGCATCCAGCTCGTCTTGGATCTGTTGGCTCGTCACGTCGGCTCCGAAGGCCCGCGTCCCCACGAACAAGATGGGCGTCGAAGTCACGCCGTCGCTTTGCGCCAGATCGGAGTCGCGCTTGATCAGATTCTTGGACGAAGGATTGAGGCGGCAATCGCTGGTGGCGCCGCGATCGAGGTTGAGTTGCGAGACGATGGCGGAGATGAGGAATTCCGACGGGCGGTCGTTCATGAGCGCGTCGTGCGCGGACCAGAATTTTCCTTGCAGACCGGCGCAGTAAGCGAAGAGCGCCGCATCCAGCGCCTTGCCGTCGTCTTTGACCATGTCGCGCCAAATGTACCTGACCTTGCCGTTATATTTAGGCAGCAGCGTGGAAATGGTTTTTTCCAGCGTCTTGCAATTGACGCAGTAATAATCACCGAACAGGACGATCGAGGCGACCGAAGTCACGCTGCCGAAGCGCATCTGGTCGGCGGGGTAGAGCGCAGGCGGGCGGAGTTGCGACAGCGGGATGTTGGCCGGCACCGTGAAGTTGCGCAGCAAGACGGTCGGCGCGCCGGCCTTGAAAGTGTCGCGCGTGGTGAGCACCGCGCGGTAGACCAAAAACGAACTCAAGCCCAAGAAGATGAGCAGGATCAAGCCGAGGATCAAAGCGCGTTCACGGTTCATAGGGGAATTAAGTAACTAGTATCTAGTAGCTGGTAGCTAGTAGCTGGTATGTCCGGAAAATACTAGCTACTAGCTACTAGATACCAGCTACTCGGTTTATCTACCAGATACCAGCTACTTGGTTTATTTAAGATCATAGCTGTAAAGCTTGCCGTCTTGCGCGTCGGAGAAGATTAGTTTGTCGCGATCTTTGTTGAGCACCGGATTTTTTATCGGATGGGTGAGGTCGGGGAGATTGAGTTTGGTCACGCTGCCGGCGCGTACGTCTACGCGATAGATGTCGTCAGGCAAAGTCGAGAAGTCGCTGCGCAGGAGCCCGGCGTTGTCCGGCATGCTTTGCGGCACGCCGCAATAAAGTTCAGTGTCGCTCGCCCAGGTGCATTTGTCGGCCCAGGTGTTGAGGCTCAAAGGTCGGCGGTTGGCGCCCAGGGTCGCGGTGTCGCCGGAGGAAATCCAGAGCGCGGGTTTGTTGGCCGTGTCGATGTTATACGTGCTGTACAAGATGTTTTTGCCGCTCGGCGACCAATTGGGCAAAAAGCCGCGGCCGGGCGCGATGATGGAGCGGAAATTTTCGTGGTTTTGTCCGACCATGATGATCTCTTCCTGATTCTCGGGTTGCGGATCGCCGGTATTGGCCCAGCCGATGATCTGGCCGTCCGGCGACCAGGCGACGTGTGCCCGATCGGCGTTGGCGCCCAGCGCTTCGATGGCTTTGGCGTCGGTGCCGTCGGCGTTGGACACGACGAGGAAGCGGTTATCCGGATCCAGGCCGATGCTCTTCGAGGCGATGCGGTCATCTTCGGACGAGAATTGGAAATCTTCCCAGTGCTTGGGCAGCGTGACTTGTTCCTTTTTTTGGAAATCGTAAAGCAGGTTGGAGCCGTCGGGGAACTCGATGATGGCTTGGTCGGTGCGGTTGCCCCAGTCGACTTTATCCACGTTGAAAAATTGCTTGTCGCCCATGAGCGTGATCGTGCCGTCGGTCGTGACTTTGTAGAAGCGCCCGTCTTCGGGATTGTAGAAGCGCGCGCCGTCGCCTTCGGGTTTGGCGCTCACGGCTTGGGTGATGCCGTCATGCAAAAGTTGGATTTTGGATGGTCCGCTCGGCGCCACTTCTTCGCCCGGGACCGCTTCCGCGCCAGGCAACTCGCCGGGCGCTCCGGGCGTCGGCTGTCCGGCCGCGGGTTTGCCCGCACCGGCTTGGGGCAGCTGTCCCGCCAATTCCTCCGGCGTAGGCTGGGGCGCGCCGGGCAGTTGGGCACGGAAGAACATGAGGTAGAGCGCATAGCCCATGCCCAAGGAAAACAGGACGAAAAAAACCACGAAGAGTATCTTTTTGGTGCGCTCGGAAATGGTCATAATTACAAGAGGGTAGACAGTAGAGAGTAGGGGCGCATGCCATGCGCCCTGTCTGTAGATGGTAGCCAGATATCCTGACTTTTTCTGTCATCCCGGCCAAGCAGCAGCGCGAGCCGGGATCCATCGGAGGTTCCGGCTCAAGGTCGGGATGATAAAATTGGCAACCAGCTTAAGAACCATGGATTACGTTCTGTGTTCCGTGCCGCCAGTATACTCCGAAATCACATCGTTTTTAAGATGTCCTGCAAAGCGCTCACGCCGACCGTGCCGGCGACGATTACGATGATGATTATGATCGGGATGATGCACATGCACTGGGGCGGCATGAGGCACATGTTGGCGGCGATCATGCAGTCCAGGAAAATCGTGATTACGTCCTCGACAAAAGTCTGTTCCGTGAAATTGTTGACGAGCTCCTCGGCTTTGCCGATGCCGGGTACGCCTTCGGCGTTCGGGACGCCGAGCGCTTTTTTGCTCTTGAGCACCAGGTACTTGTAGATCATCTGCACGTTCATCTGCAGGATCATGAGGAGCAGGGTGATGCCGATGGTGTCCGGCGTATTGACCGCTTCGCCAATCTCAAGACCGGCGCGCGTCGTGGCGGCTGTCGACTTGGCCGCGGCTTGGGCGCTTTTCTGCGCCGCTTGCTGCGCGGCTTTTTCCGCTGCTTGCTGGCCGCCTCTTTGGGCGGCTTTTTCCGTGGCCTTTTTGGTCACGTCCTTGAATTTATCTTCGATGAATTTTTGCGCGCGATCTTCCAACTCTTGCTCGACGCGGGATTTTTGTTTGGGTTGGCCCTGCGCGCCGGCTTCCTCGCCCTCCTCTTCTTCCGTCTCTTCTTCCTCTTCGCCTTCTTCCTCCTCTTCGGCGCCCAGACCTAAACTTGCGCCGACTGCGCCTAAGAAACCCGCCCCGGCGAATTGTTCGAGACGGCGACGCTCCGCAGCTTGTTGGCTTTGGAAACGCGCCGCGACGTCAGTCTGATCCATGACGCCACCGCCCGTGAACTCGACTTCTCCTTGTTCCTCGCCGCCGTAGATGGGGTTGGGGACTGTCTCACCCTGTGCCATGGCTCCGGGTGGGAAGTTTGAGGCTTCGTCCAATGGCGAAGGACGGACTTCGTCGCGGCTAGTTTGGGCGCTGTAGTCAGGACCGATGCCGTCTGACGAAGCCGCGACTCCGCCCGAACCTTGCGGGGCATAAGGCAACTGGGTGATCGGGCTCTGGATGGTTTGACCTGGGGCCAGAGGGGATTTGGAAAAGCGAGACCCTGTTCGAGGTTTTCTGTCCGGGGTTTTTCGAGCCGAGGTCTGGATCCCCGCTTTCGCGGGGATGACAGAAGAAGAGGCGGGAAGGGCGGAAGATTCGGGGACGGTTCCTCTCGTTCCGTCACCCCGCACCATCCCCCTGTCATCCCGCATAACCCCCCTGTCATCCCGCACTTGATGCGGGATCTCCGGCATGGTTTCGAACGCAGCCGTTTCTTCGGGGGTGAACGAAAAAGTTTCCGCTTCGCCCGGCGCTTCGAGTCTGATGGTTTGGTTTTGCAGACCGGTCGCGAGCGTGGTGACGCTTTGTGCCGCGTTTTGCCAACTCGCGTCGCGGCTGGCGCGTCCGGTCAGGTTTGAACTCAAACCGCGCGCAAATCCCAAATTTTGTGCGTGGACGCGGGCGACTTCGCCGCGGCCTTGGAAAGCAGCCTCGCTCACGCCTGCGCCGCGACCGCCTAGCTCGCTGCGCGCCTGCGTCACCAGCTGCTCGGGCGAGAGATTTTGATGCGCTTCAAGCCAGGTCGTGGCTTGCGCCGCGCCGACCGCAAACGCCGCACCGACGGCAGCCGCCCCGGCGCTTACGACTCCCGCTGGCGCAGCCGTCGTTCCCGCTGCCCGTTCAGCCGCAGGCGCGGCGACATGCCGCGTCGAGGCGCGTTCGATTTTGGATGACGTTTGGACTTGAACGGACGGAGCGGTCGGTGCTGCACTTGGAGCCGGACGGTTCAAAGCGACAGGCGCAACCGACGCCGTCGCCCGTTGCGTCTCCGGCGCGCTCCGCTCCGCTCCGCTTTCGACTTCTTTGGTCGCTGGTCGCTGGTCGCTGGTCGCTTGTTCCAATCTGCTTGCTGCTTGCTGCTCGCTACTTGCTGCTTGTTCCAATCCACTTGCTACTTGCTGCTCGCTACTTGCTGCTTGTTCAGCCTCGACTTTCGACTCATCACTCACCGACTCACCGACCGCCGTTTGCCGACTTTCGATTTTGGTTGCTTGTTGCTTGTTGCTTGTTGCTTGTTCTATTTCAATTTCCTCTTCTTCTTCTTCTTGCACCTGCGCTTTTTCGACTTGAGTTTTGGCCTGTACAGCTTGTTCTTTTTCCGTGGCTGCGCGTTTGAGTTCAACCTCATCGACTTTAGGTTGCGGTTTTGAAACTTCGGCCGCTTTGGGTTTTTGTGTCGTCTCGCCGGTTTGCGCGAGTTTGAGCCGGTCTTGGAATTTTACGTCGCGCTCGATCTTCCATTTACCCAGGGTGTTGAAGAAGCCTTTGACCGCTCCGGGTTTGATGTCGCGCGGTCCCAGGAAGTTCGAAGTCAGGCGCGCCAGATCCTGGATCTCCGGATTGTCGGTATTCAAATAAGCCGCATCGCGGATTTGCACCGCCATGTCCTTGATTTGATTTTTGATCTTGTCCTGGTCGACTTTCTTCCCGCCGCGCGGATTCAAAGCCCCCGAGACTTCATCCAGTCCGCGCAACAGACTGTCCGCGTTTTGATGTTCGTTGTAGAGGTCTTGCACAGAGGCCATAAGGGGCGAGGGGAGAGGAGGGAATGTCTAATGACTAATTTCTAATGTCTAAAGCGTTTTCAGATTACCGCCGGCCGCTTTTATTCGGATTTTTTTCTTTTGAGGATTGCTTGAGAGCAGGCTGGCGATCAAGCTCGTGATTTCGCGTTCCACCAGACGGCGCACGGCGCGGGCGCCTTCTTCCGGCGCCAGGGGACGGGAGAGCAGCCACTCGAGCACGTCGTCGCCCGCCGAGACCGCCACCTGCTGGGCCGTAGCCACGCGTCCGAAAATCTCCGCCAACTCTTGTTTCAAGATGGAACGCAGGTCGGCCAGCGCCAGCGGTTGGAAGACCACGATGCGGTCCAGGCGATTCAGGAGTTCGGGGCGCAGGCGCTGTTTGACGTCGCTCTCGATGAGCGCCGCGAAATCTTGCGTCTCGTGGCCGAAGCCCACGGTCTTGGAAGCCAGGCGGTCGTTGCCGAAATTGGTGGTTAGTATGATATAAGCGTGGCGCAGCGAGATGGGACGGCCGGTGGCGTCGCTCAAAGTGCCGTCCTCGAGCATCTGGAGCAGGATATTCTGCACGTCGGGATGCGCCTTCTCGAATTCGTCGAAGAGCAGCACGCAATGCGGCCGCTTGCGGATGTTGTCGGTGAGTTTGTTGGCTTCGCGATAGCCCACGTAGCCGGCGGGCGCGCCCACGAGTTTGGACAAGCTGTGGCCTTCCGAGAACTCGGTCATGTCTATCTTGATCAACGCGTCGTCGCGGCGGAAAAGCTCTTGCGCCAAGCGGCGTGCGGTCTCGGTCTTGCCTGTGCCCGAAGGTCCCACGAAAAGCAGCGCGGCTTTGGGTCGCTCCGGATGGTTCAAGCCCAAACGCGAGCGGTTGACCACTTCGGCCACGGCGCGCACCGCTTGATCTTGTCCCACGATGTGTTTTTTGAGTCGGCCCTCGAAGGCTTTGAGCTCTTCGCGCTCGCTTTGCAGGATATCTCCGAGCTCCGCGCCGGTGATGTGCGCCACGACCGTGGCGACATCCAGCGCGGTCACGCACGGGGCGTCTTTGGCGCGGCTGCGTTCGTATGCGGCCTGAAGTTTTTTTAATTCGTTGCCCAAGCGCTCGATGTTGACGGCCGCCTTTTCGGCGTCCTCGAGCCGGCCTTGCTTCACGGTGTTTTCTTTTTCTTCTTCGGCGGCGCGCAACGCGACTTCGAGCGAGGCTAAGCGCTCCATGCGTTCGCCTGAACGGCGTTGCGCATTGACTCGGGCCGCGGCTTCGTCCAGCAGATCGATGGCTTTGTCGGGGAAGCGCCGTTCGGTCAGATAACGTTCGGCCAAGCGCACCGCTGTCGGCAAGACGTCGGGCGCGTAGATTACTTTGTGGAATTTGGCGTAGAACGGTTCGATGCCGCGCAGGATGGTGAGCGTCTCCTCGGCCGTCGGCTCATCCACCGCGATGGGTTGCAGACGCCGCTCCAAGGCTGCGTCAGGTTCGATATGTTTTTTGTATTCAGCCCAAGTCGTGGCGCCGACGCAGCGGATCTCACCGCGCGCCAAAGCCGGTTTCAGGATATTGGCTGCGTCGAGCGAACCGGTGGTCGAACCGGCGCCCACGATGTTGTGCACTTCGTCGATGAACAAGATGACGTTGGGGTCATTTTTGGCTTCGTCGATGATCTGCTTGAGCCGCGCTTCGAACTCGCCGCGGTACATGGTGCCGGCGACGGTGAGTGCCAAGTCGAGCGAGAGCAACCGTCTGCCGCGCAGCACGTCCGGCACGTCGCCTTCGGCCAAGCGTTTGGCCAAGCCTTCGACGATCGCCGTCTTGCCCACGCCCGGGTCGCCCAGGAGCACGGGATTGTTCTTGGTGCGGCGGCACAAAATTTCGATGACGCGCGACAGCTCGCGTTCGCGGCCGATGACCGGGTCGAGCGTGTCGGCGATCTCGGGCTTGGTCAGTTCGCGAGCGAACGACTCGAGCGCCGAGGGGCGGTTGGAGCGCTGCAGGCCGGTCTTAGGCATCTCGCCCACGCGCATATCCGGTTCTTCCGTTTCTTGTTCAGCCATGAGCTCGGGGAAGCGCGAGGTCGTCTTCAGGACTTGGTTGACTTGGGCCTTGAGCGCATTCAAATTCAAACCAGCGGCTTCGAGATAAGCGTTGACCTCCGGATAACCGCCTTCGAGCAAGGCGAAAAGCAGATGCTCCGTGCCCACGTATTTGTGTTCAAAGATGTGCGCGGTCAGCACGCATTTTTCGATGACGCGTTTGACCGCGGGGGAGAGGTCGGGGGTGGCGAGCGGCGCGGCTTTGCTCGGCGTGCCGCGGAAGGCGTTTTCGGCTTTGGCTAAAGACACGTTGCCTTTGAGCAAGATTTCGCCGCCGATCGAACCTTTTTCATACAACAAACCGACGACCAAGTCGCCTGGTTCGACTTGCTGGCGCCCGTTGGTCACGGCAAAACCCAGGGCTTTCTGCAAAGCCTCTTTCAGATGCGTGGTGAAGCGGTCGATAAGGTCGGGGTAGAGCATGAGGAATCGATTTAATGTCTAATGACTAATTTTTAATGTCTAAAATCAAACCCGTCATTAGTCATTAGAAATTAGACATTAGTCATTTAGCTTTATAGATTATCTCCCATTTTCCGCAATCTGGCGATGCGCTCGTCGATTGGCGGGTGGGTGGAGAAAAGTCCCGAGATTTTAGCGCCGAAACCGTTGCCTGCCGCCGGACTAGCGATCCAGAGATGACTCACGGCTGTGGCATTGCGTTGCACGGGGAGCGCGGTGTCGCGGATTTTTTCCAACGCCCGGGCCAAGCCTTCGGGATAACGCGTGAGCAGCGCACCGGAAGCGTCGGCCAGATACTCGCGGCTGCGCGAGACGGCGAGCTGCATGAGTTTGCCCAAGAGCGGCGAGAGCACGAGGAAGATGATGCCCAAGATGGCCAAGAAGCCGATGCCATTCTCGCGATCGCGGCCGTGACGTCCGCCGAACAGGCTGCCGCGCAAAAACCAATCGCCTAACAGGGTGAGCGCGCCGACGAGCACGATGACCAGCATCATGACGCGGATATCATAGTTGCCGACGTGCGAAAGTTCGTGCGCGATGACGCCTTCAAGTTCCGGACGTTCCAAGCGCAGCAACAATCCCGTGGTTACGGCGAGCGAGGCGTGTTTAGGATCGCGTCCCGTGGCGAAAGCGTTGGGCGCTTGATCCTCGATGATGAAGATACGCGGCCGCGGCAGCCCCGCGGTGATGGCTAAATTCTCGACCACGTTCCACAGCGTGGGGAATTGCGCGCGGTCAGTCAGCTCTTGCGCGCCGGTCGTCAGGAGCGCGATCTTATCTCCCGCAAACCACGAGATGAGCGTCATGCCGAGCGAGATCGCGAGCGCAAAGATGAGTCCGCCCGGTCCCTGATTCGTCACGAGGTAGCCATAAACCCAACCGGCCAAGACTAAGAGCCCGGTGAAGATGAAGATGAGCAACCAGGACTTGCGCCGGTTGCTGTCGATTTGGGAGTACATGGCTAGATGGTAGAGAGTAGAAAGTAGATGGTAGCCAGAAATCATCCGGCTACTCTCTACCCTCTACTCTCTTCTCTCTTGCTTAAAATTTCACTTGCGGCACGACTTTTTCCGCTTCGGCGATCTCGAAGAAGTCGCGCTTGGTGAAGCCGAGCGTGCTCCCGATCAAGTTGGTGGGGAAGGTCTGCAGGCGCGTGTTGAAGTCGCGTACGTTACCGTTGTAAAAGCGCCGCGCGGCTTGGATCTTGTCCTCGGTATCGGTCAGATCCTGCTGCAAGCGCAGGAAGTTTTGGTTGGCTTTGAGTTCGGGATAAGCTTCGGACAAAGCGAAGATGCTCTTCAGGGTTTGCGAGAGTTGGTTTTCGGCCACGCCCTTATCCGCCGCGCCTTGGGCGCTCATGGCGGCGCTCCGTGCAGCGATGACTTTTTCGAACGTCTGCGACTCATGTGCGGCGTAACCTTTGACCGTCTCCACCAGGTTGGGTATCAGGTCGTAGCGGCGTTTGAGCTGGACATCGATATCTGACCAGGCTTCGTCGGTCCGGTTTTTGAGCGTAATCAAACTGTTGTAGGCAATGACGGCCCACAAAGCGATCAAGACTATTACGGCAAGGATCCAAATCATATAGATTAGAGTGTAGAGGGTAGAATGTAGAGGATAGCCAGAATCCGATGTTTGGCTACTCTCTACCCTTTACTTTCTACTCTCTCATTATAGTTATTTATGTTACGAAGTGCTAAGCTTGAGACGCTAAAAATATAGCCCAAAATGTCTTTTTCGTCCAGTCAATATGGAGACCAATCTAAAGCAGCTTTTTAAGGCTTACGACATCCGCGGTTTGGCCCCGGAACAAATCAATGCCGAGTTTGCGCGCCGCTTGGCCCGGGCCGTCTGCACCCGCTTTGATCCAAAACGCGTGCTCGTGGGACGGGACATGCGAACCACCTCTTTTGCGCTTGAGTCGGCATTGATTCAAGAGTTGACTCTTTTAGGAGTCGGCGTGGTGCGCGCTGGCCTATGTTCCACCCCGATGTTCTACGCTGTGGTCGGCCTGGCGCAGAATGAAAAGTCGAATATCGAAGCTGAAAACCCTGATTCCGACATTCGACATTCGACATTCGAATCTCGACCTTTCGACCTCGGCATCATGGTCACGGCCTCGCATAATCCGGGCAAATATAACGGTTTCAAGATCGTCCGCGGCGATTGTCTTCCGGTGGGCGAAGGGAGCGGGATGGAAGAATTGCGCGATGCTTTCGAGCAAGACGCAAAACCCACGGCGCAAGGTTCCGGCCAAGTAGTGGATGATCCCGAAGCGCTCGATCATTATGTCGATTTAGTGATCAATGAAGCGCACCTGCCAGCCAAACTGCCCCAGACTAAAATCGCCATCGACGCGGGCAACGGCATGGCTGGGAGCGTCCTGCCGCGCTTGCTCTCCAAACTCCCCTGGATCGAATCCGTGCCCATGTATTTCGACCCGGACGGCAGCTTTCCAAATCACGAAGCTAATCCGTTGAAACGCGAAACCCTGAACGACTTGGTGGCGACGGTGCGGGATGAAAAATGCGCGCTCGGCGTGGCGTTTGACGGCGACGCGGATCGCGTCGGGTTCGTGGACGAGACGGGCGAGCCCATCCCTGGCGACATCATGACCGCATTTTTGGCCCAGGAAATCCTCAAGGAAAAACCGGGCGGTAAAGTCTTGTACGACGTGCGCTCGTCTTGGGCCGTACCCGAAGCCGTGAAAGAAGCGGGCGGCGTGTCCGAGATGTGCCGTGTCGGCCATGCGTTGGTCAAGCGCGAGATGCGCAAGACCGGCGCGATCTTCGCCGGTGAGCTTTCCATGCACATCTATTTCAGCCAGCTGTGGAATTGCGAATGCGGCGACTTGGCCATGTTGCTCGTCTTGCGCCGCCTCATCGGTTCCGGTAAAACGCTGTCCGAACTCGTGCGCCCGCTGCGGCGCTATTTCCAATCCGGCGAAATGAATTTCGAAGTCGCGGATAAAGCGGGAGTGATTGCGCGGCTGAAAGAGAAATACGCTTCCGCGGCCAGCCTGGTCTCGGAGCTCGATGGCATCCGGCTTGAGTTCCGCCATCCCGCGGCGCCGCTTGAGGATTGGTGGTTTAACGTGCGCGCTTCCAACACCGAACCGCTCTTGCGCCTCAACACCGAGGCGCGTACGCTCGAAAATCTCGAGCGCCATATCAACGAGTTGCGCGGGGAAATATTGAAGCCAGCTTAAAGTTTAAACATCAAATTTAAAACTGGATTAAAAAATTCATCCAAAACTTTAAACTTTAAGTTTTAAACTTTAAGCCATCTCCTGTGCCCGAACCAGCCAAGAAATTCATCTTTGACGGTTACCGTCACGCCCCGGAAGCATCCCAGGTCTTTTTCGATTATGCGGTCGAGCTCATGGACGGGACGATGGAAAAATTCACCGAGACCATCGAAGTCCCTGGTGCCACGGCACAAGATTGGGCGCGCATCCCATCCGATCTTCTTGAACGTTTGCTGCAGAACCTGCTTTTGGTTTTGGGTACGAGCTACTGGAAGATGCGCTGCGCGCCGCAGATCGAGATTCGCGCTTTCGCGTTGAACGAAAAGCAGGCGGCATTCTGGAACCTAGTCTATACTCAAGGTTTGGGTGAATTTTTCTTCAAGCACCAAATCGACTTTCGCGGGTTGGTGAAGTTTCCGTGTGTTTCAGAATTGTCATTGCGAGCCTCGGCGATCGCAACCGCCGTGGCTCGCAATGACAAACCGACCTGTCTCGTCCCGGTGGGCGGCGGCAAGGATTCTCTGGTCAGCGTCGAATTGTTGCGCGAGCGGGATTTTGATTTCGAACTTTTTACTTTGAGCACTTCACGTATCCAGGAACAAGTCATGGCGATCGTTGACAAACCGATCGTGAGCTTCAAACGTCAAATCGATTCGCGTTTGATCGAACTTTCACGATCCGACGCAGTCTGGAATGGACACATCCCCATCACCACCGTCTACATGTTCGCGGGTTTGTTGGCGGCGGCGCTGCGCGGTTGTGCCTACGTCGTTTTCTCGAACGAGGCGAGCGCTAATGAAGGCAACGCGGAATATCTGGGCAGCAGCATCAATCATCAATGGAGCAAGTCGCTGGAAGCGGAGCTTTTGATTCGGGAGTATATAAAGGAGAACGTCACGCCTGACATCGTCCCGTTCTCGCTTTTGCGGCCGCTGTCCGAGATCGGCATCGTGCGCCGTTTCGTCAAATATCCCAAGTACTTCCCGGTATTCTCGAGCTGCAATCGCAACTTCGTGGTCGGTTCAGCCAAGCCCGTGGCCGGACGGGGCGCTTATTGGTGCGGCTCTTGCCCTAAATGCGCTTTCGTTTTCGCCATGCTCTCGGCTTACTTGCCCAAACAGACGCTGCTCGGCATTTTTGACAAAGATCTCTACGCTGACGCGGGACTCGTCTCCCTGTATCGCGATTTGTTGGGTCGTGGCGCCATGAAACCTTTTGAGTGCGTGGGTACGCCCGAAGAAACGGCGCTGGCTATGCATCTGGCGCAGGCGACGGGGGAGTACGGCGGAGCGGTCATGGAATATTTCGTCACCGAAGTCGAAGCGGATTTTGATTATGCGGCGCTGGAGGAAAAACTTTTCTCCCTCGCCGACCTCTCGACCATCCCAGAGGAATTTAAGTGCGTATATGAGTAATGTCATCCTTGAGCAACGCGAAGGATCTTCCTATACCTTAAGGAACTTGAAGATTCTTCACTTCGCTCGCGCTGCGTTCAGAATGACATTCGCTTAAAAGAGTCGTCTCATGCCTTATGTCTCTCGGTTCCTATCACGTCTACATCATGTCCGGTGCATCTGAAAAGTTGTATATTGGAGTCACGAATGATCTGGAACGCAGGGTCTTTGAGCATAAAAACAATTCAGTCCCGGGATTTACCGCAAGATACAATTTGCGCAAGTTGGTTTATCATGAAGCTACCGAGAATATTGAATCTGCGATTGCACGAGAGAAGGAACTCAAGGGTTGGTTAAGGATTAAAAAGGTCAATCTCATCGAATCAGCAAACCCAGGTTGGATGGATTTAAGTCGTGAATGGTATGAAGAATAAAAGCCGATGTCATCCTTGAGCGAAGCGAAGGATCTTCCTATACCTTAAGGAATAGGAAGATTCTTCGGCCGTCAGACGGCCTCAAGAATGACATCCTCTTATATCCCTTATGAATCTCGAACAACTCGAAGACAAACGCATTCTCATCCTCGGTTACGGCAAAGAGGGCAAGGCGACCGAGCGTTTTTTGCGCGCCAAACTTAAGCATGCGCAGATCGAGATCGCGGACGAGTCACAGGACCCGAATTATCTGGACAGGCAGAAGGCTTGCGATATCGCGATCAAGACGCCGGGCATGAAGCTCGAAAAATTGACCGCGCCGCATACCACTGCGACCAACCTGTTCTTCGGCAACGTCAAGAATAAAGTCATCGGCATCACGGGATCAAAGGGCAAGAGCACCACGTCGTCGCTCATCCACGCCATCTTGCGCCAAGCCGGCATCAAATCGCGTTTGGTCGGCAATATCGGCTATCCGGCATTGGAAGTGTTGCTTGAACCGATCGATCCCGATGAGGTTTTCGTTATGGAGCTTTCGAGCTACCAACTCGAAGATATCGAATATTCGCCGCACGTCTCGGTCATCACCAGCATCTTCCATGAGCACCTCGATCATCACGGCAGCTTCCTGAAATATTTCGAGGCCAAAGCGCGCATTTTGGATAAAGCGACGAGCGAAGATTTTTACGTGTATAACCAGAATTACCCGGATCTGTCCGAACTCACGCGGCGCAGCGCGGCCAAAGCGCTCGAGTATGTCAAAGACATTCCCTTCGATACTTCCGGACTCAAATTGTTGGGCGGGCACAACTTGGAGAATGTGCGCGGCGCCTTGACCGTGGCCAAAATCTTCGGCATCGCGGGTGAAATCTGCGAGCGCGCCGTCATGGATTTCAACCCCTTGCCCCATCGCCTGACTTTCGTCGGCACCTACCGCGACATCAAATTCTACGACGACGCCATCGCCACCGCGCCCGAGCCCACGATTTTCGCCATCAAGACTTTGGGTGATGTCGACACGATATTTTTGGGCGGCACGGATCGCGGCAATGATTTTTCCGGCTTAGCCAAGACGCTGAAAGAATACGGCATCCGCAACGTCGTATTTTTTCCGGATTCCGGCGCGCGTATCAAAGAAGAATTTAAAGTTCAAAGCTTAAAGCTTAAAATTCTTGAGACCACGGATATGCGCGAGGCCGTCGAGTTCGCGTATCAAAATACGGCACCCGGTAAATCCTGCCTGCTTTCCACGGCTTCGCCGAGCTATTCGTTGTGGAAAAATTTCGAAGTCAAAGGCGACGAATTCGTGCGCTGGGCGCAGGAGTTGGCGCGGGATTGAGAGTGTTACGCGTGGTTGCATTCGGGGAATGCTAATCGGCAGTCCTTCGACTTCGCTAGCGCTGCGCTCAGGAAATATTAGTGATAGTTCCTGAGCCTGTCGAAGGACTACCGAATAAAAATAATTATCTGGCCTTAGTCGCGTTATTGTTATAGTCTACTCCCATGACAATCATCATTTTTCTGATCGTGCTCTCGATCCTGGTGGTCATCCACGAGCTGGGACATTTTTTTACCGCCCGCATCTTCGGCGTCAAAGCCATAGAGTTCGGCCTGGGTTTTCCGCCGCGCGCCGTGGGCATAGTCAAAGAGGGGAAGAGATGGAAAAAAGTCAGCGCCAACGACAAGACGGAATATAAACGCACGATTTGGTCATTGAACTGGCTGCCTTTCGGCGGATTCGTCAAACTCAAGGGCGAACAAGAAGACGGGATGCATGACAAGGATTCGCTTTTGGCCAAACCGATTTGGCGCCGCGCTATCATCATGGCCGGCGGCGTCTGCATGAACTGGATATTTGCCGTGGTGCTGCTCACCATCGTCTTCATCGCCGGCATGCCCGCGGCGCTTGAGGATGTTCCCGCCGGCGCGTCGATCAAAGATAAATCGATCATGATCACCGCCGTGCTGCCGGACTCGCCGGCGCAGGCCGCGGGTTTGCAACCGGGCGACACCATCTTGTCCGTGGACAAGCAGACCCCGCAAAACGAAAAACAAGTGCGGGAATGGATCGGCGCTCGCGGCGTCACGCCGCTCTCGCTCAAAATCAAACGCGACAGCACGGATCTGGAAATCAGCGCCACGCCGCGCGAAATAAAAGAACTCGGCAAGACGGGGTTGGGCATCGGCTTGGCTGACGTGGGCTTTGTTTCGTTGTCGCCGGTCAAGGCTTTGCTGCAATCGGTGGTGACCACGGGACGTCTGACCAAGGCCGTGATCTATGCCTTCGGCGGTCTGTTCCGCGACCTGGTCGTGACGCATAAAGTTTCGTCCGATGTCTCGGGACCGGTGGGCATCGCGGTCTTGACCGGCCAAGTCGCGCGTCAGGGCATCGTGCCGTTGTTGCAATTCGCGGCCATCCTATCGATAAACTTGGCGGTGGTGAACTTTTTGCCCATCCCGGCGCTCGACGGCGGACGCGTGTTTTTCCTGGCTATCGAAAAAGTCCGGCGCAAGCCCATGAGTCAAAAGCTCGAGATGGGCATCCATAACGTAGCTTTCCTCTTGCTCATCATGCTCATCGTCCTCGTGACCGCGCGCGACCTCTTCCGCTACGGCGGCGCCATCCTCGGAGGATTGAAGGGACTCGTGGGGATTTGATTCGATTTTCCGGCTGCAAATCGAATTTTCCGTGATCTCTCGATGACAACGGTAATTTTATCTACCATTGAAGTTTCAGATTTTAAGTCCTGTATCTTGCCTTGGATTCTATTTAGATACTGCTTCGGGTCTTTATGTATGGCGAGTTCGTGTCCCCAATTAGAAATCCTGTCCCAACGAAAGGCCCGATAGGCCCTTTCATTGAGGTTGTTTTTGACATTCGAAAAAGTGGTCGCGGACGATTTTTTCCCATCCGCCTAGCGACATCGTCGTCGTCATGACTACGTCTGACGTGACTCCATACGCTCGGGATAGCTCCATTAATTCTTTTCGGTAATCGTGCGGGGTTATATAGACGCTTTCCTGAAGCGGGTACAGTCCGATTCTTTTCAGGGTTCGTCTGAAGGCTTTCCTTCGACCTTTAGCTTCTGGGATATCGAAGAATAACATCCTCCACATATGGTCCCATTTTTTTGGACGGGCTGAAAAAATCTCTGTTAGGCTTTGGATTTTATAGCGTTTCATGCCTTTCGGGGTCAGTACGATTGGAGACTCGTCGTCCTCCGTGTCGTAATTAATCAAGTTCAGCAGCTTCATGCGTCTTACGGCCTCGCGGATGCGCCAAGCGCTGTATCTGCCGAATTTACCGAACAGTTTTGTGCTGCCATATCCATTTGAGATCAGACCAATCAATGTAATCAGTCCTCCCAAGGCCAGGATCTCAAGTAGGGCGAAAGTCAATTGCTTGGTTTTTTCACGTGCGCGTCTCTTCATGTTATAACCGCTGCCGTAAATAAGTTGTTTTGTAAAGCCTTCTTTGTCGTGGGGATAAGTCATCCGTCCCAACGAAAGGTCCGATAGGCCAGATTATTGGGACGTAATTTTCATTTCCCGATTCAGAATCTAAGGCTCTGACCGGATTTCATATTATTGACGCGGCGCTCTTTTTATGTTTGGATGAAGCGTTCCTTTGAAAGGAGAAAGACATGACGCAGACGGGAAGTCCGTATCGCGAAGACGGCGTGGAGCGCAAGATTCAACCTTCATCGAACAAGCGTGAAGCTTACGTGAACAGTAAGCTGCGCGCCCAGTTTGCCGTCGACAAAGCGGAGGCCTGGATAAAAGCACAAAAAGAAGCCAGGTTCCCGGATGCCGAGAGGTGGAACGGAATTTTGACTAGCATCTTTCTGGTCGAGGTCCCTTCGAGCGAGTTGCTGCGGAGATTCGGCAAGAAGATGTCTCGCGAAGAGGCGGAGAAAGCCGGAGGCGTAGTCGGTATCCTGGATTTCGAGAAAGTCGAAATCTACGGTGTCCCTGCGTTGCGCTTCGTGGTGGAGAAGAAATCCCCGCAAATCATCCACGCCATTAACGACGAAACTTATCGTCTGGGTGATGTGTATTACAAGAATTTGATCGTCCACACTCTTTTGCGTGCCTGGCAGGATCAAGACTCGGACCTCTGGGAGGGAGCGCGCAAGATCCTATGCGAACCGTACGAGAAAGCCATCGATGAGGCTGCACAGACGTTGCGGGAAGGTTACGACGGCGCAACCATCATCGGTCCGATTTACACGCCCCCGGGTGACTGGAAGCGTGGTCCGCTCAAGATCAAACGCGTGGTGGTCTGGATCTCGCCCTCGATCAAGCCGATCTCCGCAGTCAAATACGACGGTTCTGACTTCACCCCGGATTCATTCAATGATCAGGGTGTCGAACGGCGGCCTTATCCGGGCCTCTCTCCCGCCGCTCTGCTTTATGGGTCCGACGGCGTGGTGTTTAAGAGCCGCATGTTGGAAGCCGTCATCAGGGATTTTAGCAACGGCGGATGCCATATGTGCATCCTCGCTCTACCGGGTGAGGAAATCCTCTTCGCCGATAAAGCCTGCCTCACCGGTCCGCCGCCGGAAAACGGCGAACAACTCCTGTGATCATCGACTGCCAGCCCTCCGGAATCTCCACCGGAGGGCTTTTGTTTTGTCTGTTATACTGCGGGAATGGAGATAGCGAAACTCACCGAGCGGGCGCGCGGCATCTGGGGCCAGCCCATGCAGCTCAAAGATATCGTCGTGGCGCTGGGCGTGGTCTACGGCGACATTTGCCGTTGGGCGCGCGACGCGGACAAAGACGAAACCAAACACACCGACGACGAGCTCAAAAAAGAATTGGGCAACGTCATTTTTTCGACCATCCGCTGGTGTTCTGATTTGGGCTACGATCCGGAAGAACGCATTAATTGCGCCATCGACGCGCAAGAAAAATTCCAAAAGTGATATGAACGGCGTCATCCATCTCGGGCCGAACCCGTTCAGGCCGCCGCGCCCCGAACCGCGCCCCGAACCAAAGAGCGAGGCGACGCTCGATCGAACGTGGAAGAGCGTGGCTGATTTGGCTGCGGCGCTCGATGTTTTGCCCGAAGTCTACAAAACCGTGGTGCTGAAAGAACGCGAGAGGGGAGATGTCGCCAGCTTGAGCAGTTTGGATGTGAACAGGACGGCGGACATGGATAAGGAGACGCTGCGCGCGATGCTGGCCGTCAGTCTCGCGGGTTATCTTGATAATCGTCTCATGCTGCCCGAGCAGTTCGTCGAGCGGCTGCGGCGCAAAGAGAAAGCGGAGGATCTGAAGAAAGAAATCGCGGATCAAATGGACGAGTCATATCGCTTCAGGCGCGCGCCTTACGTCGACTCGAAATATTTTTTCGCGCGCATGAACGAGGTCAGGGCGGAATTCGAAAAGACCAAGGAGCACATCGACGGCCACATGAATGCCTTATATGCGCGTCTGGAGCAGACTAGAGGATCCCAACATAAGAATCATTTGCCGCCGTACGAACGAGAGTTGCTGCGCAAATATCAATCGCTTGAGAAATTCCTCGGCACGGAACACGGGCATGGCCATTTGGCCCATTTGTCCGAAAAGCGCCGTGATTTGTCGGACCAATTCGAAAGTTCGCGCAAAGCCCGCAACGACGCGCTGGCCATCGAGCTGACGCTCGAGATAAACGCCAAACGCCTCTCGCCCGAAGATATGGCCGACGTCTGGGTTCAGTCTTTGGAATATCTCGGCTCCAATATCTTCAATCGCGCGCGCTGGTTGAATCGGCTCGGTCGCTACGCCGAAGCCGCTCAATGCGAGAAAGAAGAAATCGCGGTGCGTAACTTGTTCTTCGACGCGACTCTTGAGTGGCTCGGAAGACAGCCTCAAGCCGAGAATAAAAAAGCAGGCAAAAAAACCCATCTCTTGGCGCAACGTTTAGGTGAGGTGTACTCCATCTTACGCACTACGCCCGACATGTCGGACGAATCGCTTAAAGTAAATTTGCAGCACGCCCAAATCATCCTGCGCCGCTTGGTGGAGTTGGCGAAAAAGTAGTAGGGGCGACCCATCGGGTCGCCCCTACTTGAAGGCATCCGACAGGGTAGTCCTTCGATTCCGTAGGGGCAATTCATGAATTGCCCCTACGCGGCGGCCGAAGGATTCCATTTGCTCTTGACGGTTGGTCGTTGAATAGGTAATTTTCCGCGCGGAGGCGAACAATGGATTTTTGGTGGTTGGGTTATCGCTTCAGCGGCGCGAATCACGAAGTCTTGCGCCAAACGCTCCTTGATTTGAGGACGGTGCTCGCTCCCGCGGGCCATCCGTTCAAGACCATGATTGAGGACATCCAGGATTGGAGCCGCAATCCGATGACCAAACGCGAAGCCATCCAGCGCATGCTTGAGAGGACGGCGGAAGCGGAGTGCCGGGGTTTCCTTTCGTTCTGGTTAGAACCAGAACCGAGCGAAGGCCGCGGCTTCGAAGTCGGTCTGTTCGCCGGCCGCGGCAAGCCGACCATCATGCTTGTCGAATCCTCCGTTTTCGTTTCGGAGTACAACCAGGCGATCTACTTGAGCAACGCGGCGAATCGGGAACATGGATTGCCCTCTATCATCCGTTATCGCACGCCGAGATTCATCGCTAAAGCCCTGATAGCCTTGGACAGGCGCGGTCAGGATAGCGTGGAAGAGCCGGCGCCGTGCGTCGTGGCACCGGCCGATCGGGATACCCGCAGCGGACTCGACGTCCATCGTCCCAAACCGCAATACCCGTTCAAGCCCGGCGGAATATTTTGAGGAGCTACGCGATGCGATTCTCATCACTCCGCCCGTTGCACCTGCTGCGCGTCGGCGTGGCTACGCTCGCGGTCGGCGTCCCGGCCGCGTTCCTTATCCATCTCTGGGCGATATTCGTCGCTCGGGAACTCGGTCCTAGCGCATCTCGCGAGAGATGATGACAAGCGCTTCCGCAAGGAGGCGCTATTTTTAAACTAGAGGGTAGAGAGTAGCTAGGCGCTATGTCATCCTGAGCGAGCTTCAAGCGAGTCGAAGGACCTTTATCAGCCATAGGTCCATCGGTAGGGGCGAATAATTATTCGCCCCTACGGCCATTCTTTAATTTTGTGGATAGGCCATCGGTCGAAACGACGGATTATAAATGTTTCGTCATTTCGATCGAGGCCCGTCAGACGGGCCGAGCGGAGAAATCTCTGGCCTTTAGACTGAAGATTTTGCATATTTTCCCTTTCTGCTACACTCACTAAAGTCAAAAGTTTAAAGTCGAAAGCTGAAAGTGGGTTAGAAAGACGGTAATTGGCCTTGACTTTATGACTTTCGACTTTTAACTTTTGACTAACTTATGGAAGACCAATTGAATGCTTTGCGTCTCGAAGTCGAGACTGCCGTTTCCAAGACCAAAACCGTCGCGGATTTGGACGCCATCGAGACGAGATTTTTAGGCCGTAAAGGCGCGCTTATCGACATGCTCAAACGTCTGGCCAGCGTGCCGGTCGCAGAGCGGCCGCGTCTGGGCGCGTTGGCCAACGACCTCAAACGCCAGATCGAGATGATCGTCGCGGCGCGGCGGCGCCAAGTCGAAGACGAGCAGCAGGCGAATCTCGGCGAAAGCGAACGCGTCGACGTGACCGAACCCGGGGAGCGCCCGCCCGCCGGCCATCTGCATCTCATGACTACGGCCATCAACGAGATCACCGAGATCTTCGCCAAGATCGGTTTCGTGCGCACGCGCTATCCCGAAGTGGATTGGGATTGGTACGCCTTCGAGTCGCTCAACATGCCCAAGGACCATCCCGCGCGCGACGATTGGGAAACTTTCTTCATGGACGCGCCGCTCTCGAAAAAAGGCAAGATGGTGTTGACGCCTCATACTTCCAATTCGCAGGTGCGCGAACTCGAGCGCGGCGAATTTCCGGTGCGCATCATCAGCATCGGCAAAAGCTATCGGCGGCAGAGCGACGCGACCCATGTGCCCATGTTCCACCAGTTCGAAGGCTTGTACGTGGACAAGGGCGTCGCCATCACGCATCTGCGCGGCGTGCTGGATTATTTTGCGCGCGAATTCTTCGGCCCGGAACGCAAGACGCGCTTGCGTCCGCATCATTTCCGTTTCACCGAACCTTCGTTCGAGATCGATATCTCATGCGGCGTCTGCGGCGGCACGGGGCTCGGAGCGGACAAACAGAAGTGCCGGTTGTGCAAGCGCGGCTGGCTCGAATTGGGCGGCGCCGGCATGGTTCACCCCAACGTCCTCAAAGCCGGCGGCGTGGATCCCAAAAAATATACCGGTTTCGCTTTCGGCTGGGGCGTCGAGCGCACTTACATGATGAAAGAGGGCATGCAAATCGACGACATCCGCATCCTATATAAGAACGACCTGCGCTTCTTGAAGCAGTTTTGATATGGAGAATGGATCATTTGGAATCTACATGTTGATCCAGTATCCGATAGCCTCGGCTCTGCTTGGTGCGTTTTTGTTTTGGTTGAAACCCTGGCGCATGCGGACGGAGGCTGCGGCCATACTGAATATCTTGGCCTTGATGGTATATGCCATTTCCTTTTTCACCTTCGGTTTGGCGCTGGGGGGATATGTCCAGGGCAACCCAAATGAATATCTGGTCATGGGTATAATTTTTTTCGCTTTCGTTTTGCCGATCGCTGTGTATTATTTGGCCGCCAAGACGGACAAGCGGACTTCACCTTCACACCCTCTGCTCGAAAAAAGTCTGTATGCCGGAGGCGTCAGCATCGTGTTTGGCGTGCTCTTGTACGCCGCGCTCGGCCGCTTCCTGGGCGTTTATCTGAAGACCGGTCTAGCCAGTACGGTTTTCGGCAAAATAGCTTTTGTCGCAGCCAGCATCGTCCTGTTTATGGAGTTGGTGCGTAGGTTTTATCCCGCCATCATTCCCATCCCCATAACCGAAAAACAGCATTCAATCCTGCGTTGGATCAGCGCCACGGTCCTGGTGCTCTGCCTTATCGTCACCATCTTGAAAATATGAACACTCTCGTCTCTTACGACTGGCTAAAGCAATATGTGAAGCTCAAGGAAACGCCCGATGAATTTGCGCGGCGCGTTTCGTTGTCCGGGCCGTCGGTCGAAAAGATCCTGGCGCTCAATTCGGAATTGGGCGACAAGATCGTCGTCGGCCGCGTGCTTGAATTGAAGAAGCATCCCAACGCGGACAAATTGAAGCTCGTCGCGGTAGACGTAGGGGCGAATAATCATTCGCCCCTACAGATCGTGTGCGGCGGCAGCAACCTTGAACAAGATCAATTGGTCGCGGTCGCGTTGGTCGGCGCCAAAGTGCGCTGGCACGGCGCGGGCGATTTGGTCACGCTCGAACCGACGGAAATCCGCGGCGTCAAAAGCTTGGGCATGATCTGCTCTTCCAACGAAATCGGTTTGGGCGAGATTTTTCCGGCCGAGGAACGCATGATTTTGGATGTGGGATTGGAAATGGGCTGGAATGCGAATTCCAAATTCCAAATTCCAAATTCCAAATTCACCCCACCGAAACTCGGTACGCCGCTTTCCGACATCTTGGGTCTCAAAGACGACGTGGCGATGGATATCGAAGTGACTTCCAACCGTCCCGACTGCATGGGCGTGGTGGGTCTGGCGCGCGAAGCCGCGGCCATCTTGAATCGTCCATTCACCTGGAAGCCCGCGAAATCGATCAAGCTCCCGAAATTCCAAATTCTAAATTCTAAATTCCAAATTCAAGTCAAGATCTCCGCCAAAAAACACTGTCCGCGTTACCTGGCGGCTAAGATCGAAGGCGTCAAAGTCGGGCCGTCGCCGTGGTGGCTCAAACGCCGTCTCATGTCAGCGGGCTTGCGTCCCATCAACAACATCGTCGACATCTCCAACTTCGTCATGCTGGAACTCGGCCAGCCGACGCACATCTTCGACGCGGCCAAGCTCGTGGGCGGGATAGAAGTGCGCCTGGCGCGCAACAACGAGACAATCATGGCGCTCGACGGTAAAGAGTACGATCTCGACGATTCCATCCTGCTCATCGCCGATAAAGAGAAACCCATCGCCGTCGCCGGCATCATGGGCGGTGAACATACGGGCGTCACGGCTTTGACCAAGGACGTCATCATCGAGGCGGCGACTTTCGATCCGGTCACCATCCGTCGCGGCTCACGCCAGCTTAATCTCCAATCAGATGCGCAATTGCGGTTTGAAAAAGGTTTGTCCAGCGCCGCGCCGCCGTCGGCTTTGGCGCGCACCATCGAACTCGTACTCGAGATCGCGGGCGGCAAACTCGCGGGCGGCATCACCGATGTAGGGGAGACGCGCTACACGCCGGCCAAATTTTCGACTACTACAGATGAAGTGGATTCGCTCATCGGCGTCAAAGTCCCCAAGACCGAGATGCTGGCTCGCCTGCGCCGCTTGGGTTTTAAAGTTTCGTCCCAGGGCAAGACGATCAAGGCCGAAGTGCCGTGGTGGCGCGATCATGATATCGAGTACGGCCGCGACTTGGTCGAAGAGATCGCGCGTCTCGAAGGTTATGCCAACATCCCGGGCGTGATCCCGTTCGAACTGGCGCCGCGTCCCATGGAAGCTGAACTCAAGTGGGAGAAAACTTTGCGCGACACGTCAAAGGGCGCGGGGCTGACCGAAGTCTATACCTACTCGTTCGTCTCGCGCGATTTGTTGGCCAAAGCCGAATACGACGCCAAACGCATGTTGCGCGTGCAAAATCCGCTGTCGCAGGATTTCGAATTCATGCGCACCAGCCTCTTGCCCTCGCTTTTGCAGGTCGCGAGCGAGAATGCCGAGCGTTATCCGGACATCCGCATCTTCGAAGTCGCTAACGTGTATTATCCGCAGGACACGGAACACGGAACACGGAACACGGAACAAAAGGCTCGCGGTACGCAAGCGTGGAGCAATCTGCCCGACGAACAACTCGAACTCGGTGCGCTTTTCATAGGCATGGCAGAACCGTGGCGCGCGGCTAAAGGTTACGTCGAACATGTGTTGGATGAGATGGGTGTGCGCGACGCGGAATGGAGGCGTTTGTCGAACGACAGTTTTTGGCACCCGGGTCGTTCGGTGCAGGTATATAAGGAAGGCAAGCTGCTCGCTACTTTAGGCGAAGTCTCGCCGAAGATCGCCAAGAATTTCAAGCTCGAACACGTGGCTTTGATCGACATGCCGCTCGAAAGCGCAATCCCGTTCGCTCAAACCGCCAAGCGCTACGCGCCCTTGCCGGCGTTCCCCGAAGCCAAGCGCGATCTGGCCGTGGTCGTGGATGCGCACGTCGAATTCAATGATTTAGCTAAAGCTATAAAAGGCATCATCAAAGGTTCGGCCGTGCAGGTCGAAGTCGAATGGTTCGATACGTATCGCGGAACCAATCTTCCCGCCGACAAAAAATCCAGCGCCATGCATCTGACTTTCTCTTCGAATGAACGCACCCTCACCAGCGCCGAAGTAGATAGCTTGCTGGAAAACATCCTCTTGGATCTCAAACAAAAATTCAAAGCCGAGATGCGGGGATGAGTATTGACATTTCCCGCTCATTAAGGGATAAGTTCAAGATATGAATAAGTTTTTCGTGATTAGCGCAGCCTCTTTTTTGGTCTTGGCTGGTTTTGGTTGCCAGACTTCCGCGGTGTTGAAAACTGCGGGAAAAAACGAGGTAAATCCGGTCTTGGCTGATAACTTCGGTCCTCCGGGCAACGTGGGCGTTCCTAAAGTATTCGACCCCAAGCAGAGCAAGGATGGGAGCTCGGCCGTTTCTCTGACCGACTCGACGATAAAGGTGATTGGACAAGCGGGTACAGCCAACACTTTTGCCGCGCCCAAGACTTGCGCCCAGGAACCGCCCGAGATGGATCGGAATGTCTGGTTTGGCACCGACAATTCCATTATTTACGGCGAGTACTGCGGAGAAAAAGATACGGCTATCATCACACGATTGGATATGAAGGGTGGAATTATTTCCACCAAGGAATTTCCCGGCGCGATCGGTTTGGATATCAGCTCCAGCGGCGACAAGGCACTCTTTTATGTCAGGGCCGCGAAGGAATATGGTTTTGCCGTGACTGCCCTGGACGGCAGCAAAGCGACTATCCTGATCAAGGTGCCGAGTTCAGACGACGGGTCCGGTGCAACGTTGTTGCCCGGCATGGCTAAATTTTCTCCTGATGGAAAAAAAGTGTTCCTGGCCTATACGACCAGGTTCGGGCAGCAGAAGAATGGAGAGCGTTTCGATAATATGTTCCCGGCGCACTATGAGATATATGACTTAGCGTCGGGTAAAGCGACGGACATGGAAAAGTATTTTGCGGCTGACACATCGTCTAGCTTTTTTGGCTGGAAGGCTGAAAACACTTTTGTTTTGAAGACTAAGACCGGCTACGAAACGCACGAGGTCGAATAGAACCAGCCACTTCAGACGAGACTTCAAGGCCGGGATGCGAGGGATAAAAAAGTCGTCCTGGGTTTGCTTCAGGACGATAAGATCGGTTTAGTGCTGTTTTTTTGACACGTACGCTAGTGTGGTTCGCTTTCGCTTGCCACGGGCGATTCGGGTTTGCGTTAGTACTATTTGTTGTACCGCAGCAGGGACCCGATTTCCACTGGAATGCCGTACCTAGTCCAGAGATCATCGATACTCTCCAGCGCTCTCGGCACTGGGAAAGGCAAATCAAACAAGTCCTTGCAGTGCGTGTATCTGACGCCATCTCTTCTCTCCATGTCCAGCCGGTATTGGCCCCACACGAAGTAGGCATGGCTCTTGCGTGGCGCGGCGTCCGTGAATCCGCATTGCGTGTATGTACCGGCGCGCCACTTGACCATGAAGATTTGGCCCTGCGCCACCTCGATTACCCGATTCTCTTCGTTGCTGATCGAGAGCAGAAAGTGCGACGGGTCGAGGGTCTTGAAAACCGCAGCGCGATAGTTCTCATTATCGCGCCCGACTGTGGGATATTGCCCCTCGCAGTAAATCGCCGCGCCCATGGGCTGATCGGTGAGCGGCATGCGCATGGAAACTGCGTAACCCAGGTCATCTCCCGCTGGATAGAGTCCGGGGAAAATGACCACGGTCGGCGGTGCCTTGTTGTCCGTTGCGGCTATCGCGTGGACCGTGTAGGATTTGGCGCATCCCAGCGTCGCAAGACAGACAAGCGCGAACAGAATCATGAGAGAACGGTCGAAACAGGAACGCTTCATTCTGACCTCCTTCAATGTACGATTTGTCATTCAAACATAGCCCGATTGGATTGTCAATAAGCCATAAACAAGACCCGTATGGAAAAATCCTCTTAGATTACGAGCGACGCTTCAAAGCCGAGATGCGGGGATAGAAAGGAACTGATAAAGGTCCTTCGACCGCGCTGCTGCTCCGCTCAGGATGACAATATTTTTTTAATTCTGTCATCCTGAGCCTGCCGAAGGACCTTTATCAGCTATCGGTTCATCTTCGCTCGGTATTATGTCCACTTCGGCTTTCTGCTATACTGCTTTACATATGGCACTTGAAACAACTAAAGACCTTTTTTATCTGATCCTCGCCTTGGCGGTAGGCGGCGTCGGCGTTTTTCTGTGTTGGGCGCTGTACGAGATGGCGCGTTTGCTCCATCAGGGCAATCAGATGGTGACGGAGACGCGCGAGAAGCTTTTGAACGTCGAAAAAGCCGTCATGCGCATCAAAGAGCGCATCGAGTCGTCGGTCAGCTATCTTGGCGTCTTGGCCAAGAGCGGCACGTCCATCATGTCGTTCTTCAAGAATCGCGAAGAGCGGCGCGAAAAGAAGCGCGCGAAAAAGACCGCCACGGAGCCTGATTTGGATGAAGAGGAAGATGAGGACGAAGAAGTGGAAAGCTAGCTATGACTTTTTTTGACCGGCACATCGCTTCTTCGCAGCCAGTGCTTTTGGGCATCGTCAGCGCTTTCATCGGTTTGATCCTGCAGCAGCTCGTGATGAACGCGTTGATCCTGCTGACTTTGGGTTATCAGACGACTTGGTACGCGGTGGGGGAATATGCCCTGCTTTTTCTCATCCAAGTCTCATTCGCGTTTTTCGTCCTGGGCCATGTGCAGGGAAACGTTCTCGCCGGCGCTTCAGCGGCCGCTCTCGCCGCCTTCCTCGGTTTTTTGCTTTCGAATACGCAGATCTTCAGCGCCTTCCTTTCCGTCGCCGATTCGCTGGCCATGATGTATTTGTTTTTCATGCTGCCGCAACTCGTGATTTTGACCCTCGGCCAATTCACCGGCGGCTTTTTCGTCTGGGTCAAGTCACGCCAACATGCGCAGGTGATATGAGTGATTCGCCTTTCAGACTCGTCATTCCAGCGAAAGCTGGGATCCAGAAAATAGGAAAATGTATTACGTCTATATTTTGGCCAGCGGCAAAAACGGTACTTTGTATATCGGAGTGACGCGGGATCTTAAAAAGAGGATTTTTGAACATAAGAATGACGCGGTTGAAGGTTTTACCAAGAAATATAAGGTGCACGATTTAGTTTATTTCGAGGAAAGTGAGTCCATCGAATCTGCGATTTTGAGAGAAAAACAAATGAAAGTTTGGAAGCGAGGGTGGAAAATAGAATTGATAGAAAAAGATAACCCAGGCTGGAAAGATTTGACTGACGAACTCTGATTCTGGATTCCAGCTTTCGCTGGAATGACAATGTTTTTACGTATTTTTCGTCATCCCAGCCCTCGCTTTCGCGAGGGTAAACTCCAGCTGGGATCCAGAAAATCAGGCGGTTTGTCAATCTTAAGACCGTCGGTTAAACTCTGCGCAACCTTAAATCATGCCGCAGGCCTCGCGCCGTCAGCGGGATGACCATATATGCCAGACAACGAAGTTCGCGGTACGGATAACGCAGTACGCTCGCCCTTCATCCACTTGCATGCGCATTCCATGTATTCGCTTTTGGATGCCATGGGTGATCCGGGGGATTTGGTGGCGCGCGCCAAGGAGCTGGGGTATGACGCGATTGCGCTGACCGATCACGGCGGGTTGTACGGCGTCATCGAGTTCGTCGAAGCCGCGAACAAAGCGGGCTTGAAGCCGATCATCGGACTCGAGGCTTACATCGCGCCCAATAAGCGCACGGATAAGCGTCCGCGCATCGACGAGCACGCGGCGCATCTCACTTTGCTCTGCGAGACCAATCAGGGCTATCAGAATCTGCTCAAGCTCGTGTCAACCGCTTACTTGGACGGTTTTTATTATCGTCCGCGCATGGACAAAGATATCTTGCGCGAGCTGCATCACGGGTTGATCGCGCTTTCGGGTTGCATGAAAGGGGAGATCCCCAAGGCGGCGCAGGCGCACGACATGGAAAAAGCGGAACAGCTGGCGCGCGAATATCTCGACATCTTCGGTGAGGGCAATTTTTTCCTCGAGCTCGTGCATCATCCCGAGTCGGCGACGCAGAACGACATCAACTTCCGCCTGGTGGAATTGCATAAGCAGACCGGCATCCCGCTCGTGGCTACCAAAGATGCGCACTATCTTTTGCCTGACGACGCGGATGCGCAAGATGCGTTGCAGTGCATCCATGACGGCAAGATGCTGACCGATCTGAACCGCTACACCATTTCGAACATCGATCATTCGCTCTGCGCGCCGGAGGAGATGGTCCAGGCTTTCGCCGAAAATCCCGAAGCCGTGGAGAATACGCGGCGCATCGCCGACCGCTGCTCGGTCGTGCTTGAGCTGGGTAAGAATCATCTGCCCGTTTTCCAAGTGCCGGAAGGCGAGACTCCGGATACGCAACTGCGTAAGCTGTGCGTGGTCGGCATGCAGACAAGATACCCGCAGGGCGCGAGCGACGAGGCTAAGGCGCGTCTGGAGTTTGAGCTCGAGGTCATCGAGCGCATGGGTTTTGCTTCATACTTTTTGATCGTCTACGATTACGTGAATTGGGCTAAAGACAACGGCGTGATCGTGGGTCCGGGGCGCGGTTCGGCGGCGGGTTCCATCGTGTCGTATGCGCTCAACATCACCAACCTCGATCCGCTGCAATATGGTTTGCTCTTTGAGCGTTTCCTCAATCCTGACCGTATCTCCATGCCGGATATCGACATGGACTTCGACGACGTCAAACGCAAAGACGTGATCGCGTATGTGACGCAAAAGTACGGTGGCGATCGCGTGGCCGGCATCATCACCTTCGGCACGATGGCGGCGCGCGCCGCGGTGCGCGACGTGGGTCGCGTGCTCGGCCTGACTTTCCAAGAAGTCGACCAGGTGGCCAAGGTCATCCCGCCGCCCGTCCAAGGCCGCCACATCCCGCTGGCCGTTTCGATCAAAGACGTGCCGGAACTCAAAGCCCTGTACGAGAACGATCAACGCGTGCATCGGCTCATCGATTTGGCGATCAAGCTCGAAGGCACAGCGCGCCACGCTTCGCAGCATGCTTGCGGCATCGTGATCGCGCCCGCGCCGCTGGTCGAGTTCGCGCCGCTGCAAAAGGCGCAAGGCGGCGACGTCGAACAGGTCGTCCAATATTCGCTCCACCCGGTCGAAGTCGTGGGTCTGCTCAAGATGGACTTCTTGGGACTCTCCAACCTGACCATCATCCGCGAATGTCTCGAGATCATGGATGCCGTGCACGGCGTGAGCGTGGATATCGACACCATCCCGCTGGACGACGCCAAGACGTATGAGCTCTTGGGCAAAGGCGAGACGACGGGCGTGTTCCAACTTGAATCCGACGGCATGAAGCGCTACATCCGCGAGCTCAAACCCACCCAGATCGAAGACGTCATCGCCATGGTAGCGCTGTATCGTCCCGGTCCGTTGGGCGCCGGTCTGGTCGAGAGTTTCATCTTGCGCAAACACGGCAAGGAAAAAGTCACCTACAAACATCCGCTGACGGAAAACGCGTTGTGCAACACTTATGGCATCCCGGTCTATCAGGAACAGGTCATGCAAGTCTCCAAGGACATGGCGGGATTCACCGGCGGCGAGGCCGACACGCTGCGCAAAGCCATGGGCAAAAAAATCGCCAAGCTCATGGCCGAGATGAAGGCCAAGTTCGTCTTGGGCTCGGTCAAGAAAGGCGTGGACAAAGCCATCGCCGAAGAAATTTTCACCCAATTCGAGGAGTTCGCGGCTTATGGTTTCAATAAATCGCACGCTGCCTGCTACGCGCTCATCGCTTACCAGACGGCTTACCTCAAAGCGCGCTGGCCCGAATGCTTCATGGCTGCGCTCATGAACTCGGACACCAACAACCTGGACCGCATCACCATCGAGGTCGAAGAGTGTCGGCGCATGGGGCTCAAAGTCTTGCCGCCCGACGTCAACGAATCGTTCGCCGGATTTTCCGTGGTCAAGGCTTCCGCAATAGGACCTATTAGTTCCGGCGGCACGACCTTGCGTTTCGGCTTGGTCGCGATCAAAGGTTTGGGGACGGACGTGGTCGAGGTGATCATCCACGAGCGCAAAACCAACGGCGCTTATCAGGACTTGGCGGATTTTTTGACGCGTGTGCCGGGCAAAGCCATCAACCGCAAATCGCTCGAGTCACTCATCCGTTCCGGCGCGTTGGATCGCTTCGGCGACCGCAACCGCCTGCTGTTCAACATCGAAGCGCTGCTCGAATATCACAAGGATCAAGAAAAAGAATCGGCCTCCGGCCAATCCAACTTGTTTGCCTTCGGTTCCGCCACGGCTACGCCCACGCTGCACCTCCAACCAGCGCCGCCGACGGACAATCGCGAGATGCTGACCTGGGAAAAGGAACTGCTGGGTCTGTACATCTCGGGCCATCCTTATCGCGATTACGCAGAGCGCCTGGGCAAGCTAGTCACGCCCATCAGCGACTTGCGCCAGTTCATCAAGGACAAAAGCGTGCGCATCGGCGGAGTCGTCACGCAAGCCAAAAAAATCCGCACCAAGAACAACGAGAATATGGTCTTCGCGGAGATCGAGGACATGACGGGCAAGTGCGAAGCCATCGTTTTCCCGCGCACCTTCAACGACACCGCGGCCTACTGGGAGGCGGATAAGGTGCTCGTGGTCTCGGGCAAGCCGCAGGAAAAAGACGGTCAGATGAAAGTGTTGGTGGACACGGCCTACGAAATCACGCCGGATAACATCGAAGAGATAACCAAAGGCGGCGCCGTCCACAGCGCGGCGACTGTTGATGAAGCTCCGAATACCGAGCGCCAAACCCCAAGTCCGGAAAAATCCATCACCCTCCACGTGCGCGCCAGCATGCCCGAGACGGTGATCCTGCGCCTGCGCCGCATCTTCGACGAGCGCCGCGGATCATATCAAGTATATTTTCTCATCGACGACGTGGACGGCCAGCGGCGCATCAAGACGTCGTCCAAGATCATATGGAGCGAAGAGACGGTCAAAGAACTCGAGTCGGTTTTGGGTCCAGGGACGGTGAAGATAAGTTAGCTAGTAGACGATAGAGGGTAGGGGCGCATGCCATGCGCCCTGTCGGTAGACGGTAACCAGAAGGTATTTTGGAATTTGTATTTTGGAGTGGCCCAACATACATAATACAAAATACATACTACAAACACCTGTCACTCGTGTTTGACGACTGCACTAATATTGACTTGTCACGCGCCGATACCTTAAAAGGTCCTTCGACAAGCTCAGGATGACAAAAAATATTGTCATCCTGAGCGTAGCGCCAGCGAAGTCGAAGGACCTTTATCAGCAACCAAATCCGGTTCGTCTTGACGTCTCGCGATATTTGTGTCAATTTATTTCGGTCGTAGTTAACGCATCGGACATTTCGGTTTTTTGGAGGTTCCCATGGGACTAGGTCGATTGACTGCGTTGGAGATTTTCGCCCATCCGACCGATCTGATGTTCGTGATCGGTCAAGCCGACGGAAGATTCGGGATCCTGCTTACCCGCGTACCCGGACACGACTACAAGCTCCTCATCTCAAGTCAGATGACCATCGAGACGAGGGACAAGGCCGTCGAGATTCTGTGCGGCATCCTCGATACCACGATCGAAGCAGGCCAGCGGACCTACGCCGGTTCGGATGACGTGGGCGAAATCCTGAATCCGGACAAAGTGCCGGTCGAAAAGTTCCCGGCGCTGACCAAGCCGTTCGCGGACCGGATCAAGGCGCTCCTGCGCACCGCCGACAAGGTCGAAACGTACCTCCTCGACTCCGCCGCAAGTTGATTTTTGCGGCTCTTGATGCCACGCTTGAGAAAGCGTGGTTTGTTTTAAAGTTAGATGGTGTGTAGGGGCGCATGGTCATGCGCCCAGGCAGACGGTAGCCAGAAAATAAAAGCAACTGTCATCCTTTGGCTGAATCAGTAGGGGCGACCCGTTGGGTCGCCCCTACGGGTACCTAAAGGAACTGGAAGATTCTTCGGCCGTCAGACGGCCTCAAGAATGACATCCTCTTATTACCAAAAGGGCGCATGGCATGCGCCCCTACGTCTGGCTACCGTCTACTCTCTACCCTCTATCCCCTTGACAGATAGCCGCGAACGTGCAAATTTAAGCTAAGAACTTTGGAGTAAATGCTATGACGTATCAAGCGCAAGCAAAGACGGCAGCGGAAGGACTTATTCAGGACCCCGATTGCGCCTTCCAGAACATGGATGTGCTGCTCGGAGTCCTTGAGACGGAGTTGAACCAGAGGTTCGGCACCTGGAACAAGCTTTCGCTCACGAGCGAAACCGACCTTGATGGTCTTTCCGATGAGATGGCCCGCGCCGCTTGCGAGATTCTTCCGTCGCTCAACCTGTCCTTTCGCCCCGCGCCTGATGCGTAGCTGCTGCGGCCCCGTCTTCCCGGGGCTATTGTTTTAGGCGGATTCAAGCGAACTCCTGTATACTTTGCTATTGAATCATAATTGGCTTGGCTACCGTCTATCGCCGCAGGCGCATGGCATGCGCCCCTACCACCCTATATTTTATGAAAATTCGCGAAAGCCTGCGTATCCCGGAGACGCAAAAAGTCCGGCTCATGTCGGAGATCTTCAAATCCCGCAGCGCCGAAGCCCAAGCGGCTTTGAGTGCAGCCGAAGCGCGCGGCGCGGATAAGGATGAACTCGACAAGCTCAAAGCGGAGATCGAGGTGGCGGAAAAAGAGCGCGAGCTTTTCTTTTGGGAGCGGGATGTCACCGGCGCCGCGAAAGCTGATAAATTTTATGTTGATTTGCGCCAGCGTGTCGGCGAGTTGGGGCTGCAGCGCGTCGAAAGCGGTGAATTGGATATCCCGGAAAAAACCGCGCAGGATTCTTTGCTCATCGTGAATTTGAGCGAACTGGATCGCCTGAACGATTCCGGCGATCATAACTTAGGCGACATCGGTTTGGAACAGACTTTTGCCCACATCTCGCGCACCGTCGTGGAGCATTTGCGCACGCAGCTGAAAGACGCGAGTGAAGAAGAAATCATGGCGCATCATGAGATCTATCGCATCTCCGGCAACGACTTTGGCGTCCATCTGAAGGAGGTAAGTCCGGCGCTGGGTCAAGCCATCATGCGGGATTTGAATTCCGCTCCGTTCAAACTCGAAGGCTATCCCGACGAAGACCCCGTGCCTTTGGTCGCGGTGGGATTGGATTTTGAGAACGCAGCGCGCACGCTGGAACTTTTGCCCACCAGGGAAGAGGGCGACGTGGGGCGTGAGTTGGTCAAGGTGCTGCGCGAAAAAGCGCAGACTTTCAGCGACTATGAAAAAATTCGTTCGCGCTTCGGTCGCGTGGCGGAAAAAATCATGCATCCAAGCGGGCGCCTTGAGGCTCGCGAGTTCTACGATAAATACCTGAAAAAATCTTTGGGGGTGGTGTTTGGCGGCAATGAGGCGCTCGATTTCGATGGCTTCAGGGCCAAGCTCCAGGAAAACGGGGCTTTGGAGGATGACGGCGACGAGGTCAAGCGGGAAAATTGGAAGAACCGCGCTTTCCATCTGGCGCGCGATCAAGCCATCGCTTTGTTCAAGTCGCGCAACGCGGAGAATCTTGCCGCCATGAGCGGTATCTTGGAGCGGGCCGTTTCTGAACTGGAGAGCGGATCGGGACTTACCTTCAACGAGGCGGAAAAATTCAAGCCGCAGCTCGAGCAAGGCGAAGTAGGGGAGAATCTTGCCGTGCGCGAAGACCTGGAACGTTTCCGCCAGAAAACGGAATTTTTGGGACGGACCGAAAGCGAAGTCTTGCTTGAAGGTTTGGAGAAGAAGCTCGCCGAGACTGAAGATCTGGAAGAAGACGACCCGCACAGGAAAATCGCGCAACTCGACGCACAGATCGCCAAAGCCCAGCGCAGCGGTGCGCTGTTCGGCCGCGGCAAACTTTTTATGCAGCTGGAAAAAGGCTTGGTCGAAAAAGAACCCTCGGTCATCAGCATCGACATGGCCTTCCTTAAATATTTCGACAAAGAAGGCGGCACCAGGACCGGAGAGGCGGCCATCGGCACCGCCATGCGCATCTTAGATTTTGCCAAACGCGAATTCAAGGCCAAGCATCCCGAGATCCAGGCCGAGGCTTACCGCGTGGGCGGGGATGAGTTCGTGTTATACGTGGAGAGCGACCGGGACGAACATCTGAAGGAGATCGCGAATTTGGTCGATGCGGCGCGGCGCAAAGCCGGTCCGATCCCGGCGCATCCCGGAGCGCTGCCGACGTATCAACCCGAGTTCCTGCACTTCAATCTAGGCATCGCCACCGCGCGTCGGGCGCCAGGCGAAGCGTCCAAAGATCGGGATGTGCATCGCGAGTCGAATGATGTGTTGCGCGAGGCGGACAAGCAGATCGAGGGCCCCAAGGCTTTGGAGCGTTTTGCGTTGTTGTTGCAGCTTGGCTTGCGCGCGGATAAAGCTCCGCTTGAGCAAAAAGCCGCTTTGAGCATGAAATTCACCACCCTGTCCGCTTATTCGGAAAAAGCCCTGGGGCGCGATGGCCGGCGGCTGCTTTACGCTTGGTTGGAGGAAATAAAGCAAGGCAAGAGCGACTTGGCCGAAGTGCTGCGCACCAAAGCCATGCCTTATGTCAGCGAAGCGCTTAAAAACAAAGGCAAGCACGAGATCATGGATGAAAAAGTCACGGACGAGATTCTGGAACGCGTCATCGAAGGCGAGATAAACGAACAGCGCATCGCGGAGTTGGAACAAGGCATCGAGGATTTTGCCGCGCGTTTAGGCGCTGAACACGGCGCGACCCGCGAACTGCAAAAACAAGTCAGTGCCATCAAAGAGCTGCGCGGGAAGATCGCGAACGCATAAAGTCAGCAGGTTCTAGGTATTTTGACTGAATCAGGTGCTAGGTTCAGAAACCTAAAACCCAGAACCTAGAACCTGTTACCGTATGCTATAATCCCATCTAGAATCTATGCCTATCCGCACCTCCAAGCACTCGTTTAAGGATTTCCCCGCCCGGCAACCCGGCAGCAAGCTCTACCGCAACATTGCCTTGTCTTTTCTCGCCGTGGTCATGCTCGTGGTCATCGGCGTTTTGTGGGTTTCCTCGGTCAGGGCAAGGGTGACGATAAAGACCAAAAAAGACACGACCCAAGTGCAGACCTACGTCGAGGTGGCGCGCAGCCCGGAGGCGGGTCAGTTGGGCGGAAAAGTGGTCAAGGGCAATTTCGAAAAAATCCAAGAGTTTGCCGTCAAAGACGTGGGGAGCGAAGAGGTGCCCATTGATTCGGAAGTCTCGGGCATGGTCAAGATCATCAACAACTATTCAAAATCCCAGACTCTGGTCAAGACGACGCGGCTGCTTACGGCCGACGGTCGGCTTTATCGTATCGACAATACGGTGACGGTCGGGTCAAAGGAATCGGTCACGGTTTCCGCCCATTCGGATAAAAAAGGACGTGAATATGTCATGCCGGTCGGGACGCATCTGACTATCCCGGGGTTGTGGATAGATCTGCAAAAATCCATTTACGCGGAGACGGTGAGCGGCTTCAGCGGAGGTTCACAGACCTCGAAGATCGTCAGTTCGCTCCAAGTCGCGGACGCGCAAAAAGTTTTGGAAGAAGCGGTCTTCGAACAAGCCCAAAAGACGCTCAAAGCCGAAGCCGGCGCGGCTGACGATTGGGCGGGCGTATATTCCAAACGGCTGGTCGAAAAGAAAACCAACATCACTCCGGGCCAAAGTTCCGACCAGTTCCTGGCTTCGGTCAAGATGGAGGTCACGGCCGTGTATTATCCCGCCAAGGACATGGAAGTCTTGCTCAAGCAAAAATTGAAGGAGCGCATACCTGACGGACGCGATATCAATTACGACGCTTCCCTGGTCAATTTCAAGATCGAACAAGCCGACACCACAGCCGGCAAAGCTCGGCTCTTGATCCAAGCCCAAGCTTCGACCCGTCTCACTGCCGACAGCTCCGCCATTTCCAAAGATGCCATCGCCGGTTTGTCGTCAGACGACGCCAAGACAAAACTCATGAGCGTGGATGGAGTCGAGAGCGTGGATATCCAAATCCGACCGACCTGGATCCATACCGTTCCCAAGATGAAGGATCATATAGATTTGGTGGTGGAGTAAAAGAGTAGTTAGTAGTTAGCATTTAGTAGTTAGGGAACCGGGCGCGAGTCCGGTTTTGAGGCAGTAACAAGATGTAGGGGCGCGGTTTCCGCGTCCCGCGAGTCGAGGGGCGGGGTGACCCTGCCCCTACTGCCAGAATTTGACGCATCTTCAAACCTGACGTAATCTTTCTGCACCGGACTCACCAACCGGCGGGCCGTCGAACGGTCCAGCCAGACAACTACAGAAAATGAGCGCTTCGGCCGCGAGGTCGGAGAAGTTGGGTGGAACCATCCCGTCAGACGGGATCCCGACAGTCTCGTCCAATCGAATGGACGGAACGTCGGGTATTTTTTATTCAATTGAAAATTTCAAAATGATTTATGACGTTATCTGTCATTGCGAGAAGTAGCAACGACGAAGCAATCTCCGGAAACCAGAGATTGCCACGCGCTTTTGGATTATGCGCTCGCAATGACAATCCTGAATTTTGCATTTTTAATTTTTAATTCGTAATTATCTATGTATCCCATCGAAACCATGCGCCACAGCGCCGCGCACGTCATGGCCGCTGCCGTCAAACGCTTGTTTCCGCAAGCCAAGTTCGGCGTAGGTCCGGTCATCGACAACGGTTTTTATTACGATATCGACATCGGCCGCGCGCTGACGCCGGAGGATTTGGTTTCGATCGAAGCGGAGATGCGTAAAGTCGAAAAAGAAGCGACGCAATTCGTGCGCGAAGAGATGGATATCGACGCCGGCATCAAACTTTTCGAAGCTTTAGGCCAGACTTACAAGATCGAACTCCTGAACGACATCAAGACCAAAGGTACGACCAAGCTCAACGTCGAAGAAGCGGGGGATGTCGAGCCGGGAGCGGCCAAGATTTCCGTTTATCGCACCGGCGATTTCGTGGATTTGTGTCGCGGTCCCCACGTCGCGGATGCCTCGCAGATCGGCGCCTGCAAACTCTACCGTCTGGCCGCGGTGTATTGGCGCGGCAAGGAATCCAATCCGCAGCTCCAGCGCATTTATGGTTTGTGTTTCGCGACTGCGGAAGAACTCGCGGCTTACGAAAAAATGTTGGAGGAGGCCAAGAAACGCGACCATAAGATCCTCGGTCCGGCGCTCGATCTTTTCACCTTCTCCGATTTGGTCGGTCCTGGATTGCCGCTGTGGACGCCCAAGGGCACGATCCTGCGCAATCTGTTGGATGAATTCGTCTGGTCGCTCCGTTCGATGCGTGGTTATCAACGCGTCGAGATCCCGCACATCACCAAAAAAGAACTATATGAAGTCAGCGGGCATTGGGATAAATATCAGAACGACTTGTTCAAGATAAAGACGCGCGAGGGGCACGAATTCGCCATGAAGCCCATGAACTGTCCGCATCACACGCAGATCTATGCGCGCAAACAGTGGAGCTACCGCGAACTTCCGCAGCGTTATGCCAACACGACCATGTGTTATCGCGACGAGCAGACGGGCGAGCTGTCCGGTTTGTCGCGCGCGCGCAGTTTTACCCAAGACGATGCCCACGTTTTTTGCCGCATGGCGCAGGCCAAGGAAGAATTCCTCAAGATCTGGGACATCATCCATGAGTTCTACGCCGTCTTTGGTTTTCAGCTCCAAGTGCGCTTGAGCCGACATGATCCGGCGACGCCGCAGAAATATCTCGGCGATCCGTCTAAATGGGAGATAGCCGAGGGCATGCTCAAAGAAATCGTGAGCGAGAAAGGCGTGGAGGCTTTGGATGGTTTGGGTGAGGCGGCTTTTTACGGACCTAAGCTGGATTTCATGGCCAAAGATTCTTTGGGCCGGGAGTGGCAAGTCGCGACCATCCAGCTCGATCTCAACATGCCGGAACGCTTCGGCTTGGTCTGCGTCAACGAGGCAAGTGAGCACGAGACCATCGTCATGATCCACGCCGCCATCATGGGTTCCGTCGAACGCTTCTTGTCCATCGCCATCGAGCATTACGCCGGCGCTTTTCCGCTCTGGTTGTCTCCGGTCCAGGTCGCCATCTTGCCGGTGGCCGACCGTCACATCGAATTCGCGCGCAATTTGGCGGATGAACTCGAGACGCACGGCATCCGCGCCGAAGTGGACGAAGCCGCCGAATCAGTGGGCAAGAAAATCCGCAACGCCGAGACGCAAAAAATTCCGCTCGCCCTGGTGGTGGGGGATAAAGAAATGGAAAGCGGCGACCTGACCGTGCGCCAGCGCGGAGACAAAGAGCAAGCCGTCATGTCCAAAGCCAAGTTCATCGAAGAGACGGTCGAGAAGAGCGTAAAGAAAAGTTGATTGAAAAAATTGTCATCCTGAGCTTGCCGAAGGACCTTTATAAGCGTTGGTCTGAACCGATGGCTGATAAAGGTCCTTCGACTCGCTCGAAGCTCGCTCAGGATGACAGGGGGAAAGTGCGCTGGCGCGGAGTTTACCCCGCACTTGATCACGTAGAACGTGACACGGTGCGGGGCTCAGGATGACAATGATGAATAATATCAAAACTGCCGGCTCAAGCCGGCAGTGTTAATTTCTTTTTATCTTACATCGACCTTCCGCCGCGGCGCGTGTCTTCGTGCCGGGCTGCGCCTTTGATGTTGCGGCCCACGGGTTTGCCGAACTTTTTGCCGCTTTCGGCCATGATGCGCTGCACCAGGGCGCTGCCCGCGATGCCCAGGGCGGCGTTGGCTTTGTTCATGCTGTCTTCCAGCCCGCGGATCACGTCGAGCGTCGCGGGTTGGTTGACTGCTTCCAGGTAGCGCGCCATGGCGAGGACGTAGACCGTCGCCGGTTCGCCGACGCCATATTTCTTGAGCGCAGCCAGTTTTTTTTCGGCGTCTGGTTTTTGCTTCAGTTTGCCGACCACCAAGTCCCACAGCTTATCGGCATCAGGCACGATCTGCCCGGCTTTTTCCACTGTCATGGCTTGGGATACCGCTTCCGCTGCTGCTTTCTTGACTGCTGCGATGTGTCTTTCCGGTCCGGCCACGACTGCCTTGGCTGCGGCTACGCTGGCTTCGATAGCCTCTTCGCGTACCTTGGCTTTTGCCATGGCTTCTGCTGCTGCTTTTTTGACGGCTGCGATGTGTCTTTCCGTTCCGGCCGCTACTTCTCTGGCCGCGGCTGCGCCTTTTTCCAGATCCACTTCCAACGGCACGGCTTGGATGACCGGCGCTTCGTTAACTGTCCTGCGGGCGCGCTGGGCGGGACGGTTGCGTGTTTCCGCACCGGCTAAACGAGCCGCAGTCCCGGCGACGCCTTGCCTGCCTGACTCGAGCGTCACGCCGACGCCGGCACGTCCGCTGGGCGCGAAATAAGGTGAGCGCACTAAACCAATCGACTTCTCGAGGGCTTTAATCTCATATTCCAACTTTGACTCGAGCTTTTTGTCGGCGGAGTTAAGCGCTTGCTGATATTCCGCAGCCTTGAAGACGTAATTTGAAGCTGCGCTCCTTTGTGTGGTCGTGGCTTTTTCCCAATTCGCCACGCCCAGTTGGCCCATGACGTCTTGCGAAATGCTGTAGGCTTGTCCGCCTGGTAAAATTTCGGTTGCGCGTTTGACTTTGGACAGGAACTCTTGTTCCGTGGCTTTGTCTTTAGCCTCGGCGTCCATTTTCTTCCGCACCTCGAAGGCCCCCTCGGCTTCCTGGCGCAGACGAGTCGCGTTTTTCGTGTCTTCCGCTTCTTTTAATGTAAGTGCGACTTCAAGGCCTTTACCGCGCATCTCGCCAACCATGGCCTCGCGCTGTCGTTCGAGCTTTTTGACTTCTTTCGCCCACTCGCGCATCTCTTCGCCTTTGGCTTTACCCAGGGCGAGTTTGGCGATGCCGATATCCGTCTCGACGCGTCCCAGTTTTTCTTGCGGTGTGAGTTTGACTTCTTGCTCGATGATATCTTCGGCCGTCAACGTCTCGACGATCTGGGGCATGGCTTTAGCCTTGGCCGGGGGAGTCCAGGCCTCTTCCGCGGCTTTTTTGCCTTGGACGAACTGCGGCGTTTCTTCCGCTTCCTTCACTTTCAATCCCAGGTTCCGCCATTCGGTCATGAGTTTTTGGACCTGTGCATCGTCGGCCGCCTGACCCGAGATCTTGCGCAGCCAACTCACGACGCTTCCGAAAACGCCCGTCGTAGTTTTTTGCGCCGCCAGTTCTTCGGGAGATTTGCCGGTCAGCTCTTTGATCTTATTCTCGAGTTTGGTTTGGCGAGCGAAAAGTTCGCCTGACCTCTTCGATCTCGCGATCCTGCCTTCGCCAAGCGCGGAATTGAGCAGCATGGACATGCGCTCCGGGCTTGGCTCGCTCAAAGCATCTTCGATGGCGGTGATGAGCGCGAAGTTTGCGGAGTGGACTTCGATTTTTTTCTCGTCCGCCTTCTTCATCTCCACCATTTCCAGGTAATTCTTGATGGTATTGAGACGTTCCGGAGTCACCTTGTTTTGGTTCGCCAGGTACTCAAGCACCTCGCGCGGGCTCTCGCCATCGGACATCTTCTGCAACGCTCTGAAGGCAGCGTTGAGCCGGTGCGCCTCGTCCTGCGCGGTCTCTTGTTTGAGTTTATTGCGATCGACGGCCTGAGGCAAAACCGCCGTAGTGTCGGGAGTCGGACCGCGTCGCTTGTCTCGGGATTCTTGGGCTGCCGGAATCTTGTCCGGTGAAAATTTTGGCATATAGAAATGAAGAGTATTTATTTGCATGAGTATAGCACAAAGTAGAGGGTAGATGGTAGAGGGTAGAGAGTAGCCAAGAAGAATCTTTGGGGAAGGCCAGCAAATCTAGGACTTGTGCATTTGATTGTGCGGCTTTATTCATCTAAACTCCCGATAGCATGAGCGCCAATCCGTTCGAAACCTCCAAAAGCCAAATAGTCCCTGAGCCTGTCGAAGGGCTACCTTACGCTTCCGGAATTCGGCGGCAGGATTTGCCGACGAACGTGAGGAAATATGCCGATAATATTGCAGCGCAGATTAAAACCGTCTACGCCAAATACGGCGCCGAGAATTTCGAAGAGTTGAAAGAGAACAAGAAGCTATCAGCGCGAGACGCACGGAAGGTAGCCGATCTGTTGAAGGCATTTAACGTCGCGATCAAGGAAAAAGGTCACGTCACGCTGCGTGACATACCGACCTTCACTACCTTACCTTCGCATGAAATCCTCAAGGACAAGCAGACCGGCTTCAAGTTCGATTGGGTTCATGAACAAGAATACCGCGCAGGCCGTCCGCTGTCTGATTTCGCTTTAACCGACAAAGATCTACAAGATATAGGTTTCAATGATCGACAGAAGCGTGAGGGATTGCTCCAAGAACTAGCGCTAGCTAAAGAACGAAAAGAATCAGAACCTGAAGCCACGGTCTTCGACATCAGAGAAGCTATCGATGAAAAGAAACGAGAAGACCCAAGCCGTACAGACTTTTTAACCACCAAAGAAGTCTTCGAAGCCATTGATGCAGCTGGCTGCCGTCCCGCGACCTTCGAGGAGCTGCTTGCCTTCGGCCAACAATATTGGAAACCGGAAGTGGATCCCGAGATCCTGACCGATGAAGAAAAATTGTTCCGCCGCGTTAACGTTCCGTACATTTACGCTCTCGCTTCTCCGTTCTCGCGCTCCGGTTCCGGCGACAAACGCCACGTCCAGTGCCTCGGCTTGGACGGCCACGGCCGTAACCTGCTTAGCGACAGCCTAGGGGGCGTTTGGGGTAGAAGTAGCCGTTTCCTTGTCATCCGTAAGTCTCGTCGTCCGCAAACGCCGTGACAAGGCATCTTCTTGAAACGCACTGATATCACAAAAACAAAACCACCGGCTTGGACCGGCGGTTTTCGTTTGCGGATGGGATTACTTCGCCAGCTTGGCGAAGACTGCGGGATAGCGCGAGGCGATTTGGGACAGGACTTTTTTATCCAGCGCTGAACCCTTTTTCTTGAGCGCGTTCATGAAACGGCTGTAGCTCAAGCCGAGCTCGTGGGCTCCGGCGCCGATGCGGTTCTGTTGCAAGCCGCGATTGACGCGCTTTTTGAGTTTGCGGCTGACGTAAGCGTGGACGCCGGCTTTGGTGGCGGCGACTTTGGCCAAGGTAATCTTGGATTTGCGTCCCCACATCATGCCCTTGGTGCGGGCCAGGATGTTCTTGCGGCGCTTGATGCGGTGCGTACCTCGTTTGACTCTGGGCATAGGAGTAGGGGGTAGAAAGTAGAGGGTAGAGGGTAGCCAGATTCTTGCAGCTTGCTACTCGCTACTTGCGTTTCAGTTAATAACTTTAAGTTTTAAACTTTGAGCTTTGAACTTTCCTCACGCATTCATTAAGTTCTTGATGGCTTTGGCGTAGCGCGGGTGGACTTTGATGTCGCGGCGCTTGTTGCGCGTGACTTTGCCGCTCTCGGCGCTGTTGAAGTGATTTTGTCCGCCTTTGCGCTTGAGCAACTTGCCGTTTTTGGTCACGCGGACCCGTTTGGAGACTGTCTTGTGGGTTTTCATAGAGTTAGAGGGTAGAAAGTAGAGGGTAGCTTGTGTTTAAGATTTTCTTCCGACGATCGACGAGACGTTGCCGCCTTGTCGCGTGATCGGTTGTTCGGTGTAGAGTTCGTAAGTCTTGGTGATCTCTTGGAGGAATTCGCGGATGCGCTTCTCGGCGATTTCGCCGTGCGCCTTTTCGCGGCCGCGCAACATGATCTCGACTTTGAGCTTGTCGCCGTCTTCGAGGAAGCCGAGCGCCTGCTTCATCCTGACGTCTTGGTCATGCGTGCCCATCTTGACCGACAAGCGGATGCCTTTGACTTCGACCTTCTTGGCGTGCGCTTTTTGCGCTCGCTGTTCCTTGGCCTTCTGATACTTGAAGGTGCCGAAGTCCAGGAGCTTGCAGACTGGAGGTTCTTCCTTAGGCGAGACCTCGACCAGGTCGAACTCGCGTTCGCGAGCCAGGGCCAGGGCTTGGGGCGTCGGCATCACGCCGAGGAATTTTCCCGCTTCGTCGATGAGCCTGACTTCGGGCACCCTGATTTGCTCATTGGCGCGATAAATCAACCCCACGGGCTTCAGGAAATTCTTACGGCGGTAATGGATGCGCATTTTTGGATCAATTACGAATTACGAATGCCAAATGCCAAATTATTCCTAAATTCGTCATTCGTAATTTGTAATTTGGCATTGAATCTTTGGTGGAGATGGGGGGAATCGCACCCCCGTCCGGACGAGTCCCGTCCCAGCTTCTTTACAGGCTTGGATCGCTCGGTATTTCGGCGCGAGGGGTTGAGCGGTCGAGACCCGGGTGCCTACGCATACGCCAGTGTCAGACTCTTGCAGTATGCGAGTGCAAGAGGTCTAGCCCGAGTATGACGCTCCGGACCGGCAGTCGGGCCGCAAACCGGGGGAGCGTGACCGTCGACCTAGATTAGGCGAGGGCCATGGCAGGTGCTGTCACACGGAACGCCGAAGCGACCGCGGACTTCACCTTGGAGATAACGTTGGCAGTTATTCCGATTTGGGATGGATTACGAGCCATCCCGGCTCGGCCTGCAGTTGGGAAAGGAGCTGACCGTCGAATCTTGTCATCCCCGAATTTAGTCGAAAGTCTAAAGTTGGAAAGTTGAAAGTTTGTGCTTTCGACTTTGGACTTTTGACTTTCAACTCTCGCTATTCCACGTCTTCTCCTCGCATTACGCGGTGGAGTTGACGATCCAGATCGCGGCTTTTGATTTTTTCGCGTTTGTCATGGGCTTTGCGGCCCCGGCATAGCGCAAAAGAAAGCTTGATCCGACGGGCGGCAGGATATAACGAAAAGGGTACGAGTGTCAAGCCTTTTTCCAGCGTTTTTCCGGCTAAATACTCGACTTCTCGGGCATGCACCAGCACCTTGCGGCTGCGTTCCGGGTCATAGCCATCGCTCCGGCCGGCTTTACTGTAGGGCCGGATGTGGCTGCTTAAGAGCCATAATTCGCCGCGCGTGACCGCCAAATGCGCCCCGTCGAGCTTGGCGCCGCCAGTGCGCACGGATTTAGTTTCCGCCCCGGTCAAGACCAAACCACCCTCGAATTTTTCGAGGATTTCATAGTCATATCCCGCTTTGCGGTTCTGGGCGAAGAATTTCGGCGCGACTTGCTTCATGCGAAGTATGCTACAGGTTACATCAGCAAAAAGGAACCCTGTGCCCAACCTCAAAGTTTTTTCCTGCGCTGTCATTGCGAGCGCATATACTGAATGCGCGTGGCAATCTCTGGACTTCGGAGATTGCTTCGTCGTTGCTACTCCTCGCAATGGCAGGTGAGATTGCTGAATGCGTCAACCCCGAGGGCATTTGATTCCGCAGCTTCTTTAATCTAAACTGCGGACAGAGCATGCCCACCAACCCCTTCGAAATCCATAAAACTAAAATAGTCCCTGAGCCTGTCGAAGGGCTACCTTACGCTTCCGGAATTCGGCGGCAGGATTTGCCGACGAACGTGAGGAAATATGCCGATAACCTGGCGGCGCAGATAAAAGAAGTCTACGCAAAATATGGAGCCGCTAACTTCGAAGAGTTGAAAGAGAACAGAAAGCTATCGGCACGAGATGCGCGGAAGGTGGCCGACTTGTTGAAAGTATTTAAGGATGCGGTGGAGAAGAAGCGGACTGAAAACGGGGAGTTCCTTCTTAAATTCCAGGGCGGGATAAATAGTTGGCAAATCTCCGACGGTCATATATTCATTTATCAACACCAGCTTGCTGACGATACGCTCAAAATCTTCAAAGACAACGACGAGATATTCTCCGGCAAGGCGACTGATTGGCGGATTCCCGACGGTCAACTATTCATCCGGCAATACCGACCTGCTGACGATACATATAAAATCTCCAAAGACGACGTGGAAGTATTCTCCGGCAAGGTAGACGATTGGCGTGCCTCCGACGGTCATGCTTTTATCCTGCAAAGCCAATCCGACGGCAAGCATAAAATCTTCAAAGACCAAGTCGAGGTATTCTCCGGCAACTTAGATTCTTGGCAAGTCTCCGACGGTCACGCCTTCGTCCGACAAGTCCGATTCGGCAACAAGTACAGAATCCTCAAAGACGACGCCGAGGTATTCTCCGGTAAACTTCTCGATTGGAATGTCTCCGCTGGTCACGCCTTCGTCCGACAAGAACAACCCGAGGGCAAATATAGGATTCTCAAGGACAAAGTCGCGGTATTCTCCGGCGAAATTGACTCTTGGAATGTTTCCGACGGTCACGTCTTCGTCCGACAAGAACAGCCCGGCGGCATATCCAGAATCCTCAAAGATGGCGCCGAGGTATTCTTCGGCGTGGTTTCCAATTGGCAAGTCTCCGACGGGCACGTCTTCGTCAAACAAAATCAACCCGACGGTACATACACCCTCTTTAAAGATGATGCCGAGATATTCTCCGGCAAGTCAGACGGGTGGTTGGTCTCTGGCGGCCACGCGTTCATCAAACAAAACCAACCCGACGGTTCCTCTGATTTCTATCGCCTCGTCGAACCAGAAGAAAAAACATGAGCGCCAATCCCTTCGAAATCCCCCAAAGCTCCGACCTCGCCGTCTCGCACATCAAGCGGCAAGATTTGCCGACGTCGGTCAGGGAATACGCAGACAACCTGGCGGCGCAGATAAAAGAAGTCTATGCCAAATATGGAGCCAAGAATTTCGAAGAGTTGAAAGAGAATAAAAAATTATCAGCGCAGGATGCGCGCAAGGTGGCCGACCTGCTGAAAGTTTTTAGAGACGCGGTGGAGAAGAAGCGGACTGAAAACGGGGAGTTCCTTGGTAGATTCCCGGGCAGGATAGATGGTTGGCAAATCTCCGACGATCATGTATTCATTCATCAGTTCCAACCTGACGGTACGCTCCAGTTCTTCAAAGACGGTGTCGAGATATTCTCCGGCAGGGCAATTGATTGGTGGATTCTCGACGGCCAACTGTTCATCCGGCAATATCAACCTGCTGACGATGCATTCAAAATCTTCAAAGGTGATGTCGAGCTGTTCTTCGGCAGAGTCGGTGGTTGGCAAGCTTCAGATGGCCATGCCTATAGCCTGCAACGCCAACCTGACGGTACGGAAAAAATCTTTAAAGATAAAACAGAGATATTCTCGGGCGACATAGATGTTTGGCGCGTCTCCGACGGCCACTTGTTCATCCAGCAAACCAAAGCCGGCGACAATAGAATCCTTAAAGACGATGTCGAGGTTTTCTCCGGTAAACTTCTCGATTGGGACGTCTCCGACGGTCACGTTTTCGTCCGACAAGAACAACCAGAGGACAAATATAGAATCCTTAAAGACGGCGTCGAGGTATTCTCCGGTAAGGTTGATGGCTGGCGAGTCTCGGGCGGACACGTCTTTGTCCAGCAACGCCAACCTGACGGTAGGGATAAAATCTTCAAAGATAAAGTTGAGGTATTCTCCGGCAGAGTGTTGAAGTGGCTAGTTTCCAAAGGTCACGTTTTCGTCCAACAGCACTTGCCGGACGGCACAGGCAAAATTTCAAAAGACAACATCGAGATATTCTCCGTTGATCCTGATGGGTGGTCGGCCTTTGGCGGCCATGCTTTTTTCCGGCGAATACAACCCGACGGTTCTTCCGACTTCTATCGCTTCGTCGAACCGGAAGAAAAAACATGAGCGTCGATTTATCCGAAGCTACGCACGATTTGGCTACCGTCTACCGTCAGGGCGCATGGCATGCGCCCCTACTGTCTACCGTCTAGTAAATTTGCTATCCTATATCAACTATGAACGGCCAACAGCGGCATATCTCAGTTGATACGTCTTCCATCCTCAAGACCCTGGCGATCCTGTTCGCGCTTTACGTGTTGTATCTCATCCGCGGGATCGTGGCGCTGGTCTTCGCAGCGCTGTTTTTGGCCGCACTCATCCATCCCATCGCCGACTGGCTGGGTCGTCGGCGCATACCGCGCGGCGTCACCGTCGTCCTGCTGTATCTCGGCATGTTCGGGTTGGCTGCGGTGACATTGGGTCTGCTTTTGCCGCCGCTCATCGATCAAAGCTCGGTGCTGGTGAGCACTTTGGGCAAGTCATTGCAGATGGTTTCCGGCGGCGTCGAGTGGCTGCGTGAGATCTCGGTCAAAAACGGCTTGGCGCTCAATCTGCAAAGCGGCTTCCAATCCGTGCAGACGCAACTCACGAGCGTGGCGGGCGGCTTCTTTTCGACCCTGACCGACATCTTCGGCGGCATCGCAGGGCTCATCGTCGTGCTGGTCATGGCCTTCTACATGGTGGTGCAAGAGAAGGAAGCGCGCAGCATCTTCCACAATTTCGTGCCGCAGGAATATCAGGGCATCTTTTCCGGGATTTTCAACCGCGTGGAAGAGAAGCTCGGGCATTGGATGCTGGGCCAAATCGCGCTCTGCGTCATTATCGGCAGCCTATATTACGTCGGCTTGCGCCTCGTCGGATTGGATGAAGCGCTGGTCTTGGCGCTCTTCGGCGGTTTCACGGAATTCATCCCGTATCTCGGACCCATCATGGGCGCGATCCCCGCCGTGCTGTTGGCTTTGACCTATTCGCCGCTCAAGGCCTTGATCGTGTTGGTCATCATCATCGGCATTCAGCAGCTCGAGAGCCAAATCATCGTGCCCAAGCTCATGCAGCGCGTCGTGGGATTGAATCCGCTCATCAGCATCTTGGCTTTATTGATCGGCTATCAACTCTTCGGTCTCGTCGGAGCGCTCACGGCTATCCCCATCGCCACCGCCATTTCAGTCATCTTGGTCGAGCTATATCGCAATCGGCAGGCTTTGCGCCGCGCCGCCAAGGCATGAAGCGTCCTGCGTCTATGACACAACCAAGATCCGATTCCGCCCTCGGCGCCATCGTGGTTATGCTCGGAGTGACGCTCTGCCTTGTGATTGGGGTTTATTTTATTTTCTCCTATGCGCCATCCAAGACGCCGACTCCGACTCCGCCAGCGGGAACCGCGCCCCCGGTCGCGCTGCTGCACGCTGATTGGGCGCGGACGGTTTTGGATCAGGCGAACATATTGAAGCAGGATGCGACGGTCGCAGATATCCAGCGCGTGCGTGAATCGATTTTTAAACTCCGTGTGACCTCGGCCGATCGCGACAGCCATCTGGCCATCGTAGTCGACCTCATGGCTTGGGAGAGGGGAGAGGCGGGCGCGTTTGAGAAACTGCAAACGGAACTGCAAAAGATCCAACCGTGATATGGAAGACCGAAATGCCAAATGCCAAATGCCAAATGCCAATCAGCCCAGTCCACCGGTCAAACCCAAGCTCGGACGCAATTTCATCACCTGCTCACTCATCGCCGCGTTTTTTGCGCTCGTCGTGTTGGTCGTTTTCCTCGTCGGCATCACCAAGCTCGGGATAGTCTCGATACCTTATTTTGAAAAATTATACACCGGTCCGAAACCCACGCGGCTCGTCGCGGCGCAGCCTCTGACCTCGAAAGAATTCGAGGTTTTGGTGGCGGCCAGGCTCTTTGCCCAACAAGTGGCGGAGAAAAAAGCGCCCTACGTCATCGAGATAAAAGAAAGCGAACTGACCGGCGCTTTGCAGACGTCGATCGATTCCGCTTTGCGCAACGACGGTTGGAGGCAGGAATTCTCGCAGCTCGTGGTGCGTCCCGACTACCTTGAATTTTACGGCCGCTATGCACGCGGGATCATCCACGCCCAAGCGCTGATCCGTTTCAAACCTGTGTTGGAAAATGCGGCGCTCAAATTCGTTCCGCTGTATGTGCAGATTGGGGATTTCAAACCCTCGCCCGAGCTGGCCTATAAAGTCTTGAGCTTTGTCTTTTCCCGCGACCTGGGTGCTTGGCGTTTGTCTTTCGGCGCAACCGGTTTGCAAGACATGAAACTCCGCGAAGGAGTGATGCAGTTGTATCTGTCGAAGTAGCGCGGATGGATAAGGCGGTAGCCACAAAAACGCATCTCAAAATCTGTCATCCTGAGCGAAGCGATAGCGCAGCCGAAGGACCTTTATCAGCAACCGTTTCGGAATTTCTCACCCAGTTTATAAAGGTCCTTCGGCAGGCTCAGGATGACAGAATCTCTGTCTGGCTACCGTCTACTCTATCGTCTATTCTCCCTACTTGAATTCTTCCCGTCCTGCATAGACAATGCTGCGTAAGCCATGATCCTCCTTATCCGCATTCTGCCGCTGGTCATCGGCTGCCTTGAGACGGCGGTTTTTTGGTGGCAGCGGCGTTTGCCCGGCGCCTATCCTTTTTTGGCGTTGGGTGGCGTCGCGGTATTTGTCTTGGCTGTCTTGGTGATCGCCAGGAAGAGGATCGGGCGGCGCGAACTCACGGGGATAATGGCGCCGAGCTTCATCCTGCTTTTGTCTTTGGTCTTCGGCGTGCTTTTGGTCGAAGGTTTTTGGCCGGCTTTGTTGCTCGCGGGATTGGCTGGCGGCGTGACCTTCATGGTGCTCGAACTGCTTTTTCTGCACGCGCGCAATCCGGCGCTTTATCCGGTCAACGGTTTGTCGCATCTTAACGTGGCGCTTGTGCCCGTCGCCATTTGGTACGCGGTTTCGACTTCGATCGGGCTGCTGGTTTTTTTGCATACCGACGACATCTGGCACGTCTTGTTGGTCATGCTCTTGAGCCTGGCTCTTTTCCGGACGACCAATCATCGCGACGCCACGCGGCACCAAAAGCGCGTTTGGACTTTGATCGGAGGTCTGGCCGGGCTGGGCGTCGGACTCATGGGTTTGCTCCTGCCCGTCAGCATGGCCTCGCAAGGTTTCTTGGCTGCGCTCATCTTGAGCGCTACGCTGCGCGCGCGGCGTTACTTGTACGGACCAAAGCCTTCGCGACGCACTACTTGGATCGAGGTGATCGTCGGGTTATGCGCTTTTGCGGCCGCTTTGGCCAGCGCTAAATGGCTATGACTTGACCGCCGGTTTATTTAGACCAATTATATGACCAACATGACAGCGGCAAAAAAAAGTTTCTTGACTTGGGCGTTGGCTCTGGTGCTCTCCGCCGGGTGCGGCGGTTTGGCCGGTGGACTCGCGGGCTATGCCGCGGCTCGTTCCAGCCTGGCCGCCAGCCCGTCCTTCAACGCCAGCGGCACGCAAAACATTCCCGAGACCAAGTCGCCGACCAGTACCCTCGCGCTCATCACGGTCGAGCGGCCGGCGCTGACCTCGGTCGTGCCCGCGGCTTTCCTCAAGCATCGCGCCCGGCAAAGCGCGGCCTTGTATCGCGCCCCGCGCAGCGAAAATTTCGACGACCGTTTGTTGGGCGATGAACGCTTGCTCGGTCAAGCCGTAGCCCTGACTTCCGACGGCTGGTTCATCACGACCGAAGCGGCTTTGGGCGGACTCAAACGCGCTGACTTCGTGGTGTGGTACGGCGCCGCGTCTTACGTCGCGGAAAAAGGCTTCGTCGATCATCTGAACGGCACGGTGTATTTCAAGATAGCTTTGCGCGACGTGCCTGCCGCATCGTTCGCGCAGGTGCGCGATCTACTGCCTGGAATAGAAGTTTGGAGCGAACAGCGTCCGGGAGAATTGGCGCCGCAAGTCATAACCGATCTCAACTACCGCGCTGATCCCAACGTGTTCCTGTCCAGCGAAAATGTGGCGCGGCGCATCGTGCTCTCCGGGACGGCGCAGGCGGCGAGCCGCGGTTCGGCGGCTTGGGACGCTTCAGGTCAGCTCATCGGCATCGTCGAGAGCGCGCCGGGCGAAGTCCTGCGTTTGATCCCGGTTTCGAGCATCGCCGCCTCGTTCACCTCGCTCTTGCAGCAGAATGAGATCCGCCACGCGGTTTTGGGCGTGCGTGCCTTGGATCTGGCGGTCATGCGCTTGGCCGGGACCCGCGGCGATTTGCCGGCCCGCGGCGCATATTTGCGCGACGATAAAAAAATCACAGCGCTGCTGCGCGATGGACCCGCGGCCAAAGCCAAACTGAAATCAGGCGATGTGATTTTGAGCGTGGAACGTGATATCCTGGATGGCAGCGCCGACTTGGGCGAGATCCTGTCCGAATACAAACCAGGGAGCCGCGTCACCTTGCGCGTCCAGCGCGACGGCAAAGACACGGATATCCCGGTCACCTTGGGCAGCTTCGTCTCAAGCGAAGCGTTGAAGTAAAAAAGCAAGATGATAGAGAGTAGAGGATAGCCAAAAAGATAAATTGTCATCCTGAGCTTGTCGAAGGACCTTTATAAGCGTTGTCTGAACCGATGGCTGATAAAGGTCCTTCGACTTCGCTGGCGCGGAGTTTACCCCGCACTCGATGCGGGGCTCAGGATGACAATAACTTTTCCACGCCCTAGGCTGGCTATCCTCTACCATCTACTTTCTACCCTCTAACCCTATGTCCACCCAAAATTTCGTTCGTTTGTTTGCGCGCTCGTGGCGTTTCATCGGTTTCGCCGGATTAATCGGCGCGGTTTTGGCCTTGGGTTTTTCGCTCGCCCAGCCGCTGCGCTACTCTTCGACCGAACGCGTCTTGATCACGCAGACCAACGCCACGGGGTTGGATCCGTACACCGCCATAAAGTCCACCGAGCGCATCGCCCAGAATCTTTCCGAGATCGTCTATACCACAAGCTTCTTCAACGCGGTGATGGCCAAGGCCAACCTCGATAAATCGTATTTCCCGCAGGACGAAATATCCAAACGCGACAAGTGGCGCAATACCATCGAGGTCACCGTCGTGCCGAACACGGGCATCGCATCCATCATCGCCTATCATCCCCGGCGCGAACAGGCGACCGAATTGGCGGTGCGCGTGGCGCAAGAACTGGTCAACATCACGCCGAATTATTTCGGCTATTCGGTGCGCGTGCAGGTCATAGATGATCCGTTGCCTTCGCGCTTCTTCGCCAAACCTGACTTTTTGCGCAACGTGCTTTTGGGCGCCGTAGCCGGCCTCTTGATCGCCGCGGCTTGGCTCCTGGCAAAAGTGAAGAGCATATAGAGATAGCTTTTAGACGGTAGACGGTAGATGGTAGGGGCGAATTATCATTCGCCCTGTTTGAAATTTCATCAATCAGCCGCGAATAACCCAATCAGGGCGTGTGGCACGCCCCCCACCATTTTATCCCGTCAATTATGCGATTTTTGGCTGGATTGACGTACTAATTAAAGTAGGGTAAGCCGTCGGGTAGAGGCGCTTGACAAAAAACGTAAAAAGTGATACGTTTTGATGTCCTTTTGGCGCAAAAACACGGACTTTGGAACCGTTTCGCGTTTTGGGGGTTTTCCTCCTCTCCTAAAAAGCGGAACGGTTTCAGAGCCTCTTGCTCTGGCTCCTTTCAACTGACTTAGAACATTGCATGAACATGCCGCGCGGCGGCAGGAAGGTTTCCGATGAACAAATTCATCGCTCTCGTTTCTCTTGCAGCATTCGTGGCTGTGCCGACGTCGGCATTGGCGGTCGTAACGGATAAGAACCCCGTCATCACGGACAAGTCCGACACCGGGGTCTGCGGCGACAATCAGGTCTGCCGGGAAGACCTCAAGAGGTGCGAGGACGACCTCAAGACCGCGGCTGGTTCGGCCAATGACCTGACCAAGCAACTCGAGGCTTGCACGCAGGCCTTGGATGTGGCGCGCAAGGAAGTCAAGAAGATTCCTCCGCCCGTAATCAAGAAGACGCTGGTCATCCAGCCGTCGGCCGCCGTGTGCATGGGCGCGCACATCGTGCAGAAGGGTCTGCGCTGCGAGTGCGAGTCGGGTCTCTACCTGACCCTGCACAACAGCAAAGACGGCACGCAGGAGTGCGTGCTGCGCGCCGAGTGGGTGGACAAGTTCAAGGATCTCGAAGGTCGCATCCCCAAGACTCCGGCGAACAACGAAATCTGGGGAGCGATCAAGAGCATCCGCTTGGTGCTCCAGAACAGCGACGCTCCGCTCGACAAGGACGCGCTGATGCAGGGGAACGGTTCGGTCGTCGCCTGGCTGACCAAGCTCGACACTCGGGTCAATGAGCTCAACCGCAAGAGCGGGGAGTACGACAAGGCGTTCGACGTCCTGTGCCCCAAGCTCGTGGACAAGCCCGAGGCCACCCTCGAAGAGCGCTGCCAGAAGGCACCGCGCGGCGAAGGCGGCTCAAGGGTCACCCTCGAGATCGGCGCTGAAGCTCGCGTAGGCTACCGGCCTGGTGCCAAGGGCAACGCGGGTCTCGGCGGCTTCGTCAACGTCGTCTACTCCTTCCCGCAAAGCGACTGGGCATTCCTGCTCGGCGGCTACGTGGGCGGGCTGAACGACAAGGCCACCGGCCCGCAGTACGTGTGGGGCCTGCGCACCGGCCCGCGCGCCAAGTTGTCCAAGACTGTGTCCCTCGACCTGCTCGCATACGTCGAGCAGTACTACTCGACCCACGGCGCCGGCTTCGGAGCTGACCGCAGCGTCGGATTCCAGGGACTGCAGGATAAGGGCATGGGGTTCGCGGCGGGCGCCAATCCGCGCTTGAACGTGTGCCTCAACCCCGGCAGCTCGCTGTGCCTGAACTTCGGCGTCCAGGTCGGCTACTCGCCTGGTATCGACCGCGTAAGCTGGAGACTTCTCCAGCGTGACGCTGGCGGAGTCGTGACCGGCACCTTGGGTATCCACTACGCGTGGAACATGTTCTGAACCATCTCTCCGCTACCTTCCTCGGGAAGGAGCGGAGATCACTCTTCCCGGTCCAAGCGCTTGCTTGGACCGGGGGATACACGAATCGGTTTCCTCTGAAGCCGCTTCATGTGCCCCTTCAACGAAAGGATAGTCAAGATGAAAAGCAACGCTGTGTTGCTCGTAGGTCTGTTCGTTCTCGCGCCCCTTGGTTGCGCCGACTCCAAGATCAACCAAGCGGAGGCAGATGCAGCTGCGACGGTCGTCAGCGATGATTGCCCGGAACGGCTCGAGAAGTGCCGGACCACGGTCGGGAGTTCGCTCGAGGCCACGCGCAAGATGATGGAGTTGCGTGGCGAGTGCCCTGCCAAGAGTGGCTTTGGCATGGTGAGCGTGAAAGCGCTTACCAAGCAGACCAAGGACCTTCCCACCGAGTGCGCACCTGCCCTGCGCACCTGCCTCCTCATCCGCCACGAGGTACAGGAGCTCTCCCGCGTGGCGGCGGGGGATCTGAAGAACTGTCCCCCATGACTCTTCCCGTTCCTCTCTTCTCCGAGAGGAACGGCCGCACGAGCTGGCTTAGCACAGAGAGTGAAGCTGGTATCTAGTAGCTGGTATTTTCCGAACATACCAGCTACCAGCTACCAGATACTAGCTACTGTGACTTAAGCCGTCTCATGCGGCCCCGATACGCGGAGCCAATCTGTTCCTTGCAGTCCCCAGACCAGTCCGCACAGCGGACGGATGAAAGGTAGTCTTGCCATGAAGAATCTGTCATTCCTGTTCGCGATGTGTGCAGTTGCTCTCATCTCCGCTTGCTCGGACAACGAGCCGGTGGACGCTCGCGGCGCGACGCCCGCAATCCAGTGTCCGGCGCTTGGATCGAGCTGCGCAGGAATCCTGGAGCTCTACGACTGCGGCTCGGTCTGCCGTTGTGGCTACTGGGTTACCCTGGGCAGCCAGCAGGCCGCGCAGCAGTGCCCCAGCCAGCAGCCCCCGTCCACCTGCTATGTGGGTATGGGATGCTCGGGTGAAGGCACAGCCTGCACGGGCAAGCAGGGCAATCTCACCTGCCATTGCGGCCGGTGGGAGGATCCCGCGCTTGCCAACAACAGCTGCACCCCGGCCCAGCAGAACCCCGGCGTCGGTGGATCAGGCGGAAGCCAAGCCGTGCCGTACCCGACCGAGGGCCCGACGCGCGTCGTGGATATCTACATCACGTCGCCGCACAAGCTCTCGCACGTCTGGTGCGAAGGCGCAGAGGTCATGAAGAATGACCATCGCCCCGATCAGCAGGCGCAGTGGGCAGCGGGCGCGCCGGGCGTCTGGCACAGCTTCGGCTGCGATGCTCTCAATGGTGAGAGCTACCACTGCCAGATCACGACGAGCGTCGCGAACTCCTTCCGCCACCAGTGTTACCTCAACACCGCTGGCACGGCGACGAGCGGGGATCTGGTGCGCTACACCTGCGCCAACCCCACCCAGCTCTACGCGGACGAGCAGTTCCTCGAGAACCCGCAGTCGACCCTGCTGGTCACCAACTTGAGTGACCAGGCAGCCAACTGCCAGATCGACTGACCGCTCGGTCCCGCGTACCGTCTCCAAAGCTCCCTTCCGCGCAACTCGCGGAAGGGGCTTTTTCTTTTTCCCCGAGGGCGCATGGCATGCGCCCCTACAATCTATCTCCATTTGACACTTCCCCCATTTTATGGTTAGCTGCTTTATTCGCTAAAATAGGAAACAAAACAGCACTTTTGCATGCAAGATTCACGAAATTGTTTGAGCTTTTGAACGGTTTCGCGAACCTTCCATACTACGAGGAACCTAGGAGGAATCATGAAGAATGGTCGCCTGTTGGTCAGTTTGATCGTTGGCCTCACGGCCGTCACCGCTTGCTCGGACAACGAGCCGATCGATGCACGCGACTGGTCCGCGAAGAACGGATCCCCGCCTGCGGGCGGAGCGGCCGGATCGGACGGAGGCGTTTCCGGCAACAGCGGGACTGGTGCGCAAGCCGGCAACAGCGGCGCGGCAGGATCCGGCGTCGGCGGCACGTCGACGGGCGGAACCGGAGCTTCGGCTGGCACGGGCGCAAGCTCGGGAACCGGTGGCACTTCGGGAACGGCTGGCACGGGCCAAGGCGGCTCCGCTGGCGCTTCCGACGACTGCCAAGGCGCTGCCTTCATGGACACGTGTGCGCAGGAAGGCGCCAAGTCGGGCGACTTCGTTTGCGCTTGCGGTCTGGAGGCACAAGTCTGCACCTGTCGCTGCGTCTACACGTGGTTGCAGAATCAACTCGTGCCTTGCCCCGATGGAGGAGTTGCAGGAGCTGGTGGCGCATCTGGCGCCGGCGGCTTCGGCGGAACCGGTGAAGGCGGGACTGGCGCGACCGGCGGCTCTTCCACGGGCGGAAGCTCGGGGATTGGCGGCCAAGGCGGCACGGGCGCATCTGGCGGCTCTGGCGGAATTGGCCAAGGCGGCATCGGCGGAACCAGTATCGGCGGTTTCGGCGGCACGGGCGCAAGCTCGGGTGCCGGAGGCACGACTCCCGATAGCGGCACGCCCACCATGCGCGCCGTGACCTACCGCTGGACCCTGCGCGCCGGCCTCAACGCTTCGCACCTCACCGGCTTCGACGAAGTATTTGACCAGAACGGCAACCGCATCGTGCGTCCGCTGCCGTGCGGCGCGAATCCCGATGAGGCTGTGTACTCCTGGGGTGCGGCGCAGGATTGTCCTAACGCCGCAGTCTGCTTCTCGGAGGCGATGAACGGACAGGCGAGCTACACCTGCACGATTCACCGTCCGCCAGGAGCGATTCCGCAGACCAACGCCCACATCATCGTGATGGGGACGAACGCCGGCATCTGGGCCTGCGCCAGCCCTGACGGTTCGTTCCGTAACGCTACCTTCGAAGTCTGGGTCGACGGCATCTCGGTTCCGAGCTTCCCGGTCCTCGATCCGCAGCCCGGCTTCGAACCCTTCTGCCGGGACATGTTCCAGGTTCCGTAGGGGCGAATAATCATTCGCCCCTACGCTACACAGCTCCGCAACCCCAACTCGGGTCGCGGAGCTTTTTTGTTAGTAGGGTACACGGTAGGGAGTAGAGGGTAGCCAAAAAACCAATGTCATCCTGAGCTTGTCGAAGGACCTTTTCTAGCTCCGTCAGAACCCGATAGCTGATAAAGGTCCTTCGACTACGCTGCTGCTCCGCTCAGGATGACAGTACCTTGTTATATTTTTGGCTACCGCCTACTGCCTACAGCCTACCGCCTTTTTTCTGCTATACTTTTACCCATGCCAAACAGCCGTTTGGGGGAAGGTATCATCGGGCATGAGGCCCAGGTCAGGATACTTGATTCGTCGCTGCGCAATCCCGCTCCGGCGTATTTGTTATTCGGCCAGGAACACATGGGCAAACGCACTTTGGCCGAACGTTTCGCGCGCCTGCTGTTGGATTTGGAACAGGATGATGAACGCTGGAAGAGTCATCCCGATCTGATGATCATCGAGGCCGATGAGGGCAAGACGCAAGTCTCGGTCGAGCAAGTGCGTGATTTGCGCGGACGTGTCTCGTTGCGTCCGGCGCGCGCCTCGCGTCTCGTGACCTATGTGCCGCATGCCGACCGCTTGAACGAATCGGGCACCAACGCGCTGCTCAAGGTGATCGAAGAGCCGCCTGCCGGCGCGGTCTTCATCTTCGTGGTCGAAGATTTGGGCCGCATCCCCATGACCGTGCGCAGCCGCTCGGTCAACTTGCCGTTCTTCAGCGTGGCGCTTGAGACTTTGGCGCGCGGGCTCGCGGCACGCGGCATGTCCCAAGCTGACGCTATGGTCTTGGCGCGCACGGCACGCGGCCGTCCTGGTTTGGCGCTCGCGCCGCAAATCCGCCCCAACGGCGGCACGGCTTTTGCCGGACAATGCCTGACGGCGCGCAACACCGGGGCGCGGCTCATGCTCATCGAGGAGCTTGCTCGCGCTTGCGAATCAGAATCCGATTCCGCCGCGGCTTGGCGCGAAGCCATCATCTTTGCCATGCAAGAGACGGGACGCCGCTTGCTCGACGACCCACGGCGCGCTTCCATATTAGGCATGGGGTTGCTGACGGCGCTGCGGGCCGTCGGCGGCGCAGTCTCGCCACGCTTAGCTCTCGAGTCTTGCGCCCTGGCACTCGAAGGCGACACGGCCAGCGAACTCACGCGTCTCATGCCCGGCTTCCTGCCCGCCGCTTTGCCGCGTATCTTTCAATTATGAGTAGAAGTTAGAATCTGGAAGCTAGGGTTCTGGAAATTCCAGCTTCTAGCTTCCCGCTTCCCGCTTCAGCCCCTAAATTTTCGACTAAAATCTCTATGTTCAAAAAACTTTTTCTCTTAAGCGCAACTGCCTTCGCCTTCGCCCTTCTCGGCGCAGGTTGCACGAGCACGAGCACCGCTCCCAAAGGACCCGACGGGGGAGTCTGGAAGACTGCCGATCGCGGGCAGACTTGGGTCAGCAAAAAAGCGCTGGTGAACGGCGCCAAAGTCACGGCCGCTGGCGCGCAACTCTCGGTCCTCGACATGAAGTTCGATCCGCAGGATCGCAACGCCATCTATCTGGCCACCGCGGAACTGGGTTTGGTCTATTCGTTGGACGGTGGCGATTCGTGGTTGCAAGGCAAGATTCCCGGCGTGACCAAGGCCAACTCCGTGGCCATCGATCCCAAGAACAAATGCACCCAATATGTCACCAGCGGCAATAAAGTCTTCAAGACCGAGAATTGCGGACGCGATTGGACGCAACCATGGTACGAGCCGCGGACTGATCTGGTGCTGACCCGCATCATGGTGGACTGGTACAACCCGACCATCCTGTACGCCGGTTCGAGCGATGGCGACGTCTACCGTTCCGACAACGCGGCGGCATCTTGGCAAAACGTGCATCGCGAACCAGGCGCTCAAGTCACCAGCCTGGTCATGGATCCCAAGGATTCGCGCGCGGTCTATGTCGGCACCAAGAGCGAAGGTATCTGGAGGACTTCCGACGGCGGCGAGACTTGGGTCAAGATAAAAAAGCAGTTCGGCGATGATCTGGCGGATGGACGGCGCGTGTATCAAGTCGTGGTCGATCCGGTGGATGCGAATACCATCTATGACGTGTGCAAATACGGCATCCTAAAATCGACCGACGCTGGCGAAACTTGGAAAGCGCTCAACCTCACTTCGCCTCCGGGCACGATCACCATAAATTCGCTGGCGGTCGATCCCAAAAATAACCAGAATCTGGTCTTCACCGGCGTCTCGACGCTCCAATATACGACCGATGGGGGAGCGAGCTGGTCGCCTAAAAAATTGCCCACGACCCAAGCCGGCGCCTTCGTCATGTTCGACCCGGTTGATTCGAACGTCTTGTATCTGGGCACGATTCCAGTCCCGACGAAATAGAATAGCCAGTAGGCTGTAGGCAGTAGGCAAAAAGGCGAACGAGATTCGTCCTTTTTGATTTAGCCCTGGCTACCGTCTACCGTCAGGGCGCATGGCATGCGCCCCTACCGTCTATCCCCTAAGTTGACGAAAACCCCGAAAAATGGAAAAATGGGCAGGAAATCGATCTTCGAGCCTCAACTTTAAACTTTAAACTTTGAGCTTTAAACTATTTCCTATGTCCAATCGCCTCGAAGCCGCCAAGCCGGAGTTCACTAAAGTCCTGGAACGTCTGGACAAGGAATTAAGAAACCTGCGCACGGGACGCGCCAACGCCGCTTTGGTCGAGGACGTCAAAGTCGAGGCTTATGATTCGATGATGGATCTCAAGGGTCTGGCCGCCGTCTCGGTGCCTGACGCCAAGACCATCCAGATCGAACCGTGGGACAAAGGTTTGGTCAAAGATGTCGAGAAGGCGCTCATCGCGGCGAACCTGGGACTCACGCCCAACGTTTCAGGCTCCATCATCCGCCTCAACATGCCGCAGATGAACGAAGAGACGCGCCGCGAAACGGTCAAGACGGTCAAGCAAAAAGGCGAGCAAGCCAAGATCGCCATCCGCAACGTGCGCGAAGCGGCGCGCGAGGGCATCCTGAACGACGAAAAAGCCAATCTCATCGGCGAAGACGAACGATTCCGGCTCATGGAACAACTCGACAAAGCCATCAAGGAAGTCAACGACAAAGTGGATGAAACGGTGAACGACAAGGAAGAAGAGATAATGACGATATGAGAAAAAACTTAAAGTTTAAAGTTTAAAACTTAAAGTTTCACATGAAGGATACGGAAAACAATTCGGCAGATGTGGGTCGTTTATCAAGGGCAGCTTTAAGCTTTAAGTTTTTAACTTTGAGTTGATTCCTATGCCCATCACGCCCGAACGCAAGATGGATCTCTTGGTGTCGCTGTGCAAACGGCGCGGTTTCGTGTTTCCGGACTCGGAAATCTACGGCGGCTTCGCCAACGCTTGGGATTTTGGGCCGTATGGCACGGAACTCAAGAACAACATCCGCGATGCTTGGTGGAAGCGTTTTGTGCACGGTCGCGATGATGTCGTAGGCGTGGACACCCCGATCATCCAGCATCCGCGCGTCTGGGAGGCGTCCGGTCATGTGCAGAATTTTTCCGATCCGTTGGTCGATTGCAAACGTTGTCATCACCGTTTCCGCGCCGACCACCTGCTCGAAGCGCGCCAAGCCGAACCGGGTTACGACAAAGAGCAGCCGCTCGACATCAAAGACGTGCGCTGCCCCGAGTGCGGCGGCGAACTGACCGACATCCGGCAGTTCAACATGATGTTCAAGACGTTCGTCGGCGTGACTGACGACGCGGCGAGCGTGGCTTACCTGCGACCCGAGACGGCGGCCGGCATGTTCACGACCTGGAAAAACCTTCGCGATTCCATGCGCAAACGTTTGCCGTTGGGCGTGGCCCAAGTCGGTCGGGTCTTCCGGAACGAAATCACGCCGGGCAACTTCATCTTCCGCTTGCGCGAGTTCGAACAGATGGAGATCGAATATTTCGTCAAACCGGATGACGCGCCGCGGGCTTTCGAGATGTGGTTGGCGGAATATAAGGCTTGGACCAAAGACGTCTTGGGCATCAAAGACGAGCATGTGCAATTCCGCGAGATTCCGGCTGAAGAACGCGCTTTCTATTCGCGCCGCTCCATCGACCCCGAGTATCTTTATCCTTTCGGCATGAAGGAGTTGGGCGGTTTGGCCAATCGCGCGGATTACGATTTGTCGCGGCATCAAGAATTCTCCAAAGAAGATTTGCGTTATATGGATCCGGAGACGGGCGAAAAATTCATCCCGCACGTCATCGAACCGACTTGGGGACTGACGCGCAGCGTACTGGCGGTGCTGGCGGAACATCTCGACATCGACGAAGCCGAGAGCGCCGAGGGCGAGAGCGAACCGCGCATGGTATTGCGTTTGCCGCCGCGGCTGGCGCCGGTCAAGCTCGCCGTCTTGCCGTTGCAGAAAAAAGGCGAACTCGCGCCCGTGGCCCAGCAACTGGTCAAAGCTTTGCGGACACAGGACTTGGTGGTCGAATATGACGACGGCGGATCGATCGGCAAACGTTATCGCCGGCAGGATGAGATCGGCACGCCGTGGTGCGCTACCGTGGATTTCGAGTCACTCACCGATCACCAAGTCACGCTGCGCGATCGCGACAGCATGGAGCAAGTCCGCGTGGCCTTGGATGAAGTCGCCGCCTGGGTAAAAAGCCGCTTAAAATAGAGAAAAATTATAAATGCCAAATGACGAATGCCAAATTAATCCTGAATTCGTCATTTGTAATTCGTAATTTATAATTGCCATGAAACCCATCCCAAAAAAACTCAAAAACGGCATGCCCGTGCTCCTCGTGCCCCAGAAGGGCGCGATTTCCATGACCCTGCTCGTTTTGGTAAAAGTCGGTTCGCGTTACGAGACGCGCGAAATCAACGGCGCCTCGCATTTTATCGAACACTTGATGTTCAAAGGCACGGCCAAGCGGCCCACGACCGAAACCATCTCGCGCGAGCTCGATCGCTACGGCGCGGAATATAACGCCTACACGGACAAGGATCTGACCGGCTACTACATCAAGATGGACGCGGGGCATACGCCGCTGGCCATCGACATGCTGCACGACATGCTCTTTCATTCCAAATACGACTCCAAAGAAATCGACCGTGAGCGCGGCGTGATCGTGGAAGAGATCAACATGTACGAGGACAATCCGCGTTCGCACGTGGACGATCTGTTGGAAGAAGTCATGTTCCCCAATTCGACCCTGGGTTGGAACGTCGCGGGACCGCGCGAAGTCATCCGCAGCATCTCGCGCGACCAGCTCATCGGCTATCGCGACGCCTATTACATCCCCGAGCGCATGACCGTGGTCGTGGCGGGAAAAATCATGCCGGGTACGCTGGCCTTGCTCGAAAAGACTTTCGGCAGAGTGACGCGCAAAACGGGGGAGGATCAAGCCTTCGATCAATTCGAAACGCCGGCCAAACTTACGACGCCCATCAGCTATCAAGAAAAAGCCACCGAGCAAGTGCAATTTGCTATGTCGTTTTACGGTTTGAAACTCGACGATCCCAGTTTGCCGGCCGCCGGATTATTGTCCAGCATCTTGGGCGGCACCATGTCATCGCGTCTATTCATCCAAATCCGCGAACGGCGCGGGTTGTGCTATTCCATCCACGCCATGCATCAGGCGCGGGAAGACATCGGCATGTTCGGCATCTTCGCCGGTCTGGAGAAAAAGCGTTTCCATGAAGCGGTAAAGGCGGTCATCAAGGAATTGAAATCCGTGATGCGCGACGGCGTCACTTCCGAAGAGCTCAAGCGCGCCAAAGACAACATCAAAGGACGCACCACCCTGGCCTTCGAGGATTCGGCGACGCAAGCCGAGTGGTACGGCAAAGAATGGCTTTTCCGGCGTCGCGTGGAGACTCCCGAAGAGCGTTTGCGCCGTTACGAAAAAGTGACCGGCGCCGAGGTGCGCAAAGTCGCGCGCGCCATCTTCCGTCCCGAGCAAATGGCCTGCGCAGTCATCGGCCCTTTCGGTAAACGGGAAAATGTGGCTAAATTGATCAAATGGTAAACTCGCTATGAAAAAACTCATCATCGCCAACTGGAAAATGCATTACGGGCCGGTCAAGGCCGGCGCCTGGATCAGGGCGTTCCGCCGCGAACGCTTGCCTAAAGACGTGGATATCGCGGTCGCCGTGCCATTCGTGTCTTTGGCCGCCGCGCGGTCTTCGCTGGGCCGCGCTTCGATCCCTGCCTTGGGCGCGCAGAACTCCTTTTGGGCTGAAGAAGGTTCATATACCGGCGAGACCTCTCCGGGCATGTTGGTCGAATTCGGGACCGAACTCTGCCTGGTCGGCCACAGCGAAAGGCGCTTGAATCTGGGCGAGACCGACGAGATGGTGGCGAAAAAAGCCGCGGCCTTGCAACGCGCCGGCATCGTGCCTGTGGTTTGCGTCGGCGAAACGGTGACCCAGCGCAAAAAAGGCGAAGCCGCCAAGGCCGTGCGCCAGCAAGTGCAGGTGGCCATCGCAGGCTTGAAAGGTGACGGACGCGCCCCCGCGGTCCTGGCCTACGAACCGGTCTGGGCCATCGGATCAGGCAAGCCGTGCTCGCCGCAAGACGTCAAAGAGATGCATGAGGCCATCCGCGGCGTGCTGCAGAAAAAGTTCGGCAGCGGCGCGGCTGACATCCGGATCATCTATGGCGGATCGGTCGATCCGCGCAACATCAGCGAGTACATGACCACGACCGGCGTCGACGGCGCGCTGGTGGGCGGCGCGGCGCTCGATCCGCGGAGCTTTGGCCTGTTGTGCCGCGCCGCTGTTCCGGCGTGAGGATGAAAAAAAGTATCTAGTATCTGGTAGCTGGTAGCTAGTATAATTTCAATCCCATACCAGCTACTAGCTACTGAATACCAGATACCAGCCCCTATGTCTCCCATCCTCTGGATCACCTTGCTGCTCGCCGGAATATCACTCGTCACGTTGTGCGTAATTTTGTTTAGGCATTGGCGCGAGATTCGTTTGCTCAACCCTGATTCCATCCAAGAGGAACGCGAAAAGCACAAACGCGACGAACTCATGCTGCACAGATTCGAACGCTTGCGGGCGGAGAAATTCGGCCCCGTGTCGCACGTCCTGAAGCGCGCGCTGTATCTGCTCAAGACCGCTTATCACGCCGTGTATCTCAAGCTGGTGCGCTTGGAAAAATTCTACAAGCAAGCAAAGTCGCCTTTTTCCGCCATGGCACCGTCGATCAAAGAGAGGATCAAGCTCTTGCTCGACGATGGACGCTCGCTGGTGCGCGACATGAAATGGGCGGATGCGGAACGCCGCTTCCTCGAAGTCTTGACCTTGGATAACCGCAGTCTGGATGCGTACAAAGGCTTGGGCGGGATTTATCTCAAGCAAAAACTTTATCCGCAAGCCAAGGAGACTTTCGAGTTCCTGCTCAAGTTGCGCCAAGCCGACGATATCGTCTTCGCGGCGCTGGCCGAGATCGCCGAAGCCGAAGGGGATACGGCGCAAGAAGAAGCGATGCGCAGCGAAGCCGTGGAGTGTCGGCCGCGTCTGGCCAACCGTCAAGCCGAGCTGGCCGAGTATTATCTGCGCCAAAGCCGACCGCGTGAAGCCTGGCCTCACGCCAAGCGATCCACCGAGCTTGATCCTAAGTCCGCCAAGTACCTTGAACTTTCCGTGGAGGCTGCTATACTCCTCGGCGATCGCACTGAAGCCCGTAAGCGGTACGATAAACTGCGTTTGGTCAGCGAGGACCGACCCAAGTTGCAGGCGATCAAGGATAAGATAGACGGGATAGGGGAGACGGTAGCCAGTAGTCAGAAGAAATAAGCATTTAGTATTTAGTAGATAGTATTTAGGGTTCAGGCTTAGTCCCTAACTACTAAATGCTAACTACTATCTACTCTTTCACATTCACGCCGTTGTAGCTCAGCTGGTAGAGCATCTCCATGGTAAGGAGAAGGTCACCGGTTCAATCCCGGTCAACGGCTCCATGGAAAATAGAGGGTAGAGAGTAGATGGTAGAGGGTAGCCAACTCTGGCTACAGTCCATCGTCTACAGTCCACCTTCTATCCCGGGCGGTTACCGAAGCGGTCAAACGGGACAGACTGTAAATCTGTTGGCATACGCCTTCCCAGGTTCGAATCCTGGACCGCCCACCACGTAAAAGCCGCACTTCATAGGTGCGGTTTTTACTTTACGCGGCTCACGTGGCACGGCCAGACGCAAGAAGCAGCAAGCGAGGCTTTTACGTGCCCCGTGGCGCGTAGTAGCAAAAACCTTTTGCGCTTTACGGGGCTTCCCATTCGCTGTTCACGTGACACGGCGCTCGCGAGCGCCGTGTCGTGGCACAGCCATCGCGTCGAACGCGATCAAGCAAGCTCCGCGCAAGCGGAGTTTTGGCTTATGTCATAAAAAAGACCGGGCCGCGCGGGGCGGTCCGGAAGGGGGAGGGGTTCAAGGCGAGGCGTATTCAAGGATACGATATTCGCCTCGTTTGAGATCGGGAGGAAGCCCGAATTCTGATAGCAGGGTGCACAGCCCGCGGCCGTGACCGACCAGGAGTATCTTGCCGCCCGCTTTCTCGTCGATGAGCGTTTTCAGAACGTGCATGTGGCGCGCCAAGACGCTATCACGCCGTTCGCCGCCGATACGAAGAAAATCGTAAGCGCGATGGCTATCCCAACTTGACGCTATCCAGGCTCCGCATCGTTCTATCGTTTGCTGCCTGGTGAGACCCTCGGCTGTGCCGAAAGAACATTCACGCAGTCTGGCCTCGAGCCGCAAAGGCACTGCGAGGCGGGTATTGACGATCGCCGCGGTCTGGCTGGCTCGTTTGAGATCGGAGCTGACGATGAGCTCGATGCCTAGGTTGATGAGCAAGTTCGCCAACTCTTGGGCTTCGACTATTCCCTGCGGGCTCAAAGGAATATCCGTCCGTCCCTGGATGCGACCCTGCGAGTTCCATTCCGTAGTCGTGTGTCGCGTGAGGACAAATATCATTTTCGGCCTCTTTCTTGGTTGTTTGTCCCACAAAGGTAATTATCAGAAATATGGAAAGCAGTCAAAGTCAAAACCGCCATGCGCAGACTTTTATTTTAAGCGCATAAAAAAACCGGACCGCGCGAGGCGGTCCGGAAGTTCAAGTGGTGGCGCAGAGCGCGTGTCCCTGCACGGTTTGCGGATCGAGTTTCCCCTTGTGTCCGACGGGGAACATGACTGCAAAACCCGCTTGATGGAACTTAATCATGATACGTCCGCGGCTTAGCTCGGTGAGCGGGCAATCCTGGGCTAAAAAGGGAAAGGGGAAGCCTTGCACCAAAGTCCAGTGTTTGTCATTGGGGTCTTGCTGGGCGAGCCATTCGGTTTCGACACACACCGTCGTGTCATCGAAGGCGACTGACTTGATCGGGCCGCGTAATACGTAGCCTTGGTAACAGTATTCGATATCGCCTCCGAGGTATCGCGGGAGGCGGTCTCGGACGAAACTTTTCCAGTCCATGGCCATCCTCCTGTCTGAAAGTGCAACCTAATTAAGCATCCAGGCCAAGAAAATGTCAATTCAACCCTTTAAAGAAATAGGCCGCTTGCGCGACCGGCTGAAGTTCAACCCGTGAAGGTTGGATCGTGGGCAGGATGGCCGTGCACCAGGCGCGGGTCTGATGCGGAACATGGAGAAACCGATGATCGGATTGCCGAACACGAAGATGTCGTGTCCATAGTGACGTAGAGCGGCAGCTTGCGCATTGATCCACATCTTAGTATCGGCGCAGAGTCGCCATGCTTGGTCGGTGGCATCTTTCTTGGCGCACCACTCAAGTTCAGGCTCGACAAAAGTGCCATTGAGCGCGAGCGACTTGAGCGGACCGCGCGTGGTCACGTCTTCATCATGCGTCTCAACATCGCCACCCAGATACGCCGACAAGTTGTTGGCCACAAACTCTTTCCAATTCATCCCGTCCTCCACTGCAAAGTCCTGCGCAGTGTTTAACTTAAGATTATTATTTTGTCAATCAAGACAATCGTATCTTTTAAGCTAAATTAAGCCAAAAGGTACATGGTGGGCTTGATTTTTTAAGGGATTCGTGCTATAAAATAGACCTTGTAATGTGGACGTGAGTCTCGGAGCCGCCATGCGGCACCAGCCAGCAGTCGCTTACAGACGGGGCAATTGCGTCGGCTAGTCGGCCGAACTGCAAGCGGCTCGGGATAATTCGTTAGTTTGTTACTATGGGTAAGAAGTTGTACGTCGGTAACTTGTCGTGGAGCACCACCGAGGAAGCTCTGCGCGATTGTTTTTCACAGTCAGGCGAAGTCGTGTCGGCCCAGATCATCATGGACCGCATGTCTGGTCGCTCCAAGGGCTTCGGCTTTGTGGAGATGGCCACGCAGGAAGAGGCTGATGCCGCCATTGCTAAGTGGAACGGTGCTGACCTCGATGGTCGCGCCATCACTGTCAATGAGGCTCGTCCTATGGAAGAGCGCCCGCAACGCCAGAACGGCGGAGGCGGCGGAGGCGGAAGCCGCGGTGGCAACCGCTGGTAATCCAACAGTGGAATCAACAAGACAGCGCTTCGGCGCTGTCTTTTTGTTAGTCAGTAGGCGGTAGGCTGTAGACGGTAGCCAGAAATCCCGGCTCAAAGTCGGGATGATGAAAAGTAATCTCGTCACGTCGTTTGCGAATGACGTGACACGTCATATTAACCTAGTCAGCCTCGTTGCACGGCTGATGTTCACCGCCTTAGTCATTTTAGTCGCCCTGAATGCGACCTATCGTCGCGTTAAACGCGATGCCGTCCCACGTCGCCTCAAAGCGGCTATATTTTTGTCATGGAAGCGCAGCCGTCTGCGGAAATAGCCCCTAATCTTGATTTTTCCTTTGATAAATGCTAGTCTTGGCGCGTGTTGCAAGTGTCAGTCCCGCCGTTCATTCATCGGAGGTGTGGCATGATTCCCGCGGAGCATTATTTGAAGATGCGGTACCGTGGTGTCGTTACGCTCGAGTCCGTCGAAGAGGAGTCGAACGAAAAATCGCGGCTCATCCGCGAGACCGTGGCCTGTAGCGATGAAGCCGGCGACCACTGGCTTCTCAACATGACCTGGATCGTGGCCAAAAACCACATCCGCATCTTCGACCGGGGAACCAAAAACTTCCTGGAAGAAGAGGCTTACGCCGACCTGCTCAAGACGCATCAAGTGGGCGATACGCCCGAATACGTCGAAGAGTTGGAACGACGCCGCGCCGCAGCGCAGGACGAGTTGGACAGTCTCGCTCCGCTTTGTCCGCACTGCAATACCCGCACCATTTTTCTGTCCAAGCGCCAAATGGCCAAGCACGGGGGGAGCGTCCCGCCATCCCTCAACCGCAGATATTGGGGCTGCCCCAATGACGATTGCGGATACCGTGCGGAAGTCAATCCAGACGCGCTCGAAAGATTCTTCGAGCTGTCCGCGAAAACTCGTCTGGTCTAGCCGTCCCTAACTACCGGGGCGGCTGTTTGTTTAAGCGGAAACTCAATATTCCGACATGGTAGTCCTTCGATGAACTCAGGAACTATTGTTTAGACATTAGAAATTAGTCATTAGAAATTTCTCTGATATTCCCTAAGCTTGTCGAAGGGACAGCTTGAACGATTTTAAGGTATCATGTCTAAAACTATGCCTTCGCTCCACATCTCGCCTGCGGAACTTTCAACCTTGCTCCTGAAGTTGAATACGCTGGGACAGAGCGAGCGCGCAGCGGTCGAAAAAACCGTGCATGATCTTTCACGCGCCGACGGTTGGTATCCTTTGGCCTTGCGCCGCGAACTTAAAAAATTGCATGAAGCCGGACTTATCAGCGAGATTGACCGCCACGCCGTCGAGCAAGCTTTTTTCCCCGGCAAGTATTGATTTATTTGAACTCCACCGTGATCGTCTTGCCTGGCGCGACATAGCCCAGCAGGCGCGCCGTGTCTTCCTTGGCGGTCTGTTCCGCTCGCGATAAGAGCTCCGGTTTGAGCGCTGCTTTTTCCGCTTCGCTGCCTAACAGCTGCTGCGCTTCGTTATAACCTGGATCGGAATCGGTCAGGCGCTTGAGCAGGCCTTTTTCATTTTTCACTTCCAGCGGGCCGACGAGCCGTGCGTTGAAGAGTTGGGCGTGCGGTATCACGACTTTGATTTGGCTATCCGAGATGACCACGTCTTCGGCCGCGACTTTAGCCAGGTCGATACCCAAGTTCACTTCCATCGTGCCGCGCGCCGTGATAGTCTGGCCGAAAAAGAAATCACCCAGCGCGCTGCCTGTGGTTTTTTTGATTGTCGCCGGTTGATTGAAGACGAAAGTTTGGGTCACCAGGAAACCGCGGTCGTGCAAAGCCGTGAGGATGGATTGGGAATTGATTTGGGTTGCCGGACCCGCCGCCGGGCGCGTCAAGCGATAACCCAACCAGCCACCCAAACCTAAAAAGATTAATGCACCGAGCAAGGCCAAGATGAATTTGGTGGAGAGTTTCATATAAGGAGGGTAGGGGCGCATGGTCATGCGTCCGCGGTGAGCTAGTAGCCAAACATAAGGATGAGCTACTTTTAAGCTGCTGTCCACTTGCGTCGCGTGTCATCGCTTGGACAATCTACCGTTCATGTTAATATGGAGGAAGCAACTCAAAGCTCAAAGTTTAAAACTTAAAGTTAATGAAGCCGAAAAATCACGCCATAAGTTTTAAACTTTAAATTTTAAATTTTAAACTGACTTTATGCCTTTTCTCAACTCTGCATTTTTGAAGCTGTTAGGCGCCGCGGCCGTCGGACTCATCAGTGCGACTTTCGCTTTGCCCGGGATCGTCTTCCCGCAGCTCGCCGCGCCCAGCGTGACGCCACGCGCCGTGGTCGGCGTGGGCAAATTCACGACCTGCGCCGCGCTCAAGAACAGCATCGCCAAAGCGGGTTCGAATTACGCCGCGGGCGGCACGCTCAAGGGTGTGCCGGTGCCGATGCGCGCGACCGCTCCGCAAGCTGCCGAGGACTCGGCTGTCGGGACGAAGGCGGTGGCGGATCAAGATTACTCGCAGACCAACGTGCAGGTCGCGGGCGTGGACGAAGCCGACGTGGTCAAGCTCGACGGCACTTACGCTTATCATCTTTCGAAAAATCGTTTAATCCTCTCACGCATCAATCCTGCGCCCCAAGCTAAACTTCTGTCCACCACCGAACTCAAGGATCTCACGGCGCAAGATCTATACGTCGAAAAAGGAAAAGTCATGATTTTGGGCACGAAGTACGAAGAGCGCATCTATCCCATGCCCATGTCGGGCAAGCTCGCTCCCGGCGTTGCGTCCTATCCTTGGCGCGGCAATTCGGTGACGGTGGCGCAAATCTGGGACGTGAGCGATCCGTCAAAACCCAAAAAATTACGCACGGTCGAATTCGACGGCTCGCTTTCGAGCACGCGCCTGATCAAAGGCCGCGTCTATCTGGTCATGAACGCTTGGTCGCCGTGGCAAGAGGCCTCGGCTACCGACGAAAACGGCATCGTGCCGGCCTATCGCGATTCCAAAGCTGGCACTTCATTCAAGCCCATGGCGCGTTGCGGCGAGGTGGCGTATTTCGATGTCCAACCATCCAACCAATATCTCGCCGTGGCCTCACTCGGCATGAATGGCGCGGGCGAGATCAAGCGCAGCGTAATCTTGGGTTCGAGCGAAACGATTTACGCCACGCCGGACAATCTGTACGTGGCGCGGGCCGATTGGTCGCAACCCGCGGTGCGCGACAGTCTGGACGGCACGCTTGACGCCGAGAAGACGCTGATCTATAAATTCGCGTTGCAAGACGGCACAGCCACATACAAAGCCAAAGGCACGGTTGCGGGTCATCTCTTGAATCAATTCTCGTTGGACGAATTCGACGGCAACTTGCGCGTGGCGACCACCAAAGGCCAGGTTTGGGATAGCCGAAAGCCCTCGACCAGCAATCTCTTTGTGCTATCTTCAAACCTCAAGCCGCGCGGCAAGATCGAAGGCATCGCGCCCGGCGAGCAAATCTACTCCGTGCGTTTCGCGGGCAAGCGCGGTTATCTCGTGACGTTCAAGAAGATCGATCCGTTCTTCGTACTCGATTTATCCAACCCCGATGCGCCGTCCATCTTAGGCAAGCTCAAAATTCCCGGCTACTCTGATTATCTGCATCCCATGGACGACACGCATGTGATCGGCTTGGGCAAGAATGCCGATGATGCGCCGGAGCAAAGTTTTGCCTGGTACCAGGGTTTGAAGCTAGCGATTTTCGACGTCAGCGACGTGGCTCACCCTAAGGAGCTGTGGAAGACGGAGATCGGCGACCGCGGCAGCGATTCGCCGGCGTTGCATGACCACAAAGCCTTCCTCTATGCGCCGAGCAAACAACTTCTGGTCCTGCCCGTGCTCTTGGCCGAGCTGTCGCCCGAAACAAAAAATTATCCCGAGCGGCAGGGGAGCGAGTACGGCGACTTCACTTTCCAGGGTGCTTACGTCTATCGCCTGACTTTGGATAAAGGTTTCGAGCTCATCGGCCGCGTCACCCAGCATTCCAGCCAAGATGAGTTCATCAAGTCCGGCTACTATTACGGCGCATCTGACGACGACATCTCGCGCGCTTCATACGCCCAGGACACGCTGCTCACTTTCTCGAACAACGGCATAGCGCTGAACCATCTTTTCGATCTAGCCGATAGCGGCAAAATTGCCTACCCGGCCGTACCCGAGCCGCAATACGAGACCTACCCCGTCGAGTCAGGCGGCGGTTCGATTCAGATCATGCCAACGCCGGTGAAAAAATAGAGGATAGAGTAGGAGCGCATGGTCATGCGCCCTGCTTGGTAAGCCGGTAGCCGATATTTTGTCGTCTTGAGCTTGCCGTGCCACGTTCTACGTGGTCGAAGGATTTTTATAAGAGACCTCTGAACCGAACGCTGATAAAGGTCCTTCGACTGCGCTATCGCGGAGTTTACCCCGCACGCGATGCGGGGCTCAGGAAGACGAAATATTTGGCTACAGCCTACCGTCTACCGTCTACAAGCTAGCCCGTATTGACTAAAAACCCGAAAAACGTTATCCTTTCGCTGCATTTAAAATTCGTTAAAACGCTGGGCCGACGTAGCTCAGCGGTAGAGCAGCGGTTTTGTAAACCGTTGGTCGCCGGTTCAATCCCGGCCGTCGGCTCCAATTCTTTCCGAACAGGCGGGTTAACTTCATCTATATGTCGCAAGATAATCTGATCAAGCTCGAGTGCACAGCCTGCAAGATGGTGAACTACCATTCTTTTAAGAATAAAAAGACCATCAAGGCCAGGCTTGAGACCAACAAGTTCTGCAAGCATTGCAAAGAGCATAAGCCACACAAGGAGACGAAGTAGGGGGCGGGGTAGAATCTTGAAGTTGGAATGTAGAATTTGGAATTTAGAATTCCGGGTTTACATTCCAAATTCCAAATTCTAACTTCTAAATTCCAGTTTCCTGCGCTTTTTTGCTATCATCCATTCATGCAGTTCCCCAAACCGCCTCCCCTCAAGCCCAAACTAGAGCGGCCTGATTTTGATTTTTTGCCGACTGACCCTAAAACGCGGCGTTTATACAAGATGGCGGTTTTTTACACCCAGATTTTTTGGTGCGCCTTATTCGTCTTTATCGGGGCAGTGGTGCTGCTGGCGTTGCGGACCATTTGGCCAGATTTGCTTTCGCTCAAGACTGCGCTGTTAAGCCTGGCTGGCTGGTCGGTCCTCGGCTCCTATTTCGGATACTTCGCCGGATTCCATTACATCCGCACCGGTTGGCTCCAAAAAACATTCCGCGAAAAACTTAAGTCTTGAGTATATCGAAGGAACATCTGACATGAAGTTCTCCGAACCAATCGCGCTAGCTCTTGAGATGGCGACCATCTGGCACGCCGGCCAACTGCGTCGCGACCCGAACCGCCAAGTGCCGTACATCGTCCATCCATATTCCGTGGGTTTGCTTTTGGCGCAAGCCGGATATGCGGAAGAGGTCATCGCCGCCGGTCTGTTGCATGACGTGCTCGAGGATACGGATGTCACGCAAGCTTATATCGCGCGCCTCTTCAAACGCCGCATTGCGGCTTTGGTGGCTGAAGTCACGGAACAAACACAGATAAAGGACTGGAAAGAGCGCAAGTCGGCTTTTTTGGCCAGCCTAAAACAGGCCTCGCCCGAGGCTTTGGCCATCAAGTGCGCTGACCACATAGACAATCTGCGCGGCATCTTGCGCATCGCGCGGAACGGCGATGATCCGTGGGCGTTGTTCGTGGGTCGCGCGGAAAAAGTCTGGTGGGAAGAGGCGATGCACGACTTGCTGAAAGGCCGGGTCAAGCCCAAATTGTTCAAACTCTACGTCCAGAGCTTCAAAGCTTTTCGCAAGCTAGCCGCTTCAACCTCGTGAGCTATGGGCTATATCACCGCCACGGATATCTACAAATATTTCCAATGTCCGCATTGGCCGTATTATGATCGCTTCGCTACGCCAGAGGAAGCCAAGCTCAAGCGCCCTTTATCGGAGGGCGAAAAGCGGCGTTTGGAAGATGGCGTCGAACATGAGCAGGTTGTGGTCGAGAGTTTGTATAGCCAACGCGACATGACCGAGCTCGCGCCGAGCGGCGATGCGGAAAAAGACGCGGCCCAAACCTTGCAACTCATGCGTCTTGGCGTCCCGATCATCTACCAGGGAACTTTGCTTTGGGGCAACCGGACCGGCAGGCCGGACATCCTGGAGAAGCGCGAGGGTGCTAGCGCATTGGGGGAGTGGCATTACGTACCGATAGATATCAAGTCCACGCATGAGCTTGAAAAATACCAAAAATATCAACTGGCTTTTTATTCCGAGTTGCTCAAGCATACGCAAGACAAGGAACCCGAAGAAGCTGCGATCATCAACGCCGACAAGATTTGCCTGCCCTTTGATCCGCGAGGCATAAAAGACGATTACGCCGCGCTCATGGCGGATATCGAATCGCTTGCGGATGGGAAAAAACCGCTTCCGGTGTTGCGCAAAGCCTGTCTTGAAGTCGGCCAATGGGGCGTGCTGTGTGAGGCTGATGCCGTCGCCAAGAACGATATCGCTCGATTGTATAACGTTGATGTTCAAAAGCTTAAAGCTTTGCGCACTTTAGGTGTTCGCAACGTGGCTGACGCGGCAGACATGAGTATCGCAAGCTTGGTCGGAGCGGTGAAAGGGCTGACCGAACACGCGCTTGAAACCATCAAAATTCAAGCCGAATCATTGGAAAATGACAGCATTATCGTGCGCCGTCCCGTGAAACTTGATTATCCGGGTTGGGAAATCCACTTTGATATCGAGAGCGATCCGCCGACCGGACTCGACTATCTTTATGGCATCTTGATCAAACATGATGGCGTCACCGAGTATAAAGCTTTCGTGGCCGAGACTTTGGAACAGGAACACGCCATGTGGTCGGATTTCCTGGACTGGATCAAGACCCTGCCGGGCGATTATGCGGTCTACCATTATTCGTCCTACGAACTTTCGCGCCTCAAGACCCTGGAACAGCGTTACGGCGGGAGCATCTGGCTGGATTATTTTAGGGACAAGACAGTCGATCTGAAGGAATTGACCAAACATTCCATCACTTATCCGCTGCATTTCTACGGCCTCAAGAACATCGCCAAATTCCTAGGCTTCAAATGGCGCGGCGACATCGCCAATGGCGCGGTGTCGATCGATCGCTTTGAACAATTCAAAGCCACCGGCGACCGTTCCATCCTGGAAGACATCATCAAGTACAACGAAGACGACGTACTGGCCACGGCATACCTCAAAGCTTGGCTGGATAAATACGCCGGCGCGCCGACGATTTATCTGCCGCCGTATCCTTGGGCCGCCGCGTCAGCGAACAAAAATCCATTCGCATAAAATGAAAAATGCGCCACGGCACGGCACACGCGAGCGCCGTGCCACGTGAACGACAGCGACTCCAACACCCGTGGCCACGTAAAGCGCATTTAGGTAGATGCGCCACGTGGCTCACGTAAAAACGACAGCGTGAGCTGTCGTTTTTACGTGGTCGGGCTAGTGGGACTCGAACCCACGGCCTCTTCGTCCCGAACGAAGCGCGCTACCAACTGCGCTATAGCCCGAATTGTGTCGAAAGTCGTCGGAACACGTATTCACTTTTAACTTCTTTTCGCAGCAGGATAGTAGCAATTTGCCTCTGAAATGGCAAGAATCGTGCTATACTCTTGATATATGCCGGTCAAAAGCCAACGCCAGAAGAAATCCTTGGTTGAATTTTCATGGCGGCATCATTTTGCCGCCGAGGGTGCGTTGCTCGCGGCTGCGGTCATCATGATCATGGCTGCGCCGGTTTTCGTCATCGCTATGACCGACGCGACTGCGGTGACGACGGGTTCAAACATCACCTTGAATACTTTGCAGAACCAATTGAACATCTTGAACGCCAGGCTCGACAGTTTGAGTTTGAAGATCGACGGCTTGTCCGGTCAAGCGACTGATCAAGTGCTGTCGAATCCAAGCGTGAGCGAATGCGCCATGGCTTGCGCGCGACAAAAGACTTCTTGCGCTACGGTCGTGGGCGGCCGGGCGAGTCAAGGCAGTTCCGGATGCGCTGCGAGCAAAATCAGCTCGTGTCTCCAAGATTGCCGTTCCTCGGCCATAACTTGCGAGACTTCATGCGCGGTGCAGTTGGGCGCTTGCGTGCGGCAGGCGGGTAACAACAAAACGACCGCTCAAGCATGCCGCGCGACAGACGCGACCTGCCTCTCGTCTTGCGGGGTGGGAGCCGTCGCGGCAAAAACGACCGTGGACAGCTCGACTTGCCAAAGCCAATGCCGCCGCGAAAACGCTATTTGCCGTCAAGCCAACAGAAACTCTGATACCGGGATAAAAGACTGCAACCAAATCCAAACCGTCTGCCTGGAAGTCGCCTGCACCGCTTCCGGCACCGCCTCTTCGGGCGGCACTTCGCAGACTAATCAAGCGCCCGGACAACAAATCACCATCAAATGCGAAAACGCCTGCACGACTGATTTCAATCTTTGCCGCTCGGCGGCTTCAGACAACGTCGACAAACAAGCGACGTGCAATTCATCCTACGGTTCATGCCGCGAAGCCTGTCTCAAATCCATCGGCGGAGGCATGACGGGAGAAGGCTCCGGCGGCGCGTCGGGATCGGTGACAGGCGCGCGATAAAAAGGTACCGGATTCCGGCTTTCGGACCGGGGATAAATAAAATGTCATTCTTGAGGCCGTCTGACGGCCGAAGAATCTTCCAATTCCTTAAGGTATAGGAGGATCCTTCGCGGAGTTTACCCCGCACTCGATGCGGGGCTCGAGGATGACATTTGCTTTTATATGACGGAATCCCTGACGAGCCGGCCAATCCATGCGGCATACCACCTGTGTATCGCCTTCATTGACTGGGCTCGGCTGCGTGTTAGGCTTTGAATATGACTGCACCGCTTAATCATCTTGCGTTGATCATGGACGGCAACCGGCGCTGGGCTAAAGAGCGCGGGCTGCCGGCTTTCATGGGGCATCGTGCCGGGTATGATCGCTTGTTGGAAATCGGAGAGGCTTGCCTTGATCGAGGCATCCCTAACCTGACGGTTTTTGCTTTCTCGACCGAAAATTGGCGGCGCTCCGCCGAAGAGGTCGAGTTCCTCATGAATTTGTTCGATCAAGCGTTGGAGAAAGATTTTAAACGCTTTTTGGACAGGGGAGCGCGCATTCGCGTCTTGGGGCGGCGCGAGGGTCTGCGCGAATCTACGCGGCGTGCCATCGAGAGCATGGAACGCGATTCCAGCGCCAACAGCGCCGCGACTTTAGGTTTATGTTTGAATTACGGCGGGCGCGCCGAGATCGTCGATGCCTGCCGTCGCGCCATCGCGGATGGCCTCAAACCGGAAGACGTCACGGAAGCGGAAATCAATCAACGTTTGTATTGGCCGGACATGCCCGAACCGGATCTCGTCGTGCGCACTTCAGGCGAAGAACGGCTGTCGGGTTTTCTGGCTTGGGAGTCGGTGTACAGCGAATTATATTTTTGCGAAAAACATTGGCCGGATTTCGACACCGCGGAATTGGATAAAGCACTGGCGATCTTCCAAGAGCGCGAGCGCAGACGTGGGAAATAGACCGCTTGTCATTGCGAGCGCATAGATTAATCGCGCGAAGCAATCTCTGAATCCCAGAGATTGCTTCGTCGTCCCGTCAAACGGGACTCCTCGCAATGACAGATGATTTTACCTTGGATTGGAGAGAATGAAGCGTGACGTCCATTAAAAAATAAGCCCCGACTTGAGAAGTCGGGGTTTCACGTCGTCAGTTGGCGTGCTTTCGAGCGATGTCAGACATGGGGCTGAACCAGTCCTCCGGCAAACCGAGCCGCTTGAGGACTCGGTTGAAGACTTTTTCGACGAAGTTAGTTTCATTCATGCACTCTACCATGAGTCCTGGATCATCGGGGGACGTGTCCATGGCGGACTGGAATTGAGGATCCTCGAACAGGATGGCTTTAGCGGCATCAATCATCCGCCGCTTGCGTTGGTGCAACAGGATGACGATGGGCGCGCATTCATGCCTTGGTCTCGTGTCCTTCGCCGGTTTAAGTTCCGGGAAGACGCGTCGGACGACTTCGTTGGCCACGGTGGCGTAGTCGAGCGAAAGCAGATATGCCTTGAGGCGTTCCTTGATCGGCTGTCGGGTATCCATGCTACTTCCTTTCGGTCGGATCAATTGAGGTCCGCTTGAGAAGTCGGGGTTTCACGTCGTCAGTCGATGACGTGGTACTCTCTGGGGTCCAAATCCACGATGTCCCTTGGTAAATCCAATCGCTGCAGCATCGAGGTGCAGATACGTTTTTCGAGGGCAGTCTCATCCCAACACTCGAAGAAGAGCTTCATGTCACCGCGATAGGCACCCATGGCGGATTGGAATAGCGGATCCGCGAGCAAGATGTCCTTTATGGCTGTGAACATTTGCCGCTGGCTCTGATTCAGGATGAAGGAGGCAGCGCCTCTTCGGTCATCCTCCGTCAAGCCCTCTGTCGGTTCAAGCTCCGGGAATTCGCGTTGGATGACCTCCCCGGCCACGGCCCAAGTGTCGAGCAAGAGCAGATATGCCTTGAGGAGTTCTTTGGTCTCCAATCGTGTATCCATGCTGTCTCCTTTTGGACGGCTCAATTGAGGTCGGCCTGGGCGAAGACGACCGACGGGCGATCTGCGGGGTCGATTTCGCAGCCCAAGAGCTTGGCCGTGCACTGCAGAAATCTCTGCAGCAGGTCGGTTTCTTCGAGCAGCTGCATGAAGACCTGGGTGACTTCCTCGCTCCCGACGATCTGGACGAGCCGCATCACTTCAACTTCGCCGTCGGTCTTTTCATCGACCGCGACGAAGCCTTGGAAGGTCAGAAGCGCTTGTTCAGCGATGAAGGCCGCGCCCAGTTCGTAACCAGCTTCGCGGAATACACCGATGGCGTAGTCGTCGGAATCTGGGTTCGGGTTGGTCTGGCGCAAGCGTGCCAAGCTCAACACGGCGAGCTCTTCCGCATCCAAGTGTCCGAGGATTTTGGAGAAACCCGACTTCAGTACGTTCAGCGCCTGGCTTTTTTCGGTGTCTTTCATGTTGGTCACGCTAAGCATGGGGACTGTACCTACCGCCTTTCCGCAATGGAATGAACTGCGTCTAAAGTGTCAGAATACGCTCAATTTGTCAAAACATTTGCAGATTGAGCCAGGCTGTTCTATATTTGTTCTATGGTAGATCGCAGAACGAGCGGGTAGCCAAATTTTGTCATCCCGGCCTTGAGCCGGGACCTCCGATGGATCCCGGCTCGCGCTGCTGCTTGGCCGGGATGACAAGAAAGGTCAGGATGTCTGGCTACCGTCTACCAGCGGGGGCGCATGGCATGCGCCCCTACCCCTATGCCCACACTTTTTGATGCGGCGAATCAGGAACGCCGACGTAAATTTGCGCCTTTGGCCGACCGCATGCGTCCGGTGACTTTTGATGAAGTCGTGGGGCAGAGCGAGATGGTCAAATCGGGCGCCGTGTTTCGCGGCATGATCGAGTCCGGCAATGTGCCCTCGATGATCTTTTGGGGTCCGCCGGGTTCAGGCAAGACCACTCTGGCGCGCGTCCTGGCCGCGGTTTCCGGCATGGAATTCGAGCAGCTCTCGGCCGTGACCGCGGGCGTGTCTGAAGTCCGCCAGATCATCAAAGAGGCGGAGAATCGGCTTGACTTCAAAAGTCGACGCACGATTTTGTTCATTGATGAAATCCATCGCTTCAACAAAGGTCAGCAAGACGCGTTTTTGCCGTTCGTGGAAAACGGCACCATGATCTTGATCGGCGCGACGACCGAGAACCCGAGCTTCGAAGTCAACTCGGCGTTGCTCTCGCGCTGCAAAGTTTTCGTCTTGGCCAAACTTGGAGCAGAGGACGTGCGCAGCCTGGTGTTGCGCGCGGCTCAAGATGCAGAGCGCGGCTTCGGCAAGCTGGCGCTCGAGATTCCCGACGAAGTCTTGGACGAGATCGTGAGCGTGGCGGATGGCGATGCGCGCGTGGCTTTGAACACGCTCGAAAATCTGGTCAAAGCCGGACAAGCCAAAAAACCGGCGCCCAAGAAAATCATCCTTTCCAGCGTCGATCTAAAATCTTTGCTTCAGCGCTCGCATATCCTGTATGACAAAGCGGGCGAGGAGCATTACAACATCATCTCCGCGCTGCACAAGTCGTTGCGCGGCTCGGATGCAGATGCGGCGTTGTATTGGTTGGGCCGCATGCTTGAGAGCGGGGAGGATTCTTTATACGTCGCGCGTCGGCTGGTGCGTTTTGCGTCAGAGGACGTGGGTTTGGCCGATCCGCAAGCGCTCATTCAAGCTGTGGCTGGTTATCAAGCTGCGCATTTCATCGGCATGCCGGAGTGTAACGTCATCTTGGCGCAAGTCACGGCTTATCTGGCGCGCGCCCCTAAATCCAACGCGCTTTACGAGGCTTATAGGCGCGTGCAATCCGACATCCGCCGTCTGCCCAACGAACCCGTGCCGCTCCATCTGCGCAACGCCCCGACCGAACTCATGCGGGATTTGGGCTACGGCAAAGACTATAAATACAATCCGGCGTTCAAAGCTCCGGTAAAGCAAGATTATCTGCCGGAAAAACTGAAAGGGAAGAAGTATTTGGAAGCTGGAAGCTAGAAGCTGGAAGCTAGAATTTAGAATCTAGAAGCTGGTACTATTCCAGATTCCAGCTTCTAGCTTCCAGATTCTACATTCCAACCCCCAGATTCCGGTTTCTAGCCCCATTTCCCGCATGCTATCATCGTTTCCATGCGCGATCTGATGGGACTTAAGCGCGAGCGTAATCGTTCGGTGGGACCGGATGCGCGTTTTCGTTTCCTGACTTGGTTTTTTCTTGCTCTCGCCGCGCTCATCGTGTTGCGCCTGGGATATCTCCAGGTCATGCAATATGGTTTTTATGCGCTCTTGGCTTCGGACCAGCACGACTTGCAGACCAAACTCAACCCGGTGCGTGGACAGATTCTGGTGCGCGATCGGACCGACGGGTCGCTGCACCCGCTCGCCGGTAATCGCTTGGTCTGGCAGGTCTACGCCGTGCCTAAAGACATCAAAGACGCGACTTCGACGGGGCGCGCCCTGGCCACGACGCTCAAGTTGCCTGAAGAAGAAATCATCGCCAAGCTGACCAAGCGGCAAGATGATCCGTACGAGCGTTTGGCTAACGAAGTTGATGCCGACACCGTGAAAGCGTTGCGCGACCAGAATCTCGACGGCGTAGGTTCGGTCGAGATGCCGGCGCGTTTCTATCCTGAAAAAAATATGGGCGGCCAGCTTATCGGCTATGTCGCAGCGGATGAACACGGCGCGTTCAAAGGAAAATACGGGCTTGAGTCGAATTACAATAAAATCCTGGCCGGTGTGCCGGGCAGCTTGTCGGCGGAAAAAGACGCGGGCGGGCGGCGCATCGCCGTGGGCGACAACCAGCTGCAAGCCGCGGTGAACGGCTCGGATATCATCTTGACCATCGATCCCGCCATCCAATATCAAGCCTGCACCTCCATCCAAAATGCGGTGCGACGCCACGGCGCAGACAGCGGCTCGATCATCATCATGGATCCGCAGACCGGCGCCATCCTGGCCATGTGCTCGGCGCCAGACTTCGATCCGGCGGAATACGGCAAGATAAAAGATTTATACGTGCTCAACAACCCCGCAGTCTTCGGTTCGTATGAGCCCGGTTCGGTCTTCAAACCCATCACGCTGGCGGCTGGGTTGGATGCGGAAAAAATTTCCCCCAAGACCACCTACAACGACACCGGAGTCGAAGAGATCGACGGTTTCAAGATAAAAAATTCTGACAGCTTGAGTCATGGCATCCAAAGCATGGTGGACGTGCTGGATAAATCCCTGAACACCGGCACCATTTTCGTGCAGCGCCAATTGGGCAAGGATGCATTTCGCCGCTATGTCGAGAATTTCGGTTTTGGCGTCAAGACCGGGATCGACCTCGCGCCGGAATCCATAGGTGACATTTCAGGCTTGGCGAAAAAGGGCAGCATCTTCGCGGCCACGGGTTCGTTCGGACAAGGCATCTCGGTCACGCCGCTGCAGCTCGTGTCGGGGTACGCGGCGCTGGCCAACGGCGGCAAACTCATGCGACCGTATGTGGTGGACGAGATTGTGCATCCGGACGGCAGCCGCGAAAAAACTAAACCCAAGGTCATCGGCCAGCCCATCACCTCGCGCGCTTCAAGGCTCATCGGCGGCATGTTGGTTTCGGTCGTGGAGAACGGCCATGGCAAACGCGCCGGAGTACCGGGATATTGGGTGGGCGGCAAGACGGGCACGGCGCAGGTGCCGAGAACAGATGGTCCGGGTTATGATCCCAACATAACCATCGGTTCATTCGCGGGTTATGCTCCAGCCAGCGATCCAAAATTCGTCATGCTGGTCAAGATTGACCATCCGCGCGACGTGGAGTGGGCCGAGTCGTCGGCTGCTCCGGCATTTGGCGAAATGGCTAAATTTCTGCTTTCATACCTGGAGGTCCCGCCGGAAAGGCCGGTGGGCAAGGTCAAGCCCGTGGTCGTTCCGCCGTTGACGCAACCGTTGCAGAAGAGTGAAGTTGGAATATAGAATATGGAATATGGAAGACAGGATTTCGAGGACTAAGAGTGAATCTAGAATATAGAATTTGGAATATGGAAGATAGAATTCAAGATAGGAAAAAATGCGTTACGTTCCAAGATTTGGAGGTTTGGAAAAATGGGCACGTTTTGGTATTGGAAGTTTATGCCTTGACGAAAAGATTTCCGAAAGAAGAAATTTACGGTTTAGTCAGTCAAATGAGACGGGCCGCGATTTCCGTGACCTCGAATATCGCAGAGGGGTTTGGACGAAGATCGATGAAAGATAAAATACATTTTTATATCATGGCCAGAGGTTCTTTGATCGAATTACAAAATCAATTGATTGTTTCACGAGATGTGGGGTATATTCCGGTTCAGGATTTCCAAAAAATCGAATACTCATTCGAGACAGTCCATAGGCTGCTCAACGCCCTATTAACCAAATCCCAGGAACTGCTCGGCTGATTACTCTTCCATATTCCATATTCTAAATTCCATATTCACTATTCCCTATGTCTCTCCAACATATATTCGAAAAATTTCTGGCTCGCTCGGTACGCCGCGCCATCTTGCGCGACAAGCCTTTGGTCATCGGCGTAGCCGGATCGGTCGGCAAGACTTCGACCAAGACGGCCATCGGCGTCGCGCTGGGGGCAGATGAAGTGGGGAGTCAAGTTGCGATGTCGGATAAGAATTTCAATAATGACTTGGGCGTGCCCATGACGATTTTGGGCGTGGGCATGCCGCGTCGATCGCCGTTCAAATGGAGCTGGTTGTTGCTCAAAGCCTGGCTCACTTCGCTCGGCGTCATCGGTTTGCGCGCCAAGACTTTTGTGCTCGAGCTCGGCACGGATCGCCCCGGCGATTTGGCGCGGCTCATGGGCATCGTCAAACCGCGCATCGGCGTCTTGACCGCCATCGGCGCCGAACATACGGAATTTTTCGGCTCAATCGAAGGCGTGGCGCGCGAGGAGGCGGCCATCCTAGCCATGCTGCCGGAAGACGGCACAGCCGTCTCCAACGCCGACGATATCTTGGTCTCGGAGTTGCGTCACATGTTGCCGCACAAAGCTTTGACTTACGGCACGGATGAATTTGCGGACGTTAAGATCGAATCGGCGGAGATGAACGTGGACAAAGATGATCCGGCGCATTCCGGTTTGCGCTTGGTCGTACGCGTCGGTGGAACGGAAAAGTACGCGAATATCACGGGCACCGTGGGACGCTCCCAGGCTTTCGCCGCCGCCGCCGCGCTCACCGTGGTCTGCGCGATAAAAGGCGACGTGGACAAAGCCATCGCGCGTCTGGAAAGCCGCTTCCACGGCATGCCGGGGCGTATGCGTCTCATCCCGGGCATCAAACACACTTGGCTTTTGGACGACACTTACAATTCATCGCCGCTCGCCGTGGCTGCCGCGTTGGACGATCTCTCCGAATTCCCGTTGCCGGACGGCGGCAGGCGCATCGCGGCGTTGGGCGACATGCTCGAGATGGGCCCGCTGGAAGAGGAGACGCATCTCAAGATGGGTCGCCAGGCCGCGGAAGCGGGGATTGACTTGCTGGTCCTATGTGGTACACTCGCGCACACGGTCGCCAGGGGCGCGTGCGCTGCCGGTTTTCCGGAGGATAAAATCGCCATCATCCCCAAGAGCGCCGAAGCTGGTTTGTTCATCCAAGAAAAGCTGCGCGAGGGAGATGTCGTGCTGGTCAAAGGTTCGCAAGGCGTGCGCATGGAGCGCATCGTCAAAGAACTCATGGCCCGCCCCGACCTGGCGGAAAAACTGTTGGTTCGTCACACGGCGGATTGGCTGGCGAGGAAATAGAAGTAGTGAGTAGTGAGTATAGAAAAGAGGTCAGAATTTTTAATGTCTAATCACTTTCGACTTTAGACTTTCAACTTTTGGCCAACCCCGGCGCCTTCGTCTATCGGCTAGGACACATGGTTCTCATCCATGTAAGACGGGTTCGACTCCCGTAGGCGCTACCATCGCGTTGAACGCGATACACATCGCATCCAACACGACCACCAAGAAAGAAGCTTTGCGCTTCTTTTTTGGTTTAAGGATGTTTTTTGCGTCATTTTCCATAAAATGAGATAATGACGTCAACGCATAATCTATCTTTTTCAAGATGGCAAAAATCCATATTTTCCTCCGCTGCAATTGGAAGGTTTTGGGGTTGGCTGTTGTGTTGGCCGGTTGTCTGACCTTCGTGTCTTTTTTCCGCGATCAAATCCCGTCAGCTGACGCGGAATCGAGCTGCGCCGTGCCCAGCAACGGTACGGGAATCATGCCGCTGGCCAATACCACTTTCCTGAAATCATTCCGGCTTTTGGTGTTCACAAAAATCAACGGCGCTTGGCCGACCAAAGATGGCGGTTATATCGTTTCCGGCACGACCGATCCAAACATCATGTTCGTCCCACCGGATGGTTTTGTGGCCAAACTCGATAAACAGGGAAATATCCAGTGGCTTAAATTCTTGAAGACCACTAATGCCGCCGGCGTGGGGAATCCTCGGGGCGAAGAAGATGTACAGGCAATCATCGAGTTGAAGAGCGGCGGATATCTGATGGCCTCTAAGGTCTGGGGTTTTATCACCACCGCGGAGTCCAGCGCAGGCGTAGAAGTGAATAAAATCTTGTTGACTAAATTGGACAAGAGCGGCAACGCGCTGTGGAGCAAATCTTTTACCGCGGCCGTGGAAGACGCGCGAAATTCTTTGTTGGAAACCGATGACCAGGGCTTTCTGTTTTACGCCAACCTGCTTGATCTCGAACCTAACGCCAGGGGAGAGGATAGTGATGTCTACCAGGATTTGCCGTTTGCTTCGCTTAAAGTCTTCAGATTCAACCAGAACGGCGACCTCCGATGGTCGAAGAACATAAAAAATTTCATCGCGCGCAAAAATGATTCCTATCTGGTCCCGACGGCGGACGGCGGTTATGCCTTGGCGGGAAATATGACCGAACCGAATCCAGAAAAAACTCCGCCTTACAACTTCGACACTTATCCGGGTCTGGTCAAATTCGACAAAAATTTCAACTTCGAATGGGCGAAAAGTCTTGAAGGCACGCCTCTGGATATGGCGGCGGCCATTCCAAAAGCAGACGGCGGATATGAGTTGGGTTGGAAGAAGATACGCCAAGGAGCCAGCATCATCCACGGTCTTATCCGGACTCGAGATGACGGTTATCTTGTCTTGGGAGTCGGACCATCGGCCATGTCTTTGTTGACGGACAGCCAAGATTTGAATTCAAAACCAAAAAATTCTTACATCGGATTCAAGTTCGATTCTTCCGGCAAGCTGGCGTGGGTCAAGAAAATGACCTTTGGTTTCAACGAATTCACCATGCCGATGACTGACTTTTCTGTTTTCTCGACGACTGACGATAAAGTGATGATGGTCGGACCCATCACTTGGGCGGACGATGATTATCGGGCAAAAGTCCAAGCCGTCAACGCCCAGCGCAAATGGTATGACGAAAAATACGGGGCAGCCGAAATGTCGAAAGACACGCGCGACAAGAGCAAGCAATCGCAACAAGATTGGAAAAAAGTCCAAGCGACCATCAAAATCGCTCAAGATGCTTTTCGCTCCGGTATTTTCATGCTGAAAATGGACCAGGAGTTGAACGCCAGCTGGACCAAAATAATCAATCCGCAACGGGGAGCCATCAACTACGTCTTGAAGGCGACGGCGGATAGCGGGGCGATCATCGCCGGTGAATATGAGACCAGTGTGGTCAAATCGGTTTTGCTTAGCAGCATAACTTATTACAAAGATGGTTTTCTGATGAAATTGGATGCCAGCGGCAACGTCAAGGATAATAAAGATTGGATCATTGATTATACCGGCGAAGTCGTCACCGAACCGATGACGCCGTATGCCGTTTCTAACGATTTGAGCGCGCAGGTGAGTCCTTATGCGATTAAGTTGACGTCACGCAAACCGGAATTTTCTGCCTACACAAAAGCAAAAGCCACTTCTTACGCCCCGTTCAAGAGTTCTAAAACGACGCAGTGTCCGTTAGCGCCGAAGATTTCGGCTTATGAAACCCCGCTCCAAAATTCAACCAACACCTCGACCGCGTCAAGGACGTGGCCGGAGATCAATTTCGAAAGAAAAGTCCCGGTCGAGACGATCAATGCCAAGAGCCTGACCATCCACAACGAACTCTTGCCGATCCTGAACCAGCTGTATGATAAACAAGTCAAACTGATAGACAACATGTCCGGATCGATGTTGAGTTATGTCTTTGCTCGAGTCATCACGAGTGACGATGTGGTCGCGATGAAGAAGCAGCTCGAAGGCATCGGTTATAAAACACAAGACGAGGGAGTCAACCAATTGACGATGTATAAGACGGGTTATTTCCTGGTCATGACTTTTTCCGTGAACAACTTGTATAAAGCGTTTTTGGACGTGACCTATTGAGTACGCTGAAGCTATGGCTGGAATTGGGGTTCGAGGCGGTAAAGTGATATAATGTCGACGTTTATTCTTTAATTAATTCCCTTACCAATCATTTTGATTGGAAGAAAGGCCTGGCCTATGAATGTCAAAATGGACAAAAATACGCTGATCATCGCCGCCGTGGTGCTGATCGTAGTCGGCGGCGCTTATTACGGTTATAACCGTTGGCGCCAGCAGAGATTGGTCAACCAGATTTTGCAGGGAGCGTACGGAGTGGATACTAGTTTGTGGGGCAAGATAACCGGCGGCGGCAGCGCATCCAATCAAGTGGCGCAAGAAGTCGCCAAACAGATGATTCAGGGTGAAGCGCAGCAGAAAGCCGAAGAAGCACGCGAGGCGGCCAAGACCCCAGAGGATAAATTCAATGCTACCAAGGCGACGACCGTGATGGGCGAAATTTCGCCGATCATGTCCAGCGAAATCGAGCCGGCGCTCAAAGCGGTTTTCGGTAAAGCAAAAATAACCGCTTATGGCACGGGTTACCTGGGGGGGCAGAGCGGTAGTTTTGGGGCGACCGTCAAGGTGCCGCGCGTGGTAACGGCGGAGGATCTGAATAAATTGGTGACGGAGCTCAAGAGCAAAGGTTACACGGTGCTGTCCAGCGCCGCAGAATCCGATTCCGGCAACGTGACCTTGATGAAAGGCGAAAGCATATCTTTGACTTTTACCTACAGCGGCGGCGGCGAAAATCAAGAACTCGAAGTCTTGTATTGGAACTTGGCGGCCAGCCAATAAACGCGGCGCTTAATAAGTAACGATCAACTCATTCTTCTATGGACCAAAAACCTGTCATGCCATCTTCCGGCGCTCAACCACGAAATACCACCATGGCGATCGTGGCTTACATCCTGTTTTTCGTTCCGCTCTTGACCGGAGACGCCAAGAAAGATCCTTACGTGAAATACCACACCAAACAAGGCCTGGTGTTGTTCCTGTTGGTGGTCGTGTTGAACGTGGTCAGTTGGTTCATCCCGTTTTATCTCTGGATGACCATCAGCTGGCTGTTGAGCTTGGGGACTTTAGTCTTGCTCATCATCGGGATCAGCAACGCCGCGAGCGGCAAACAGCAACCGCTGCCTTTGATCGGCGGATTCTCCGACATGTTCAAATTTTGATTTGAACCGGATTGAGGTTGACTGAAATCAAAACGCCCCGTTTCCACGGGGCGTTTAGGTTTGTCCATAAGCTGTGCTTCTAGGGTAGGTCCCCGCCGAAAGGGTGTGAATCGCAGGCTGGAGCGAAACCCGGGGAGGAGGCAACACCAAAAACAGGACATGTAGAAAGAGTTTGGCGGACTCGAAAAAAAAGAGCGTTGCTTTATCGCAAGGCCCTTTTTTCGCGACTGTTTCGATTAGATTTACAATCCGAGATCGTCGCTTATTTGGCTTACTCCGGTCGTTTGCTTGGTCGGAACGAAGTCGGTTGCCGTCGAGAGCTCGTTGCCGAACGTATAGTTGACGTAGAAGGCGTCGCTCAAGTCGTCAATCTTCGTGTTCCAGGCACTCTCGTAAAGTTGTTTCGCCAACTCTTCCGTCTTGATCCAGCGCAATTGTCCGCCACTCGACACGGCGTAAGTTTTGGGATCAGTCGTGAACTTCACCATCCTGACGCCGGGTTTGTAACGGACATTGGCGCCCAGGGGGATCGAAGCTAGTTGTGCGGGAGTCACTACCTTTACCCCGGAGAAATCCAGATACCAGGTGGCGTAGATCTTGGCATTGGGGAAAGCGTGGCGTTTGCCGTCGGCGCCGATATAATAGACGGCCGAATCTTCCTGCGTTTTCAGGTTGCCGTCATCCGGCAATTTGACCAGAGCGTGGATGTTTACCTTTTGTGTCACCAGATTAGATAGGTTGGAAGTTTTGTTCGGGTCGGCCGTATGGGTTTGGAACGTCGGATTATAGGCCGTCTGGCTGCTGCCGCCTCCTCCGGGTCCGGCAGAACCGACTGCGCCGCTGCCCAGGTCGTTGGAGGCTGCCGCGTTGGTCGTGGCGTTGGCGGAGACCGAGTTTAAGCCTTCGCCGTTACTGTTTACGCCAGCGACTTTGTAGTAATACAGGGTCGAGGCGCTGCGTCCAGTATCGCTGTAGCTCGCCGTCGTCGCCGTGCCGATCGAGGTCGTGAAGGGGTCGGTATTCGTCGTTTGGCGATAGATGACATAAGAGGTCGCGCCGGAAACCGCAGTCCACGAAAGATTGATGGCGCTCGCGGATTGCGTAGTGGCGGCCAGTCCCGTCGGCCTATCCGGTACGCCGGGCAGGATGGGGCCGATATCGGTGAAGTGGTTGAGCTGCGCTGAAATCTTGTTGTTGACGGTATCTACGGTCGAAGCCACGGGCTCCCACTGTCCGGAGTTGGTGTCAAAGTAACCAAGTTGCAGACTAGCTTCATCGAATCCGGTCGGCAGGGCATTGGGATCGTAGTTCAGGGTGATTGTGTAATTGCCTTGCAAATCGATATTCCGGCCGTCGCTGTCGGTGGCCGTGATGCTTTGGACCGAACCGCGGAGAGGCGTGGCGTTGGCCGAAGATTTTACGACAGCGGCGTCCGAGATCGAAATCGAAGCGGTGCTTTGTCCTGTGCCCAAGACGTTGGCCGGGAAGTCGAGCGAGACATCGGAGTTGGCCACCGAACCTCCGGAAGCCGGCGTGACACCGTTGACCACCGGCGTGGGTGCAGAGCAACCGGCGGTCGCGGTCAAGGAGAGGTTGACGCCGCTTTCCCCGGCGATTCCGGATAGACCGCTGGAGCGTGTGTAGCAGGGTGCATCGGCATACAGCGTCCAAGTGCTGCCGCTATTCACGTTCAGCGAGAAGTTGCCGGCGTTATCCGTCGCGCCGCTGACCCAAACCTCGTTGGAACCAACGGTCTTTTTGGCCGAGACCCAGGCTTGGGCCAGGCCGGTAGAACCGCTCAAAACTTGGCCGCTGATGACCGAACTGGCGGCTAAGAGCGTGAATTCCTTGCTCGTACTGGTGGTGATGGAAAGGCTTTCGTCGCCGTTGGTCGCGATGTAGTTTTGAATCTTCACACCGACTTTGTAGGTGCGGTCGGTGGGGACTTTGAGCGAATAGTTACCGTCGGAATCCGTAACCGTGGAGTAGAAACCCGGACCTCCCGATCGGCTCGCCCAGACCGCGACATCCGGCACGCCCGTACCTCCGAACGAGACGGTTCCCGTTACGCTCACCATGTCGGCGACAGTCGCCACATTCAAGGTCGAAGTCACTGTTTGGTTGGCGATCACCGCAGCCGTGGTCCCAGCCGGGGCGATTTCACCTACGAGCGGAGAGTTGGCGTGGACATTATAGGTACCGGCCGGCAACCTGATATCCGTATATTTTGAGGTGCCGCTCAAGGTCCATGAATTACTTCCGTTGCCGCGGCCCGTAGAAGCACTGAAGGCTCCAGCGAAGAGGGGAGATATATCGGAGGCGTTTTGGATCAAGATGCGTAAAGTGCCGAGCGCGGCCAACGTGTAGTTGATATCCGTTGCGTTGGCGGTACTGACATTTACGTTCTGCGGCGGTAATCCTCCGGTGTCATCCGACCAACCGCCGACTTCGTATGTTCCGGACGGCACATATAATACGTAATTGCCGCTCGCATCCGTTTCAGCCCCGTTGCCGCCGTTGGTGCTGCCGGTGCCGCGAGCGCCGATTTTGACCCCCGCTACCCCGGTGCCCCCGATAGTCACGGTGCCTGAAATCGTGCGCAAGTTGGATAAGTTGATGGTGAAGGTCAGCGTTGGATTGTTACTGTTGACCGTGACTGATTGGGCGGTGAGCGGGCCGAGCGCTGGCGCGAAACCTTGCACGCTGTAAGTCCCATTAGGTACGTAGATAAGCGCCGTGCCCGAGGCGTTGGTCATGGCTTGGCCGAAGCCGCTTGATCCGTTGGCAAAGAGTGAAGCGCCGCCGAGAGGTCGCAAGCTACCGTCTCTGACCGTGACTTGGATGTAGTTGGTCGGGGCGGATAGATACAGGATCTTGGTCGTGGTCGCGGCCGTGATGCCTACGGGATATTCTTCCGGTTTTCCGAAACCGGGCCGCATGACTTCGATGGTGATTGAGCCGCTCGGTACCTTAAATACATAGTTTGAGCCGCTGTTGGGTTGGCAAATCACGTCTTGAGATCCTGTGAATAAGCCGCCGCCGGAACGTTTCACGCCTACGCACGAATCGCTGATGGCGCCGCCTGTGGTTTTGACCAGGCTTACGACCAGCGCTTTATCGGCTTGGACGAACGGGAACGCGCCGAGCGTAGTCGTCCCGGCGGAACCGATGTACTGCTGTGGTATGGCGGGCGGCCAATATTTGACTCCGCCGCTAGAGAAGTTTTGTTCGCTGCCATAGAGTCCGCCTTCCACGTTAAGACTCCAATTTGTGCCGCTCTTGGACTTGAGCATGACGTAACCTGTACCCGTGGCGCTGAAACCTTCCGTCACGAAGGTCGGACTGGTGAAGACCGGGGAGAAGGATTCCAGATCCGCCGAAAATGCGTGGACGAAGGCGTTTTGTCCGGCTACGCCGTTGGTGATCTCAAGCTTCATGCTGCCATCGGGGATGCCGAAGGTCATGGTACTCGTGACAGTTCTTCCGTTCATGGCCACTACCGGTTTCATGGCCGGCGGCAGAAAGGTGTTATAGAACGACTGATCGCCTTTGTTGAAGGGCATGGCGCCGACGATGTAGTTGCAGTCGAGCAGGTTGGTATAAGTCGCGACCGAATTGGAGTTGAGCCAGCGCTCTCCGGCGAAAAAGCCCTTGTCCGGGCAACCGATGCCGACTTTGACCTGGGTGAGTTCGTCGCCGCTTAGCGGAGTAAGCGTCCCGTTGACGTCTTTATACACGGCTACATGGATAGTATTAGTGCCTCCGATATGCACCGTGTCAGTTGGCGGTGGTCCGCTCGTGGAGCCGTAGTCCGCGGTTTCGAATCCAAAGTATGATCCGTCCAGCAAGCCGTCATTGGATTTGGTGGTGTAGACGTAGAAGGGTCGGTAGACGTTGGCCGTTCCCGGGTTGGTCAAGCCGCCGAGAACTACCGTGATGATATCGCCCGCGACGGTATCGCCGCCGGTGGTGGTCAGGATGACGCGGTTTTGGTTGAATTGGGTCGAAGTCGTGAATGAGGCGAGATGTACGCTGCTCGTGGTGTTACTGATTTGCTGCGCCAGGTTGACGGTGACTCCTTGCAAGCTATATTCCGTCGGCAGGTTTATCACGATTTTACCCCCGTTGGGAATGCTGCTGGTGGCGGAAATGGCAAAGGTATAAGTCGCCACGGCATTTAGCGCGTAACTCGAGGGTGTGATGCTTGAATTCGAGTCGGAGACCAAGGCTCCGCCGGCGCGCGCCAGACTGTCCGTGCTGGTCTGCTGGTATTTGATTGCAGTGGGCGCGTCGGTGGGGTTGTTGGCCGCCGTACCGGCTTTGACGCTCCAAATCATGTTTTGGAACGAGGAAAGTTGCCCGGCGGCGTTGGTTATTCCGCCTAAAGTTACATTAAAGGCCGTGCCGGTCGTCATGGTGCTGCTGACGTAGGCAAAAGCCATGCTGCCCTGCGGACCGCCGAAATTCATGCCCGGCGTATCTGCTCCGAAACCGCCGGCGTTATAGGCGGTGACCGTGCCCGATTCCAGCTGCGCGGCATCGTAGATGACTGTTTGGCTCGCCAGGGCCGGATCGCCGCCCACCAGCAACACGACGCTCACCAGGGTACTGGTAGTGTCGGTACGGAAAACGACGGTCTGTCGCACAAAGCTGGTCGTAAGGTCGGCTTCCGAGACATAGGCTGATCCGACGGCGTAAAGTGTGCCATCCAGGACCGAGTGACATTCCCAGACATGACTCGTAAAATTCAAGTAGCGCTGATTGCCCGGATTGCAAGTCCCGTTTGTATCAAGCAGTAGTATTCTCGCTTTTTCTCCACCGGAGAGTCCACGTGCATAATAGGTGACGGTATTCGTCGCATTGGCCAAGAGCGCTACGGGGTCAGCGGTCAACGCCGCGTAACCGCCCCCGCCACCCACGGCGAGCGCCTCGGCGGATGAACCGTTAGACGCGGTCGTCGTGGCGGTAAAGGTGCCGCTGATCGCATAAGCGCCAGTCCAAGAAGTGGTCGTATTCTCGAATGAAGGATTGGCTAATTTGTTGGACAGCTGTACGCCCTGCGCGCTATTCAAGGAAATCCCGGATGAAGACGCGACGGTGACCCCGTTTAAGGTGAAGGGCTGCGCTTGCCCGGGAGTAGGGAAGGTGAATTGGATGATATCCCCGCGCACGAGCGTGTCCGTCGTGGTGGCGGCAAAGCGCCAACGAGCGTTGGTCGCGCCGATCAGGTTGTCAACCCCTGACGTGACGGAGTTGAGCGTCAGATATGTCCCCACGCTCGCTTTAGCCGGGGAGGTCTGTACGAGGAACGCAAGTAGGCAGAAGCAACTGGCGCAAGATAGCTTGAGATAGGTACGCAGATGCATAAAAATTATATTAATTAATAAATATTAAGACCAGTATAGCACGCGGTTTAAATAATTTACGTTATTTAATGGAAAAATCAGGAGGCTGAACATGCTGGAGCTATGCGGTGAAAATCCAATTTGAATCCAAAAATTGTTCATAGTCAATTTTTACAGCATTTTTATTACTCAATTGACAGTGTTCAATACTTATTAATCCTAATTTTTCGTAGTCGAGATTAATCCGTGCTAAATGCCGATGTTATTGGACTTTGCCGCTTGGTTTTATCTGTTGTGGATAACTTTTAAAATATAATTCCCGTGACCCAGATTCCCGTAGAGGCAATTCATGAATTGCCTCTACGCCAGCGGGGGCGAGGATGACCTGGAGCTGGGGATTAAGCGCAAAAGTTATAAGCTTACAGCTTAGAGGCAGCTTGACCGCGTATATTCTTTGGTATACCTTACCGATATACCCCCCTGGGGGGTAGTGATATGCACGAAGACAAAAAACGCAAAGCCTTGATCGGTTTACGCAAAGCGGCGTCAGTCATCGACCGGGCCATTAAGTTAGCTGAAGGGGGTGCCTATTGCGTGGACATCATGCAGCAGAATATGACGGCCATCGGCTTGCTCAAATCAGCGCATCAGTCGCTCATGGAGAATCATTTGCAACATTGTTTTTTGGACGCCATGGATTCGAAGGGCCATAAGAAAAAGGTCGAGATGGTTCAAGAGATCCTCAACGTCAGCAAGCTAGCTAATCGTTGATATGTATTTACGCCGCTTGACCGCCATCGCCATCTTCCTCTCAATTTTGTGGGGTGGTTTTGTTTCTTGTGCCACCATGGTGCAAGCGACAGCGTTTGAGCATGCGCAAGAGAACTGTGCCGATTACATGTTCGCACAAAGCTCCGCGGCATTTTCCGTCCAACCCGCTCACGGTACTCTGCGACCGGAGTGCTGCCTCATGCGGCACGACCCAGACCAACCAAACTCCATCGTCCCGGAAATTTTCAATCATGCACCCGCGCTTCTGCCTTGGCCGCAAGGTCAGCTGGCGGAGCGGGAAGCGCGTAGCGTCCATCTTTTCAAACAAACCAGAGCCGGACCAAGGTCCGTTGATATTGGTGCAGTCGTCAAACGCGAGTGATAGGAGTTTGTAGCATGTATTTTGTATTATGTATTTTGGGCCACTCCAAAATACTAAATACAAATCCCAAAATACCTTCTGGCTACCAACAGGGCGCATGGTATGCGCCCCTACTCTCTATCCTCTACTTATGCACAATCAAAAAAACACTCTCAACCTGAATATCCGCGGGATGCATTGTAAATCCTGCGAAATGCTGATCGAGGATCACGTAGGCAAAGTCCCGGGCGTGACCCATGTCAAAGTCGACCACAGGACCGGTCATGCCGAGATTGCGTACGCTGCGGAACGGCAACCCGCGTCGCAAGCGCTCGAAGATGCGGTGCAAACCGCTGGATATAGCGTCGGTGATGCGGAGGCGCAACCGTTCATGCGTTTGTCACCGCAAGATTATCGCGATTTGAGCGTCGCCGCCCTCGTACTCATGGGCGCGTACTTTCTGATAAAATATTTCGGATTGGCCAATCTGAACATCGTCTCGCCAAGCTCGACTTCCGGCGCGGCCATGCCGCTCCTGGTGGGATTGACCGCTGGATTCTCGACTTGCATGGCGCTGGTCGGCGGTTTGGTCTTGAGCATCTCGGCGCGACACGCGGAAAAACACCCCGAAGCAACCCCGGCGCAAAAATTCCGTCCGCACATCTACTTCAATCTCGGTCGTATCGCTTCCTATATAGTCTTGGGCGGCGCGCTAGGAGCTTTAGGTTCGGTTTTCCAACTCTCCGGATTGACGCTCGGCCTGCTGACGCTGTTCGTCGGTTTGGTCATGCTGGTCATGGGCTTGCAGCTCTTGGACATCTTCCCCTGGGTGGAAAAACTCAAATTAGTCTTGCCTAAAAGCCTCGCGCGCTGGTTGGGCGTCGGCCGGCATGAAAAAGAATACTCGCATAAAAATTCGATGTATCTCGGCGCCGCGACTTTCTTTCTGCCCTGCGGCTTTACGCAGGCCATGCAGCTTTTTGCCGTCTCCACCGGCAGCTTGGTCAAAGGCGCGACCATCATGGGTCTGTTTGCGCTCGGCACGGCGCCGGGATTATTGGGCGTGGGCGGACTGACCTCGCTCATCAAAGGCGCCTTCGCGCGCAAGTTCTTCAAATTCGCGGGACTTGCCGTCATCGCGCTCGCTGTCTTCAATCTGCAGAACGGTTGGCGGCTGACAGGATGGGGGACCGGCGCGGAAGCGAGCGTGGTGAGACAGGATCCTGACGTGACGCTTGAGAATGGCGTGCAAGTCGCGCGCATGACGCAAAGTTCATCCGGTTATGCGCCGTCGAGCTTCACCGTGCGCAAAGGCGTGCCGGTCAAATGGATCATCGACGCCACTGATCCATATTCATGTTCCAGCTCGATTGTCTTGTCGGCCATGGGTATCCGAAAAAATCTTGCGCCGGGCGAAAATGTCATCGAGTTCACGCCGGACAAAGTCGGAACGCTGCGCTTCACTTGCTCTATGGGCATGTATGTCGGTTCATTCAACGTAATAGATGGGCAAACGCAAAGCGCCGGACCTATCCAAGCTGCCCAAGCCGCGACCGTACCCCAGGGTAAAGTCAGTTGCGGGGGTGGAAGCGGATGCGGCGGATGCGGCGGCGGAGCAAAACCCCAGCCAGCGACTACCGGCAGCGTCGCACCGAGCGGTGACGACGCAAACTCGACTCAGGTCATCAAAGCGGATTACACTTTGAGCGACGACATCGTGCCCAATACCTTCACCGTCAAAGCCGGCGTGCCGGTGCGCTTCGAAGTCACGCCCAAAGACAACGGTTCGGGCTGCATGAGCACGATTCTGATTCCCGGCTTATATGACACGCCGACCTATCTTGAAGCAGGTAAGGTCGTCGTCATGGAATTCACGCCGCGTGCCGGCACCTATCAAATCACCTGCGCTATGGGCGTTCCGCGCGGAACTATCATCGCGCAATAATATGATTAACAATGAATGACTAATGACTAATGTCGAGTGACTAATTTCGACCTGCATTAGACATTAGAAATTAGACATTCTGAAATATGACCAAGACTTACCGGTTGATCGGCACGCATTGCGCTGCCTGCATTAAAGTATGCAGTCTGCTGCTCAAGAAGTTGCCGGGCATTACGGCCATCGCGGATTCCGGCCAAGCTGCATTGCGCATCGAGAGCGCGCAAGAAATCCCGCTGTCAGTCCTGGAATCAGCGCTTAAAGACGCAGGCTACGGCATCAAAAAAATAATTAATAATCAATAAACAATGGAAAGGATGATCGAATCACTGGATGGAATCCATAAGACAGGATTTTGGTCACCGACATTCCATATTCAACATTAATTCTCAACCTATGCCTCAAACTATCGAATTTAAAGTGCATGGCATGCATTGCGCGTCATGTGAAAAGTTGATTAAAGCCGAACTGGACGAACTGCCGGGCATCTCGGATGTCAAAATAGATCACACGACGGGCCAAGGCACGGTTCGCGTAGATGATTCGCGGACTGGCGCAACTCAAATCGTCGAAGCTATCGGTCGCGCCGGTTACGCCTCCGAGATAGCGCCAGGCAAGACTGAAACGGAGAAGCCCGAAACAAACGGCAAGCGTGTCAGCCTGTCGGTGAATTCCGAAATAAAAGCCGAAGGCAAAATAAAAAAAGATTCGGACGGCAAGGATTACTTCGAAGGCCGCGTGACCAACCGTAAGCGAATGGAATTGGATATGCCCGAAGGCGAGGCCAAGGAACAAGCCAAGAGGATTTTGGATATGGTCGGCGCCACGGACATGTTCGACCACGCCGAACACATAGTCATGTCGCCTGAAACACCGCCGACTAAAGATCAAAAATCAGACACGCCGCGCATCGGCCTGGGACGCGCGGACTTGATCGTCACGGGCATGCACTGTGCCTCTTGCGCCGGCATCATCGAAAAATCCCTGCGCAAAGTACCGGGCGTCACGGCGGCGAACGTGAGTTTTGCGACAGAAAAAGCGCGGGTGGATTTTGACGCGCGCAAGACGAATGTCGCGACCCTGGTCGCCGCGGTGCGCAAAGCGGGATATGTGGCGGACGAGACGGGTAAGGATGCGGCGTCCGAAGCGGCACGACGGCAGCGCGCGATTAGAGGTAATTTCCGTCTCTTCTTGGCGAGTGCACTACTCTCCGCGCCCATGCTCTACTTCATGCTCCTGGACTTCTTGCCTTGGTTGCCGGGGCGCGTACTCTTGAATCCCTACGTCGGTTTGATTTCGCTCGTTCTCGCCACGCCGGTGCAATTCTTGATCGGTCGGGGATTCTACACTGGTACGTGGTCAAACATCCGCATGCGCATGTTCGGCATGGACTCGCTCATCGCCATCGGCACGAGCGCGGCTTTTGCCTACAGCGTGGCGAATCTGGCGGCATATTTCCTCAAGACCGGTTCGCTGGTGGGACTTGCTGGCATGAAAATCCCGGAATTATATTTCGAGACTTCAGCCTTCCTTATCACCTTCGTGATCCTGGGCAAATGGCTTGAAGCGCGCACCAAAGGCAAGACATCCGAAGCGTTGAAGCGCTTGATTGGTTTGCAACCCAAGACCGCGCGGGTCAAGCGCGACGGCAAATTCATCGACATCCCGGCCGAGCACGTGAGCAAAGGCGAAGAAATCTTGGTTCGCCCGGGAGAAAAAATCCCGGTGGACGGCAAGATTGTCGAAGGCGCATCGTCCGTGGACGAATCCATGATCACGGGAGAAAGTTTGCCGGTCGAAAAAAATGTTGGCGACACGGTCATCGGCGCGACGCTCAACAAAACCGGCAGTTTCACTTTTCAAGCTACGCGCGTCGGTTCGGAAACGGCGCTGGCCCAGATCATCCGTCTGGTCGAGGAGGCGCAGAGTTCCAAGGCACCGATCCAGGCTTTCGCCGATCGCATCTCATCTGTCTTCGTACCGCTGGTCGTCGCCGTATCCATCCTGACTCTTGTGACCTGGCTTGTCCTGGGTGCCAGCTTGAGTTTTGCGCTCATGGCAGCAGTCGCGGTGCTCGTCATCGCGTGTCCTTGCGCGCTTGGTCTGGCCACGCCGACCGCCATCATGGTGGGTACGGGCAAAGCCGCGGAGCAAGGCATCCTGATCAAAGGCGGCGAACCGTTGGAAGCAGCGCGCCAGATCAACGCCATCATCTTCGATAAAACCGGAACGCTGACCAAAGGCAAACCTGAAGTCACGGACGTGCTCGTCCTGGGCGCGGCAGATGAAGACGGAATTTTGGCCGCAGCAGCCGGACTTGAACGTTTATCGGAACATCCATTAGCCGAAGCCATCGTGAATTACGCGGACGAAGAAGCCGTCGAACCAGAACAAGTCGCGGGATTCAAAGCCATCCCGGGGCACGGCGTCGAGGGTACGATCGCGGACGCGGTCTGGCGTTTGGGCAATCGCAAACTCATGGCCGAAGTCGGAATCGAAACGTCTAGGTTCGAACGCAAAATCAAAAAACTAGAAGAGCAAGGCAAGACTGTGATGCTGTTGGCGCGCGGCGCGGAAATCATGGGTGGCATCGCCGTGGCGGACACGGTCAAAGAGACTTCCAAACAAGCCGTGGAAAGCTTGAAGGTGCGCGGCATCGAGGTCTGGATGGTGACGGGCGACAACGAGCGCACGGCCAAAGCCATCGCGGCGCAGGTCGGAATCGAAAATGTGCGCTTCGAAGTCTTGCCGCAAGACAAAGCCGAAGAAGTAAAGGCGCTGCAAAAATCCGGCAAGAAAGTGGCCATGGTAGGGGATGGCATCAACGACGCGCCGGCTTTAGCGCAAGCTGATTTGGGCATCGCCATGGGCGGAGGCACTGACGTGGCCATGGAATCCGGCGGCATCGTGATCATGAAAAACGATTTGCGCGACGTGGTCACGGCCATCGAACTGTCGCGCGAGACCGTGTCCAAGATAAAACAGAACATGTTCTTCGCCTTGTTCTACAACGTGGTGGGCATTCCCGTGGCGGCGCGCGCCCTGGCATTCTTGGGCCTGGTGCTCAAGCCGGAGCTCGCGGGTCTGGCCATGGCTTTGAGCTCGGTCTCGGTCGTCTCGAATTCGCTCCTGCTGCGCACTTTCCGCCCCGGTAAGCGCAACTGGCTTTCGCTCGTCGCGCCATTCGTCATGATTGCAGTCTTCTCCTTTATGTTCTTCAAATTCGCGCAATTGAGTTCGATGATGGGGAGAGGGTAAAGTACCGCGACGACGAAAATAAAAATATTGTCATTACGAGCCACGGCGTTCGCGAACGCCGTGGCGAGCGCAACGCTAGCGTATTCGTAGGGGCGACCCAGCGGGTCGCCCCTACTCAAGCAACAACCGATGTCGCTGATAAAGGTCCTTCGACTTCGCTAGCGCGGAGTTTACCCCGCACTCGATGCGGGGATCAGGATGACAGAATGTCCGGCTACCCTCTACCGTCTACCCTCTACTTCGTGCTAATCTAGCCGCGCTATGCGGACTAAGAATTTCTACGAACTTACGGCTAAAGACGTGGCGTCGGCCGGGGGTAAGGGCGCATCTTTGGGTGAGATGACCCAAGTAAAAATACCCGTGCCGCCCGGGTTCGTGGTTTTAGCTCCGACCTTCGACGAATTCCTGCACGCCACTGATTTGACGCAGGAAGTCGCGGCGCAATTCGACAAAGTGAATTACCAGGACGTCGCCTCGGTCGAGTATGCCTCGGCCGCCATCCACGGTTTGATCACAGAGGCGCAAGTGCCGAAGGAAATCGAAGATGAAATCTTCGCAGGCTTCGATGCGCTCGGTGCGGAATTCGTCGCCGTCCGCTCCTCCGCCACAGCTGAAGATTCATCCGCCGCTAGTTGGGCCGGAGAGCTCGAAAGCTATCTCAACACCACGCGCGAACGACTCATCGAGAACGTCAAAAAATGCTGGGCCTCGCTCTTTACTCCGCGCGCCATCGTTTACCGGCATGAACAAGATTTGCACGGCACGCATGTCTCCGTCGCCGTGGTGGTGCAAAAGATGGTGCAATCCGAAGTCGCGGGCATCACCTTTACCGTCCATCCGGTCACCAAAGACCAGAACCAAATGATCATCGAGGCGTGTTGGGGCTTGGGCGAGTTGATCGTCGGTGGCCGCGTGACGCCGGATGCGTATGTCGTGGACAAACGCGACGGCACGCTCATCGACGTCAACGTGTCGGAACAAGACAAGATGCTCGCGCGCAGTCCAAGCGGCAACGCTTTGGTGGACGTGCCGCAGGAAAAACGCGCCGCGCAAAAACTCGCCGACGCAAAAATCTCTGAACTCGCTGAAATCTGCAAGACCATCGAAACACATTACGCTTTTCCGTGCGACATAGAGTGGGCGCTGGAAAACGATAAATTTTACATCGTGCAGTCGCGGCCGATAACCACGTTATGAGTATTAGGTACTTCAAGGAATTTGCTCGAAACTACTCATTGTTTCAGGTCGTCGCCTATGCCGAATTTGCCGCTCGCTCGACGCCGGAAATGAAGCAACGGATTGATACCGGTCATCCGCTTTTTATTTATTCCGGAGGTTCGTTGGCTGAAATATTTTATCCGCAAGGCGAATTAGGTGAAATTTTCAAGCGTTTCGGAAAACTCGCGGCCGACGCGGGATACTTCGAAGGCGTCGCGTCGCGATTTTTGGAAGTAGTCGATGAGATCAGTCCCTTCTTCGAGAAAAAGAAAACGGTCGCGGATTTGAGCGGATTAAAATCGCTCTACGAGTTGTATTTGGATTATCTTTACGGCGAATCCGTGATTTGGACCGCGCCTTTGATAGAGAGTTTGCCGGCGGAGATCAAGAGCCGAGCCATGTCGATTCGCGAGGCAACTCAAGAGCTGACTTCGCTTCGGGATGCGCTGTTCGATCATAATCTCGCCAAATTATTTCCGGAGTTGGGTGACTTAGCCCATTTTGTTTTGCCGCAAACGGTTTTCAGCGGTTGTTCGGTCGATGTCTTGGTGGAAGAAGCTAAACGATACAAAAACGGGTTTATCTATTTCGAGGGGACGATTCATGTCGGCGAACGGGATGAAGTGTTGGCTAAGCTGGGAATAGATTTGGTTGATGAAGCTCCGAAGGAAGCTGTGAATGAGCTGCGCGGTCAAGTCGCATCGGTCGGCAAGGTCAAAGGATTGGCCAAGTTGGTTTTTACTAAATCCGATTTGCATAAAGTCGATGAGGGCGACATTTTAGTCAGCCCGATGACTCGTCCGGATTTTTTGTCAGCCATGATTTTGTCCGCCGCTTTCATCACCGACGAAGGCGGGATAACCTGCCACGCCGCCATCGTCTCGCGTGAGATGAAAAAACCGTGCATCATCGGCACTAAGATCGCGACTAAAGTTTTGAAAGACGGCGATGAGGTGGAGGTGGATGCGGATAATGGAATCGTGCGTATTTTAAAGCGCGCTTAATATGCTTGAGATAAAAGAACTGCTTAATCGGCTTAGTACGTCGGAGTGGAGTTTTGAAGGCCAACAGCGAGATGCCCATCCGCCTCTCATGGCTGACTTTTGGTGCCGCTCGGCGGCCTTTAATTTTTCCGAAGAACTCAACGTCAATTTCGGATCGATAGACTATTTTTACACGGACTTGAATAAAGGTTACGTGAATACTGTCCAGCATGAACGTCTTCTGAATTACATAAAAAAGCTTGATTTGGAGGGATTACGGCATCTTTTACACCTGACGCGGCAAAGGGTTGCGGAATTCGAACGTCTGGCGCGGCATATATCTTGCTTGGACTTGGACGCTCTATTGCTTGCCGAACTCGCCGATCTATGGGAAACGTACGATTCTCTTTTTTGCAAAATAATACCCTGGTTTTTCTTCCCATATTACGTTACAGAACAGAACATAGTGACCGATCTTCTTGAGTTGCAGTTGAAGCGTTACGCGGCTCAGATTGGAAAAATTACGGATACGCAAAATGCACTCATGGTTTTGATTTTTCCTGACAAAATCGTCGAGTTCCAAAGAGAGCAGGGATCGTTTTTATCGTTGGTAGCCAAGGAAAAAGCCTCTCCCGGATATTTGGGTTCAAAATCAGGAAGGAAAGCCGCCATGAAATATCTCGACCATTTCGCCTGGATGAAGACTTTCCTATTATTGCCTCGCGAACCTCTTTCCCTGACAGACCTTGAAGTTTGCGTGCGTGATGCAATCCAAGGTGACGCTTTTGAACAGCATGAATTACAGGAACGGTCGAAAAGGAAGCAAATTGAACTTGGGAAAAAGTTGCTTAAAATCGTAAAGAGCGATTGCGACGTTATGGAATTGGTTAAACTCGCCAAAGAATACGGTTTTGAACTGACATCAAGCGTTGAACGCCTGCTTAGAGCCCACGCTAGGCTGATTCCATTTCTCAAACGACTGGCCAGAACCTTAGGAATTGACTTTTTTGATTTAGCCCTGCTTACTAGCGATGAAATTTTTGGTTTACTGCACGGTAAAATTTCGATCGCGGACCTTAAAATTGAAGAGAGGAAGAAGGGCTACATTTACTTGATGGAATGGGGAAAAGCGTCCGTCTGGTACGGGGAGGCGGCGCATGAAACGGCGCTTTTGATCGACTCCGCTTTGTCCTTACCGACAGGGGAAGTTGCCAGCGTTGCGGGCAGGTCAGCTTTTCCGGGAGTGGTGCGGGGACGTGCTTGCGTGGCGCCTGGGGCCAAAGATTCATACAAAGTACGGGAAGGGGATATCCTGGTCTGTGCCATGACCAGTCCTGACTATTTGCCAGCCGTGCGTCGTGCGGCTGCATTCGTGACAGATGAGGGAGGATTGTTGTGTCATGCTGCCATCATCGCACGCGAACTCAGTAAGCCTTGTGTCATCGGCACCAAAATCGCGACTAAAGTCTTGCGTGACGGCGATGAGGTGGAGGTTGACGCGGATAATGGAATTGTACGAATTTTAAAGCGCGTTTGATATGCAGAACGAAAATTTGCTTTCCTATATACGCTCCCAAAAATGGTTCCTGGGCGTCAGGGCCGATGCCTCGTTGCTTTTTTATTCGGCCAAGCAGGATGGAGTGAGACGCTACGTCAAAGACCTGCACGGCTTGGATTTTGCCGAGACCATGCTCGTGCCGGTCGGCGGCCAGCCGGTGCGCGCGATAAATGTGGGGCAGGCCAAGGCCTTCCATGAAGTCAGCCGCAAAATAATCTTAGAGAATCCAAAGCTCCTCGAAGAACGGATCAAAGAGAACGATAAGACATGGGTTCGCATAGCGCGCGCGTGCGAAGTCTTGGATCGCGCAGTCAAGGCCCGCGAAATGTCGACAGCCATCACCGAATATAAACGGGTGGCTGAATCGTATGCCGAGACGGGTGCTCAATTCATCGTCATCTTTTCGCTCGGCCTCAAGCTGACCGAGGCGGGCGTAAACGCGGCGACGGAACAGGCTTTGCGAACGCATGACGTGTGGCGCAACACGGTCGCGCTCAAAGAAGAGCTGATGGGGGAATGTTGGTATGACTTTTTTACTTTCATGGCGGCGGAAAGAAAGCTCAAGACCTCCGCCCTGGATTTGATGCGCTATCTTTCGTTGACCGAAGTTCTTGCTTGGTTGGATGGAAAAGACTTGGATGTCGACGCGACCGTCGCGACGAGGATGTGGCAGGGTTTTGCCTATCTCGATCTGCGCGAGAGCAGGTCCGTCGTGGACGATGCGGATACGATCAAAACTATCGGTGAAATCATTGCGCATTCGGAAGCGGAGAAGAAAAACGCTGATGTCATTTCCGGACAGGCTGCTTACACAGACGGTAAAATAATTAAAGGCGAGGTAATCGTGATCATGACAAAGGACGAACTGGGCGCCAAGAGCAAATTTTTGGCAGGAAAAATCCTGGTCACTCAACAGACCACGCCGCATTTCATTCCTTACCTCAAAGGCGTCAAAGCCATCCTCACCGACGAAGGCGGGATAACCTGCCATGCCGCGATAATTTCCCGCGAGCTAAAAATACCGTGCATCGTGGGCACGAAGAGCGCGACGCAAATTTTGAACGATGGCGATGAAGTCGAGGTGGATGCGGATGAGGGGGTAGTCAGAATCTTGAAAAAAATATAAGCTCGAACTCATGACGCTTTCAATCGTATTTTTTCTGATCTATATCGCGGTCGTGGTCGTGATCGGGTTTATTTCTTCCCGAAAAGAAACCGAGGAAGATTTTATGATTGCTGATAGAAAAGTTTCTGGCGTGCAAGTGGCTGCTACGATGAGCGCGGGTTTTTTTGATGGGGCGACGCTTTCGATTTATTTGGCCTATATATACTTGTACGGCATGTCGGCTTCGTGGATGTTCATCGGTTCGGCCATTGGTTTCGTGCTTTTGAGACAGCGTTATGCGATCATCATCAAACGCAAGGCCGATGAAGTGCGGGCCTATACGATGCCGGAATATTTCTATAAAATTTTCGGGAAGCGGAATGGACTCATGTTCTCCTTTCTGCTGGCGGTACAGTATTTTTTGCTGATGATCGTCAATTTCATCATCGCCGGAAAAGTGTTGTCGCTGATTTTTCCGCTGCCCTACAATCTGTCAGTCATTATCGGCGGCGTGGTGATTCTCTCCTATCTGCTCTTAGCGGGCTTTAAAGCCGTGATCAAAACTGATTTTTTTCAGTTAATGATAATGTTCGTGATGAGTTTGACGGTCGCTATTTTTCTCTTCGGCAAAACGACGATTCCGGTTGCGGAATTCAATCCATTCGCGCCCGGCGCCGGTAATCTCATCGGATTCTTGTTGCTCGGCAGCATCGGAATTTTTGTCGCGCCTGATCTTTGGCAACGGATTTTTGCGACTAAGGATGAGACTAACCTAAGGCGTGGTCTTGGATATTCCGCGATCATGCTGCCTCTGCTGGCCGTCATCATAAGCGTCGTCGGTCTATCCACGAAACAATTTTTTCCAGGGATTGTCCCGGAAGATGCATTGATCGTCGGATTTTCAAAGTTGCTGCCTTTGGGGTTGAAGGAATTCGGCATGGTACTTTTGTATGCCGTCGCTTTATCTTCATCGGACACGATCGCCTTCATGCTTTCCTCGATCTTTACGCGCGACTTGAAGAATTACACGCTAAAATTCAGCGAACAGTCGATGAAAAAAATGACTAGGCTATTGATGCTGGCGTTTGTATTCTTGGCCGTCGTCGTGGCTGTCTATTCTCAAAACATCATCGCCCTTGGCTTATCCATGGCAAGCCTGTCGCTGGCACTTTTCCCCGCCATTTTAGGTTCGTTTTATTGGAAACTGAATGAGCGAGCGGTATTCTGGAGCCTATTATTGTCCTTCGGCAGCGTAATCTTGATTTTCGTCGCCGATAAAGTTAATCCGGAGAACGCCGCCATTTCTTTGCCGGTCGCCTTGGTGGCCTTGTTTGTTCGGCAGAAGATTTTGAAGAAGAAACCCGAAACGACCGCAACTTTAAATTTTAAGTTTTAAATTTTAAGCTATCTCTCCCCCATGTCCCAAGCTGTCGTAACTTCGCACCAGCCGTCCATCACCGAGTGGCTCGCTGCCATCGGTGAAGAAGAGGAATCGAATTCTTTCCGCCTTGAAGATAACAAAAAAGCCGAGCGCTTGGAGATCCTATATCAAATTCTGGGCGCACCCTATGAAAGGCCCGAGGAATTGCCGGCGCGCGAGTTGGCTGATCTGGGACCGCGCTTCAAAAAAATCCTGGACGAACGGGGCGCTGAACTCTGCGCGATTCGCCTCGTGCCGCATAAACCCGAATTGCCTAAATTGCGCCAGCGTGGTTTGTCCATCCGCCAGTGCTACGAGGATTGGTTTTTGAAACAAGCCATCGAAGCGGATGATTATTCCGCCTTCATCTGTCCGCATTCCGAAACTCTTCTCTGGTCCGCCACCTTCGTCATCACGGAGCAGGGGATTTACGGCGAGATGATCCGCGGCTTGCACAGCCAATTGACTCACGGCGACACCAATGAAGAGTTGCTGCAATTTTCTTTTGATTTTTATGTTTGGTCTTGGTCCAAACCCGATCCCGAGGCGGCGGAACAAATCGCGCGCATCATCGCCAAGTTGCGCGTGCCCGATGAAGCGGCGGAACGAGGCTTGGTGCAATCTTTAGGCGCGCGTTTTGCGCAGGGTCATCTCATGGGATATTTCGAAGCCACGGTCTGGCCGGACGGCAAAGCTTACCTGATCGATTACAACCGGCTTCTGCCGAAATATCTCCCGGAAACGATTGCCTTGAACGCTTCGCAATCTCATGAAGTCATTCACGGTGCGATTGCGAATCCCGGAAAGGCGCGTGGCACGGCGCGAATAGTCTTGGAATTTTCTGCCGACTTGCCTTTTGCGCCGGGCGACATACTCGTCTGCGACAACACCGACGTGCGCTACTTGCCTTTCATGAAACTCGCTGGCGCGATCATCACAAATCGCGGCGGCATCTTGACCCATGCGGCCATCGTCGCGCGCGAACTCGGCAAACCGTGCATCATCGGTACGCAAAACGCGACGCAAATCCTCAAAGACGGCGATGAAGTTGAGGTCGATGCGGACTTGGGCGAAGTGCGAATCTGCGTGCGCTGACATTTATCCACAGTCAGGGGATTTTTTCTCTCAATCAACTTGTCCAGTCGAGCGTTTACAAGCTGATTAGTGCGGTGTAGTGTATTAATATGAAACATCGAATACTTAGCTTTTTAGCTTCGTTAACGTTAATTTCTACCTTAGGCTTTGTCCTGGCGCCGATATCCGCCGAGGCCGCGGTAGCAAAATCTGCAACAAAAAAGAAAGTGGTTGTGGTCAAAAAGGCAGCACCGAAAGTCAAATTATCGGTAGCAAAAATTTCTAGCACCGACGAAAAAGATCCTTCATCTATCGCGACTCGCTGTTTGACCAAGGACATGATAAATCTGAACGATAAGACCGCGAAGCTGATGGAATCCGATATCGCAAAATACGGCAAAGATCATCCGGCAGCCAACCAAAGATATCGCGAGAGAGTGGAATTGAGCTGGGCGGCCATGGCAGAACCATATTGCGGTTTCGGCAGCATGGGCATGACGGCGGTCAAGCACTCGTATAATAAAGGAGTGCAAAGGGCACGCGCCGATTTCCTCGCGGCAACAAAGAAAAAATAAAACCAAAAGCCCCATTCGGGGCTTTTTTGTAACGAGTGTCCTTCGGCCGCGTAGGGGCAATTCATGAATTGCCCCTACGGGGTAGAAGGGCCGCCACCTAGGCATGCGTTCATTTCGGTTTAGCTCATTAAAGCTATATAATTCCAGTAACTATGCCCAAGACCGCCGATCCGTGTCGGGTCGACCCAGCCCCTCTCAAGACCGCCAAAGGCGCCAAGGATCTGTCGGTCGCGTTTGCGGAGCGTGAGAGCGCAGAGATAATGGGTCAATTCGGGGTGTCTCCCAGGGGTTTATCCCAAAAAGAAGTTCGGCGACGTTTGAAGACTTATGGGCCAAACGAGGCCGTGCTGGAAAAACGCGTTTCGTGGATCGGCAGATTCTTTTCGTATTTCAAAGATCCGCTGCTGTTGCTGCTCATAGGTTTAGGTCTCATCTCGTATTTTACCGGCGACAGCAAGGCGGCGGCGATCATCGGGGTGATGCTAGGCTTGAGCGTGTTCTTGCGTTTTTATCAGGAACGCCGCGCTGATTTTGCGGCGACAAAACTCAAAGCCTTGGTGCGCACCACCGCGACTGTGATACGCGAGGGTAGGCGGCATGAAGTGCCTTTGCATAATCTTGTCCCCGGCGACATCGTGGCGCTTTCCGCAGGTGATTTGGTGCCGGCTGATTTAAGGCTCATCGAATCGCGTGACCTGTTCATTAACCAAGCGACTTTGACCGGCGAATCTTTGCCGGTCGAGAAGCACGCGGAACCGGATGCCACGCCGAACACCACCGCGTTCGAGCGCCAATGCCTGGCCTTCATGGGAACGAACGTCGCCAGCGGCACCGCCACGGCGTTGGTGCTGGCTACGGGAAAAAACACCAAGTTTGGCGAGTTGGCGCGTGATTTGCGCGGGCGCGTCGAGCTTTCGAGCTTTGATCTGGGGACGCAGCGTTTCACTTGGCTCATGCTCAAATTCATGTTGGTCATGGTACCGGCCGTCTTCCTGATCAACGGTTTGAGCAAAGGCGATTGGCTGCAAGCTTTCCTGTTCGCGGTCGCGGTCGCGGTCGGACTCACGCCTGAATTGTTGCCCATGATTGTGACGGTCAATCTGTCCAAAGCCGCGCTCGACATGTCGCGCAAAAAAGCCATCGTCAAACGCCTGAACTCGATTCAGGATTTCGGCGCCATGGATATCTTGTGCACCGACAAGACCGGGACGCTGACCGAAGGCAAGGTCGCGCTCATCCGCCACGTGGATTTGGAGGGACACGACAGCACGCGCGTCTTCAATCTAGCCTATCTCAACAGCCGCTTCCAGACCGGACTCAAGAATCTGATGGATGCCGCGGTCTTGCAGCATGACAAGATTGAAGCGCGCAAATTCGAAGATAAATATCGCAAAGTGGATGAGATACCGTTTGATTTCAAGCGGCGCCGCATGTCGGTCGTGGTGGAAGGCGAGGGCAAACATATCTTGATCTGCAAAGGCGCGGTCGAGGAGGTGCTGGCGCATTGCTCGCAGGTCGAAGAAAATGTCGGGTCTAAAACCAAGGTCAGCAGCAGCCATCATTTGAATGTAGATAAATTAGTGCGCGAGTTGAGCGCTGAGGGCTTTCGGCTCATCGCCTTGGCCTACCGTGAGATAGCCGAGACCAAGCGTCGCTATTCGCCGGAAGACGAGACTGACATGACGTTGGTCGGTTTTTTGGCTTTTTTGGATCCGCCAAAAATCTCCGCTGGACAAGCTTTGCGCGAGCTCGACACTTACGGCGTCGCGGTCAAGATACTCACCGGCGACAACGAAATCGTGACGCGCAAGATCTGCGGCGAGGTGGGGCTTGAGATCAAGGGCATCTTGAAAGGCAGCGAGATCGACGAGATGGACGAGGCGGAGTTGGCGCGCCGCGTGGAGCAGGCCAATGTCTTCGACAAACTGGAACCGGCGCAAAAACGCCGCGTCATCTGCGCTCTGCGTTCAAATGGCCATGTCGTCGGTTATCTGGGCGACGGCATCAACGACGCGCCGGCGCTCGAAGCCGCGGATGTAGGCATCTCGGTGGAGGGCGCGGTGGACATCGCCAAAGAATCATCCGACATCATCTTGCTCGAGAAGAGCCTTACTATCCTGCACGACGGCGTGCTGGAAGGACGCCGCGCTTTCGGTAACATCGTCAAATACATCAAGATGACGGCGAGCTCCAACTTCGGCAATATGGCGAGCGTGGTCGGGGCCAGCGTCTTCCTGCCGTTTTTGCCCATGCTGCCGCTGCAAGTCGTGGTCCTGAACCTGATGTACGACATCTCGCAGACTTCGATCCCGACCGACGGCGTGGATGACGAATATCTGCGCGCGCCGCGGCGCTGGAGAATCGACGAGATCAAACGTTTCGTCTTGGCCATCGGCCCCATAAGTTCAATCTTCGATTACGCGACGTACTTTTTGATGCTTTACGTCTTCAATGCCTGGAGCAATCCGGCGCTTTTCCATACGGGTTGGTTCGTGGAATCACTGCTCACGCAAACGCTCATCATCCACATCATCCGCACGCGCAAGATCCCGTTCATCCAAAGCCGCGCCAGCTGGCCGCTGACGCTGACCACGCTGGCCATCGTCGCCATCGGCATCTGGCTGCCCTTCTCGGGCGTCGGCGCGGATTTGGGCTTTGTGCCTTTGCCGCTGTACTATTGGTTCTACATCGCCGCTTTCCTCGCCGCATATTTCATGCTCACGCAGCTCATGAAAAATTGGTTCGTGAAAAGATACGGCTGGGAATAGAGACTGAAAATAACATGCCCACCAACCCCTTCGAAACCGCCCCGAATCTCACCACCTCCCACATCCGTCGGCAGGATTTGCCGACGTCGGTCAGGCGTTATGCCGACAAGCTCGCTGCCCAGATAAGAGAAATCTACGCCAAGTACGGCGCCAAGAACTTCGAAGAGTTGAAAGAAAATAAAAAGCTATCAGCTCAAGATGCCAGGAAGGTGGCTGATTTGCTCAAAGCCTTCCAGAATGCGGTCGAGAAGAAAGAGATAGAACCCGGCTTGAAGGAAGCTATCGAAATCCTGGGCCGCGAGAATGTCCACGGCATCGAAGATGTCGAAGCCATGTTGGGACAAGGTTTCGTCGATATCTCCAAAGTCCCACCCATCCCATACACTGCCGAGGATCTTGAGAAGTCCAAAGAAATCAAAGAGAAGACCGGCATCGAAGAGATGCTCATCCTCTTCGTCGCGGACAAGGACGGAACACCCCTCACCGGTGAGCGCATGCATGAGCTCATTCAAGCGGAATACGACAAACTCGACCTAGGCAAATTCCTGTTCAACACCGATTGGTACAAAAACGGGGACTTCTTCAAGAAGCTGGGTTTGAGCTACGAATGGAAGCTCATCACCAAACAGACCATACCCGATTCAAAGGGCAAACGCCATCATCACGAACCCGGAGACATCTTCACGCGCCAACACACCCAAGAATACGCCATCGAGGAATACGCCAAGAAGCTTGATATCCCACGTGATCGATTGCATCGCCCTGAACCATTCCAGATGCTCTATGCCATCGCCCTCCATTTAATCACAACCGAACATCTCAACGGCAAAGGCAAGGGCGAACGCATCCTCAAGAATGAGTGGCACTGGTCCGATGTTCGCTCCTCGGGTGGGCTCTTTGTGTTCGTCGGCTCTGCCGATCCGGTCGGCGCGATCGTGAGCAGGAACTCCCGTGACCGCCGGGATGGTGATTTCGGCGTTTGTCTTTCGCGTGAGTCTTTCTCTACCAAATCCTCGGACACTTAGCCCTTGATCCTTAGGCCCTTGGCACGTCGTTCGCAAACGACGTATCTTGGCCCCAAGCGTGAATATTACCGATAATTTGTTATACTTATAGACAATATGCCAAGACAACCTTTGTTAAATAGACCGGACACCTCGACTAAGCAGCTGCCTGCGTTAAAAATCAGCGCAGGTTATGTCATCAAGACCATAGTTTGCGTCTTGTTGTTTTTTGCCGCCGTCGCTTATTTCTCATACGTTTGCCGCGAGTTGGCGGATAATTACATGCTGGTGTTGATTCCGACCACGGCTGCATCCCTCACCTGGCTCATCAAGCTGGGGGTTTCGATTTCAGTTTTCGTGCTCATGGCTGGCGTGGTGGCGCTTCTCGTCCGTCCGTATTGGATAGTGATTGCAGCTTTCTTTGTGTCCGCGGTCGCTTATCCTTTGGTTGTAGGGCCAAGTAATTCGACTTGGATCGCGGCCGGTGTTTTTGCCGTCCTGATGTGTCTCTTTTTGTTGTACGTGACAAAACAACTGAAAAATCAGATTAATTTTTCGGCCCATCCGCTGTCTGACATGAAGCTGTTGCTCCTCTCCATTCTGGTAGCGCAAATCTGCGTGGCTTTCGGGCTCGGTTATATTCAAGATTCGACGCGGCGTAATTATATCGTGCCGCCGGAAATCAAGACGCCAATCGTCGCCTGGCTGTTCAGCCAAGCGGAAACCGCCATCAACCAACAAAAGGCGACGCCGGCGCAAAAAAAAGTCGCGCTGGAAGAAGCGCGCAAAAAGACCCAAGCCACGGTAGACGATGTGGAAAAACAGATGCCGCCCGCCGCCAAGGATGCGATACCAGTAGTGCTCGGCGTCGGTCTATTTCTTCTGCTCCAGACCATCCTCTTGGTTTTAGGCTTCGTGCCGATTTTATTCGCCAAGCTGTTGTTCTTCCTTTTGCGACTTACGCGTTTCGCCAACGTGACTGTCGAAACAAGGGAAGTCAAACACTTGACGCTAAAGTCCGTGCCCTTGGCATCGTCCGGCAAGCAAAAATAAAAAGACGCCCTCGGGGGCGTCTTTTCAAACCTGCTAGCGCAAATTATTGGACTTTGCCGATCAAATCAATGAACTCTTCGGCGCTGATAAACAAATGGCTTCAATTTTTGGACCGCAATCAGCTGCAGGCCCGTAGCGTTGACTGAAAGCGAATATGCTCCGACTATCAACATGACGGCCGAAATCCCGGCGGCCACGGTAGGCACGAAATCTTTAAGCATAAAAACCTTTACTATGCCTAAAGCATATCATATTTCAGCCAAAAACAAGGGATTGACTCGGTTATTTAGCTAATAATACGATAAAAATCAGCGCCGCCAGCAGCAACCGATACCATACGAAAACCATCAATGAGTATTTTTTGAGATAACCGATGAGCCAAGCGATACAGGCGTAGCCGACGACAAGCGACGCGGCGAAACCGAGCGCAAGTGACACGCCGGAAAAATCCTGCGCGCCGTGTTTGGTTAATTTATAGAGCATGAGCAAGCCGCTGCCCGTGATGACGGGGAGCGAGAGCAGAAAGCTAAAACGCGCCGCGGCTTCGCGCTTGAGCCCGAAGAGCAAGCCGCCGCTGATGGTCGAGCCGGAACGCGACATGCCGGGCACGAGGGCGAGCGTTTGGAACACACCGATCCACCAGGCTTGTTTAGGCTTCGCGAGATCGCTCGTTTGCTTCGCATACTTTTCCGCCAGCCAAAAAAGACCGCTGCCCAAGATCAGCATCAAGGCGACCAAGCCGGCGCTGCGGAAAATCGTCTCCATGGTTTTTTCGAGCAACAAGCCGAGGATAAACGCTGGGATCGTGCCGATGATCAAGATTTTAAGCAGCGAGCGATAATATCGAATATCGAATGTCGAATATCGAATGTCGGGTCGGACGAATGACCAAGCTGCACAGATGAGCCGCCAGACTTCCTTTCGGAAATAAACGTAGACTGCGAGGATGCTGCCTAGCTGGAGTACGGCGTCGAAGGCCAGGCCATTCTCCGTATTGGCGTGCAGCAAATCGCGCGCCAGAATCAGATGACCGGACGACGAAATCGGCAAGAATTCAGTCAGACCCTGGATAGTGCCGAGCAACAGGCCTTGAGCAGCAGTAAGCATGGAATTAGCTTAAAGTTTAAAACTTAAAGATTCAAACAGACCCATCCAAAGCTTTAAGTTTTGAACTTTAAGCTTTGAACTATCTCTACACAATCATCGGCAGCCGAGGCAACGGGAATTTTTCATCCGTCAGCACGCTTTGGATGCGATACGATCCGTGCGTCGGCGCTTCAATGTAACCATTCCAGGCCATGCGCGCCAAGCCGCCGCTGTTTATCCAGTCGAACAGCCATTCGTTAGTGTAGCGCGGATCGCCTTGGGTCACGCCTGCGCCGACCGACTTGAGCCAAATGCGATTGAATTGTTCCTGCGAGCCGATGGACGGCGCCATGATGATAGGGATGCCCGCGCCGCAATAGAACGACAGTTCAGACGGTTTGGTCCACAAGATGTCCGTCTTGCGCAGAATCTTGCTGAATTCGATGAAATAGGAGCGCCGATCAGGAAAATAGTCGATGAAAATATTCTTATTCAACCTGCCGTAGAGCTTCAGTTCTTTGAGGCTCTGGCGATAATAATCTTCCAGCTCTTTTTTTGTACCGACCACCAGACGGAAATTAAGCTGATTATTCTTGAGTTTTAAGCTTAAACTCTCGAGCACAGTCCGACCCAAGGCTTTTTGCGCGCCTGCGCCGCCGATGCCGAAAGTAACGGTCAGATGATGGTTACCGTGGAGGGCGCAAGTACTGTGGTCGAGCTCGGCTTCAAGCGTGCGATGATATTTGTCCAAAAAAATTCCGTTGGGGTCGAGATTGCATAATCGAGCTGTGAGATCTTTTTTGATGATCGTGCCTTCCGGCCCGCCGATGAGTTCCTTGGGCAAGGGGAAGCCGGTCAAAAAGATATTCTCGGATTTGACGCCGTACAGACGCAAGCGCTCGACGACGCGGCCGTTAGGCGCGAAATATCTTATCCGGCTTTTGCGTGGGTCGCGCGGCGCCCAAGCGCGTGCCATGTCGGCGTCGCAGACCACAATGTAGATGTCTCCGGGATATTCGAATTCTTCCGCTGCGAAAGCAGGGAGGAAAAAAGTGCAGATGAGAGGCAAGGGTTTTTGCGCCAATTTTTCGATCAGATGCCGACACAGTCCGAGTTTTTCGATGAAGTAGTAGGTTTGGCGAATCTGCAGGTTGGTCGCCGACATGTCGCGCCGCGGATAGAACTGCGGGATGCGCTGCAGCATGTCCATGACCTCGAACACCGCATCGCCCAAGATAGGGATGGGTTTGAGCCGCGAGACGGCCTCGTAAACCGCACGACTCTCGCGCCACAATTTTTTATCCTTATCCGGGATGCCGGGATAACCGTTAGCCGTGATGATTTCACCCTGCGCCAAATCGCGTAAGCCATAAGCGGCGCGTTCATGGCCATAACCCATATTGACCGAGATGACGTAAGCCTTCTTTTTTTCAGGGTGAGAATGTATGGACTTGGCCATAAAATCAGACACAGGATATCATCCGCAACGTTCGCGTGCCAGTCAGCTGGAAATAATCCCGGATCATGCCCGTGATCAGGTCGCGGATCAGGACAAGGTTTAAAGAAAAAATTAGAACCATCCCATTGCCTCAAATCGTACCTATCGGACCATTTCGGGGCAATGCAAAAAAACAAATCAAATGCACCTCATACTTTTTGGCGGCAAAAAGTATGCAAAAACCGCTGGGGCCTCGAATTCGCTTACATGTATATAGTTAAGCGTTCTTGCGGTTAGCTCAACTCTCGGCCCCAGACCCCGCCTCGAGGACTTCGACCTCCATCATCCTGTCATTACCAGGGTCCAACCGGGTAATCCAGAGAGAAATCCATCCCTATCTCTCCTCTAGCCAATCAGGCGGGGGTCCGGGGGTTTGCGTCAAGCCAACCGCAAGATGAACCAAGAGACATACCTGCAGCGTATAGCA
>JBAZZT010000002.1:0-164984 GCA_041658705.1 Patescibacteria group bacterium
ATTACAGCTAACGCAAGCCAAGAAATGAATATTCCAGCACCACAGAATGTCTATTAAGCCCATCCTGAGCTTGTCGAAGGACCTTTATAAGCGTTGGTCTGAACCGATGGCTGATAAAGGTCCTTCGGCTGCGCTGTCGCTTCGCTCAGGATGACAGTATTTTAAATAGACGTCTGGATCGGCTGTTGATTACGTAGGGGCGACCCAGCGGGTCGCCCCTACGACTGCGCTAGCGTTGCGCTCAAGACAATTTTTTAGGTGCGCCCATCGTTGCTATTGCCTACTGCCTCTATTCGGTCTAAAGTCCTGCTCAACGCACCTTCCAACCAGGGAGAAGGGGAATGACCGACTTGAACGAGCTGTTTTTCAAGATCCAAGATGCGCGCAAGCGTGAAGCCTTGCCGCCGCCCTCGACCAAGCTGCTGGCGCGCTTGCAGAAGGCCATGAAGAAAGACGGGACGACGACCGGCGATCCCATCCGCGACCACGTCATCAAGCACTGGAGCGCCGATGAGGATGTCGAGACGTACATCCGCGAACTTCAAGCTAAGCTCATCGGCAAGATTGGCCAGCTGTGTCTGGTCGTCTATGTCACCCGAACATGGGAACCACGTGACCGCAGCTTCCATACGGAAATCAACTTGCACATGTGTCTCCTGGACGCAGAACGCGTCGATCTCGACGATCAATTCTGGGTGATCCAGACCAAGCAGTGCTCCAGCCTGACGTTGACCGACTCGGATGGGCTCGCCGCCAAGAAACCGTTCGATCCGCACTATACGCGGCTCGACCTCGAGTGGAAATGGCTGACACGCTTCCTGCCCCAGCCCTTGAACCAACGCTACAACACCGAACACGATCACGGCGAGCGTAAGTTCGAACTCGTGTGCGGAGATGGGGCTGTTGAGGCGTGGTTCGAGACGCGCATCAGGATCGTCGAGATGGGCTTCATGCCTGATACCTGGGTGAAGGCCTGCCGCGATCTCGCCGTCATGTGCGGCTGTCCCGAGGACAAGCTGCCTAATCCCCGAGACCCCTTCAAAGACTGAACCTCGCACCCCGACGACCTCGGGGGGCTTTTTTTATCACAAGCAAGAGGGTAGATAGAGGGTAGCCAGACGCATTGTCATCCTGAGCGGAGCAGCAGCGCAGTCGAAGGACCTTTATCAGCCATCGGTTCAGACCAACGCTTATAAAGGTCCTTCGGCAAGCTCAGGATGACAGTATTTTTAATCCGTTCCATACTAGCTACCAGACACTAGATACTTGGTTACGCCTTTACGGTCTGCTAGCATTATGCGCATGGGACTAAAACCTGCGCGTAAAGTCGCGGCGACGACGAAAACCGCTTGGAACAAATCCGCGGAATGGTATGACGAATATCTTGAAGCTGGCGACTCATATCAAGCGCGAGTGATATTACCGAGCCTACTTAGGCTCTTGCGCCTACGACGCGACGAAAAAATCCTAGACCTGGCTTGCGGCCAAGGCTTTTTTGCGCGCGAGTTCGCCTCCGCCGGCGCGCAGGTCACGGGAGCGGACGCGGCGGAGAATCTGATCAAGTTGGCGCAGCAAAAAAATCCTGACCTTAAATTCCTCGTCGCACCAGCACATCAAACTGGGCTGAACGCGCAAAGTTTCGACAAGATCGCGCTCATCTCGGCGATCCAGAATATCCACAACCCGGATGAAGTCTTGAAAGAGTGCGCCAGGCTGCTCAAACCGAAGGGTACGATCCATATCGTGCTCAACCATCCTGCCTTTCGCATTCCAGGAAAAAGCTCGTGGGATTATGAAGGCACAGAGCAAATCCGTAAGATCAGCGGCTATCTATCCGAATCCAAAGCCACGATTCGCATGCATCCGGGCAAGGATCCCGGCGCCGTGACTTATTCGTACCACCGTCCGCTCCAAACTTATTTCAAATGGCTAGCCCATGCCGGTTTAGCGGTCACCGGGCTGGAGGAATGGATTTCGGATCGCACCAGCGCAACCGGCACGCGCGCCGCAGCCGAGAACAAAGCACGCAAAGAGATTCCGTTGTTTATGTATATAGAAGCCACGAAAAGGTAAAGTCGTAGGGGCGACCCAGCGGGTTGCCCCTACCTGGATTCATATGAAACTCCATCGCTTCTTCACCCAATTCGATCCGCGCGAGCCGCGTATGCTTTTGTGGGATAAAGAGTTGACGCATCAAATCGTCGACATCTTGCGTTTGCAGCGCGGCGAAAAAGTCATCCTGTGCGACGGGACGGGCAACGAAGGCATCTATACCATCGCGCGTTTGGATGCGCGCGGCGTCGAGCTTGAATTCGAAAAACTCGCCAAGAACCAAAGCGAGTCACGCGTCAAAGTGACTCTGCATTGTTGCCTGCTCGAGCGCGAGAACTTTGAATGGGTAGCGCAAAAAGCGGTCGAGACGGGGATCGCCGAGATCCATCCGGTTATCAGCCGACGCACGATCAAGACTGACTTCAAAGCCGAACGCTTGGACAAGATCGTCAAAGAAGCCGCCGAGCAAGCGGGACGAGGAATCATTCCAGTCGTGAGCACCGCGGAATATTTCCACGATGCGGCTAAAATCTACTCGGCTAAAATGCCCCAACTCCTGTTCGACGCCGCCGGCGAAGGTCTGCACGCATTGAACGGCTTAAAACGCGAATCAAAAGCTTTCGGGATTTGGATCGGGCCGGAAGGCGGCTGGGATCCCGAAGAATTCGAACATGCCGCGGCTTTGGGCTTCCGTACCGCGAGCCTGGGCAACCTGACGCTGCGCGCCGAAACCGCGGCCGTCATCGCGTCATACCTGGCTTGCACGGAAATATAGCCTTCAAGCAGGGGCGGCCCGTTGGGCCGCCCCTACGGACTTGATTGATTAGCCCGACGCTGTCTTTTGGTGTAGATTGGTTAGCAGACTTTAGTCATTTCTGTCATCCTGAGCTTGTCGAAGGACCTTTATAAGCGATGTCTGAACCGATGGCTGATAAAGGTCCTTCGACTCGCTCGAAGCTCGCTCAGGATGACAGAAGAGAAGACCGTGGTTAACCTTGCTACTGCTTTATGACCTTCCTTACCTACGACGCCGGCAACATGTTCCGCCCCAAGGTGGGACGGAATGGCGCGGAAAAAAACGAATTAAAAAAGTATCGTCCCGCCCTCAAACGCGCGAAAGATAAGATTATCGCCGAGTGGCGGAATGACGTGCAGGGTTGGTTAGGCTGTCCGGATGACACGGCGGCGCTCGCGGAAATCGCGAAAATCCTCAACACGAAACAACGCTTCACCGAATGTTTGGTCTTAGGCATCGGCGGATCTGATCTTGGAGCGCGCGCGGCGTATCAAGTTTTAGCTCGTGAAAACACAGGCATGAGACTGCATTTCGCGGGAGCCAACACGGATCCAGACGAGCTGGAAGATGTCTTGCGTAAACTTAATTGGAAAAAAACCTTGATCAACGTAGTCTCCAAATCAGGCCAGACGGTCGAGACTATGTCGGCTTTCCTGGTGGCGCGCGAACGTTTGATCAAGGCAGTAGGGAAAAATTACGCCGCGCACGTGGTGGCCACGACCGACCCGGTACTAGGTTCATTGAAATCTTTATCCGACAAAGAAGGCTTCGGCACTTTGTCTCTGCCGCAAAATATCGGCGGCAGATTTTCGGTCCTGTGCGTGGCCGGATTGCTGCCCTTGGCTTGCGCGGGCATCGACGTGACGCGACTTTTGAAAGGCGCGCGTCAAGTCCGCGATGCCTGGTTGAAAAATAACGTGACCCGAGATCCGATCGCGGCCTACGCCTTGCTGCATTATCTAGGTAACCGTAAAAGGGGACAGAACATCCATGTGCTCATGCCTTATGCTGCGCGTCTGACCGAATTCGGGCGCTGGTATCGCCAACTCTGGGCTGAAAGTTTGGGTAAAGACAACGCGGGACCCACGCCTATTGCTGCGCTGGGCGCGACGGATCAACATTCGCAAGCGCAACTCTACATGCAGGGACCAGCCGACAAGATCGTCACTTTCATCGCCGTGGAAAAATTCAACAACGCCATGAGCGTGCCAGCAGCGGCGCGCGTTGTGACCGGCCTGGAAAAATTAGCCGGCAAAAAATTCCAAGACCTCATCCACAGCGAGCAGCGCGCCACGGCCGAAGCCTTACGCGTGGCCGGTAAACCAAACGGCACGCTCAAGCTAAAAGATCTCACGCCGGAATCACTGGGCGGACTGTTCATGTTTTTCGAACTCGCGGTCGCGATGGCCGGCAAACTCTACGGCATCAATGCCTACGACCAACCCGGCGTCGAAGCAGGCAAAAAGCTGTTCTGGAAATTCTTAGACGCCAAATCCACGACCGGCGCTTCCTCCATCTTTAAACTTTAAGTTTTAATCTTTAAGCTTTAAGCTAACTTTATGTCAGACAGCAAAAAGACTTCTCATCTGGGCTTGGGACTGATGGCCGGAGCCATCATCGGCATGGCGGCGGGGATTTTCATCCAAAGCAAAAAGGGTAAAGTCATCCTGCGTGACGCGGAAAAAAAGGCCCTTAAACTGCAAGCCAAGTTAATGAAAGAGTTACAGGGCGTCCAAGATTTGACCAAAGACAAATACGAGGAGATCGTGGACAGCGTGACCGCGTATTACGCCAAGAGCAAAGACATCGCCAAGACTGAAATGCCGGAGGTCAAAGATTTTCTGCTGGGCAAGTGGAGCCAAATCGAGAAGCAGATGAAAGAGGTGCGTAAAATCAAAAAGATGTGACCTGATTTTTCCGGCGCTATGTCACATACCGAGGAACTGCGCCGGACGGAAGCCAAGCTGCTGCCGCCAGGTTATCAGCATGGTTTTAATTTCAAATACCTGATCGACGAGAAAGAAGGTTTCGTGGAAATAGACGGCTGGAACCCGACCACACGCGAAGCCATCGAGATCTGCCAAAGCGAGTCCGGACAGGATTCGCCCAAGCCCGGGCAAAAACGCAAACTGGCCAGCGATGTCTTGAAGTTGGTGTTTTTGCTGACTCAAGGTTTGATTTCGCGCGGCCGCGTCTACGTGACGAGCCCGGAGCTGTATACCTGGTTCCATCACGCCGATTCGTGGCTCTCGGCGTCGTGTCGCTATTTCGGCATTGCCGTGGAGCTGCGCCAGCATGACAACAAAACCACCCGGCGGCGCATCAAAAACATCCTGCGCGAAGAACGCAAAGCGTCGAAACATTCGTAGGGGCGCATGCCATGCGCCTTTTGGGAGGAGTGTGATAAAAACCTGTCATCCTGAGCTTGTCGAAGGACCTTTGTAAGCGTTGGTCTGAACCAAATGCTGATAAAGGTCCTTCGACTGCGCTACTGCTCCGCTCAGGATGACAAGAGTCCTGTGTACGCCTATCTAAAGGGCGCATGGCATGCGCCCCTACTTTATCTCCACTTTCCCATGCGCCGCGTCGATCTTGACCGTGTCGCCTTCTTTGATTTTGCCTTCGACGATGCGCAGAGCTAGTTCATCCAGGACTGATTCTTGGATAGCGCGCTTGAGCGGACGGGCGCCGTAGACCGGATCATAGCCTTTCTCCGCCATGAATTTTTTGGCCTTATCCGTGAACTCGAGTGAGATGTGTTTTTCTTTGAGCCTTTCCGCGACGAGCGCAAGTTGCAGCTCGACGATCTTGAGCAGATTTTTCTGGGTCAAAGATTTGAACATGATTATCTCGTCCACGCGATTCAGGAATTCGGGGCGGAAGCTGTCCTTAAGCATGTCCATGATTTGTGTGCGCAAACCTTCGTCGTCGCGTTTGAGCGCATGTTCCTCGGCAAAACCGATGGCGCTGTTTTTGACGCCCCACTCCAAAATCTTGTCCGAGCCGATGTTCGAAGTCATGATGATGATGGCGTTGCGGAACGAGACGGTGCGGCCTTTGCCGTCGGTCAAGCGTCCGTCGTCCAGTACTTGCAGCAGGATATTGAAGACCTCGGGATGCGCTTTTTCGATTTCGTCCAGCAGCACAACGGAGTAGGGGCGGCGGCGGATTTTTTCCGTCAGCTGGCCGCCTTCGTCATAACCCACATAGCCTGGCGGCGAGCCGACCATGCGCGCCACGGTATGGCGCTCGGAATATTCGCTCATATCCAAACGCACGACAGCGTCTTCGTCGTCGAACATGTATTCGGCCAAAGCTTTGGCCAGCTCGGTCTTGCCCACGCCAGTCGGGCCCAAGAAGAGGAACGAGCCGATAGGCCGACGCTCGTCGCCGATGCCGGCGCGCGAACGGCGCAAAGCGTTGGCTACGGCTTTGACCGCCTCGTCTTGGCCGATGACGCGCTTATGCAATTCATCTTCCAGCTGCGCAAGTTTTTCGGATTCTGACACCAGCATGCGCGCCACGGGGATGCCGGTCCAACGTGCCACGACTTTGGCGATATCTTCCTCGGTCACCGCGTCGCGCAAGAGTCCGCGTTGTCCCTGGAGTTTTTTGAGACGCGTTTCGCTTTGCGTCAATTCAGCCTGCGCTTGAGGCAAACGGCCGTAGCGGATCTCGGAGACTTTTTCCAGATCACCGCGGCGTTCCGCGATTTCCGCTTCGCTTTTCAGTCCTTCGACTTGTTGCTTGAGCGCAGCGTTGGCTTGCAGGACTTCTTTTTCGGCCTTCCAAGTCAATTCCATTGTGTGCACTTTTTCCTGCACCTCGGACAGATGTTTTTCCAGTTCCTTCAGGCGCAATTTAGATTCGGCGTCATCTTCTTTTGAGAGCGCACGCTTTTCGATCTCCAAACGCATGAGTTCGCGCTTGGAGCGATCCAGCTCGTCCGGCATGGATTCGACTTGCATCTTGAGTGCCGCCGCGGCTTCGTCGATCAAATCAACGGCCTTGTCCGGCAAGAAACGGTCGGTGATATAGCGTGCCGATAATTTTGCCGCGGCGACGAGCGCGTTATCGGTGATGCGGATGCCGAAATGCAGTTCGTACTTGTCTTTGATGCCGCGTAGCACGGCGATGGCGTCTTCGATGCTCGGTTCATCCACGAAAATGGGTTGGAAGCGGCGTTCGAGGGCCGGATCGCGTTCGATGTACTTTTGATATTCCTTGAGCGTCGTGGCGCCGACGGCCCGCAGCTCGCCGCGCGCCAAAGCCGGCTTGAGCAGATTCGAAGCATCCAGCGTTCCGCCTTCGCCCGAAGCTCCGGCGCCGACCAGGGTGTGCAGCTCGTCGATGAACAGGATGATGCGACCGTTGGATTTTTCGACTTCCTTGACCAAAGCCTTGAGGCGCTCCTCGAATTCGCCGCGGAACTTGGTGCCGGCCACGAGCGAACCGATATCCAGCGCGACGATGTCGCGGTCGCGCAAGGATTCGGGGACGTCGCCCGCGACGATGCGTTGCGCCAAACCCTCGACGATAGCCGTCTTTCCCGTGCCCGCCTCGCCGATGAGCACCGGATTGTTCTTTTTGCGCCGGGTCAGGACTTGCATGACGCGGCGGATCTCCTCGTCGCGGCCGATGACCGGGTCGAGTTTTTCCTGGCGCGCCAGCTCGGTGATGTTCTTGGCGTATTTTTCGAGCACTTGGTAACGGGATTCCGGTTCGGCCGTATCGACCACCGCGTTGCCGCGCACATCCTTGAGCGCCTTCAATACATTATCCGTCGTGACTCCATGGCGACCCAGAGCCTCGACTAAATCTTTCGGACCTTCGCACAGACCCAAGAGCAGATGCTCGGTCGAGATATATTCGTCTTTGAAGAATTTTGAAGCGCGTTCAGCGGCAGTGAAGACGCGGATCAAATCCTGCGCCAAAAAAATCTCGCCTAAACCGCCTTGCGGAGTCGGGAGGCGAGGGGATTGGAGCTCGATGGCGTCGAGCGCCGACTTGAGTCCGCTCACGTCCACTTGCAGCTTTTTCATCACCGCTGGCACGACGCTGCCCTCTTGCTCCAAAAGCGCCAAGAGCAAATGCACCGGTTCGACAGCCTGCTGCCCGCCGGACATGGCAAGCTCATTGGATTTTTGCAGAGCTTCTTGAGACTTTGTGGTGAAATTTTGCGGAATCATAAGTTAGAGGGTAGAGGATAGAGGGTAGCCAGAAGGGTCGTCATTGCGAGCGCATAAACTAATTGCGCGCGGCAATCTCCGGAATCCGGAGATTGCTTCGTCGTTGCTACTCCTCGCAATGACAGGCGGTTTGAACGCCAATAACTAGCACTCTACATATTAGAGTGCCAATTGTCAATCGCTTATTATAGCGGTTTTTCGATCAAAAATGGCTTGTCTATGTCGTAATATTCGAGATGGATTTTTCCGCTGGCTGAAGGCACGTCAAAGTACAAAGGCATGCGATTTTCGCCGACGCAGATAAGTACTGTCGCTGATTTTTGATCCTGACCCTTGAATTCAGTGGTGTAAAGATCGCACTGCTTGGCTTTATCGAAATATGTGGAGGTGACTTTCAAGCCGTCGGCGTTTTGCAATTGATCGCCTTGCGCCAAAGCTTGACTCATCGATTCGTAACTCTGTTTGGCCGCCGTGGTGCTGGAGATATCCTGCCAGGCGCCGTTTCCGACTTTAATGAAATAAAAATTGCCGACCCGCACCATCTCGCTCGAAGCGGCTCCAGGCGCGGTCATGGCGACGCGCAGACGGTCGGGCTTGATGAACGAAAGTTCGCCCACGCCCGAACCTTGTTCCAGAGGGATAGTGTAACGCGCTTTGAAATACTTCACGTTCCTGAAATTCGCGATGGCTTCGAGCACCGCCTCTTTCGGATCCGTGGGTTTGGGTTTTTGTTGTTCTTGTTTGACCGCGCCGGGTTGACCGGGAGTTTTGGCGCTCTCGGTTTTTTTCCAACAGCCCGCGCCGCCTAACACCAGCGCGAAAGCCAAGACAAAAGTCAGAGTGCGTTTGGACATATCGGAAGTTTAACACGCGATTCGCCACTAAGGCCAGTTGTTCGAAGTGAGCTGGCGAGTTACATGAAGCATTTGTCATCCTGAGCTTGTCGAAGGACCTTTTATAGTTGGGTCGGGAGTTTCGAATCGGTCGCTGATAAAGGTCCTTCGACTTCGCTAGCGCTGCGCTCAGGATGACAAATATTTTTAAGCCATTTGTTCGACCGAGGGCATACCTATATACTTACCGCATGCCTGGAATCCTTTATTTCGTCGCTACGCCGATCGGCAACCTCAAAGACATGACGGTACGCGCCAAGGAAATCTTGGACGCGTGTTCGCTCGTGGCCTGCGAAGACACCCGCGTGACCGGCAAGCTGCTCAAAGCTTACGGGATCTCAAAGCCACTTGTGAGCTTGCACGAGCACAGCGACGCGGCGAAGTTGAAGGAGATAGTGAAGAAAATCGAAGCCGGCGCAAATGTGGCTTACGCCTCTGACGCTGGAACGCCGGGCGTGAACGACCCGGGCGGCAAACTTGCGGCTTTGGCTTTTGACGTCGGCATAAAAATCGAACCGATCCCCGGCGCCTCCGCGCTCACCGCCGCGATATCGGTCTGCGCTTTTCCCATGGATGAATTCGCCTATCACGGATTCGTGCCGCATAAAAAAGGCCGCGAAACGCTGTTCAAACTCATCGCCGCTTCGTCTGCGCCTTCCGTTTTTTTCGAATCCACCCATCGCATCGAAAAAACGTTGGAAGCGCTAAGTAAAGTCTTGGATCCGCAACGTCTTATTTTCGTCGGTCGCGAATTGACCAAGCTGCACGAGACTTTATATCGCGGAACTTGCAGCGAAGTCCTGGACAGGCTCCGCCAGACCAGCCAAAAAGGGGAGTTCGTAGTGATTGTCGGACCGGAAGTTAAAAGGTAAACTACATTAGAAGATATTCCCTGAACCTGTCGAAGGGTTACCATGCCGATTTTAGGTAGTCCTTCGACAGGTTCAGGAACTACATTTCCGACCATTGTCATATGCTCATCGTCGACATTGTCCTGCTTCTCCTGCTCCTCGGGTTCGTGGGTGCCGGGCTTAAGGACGGATTCGTGCATACTTTAGGGCGCTTGATCGGTGCGGTCATCGGCTTCGTCGCCGCGCGCGCCTGGTCGCTCAAGCTGGCGACGATTTTTGCGTTTTTCATGCCCTCGGCTTGGGCCAAGCTCTTTGCTTTCATCCTGATCTTCATCTTCATCACGCGAGTCGTTGGTCTGGCCTTCAAGCTCGTGGACGGAGTTTTCGAAATCTTGTCCATCTTGCCGTTCCTCAAATCCGTCAACCGACTCTTGGGCGCGATCCTCGGTTTCCTAGAAGGTTTCATCATCCTGGGCGGCGCCATCTATGTCATCTTAGGTTTCAAACTTGAACCGCATCTGGTCACCTGGCTCACGACTTCAAAAATCGCGCCGTGGATCCTGGGGGTGTTTCATTCGGTGCTGGGTATTTTGCTGTGACAACTATTTTTTTATTTGTCATTGCGAGGAGTAGCAACGACGAAGCAATCTCCGGATTCCGGAGATTGCCGCGCGCTTTTGGACTATGCGCTCGCAATGACAAATAAATAGAAAATTCTATGCCCCGCCTCATCGACACGCATTGCCACTTACATTTCCCGGCTTACGCCAACCGCGCGGAAGCCGAATTTTTGCGCATGCGCGAGCAGGATGTCTGGGCCATCACCGTCGGCACCACGGCCAAGACTTCACAGAGCGGCGTGGAATTTGCTCGTGCGCATGATGGAGTTTTTGCAACCGTTGGTTATCATCCCGAACATCTGACCAGTTCATTCCACGATGAAGCAGAAGGCGAGCATGAGCCGTACGAGTTCGCGGCGTTGGAAAAAATCGCGCACAATCCTAAGGTCGTGGGCATAGGGGAGACGGGCTTGGATTTTTTCAGGATCGACGAGACGTATGACCGCGACGCCGCCAAAGACGTGCAGGAAAAAGCTTTTCGCCAACACATCCAACTTGCGCAAACCACGGACAAACCGCTGGTCATCCACTGCCGCGAAGCGCTTGACCGTTTGGCGCAGATAATCCAAGACGAACAAACAAGCGGCAAAAAAATCCGTGGCGTGGTGCATTGCTTCACCGGCAGTTGGGAAGAAGCTGAACCGCTCTTGGATTTAGGTCTGCACATCTCATTCACCGGCATCATCACTTTCCCAGTGAAAAAATCACAAGATCCGGAAAAGCACGCACATCGCGTCATCGAGCGCATGCCGCTGGAAAAACTGATGATTGAGACCGACGCGCCGTGGCTCGCCCCGGAACCTTTCCGCGGCAAACAAAACGAACCGATTTACGTTGAGTACGTGGCGCGCAAAATCGCGCAGCTGCGCAAAATGGAATACAAAGAGGTCGCACGGGCGACGACCGAAACGGCCGTTGAATTTTTCAGGCTATAAATTTAGGACTTACGCATTTGGCATTCTGTTTGTCATTGCGAGCGCATAGTCCAAAAGCGCGCGGCAATCTCCGGAATCCGGAGATTGCTTCGTCGTTGCTACTCCTCGCAATGACAGGATACGATCATCCAAACGCGTAAGTCTTGAAATTATTCGGTAGGGGCGCGGTTTCCGCGTCCCTCGAGGGGCGGGGTGACCCCGCCCCTACCGTCTATTTTCCGAATCCATTGACTTATTCCGCAGCGACGCGTAAACTTGTGGCGCCATTTTTTATGGACCAAGACGAGAAACCGGGTAAATTACAAGCTCTCCAATCCCTGGGACTCGTCTGGGAAGTGATTGTGGCGATTGCGCTTCCGACCACGCTTTTTGCGCTTGGCGGACGCTGGCTCGACACCAGATTCCACACCTCGCCGCTCTTCATCCTGGTCGGGCTCATCGCCTCGCTTGGCATCGTCTACCTGCTCGTCTCGCGCAAAGCCAAGGAGATCGCGCTTAAACTCAAAAGCAAGCCATGAACATCCCCATAGCCGCTGAAGCGATTTTCCACATCGGATCATTCCCGGTGACCAACGCGTACGTGAATTCGACCCTGGTCACGCTGGTTTTCGTCGTTTTTGCTTTGATCTTCAGCCGGCTGGTGCGGCGCCGACCAGGTCGCCTCCAAGTCGCGGTCGAGGCGCTGTTGGATTTTTTGCTTGGCTACTTTGATCAAGTCACGGGTTCGCGTGCAAAATCCCGCAAATTCCTGCCGCTCGTCGGCACGCTCTTCCTTTTTATCCTACTCTCCAACTGGCTCGGACTCTTGCCCGGCACGGGGACTATCGGACGCTGGCTCTTGGTGCATGGCGAATTGGAACTCGTGCCCGTGCTTCGTTCCGCCAACAGCGATTTGAATTTGACGCTCGCCATGGCGCTCACCACGGTGATCGCCTCGCACCTGCTCGGCATGTTCACTTTGGGCTTCTTCACGCACTGGAATAAGTTCATCCAACTCGGATCGTTATGGAAGGCGATCATCTCGGGCAAGCTCATGACCATCATCACTGCCATCGTGGAATTCGGCGTGGGTTTGCTGGAACTGGTCTCCGAAGCCGCCAAAGTGCTCTCGCTCTCGCTGCGGTTGTTCGGCAACGTCTTTGCGGGCGAGGTGCTCATGACCGTCATCGCGTCGCTCATCTCCTTTATCGTGCCTCTGCCGTTCATGGCGCTTGAGCTCATCGTAGGCGTGGTCCAAGCCACGGTCTTCACCATGCTCGCCCTGGTCTATTTGAGCACCATGTCGACGGCGCCGCACGGATCCGAACACGCCGAACACGCCGAACACGAAAAGGAGCCGCTGGTCCTTAGTCCCGAAGCCTCAACTTAAAATTGAGCGCTCGGGACTGGGTACGCAGTACTCGGTGATTATTCCTTAAATCGCGCAAGGCGACGTTAAATCCAACCACCATCGTCGACCGCAACGCGTAATCCTATGGATGCTGAATCAGTCAAGTTGCTCGCCAAAGCGGGCGCCATCGCCATCGGCGGCTTTGCCCCGGCCCTGGCCATCGGCAAGATCGTGGCCAAGGCCATGGAATCGATCGGGCGCAACCCCGACGCCACCGAAAAGTTGTTCGTGCCGATGTTGCTCGGCGCAGCTTTTGCCGAAGCCATCGCCATCTATTCGCTGGTGGTAGTCTTCACTCTCTGATCGTCGCTTGATGAATTCCCACGTAAGGGCGAATAATCATTCGCCCCTACGTGGGATAGACCAAACGATAATATGGAACCTCAAGTCACTCAAAGCGTGCTCGGCACGCTCGGCATAAACTGGATGCTGTTCATGGCACAGCTCGTGAACTTCGGCATCGTGGTTTTCGTCATGTGGAAATGGGTCTACACCCCGCTCTTGGTCGTGCTCGATAAACGCAACAAGGAAATCGAGGATGGGCTCAAAAATGCCCAAGCCGCCAAAAAGAATTTGGCCGACGCTAATCTGGAGAAAGAGGCGATACTCAAGGAAGCGCGCGTCGTGAGCAACTCCATCCTGGACGAAGCCCAGAGCAAAGCCGACAAAATGCGCGGCGAAAAACTGGTACAAGCCAAAGAAGAAATCGAGAAGATCGTAACCGAAGCCAAGGACAAGATTCAGAATGAACGCGCCGCGTCGTTCAGCGCGCTGCAAGGCGACATCGCCGAGCTGGTCGCCGAAGCCACCACCAAAGTCGTAGGCAAAATGGGTGAAGCAGAACGCCGCGACTCAATCCGCGAAGCGATTAAAGAATTAAAAGTAGCATAATGAGAAATAGCATTTAGCATTTAGCATTTAGCAGATGGTAGTTAGGGATTCGGGTCGTAACCCTAACTACTAAATGCTAACTACTAACTACCCGCAGCATGTCCTTCAACCGACTCATCAAAGAAATCGCCCAAGCGCTCGTCGCCGAGGCCGCTGACCAGACTTCGGACATCGTCGCCGAGGCCCAGGTCTTGGAACAGATGTTCGCCGCCGACCACAGCTTGGTCGCTTCTTTGGATGAAGCTTCGATTCCCCTCGAAACGCGCCGCGCAGCTTTGCGCAACGCGCTCAAGACTTCCGCTAATCCGCTGCTCATCAACGCCCTGCTCATGCTCCACGCAGCCAAACTGCTCAAGCACTTCGATCAATTCTTCGTCGCGCTGCTCGACGCGGCCGAGACTTCCGCTAACCATCGCGAAGTCATGGTCACGAGCTCCCAGCCGCTGAACAAAACGGAACGTGAAGATCTGCAAGCCGCGCTCAAAAAAAAATTCGGAGGCACGCAGCGTGTCCATGAGAACGTGGACCCGGGCATCTTAGGCGGCCTCATCGTCAAAGTCGGCGATTGGACCTACGACGCCAGCCTCAAGAGCAAAATCAATCGACTCAAACAAAATTTATGCGCTTAAAACACCACGAAATTCAGAAAATCAGTTGTCATTGCGAGGAGCAGCAGCGACGAAGCAATCTCTGCTATTCGGAACCGGAGTTCGGAGATTGCCGCGCGCAATTAGTTTATGCGCTCGCAATGACACGGGGGAGTAATCCCGCAGACGAAGTAACCTGCATCTTGAATTAATCATATGACGATGAAAAACGTAACTGCCGCAGCCCAAATCGCCGACAAACTGCGCCGACAAATCCGCGAGTTCAAAGCCGACGCCGAGGAATCGGAATCAGGCGCGGTAGCGAGCGTCGGTGACGGCATCGCCTCGATATCCGGACTCGCCAAAGCGCGTTCGATGGAACTCTTGGAGTTCGCAAGCGGCGAGATGGGCGTGGTGCTCAACCTGGAGCATGATCGCGTGGGCGCCATGATCTTGGGCGAGTGGCAAAAGATCAAAGCCGGCGACCGCGTGACTTCCACGGGCAAAATCTTGTCCGTGCCCGTGGCTGATGCGCTGGTGGGCCGCGTGGTCAACCCTCTGGGCAAAGCCTTGGACGGCAAAGGCGAGATCAAAGCCAAAGAGCTTTATCCGGTGGAAAAAATCGCGCCTGGCGTGATGATGCGTCAGGGCGTCTCCGTGCCGCTCATGACCGGCATCAAAGCCATCGACTCCGTCATCCCGATCGGCCGCGGCCAGCGCGAGCTCATCATCGGCGACCGCCAAACCGGCAAGACCGCCATCGCCATCGACACCATCATCAACCAAAAAGGCAAAGACGTGATTTGCGTCTACGTGGCCGTGGGACAAAAAGATTCCAAGATCGCCAAGACCGTGGGCAAACTCCAGGAATTCGGCGCCATGGAGCACACCATCGTCGTCATCGCCGGCGCCGGCGATCCGGCCGCGCTCCAATACATCGCGCCTTACGCCGGTTGCGCCATCGCCGAATTTTTCATGGACCAGGGCAAGGACGTGCTCGTCATCTACGACGATCTTTCCAAACAAGCCTGGGCGTATCGCGAAGTCTCGCTGTTGCTGCGCCGCCCGCCGGGACGCGAAGCTTATCCGGGCGACGTGTTTTATCTCCACTCGCGGCTTTTGGAGCGCTCCTGCCGCGTAGCCAAGGAATACGGCGGCGGCTCGATCACGGCGCTGCCCATCATCGAGACGCAGGCCGGCGACGTGTCCGCCTACATCCCGACCAACGTCATCTCGATCACCGACGGACAAATCTATCTTGAAGGCGACTTGTTCTACCGCGGCATCCGCCCGGCCATCAACGTGGGACTTTCCGTGTCGCGCGTGGGTTCGGCGGCGCAGACCAAGGCCATGAAGAAAGTCGCGGGCCAGCTGCGCCTCGACCTGTCGCAATTCCGCGAGCTCGAAGCTTTCGCCCAATTCGCGACCGACCTCGACGAAGCCACGCGCCAACAAATCGAACGCGGCCGCCGCACCGTGGAAGTCTTGAAGCAGGGCCAATACGAACCGATGGCCATGGAGCACCAAGTCGCGGTGCTGTATGCCGTGACGCGCGGCTACCTCGACAGCATTGCGGTGGAGAAGGTAGGGGAATGGGAAAAAGGCTTGCACGCCTATCTTGACCGCGAGTACTCCGAACTCATCACGACGCTGGCCGAAAAGACACAACTCGAACCCGAAACCGAAACCGTCTTGAAAGGGGCTTTGGAAGCCTGGAATTCCGTCTTCACTCAAGCCTGAATTGCTTATTGATTATTGGTTATTGCTTATTCTAGCTTATGGCCGTTTCCACCCGACTCATCCGACGGCGCATCAAGTCCGTCGCCAATACGCGCAAGATCACCAAGGCCATGGAGCTCGTCTCCGCGGCTAAGATGAGGAAGACCGTGCAACTCACGCTGTCTTCGCGCGCTTACGCCGCGACCATCCGTAAAGTCGTGGAGAGCGTGCGTGGCCACGTCGATCCGCGCCTGCATGCGCTCTTGGCGGGTCGCGGCCAAGCTAAAAATTCACTCCTCGTCATCGCCTCGTCGGATCGCGGCTTGTGCGGCGGGTTCAACGCGCAGATAGTAAAAAAATCCCTGGAATTCCTGAAGACGCGTACCGAGACGGTCAGCATCGTGACCGTGGGCAAGCGCGCGGAACAAGCGGCGCGGCGCGCAAACTATCCTATCGTCGCGGCCTTCGAGTCCATCTCCAACGCGCCCTCATTCGAACGCACGCGGCCGGTCGGCGATTTGCTGTACGGCGAATTCGTGGCCGGGCGATGCGATCGCGTGTTCATGGCGTTCACGGATTTCAAGAATGCGGTGACGCAAATTCCGCTCATCGAGCAGCTCCTCCCCATCGTGCCGGAAAATGAGTTGGGTAAAAACGACACGGGCTTTGAGCCGGATGAACTAGCCGACGAACCGCGCATGCTCTTCGAACCTGATGCGCGGCAATTGCTCGACACGCTCCTGCCGCGACTCCTCGAGATGCGCGTCTACCAAGCGCTCCTGGAATCGACCGCCTCGGAACACTCGGCGCGCACCGCCGCCATGCGCAGCGCCACGGATAACGCCAGCGACATGCTCGAGGATCTGACCTTTACCTTCAACCAGGCGCGCCAATCCACCATCACGCGCGAGATCTCGGAGATTTCGGCGGGCAAGGCGGCGTTGGAATAAATGCCAAATTACAAATGCCAAATGACGAATTAAGAAAATTTTACATCAATTTGGCATTTGGCATTCGTAATTCGTAATTGACTAAACTATGAGACAAGGACACATCACGCAAGTCATCGGGCCGGTCGTGGACGTCGCGTTCGCGGGCGATCCGCCGGATATCTATACGGCCCTGCACGTCGACAACGGCGGGCAAAAACTCGTGCTCGAAGTCGAGCAGCATTTGGGCGGCGGCGAAGTGCGCACGGTCGCCATGTCTTCGACCGACGGCCTGATGCGCGGCATGGCGGCGACAGACTCGGGCGGACCGATCAGCGTACCCGTGGGACGCGAGACTTTGGGACGCATGTTCAACGTGACCGGCGACACCATCGACAAACTCGACCCGATCAAGACCAAAAAATCTTATCCCATCCACCGCAAAGCTCCGCCTTTCTCGGAACAATCGACCAAAGCGGAAATCCTCGAGACCGGCATCAAAGTCGTCGACCTGATTTGCCCCTTCTTGAAAGGCGGCAAGATCGGCTTGTTCGGCGGCGCCGGCGTGGGCAAGACGGTCGTCATCACCGAACTCATCCGCAACATCGCCAGCGAGCACGGCGGCTTCTCGGTCTTTGCCGGAGTCGGCGAGCGCTCGCGCGAAGGCAATGACTTATATCGCGAGATGAAAGAGTCAGGCGTGCTCGACAAGACGGCGCTGGTCTTCGGACAGATGAACGAACCGCCCGGAGCGCGCGCTCGCGTGGCTTTGACCGGACTCTCGCTGGCCGAGTATTTCCGCGACGAGGAGAGTCAGGACGTGCTGCTCTTCATCGACAACATCTTCCGCTTTACCCAAGCCGGTTCCGAAGTCTCGGCGCTGTTGGGCCGCATCCCGTCGGCCGTGGGTTACCAACCGACATTAGCGACCGAAATGGGCGTCATGCAGGAACGCATCACTTCGACCAAAAAAGGCTCGATCACTTCGGTGCAGGCGGTCTACGTGCCGGCCGACGACTTGACCGACCCGGCGCCGGCCACGACCTTCAGCCACTTGGACTCGACCGTGGTCTTGGCCCGTTCGCTGTCTGAACTCGGCATCTATCCCGCCGTCGACCCGCTCGATTCGTCCTCGTCGATGCTCGATCCCAACATCGTGGGCGAACGCCATTACGCCGTGGCTCGCGGCGTGCAACGTGTGCTCCAGCGCTACAAAGACTTGCAGGACATCATCGCCATCTTGGGCATGGAAGAACTTTCGGAAGACGACAAAAAAACCGTGTCGCGCGCGCGCAAGATCCAAAAATTCCTGTCCCAGCCGTTCCACGTAGCCGAAGTCTTCACTGGCCATCCGGGCAAATACGTCAAACTCGAAGACACGATCCGCGGCTTCGAGGAGATTTTGGAAGGCAAACACGACGACAAACCAGAGCAATCTTTCTACATGAAAGGTGGAATAGAAGAGGTAAGTCAATCATAGAACACGGAACATGGAGCATGGATCAATCCTGATGTTCAATGATCCGTGATCTTTGATCCGTGACCAATATGCATTTCGAACTCATCACTCCAGAACGCGTCGTCTTCCGGCAGGAAGTCGACCAAGTGACCCTGCCCACCGCAGAGGGCGAGATTACGGTTTTGCCGCAGCACATACCTCTCGTCGCCGCTTTGGTTCCCGGCATCGCGCGTCTCAAGACCGGCGGTCAGGTCGAAGAGGTCGCGGTTTCCGGCGGTTTCATCGAAGTAGGAGGAGATAACGTGCGCGTCCTGGCCGATACCGCGGAGCGCGGCGAAGAATTGGATTTGACGGCGATCGAACAAGCAAAAACCCGCGCCCAAAAAGTCATGCGCGAAGCCGTGCAAGCCGACGATAAGAGTTATGCTATGGCCATGGCGGGGATGGAACGCGAGATGGCGCGCTACAAGCTGGCTAAACGCTATAAAAGCCCCAAACACACCCCGACGATTGACAGCGCCTCTCTGCCTCCGGACGTCAATCGCGTTTGACGCGACAATCCGCTATAATTAAGCATGCGTCTCTTCATCGGCCTGCCCTTGCATGACGACCTGAAAAAAAACCTTCAGGACGCGTGGCAGCCGTTTGCGGAAAAATTCAAATATCGCGCGATCCCACCCGAGCTATGGCACATGACCATCGCTTTTTTGGATGACGTGCCGGAGCAAAAATTGCCCGCTCTGGCCGAACTGATCGGTTCAGCGCTCAAAACGACGCCGAGCGGCATCTGGACTTTTACGCGCTTCGAGACTTTTCCCGCGAAGAAACTGGCCAACATCACGGCACATGCCGAACCGGAAAATTCAGAGGCCTGGAAAAAATTCATCGACAGCTTGCGCGACGTGGTCTCGCTCGTCGCCCCGGGCATCGACCGCAAACCTTGGCATCCCCACGTGACCATCGGTAAAGCGCCGAAAAATGCGCGTCTGCCGGCTTGGAACGAGGGGATAGAGCCCCTCGTTTGGCAACCCGATATCCTGGCCTTAGTGCACAGCACGTTGACTGCACAAGGTCCGATCTACCGACACAGCCATGAATTCAAACTGCGCGTTTAATTGTTTTGGATTGGTGATCCACGGTTATGGCGCGGATCAGGTTTTGGATAAGCTGGATGAGCTTTTGAAGCAACAACAGCAAGTCATGGTCGTCACGGCCAATGCCGAGATTTTGCTCCACGCTCGACGCGACCCGACGTATTGGAACATCCTGCGTCAGGCTGATTTAAGGCTCGTGGACGGCAGCGGTCCCAAGATTGCGGGCTGGATGAAGGGCGCCAATCCACGCCGCATCGCTGGAGTCGAGTTCGCGCGCTTGCTCGTCAAAACAGCGGCAGAGCGAGGTTGGAAAGTCGCGCTGGTCGGCGGCGGTCGGGACATCGCAGGCGCGGCGGATAAGGCGGCCTGGGCTCTGCGCCAAGAATTTCCGAATCTGCAGGTCATAGCCGAATCCAAAGGCAAAGTCGCGACCGATGGCAGCGATGATGATGAAGGAGCCGAAGCGCGTTTCCGTCTGACCCAATTCGCGCCGGACATCCTGCTCGTGGCCTACGGCCATCCCAAACAAGAAGCTTGGATCTTGCGCCACTTGGCTGAATTGCCCAGCGTAAAAATCGCGGTGGGCGTGGGCGGCACGTTGGATTACTGGAGCGGTTCCAAAAAAAGAGCGCCGGCCATTTTCCGGACTTTGGGTCTGGAATGGTCATACAGATTATTCGCCGAGCCTAAGCGCTGGAAAAGAATCGCCGACGCAGTCATAATATTCCCGCTGTACTTTGCGTGGGATTTGTTAAGGGGAAAGTAGTTAGCATTTAGTAGTTAGTAGTTAGGGAGGACGGTTCAAAACCCTAACTGCTAACTACTAACTACTAACTACTAAATGCTTGTTTTATGCGCATCCGCTACGTGGACGGATATCAAATCCGCAACACTGTCGAAACCGATTTCAGCCAATGGGGCGATAAAGTCACTTATCCTTTCATCCCCAAAGGCGAAATTTGGATCGACAAATTCTTGCGCCCTGAAAAGGATCGGCTTTTGGCGTTATACCAACTTGAACAGATGATGAAAGGCAAGCCCTTCCGCAAAATCCGCGCGGCGGCGCAAAAGCATTTCAGCGACGAGATGGCAGAACTCGTGGTGGTCAAGCGGCAAACCATCAAACAGCTGCGCATCCAATACGTCGATGGCGCGAGCGTCAGACGCAAGTTTGATCCATACTTCATCCAAGGCGGACACGACCTCGTTTATCCCTACATCCCGAAGAACCACATCTGGATCGACACGCGGCAAGACAAACGCGAGTTCAAATATACCCTCGTCCACGAGTTGCACGAACGCAATCTCATGGCGCATGGCATGGCTTATTTGGACGCGCACGACTTCGCCATCGCAGCTGAAAAAATGGCCCGACGCAAAAACGGCGTGGCGGACTTCATCCGCGGCTGATCATATAGTTAGCTGGTAGACGGTAGGTTGTAGACGGTAGCCGGAATTACCAATCAAAATTCGTCATTTGGCATTTGTAATTTGTAATTTTTCTCCATACCGTCTGGTCATCAAATCCTACGCAGATTGACCAAGGAGAAATCCTGGGTTATAACAATATACCTGATCCTATGCAGCCTCCCCGACACTACCGCCAAACGCCTGGCCTCTGCGGGCCCTCATCGTTGAGGATCTTGTTCTCTTATTACGGCAAAGAACTGACGGAACAGGAACTGACGGAGCTGTGCGAGGCGACACCGGAATACGGGGCCGATCACACGAGCTTGCTGAAGACCGCGCAAAAATTGGGCTTCAGCGCGCAATCGCGTTCCGGAGCGAGTTTGAGCGATATCGAAGCGTTGCTCGCCAAAGATACGCCCGTGCTCGTGGGTTGGTGGTCTCAAGACGACGATCATTATTCGATAGTCTACGCCGTCGACGGGGAATACGTGCACCTGGTCGATCCGCAGGAAGATGAACCGACGAGCAAAATCACGCGCCAAGAATTCGAGAAGGTCTGGTACGATCTGGACGGCCCCGAACGTCAACGCACCGAACGTTGGATGATGTGGTCAGAGAAGACAATTACAAATTAAAAATTACAAATGACGAATTAATCCTGAATTTGGCATTTGTAATTTGTAATTTGTAATTTTTCTTAACGAAACCCCCCGGATCCAAGGACTGGACACCGGGGGTGCTTTTGAGAGGAGGGGAGAAAGGCCTACGGAGCGACGAGCTTGGTCTGTGGATTCAACGACTCGAAGCCGAAGCGAACTTGAAAGTCGTTGGTATAGTCGGCTGAACCGTAGACGGCCGGATTGTGATCCGTCTTTTCGGACAGGTCGCTCCAGATCACGGGTCCGATGCTATTGAATCCGTTGGCGTGCAGCGAGAAGGTGCCGTAGGTCATGGGACCCAACTGCCCCGTCACGACGCCGCTGTTCAGCGACTTCCAGTAATACGTCTCCAGATAGTCGCCGGACTTCACGCCGCTGGGCACGGCCGTCAACTGGTAGTACCCGTCGTTGAGCAAGACCTCTTCGGCCAGGAACTCGATGTTCACCGGCGCGCCGAGATCGCCTTCGCGGATGTAATCCAGGACGCCGTTGACCATGTCGCAGTAGGTGTTGATTTTGACCTGCCCCTGGGGCACCGGCGCGCAGTTGGCGAAGAACACATCGCAGCGATACAGCCGGAAATCCGTGAGTTTGAAGCCGAGGCTCTTTTCCACCGAGACTTCGAGGTGCCGCAGACCGACTTGATGATGGATGAGAGCCTCCGCGCGATGGATGACCGTCTCCGCTCCGTCGACCAGCAGCGTGGAGGGGAGATCGTCCTGAAGGAAGGACACGACTCCGGCGCGCAAGGTCAGGGCCGAACTTTCGTGGTTCGGCGTGAGCGTCAGGCTCGATGTTCCGTCCAGCGATTCGAGCTTGAGCTCGGTCAACCGCAGGATCGAGACGTGCCCTGAACGCGGGACTCCATGCCAAGCGCCGCCCGCTTCCGCATTCGACAGCGGCTTGGCGACCTTGACGGCGGTCCAAATCAGATTTCCGCCGCCGGGCGGCATGGTCCACTTGCTGCCGTTCGGGAACAGGTTCCAGCATTCACCGTCGCGCACATTCGCGAACACAATCTCGTCCCCGGCCCAGTTCAAGGACACGCGCTCGAAGTCCGCCGCGTCGCCGTCAGGATTGACTTGGCAGATCTTGGCGCCGACGATCTTGATGGGAACTGAATTCGCATCATTCGTGAGCAGGATCTCGGCGTAACCGACCATGTCACCGATATGGCCGTCTGGCGTCGGAGTGGGGACGATGATCTGCGCTTCCGAATTCTCGTATCCCACTTTGGTCTGCGCCTTGATCCCACCGAGGTTCTGCGTACCGCCGCTCCCGGCAGCTCCGCTCGAACCAGCCGCTCCGCCTTGCGCGGATCCGGCCTGGCCTGCCGCGCCGGCTGATCCAGCTTCTCCGCCGGATCCAGCCGCAGCCTCATGACCCGCATCCTGCGTAGCGCCCGCTGATCCGCCGCTGCCTGCTTGCGCGCTCGAACCAGCCGCTCCAGCCTGACCCTCGACGATGTAGTTATTCGTCGTCTCGTAGGTGTCTCCGCATGCCACATTCGCGGCAGCAAGAACCACGACCGAGCACAGCCACGTGAGCTTATTCATCTAGCTAGCCTTTCTCCCTTGTTAAAGGGCGAACATTCAACGTTTTTCCTCCATTCAAGCGGACAAAATACCGCCTAAATGACAAATTAAGATAACACAAAACAAGGCTTTTGTCAAGCCTCATGTCTCTAAATTGTGCGTAAAATACGCATTATCTACGACCGACTTGTCGCTAATTCGACCGACCGCGTCAAATTAGTGACAAGAGGTCTGAATAAAATCTAAATTTAGCGCAGATATTGAATTATGGGATATTCGAAAAATCCGAGTTGTTTTCGACCGTTAATTCGGTTGACTTTTCGTGCTTTTACTGCTTAATTAAGCTCGTCCCTTAGACAATGGAGTGAATGATGGAGGAACGTGACGAAAATCGGTTTGAGGTGGAAGACGCGCTTTTGGCGGCTGCCGGCCGTCTGGATAAGGCGCACGCGGAAGTCCCTGCGACTTTGCGCGGTGACCAAGTCGACGTGTTCCAGGATTTCTCGGAATACCTGATGGACGTGGCGACGCGGCCGGGCGGAGAACTCCCGTTCGCGCGCATCATCCAACCGCCGCGCACAGGCAAAACCGTCATCGCGGCGCACATCGTCGGCGCGACCAAACTCAACGCCGTCTATCTCGTGCCCTCGCGTATCTTGATCGGCCAAGCCAAAGAAGAGTTCAGAAAGTGGTTGCCCGACCTCGACGTCGGCACGTACTACGGCGAAGAAAAGAATCTGGTCGCAAGCGGCGTCAACATCACCACCTACCAGATGGCGAACGCGGCCTGGAAAAAAGATGGGCTGCCGCGGGAATTCAAGCAGGCTGCGCTGGTCTTTGCCGATGAGGCGCACCAATGCATGACCGCGCTGCGGCAGGATTTGCTCAACCGCGCCTTCGCCCCCAAGGTCGTGCGCTTGGCGCTGACCGCGACGCCGGATTACAGCGAAGAGCGCACGCTGGACCGCTACTTCCCGGAGCTGATCCACGAGATCACCTTTTTGGAAGCCATGGAGCTGGGGCTGCTCGCGCCGTTCCGCTTTTGGCTGGCCGAGGTGGATGCCGACGGCTCAAAGGTCAAGATCTTCAACGGCGATTACGTCGAGAGCGAAATCGCGAACGTGATGACCGAGGCGCCGTTCTTCAAGGCCGTGGAAGTCTTCCGCTATCTGCCGGAAAATCGCGGACTGCCGTGTCTGATCTGCTGCACCACGCGCAGCCAGGCCATCGCGCTGCGCAATTATCTCCACACCCATCGGCCGGAGAAGACGCCGCCGCCCAAACTGCTGCTGGGAACGACCCCGCGCAGCGAGCGTGAAAAAGTCCTGGCCAAGTTCGAGAAAGGGACTTACGACACGCTGATCAATGTCGGCGTGCTCATCCAAGGTTGGAACTCGCCGCGCTGCAAGCTGCTTTTGGACCTGGCGCCGTCGCTCTCGCGCGTCCGCTGCGGACAGAAATACAGCCGCGTGCTCACGAGCTACGGAAACCAAGAAGCGCGCATCTACTGCTTCATCCCGCGCTGCTTGCCGGTCTGGCCCGTGCTGCCGACCGAAGTCTTTTCCGGTGCTTTGCAAGGGGCGTATCTGGCAGGTGATCTGGTCGGACCGAAAACCGGAACAGGGCAAGAGAGTACGCCCCAGCCCGATCGACTGCGCAAATCGCCGATCGAGGAAGTGGAGTTGGTGCAGCGCATCATCCACACTTCGAGCTTCGAGCCACCCAAGCTGGATCCCAAAGACGAAGCAGGCATACGCCAAGTCCTCGAAGCCTGCGCTGGCTTCGATCCCGCCAAGCCGCCCAAGTACAGCGTCTTCAGATGGCTCATGTTCGACCACGAACTGTTCCGCGGACGCGGTTTGCAGCTCTTGCGCCACCTAGGTCTGCGCCGCAGTTCTACGCGCGACATGGGTTACGCCGCGCTCTTGCGCCGCGTCTGTCCTGAAGGCGAAGCGTATCGACTGCTCTTGCGCGACAGGTGGTACGGAAGGTACGGAGCGGAGGAAGAATCCAGCGATGACTCCGAACGCTCGTTCTTTCTCTCCGCGCTGAACTCCGGCAGCTCGCCCGACGGCAAACCTGATCCCAGATTCGTCGAAGCCTGGCGCGCCATGACCGGAATCGAAGACCTCCCGTCGCCCGATAAACAGGTTTTTGCCTTGCACGAGCGGGAAGCGATCGAAGAAGCCCTCAAGACCCTGCTACCGAGGGACGAACGCATCATACGTCTACGCTTCGGACTGGATAAAGACCATCTCGATGGCATGACGCTCAAAGAAATCGGAGAAGGTTACGAGTGCGGCCAGCAAACCATTCTCCATATCGAACATAGGGCTTTGCGTCAACTCCGCCATCCCAGGCACAAGTGCCTGCTTGACGGGGAAATCCATTTCTTCGTGCACGACAAGTTCTTCGCGCAAGATAAAGAGATGCCAGTCGACGAGCAGCCGAGAAGAACGATTCCGAGCCTCGAAAAGCAAATCGCGGCTTACGGTCCGGAAAAGTACCACGAGCTGGTCAAAAACGTGTACGGATTCAATCATCTGATTGATCACATCAACGCTGTTGCCCACCAATACTCGCTGCCGAGCTGGGATCAGCTGAAACGCATCACTCCGGAGATGCGACACAGGACATTGTATGAAGTGGAGACCCGAAGGCGGCGCGTGGGTACGAGCGGATCAATGTGTCGAGAGTCGCTCCAGCGCGCACATTCCGAACACGACTGGTATCTTTCTTCGCTCAAGACGCTGTGGAACGTCTGACGTTCTCTGGACGTCTGATGCTTGCACGAGGCCGCTTACTTCAAGGCGGCCTCTTTTCTTTTACTTAAAAACCGCGTAACCTTGGAACGTTATGCCCAACCCGTTCACCCAAGTCCGCGTACGCTACGCCCCCAGCCCGACGGGCTTTTTGCATATCGGCAACCTGCGCACCGCGTTGTTCAACTGGCTTTTCGCCAAAAAACACGGCGGTACATTTGTCCTGCGCATCGAAGACACTGACCGGGCGCGTTTTGTCGAGGGCGGAATCGAAAATATCTGCCGCTCACTAAAAGCCACGGGCGTCATACCGGATGAGGGGATTTGGCTGGATGATGAAGACAAAATCATCGAACGCGGAGCTTTTGCGCCATATCTGCAATCCAAACGCCGCGAGAAGCATTTGGCCTACGCTGAAAAACTTATCGCAGAAGATAAAGCTTATTATTGTTTTTGCTCGTCCGAACGGCTAGAAGAGTTGCGCAAGTCGCAGGAACTCATGAAGCAGCCCACGATGTATGACGGCAAATGCCGCACGCTCGACAAAGACGAAGCGGCGCAGCGCGCGACGGCAGGGGAAAGCCACGTCATCCGCCTCAAGTTGCCCAAAGAAGGCACAATCAAAATCAACGATTTAATCCGCGGCGAAATCGAATTCCAATGGAAGCTCATCGACGACCAAGTCATCGTAAAATCCGACGGCTATCCGACTTACCACTTGGCCGCCATGTGCGACGATCATGACATGGAGATAAGCCACGTAATCCGCGGCGAAGAGTGGCTTTCGTCTTTGCCGAAACACGTCTTCATCTACCAGGCTTTGGGCTGGGAACCGCCGCAATACGCGCATTTACCGCTGCTTTTGAATCCCGATCGTTCCAAACTATCCAAACGCCAGGGCGACGTGGCGGTCGAGGACTATCTCAACAAGGGTTATTTGCCCGCTGCGCTGATTAATTTCATCGCCCTGCTTGGCTGGAACCCTTCCGGCGAACGGGAAATCTATACGCCGGAAGAACTGGCGGGTGAATTTGAGTTGGAAAAAGTGAACAAAGGCGGAGCGGTCTTCAACCTCGAAAAACTCGATTGGTTGAATGAACACTATTTGAAGTCTTTATCTCAAGACGAGTATCTGGCATTGACTCTATCTTTTATTCAAAGCAGGTCTGATGATCAAAATTTTTGCCGTCGAGCTGTGTTGTTGGTGCGTGACAGAGTACATTTGCCATCGCAAGTGGCCGAATTGACTGATTTCTTGTTCGTCGACACGCAAGATTACTCAAGCGTCAGCCTGACCTGGAAAAACCAGGACAAAGAACAAGCAGTTGAACGTTTGGAGGCGGTTAAAGATTTGATTGGCGCATGGAATGACTCATATTTCGAAATCGGAAACGGACGACTGAAAATTGAAAGCGCCATAAAACAACTTATCGCCGACCAGACTTGGGGGAACGGAGACACCCTTTGGCCCGTGCGCGTGGCCTTATCTGGCCTCGAAAAATCCCCAGGGCCTTTCGAATTAATCGAAACCTACGGCAAAGAATATAGCCTCAAACGGCTGGAAGAAGCAATCGATTTTCTGAACAAATAATTCAGAATGACGGATTTTTTTCGTCGTCTCGACCGACGGCCTATCCACAAATTATAGAATGGCCAAGCGGAGAGATCTCCGGAGATTGCCACGCGCGTTTAATTTGTGCGCTCGCAATGACACGGGGCGCTGGACTATCCCGTGCGCAAGCTGGATAATCTTGGCATGGAGTATAGGCGGAGGAAATTTTCAGCGTTCAAGCTTTGGACGCTGCTTTGCGTACTGGCCATGTTGGGACAAATCGCTCCGCTCGCCAGGGCGCAGACGGGTGATACCAAACAAGAAGTCGATTCGTTGAACGTCGACATAAAAACCAAACGCGATCGAGTCGGCGAGCTGGATTCCATGATCAGCAAATATGCCGATCGCATCAAGGTGCAAGAATCAAAGCAAGCCTCGTTGGAGAATGAAGTCCTGATGCTGGATAACCGCATCAAAAAAACCGAACTAGACATCGAACGCGCCAAAGCGGAATTAGAGGCGCTGCGCCTCGAGATCTTGTCGCTCGATCGGCAAATCGCGGACAAAGGCGTGAATATCGAACGACAAAAAAAATCCTCCGCCGAACTCATTAAGCGCATGAATGCGGCGCAGCGCGTCTCGATCATCGAAATTTTCCTCTCCAAACCCTCGCTTTCGACATTTTTCGACCGCTTGGAAGAAACAAAACGCTTACAAGCTAAGCTACAAGACGCCACGGTGGAACTGAAGGGCGAAAAACAATCGTTGGAGCGATCGAAAAAAGACCAAGATGGTAAGCGTGTGGCCGTGGATCTCGAGAAAAAACTCCTTAAAAAAGTCCAGATGGAGCTTGAAGCCGAGCGCAACTTCAAAGCCTCGTTAGCCTCGGAAACGCAGCTCAAGGAATCGGAATACGAGCGCATCATCTACGAGCTGCAACAACAGCAACAAGCCACGGCGGACGAAATCGCCTCGCTCGAAGATAGACTCAAGGACAAGCTGGATGCAATTGATGAATCTTTGGCGCGAGGCGACGTGCTCTTGAGCTGGCCGCTAAAGAACATCACGGCCATCACGGCGCATTTCCACGATCCGTCATACCCGTTTCGCGCGCGCTTCGAGCATCCGGGCACTGACCTCCGGGCTTCGGTCGGCACGCCCATCTACGCCGCAGCCGGCGGTTATGTGGCTTGGAACAAAACCGGCAAGTCATACGGCAACTACATCATGCTCGTCCATCCCGGCGGCGTGGCCACGATTTACGGCCATCTCTCGCGCTTCGCGGCCAAACCCGACACTTACGTCAAACGCGGCGATCTGATCGGTTATACCGGCGGCATGCCTGGGCAGCCCGGCGCCGGACTCTCGACCGGCCCGCATCTGCACTTCGAAGTGCGCCAAAACGGCATCCCAGTCAACGCAGAAAACTATCTGCCGGAATTGACCCTGGAAGAATGACTTGCTGTCATCCTGAGCGTAGCGCCAGCGAAGTCGAAGGACCTTTATCAGCGCTAGGTTTGGATTGCAGAAAAAAACCAGAGGATATTTAGAAAGGTCCTTCGACAAGCTCAGGATGACAGTTGTCAATGACTTTACGATCCTAATTTCCTCATTAATTCTTCCAACTCTTCAAACGTCGTCACTTTGACGAGCGCCGAACGGAGTTGCATGAAATCAACCTTCGGATACTCCGCTTTCAATTCGCGTTTGAAATAAAAAGGCAGGTGCTTGCGCAGATTGACCAAGCCCTTATCACCGTAGCGTTCGATTTGATAACGCGCGTGGCGCAAGACGACATCGATGCGTTCGATCAGCGTAGGGGCACAAGCCATGCGGCCAGGGCGTGTGGCACGCGCCCCTACATCGCCCAACACGGATTCAATTTCCCTGAACACCCACGGATTGCCCAAGGCGCCGCGACCGATCATCACGCCGTCAGCGCCGGAAATTTCCAAGGCACGCGCAGCCGAAGCGCCGTCCACCACGTCGCCGTTCAAGAGCAGGGGAATGGAGACGGATTTTTTCGCTCTCCCCACCATCTCCCAATCCGCAGCGCCGGAATAGCCTTGGTCTTTGGTCCGGCCATGTACGGTCATCAAATCAGCGCCCGCGGCCTCGATTGTTTTTGCGAACTCCAGGATCTCATCGGGCCTTGACCAACCCAACCGCGTCTTGACGCTCACCGGCAAACGCACCGCAGCTTTGACCGCCTGGATGATAGCCGTGGCTTTTTCCGGTTGGCGCATGAGCGATGAGCCGTCAAAGTTGGAAACGATTTTTTTCGCCGGACAACCCATGTTGATGTCTAGGCCGTCAGGTCTGAATTTTTCTTCAAGGATGCGCGCGGCCTCGGCCATGGTCGCCGAATCAGAACCGAAGATCTGTAGGATGACCGGGCGCTCGAAATCCGAAATCTCCGCCATGGCGAGCGTCTTGGCGTTGCCGCGGATCAACGCCGCGGACGAAATCATCTCGCGGAAAATCACGAGCGATGGATCCTCGCTTTCGCGAGGATGACAGAGAGAAGCGACCTCTTTCACGATACGGCAAAACGGCGCGTCCGTGAGGTCGGCCATGGGCGCGAGCGCGACGATGGGTCTTTGCGTTTCAAACCACTTCATGCCGCACGAAAATAACACGGATCAGCAATTTCGTCACCTTGCACGATCGGGCAAGTCGGGTTGCATTTTGCTGGAGCTAAAGTAATATGTCCGCATGATCAAAGAACCAACCGGCCCGAAAATCGAAAGTAAAGAATCAATCGAACAAGAGCAAGAAAAGTTCGAAGCCGCATGCACCGAACATTTCATCCGCGATTACATCGATGTGTCGCCGCTTTCGCCAGAACAACGCAATTTCGTCAGCCAACATCTGATGACGCATAAGGGAGTCTGGAAGAGCTATGACGACGCTGAAGTCTACGTTTACGGAATGAAACTTGAGGACAACAAGCTAAAGATAAAATTTTGCCGCCTGGTCGAAGGACAACCTTTTTCCGTCGAAGAGGCGATTGACCTGCCTTAAATCAACAGGCCGGAACCTTCGAAGTAGGATTTTTTTAGCGAAAGCCCCGAGAGCATCGGGGCTTGTGCGGAAGAATTCATCCCGGGAGCGGTCGGGGATCCAGCTGTTGGCACGCTTGGCTTAGGCGCTGCAGCAACTCGTCTGGGCGCACTCGCGACTTCCAGTAGATCTCGACGGTCGGATGAACCGCCACCGTCGGAGCAGGGATCAGGAACCTGACCTGCGCGATCAGCGTCTGATCCAGGGCGATATTGGCGAATGACACGTTGCCGCAGTATCCGCGCTCCACCAAACCCGTGGCCAGACAGCGGCTTTCGCGGAAACCGTCGAGTCCTCTTCGATTGAACACCACGGTCTCGATGCGTCGGTTGCCCGCGAACAGCCCGAGCAGGTCAGGCGTGCAGGTATCCGACGAAAGCGTGAAACCGAGCTGGTTGATGTTCAGGATGTTCTCCCTGATCAGACCGGTCGAGGCACGGGGCTCGCGGTCCTTGAGCGTGCCTTCGATACAGTTCCAATCATCCGGGATATACCGCATGATGTGGAACATCTGGCGCGAATCTTCGAGGCGCAAGAAATGAGCTTGTCTTTCCATTCTGTCCTCCTCACCTTGGCTTATTTAAGAACAACTCACGCGTCCTGTCAACCCTTACATTCTCGGACGTGGATGCTAGAATGAACACATGTCCATCCGCGGTTGGTTCAACAAACCTCACCCTTTTTTATACGGCGCTTGTCTCGGCCTTGTCATTTCGATAGCCGATATCATCGCGAGTTTGTTGGATAAAATTACGCTCGTAGAATGGTTGCGCTGGCCCTTGATTCCGGTGCTTACCGTCATCAATGGTTTAAGCCTCAATTTCCGATCCTACTGCCAAAACATGGTAGATTTTACCGTATCAAATTGGGGATGTTATGTAGTGACGTCGGCACTTACCCTGATCATAGCCTCGGCGCTGTTCTACGGAGTGGTTGCGTATTTCGCTTGGCTCTTCTGGTCAGAAATCAAACGACATAAGAAAAACGATCTTCCGGAGTAACAGTGTGCAGAAAAGCGAAAGCCCCGAGAGCATCGGGGCTTTGGAGTCAGAGTCCTTACGCTGCGAGTTGTTTGCAGACGCGGAGAATCTGATCCATGTCCTTATAAAGCCAGTTCGGGTCTGCATATAAGTGCAGATCCGAGGTATCGGCCGGCCTCTGGATGGACAAGCCTGCCGATAAAAGCGGGACGGAACTCATGCCAGGGGTCGGTTTGCTGAAAGTTACGATGCCCCAGTAGCCACGTTCCACCAGGTCGGAAGCCAAGGATCTGCATTCCTTGATGGAGCGGCCTGATAAGTCGAAGACGACTTTGTCGATATCCTGTTTCCACGCAAACAACGCGGAGAGATCCGGCATCACGTGACCCTTGTGCAGCGAGCATCCTTTGTCGCCGATGTACAAGACGTTCTGGGTCACGGAATCCGCTGAAGTCGGAAAGTTGGGCGCCAATAGATACCCATCGATCAGTATCCAGTCGTCGGGAATGCACCGAATCAGTTCGGACAACTTGCAGGTAGCGGTCAGCTTAGTGAATTTAATGTGCTTCTTCATCCTACCCTCCTTGGAACTGGGTTGATTTAAAGCCAATTCAGACCAAATGTCAACCCTTACGTCTTCCCCCCCCGAGTAACAGCGTGCAAAAAAGCGAAAGCCCCGAGAGCATCGGGGCTTGCAGAAGGCGGACTACTCGACAGCCTAGTCGTGTTCGAGTTGCCCGCAGACGCGGAGGATGGGTTCCGTCACGCTCGCAGGATAGGACGAGTCGCAATAAACATTCAACTCCGAGGCATTGGCGGGTTCTTGGATGGACATTCCGATTGAGCAAAGCGTAACGGTCCGTTGCGCCGTCAGGGCAAAGGACAGAACGCCCCGATATCCGCGTTCCACCAATCCAGAGGCTAGCGACCGGCATTCGGCGCATGACGGCGCGTCGTACATGTCGATGACAACTTTGTCGATGTCTTTCTTGCCGACGAACAGCCCGAACAGATCCGGGACTTTATCCGCGCGATGCAATGAAAAGCCTCTGGGGCTGATCATCAAGACGCTCAAGCTCAATGGATCGGTTGACGTCGGGAATCGCGGCGACAGCAGATACCCGTTGACCAGACCCCAATCGTCCGGAACGCTGCGAATCAAGTGTGATAACTGGCGCGTGTCAGTCAGCTTAGAAAATCGAAGGTGCTTCTCCATCTTATCCTCCACGCTCACGACAGGAGCGGAATCAGATCGTTCTGCTTGACCCGTTCGAGCAAGAGAGCAAGCCGTTCTTCCTGGCCGCCGAATTCAGGGTTGTGCGTTACGGACAAAGAATAATTTTCGTGCTCACCCGGCCGCACGGGTTTGTCGGAGAACTGGAATCGGCAGCGCTCGGGATTGTCGAACTTGTTGTCGCGGTAACAGCCGCTGTAGAAATGCAGCCAGCCTTGGTAACCAAGCGCCGCATACCCCGCAGCCAGATATTTGAACTGCAGGAGGCTCAAACCATCGTGTTTGTAGTATCCGACCTCATCGAGCTGCACCCACCCCGGGTGCCTCTGCTCGATGAACACGGCTTTCAAGTCGGGCGCAAGTTCCGAATCGCGCGCCGGGATCAACCCGCCCGAAATATGGTTCATCTCCCGACAATTGCTCATCAGCCTGACTCCGCCCGAAACGAACCGGCTGAACTTCAGGCCAACGGAATCCAGGGCTTGCCCTGTCTCCAACATCCTCCGCGGCGCCCACAAGACGCCGTCCAGCCAAGCCCAATCGCTGGGCACTGCCATGATGAGATTGACGAGAGAGTTCGCATCCCTGCGCAGTCTGAAAACTTTTACCGGCATCAGCCGCTCCTTTTTTAAAGACCTGCGCAATATTTAACCTTAAATGAACTAAAGGTCAAGCCAACCATCGACCCTTCCATATTCAAGCCTGGATGCTAGAATGAAATAAGCATGAGGATGAACAAGAAGCTCCCCGTCTGGTTGCCCGGCGTGCTGGGCTGTGTCTTTGGCATACTCCTGACTTTTTCCGGATTCATCACTGCTCCTTGGGTATCCCAATCGGCTTACGCTAAAATTTTTTTCTTTGCGCCCAGTCTGATATCTCATTCGATCGGTGAGACATCCTACGATCGTCTGGAAGATTTTTTCTGCCCTTTGCCTCCGGAACTGGCAGGCACGGCGTTTTCCGGCTCATGTGACGACAGGGTGATTTTTTATTTCTTGCTCTTAAGCAATATTTTAATCTACGGCAGCCTTGTCCAAATCATCTGGATGGTCTATAAAGGAATTTCCAAACATGTCAGATTTCAAGCTCAAAAAACCCTATGAACCTTCAGGTGACCAGCCGGTAGCCATTGAGCAGTTGGTCACAGGACTGAAGCGCGGCGACAAATTCCAGACTCTGCTCGGCGCGACAGGAACGGGCAAGACTTTTACCATGGCCAACGTCATCGCGCAGATGGACAAGCCGACGCTCGTCATCGCGCACAACAAGACGCTGGCCGCGCAGCTGACCAACGAGTTCCGCGAATTTTTCCCCGCCAGCGCGGTGGAGTATTTCGTATCCTATTACGATTACTATCAACCGGAGGCGTACATCCCGAAATCCGACACCTACATCGAAAAGGAAGCGATGATCAACGAGGAGATCGATCGTTTGCGCCACAGCGCGACGCAGGCGCTGTTGACGCGCCGCGATGTCATCATCTGCGCTTCGGTCTCGTGCATCTACGGATTGGGCGCGCCGTCGGCTTACCAAGCGACGGCCATCCATGCCAAAGTCGGGGAAGACATGAAGCGCGAAAATGTCTTGGGACGCTTGGTCGAGATGCAATTCACCCGCCTCTCGACGACGGACTTGGTGCGCGGATCTTTCCGCGTGATCGGCGGCGTGCTCGAGGTCATGCCAGCCAACGAAGAGACGATCTTTCGCCTCGAAGCGCCGCGCGGAAAAATCGAAGCCATCATGGCCGTGGATCCGGTGACGCGCAAGATAAAACGCGAGCAAAACGACGTCTGGATATTTCCGGCCAAGCATTTCATCACCTTGGGTCCTGACCGCGAACGCGCGCTCGACGAAATCCGCCACGAACTCGCGCCGCAGCTCAAAAAATTCGAACGCGAAGGCAAGCTGCTCGAAGCCGAGCGACTCGAGCGGCGCACCAAATTCGACCTCGAGATGATCGAGAACCTGGGTTATTGCAACGGCATCGAGAATTATTCGCGCCCGCTCTCCGGACGCAAAGCGGGCGCGCCGCCGGATACTCTGTTTTCATATTTCCCCGACGACTTTTTGCTTATGCTCGACGAGTCGCATGTGACCGTGCCGCAGCTCGGCGGCATGTACTACGGCGACCAATCGCGCAAAGAGACTTTGATCAAGTACGGCTTCAGGCTCCCCTCGGCGCGCGACAACCGGCCGCTCAAATTCGAAGAACTGGAACACAAGATGCGCCAAGTCGTCTTTACCTCGGCCACGCCCGGTCCATACGAATTCAAACATTCGACCCAAGTCGTGGAACAAATCATCCGCCCGACGGGTTTGGTGGATCCCGCAGTCATCGTCCGACCAATCACGCCGCGCGGGGTCGGTCTGTCTCAAGTCGACGACGCCATCGAGCGCATCAGCGACGCCACGCAAAAAGGCGAGCGCGTGCTGGTGACCACTTTGACCAAGAAGATGGCGGAAGATTTGGCCGGCTATCTGATCGAACGCAAAATCAAAGCGCGCTATCTCCACTCCGACATCTCGACCATCGAGCGGCTTGAGATCCTATCCGAATTCCGCAAAGGCACGTACGAGGTGATCGTGGGCGTCAACCTGTTGCGTGAAGGTCTGGATTTGCCCGAGGTCGCGCTGGTCTGCATCTTGGACGCGGACAAAGAGGGTTTTCTGCGTTCCGATACCTCGCTCATCCAAACCATCGGCCGCGCGGCACGCAACGTACGCGGACGAGTGGTGCTGTACGCCGATAACCCGACCGGCTCGATGAAACGCGCCATCGCCGAGACCGATCGCCGCCGCGCCAAACAGGTGGCGTATAACCAAGCCCACGGCATCACGCCTAAGACCATCCTGAAAGCCATCAAAGATTTCCGCGAAGTGCTGGGGTTGTCGACCGAGCCGGTGGACGTCAAAGATGTCTTGAAGTTGGAACTCGGCGCCGAGACGCATGATTTGAAAGAGATACTCAAACAAAAAGAAGTCGAGATGAAAGATGCGGCGCGCGATCTGCAATTCGAGTTGGCGGCGATCTTGCGCGACGAGATGGTCGTCTTGACCAAAGAAATCAAACAACGCGAAAAAACCACGAACGCAGCCAAACCAAAACGCCCGGTCAGGCACGGCAGAGCAAGATAAAAAGAATCCAAAAAGTGTCATCGCGGCGCTGGCGCATTCGTAGGGGCGACCCAACGGGTCGCCCCTACGTAATCAACAATCGATGTCGCTTATAAAGGTCCTTCGACTTCGCTAGCGCTGCGCTCAGGATGACAAATTTTAGGGATTATGGCATCCCGCTCTTATTTACTGTAAGGTATGGCCATGGATGCGGCCCAGGAGGTCAAATCACGGCTCGATGTAGTGGATATCGTCGGCGAATATCTGCAGCTCAAGCCCGCAGGCAGCGGGAGTTTTAAGGCGTGCTGCCCGTTCCACCAAGAAAAGACGCCGAGCTTCATGGTCAATCGGCCGCGCCAATCTTGGCATTGCTTTGGCTGCGACGAAGGCGGTGACCTGATTTCGTTCGTGCAAAAAATGGAGGGATTGGATTTTCCCGAAGCTTTGCACCTCTTAGCTGAAAAAGCCGGGGTCAAGCTCCCCGAGTTCGACGCCAAAGCTTCGTCGGAACGCAAACGCATTTTCGAGGTCAATGATTTGGCGGCGCGCTTTTTCCGCTCCGCGCTCATGAATTCCGCCGCTGCCGCGCATGCCCGCGAGTATGTCGCGCGTCGCGGCTTGGACGATCTGACGGTGGATGTCTGGCGTTTGGGTTACGCACCGGAATCTTGGGACGCGCTCGCGCTCGCGCTCAAAAGCAAAGACGTCAAAGACGAAGAGTTGATCAAAGCCGGACTCGCCAACAAAGGCGAGAGGGGAGGCGTGTATGATCGCTTCCGCAATCGGCTCATGTTCCCCATCGCTGACGTACACGGCAACATCGCCGGTTTCACGGGGCGCGTCTTGTCCGCCGACAAAAACGAAGCTAAGTACGTCAACACGCCGGAGACGCTGGTCTACAAAAAGAGTTCAATCCTTTACGGCTTGGACAAAGCCAAAGGCGAAATCAAAAAACAAGACATGTGCGTGATCGTCGAGGGCAACATGGACGTCGTCGGCTCGCATCAATTCAACATCACCAACGTGGTGGCTTCATCCGGCACGGCGCTGACCCTCGAGCAACTCACGCTGATCAAACGCTTCACACAGAATCTGGCCATCGCCTTCGACGCGGACGCAGCCGGCAACGCCGCGACAGTCCGCGGCTTGGATTTGGCGCGCTCGCAGGACCTGAATCTCAAGCTCATCACCTTGCCGCCCGAAGCCGGCAAAGATCCAGATGACGCGGTGCGCAAAAATCCGGAGTTGTGGAAACAGGCCATCCGCGACGCTTTGCCCATCATGGATTGGCTTTATCGCAACGCCTTCCGCGGACACGCTGCCGACAAACCCGAAGAAAAAAAACTCATCGCGCGGGATATCTTATCCGAGATCAAACGCCTACCTGATCCGGTCGAACGCGACGCCTGGCTCACGCGCTTGGCCCGCGACTTGGCGGTATCCGATGATTCGCTGCGCGAAGCGATGAAGATGTCGAGGACGAATGTCGAATATCGAAGATCGAATATCGAGGATAAGAAATCGGCGGCAGAATCTCGACATTCGACATTCGACATTCGACATTCGAGGGAGGACGATCTCCTCGACCGCATCCACGCCATCCTATATCTCAAGCCGGAACTATCCACACTTGCCGAAAAACTCTTGCAGGAGTACTATCAGCCAATCTTGCAGACAGATGAGCGCCTGGACTATCTTGCTCTGCTCGCCGACCGTGAATTCGGCGACCAGTCGCTTGAGACTTTAAAACACGTGCTCGACAACGCCTGCCAAGCGTTGCGCGAATCGCTCATGGCCCAAAAACGCGGGGTCCTGGAGCAAGCCATGCGTTTAGCCGAAATCGCGGGCGACCAAAACAAAATTTCCCAGCTGCTTGAAGAATTTTCAAAATTAACCAATTCAGCCGATTAAAGCAACCCATTCCGGCGGCCCTCGACGTCACGTCCTACGTGACCTTCGGGATTCCTGCCGATACGGGTTTGCCACAATCTATGGCCGCCAAAAAGAAAGTCACGAAGCATTTGCATTACGCGTCTCACAAGCCGATCCGGAAAAATATCGCCAGCGGGAAAAAATCCGCGCCAGCGAAAAAACAGCAGGCTAAGCCTGCAGCCAAAGGGCAAGTCAAACCTTACGTCAAAACCCCGGCGCCGTCGCAGGATTTTTTGGATAAGTTGTTCGACAAAGCGCGCACGCGCAGCTTCATCACCGAAAACGAAATCCTCTACGCCTTTCCGGAAGTCGAAGATTACATCCCCAGCTTCGAAGCTTTCATCGATCGTTTGGACGCCGCGGGCATCGGTTATATCGAAGTGAAAGAGGGGATACTGGGCCGCGAAAAAGAACGGCATGACACGCTTGAGCTGCTGCACAGCGCTGACGACAAGCGCGGCAAGGTGGATCCGTTCGACATGACGGCTGACAACATCCAGATGTACCTGCGCGAGATCGGCAAGATCCCGCTGCTAACCGCCGAAGAGGAAGTCGCGCTGGCCAAACGCAAAGAGCGCGGCGAAAAAGAAGCAGAGAAAAAACTCATCGAAGCCAACCTGCGCCTGGTCGTGTCCATCGCCAAAAAGTTCATGGGCAAATCGCTGTCGCTCTTGGATTTGATCCAAGAGGGCAACATCGGCTTGTTCCGCGCGGTCAAAAAATTCGAATACCGCAAAGGCTACAAATTCTCGACCTACGCCACTTGGTGGATCCGCCAAGCCATCACGCGCGCCCTGGCCGACCAAAGCCGCACCATCCGCATCCCGGTGCACATGGTCGAGACCATCAACAAATTCCAACAGATCGAACGCCAGCTTATCCAGGACCTGGGACGCGAACCGTTGCCCGAAGAAATCGCGGCCGAGATGGGCGAGGAAGTGGACAAGGTGCGCCACATCATCAAGATTTCGCAGGACACGGTGTCGCTCGAGACGTCAGTCGGCGAAGATGATGAAGATTCCACGCTCGAGGACTTCATCGAAGACATCAAAAACGTCACGCCGGATCGCGCCGCGGCTTTGCAGCTCTTGCACGATTACGTGCACGACATCATCAAGGATTTAAGCCCGCGCGAACAAAAAATCCTAGAGATGCGCTTCGGCCTGACCGACGGCGTGTCGCATACGCTGGAAGAAGTCGGTAAAGAATTCGACGTGACCCGCGAGCGCATCCGCCAAATCGAAGCCAAAGCCATCGAAAAAATCCAACAACATCCCATGATTCGGAGACTGGCGGATTATTGAGAGAGAGGGTAGAGGGTAGGGGCGCATGCCATGCGCCCTGTTGGTAAGCGGTAGCCAAAAAATCCGCGCTATCGCTTCGCTCAAACGGTCAGCGTTTGTGATATTATATTTGTACTATGAAGGAGAAAAGCGTCCCTTATCTTATTACCGCAGCCGCTGTAGCAGCCGTCGTATCCGTGGTGGTTGCGCTTGCGACCATACAAATCGATGCGGCCACGTCTAAATCTGTGGTTTATGCGGCGCTGCGCATAACAACCACCGGTCTTCCAGCCTGGATTTCGGGCGCACAAGCCAAATATCAGCTGATCGCCAAAGGCGGCGCGCCCCCTCTCGCCTGGAGCGTCAAGAGCGGAACGCTGCCGAACGGATTTTCACTCACTCGGGATGGCGTCATTTCAGGCATGGCCATCTTGCCGTCAGGCGTCACCAAAAAAATCTTCGCCCCCTTTGTCGCACAAGTGAGGGACAAACAAGGAAAAACGCATACCGTAAAACTCTCCATCACGGTTAAGCCGAGCGCGCCAAGCATCAAGACCACGAATCCTCCTGATTTGACAGTCGGCCAATCGTATAACATAGCGATTGCGACGGCGGACGGCGGCATGCCGCCGTATAAATTTATGCGCGAAGCATCAAGCGGCGCGCTGCCGTTCGGCATGCAGATCACGACCGTCGGTTCGGAGGCTCGCCTGACGGGCGTGCCAAAGGCCAAAGGGCATTTTGCGTTTCACTTGTGCGTGACAGATGCTACAAAAACGGAAAAGTGCGGAGATGTCGTGTTCAATGTCAAAGATAAGGTCCTCTCGGAAACCTGGCAGGGCACGATTACGACCCAAGGACGGTGCGTATGCTCTCATGCATCTGGAGACGGCTGCGACACTTGGGACGGATCGCTCGTCGGCAGTATGACCTTCACCTTTACCTTGCCTGAAACATTAGCCGAAGCAATGAAACGAACCGACCGGTATGAAGCTTGGAAACGCCGAGGCACTGGAACCTTGAGCGGTTCAGAAAGCGTGGCTTCGCAACAGCCGCACAATGACTGGGACTCTGAAAACTGCGTGCTCGTCGGCGGATCAACCTCAAACCTTCCGTTCGAAGTCAGAGCCTACAGCAGCCAGGGTTCCTATTATAAAAATGAATCAGCCGCGATCATCAGCCTAAATGCATGCGATAACCCAGAGGGACGGCGTGCTGTCACGCCAGGAGGACGGCAGAGTACACTGGGTATCGCCGGACAAACTTGCGCTTTTGACTTGTTGATTCCTTCGTTGTCCGACACGCAATTTTCCGGCAAAGTCATCTATACCTCGCCGGGCACTGGAACGTTTACCTTGACCAAGGTGCAATAAGAAGTCGGTAAAGAATTCGACGTGACCCGCGAGCGCATCCGCCAAATCGAAGCCAAAGCCATCGAAAAAATCCAACAACATCCCATGATTCGCAGGCTGGCGGATTATTGAGAGAGAGGGTAGAGGGTAGGCTGTAGACGGTAGCCAAAATAAAGAGAATGTCATCCTTGAGCCCCGCATCGAGTGCGGGGTAAACTCCGCGAAGGATCTTCAAATTCCTTAAGGAATAGGAAGATTCTTCGGCCGTCAAACGGCCTCAAGAATGACAATTTTTTGATACAGATTAGTAGTTAGGGGGACGAACCCTAAATACTAACTACTCGCCTCCTCGTCTCCGCTTTTCGGCAGCTCGGGCGCGTTTTTCGTCCAAGCCCAACAGATGACCGATCTCATGCCACACGACTTCGCGGATCATCTGGTTTTCAGCTATCCCGAGATATGCGGCTTCGGCGGAAATCGTCTGGCTGAACAAAGTCACCTTGTCGGGTAAGACATACGCCTCGTTCCAGGTGCGGACGGTATGCGGTACGCCTTCAAACAAGCCCAAGAGCCGACCGCGCGAGCCGATCCTGATCGCGCCCGGATGGTCATGTGAATTCAATTCGCAAATCACCGCAACGTTATCCAAAGCTCCGGGAAAGGCTTTTTCCACTTCATCCAAAGCTTGATTGACGCTGTCTTCGAATTCGCTTTCGGTCATGGCAACATGATGCATGAGACATGGAGCGAATGCAACAAGATAAATTGAAAACCGCCGAGAGCGTCGACGGCTTTTTTTCACGCTTTGAGCGCAGCGCGGACTGCGGATTTCACGTCATGGCTGCCGTCGCGCCGACCGGAACGGTAAGCGCGAAGCAGGGCGAAGGCGACATGACGATCGAAGGTATAGAAGCTGACTTCCTTGCCCTCGACCGACAGCCGGTCCAGGTGGCCGACTTTCGACGGGCTGCCCGGCACGTCCCGCAGGAATACATTCCCCGACTTATCGGTTAAGTAGCCGAAAGGCTCGAGCGGTTCGTTTCCTTTGGAGGTCTCACGGACTTTTTGCCTATCCAGGTTCACCGTTGGATAAGTCGAGGGATCCGCATAAAAAATGTACAAAGTCCTGATTTTAGACATGCCATCTCCTTTCAAAGACTCCTTCTAATTAAGCTTGAAAATTCAAATCTGTCAAGACTGGAATGATTCTTGACGTACCGACCGCAGAAAGGTAGTATTTTCCCGCTACTCGTTCCGGGGTAGCTCCCGCCTCTCGGTACGACGCTTAGCCATTCGGGTCAGTAGCATCCGCATGCTCGGCGGGCGGGACGCAACCCAGATTAGTCATATTCCGGGGTAGCTCAGCGGTAGAGCAGTTGACTGTTAATCAATTGGTCGTGGGTTCGATCCCCACCCCCGGAGCCATCAGAAATCGCCTTGTTTGAAGGCGATTTTTGATATACTCTTGCTGGGAATCGAAATGAACGCAAAGTTTCCATACATTGGAATTACTGATTTCATGTCTTCTGAACAGTCGCGAGAGATGGCGAACTTTTTTGAAAACGCAATAAAAAAATACACTCAACCGATCCGCCATAAGCTCATGGTTGGCGTGGTTTCTCTGCATGAAACGCTGAATGATTTGCCGTCTGAATGGACTGATGCTGTGCCAAAAAATGGACTAATAGCCGATATCTTCATCGATCATTCTTTGCTTCTCAACACAATTCACTATGTCGACTTAGAGGGAATCGATATATTTGCGAATCTCAAAAAGATTACGGAGCTTGGCGGGAAGTATATGCACGCACTTCAGTTAGATATGGTCTGGCCGGATCCAATGTTGATAAAGCAATACCGGAACCAATTCCCGCAGATTCAGATAATTTTACAGGTTAATACGCCGGCTTTTGAGCTACTTAACGATTTGAATGAAGATTTAGTTCGAAAAATCGCAGACTACGGTAGTGCAATCGATTGTGTTCTTCTGGATAAAAGTATGGGTAAGGGATTAAGAATGGATAACGCATTTCTTCGGCCACTACTTAAAACTATTCAGGAGAAGCTACCAAACATATCTCTTGCTGTCGCCGGTGGCCTGGGTCCAAAATCATTAAATCTCGTGGAGCCTCTCACGAAAGAATTTCCGAATCTTTGCATTGATGCAGAAGCGAATCTCCGAAGCAGCAAAGACTCGCGCGATCCGATTGATTGGTCTTTAGCGGAGGAATATGTTAAAAAAGCGCTAGATTTATTTTATGTCCAAAATTGAATTTGCACAGGAGTATCCTTGGTTGAACGTCACAACGACGCTTGAACAATATATTGATCCGGAATATTACGACAAAATCCTGAAGGATTACACTTTTAACGGGAGGCATGATCTTGATTATCTGAAGGAGTGGGCCGAGAATCTGCCTACTCATAATAAAGCTTTAGAGCTTGGACCTGGTTCTGGCAGAGCGACCAGTGTTATGCTTCATGCAATCGAAAGGATTGATAGCCTGACACTCGTTGACTTAAGCAAGAGGATGCTGGAGTGGTGTAGAAAAAAATTTGAGGGCAATGGGCACATGACCTATGTGAATGCGGATGCGATCGACTTTCTTCTCAACACACAAGACGATTACGATTTTGTTTATTGCCTGTGGTCGTTCTCTCACTCCGTTCATCAAAATCTTAAAAAACTAGGGATGGCGGAAGGTAAAAAGAAAGTGAGAGAGGGCGTCTCAAGATTGCTGACGACCAATTTAAATAAAGGCGGTTCATTCTTTCTGCTTCATTTCGACTCTCTTTCCGAAGAACAACGGATATCAATCCAACAAAGAAAACGGGATAATCCTGTCTTTCAAAACAGTGACAATCAGAGTCCGTCGAAACTTATTCTCGACGGACTGTTGGACGAACTTGCTGAAAAAAATCGAATCCGTTTTACCTGTGAGCACTTCATCGGCGAGACGATTGAATTTAAGTCCTTGAACGAAGCGCTCGAGTACTATTGTAACTTTCACATGGAATCTCATTTTAATACTTCCGAGGATGCGGGGTCCGTTCTCGAGGGGTTGCTGAATGATTTAAAAAAATATACGGACAGTAAAGGCGTTATACGTGTAAAACCGGGTTGCTTCATATATAAAGTCGAGAGAATCGATTAACGAAACCGACGTCGTGTAAAAAAGTGTAAATTTCGCAGACCTGCTATAATCGGCCCATATGAATTTTTTACACAACTTTGACCTCAAAAAAGCCTTTAAGATCGCGGGTCTCGGCCTCTTGGCCGTGGTAGTGTTGGTCATAATATTAACTTTCCTTAATTCGTCGGTTGGCCCCTTGCGTCAGACGGCGGGTGGTTCGAATGTTTCCAGTCAAGGAGTAAGTACCTTTAACTATAAAGTGAGTGATGCGGCGTATCCGGAGGCGGGGATGGCGGAGTTGTCGGTCAGGAACGTGGCTCCGATGCCGCCCTCGGGCGACAGCGGCACGACCGGGAATACCGCCGAGGACTTTGAAGTCACGAGCTATCGCGGCACCATCGAGACGCGCGAGCTCAAAACGACTTGCGCTAAAATCGTCGAGCTCAAAGCTCTTGATTACGTCATCTTCGAGAATGCCAACGAAGCGGAACATAGCTGCGATTATACTTTCAAAGTCGAACGCAAAAACGCGGATGAAATCTTGGCCAAGGTAAAGGAACTCAATCCCAAGGAACTGGTCGTGGATACGAAGTCGATAAAACGGACGGTCGACGACTTTACGAGCGAGATCGAGATCCTACAAAAAAAGAAATTGACGGTCGAGAATACGCTGGATAATGCCATCAAAGCCTATGACGACATCACAGCCGTCGCCACCAGCGCCAAAGACGCGGCCAGTTTGTCCAAGATTATCGACAGCAAAATCCAGACTTTGGAACGTCTGACCCAAGAACGCATCAACATCAGCACGCAGCTTGACCGCTTGGCCCGCTCCAAAGCCGAACAACTCGACAAACTCGAATACACTTATTTCTATTTGAGCGTCTACGAGAACAAATATCTTGACGGCAAGCAAATCAAGGATTCATGGAAAGCGGCGGTCAAAGAGTTCGTGACTGACGTCAACAAGATAGCCCAAGACGTCTCGATCAATCTCGTGACCGTGCTCCTGTACATCCTGCAAATCGTCCTCTATTTCTTCATCCTGCTCATTATCGGCAAGTACGTCTGGCGCTGGGCCAAGGCGATCTGGAAAAAATAGAGAGCAACGAAGAAGTCGCCACTCGGGGCGACTTCTTCTTTACCCGGCCATCTAATTTTAATTATGCTATCCTTAGGCAGATAATTAACGGTCCAACCATAATTTAAAACTTATGTCGAAAGCCAACTCCAGGCTCGGCGCGCTAGCGGTCATGTCTTTTGCCTTGATGTTATTAGGCGCCGGATGCGGAAGCGGAAAAACGCCGGAAAGCATCAAGACCCCGACAAGCAAGCCGGCGGTGAAGGAAATTTTTGAACCGCTGAAGTTGATCTACGAGCTGAAAAATTACGGCCCCACGGGTCCGAGCGGAAAATTGACCATGACTTTGTGGTTGGAAGGCAAGCAGCAATGCGCCGGCCGGGAAGCTTACCTAGGGGTCATGAAGATGGATAATGCCGGTCCGAATTCTTCTTCGGCGTGGGCCAAAGTGACGATCTATGCCGATAACGGCCAAATGGCGATCAGCCGATTCGACAACGAAGATAAGCTGGCTTTCGACGATCTCAAGGCGGAATACAACCAGTTCGATATCGCGCTCACCATGAATTCCATCTTTGCCTACGCCGGCCAAAATTTCAATTCTTCCGAAGCCTGGAGCGCGACTTCTCCCGTCATCCTCAAAGACGTCGACAGCGGGATGTCCATCACTAATTATTCCATCATCCGCCAAGACGAGCAGACCGGCGGAGTAGCACCCTGCCAAAAATTCAAGATCGTCTCCAAAGGGACGAATATGGAAGGGACGCTTAAGGCTTGCGTGGCCAAAGAGCTCGGCCAGATCAAATTGCCTTTCGTCGTTTCCTTCGCCTTCGACGCCCAAGGCCGACCCAGTCCCGGCTGGGAGCTCAAGAGCTACGCCAAAGAGACATCCGGCGTGGCCTCGGCGGTGCAATGTTTGGAACCGATCAAATGCGTTTACCAGAAAGAACCGACCCAGGCCGAAAGAAGCTCTTGCGGCGCCAAGGGCGGACGAATCGAACAGCGCAGGGACGATACAGGCTGCGTCACGGAAAATGTCTGTTTGACGCAAGATGATACCGCCAACGAAACGATAACCAGGACGCAAGGACCGGGTTGTCCGATAAATCCGGAGGTGAAGAAAAAATACCTTAAGTGCATGAAGAACAACCAGCCGAATCTTGAGGTGACCAGGAGCACAGAGGAAGGATGCACTTTGGACATCACCTGCCGCTGATGAAACCACGGAGCGCAAGCTCTTCCACGCCTCTGCGTCATGCCGAAATAACCCGCGCCGATAAATGAATGTAGACATAATTCGATGTCTCATGCTACATTCTGCTTAATCATATGTTTCGCCGGATTGCCACTTTCTTCAAAGCTCACTTTCCTGTCCACAAGGAGAAGGAGTTTGAGGTTACACCGTTGGCCGTCTCGCGAAACGCAAAAAATAACCAGGCAGCGGAGGTTGCAGCCCGCGAAGTCGTATCTCGGTATGGCGACGCTCTAAAATCGTTGTCGGTGAAGTAGTGTGAGCTTGGTCTACCCAAGTGAAGAGGATTTGCATAGATATAAGGATGTGCTTTTGAGTTTGCAGTTCCCGTATCTTCCGCCTATGGACAATCGATGAGCCCAGGACATGTTCACGCTGTTCGAGTTGGTACGTATGCTGCCGGAATGTACAGACGATTTCGCAATTGCCGCCGCAAATCTATTTTTTAAAGTGGCGAAGAATCATCGTAGGTACGACGGAAATAAAAGGAGTGCCATTTGTTGCTTTATTTTTTTTGGTATTTTAAACAATCAAAAAAAGCAGCAACACGAGTAGAGAAATAGAAGATTTGGCCCTTGAAGTAGCCGCCTCATGCGGAAACACAGGTAATCAACTCGTGCCACGACTGCGTGCCATTTTTGAACAAAAAGCGTCTCCTTTTTCCTAGCCAGTAAAAATAGAACGATTGAAAAAAGAGGGGTCGAAGCGGGGGGTCTAGTCCAACCCTTGCTTTTTATCCCGAAATCGGCTATGCTCCGTGAACTCTATTATGACCTACCAACCAAAAGGGATGAGAACCCCCTATCACAGCGACAAACCGGGCCGGAAGTTCGGTGGCGGGGATTTTCAAAAACGCAGCTTTGGCGGCAAAAGCTTCGGTCCTCCCCAATTGCATAAAGCCAAATGCGCGGAATGCGGCGAGATGTGCGAAGTGCCTTTCAAGCCGAACGGCAAAAAGCCGGTGCTGTGCAGCCGTTGCTTTAAGCAAGACGGCGCGCCCGGTTCCAAGAAACCTTGGGAACGCCAACCAGCCAGGTTCGAATCCACCGATCGTCCCCGGTTCAGCGCCCCGGCCGAAAGATCCGAAGGCGGCATCAGCCAGGTACAGTTCAAGACCTTGAACGCCAAATTGGACAAGATCCTGGAAGCCCTGACCGCAGCTGGAATCGCGGATGACGAAGAATAAAACATCACGAACCGCCGGAACCCCCGGCGGTTTTTGATATCATTTGATTGTCATCGTGCCCTTTTAAAATCTGTCATCTTGAGCGGAGCAGCAGCGCAGTCGATGGACCTTTATCAGCCATCGGTTCAGAGATTGCTCGTAAAGGTCCTTCGACCACGTAGAACGTGGCGCGGCAAGCTCAGGATGACAATTTATCTTTTTGGCTATCCTCTATTTTTTGTTCTCTAGCTCCGCATGCTTGACTATTCCAAAGCATGCGCTAAAGTGTCGGCCAGGAGGTTGAAAATGAGCGTACTTTGTCTGCGTCCGCAAGATGCCATGAGACTCATAGAACTGGCCCGAAGTCCAATCCCGCCACACATCGCCGCCTTCAAGAACGAGATGGAAGGCGAAATCAAGGCCGCCGAACTCGCGGCGTCGATAACAGGAGTGATTGACGAGGCGAGAATCATCAAGCTCGCCCAAATGAAGCTCCACCTCGACACGCTTTACGCCGAGTGGACCATGCAACAGCTCTCGCTCAAACGCGAAAACCTGGAGGAAATCTCCGAACCTTCGGAACGCTAGCCCCAGCCTACCGCGCGCCGCAGTCGCCCTGACTGTGCCGCGGTCTTTTTTTTATGACTGAATTATGACTGAAATGTCATTGCGAGCGCATAATCTAAACGCGCGCGGCAATCTCTGAATCCCGGAGATTGCTTCGTCGTTGCTACTCCTCGCAATGACGAGGGGGCAACGCCGCATGCTCGCCGGCGCTTCGTCCGGTCGCCCAAGCTGACGTCAGATTAAAACCGCCGGTGAAGCCGTCGATGTCCAATATTTCTCCGGCGAAAAAAAGTCCGGGACAGCGCAGCGACTCCATCGTCTTCGGATTGACTTCTTTGAGATTCACGCCGCCCGCCGTGACGAATTCGTCGCCGGTGCCGCGGGCGACGACGCGCAGGGGAATATTCTTGAGCCACGTCACGAGCGCGAGAATCTCGGCCTTGGAAAGTTCATTGGCGCGCTTATCTCCAAGCTTGATTTCACGCACCGCGATTTGAGCCAACGATTTTGGGATCAACGAGGTCAGGATATTTTCCGGCTGCTTTTTCGGCGTCTGCAGCAGCGCCACCACGAAACGCTGTCGCAACTGTTCGATCGTCGCTTCCGGAAAGAGGTCGATGGATATTTCCAACGGATGATCCTTGCCGAAGCGCTCGAACGCAAGCAACGACGAAAGCGCAAACACCGCCGGGCCGCTGATGCCTTTATGAGTAAACAAAAACGGTCCCATGAACTGCGCTTTGGCTGGCGTCTTGGCGGAAAGCCGCGCGCCCACAAAACTCAAGCCGCTCACTTCGGCTGGCCAAGTCTCGCGCGTCTCGAACGAACTTAAACTCGGCGCCAGAGGCGTCAGCGTGTGACCGAAGGAAAGCGCAAAAGCATAACCGTCACCAGTCGAACCCGTCTGCCGATAAGCCTGGCCGCCGGTGGTCAAGATGATCCGCTCGACAATCAACGGCTCTGGGTTGTCTTTAAGGATGATCGAAAATCCTGACTTCGTTTTCTCGATTCGTTCGACCGACGAACGCAATAGAACCTGGACGCCGGAGGCTCGGAAAAGTTTCTCGAATACGCGAACCACGTCTTTGCCGTCGTTCGAGCGAGGGAAGACGCGCAAGTCGTCTTCGATTTTCAGAGGAACGTCGTGATTCTCAAACCACGCATAAATCGCTTCCGGACCGAACGCATACAGCGCGGACAAGAGGAACTTTCCGCCGCGTGGATATTTGGTCAGCACAGTCCGGATGTCATGCAGGCCCGTCGTCAGATTGCAGCGCCCGCCGCCGGAAAGAATGACTTTTTTTCCCAACCCGTCATTTTTTTCAAGCACAAAAATCTCCGCGGACGGATTCGTCTCTCGCGCCGCCGCCGCAGCCATCAACCCCGCCGCGCCGCCGCCGATCACCGCGATTTTCATGCAGACTGTATAACACGAACAAATAGGAGTGTCACTTATGTGACTTGCGTCATTGCGAGCGCATAATCCAAAAGCGCGTGGCAATCTCTGGATTCCGGAGATTGCTTCGTCGCGTAAAGCGACGTGGTCGCAACGCGACTTTACGTCGTTGCTACTCCTTGCAATGACAAAAGTATATTCATCCGAAAACGCAAGTTTTGCGGTCTGCTACCGCGTGAGTTAGAATGTCGATCAACGTATGACCGAAAAAGCGATATTCGAAAGAGCGACGAATCCGCAGCAATACGACATGCCTGACTTAAAATGGGCGCATGAAGCCCACCGAAGCCTACATGACGGATGTCCCGAAATACCGCGAGCTGGCCGAAATCCCGCTCTGCCGCTTATTTGTGTTCACGAAATAGACGGTATAAATCGGGGGTTGCGCGAGCCGATGCCATGGGTAGTTCCTATCTTATTGATAGCAGGAAAAAAGTCGTGAATTGCAGACCTGTTTGGAAAAATCTATAATCCGTTGGGCGTAAACGGTGGAGAACAGCAAAAGCAACGACAAGACTGTTTGGATCAATTCAGTAATCAGTAAAACAAAATGGTTCATGGATGCAATGTGCTTGATAAAGTAAATTAGACCCCGTTGACTATGGAGCTGAATAACTACGATCTGTTAGCCGCAAAATACCGCGAGACTGATTTGAAACCCGACAAGCATTTTTCGATTTTACCTACCGTTTTGCAGGCGGTTGGCGATCTGTCAGGAAAAACCGTTTTGGATTTGGGTTGTGGCAGCGGGTTCTTTTCTCGTGCCTTAGCTGATGCAGGCACGAGCGATGTGCTTGGCATCGACAGTTCTGCGGCTCAAGTTGATTTGGCAAAAAAAGAGCCACGTCCTAACGTGAAATACCTTGTCGATGATGTTTTCAAAGCTTTGTTGCCAAAGGCAGATATTGTTTGTGCGTCATTTCTCATAAACTATCTTTCTTCAAAGACTGAACTTGTCGCATTTCTCAAAAAAGTAAGAGAGGCATTGGGTGAAGGCGGGAGAGCGATTTTTGTTATCGACCTTCCTTCCGGTCGAGATTTGAAGAAATACGGCGCACGCAAAACCGTTCATGGTTCCTATGCAGATGGCACTCCTATGACGTTGGAGCTTTTTGATGGTAATGAGAAGCTCATCTGTGTATTGGAGGCGTATTTCGTTGCACCATCCACTTTCGAAGCAGCTCTCAAGGAGGCGGGGTTCTCTACCGTGCGGAAAATCACGCCAGCTGTTTCCAAGGAAGGGATAGATGCCTATGGTGAGGAGTACTGGCGGTCATATCTTGTTGATACGGAGTTGGGATATTATCTTTGTCTTACATAAAGTTATGCGTATATCAAAACGGATTGAGTGGTGCATGGGGCACCGATTAGCAAACCATGAGGGCGGTTGTCGGAACCTTCACGGACATCAGTATGTGCTTGAAGTTGTGATCGAGGGCGAAATCAACCAAGAGAAAAACTCCTCAAGTCGAGGAATGGTGGTTGATTTTGGAGAGGTGAAAGAAGTCTTACAGAAATACGTTCATGACATTTGCGACCACGCTTTTATGGTCGCGGAGAGCGATACCATCATGACGGATTTCTTCCAACAGAATCCTGATTTGAAGCACGTTACCGTGCCGTTTGATTCAACGGCGGAGAATATCGCGCAATGGCTTTTTACCAACATTAAAAATGAACTCGAAAAAATAGGGGGTATTCGTCTTTATTCTGTTCAGCTTTGGGAGACGCCCTTCAACTGGGCGCTTGTAGAGAGTGATAAATGAACCAAACTCACCTCTGTCAGCAGAGGTCGAGAAAAGCCTATGAACTCAAACGATTTTTACTGCCAAGAGATTTTTTCTGGAAAAACAAGTTGCAGCGAGTGTCGCACAAAGACACATTGTGCGACCAAATAAATGGGGCCTGACCCCGTTAAAACTCTGATTAAGGTCATCCTCACGAAAGCGGGGATCTCCGATTTCAGAGATCCCAGCTCGCGCTGCTGCTGGGCCGGGATGACAGGGGGCCGGGATGATGCATCTTTCTTCTGTCATTACAGGTTCAACCCGGTAATCCAGACCCTGAAAACATTGGAAGGTTTTTCTCTCTAGATCCCCCGGTTAAACCGGAGGATGACAGATGTGGGGGGGGGCGGAGGATGGCGCCTCTTATTTCTGTCATTACCCGGTTGAACCGGGTAATCCAGAGAGTAGAAGTCTTCCATGGGAAGACAGGGAGGGTGCGGGATGACTGTCAAATTTTTATATTCCCACCACTTCTTCCCACGGCAAACCGGGTTTGCCGAAGTGGCCGTAGGCGGCGGTTCGGGAGAAGATGGGGGAACGCAAGCCCAGGCGCTCGATGATGGCTTGAGGGTGGAAATCGAATTTTTGGCGCACGACTTCGGCTAAGGATTTGCCGTCTTGATCAAGCGCTTCGAGCATGACCGGTTCGGCGCGGCCGATGGCATAAGCCACCGAGACCAGGCAGTCGCGCGCGAGTCCGGCTGCTACGATATTCTTGGCCGCGAAACGCGCCATGTAAGCCGCCGAGCGATCGACCTTGGTCGCGTCCTTGCCGGAAAAAGCGCCGCCGCCGTGCGGGATGAGTCCGCCGTAAGTGTCGACCATGATTTTCCTGCCGGTCAATCCGGTATCTGCCTGGAATCCGCCCAAGGTGAACGCTCCGGTCGGGTTGACCAAGACTTCGACCTCCGCCAAATCTCCGGCCAACGGCCGAATCAAACTTTCGATGAGGACGTCGCGGATCTCGTCCTGCGTTTTTGCCGGATCGTGCTGACAACTCACGAGTACAGTCTTGAGTTTGCCGCCGTGCAGCGTGACTTGCGTCTTGCCGTCCGGTCCAAGCCAGGAGAAACGCGGGTCGTCGCGGCGCAACTTTTCCAGCTCGGACGCCAAACGATGCGCCAGCACGACGGCGCGCGGCATGAATTCCGGCGTCTCGTCGGTGGCGAAGCCGTACATGATGCCCTGGTCGCCGGCGCCGCCGCTATCTACGCCTTGCGCGATGTCGGGCGATTGCAGCACGATCTTGGTCACGACTTCGAGTTCGTCGTTATAACCGATGCGGCGATAGACGTCGCGCGCCAAACGTTCAGCGTCAACTGCGCCGGTACTCGTGACTTCGCCGCCTATCACGAGCAAACCGTGGCAGCCAAAAGTCTCGACCGCCACGCGGCTTTTGGGATCTTGCGCCAGATAGGCGTCCAGGATGGCGTCGGAGATCTGATCGCAGACTTTATCAGGGTGGCCGCAAGTCACGCTTTCGGCCGTTCGAAAAAAAGATACGGACATAAATAGAAGGGGATTAAGGATAGGACTCGCGCGTTTGGCGCCCTACTTGTCATTGCGAGCGCATAGACTAATCGCGCGCGGCAATCTCCGGATTCCGGAGATTGCTTCGTCGTTGCTACTCCTCGCAATGACAATATACGATCATCCGAACACGGAAGTCCTGAAGAATAAAAAAGCTCTTTCCGTCCAAGAAAAGAGTTACGCTCGAGCGTTATCTTTCCCCGGATCGTCGCGCGGACTAAGCCCTCGCGACTGGGGCTGGATTTCGCACCGTGCCGCATGACGCTTGTTGCGTGATGAGGTCGGTTGTGGGCAGGACTTCGGGCCAGTTCCCTTAAGCATTCCTGCGCTCTTGATAGGTCTTAAATTGTTCTGACAGCGTAAAACACGCGACGCTCAAAGTCAACTTTGTTACGGGCTGCTTTGGTCAACGGTCAAAATCAGCCTGAACACCGTCAGAAACGCTTCGAGTATTGACATTTCTCACGAAATCTTGTAGCTTTTTCTGCGTACCTTTTGGGAAAGGAAGCTGAAATGAGAGAAATGTGTTTCATGCAAACCAACGGTCTCTACGTTTCACCCGTGATTGCAGAGGTCTTGTACATCCAAGCTCTCGGCTTGGTGCGCGACAAGGATCATCGGATTGCCTTCAAGCTCGGCGAGCTCGGTGAGGTCAAGCTCACCACCGAATACCAGGTCATATGCGTCGAACACTTCGGCGGCGTCAAGTTCGAGGCCAGAGTCGCTATGGGCAACCGGGACTTCGACGTCTCCTTCGTCATCGACTCGCGCTTCCTCGAGGAATACGTCCCCGGATTCTGGACCTGCGGCTGCGCGGCGGACGCGCAACCTCAACCGCCCCGACAGTTGAACTGAACAACACTCCGGCACAACTTCGTGCCGGAGTTGCTTTTTTGAAATGCGGCATGGTAATCCTTCGACAAGCTCAGGAACTATTATAAATATTCCCTGAGCCCCGCATCGAGTGCGGGGTAAACTCCGCGCCAGCGAAGTCGAAGGGCTACCTGCTTATGGATTTTCGGTCGCTTTGTACGTGACTTCGGTCATCTGACTTCCAATATCCTGTATTCTCTATCTCCCTGCTCCGTCGCGACGCTCACCACGTCTCCCGCCACGTGCCCAAGCAAAATCTGGCCAAGAGGGGAATGACGCGAGATGCGGCCGCGCGAAGGATCAGACTCCTGCGAGCCTACTATCTCGTAAGTCAATTTGCGCCCGGCTGATTCCATGACCACGCTCGAACCGATCTGGACCGTGCCTTTTGAAGCCGGATCGTATTCAATGGGTATGGCGTTCTTGATTCTTTCTTTGAGCGAAAAGACGCGACCGTCGATGCGTGCCAATCGCGCTTTAGCATCTTGATATTCCGCGTTCTCGGAAAAATCACCTAGTTTCAAGGCGTTAGACAAATCTTCTACCGTCTTAGGTCGTTCGACTTTTTGCAATTGAATCAAGTCGCGCTTGAGCCGCTCGATCTTGTCCGGAGTCAGGTAATTATCCCGCTCCTCTTGTTTCTTCAAGGTCTGCGAGCGTCGTTTGGGGAGTTGCATGACTTGATATTAGCTGCGCGGAACTTAAGGCGCAATGTGCGCATTTGATTGCACCGCGTCTTTTCATACCAGCTACTAGCTACCAGATACCAGCTACTCTTGGTATGATGGCGCTATGCGGAGGAAACACAGTGCGACATTGATATTTTTCGCTTCATTTGCGTTTGCGGCTTTTGCCCAAGGCGCGACGTGGAACGATGTCAAGACGACCGCTTTCGAAAAGACGGCGATTGATGCTGTTTATGCTGCCGATTGGATGGAACCGTTGGCCGATCGCGTCTTCGGTTATGCCAAACCCATCTCGCGCCCTGACTGGCTGCGCGCCTTGATGTTTTTGCGTACCGCCGACGCTTGTCCGGAATTCGGCCGCCAACCCAACGCTTTCTGGAGCGAAGAGAATATCCGCGGCTGTCTGTCCGGCGCCGGCGTGCCCTTGGACGACGGGATAGGCGAGTTGCGCCGCGACGTGGCCATGCAGCAGTTATTCGCTTTGCGCCGACGCTCATTCGCTTTCCAGGCTTTGGAGACAGAGCCGCCCGGTTACGTCGCGCCTCCGGATCTCAAGAGCGCGGCTGAAAATCGACGCGGCGCGCTTGTCGCCGCCGACCGGCTCAAACTCATCTACCGCCGTTCAGGCAAAATCGCACCGGCCGATGTCTTTTTGCGCGAGGACGCGGCTTTGGCCCTGTATCGTTTCGACCAATGGGAAAAACAAGGCGGCGTAGATGGTGAAACTCGGAGCGATACCAAGCTGCACAAAGACGTGACCTTGAGCCATTGGAAAGATCTCGACACCGATATCTACGTGGTGAGCGTCAAGACGCAAGGCGACGCTTTCGTGCGTCCCATCTTGCCTCGCGAAAGCTTCAATCCGGCGGCTGATCCTAAAAAGGGGAAATTGCGCGACGAGTTCGTGTACGAAAAAACTTCCGCTTTGGCCAAGCGCGACCAGGCTTTGGCCGCGGTCAACGGATCGTATTTCAATATCGAGTGGCCGTGGGGCGCACTGGAGGACACCGCCGTCTTGGACGGCGCGACGCTTTTGGAACGCAGCGACCGCAGCACTTTCATCGTATGCAAAAATGGACGCATGCTCATCGGCAAGTATGACAAGAAAAAACTGAAACAGCTGGCTTGCGTGCCCGAGCAAGCCTTGGGCGCTGGACCGCTCTTTCTGGATCAAGGCGCGGCAGTCGACAAAAACAATAAAGAAGGTTTTGACGAATATACCCAGTGGGAGCGGCGAGTCGGATCGAATGCGCGCACCGCCGTGGCCGTGTCCAAAAATGGCCGTACGGCATATCTCGTGACCGTGGCGGGCAAATCCTATCCGGCCTTCGGCAAAGGCGGAACGTCCTTGGGCGCTTTCTTGAAAAGCAAATACCCCGACATCCAAACGGCTATGATGCTGGACGGTGGCGGCTCGACCGCGCTCGTGGCGCAAGGCAAGACGCTGGTCGCGGCCGGTAAAGCCGGCAGTACAGGGGAGCGTGCCGTGGTCTCGGCCCTGGGCGTCTTCTCGCGTAAAATAGAGAAGTCGCGTGTAGCCGAAGAAGCTAAATTGACGGCGGCGGCTTGGACCAAAAGCCTGCTCAAATTGGATTTTTACGCCCCGACGAGCACGGCGACCTGGGTGGCGGGGAGCAGCGCCAAACTCCGCTTGGCCGTCGCCTCTAACTTGGAAGATACTACGCGCGCCGCTAAATACACTCGGCTCACCACGAATGCAAACGCTAAATTTGTGCTGGCGCGCAAAGATGCCACGCATGAGCAGGGTTGGAAGATTCCGCTCTCGCTCGATCTCCTGAACGCCGGCGAGACGAACGATCTGATGGAAAAACTCGAGCGCGTGCCGGTCAAATACGCGTTGGATTTGAAGACCCTGAATGTCGCGCTGTTCGGCAAGAATTACCTGATCCTCAAAGACGCTGCCGATAAATATCTGGCTTACGGCTTAAAGAGCAAAAAATTCTCCCCCGTAGAATTCAAGACGCCGCCGAAGAAGGTGGTGAAGAAGAAAATTACCGCAGCAAGTAAGTAGAGGGTGACGAAATGAATTAAATTAAGGATTAAAGATATTGTCATCCTGAGCTTGTCGAAGGACCTTTATAAGAAAGCTCTGAACCGATGCTGACAAAGGTCCTTCGACTACGCTAGCGCTTCGCTCAGGATGACACTGTGTTTGGCTACCATCTACTCTCTACCCTCTATCCTCTGCTATACTCCGCCCATGAAAAAGATCATCGCTGTTCTGGCTTTGGTAGCTCTCGTCGGTGCCGGATGCAATCAAAACCAACCTGTCGCGCAACCGACACGCCAACCGGCTAAAATCGCTTGCGATGTCTTATCCGGCGCAGAGGCGGCGACGGCTTTAGGCGCAGTGGTGGAGAAGGGGAAATCAAACGAAATCCAAGAAGGCGACGTCAAAGTCACGACCTGCGCCTATGCCACTTTGGTCGCACCGGTCAAGATTATGACCCTGCTTTTGCGTCGCGCCGAAAATCGCGCGGCAGCTGAAGAAGCTTTTCAGGAAGCAAAGAGTCAATCGCGTGATCAATCTGGAGTCGAACCGCAAGACATCCTTGGTTTGGGCGACGCGGCTTATTGGGTCGGAGGCAGTCTGAACCAACTCAACGTGCGCAAAAACGAATATTGGATCATCTTGAGCGCGGTCAATTGGCAAGGCGAATCGCTCCCCGGCTTAGAGCAAACCGCACGCCTAGTGATACCAAAACTCTAACGTATGCCGAAAAAGCATTTTCTCGTTCTGGACGCAGGCACGACCAACATCAAAGCCCTGGTCTTCGACCGCAAACTTAACCTCATAGCTTCGGCCAGCAAACCAGCATCCAAATCAAGACCGAAACGCGGTTGGGTCGAACAGGATCCGCGCGAATACCTGGCCGCCAGCCGCACGGTCATGCGCCAAGTTCTGCGCACCGCCGGACTAACCGCGCGCGACATCCTCGCGCTCGGCATCGCCAACCAACGCGAAACCACGATTCTGTGGGACAAACTGACGGGACGCCCGGTCTATCCTGCGATCGTCTGGGAAGATGAACGCACGACGGAATACTGCTCGCGGTTTGAGCGAGAAAAGTGCGAATTCGTACGCAGCCGCACCGGGCTCACCGTGAGTCCGTATTTTTCAGCCACTGAAATCCACTGGATCCTGAATCACGTCAAAGCTTGCGCCAGCCTGCAAGCTAAAAAGCGTCTGCTTTTCGGCACGATAGATTCTTGGCTCATGTGGAATTTTATCCAAGGCAAACCCCATCTTACCGACCGGACCAACGCGGCGCGCACGATCCTATTCGACATCCGCGCCGGGCAATGGGACGACGAGCTCCTGGGCATGTTCAGCATCCCGCGCGACCTCATGCCGCGAGTCCTGCCGAGCCGCGCGGATTTTGGAGTGACCCGCCGTGATCTGCTGGGATCCCCGGTGCCGATCAAGGCAGTCTGCGGCGACCAACAAGCCAGCCTGTACGCCGCGGGGACCTCACGCCACACGACCAAAGCGACTTTCGGCACAGGCATCTTCGTCTCGCAAATTTTAGGCAGCAGCTTCAAACTCGTAGACGGTTTCCAGACCACGCTCGTCCCGGCGCCCGGCCAAAAAAATCTTTATGCACTGGAGGCTAAGGTGGGGGAATGCGCGCGTTTAGTCGAACCTTGTCTGGGCAAACGGCGCAAACTTGAAGTCGTGCTCAAACATCTCGCCCAAAAAACCGCTGAAACGATCAAGTCGCTTCCCGTACGACCGCATGAACTCGTGATCGACGGCGGCGTGACGCGCGATGGCTTGATGGGAAATTTTCTCTCCTCCATCACCCAGCTCCCCGTGAGGCAACAACGGGTCTGGAACGGCACGGCGCTCGGCATAGCCATGCTCTTGCAAGATCGGCAAAAAACCAAGACAATAGTCAAATAAGCCCAACAAAAAATATGAAACATTCCTTCGCGCCTTTATTGATTCCTGTTTTAGCCACGTTGTTTTTGGCTGCTGGCTGCAACCCAGTCAAAACGCAAACTCCGAGTGAGGCGACAACCGCGCCTAGTGCGGCTCAAACGCAAATCCAACCTGCGACGACGACAACGACGCCGAGCGTTGCGCCGGCCACGACTACGACGGCCAAACCAGCTCCGACCACGGCTCCCAAAACCACCGCGAAAAAACCCGTCAATACGATCGTCCCCAACAGCACCAAGACCGTCCTGATCTATGCCGGTTCGTTCTCGCCGCAAATCCTGGCGGTCAAAGCGGGCGACACGGTGGTCTGGGTGAATAAAGATTCGACCCCGCACACCACGGCTTCGGATGGCGCTCTGCTTTGGGACTCGGGCAACTTGGCGCCGGGACAAAGCTATCGCCGCACGTTCAAAGCCACGGGGACTTATCCGTATCGCGATTCGATCAAAAACTTCAAAGGCTCGATCGTCGTATACTGAAATCGTTTCGCTTACCGACTCATGTCAGCCTCGTTCCCGCTGGCGTAGGGGCAATTCATGAATTGCCCCTACGCTTCGGGGATCCGGATCGTTTCGCGACTAGATTCCCTTTTTCAAGGGAATGACATGTAGACTATACCGCAGACACTCGTAACCATGCCCACCAACCCCTTCGAGACATCCAAAAGCAAAATAGTCCCTGAACTTGTTGAAGGGCTACCTTATACTACCGGAATCCGTCGGCAGGATTTGCCGAATCACGTCAGACGTTATGCCGATAAGCTCGCTGCGCATATAAGAGAAGTCTACGCCAAATATGGAGCCGCTAACTTTGAAGAGCTTAAAGTGAACAAGAAGCTATCCGCTCAAGATGCACGAAAGGTGGCCGATTTGTTCAAAGCCTTCAACGACACGATAGAGAAGAAAGAAGTCGAACTCGACCTTGAGGGAGCCATCGAAATCCTAGGTCGCGAGAATGTCCACGGCACTGAAGATGTCGAGGCTATGTTAGGCGAAGGTTTCGTCGATATCTCAAAAGTCCCACCCATCCCATACACTCCCGAAGACTTGGCTAAATCCAAAGAGATCAAAGAGGAAACCGGCGTCGAAGAGATGCTCGTACTCTTCGTTGCTGACAAGGACGGCAAACCTCTCACGGGAGAACGCATGAGCGGACTCATCCAAGCGGAATATACCAAGCTCGGCCTAGGCAAATTCCTATTCGACATCGATTGGTACAAAAATGAGGACTTCTTCACGAAGCTAGGCTTGAGGTACGAATGGAAGCTCATCACCAAACAGCCTATCCCCGGTTCAAAGGACAAGCGCCATCACTACGAACCCGGAGACAGTTTCACACATCAAGATACCCAAGAATACGTCATTGAGGAATACGCCAAGAAGCCCGATATCCCTCGCGACCAACTGCATCGTCCTGAACCGTTTCAGATGCTCTATGCCACCGCTCTTCATTTGATTGCGACCGAACGTCTTAATGGCAAAGACAAAGGTGAACGCATCCTCAAGGGTGAGTTTCACGGGTCTGACGTGATTTACTCGAAAGGTGCCCTCGTGAACGTGGGCTTTAACTATCCAGGCGGAACGAGCGTGGGCGGAATTTTATACGGCGATCAGCGCTTCGATATCGGCGTTTGTCTCTTACGTGAGCCTTCTTCTTCCAAATCTTTAGACACTTGAGCAAAAACCATGCCCGCCAACCCCTTCGAAACCGCCCCAAATCTCACCGCTTCCCACATCCGTAGGCAAGATTTGCCGACTTCGGTCAGGCGTTACGCTGATAAATTAGCTGCGCAGATAAAAGCCATCTACGCCAAATACGGCGCCAAGAATTTCGAAGAGCTGAAAGAGAATAAGAAGCTATCAGCCCAAGATGCGCGCAAGGTGGCGGATTTGCTCAAAGCCTTCCAGAAAGCCGTCGAGAAGAATGAAATCGAATCGGTAAGCCCGCAGGAAGCAGTCGAGACTCTGGGCCGCGAGAATGTCCATGGCATAGAAGATGTCGAAGCTATGCTGGGAAAAGACTTCATCGATATCTCGAAAGTCCCACCCATCCCATACACCTCCGAAGATCTTGAGAAATCCAAAGAGATCAAAGAAAAGACCGGCGTCGAAGAGATGCTCGTACTCTTCGTCGCGGACAAGGACGGAACACCCTTAACCGGTGAGCGAATGAGCGGACTCATCCAAACTGAATACGACAAGCTCGGCCTAGGTAATTTCCTGCACGACACCGATTGGTACAGGAACGAGGACTTCTTCACGAAGCTCGGCTTGAACTACGAATGGAAGCTCATCACTAAGCAGACCATCCCTGATTCAAAGAACAAACGACATCATCACGAACCCGAAGGCACCTTCACCCACCAAGACACCCAGGAATACGCCATCGAGGAATACGTTGAGAAGCTCGATATCCCGCGTGATCAACTGCATCGTCCAGAACCGTTCCAGATGCTTTACGCTACCGCTCTCCACTTGATCGCGACCGAGCGTCTAAACGGCAAGGGCAAAGGTGAACGCACCCTCGCAAATGAGTATCACTGGTCCGGTGTACGCACTTCGGATTGGAAACCTGTGTACGTCGGCCGTGCCGATTCGGATGGCGCGGGCGTGGACGCGCGTTCTCGTTTCGTCCCGCGTGGTAATCTTGGTGTTTGTCTTTCGCGCGAGCCTTCTTCTTCTGAATCCTAGGACACTTCTCGTTTGATTCCTCTGCCGCATCTTCCGTCCAAAGACCAGATGAGATATAATTTATTTCATGCCGCAGCATTTGAAAAAGGTGAACAAAAAAATCACCGCTCGCCGCAGCGTCGCGCGCAAACGAACAGTCAAACGGCAGACCGCATCCGAGCGACATGCTTTGCGCCACGAAAAGCAGCGGGTGAAGGTTTGGGCGCTGTTGAGCTTGGCGGCTTTTCTCGTCTCGTATATCGCTTCGATCGTGCGTGGCGACTGGGGAGCTTTGCCGTTTTTCTACGGCGCTTTGGCGCTCACGCTCGTCATGTTGCTCGAAGCTTTGATCCGAGGACGATTGTGGATCTTCGAAACCGATTTCAGCCGGACCTTCGGTCATCCCCATATCGGATTGCGCCTCATCTTCTTCAGCGTCGCCAGCCTGCTCGTGCTCGAAACCGCCATCATCACCGTCCTGTTCATCAGGTCTTGACGCACCGCGCCATCTAAGCTAGCTTAAAAGTATGAACAATATGCAGCACTGGATTACGCCTAACGCCACCGGTTGTTTTTACGACTCGGCGGCTTTGCGTATTCCCGTGCGGCATAATGCCTGAACCCTTTTTAACGTTCAGGCCTTGCAGCGGCCCGGGAATGATCCCGGGTCGTTGTGTTTTTGGACGGTTGATGATCGACGCACCTTACAACGGAGTGACTCATGCATCCTGCGCGCTTCTACACGCTCCTCCAGTTCCTCATACGCTTCGGCGAGTGCTTAGCGGTCGGAATCTATATCCCATTCCTGTATCATCTGGGATTGTCCAAGGCCGAGATCTTCTTCATCAACGCCGTGTACTGGCTCACCATCTTCGCGACGGAAGTGGTGACCGGCGCTTTGGCGGACGGCAAAAGCCGCGCTTGGTCGGTGCGCGTGGGACTATTCCTATGCGCAGCCAGCTCGCTGGTTTATCCCTTCGCCGGCCACGTTCATCTCAAATGGTTCATCATATCCGTCGCGCTGACGGCGGAAATCATCGAGGGCATTGGCAACTCGTTCATCTCCGGCGCCCTGCAAGCTTGGCTGGCGGATGCGCTGGGACGGCGCGGCGAAAAACAAAACCTGAAACGCGCTTATGCGTCAGCGGGTTATTGGGGTTCGCTCGGAGCGCTCTGCGGCGGCAGCGCAAGCTTTGGCCTGCTCTATCTCGGCTTCAATGTCGGGTGGTTGACGCGGACCGCCTTCATCCTCGTGGCCCTGGCGGTTGCCTTTAAGTGGATGAATGGAGAAGGGGAGCCGCTGCGGCGCATGACCGAAATCCAGGCTCTGCGCGCAAGCTGTCGCCTCTTGATGACCAATCGCATGTTGGTCTGGATATCCGTCGTCTCGATGTTCTTCGGGCTGGTCCTGACCTTCAACCTGACCTGGGTCCCGCACTTTACGCAGCAGTCCGTGGGCTTGGGCCTCGGCGTCTGGGTCGCCTGTTCTCTCGGACTCGCTGCCGGCGGCAAGATCGTTGAAGAGTGGAAAAACTTAAGGGAGCGCGAGGTGACAAGCATCGTAGCCGCGAACTTGCTGGCCGGCGCCGGACTCGCTGCCCTGGGTTTGTGCCCGGGGATGGCTCTGCCCATCATCTTCGTGCTGCTGCATGAAATGGGTCGCGGTATGTTCTATCCGCTCATCGACGGCAGCATCTACAACCGCGTAGACAGCTCGTATAAAGCGACTTTCGGCTCGCTTCACTCCATGATTAGCCGCCTGGGTTTCGGCATCGTGCTGTTCATCGGCTGGTTGATGATGAAGGGCGAAAAATCCGAAACTTCCGACTCACGCATCTGGCTCTTTTCCGGCTTGACGCTCATCTGCGCCGCTTCAATCGCTTGGTTGCTGCGACCAAAAAACGAGACCCGCCAAGCCCTCTGACCAAAACCCCATCCGCAAAAGGATGGGGTTGTTTTGAAAAAAATTACGAATGCAAAAAAATTAAGTGTCAAAGAATCAAGGGTCAAGTGTCCAAGGATTTGGTAGAAAAAGACTCACGCGAAAGACCCACCCCCAGACCACCATCCCGACCGTCACGGGAGTCCCCAAACACGTACGCGCCGCCCGAATCGGCATAGCCGACGCCCACGAAGCGCCCAACCGAGGAAAGAACATCAGACCAGTGATACTCGTTTACGAGGATGCGTTCGCCTTTGCCCTGGCCATTGAGGCGTTCGGTCGCAATCAGATGGAGAGCGGTGGCGTAGAGCATCTGGAAAGGTTCTGGACGATGCAACAGGTCACGAGGGATATCAAGCTTCTTGGCGTATTCCTCGATGACGTACTCTTGGGTGTCTTGGTGGGCGAAGCTGTCTCCAGGTTCGTGATGATGGTGTTTGTTCTTCGAATCGGGGATGGTTTGTTTGGTGATGAGCTTCCATTCGTACTTCAGGCCTAGCTTCTTGAAGAGGTCCTCGTCCTTGTACCAATCGACTTTATAGAGGAATTTACCTAGAGCGAGCTTGTCGTATTCAGCTTGGATGAGTCCGTTCATGCGCTCTCCGGTGAGGGGTGCGCCGTCCTTATCCGCGACGAAGAGCACAAGCATCTCTTCAACGCCGGTCTTCTCTTTGATCTCTTTGGACTTCTCAAGGTCCTCCGTGGTGTATGGGATGGGTGGGACTTTGGAGACGTCGACGAAACCTTCGCCCAGCACGGCTTCGACATCTTCGATGCCATGGACGTTCTCGCGGCCTAGGATTTCAATGGCTTCCTGCGGGCTGACCGATTCGATTTCGTGCTTCTCGACAGCTTTCTGGAAGGCTTTGAGCAGATCCGCGACTTTCCGTGCGTCTTGCGCCGATAGCTTCTTATTCTCTTTCAGCTCTTCGAAGTTCTTCGCTCCGTATTTGGCGTAGACTTCTTTTATCTGGGCTGCGAGCTTATCGGCGTAACGTCTGACCGCCGTCGGCAAATCCTGCCGACGGATGCCGGAGGTATTAGGTAGCCCTTCGACTGGTTCAGGGACTATTTTTCTTTGGGGGATCTCGAAGGGATTAGAGTTCATGCTATCCGCAGTTTATGCTAATGAAGCCGCGGAATCAAATATAGCGCGTCGCGCCCGTATCACAGAAATTGCCGATAGGACAAAACTGTGATGTTTTTGGTTCATCAGGATTTCACCTATTCCATGGAAATAGTTCTGGCGCTTTCCGCAACTTAACCCAAACCGCATTTCCCAAAAACCCGCGGCCGCGGGTTTTTGGGAAATGCAGAAACCCCGCAGTTTGTCGAAGGACTACCGTGTCTGGATAAGTATCCCTTGGACCCCCGCGTAGGGGCAATTCATGAATTGCCCCTACGGGAATATTGAAATAATTCCTGAGCTTGTCGAAGGACTTCCATGTCGGAATTAGGTAGCCCTTCGACTCCGCTGGCGCGGAGTTTACCCCGCACTCGATGCGGGGCTCAGGGAATATTTAATTTTTTACTTCGTTACCGGCAGCGGCACGTTTTTGGCGTTGGTCGGGATGACCGGAGCTGTTTTTGGGGCGGTGGGTTGCGCGGCCGTGTAGCGCTGCGTGGGCGATTGGCTTGCCGCGGTCGGACTAGAGCAACCGGCTCCAAAAGAAGCGAGGAGTGACAAGCCGCAAACAAGATACAGAATTTTCATAGATAACGCGAGTATATCATGCTAAACTATGTCCGTGGTATGCAAGTGTCTTTCTACGGAGCGGCGCGCGAAGTCACGGGATCATGCTATCTCGTCGAGACGGCGCAGACCCGCGTCCTGGTGGATTGCGGCATGTTCCAGGGCACGGCCTTCGCGGATGCCAAAAACTTCCGCGATTTTGATTTTAAGCCTGCCGACATCGACGCCGTGATCGTGACGCATGCGCACCTCGATCACGTAGGACGCTTGCCCAGGCTCGCCAAATACGGTTTCAACGGCACAATCTACTCGACTCCGCCCACCGCCGAACTGGCGCATCTCGTGCTGGATGACGCGGAGCAGATAATGCAAGACGATTTCCGCCGCGAATACCGCCCCATGCTTTACGAACGCGAGGACGTGGACAAAGTCGTCTCGTTGTTCGAAGGCGTGGACTATGCGCAACGGGTCAAGATAGGGGATATGAGTTTCCGCTTCCGCGATGCCGGACACATCATGGGCAGCGCTTTCGTCGAGCTGGAAGCCGAGGGCAAAAAGATCTGCTTCAGCGGCGACCTCGGAAACATGCCCGACCCCATCCTCAAACCCACGGCCCAAATGGGGGAGTGCGACTATCTCATCATTGAATCGACTTACGGCAACCGGCTGCATGAAGAAATGGATACGCGCGAATTATCGCTCAAGACCGCCATCACCCGGACGGTAAAGGCCAACGGCGTACTCGTCATACCCGCTTTTGCCATCGAAAGAACACAACTGTTGCTCTTCGAGCTGAATCACCTGGTGGAAAATCGCTTAGTCCCTGCGGTTGATGTTTATTTGGACAGCCCCTTGGCCATCAAGACCTCGGAGGTCATGTGCGAATTTCCGCAGTACTACAATCAAAAATCGCTCTCCCAGGTAAAATGCGGCGAAGACTTGTTTGATTTCCCGGGATTGCACAAATCCTTGACTCGCGACGAATCCAAGCTCATCAACGAAGCGCCGCGCCCCAAAGTCATCATCGCAGGATCAGGCATGATGAACGGCGGTCGCATCCAACACCATCTGGTACGCTACTTGAGCGACAAGCGTTCCACCGTGCTCATCATCGGATATCAAGCGCAGGGGACGCTGGGCCGCAGGCTGTATACCGGCGACAAAAGAGTCGAGTGCTTAGGCGAGCGCATCGAGGTCAAAGCCGACATCATGTCCATCGGCTCGTACAGCGCGCATGCCGACCAGCGTCAGCTCTTGGAATGGGTGCATGGCGCGACCAAACTCCCCGGCAAAATCCTGTGCACGCACGGCGAAGAAGACGCATCAGCCGCGCTGGCCACGCGCCTCACGGAAATCTTCCACCTCCCAACCGAAGTCCCGCGGTATGGAGAAAGGATAATCATCTAGCATTCGTAATGACTAATGACTAATCGCTTACTGAATTGTTATTGCGAGCGCATATCCTGAATGCGCGCGGCAATCTCCGGACTAGATATTAGAAATTAGTCATTTGTTACTAGCCATTCTGCCAACCGTCAACCTGGGCGCATGACCATGCGCCCCTACCCCAACCCTATGCCCTGGATCCTCATCGCGATACTCGGACACCTCTCGAACGGAGTGGCTTTCGTCATCGACAAAATCCTCCTGCGCTCGGCTTTTGCGCGCAGCGCCACGTATGCCGGCCTGGTCGGGCTTTTGTCCACGGTGCTCGTCCTTGCCGTGCCTTTCGTGCATTTCTGGCCGCAGGGGTATATCTGGTTCGCGGCCGCGGTCAGCGGCGCCGGTTTCGTCTTTGCGCTGTGGGCTTTTTTCGCTTCGCTGGCGCGTGCCGAAGCCAGCCGCGTCGTACCCATCGTCGGCTCGCTCATCCCGATGTTCACCCTGGCCGGCGCCTTCGTCTTCCTGGGCGAGCGCCTGGCCGACATGACCTTTGTCGGTTTTTTCATCTTGATCATCGCCACAGTACTGCTCTCCGGCGGCAAGCGCGGACATATCTCGCATACCACGATTTGGATGAGCGTGGCTTCGGCGCTGCTCTTTGCGCTGTCATCCATCACGGGTAAAGCGGTGTATGAGAATGCGGGATTCTTGGGCGGCTTCATCGCGACGCGCCTCTTCGCCAGCCTGACTTCGCTCTTCATCCTGTGCGTGCTGGATCGCCAAGCCGGCCGTGAAGCGCTCAAGATTTTTTTGCCCAGCCTGCAAGGCTCATCCAAAGACAAACAACCCGGCCGCTTGGCCGCCTTCCTCGCCATCATCGGCCAATGCTTGGGCGCGCTGGGTTTCGTCTTGGTGCAATACGCCATCTCGATGGGCAGCGCTTCGATCGTCAACGCCCTGCAAGCCGTGCAATATGCTTTCCTCGTGCTCTTCGCCATCGCCATGCGTTCGCGAGCCCGCGCGCTCTTGGGTGAGGATCTGGAACGTCACGTCCTGCTGCGCAAAGTGGCAGCGCTCGTCTTGACCGCGTTCGGCATGTATCTGATCGTGGTATGAAGGCTCTAATCAAATTCATCCTCGCCCTCGCGGGGTTTTGCCTGGTCGCCGTCCTGGCGTTTTTGTTTGTCGGTTGGCCGAAGAAGACGGCGGACGTAACCTACGGCGCCAGCTTCAGCCGACCCTACGCTGAAGAGCTGGGACTTGATCCGAATAAAGTTCTCACCGCTGCGCTGACCGAATTGAACATCAAACGCTTCCGCATCCCGGCCTATTTCAAGCTCGTGGAACCGGAACGTGGCAAGTGGGATTTCGCCGCGCTGGACGAGCAAGTCAAGCTGATCCGCGGCGGGGGAGGCCAGATCATCCTGGCGGTCGGCGAAAAGTTGCCGCGCTGGCCAGAATGCTGGGGACCGGATTGGTGGAAAAAACTGCCGCGCGAAGAACAACGCCAAGAAACTTTGCGCTACATCGAAGCCGTAGTCACGCGCTACCGCGAAAGCCCGGCCATCATGGCCTGGCAAATCGAGAATGAACCGCACTTCGCTTACGGCGACTGCCCGGCACCCGAGATGCTCTTCATCCGCCAAGAAACCAACTTCGTGCGCGGTCTGGATCCTAAACACGAAATCCTGACCACTGATTCCGGCGAGCTTTCAAGCTGGCTCACCCTCGGCGTCTTCGTGGATCGCTTAGGCGTAAGCGTCTATCGCGTAGTGCGCAACCCGCTCTTCGGCAACGCGAATCTACATTATTGGTTTTTGCCCCCGTACTTTTACGCGCGCAAAGCCCTGCTGCTGCGGCCGTTCGGCGTCAAAAGCATCTACGTCAGCGAGTTCCAGATGGAACCGTGGAGCAATAAGCCGCTGAACGAGACGCCGATCCAAGATCAGCTCGGCGCCATGGACCTCAAACAAATGCGCTCCAACTTCTCATTCGCCGAACGCATGGGCATCAAAGCCGTGGATTTTTGGGGCTTGGAATGGTGGGCCTGGATGAAGGAGAAAGGCGGTCATCCTGAATTCTGGGATGAAGCGGTAAAATTCTTTAAAGCGGCGAATAAACGATAGGGGCGCATGGTCATGCGCCCTTTGGGTAGATGTAAAAAAATATATTGTCATCCTGAGCCTGTCGAAGGACCTTTATCAGCAAAGGACGGTTGCTGCTAAAGGTCCTTCGACTTCGCTGGCGCGGAGTTTATCCCGCACTCGATGCGGGGCTCAGGATGACAATATTTTTTAATGCAAAAGGCGACGGTAGCCGAGCCGATTCTGGCTACCCTCTACCCTCTACTTTCTATTCTCTAGCTAATCAATTGACTTTTCGCGAAATACGGCGTAGAATCAGCCGACAATGGAATTACGCAATATCGCCATCATCGCCCACGTCGACCATGGCAAGACGACTCTAGTGGACGCGTTGCTCAAGCAATCCGAGACGTTCCGCGAAAAGGGATTGGAAGGCGAAACAATCATGGATTCAAATCCGCTCGAACGAGAGCGGGGGATTACGATTTTCTCCAAGACCGCGGCTGTGGTCTATGGCGGATATAAAATCAACATCGTGGATACCCCGGGACACGCGGATTTCGGCGGCGAAGTGGAGCGCATCATGAACCTGGTGGACGGCTGCTTACTGCTCGTCGATGCCAAGGAAGGTCCGATGCCGCAGACAAAATTCGTGCTCAAAAAGGCGCTCGACGCCGGACATCGAGTAATTTTGGTAATCAATAAGATCGACAAACCCGATGCGCGGCCCGATTGGGTGCTCAACCAAACTTTTGATTTGTTCGTGACCCTGGGCGCGACGGATGAACAGACCGATTTTCCTGTCATTTACGCCTCCGCCAAACAAGGCAAAGCCGGCTGGGAAGCTAAATTGGAATACATGGAAGGCATCAAACCGCTGTTCGATGCTATCATCGAAGAAATCCCGGCGCCCAAAGCCGAGTTGAACGGAACGCTGCAAGTCTCGGTAGCCAACGTGAGCTACGACAATTATCGCGGCAAGATCGGCATCGGACGCGTCATCCGCGGCGTTTTCCATCCCGGACCCGTGGCTTGGATCAACCGCGAAGGCAAAGTCGTCCCGGCGAAAATCTCGAACGTCATGGTTTACGACGGCATGGAACGCAAAGACGTGGCCGAAGCGCAGGCCGGCGAGATCGTGGCTTTTTCCGGCATCGACGACGTAAACATCGGCGAGACGATCGCCGATCCTGCGGCGCCCGACGCCTTGCCCGTGCTCAAGATCGAAGAACCGACGGTCAAGATGACTTTCGGCGTGAATACGTCGCCTTTCTCCGGACAAGAAGGACAATACACGACTTCGCGCAACATCAAGGAACGCCTGGATCGCGAATTGCAGAATGACGTGGCGCTGCGCGTGGAAGAGGAACCTGACGCCGACGGCTACGTCGTCTCGGGCCGCGGCGAATTGCATCTCGCCATCTTGATCGAAAAGATGCGCCGCGAAGGTTTTGAATTGCAGGTCTCGCGGCCGCAAGTGATCTTCAAGCAAGACAAAGGCGTCAAACTCGAACCATTCGAGGAAGTCTCAATCGAGTTGCCCGAAGGCATGGCCGGCGGCGTCATCGAAAAACTTTCCAAACGCAAAGGCGAACTCAAGGACATGCGGGTCGAGAACGCCACGGCGTTCATCGAATTCGTCATCCCAACGCGCGGACTCATCGGTTATCGCGCCGAATTCCTCATGGACACGCGCGGACAAGGGATACTGAACTCACTCTTTCTGGGTTACCGTCCGTACTGCGGCGACTTTGCCTCGACTGACCATGGTTCGCTCGTCGCGCACGAAACCGGTGAATCAAATTCCTACGGCATGAAGATGGCGCAAGAGCGCGGGCTTTTGTTCATCCATCCCGGAGTCCTGATCTACGAGGGTCAGGTCATCGGCAAAAATGCCAAGCCCGAAGATCTCGTGGTGAACTTGTGCAAAGAAAAACGTTTGTCGAACATGCGTTCCAAAGGCGATGGCGTCGCGTTGTCGCTCGACGTGCCGCGCATCATGGGCCTGGAAGACGCGCTGGAATATATCGGCGACGATGAACTGGTCGAAGTGACACCTAAAAACATCCGCATCCGCAAAAAATTCCTCAAAGACTTCGAGCGCCGCCGCGCCGGTGGGAACGGATAAGGCTTCATCATCCTCCGTCTTTTTCTTTTGTCATCCTCCGCGAAAGCGGGGGATCCAGAGAGAGAAAAGCACTTTGGATTTGTTTTCTCTCTCTGGATTACCCGGTTCAACCGGGTAATGACAGGGGGGGGTTAAGATTGGAAAGTGATTGCCTTACTTAAAGTTGTTTTTAATAGCTTTGGCTTAATTAAGCCTTTTTATTTTTAATATTTTAGTAAATCATACCCTTGACAAAAGGGGGTTTTTATGCTATATTTATTTTTGTAAATAAGCTCTGACGCCACCTTTGAAAGGACAAAAAACATGGAAAAGGTCGCCCTGTGGGACAAAGGCGCTTCGTTCGGCACCAAGGCTGTAACCGCGTACATCACGCCGCTCGTGTTCGTTCCGATCTTCGTTGCGGTCTTCGCCTTCATCTTCATCGGTTGCTTGGTTCTCATGAACGCGGTCGGTCTATCCTTCCTCTACGCGGTCGGATTCGACCCCATCGGCGACTTCATGCGCGCCAATGGAATGTGAAGGTGGACGCAACGTCCGCTTCAACGTAGGGAACGTCCTCTGACGTTCCCGCTCTCCTTGGGAATTCGAGGCAAGCCCGCTTCGAAATCCAAAGACGGAGGAAGGTCCATGATCGATATCAGTCTCGATATTTTGAATGTTGCTTTGTTCGGAGCTCTTCTTCTCGGAGTTCTTCTCGGAGGCTACATCGTGAATTGGGGGCACGAGAAACGACGAGAGCTGAGAAACGACTTCCTCCGCCGCAGCACTCTCGAAGAATGGAGTGACGACCACGAGTTCCGCGAATGGTCTTCGCGGAGGCACCCCGTTCTCAGTATGTTCATATGAATGCTCTAAGGGACCGAATCCTTCGGTCCCTTCTCTCCTTGGGAGTTCGAGGCAAGCCCGCTTCGAAATCCAAAGACGGAGGAAAGCATGAGTCTGTTTGTCATAATCGCTATCGTGGTTGTCGTGCTCGGTATCATTCTTGTGGGATTCGGCCTGATGATCGGTTCCCGAGGATGAATACGTCAGTTAGAAATCCAAAGACGGAGGAAGCATGGTAGAGATCATCGCCTACATCGGCATCTTTCTCATCGGGCTCGTTTGCGGCGCAGCGCTCGTGATCGACCTGCGCGACAAGCGCAAGTCGCTCAAGGACGAATTCCTGCTCAACGCCGGTAAGTACGACGAGCAGCGAAAGCTCGATCGTGAATTCCGCGAGTGGTGTCGCAACAGACACCCGTTCCTTCACAGCTTCGTAGCGTGAGCATTCACGCACGACGCAAACGAAATCAATCAAACACGGAGGAAACATGGCTCGAACGGATTCGGTCGCGCGGGACGAATATGTCTTCCCGCCCATGTACTTGATTGCCTGGCTGCTCGAACCAGTCTGTCGCTTGCTCGACAGACTGATCGACAGGACTTCCCAGTCCTGAAACTCAGCCGCACAGGGGACGGTCAGCCTACCCGACCGTCCCGTCTCCCCTTAGGCTTTCGAGGCTGTCACGCTTCGAAGTTCAAAGCCAGAGATGAATGACTGCCGGCAAAATATCGGCGGTTTTTTTATCAGCCCGCGCTGCAATTCCGCCATATTCAACCAATGCCATCCTTGAGCGAAGCGAAGGATCTTCCTATACCTTAAGGAATTTGAAGATTCTTTACTCCGACCCGTCCGACGGGTCTGCGTTCAGAATGACAGTTGTTTTATATCGCGAGTTTTGAAATAACGATTTTATGGACAAAAAAACGCCTCGTTCCGAGTCTTGGAACGGGGCGTTTTAGCGTCTTTGCGACAGCGGGGAAGTGACGGCGTGCAGCGTTTGCGAATGACTGCTCTGACCGTTCGATGGATTGGACGCGGGCAGCGTGCCGGAATGAGTGCGCAGTTCATTGAGCCTCACCCAGAGCGTCTCGATTCCTTTCAAGAAACCTTCGTCCGCCACCGTTTGCTCCGTGATGACGAGATGGCGCTCGCCGACGCAAGAGCACTGATTGGGGGCCGGCCTCCATAACTGGAGTTTTTTTCCGTCTTCCGCAGGATCTCCCAGTGGCACATCGAAATACCCCAAGTTGGCGGCGTTGTCCCAAAAGAACGGGTCGAGTTCGGTGTCGACGCAGATGACCCACAGCGTGGCGCTCAAGACCGGATATCTTGCGCACAGCTCTTTGCGAAAGCGCAATGCCGTCAGATTGAGAGGATTGGTGAGCGTACACACCATGAGCGGTTTATGCTCTCCCGAGGTGATGAGCGGCATACGACCAATCGCGTCAGACGCGGCATCGAGATTCTTGAAGCTGTCGAAGCGGCGGCTGGGGTCGCTGCCGCATCTGAACACGAGCTCCTCGAACTTCTCCTTTGATTCGCTGCGCCGGCAACGAATCGGACCGCACAGAAACACGGTCAGGTGCTTTTTCTTCATTTTTTACTCCTGAAATGTACCGCCGCGACCTTAGCATAAGGACATAAAAAATCAAACGAAAAAGGCTGTAGGGCGGGGTCATCCCGCCCCTCGAGGGGCGCGGAAACCGCGCCCCTACGTCTAAGCTTTCCAGTTATCCTCTCGCATTGCATTTTTCCGTATGCTACAGTCGCGGGCGTCAAAGGAAAACTTAAAACTCAAAACTTAAAGCTTAAAACTCTGGAAGGGTTTGCTTGCACTTTGAATGCCCGAGGCCGCGTACCGAAACTTTAAACTTTAAGTTTTAAACTTTAAGCTAACTCCCATGCGCACCGAGATCGTCCTCGACATCGAGACCCGCAATTCTTTCCAAGACGTAGGCGCCTACAACCCGGCGCTCTTGCAGATTTCGGTCATCGGTTGTTATTTTTACGAGACCGATACTTTCGAAACTTTCTTGGAGGAGGACTTGCCCAAACTTTGGCCGCGACTCGAACGTTCTGACCGTGTGATAGGGTATAACTTGTTCGGCTTCGACTACCCTTGCATGCAGACGTATTACACGGGAGACTTGAAGCGCATCCCGACGGTCGATCTTTTGCTCGAGATAGAAAAGCGCCTCGGCTTCCGCATCAAGCTCGACGACGTGGCGCACGCGACGCTCGGCATGGGCAAAAGCGGCAACGGGTTGCAAGCCGTGGAGTTCTGGAAAAAAGGGGAGATAGACAAGCTGTGCGAGTATTGCCTGCAAGACGTTCGGGTGACGCGCGATGTCTACGAATACGCGCTGGAGCACCAGAAAATCCACTTTTTCGACCGCATGGGGCAAAAACAGACCGTACCCATGCCTATCCAGGCCGTCCAAGCCGGCGAAAAAAAGCCCCTAAATCTATCGCTTGGATTCTGAAACTGAACGAAACATTGGCTACTGTCTACCGGCAGGACGCATGGCATGCGCCCCTACGTTCTACCTTCTAACCCAACCTTGACTGGAACAGCGACTACTACATCTTGTGGTATAATGCGAAAGCGACCACAAGATATAGTGGTCGCTGCTTCAGCCGGCACGACCCTCGTCCGCGGCCAAAATAGCCCGGATGGGAGCCAGGAACGGGAAAATCACGCACCTCCCTAATCGAGTCCGGAAACGGACCAGCTCGGGGAAATTCCCGTCCACCGGTGTGCAGCGAAGCCGCGTTCTACGCGGCGAAGTCCCGTCAAACGGGATGAAGGCTCGTCTGACGAGCCGAACGAAACAAAATCTTTTCTTTCATCTAATTTTTCACGACTATGAGCGAGTCTGTTGTTTTTGGTGCGTCGCATTCCGCAACGCACGTCGGGGCGCAAGGCGCAGCCGACGCGATTTGGAAGCATATCACCGCCTTGAAGCAGGTGCGTAAAAAAGACGGCCGGATCGAGGATTTTGACGTCTCCAAATTGGAGCGCTCGCTCATCCAAGCCTGCTCCGAAGCCGGCATCACCAATCAGCTCCAGCTCAAACGCGCCATGGAGAGCATCATGTCGCGCCTGTCGCGGCGCTTCAACGGCCACACCGTGCCCGGCACGACCGAAATCCACGAGACCGTGGGCGTGACGCTCATCGACCAAAACCTGCTGCATGCCGCGCGCAAATATCTGGGCTACAAGCTTGAAGCGGGCGCCAATTCCGAAGTGCCGGTGTATGACCGCGGCATCTCCATCCAGCGTTTTTATACGCAACCCGGCGTCCACCCCTACGGCACCATCGAATGGGAAAAACGCGACGCTTCCATCACCAACGAAAAAGGCAAAGTGGTTTTTGAACAAAAGGGCGTGGAGATGCCCAAATATTTCAGCCAAACCGCCACCAACATCGTCGTCTCGCATTACTTCCGCGGGCGCCTGAATACGCCCGAGCGCGAGACGTCTCTGCGCCAGGTCGTAGACCGGATAGCCCTGACGATCGCGGGTTGGGGACGGCGCGGCGGCTATTTTAAAACCGCAGAGGACGCCCAGGTTTTTGAGGACGAGTTGACTTCTATTTTGATTAACCAACGCGCGGCTTTTAACAGCCCGGTTTGGTACAACGTGGGCGTTAATCCGCAGCCCCAATGTTCCGCCTGCTTCATCAATTCAGTCGCCGACGACATGCGCTCGATCCTGAACTTGTCCGTGACCGAGGGCATGCTCTTCAAATTCGGTTCAGGCACTGGTTCCAACCTGTCCACGCTGCGCTCATCCAAAGAGAACCTGGGCAACTCATCCGGCAAATCCTCCGGTCCGGTCTCGTTCATGCGCGGCTTCGACGCGTTCGCCGGCGTGATCAAGAGCGGCGGTAAGACGCGGCGCGCGGCCAAGATGGTCATCCTCGACATCGAACACCCCGACATCCAAGAATTCATCTGGTGCAAAGCCAAAGAAGAGAAAAAAGCTCACACGCTCATTGACGCGGGTTATGACGGCGGCATCAATGGCGAAGCGTACTCTTCAATTTTTTTCCAAAACGCCAACAACTCGGTGCGCGTGACCGACGACTTCATGCGCGCAGCCGAGAACGGCGCCAAATATTGGACCAAGTTCGTGACCGACAAATCCAACTGCGACGAGTTGGACGCGCGCCAAACCTTGCGCGAGCTGTCGGAAGCCGCCTGGCAATGCGGCGATCCGGGCGTGCAATACGACACCACGGTCAACCGCTGGCATACCTGTTCCGTGACCGACCGCATCTACGCTTCGAATCCGTGCTCGGAATTCATGTTCCTGAATGACTCGTCGTGCAACCTGGCTTCGGTCAACCTAATGCAGTGCCGCGACGCCCAAGGCCGGCTCGACGTTGCCGCTTTTGAACACGTCTGCCGCGTCATGGTCACGGCGCAAGAGATTTTGGTCGGTTTTTCGAGCTATCCCACGCCGGCCATCGAGCGCAACTCGCACGAATTCCGCCCGCTCGGTTTGGGCTACGCCAACTTGGGCGCGCTCCTCATGTCCCTCGGTTTGCCTTACGACTCGGAGCAGGGGAGGAATGTCTCCGCCGCCATCACCTCGATCATGTCGGGCACGGCTTACGATCAATCCGCGCACATCGCGGAAAAGCTCGGCCCCTTCTTGGGCTTCGCACCCAACCGCGAATCCATGTTGCACGTCATCTCGATGCACCGCGACGCGGCATACGGCATGGGCACAAGCGGCGTACCGACTGATCTCGCCGACCGCGCGCGCACCGCCTGGGACGAAGCCTTGGCCTCGGGCGAGACTTGGGGTTATCGCAACGCGCAGATTTCCGTGCTCGCGCCCACCGGCACCATCTCATTCCTCATGGATTGCGACACGACCGGCGTCGAACCAGCCATCTCGCTGGTCTCATACAAGTGGCTGGTGGGCGGCGGCATGCTTAAGATCGTCAACCGCACCGTCCCCGAAGCGCTGCATAATCTGGGCTACACCGAGCAGCAAATCCGTGACATCCTGGATTACATCGACAAAAACGACACCATCGAGGGCGCGCCGCAGCTGGCTGAAAAACATCTCCCCGTCTTCGATTGCGCTTTCAAACCCGCCAAAGGCAGCCGCTCCATCAATTATCGCGGACACATCCACATGATGGCCGCGGTGCAGCCTTTCATCTCGGGCGCAATCTCCAAGACGGTCAACCTGCCCGCCAACGCCACCATCGAGGACGTGGTGAGCGTGTACACCGAAGCCTGGAAGCTGGGACTGAAAGCGGTCGCCATCTATCGCGACGGTTGCAAGCGTTCGCAACCGCTGACCACGACTAAACAAGAAGTCAGCGCTAAAGCCGAGACCAAACCGCTCGTCGTGACCGAGACCAAGAGCGCGACCCCGGTCGTGACGCACGAAATCCCGTATGTGCGGCGGCGCCGGCTGGCGGATGAACATAAATCCATCACGCATAAATTCAAAGTCGGTTCGCACGAAGGTTTCATCACGGTCGGTCTGTACGACGACGGAACACCGGGCGAAATCTTCATCACGCTGTCCAAAGAGGGGAGCACGCTGCGCGGACTCATGGACGCTTTCGCCATCTCCGTATCCATCGGCTTGCAGTACGGCGTGCCCATGAAGACCCTGGTCAACAAATTCTCGCATGTGCGTTTCGAGCCGTCCGGTTTCACCCAAAACCCGAACATTCGCATGGCCAAGTCGCTGGTGGACTACATCTTCCGCTGGTTGGGCATGAAATTCTTGGACGCCGAAGATTGCCGCGCCATCGGCATCAACGGCTTGCCGGAGCAGACGCTGAATTCCACGGGAGATCTGGAGGATAAATTAGAAGAGAAAGTCGCGGTCGAAATCGCCGAGAACCAACCCAGCTTGCTCGAATTCCAGTCGGACACGCTTAAGCTTACGGCGACCATCGACAACCAATCCGACGCGCCGTTCTGCGACACCTGCGGTTCGATCATGGTGCGCAACGCCGCGTGCTACAAATGCCTGAACTGCGGAGCGACAAGCGGATGCTCATGATTGTCATTGCGAGCGCATAATCCAAAAACGCGCGGCAATCTCTGAAATTCGGAGATTGCTTCGTCGTTGCTACTCCTCGCAATGACAGATACTTGGATAAAAAACCGCCCGGCTGGAGGACCGGGCTTGGGCAGGGGAGATCAATCGCCGATTTTCTTTTCCATGATTTCGGCTATGCGGCATTGGGCTTCGATCTCCGAATTCGTCACTTGGGCTTGAGGATCGAACCTCTGAAGCGATTTGAGGAGCTGACAATTGCTCACTTCGCAACGCATGCGCCGATAAGGCACATCCGAGTCGCCGTAGAAACTCGGGTCGCAACTCATGTTTTTGCGCCGGCGACACCAGCTTTCGGATTGCTCAAGCCGCGAAATGAGGCAGCATTTTTCCGCCAATTCAGGGATGAGATCCGGCGCGGCGGCGATGGCTCGATCAAAGCAATCATCCCAGGGCAAAGCAGCGCGCTTATCCGCCGCTGCCGGCGAAAAAGGCACGATGACCGCGGGTTGCAGGTCGGTCGGCCTTTGGCCGAACGAAGCGCAAGCCGCGAGAAAAAAGACACAGCCGCATATTGACGCGAAGCGCATCTTAGGTCTCCCCGGTTTGAGAAGGTACGCCGAATGATTTACCATACGTTGTAGCTAAAAGCAATAAAACAGGTGAATATAGAATATGGAATTTGGAATGTGGAATTCGACCTTCTAAATTCCAAATTCCATATTCTATATTCACTCTCCCCCAACCTATGAACGCTTGCCTCATTGGGTCCATGCGCGATTTGGACCGCATCGAAGAAATCGCCAAAGTGCTGCGCGAGCGGCACGACAAAGTCACCATGCCAATCGATGATTCGGAAGCGCGCTTCGGCGACCGGCGCCAAGCCAAGACCGAATTCCTGCGCGGCATGTACGAACGGATAAAAGGCTGCGATACGGTGCTGGCGGTGAATGACCGGCCGCGCGGCTCCTACGACGGCTATATCGGCCCCAGCACGTTCCTCGAGCTTGGTCTTGGTTTTGCGTTAGGCAAAGACCTGTTCTGTCTCCAACCTTGGGACAAAAATCTGCCCTACGACGAAGAATTGCGGGCCATGGGGATAAACGTAATCAACTTACAACAAAGATTCTAAATCTCAAGTAGCTGGTATCTCCGACCATACCAGCTACTAGCTACCAGATACTAGCTACTACTACCCCCCCATGCTCCAACTCTACACCGGCGAGGGCAAAGGTAAGACTACTGCGGCGCTGGGTTTGGTTTTGCGTGCGACGGGCGCGGGCAAAAAAATCGCTTGGATCGCTTTTGACAAAGGCGGCGAGGGACATTATTCGGAACGCAAGACTATCCGCGAGCGTTTGCCTGAAGTTGAATATTTCGTGACCGGACTCGACCGCATCATGGCCGACGGCCAATTCCGCTTTTCCGTCTTGCCTCAAGACATGGAGGAAGGGAAACGTGGCTTGGAGATTCTAGAACGTCTTTTGAACGAAAAACGTCACGGCCTGATTGTCCTGGACGAAATCAACTCTTCAGCCGCGCTCGGCATCGTGGACGCGCAAAAAGTCGCCGACCTCCTCAAACAAGCGCCGCCGGAAATCGAGATTATCTTGACTGGTCGCAACGCTCCGCCAGAATTCCTGGCGCTCGCCGATTTGGTGACGGAAATGAAAGCACACAAACATTATTTCGACGCCGGCATCGAAGCGCGGGAGGGGATAGATTATTGAAACAACATCAGATTTGCCCTTGATCCGTAGGGGCGACCCAGCGGGTCGCCCCTACTTTGAAGCGTGATAAATCCTGCCCTCCATGCTAAACTGCCGTCGCTTATGCAACTTGGTTTAGAGTTTTGGACTTGGCCGCCTAAATACATCCTGGCGTACTCCATCCTGGCGATTTCGCTCCTGGTTTACGCTATTTTTTGGATTTGGGGTCTTATCCACGCAGCCTCGACGCCCAAAACCAAAACCTCCCAGCGGCTCTTTTGGACCGCTTCGATGTTCTTCAACCCAAGCACCATCATCTGGTACTGGTACGTCTGGAAACGGCGCGTCTTTTGGATCTTGTTCACTCCGCTCTTGGGTTTTTTCCTGTCACTGCCTTTCGTGGTCAAATCATTGCTTAGCAACGCGGCGGCGACCAAGCTGACTTATCTGCTTTTCGGTCTTGGCACCGCGCAACTCCTGACCTTCCTCGCCGTGCTCATGATTTTCCCGCTCTTGCTGCGTCTGGCCGCGCTTTTGCATCTGGGGAAGAATGCGGACCTTAGCGCGATGGATCGCAACGATTGGGTAGTGGCGCTGGCTTTGCCCGTCTTTGGTTTTGGGGCCGGTCTCGCGTATTGCGCAAAATATCGTCGCAACTGGGCCCTGGCGAGCCTCGTCTGGTGGGTGCTCATCGCCATCGGCTTCAAGAGTCTCGCTTTCAACTTGGGCAGCGCACTGATCCCGGCCGGGGAGGAGAAGCGCACCGAATTCAAGGCTCGCGTCCCGTTCGTGCGTTGATATATGGTTGAATTCCTGGGGCCCTTCATCACGGATCATATCGCGCAGTTCGGCTATGCGGGAATCGTGCTGCTCATGGGATTGGAATCGGCCAACATCCCCATCCCGAGCGAAGTCACTTTGACTTTCGCGGGATTTTTGGTTTCGCAAGGCAAGCTGAATCTGCATCTGGCCGCTTTCGCCGGAGCGCTGGGCTGCCTCCTTGGTTCAATTCCGTCATATTGGATCGGCAAACGCTTGGGCCGCGCGGTCGTGGATAAATATGGAAAATGGTTTTTGCTTGGTCCCAAGCAAGTCGCGCTTGGCGACCGCTGGATGAGCAAGTACGGCAACTCCACGGCTTTTTTCTCGCGACTCCTGCCCGTGGTGCGCACCTTCATCTCGTTCATCGCGGGAATTTGGAAAGCGCCGTTTTGGACTTTCGTACTCCTGACTTTCGTCGGTTCATTGATTTGGTCGTACGCGCTGGTCTATGTCGGCTATATGTTAGGCGAAAACTGGAATGTCTTGCGCCCTATCTGGGAAAAATTCGACATCGCCATCATCGCGCTCGTCCTGGGCGCGCTCATCGGTTACGTCTGGTATCACATCAAACAAAACAGAAGGTAGGCGATAGACGGACGAAGGAGAGTTTTAAAAATTTGTCATCCTGAGCGGAGCAGCAGCGTAGTCGAAGGACCTTTAGCAGCCATCGGTTCAGACCAACGCCTGTAAAGGTCCTTCGACAAGCTCAGGATGACAATTCTTCTTTTTTGGCAACCGCCTATTGCCTATAGCCTCCGCATCTATTCCTCATCCGCGAAGGTGAGCGGGGGAGCGACGTAGCTCTTTTCCATTTCCTCCAATTCCTTCAAACCATCCAAGATTTCAGGTTTTTCTTCTTCGTCTTTTTCTTCTACGTCCAGCTCTACTTCGACAATCCCTTCTTCCTCAAGCTTTTCGTCATCGTCTTTTTCGACGTCATCTTTGCCCTCGACGTCAACAATGCGAAAACCAGCGGAAGCCAGCTCGTCAGTCGGCTCCTCCTCGAACTCATCGAAATCATTGTTAGGTATATTGATCATCTCGATTTTTAGCATAAATACTTAGGCAAATATGAAGATAGCAAAAAGTATTTCAGTATGGAATGTGGATAACCGGAATTTGTCAAGTTTGTTGGCTAGAGGGTAGAGGATAGCCAGATCATAAGTCTAAAGTCAATAAATACCAGCGACTTTCGACTTTAGACCTCTGACTTTCGACTGCCCGTCCCGTTTGCCTCCGCTCCGCCGCCGTGGCAGTCTGTATTGGTTATGGATTTAACCCAGATATTGATGCTGCTTGGGATCCTGGCTTTAGCCGGGCTAGCGCTTTGGATTTTAGCCGCGCTTAAAGCGCTGAAACAGCCCCGGGAGGATAATCAATCCTTCACGCTTCTGCAAAACCAGATGGCCGCGCTGCAAAAAGAATTAGGGGAGCGCATGGGCGAGACGCACCAGGCCGTGCGCCAGCAATACGCAGCTTCGACCAATGTCGTGCGCGACGTGACCGAACGCATGACCAAAGTCGAGGAGATCGCCAAGCAAGTGCTGGTCGAGACGTCTGAATTGCAAAAGCTCCAACAGATCCTGAAGAACCCCAAGCAACGCGGCGTGCTGGGCGAATATTTCCTCGAGACGCTGCTCAAGAACGTCCTGCCGCCCGAGAGCTTCCAGATGCAGTATCGTTTCACTGACGGCGAGATCGTGGACGCGGCCGTTTTCATCAAAGATAAAATCGTGCCTATCGATTCCAAATTCAGCCTGGAGAATTACAATCGCTTGGCGGTGGAGGAAAACTCGGCGGAACGCGACAAGCTGGAGAAACTTTTCTTGAACGACCTCAAGAACCGCATCAAAGAGACGGCCAAATATATCCGGCCCGGCGAGGGAACGATGGATTTTGCCTTCATGTTCATCCCGCATGAAGCGATTTATTACGATCTCCTGGTCAACAAGATCGGCGAAGTAGGGGATGACACCGAGAGTCTCATCCAGCGCGCCGCGGCCAAATGGCACGTCATCATCGTGTCGCCGACTTCCTTCCTGGCTTATCTGCAAACCGTGTTGCAAGGTTTGCGCGCGCTGCAGATTGAAGAGCAGGCCAAAGAAGTCATCCTGCGGGTTGGGGAGCTGGGCCGCCATCTGGGGCAATACGAAAAGCATTTCAAGAGCGTCGGTTCGAACCTGGCGACGGTCGTCAACCAATACAACCTGGCGGACAAAGAAATGGCCAAGATAGACAAGGACGTGCTCAAACTCTCCGGCAGCTCCAGCGGCTACCAAACCGAGCTGTTGAGCAAACCGGAAACGGAACTGTGAGTCAAAAGTTGAAAGTCTAAAGTCATCATTAGGCGATCTCGCCCCTTCGTCATTCCAGCGAAAGCTGGTCCATCGAGCATGAAATTTAACCGCATCACAAAAATCATCTTAGGAACAACCGCCACCGCGCTCGTGGCCGCCTTGGGCATCATCGCTTACGTGCAGCTCTCGGTCTTGAATCTGATCGACCAACCGCTCAAAAACGTACCGCCGGGCACGGTAATCATGGTCTTGGGCGCGAGCGTCAAAGACGACCAAACGCCTTCCAGCGCGCTGGAAGACCGTTTGGATACTGGATTGCAGCTGCATGGTTCAAATCCGCAAACCAAAATACTCGTGACCGGTGATGACGGCGCTTATCGTCGCGACGAAATTTCAGTCATGAAAAATTATCTTGTGGAACGCGGGCTATCGGAGGCGAATCTGCTGGCCGATCCCAAAGGCTATCGCACCTACGAATCGTGCAAAAACGCCAAAGCCGCCGGCTACACGGAGGCCGTCATCGTGACCCAGCGCTTCCATTTGGCGCGCGCGCTTTATCTGTGCACGCGGCTTGGCGTGGACGCGATCGGAGTCACGGCGGATAAACACATCTACGAACGCCAAGAATATTTTTGGGCGCGCGATCTCTTAGCCAGCTTCCTCGCCTGGTTGGACGTGAACATCTGGTCGCCGCGCTCGCCGGCATGAGAGAGAGTAGATAGTAGTTAGTAGTTAGGGGGTTCTGACCCTAACTACTAAATGCTAAATGCTAACTACTTGTATTAAAAGACCGTCCCGCTGGAGTTGCGGGACGGCAAGGTGTTGTTCAGGCTGCCGGAGGCGGCACTGATTGGTGGACGAAGTCCGGCTTCAGGATCTCGCAGGCGACTTCGGACATAACCGCGAAGACCTGCATGAACTCGGCTTCGTTGCCAAAGCGGCGAGCGGTAATGAACAGGCAGAGCGGCGTCACGTTGTGGAGATCAAGTCGCGTTTCCTCTTCGAGCAGACGGCACAGCGTGGAGCTTCTCTCCGTCACCGCCGACAACTCGCTGGCCTTACATGCCCCATGTTGCGCGCGCAACTCGGTGAGCAAACCCTTGGCGGCATCATAGTAACGCGCCAAGTACTCGCTTCGCTTGGTCAGACGACCCATGAGCTTCTTGAAATCGTGTCTTTCTTCAGTGAGATCGAACTGCATTGCTGACTTCCTCCCTGTAAAGTACGTGGGAGGCCAAAGGTTACGGCAGGCCTCGCCGATTGTCAAGGACGTTTAAGGCCGACTCCTGGAGTCGGCCTTTACGAGTGGCGGAGGTTCCCGCCTTCAGTTCGGAGTCGCAGCCTCTTGGACAGATTCACCGAGCTTGAAGACAGAGGCGAGTCGTCGCGCCAAACCGTCCTGGACGAGCGCAGCGCCCGTCGAGAAGACGTTCAGCGCCTCGTGCATGGGCCGGGTCAGTCTGATCTCGGCGCCTCGGAGCTCGTACTGGAACTCGATGGCGGCGCGTGCCAGCTCGATGCGCAGAGGTTCGCTGGGCTGCGTGCCTAGCGCAGCTATGCGCTGGCGGAACGTGCTGACGCGCTGGCGGAATCGCGGATGTTTCTCGACCTTCTCGAGAAAGTCGGAAACCTGCTCCATATCGCTGTGCCTGTTCATTTTTCTGCGACCTCCGTGGGATGAGAGAAAGTGCTGCCGCGATATTAAACTGATATAAAAATCAAGTCAAGACCTTACAAAAAATGTCAACGAGTCTGTTATCTCAATATCACTAACGAACCTTAGTCCTAAATAGCGACTTTACATTCGCCATGGGACGGGACGCGGTAGTCCTTCAACAGACTTAAGACATGAAACAATAATATTCCCGTAGGGGCAATTCATGAATTGCCCCTACGCGGCGGTCGAAAGGCTACTTATAAAAAAAGCCTCGAAATTTTTGCCGAGGCGTCTTCAGTTTGGATAATTCGGCGGGCGCAGATAGCCGCGCCGAGTTATGAAGTTCGTGCCAAAACTCGTCACGAAGCTCACCACAGTCGCGGGCAAGCAGCTGGCCAAAAGTTCTGGCGTGTGATTGAGAAAGTGCACGCCGAGGCTTAACAAGAGCGTCAACGCCGCAGGCATGCAGCTGCCCAACAGATAGGACTTAGGTACGCTTTCGAGCGGCGAGAAATGCTGCACCAGACGCGCCGTGACTCCAGTCGAGAAAAAGCTCGAGACAGCTTGCGCTAAACCAGCCATGAGCAACACGCGCAGCCCGTGTTTGCCGTTGACTACCATCACCAAAGCTCCGTTGAACACGGCCGAGATGACGGCGAACTTGAGGTTGAAAAGATTGTGATACAACCCGACGAGAATTCGCCAGCCTGGCATGGAACCTTCTCCTTGTCGCAAAGTACTGGCGGGATGATAGCACGAAAAATAAACAACGCTCCCCGTGTGAACAGGGGAGTGGAAATGCGTTAGGGGGTTAAAACTAAGCAATTCAACCGGAGGACCGCTTTATGGAGTGAGACTAAACAGTAAGGAACTTTTTTAAAATATATTTATTTTATAACGCGTAGGTTATTAAGTCGTAAAAAAATTCAAAAACTTTTATTCGTGGAACGATAGGGAGTACAACCAAAAGCTCAAAAATCACGACAGTCGGGGGAGGGGGTAGAGCGGGAAAGCGTAGTTAGTCGATATTATGATGCGTCGCACAATATATGTTATACGGCGCTAAAGGGCAGAAACCCGTCTTTAGCGCCGTATAACTTTGCGCAGATTTTACGCATTCAAACCGTGCGTAAAATCTGCTTGTTATGATATTCGAAATTCGATGCTCGAATTACGTTAGTCACTTCACATAAACTCTGCCTGGCACACGAACATCTATATATTCGTTAATGGCTGCGTCCTTGGGTCTGACTTGCATGAATCTCTTATAGGAATCAACCTGCGGCGCTAGGTCTGAAAACAGGTCAAAGATGATAAAGAAGTTGCCGTCTGATCTGACGTATAACGTTTTGGCATCGGTTAAGGATAGCCTGAAGTACCTGGATTTCACCCCAGAGGCGTTTAAAAGGCTGTAGACGTCCAACCACTGCCTGATACGCGTTCCGTTAGCTGCTTGGTAGCCGATTACGGCCATTTCAGGCAGATCTACGATAACGACCGGCGGCTGTGTGGGATCGGACAAAGCCTTGCCAGCCAGGCGACTTCTGGCTTTATCAGCCTCACTTCCCGTCAATTCGCCTTTGACGTAGCCGTTGAAATCAACATCCAATAACTGGTCTTTGCTCGCAATGACCACACTCCTCTGCTGCTCGTGAATGATGAGTCGTAAAACGTTAGGATAGGACTTATCCACAGTCACGCTTTCTGCGAATAGCTGGCTCTTTAAATCTTCGGCCAACTTTTTTTCGTCCACGTAAAAAATGTTGCGCTTGTCCCACGGCTTCCAGGCTCCCCCGTCCAGCGCCGTAAAGGCGATCTTCTCCACTTCTCCCCTGTCCAACATCTGCAGACCCTGGATTTCAAAAAAGCTAACCTTCCAAAAACCTGAAACAAAAATGAACCACAGCGTGGCAGCGCAAAAAAATCCGATGACCAGCAATATCACGAGCGATTTACCGGCACGTTGCATTCCCTGCCGTTCAGCGGAGAAGGTGCCGTTGCGAATCAGGGGCATACGTAGCGCGGAAGCAGGGGGTTGATACGCGTCACGACTTCGTAGTTGATGGTGTCGAGTTTGGCCGCGATTTCTTCGGCCGTGATTATTTGCCGTCGTTGCGTGCCCAACAGCACGACTTCGTCTTCGGGTTTGACGCCCGGAACATCTGTCACGTCAACCACGCACATATTCATGCACACACGCCCGATGATCTTACAGCGTTTACCGCGGATCAAAACTTGTCCAACATGCGACATGCCGCGCCGATCATAGCCGTCCCAATAACCCACCGGGACGATCGCCAGCTTGGAGTCGCGCGTCACGGCTTCCGTCAGCCCATAACTCACTGGCGTACCGCGATGAGTGCGTTTTATCTGCGCCACGACAGTCTTCCAGGTCATAGCTGGCTTAAGGATCAAGACTCGTTTTTCGCGCTTGGCGACGGCCAAAGTCTCGCGCGACGGCCATAAGCCGTACATAGCGATGCCGAGGCGGGCCAAATTGAAATAGGTGCGCGGATACAGGATGGCGGCGGCGCTGCAGGCCGTATGTTTCCAGGGCGGATCAATACCTTCAGTCTTCAAAAGCGCCACGGCGTCTTCGAAACGTTTGAGCTGCAGTTCGGAAAAAGATGAGTCGGTCGTGTCTTCGATGTTGGCGTAATGCGTAGACATACCCTCAATCACGACTCCCGGGATTTTTTTCAAGGCTCGGACCAAACGTTTCAACTCGGAACCCGCGATACCTTGGCGCGAAGTGCCGGTTTCTATCTTGAGATGCACAAAAGCGGCTTTGGAATTTTTGGCCGGGTGCCGGCTCACAGGTTTGAGATGCAGACGCTTGAGAGCTGCCGCGGTTTCGAGATTGTAGACGACGAATGATAGCCCATTTTCGACGCAATCACGCAAACGCGAATTTAGCGTATAGCCCAGGATCAGAATGGGCTTGGTGATGCCTGCGCGGCGCAATTCAAGACCCTCGTCCACGTTATCGACGCCGAACCAGGCCGCTCCGGCTTGATTTGCAACTAGCGCCGTTTCGCGCAACCCGTGGCCATAGGCATTGGATTTGACCACAGCCATGAGCGCGGTTTTGCTGCCCACGTGGCGCTTGAACGACTTGATGTTATGGGTCAAGGCGGAACGCGATATCTCTACCCAGGTCTTTTTTCCTCGGTTCTTCATGCGTCCTATTTTCCCTTGTTTGGGCCGAATCGTCCAGGGGCGAATGATTATTCGCCCCTACGGATACACGAAACGACGGATGAAGACATTAAAAAAATGTCATTCTGAACCCCGCATCGAGTGCAGGGTAAACTCCGTGAAGAATCTTCCGATGCCTTAAGGAATAGGAAGATCCTTCGCTTCGCTCGAGGATGACAATTGCTTTTATATCTCCGGCGAAAAATCCAGTTGCTGTTCCGGAATGCCTAGCGACAGGCCATACGCCTTAGCAGCCGCGTAACCATCCGTTTGTGCACGATCGACGTCGAAAAATTTATCTTTAAAGATGATGTAATGCCGTTTGTCGTTCTTGAAATCCGCATACCATGCGTGTTCATCTTCCAGCGCCCGGGTCAGCTTCTCGGCCATGGCCTGCGCCTGCTCTTCAGGGACCTCGACGGTGAGCACGGTCCACTGCTTAAGCCAGGGCGTTTGATCCTCGTCATTGACGTCTTCGACCGAAGTATCCAGGACTTTAAGGTCGGCTAAGATACTTTTATCCTTGAGGCTTTCTTCGACGATTGTGCCTTTGAAGTCCATGGGAGTTAGTTTAAAGTTTAAAACTTAAAGTTCAAAGTTGGTGTTCAACGGTCCTTTGCCGATCTTCTCAAAGCCGCAATACGGCACCAGCGCCTTGGGGATTTTGATGCTGCCGTCCTTCTGCTGATGGGTTTCGAGCAAAGCGATCAAGGCGCGCGAGATGGCGAGTGCTGTGCCGTTCAAGGTGTGCACGAAAATCGAGTTCCCCTCTTCATCCTTGGTCTTTATGCCCAAGCGGCGTGCTTGGAAATCTGTGCAGTTGGAGGCGGACGTAACCTCGCCCCACTCCCCTTTTCCGCCATTGCGGCCCCACATCCAAGCTTCCAAATCGTATTTGCGATAAGCCGGTCCGCCTAAGTCGCCAGATGCGATGTCGATGACGCGGTACGGAATCTCAAGCGCCTGAAAAATATTTTCTTCGTGGCGCAGGATCTCCTGATGCATTGCCTCGGATTGTTCCGGCAAAGCGTAGGCAAACATTTCAATTTTAGTGAACTGGTGCACGCGATACAAGCCGTATGACTCTTTGCCATAGGCGCCGGCTTCAGTGCGGAAGCAATGCGACACGCCGACGTATTTGAGCGGCAGCTTGACCGCCTCCAACGTCTCATCCATGTGATAACCGCCCAACGTGATTTCGGCCGTGCCGATCAGCGACAAATCTGAATTCTCGATGGAATAGATCTGCGTCTCCGGTCCACGCGGTTGGAAGCCTGTGCCCACGAGCACGGAGTCTTTAGCCAAATCAGGCGTGGTCATGGGGACGAAGCCTTCTTTGACCAAATAATCCAAAACAAAATGCACGAGCGCCTGTTCCAATAGCGCGCCTTTGCCTTTGAGAAAATAAAACTTAGCCCCCGCGACTTTAGCCCCGCGCACGAAGTCCAAGATATCCAATCTCTCGCCCAATTCCACGTGGCTAAGCGGCATCGTGACATCCGGTATCTTGCCGACTTGCTTGATTTCACGACTGTCCGCCTCGCTCAAACCAACGGGCGAATCAGGATGCGTCAGATTAGGAAATGATAATAGCGCCGCATTCCAAGCAGCATCGAGCTCATTCAATTCCCCTTCTTTGATCGCGAGCTCCTGCTTCAATTCTTTGCCGCGCGCGATGAATCCGGCGCGGTCTTCGGCGGCGGCCGTCTTCATCTTATCCGCCACGGCGTTGCGCTCGGCGCGCAAGCTCTCGACTTCACGCAAAGCGGTAAGCCGCGCCACGTCCATTTCAAGCCAAGCGTCGACATCGACCGAAGAATTGCGGTTGCGGCAATTCAACCTGACGGCTTCGAGATTCTCACGGATGTATTTGGGATCCAACATAGCGTATGACAATTAAAAATTACAAATTACAAATTTCCGAAATTGTCGTTGCGAGCGCATAATCTGATAGCGCGCGGCAATCTCTGGATTCCGGAGATTGTTTCGTCGTTGCTACGCCTCGAAATGACAGATTCGACATTTTTAATTTGTAATTTTTAATTGTCACAACGGCAGTCCCCTATCCTCGTATTCCGCCTCGGCGAAGTTATTCTCTTCTTCATACGTCTCGTACGACGGCATCTTGAAGGGCGGCGCCGGCTCATACGGATCGCAACGATAAATCTGGGGCGAGATGCCGCGGCGATATAGTTCAGTGTCCAAATTTTCAGTGAATGCGTCTTGGTCGTGCCCTAAACACACGATGTCGGGCTTGAGCTCCTCAATGATGCGATATTTATCATCGTCGTAGCCCAAACGCGCATCATCCACCATTGGATGCTCGACGACGCGTTTCAGACGTTCCTCTTCGCTCCGCGCAGGCAGTTCGCCGGTCAGCTCCACTATGGTGGTGTTGCGCGCGATGATGACGATCAATTCGTCGCCATGCTGTTTGGCTTGGCGAAAATAATCCTCATGGCCCGCGTGTAGGCCATCAAAAGCTCCGAAACACATGACGATTTTCTTCATACTTCTTCTGGCCGTAAAGTCGGAAACAGGATTACTTCCTTAATGTTATGCATGTCAGTCAGCAGCATGGCAAATCGATCCAAGCCCATGCCCCAGCCGGCTGTGGGCGGCAAACCGTGCTCCAACGCCTCCACGAAAGCCATGTCGATGCTGTGCGCTTCCTCGTCCCCCGCGTCGCGCGCCGCCTGCTGTTCTTGGAAACGCGCCAGTTGATCCACAGGATCGTTTAATTCGGTGTAGGCCTTGAGCAATTCCGCGCCCACCGTCACCAGTTGGAAGCGCTGCACAAAACGTGGATCATCGGCGCACTTTTTGGCCAACGGTTCCATCTCAAGCGGATGATCGATGATGAACGTCGGCTGCACCAGATTTTTACGCACCGTCTCTTTGTATAATTCATCGTACAGCTTGCCCAAGCTGGCGCTTTTGTAATCGCACTCGATTTTTAGCGCCTGCATGCGTTTGACGATTTCGTCGCGGCGCGCGCTGCGCACATCCACTCCCGAAGCTTCAAGCACCGCATCGGCGAATTTGCGCCGCGGCCAGGGCGGGGTGAAATCAAGCGTCTCGCCTTGATACGTGACTTTGAGGCTGCCGTTCACTTTTTGGATGACTTCGCATAAAAGCTTTTCAGTAAAAGCCATGAGCGCTTCGTAATCCTGATAAGCCCAATAGAACTCAAGCGAGGTGAATTCCGGGTTATGCGACCAGTCGATGCCTTCGTTCCGGAACTGCGTGCCGATCTCGTAGACTTTCTCGTAACCGCCCACGATGAGGCGCTTGAGATACAACTCAGGCGCGATGCGCAGATATAAATCGAGATCCAGCGCGTTATGATGGGTGATGAAAGGTTTGGCCGTGGCGCCACCCGGCACGGGTTGGAGCAGCGGCGTCTCGACTTCTTCGAAACCTTCGCGCTCCAAGCTGTCGCGCAGCGTGCGGATGATGAGCGAGCGTTTACGGAAGGCGTCGCGCACTTCGGGATTGGCGATGAGGTCGAGCTCGCGGCGCCGAAAGCGCAGCTCCACATCCTTGAGGCCGTGGTATTTTTCCGGCAGCGGGCGCAAGGCTTTGGCCAAGAGCGTCCATTCGGTCACGAGCAAAGTCTTTTCGCCGCGATTGGTGGTAAAGAAGGTGCCGTGTGCGCTCACGAAATCAGCCGGGTCGATCAAATCACGGAAGGTCTCGAAAGTCGCGGCATCGACCTGGTCTTGTTTGAGCAAGCATTGGATCTTGCCCGTGGCGTCGCGCAGATCGAAAAAGATAAGACCACCGTGCACGCGCGTGGTCATGATGCGCCCGGCTAGCGTGATTTTTTTGTTCTTTTCGACCCAAGCGTCGAAATGCTCCAACGCGGCCGAGATCTTTTCCGCTTTTACCGCCGCGGAGGGATAAGCCGCGATACCGCGCTCCTGGAGCTTTTGCAGCTTTTCCCGGCGCACTTCAATCTCGTCTTGCATAAGATGCTTGCAAGATAGCCGTTCTTCAAAACTAAATCAATGAAAAAATCAAGGGATGGGGAGATGATCCGTAGGGGCGAATAATCATTCGCCCCTACTGGTCTACGAAATATTTCTGATCGTGTAAACGTTGATGCCAGAGGGTGTCTCGACTTCTACCTTTTCCCCCACTTTATGCCCCAAAAAGGCCGTGCCGAGCGGTGATTCGTTTGAGATAAGGCCAGCCAGCGGATCGGCTTCGTTCGAACCGACGATTTTATAGTTTTTGCGCAAGCCTCTGACCTCGATTTCGATCGACGAACCGATACGCACCTCGTCGCCCCCGGGACCGGCTTGGATCACCGAGACGTTTTTAAGCATGTCTTCGACCTCACGCACGCGACATTCGACGAAAGCCAGCGACTCCTTGGCGTCATGATATTCCACGTTCTCCGACAAATCGCCCATGGACTTAGCTGATTCGATACGCTGCGCCAATTCGCGGCGCCGGATGGTCTTCAAATACGTGAGCTCTGCTTTGAGCTTTTCCAATCCCTCCGCTGTCACGTAAGTCAGTTTATCCGACATAAGCATTAAACACGCGCCATCTCAACAGCGCGTTTTGTGTATGGATGTAGAATAGATAAAGCCTCAAAAAGCGTCAAGCTCAAAAAACAAAACCCAGGGCACGTTGTCTGTGAACGACATGCTAAGGGTCAAGAATCAAGTGTCCAAGGATTTGGAAGAAGGCTCACGCGAAAGGCAGACACCGAAATTGTCGTACCGATCGTCGTGGGAATATCTGTGCACGTACGCGCCGTCCGGAACGGCATAGCCTACGTATACAAAGTCCTCATCCGAGGAGCGAACATCGGACCAGTGATGTTCGTTTGCGAGGATGCGTTCACCTTTACCCTGACTATTAAGACGCTCGGTCGCGATCAAATGAAGAGCCATGGCATAGAGCATCTGGAACGGCTCTGGACGATGCAGTTGATTGCGTGGGATATCGAGCTTCTTGGCGTATTCCTCGATGCAGTATTCTTGGGTGTCTTGGTGGGTGAAGGTGTCTCCTGGTTCGTAGTGATGACGCTTGTTCTTCGAACCAGGGATGGTTTGTTTGGTGATGAGTTTCCATTCGTAGTTCAAGCCCAGCTTCGTGAAGAAGTCCTCGTTCTTGTACCAATCATCGACTTTAAAGAGGAATTTACCTAGGCCGAGCTTGGTATATTCAGCTTGGATGAGACTGTTCATGCGTTCTCCCGTGAGGGGTTTGCCGTCCTTGTCCGCGACGAAGAGGATAAGCATCTCTTCGACGCCGGTTTTCTCCTTGATTTCTTTGGATTTGGCTAGATCTTCCGAGGTGTATGGGATAGGCGGGACTTTGGAGATATCAACGAAACCTTCGCCTAACATGGCTTCTACGTCTTCTATGCCGTGGACGTTCTCACGGCCTAGGATTTCATTTGCTCCTTCAAGGTCGAGTTCGACTTCTTTCTTCTCGACGGCTTTCTGGAAGGCTTTGAGCAAATCAGCCACCTTCCTGGCATCTTGCGCCGATAGCTTCTTGTTCGCTTTAAGCTCTTCGAAGTTCTTGGCTCCGTATTTGGCATAAATTTCTCTTATCTGGGCTGCGAGGTTGTCAGCGTGCTTCCTGACGTGGGTCGGCAAATCCTGCCGACGGATGTGGGCGGCGGTGAGATTCGGAGCGGTTTCGAAGGGGTTGGTGGGCATGGCTTTTATGCGAAATAGGAGCCTTCGTGGGATAGTTTACAGGAATCCCCTACTTACTGTTAGCGGTTTTCCCTTTTAGCTTCCACCACGCTTGCAGAATCTCGCGCGCTACAGGCACCGAGACGGTCGAACCTTCGTTCCCCTCTTCAATCAGCACGACGACTACGATTTCAGGTTTATCGAAAGGCGCGAAGGCGGCGAACCAAGCGTGGTTTTTGCGATCATTGCGCCACTGCGCCGTACCGGTCTTGCCGGCGACCGTGAAAGGTAAGCCTTGCATCGCTTTGCCCGAACCATAAATCACGGTATCGCGCATGCCCAAACGAACTGTTTCTATGACGCTCGCCTCCGCCAGGCGTTCGGTCGAAAGCGCATCGCTGGCCGGCACGATATGCGGACGGACTTTGAACCCGCCGTTAGCCACGGCCGACGTAAAAGCCGCGACTTGCAACGGCGTGACCAACAAATCGCCTTGTCCGATGGATAAGTTATAAGTGTCGCCGACGTACCAACGTTCGCCTTTGGTTTTTTCTTTCCACTCTTTGCTGGGCACAAAACCCGCGCTCTCTCCCGGCAAATCCAAACCCAGTCTGTCACCCAAGCCGAAAGCGCGCATCCATTTGGTCAGGCGATCCACACCCAAACCCACGAAGTTCTGGTAACCGCCGCCGATGGTATAAAAGAAGGAGTTGACCGACCAAGCGATGGCTTTGCGTACGTTGGTGGCGCCGTGTCCGCCGGCTTTCCAGTCAGGGAAAAACGTGGCGCCGAGCTTGATGCCGCCCACCGAGTTGACGGTGGTATTGGGCGTGATGACTTTTTCCGCCAGTCCGGCCGTGGCGATGACCGGTTTGATGGTCGAACCCGACGGATAGACGCCCGCCCAAGCTCGCGGCAGGAGCGGGTGGTCTTCGTTTTTGAGCAAAGACGCGTAATAGGTGGACGAGACGCTGCCGGAAAAATAATTATCGTCATACGACGGCAACGAAACCAGGGCTAAAATCGATCCGTCGCGGGGATCAAGCGCCACGACGGCACCCCGCGTAAGTTTGATAGCGGCCAATTCTTTGGACAACGCTTGTTCGGCGGCGGCCTGCAGATCCGCGTCCAAAGTCAGCCGCAAATCTCCTCCGTCATGCGGCGCTTCATCTCCGTAAAGCGACATGACGCGATTTAATGAATCAACTTCGTATACTTTCTCTCCAGCTACACCGCGCAAAATCTTTTCGTAAGTCGACTCGACCCCGCTTTTGCCGATAGCGTCCACTTGGCGATAGCCTTCAGGTCGATGCGCGGTAAGTTCTTCGGGCGAAATGGCGCCGACATAACCCAAGAGATGCGACAGGCTTTTGACCTTGTCGGAGAGCGGATAATGCCGCTTGCTGCCGACCACCAATTGCATGGCCGGGTCTTGTCCCACCTTAATATCAAGAGCGATGGCGCGATCGTACGGGATGTCGCGCGCCACGGTCAGCGTTTCGCCCGGCGTAGACGAGGCCATGACGGCCAAAAGGTCGTTCAGCGGTACGGATAAGATGCGCCCGACGTTACCCAGCAAAGCATCTTTTTCATCCTCTTTTTGCGGCAAAAGCCAGGGCATAGCCTGCAAGTCGAAAGACGGGACGTTCTCGGCCAAGACCGTGCCCTTGGCGTCGCGCACGATACCCCGGCGTGCCGGGATATAAACGTGGCGCAACCGATTTTCTTCGGCTTGCTCGCGATAATGTCCATAACTCACGACCTGCATCCATAATCCGCGTCCCATCAGAACCAAGATCAAAAGCCCCAAGGTTGCGCCGGCGAACTTGAACCGATTTTGTGACAAAGTTTGGCCGATGAAAACTGGATTCTGCCCGCCGATATGCACGTATTCCTCCTCGAACATGACCTCGTGAGCGAAGTTTTCTGGGCCGTTGAGTTCGACCGACATGCCGGTCCCCTGTTCCTTCAACGGAAACAGTTTGTCGCCTGATTCATCCATAGATTTCGATTTTTTGCCGATACCAATTCAAGCGCCGCAACACGAAGACGCTGAACAGGAAGAAGGCCGCGGTCAACAGCAAATCAAAGGCTAAGATGATGGCGGTCGATTTAAGGTCCTGCACTAGCCCGACCTGATCGGAGTAAGCAGTGATGAGTTGCATGCCTTTCAGCCAAATCCAATCCAAAATGCGCGCCAAAGACACGAGGGCCAAAGCTGCATACAACGAGCGGTTGGTGAAAACGGCGTGCGCCACCGCTTGGAGCGCGGTCAAGATGAGCAGATACTCGATCAAGGCGAAATGCGCATATTCCGGCGCAAAGGCATCAGCCACCGCTCCGGCACAGGCGGCGAGCACGTAGGCATAACGCCAGCGATTCAAAGCGGCGAGCATGATCAAGATGGGAAAGACGGGGAACAAGAGATTCATGGGCGCGGGCAAAAACGTGCGCAACGTCTGCTCATACAAACCGAGGAGCAATCCCAGGCAGACGACGGCCAAATATTTGAGCGCGTTCATGGTTTTACTCTGGGCGCAAAGCGGCGGGGCGCAAGACCACGACCAGATCCAACCTCTCGGCCCTGACCAGCGGCTGGAGCGTCGCGGTCTTGAAGGGATCGGTCGCCTTGCCCTCAATCACGTCGACTAGCGCGATGGGCAGGTTGGCCGGAATTTTTTCCTCGCTGCCGGCGGTCACGGTCACGTCATTGGTCTTGAGCGGTTCGGATTGCGGCACGAGGGTAAGACGCAACACGCCGTTCCCCTCGCCCTGCACCATGCCGAAAAGTTTTTGCGTGCCCACGGGCGAAGCGGCGACCCGGCTGCGCCAATCGGACAGCAGCATGACGGTCGAGACGCGCGGGCTAATGGCCACGATCTTGCCGACCAAAACGCCGTCCCCCACGATCACGGCCATGCCGGTCTCAAGCCCGTCGGCTGCTCCGCGATCGATGAGCACGGTGGCGGTCTTGGAATCTACGTTGCGCGCGATGACCCGTGCGCCCAAATGGTCATACCCCGAGTCAGCCAGGAATTTAGTCACGGCTTTGAGCGAGCGGTTTTCCTCTTCCAACTCGCGCAGCTTCACGTAGTCGACGCTGATGGACGCCAAACGGCTCTCCAATTCCCTGGCTCTGGCGTCATCGACGGACGCGCTGCCGCCGACCTGAAAACCTAAGGCCGCCATGAAACGCGCGGCGGGCAAAAGCGTATAGCGCAAACCTTCGCGCAATGGGGTCAAGACCCCGGCCGCATACAAAACCGTGATCCCTAGGACGAGACCGATGGTAATGACGGGCAACGGGATGCGGCGCGACATATCAATTTCAAATTACAAATGACGAATGACGAATTCAGGATCAATTTGGCATTTGTAATTTGGCATTTGTAATTTTCTCCTACGCCATCCGATCCGTCGCGGGCAGGGCCACGTCATCCAGGAGTCCGGGGTTGTCGAGCAGAGCGCCGGCGCCGCGTGCCACGGCCGTCAACGGATCTTCGGCGATGCGCACCGGCAAACCAGTCCCTTCGGTGATGGCCTTGTCGATGCCGCGCAGCAACGATCCCCCGCCCGTCAGCACGATGCCGCGGCGATAAATGTCGGCCACCAGTTCCGGCGGGGTGATCTCCAAGATGGATTTTATGTGTTCCAGGATGGCTTTGACCGAACGCGAGGTGGCCTCACGGATTTGACCGTCGTTGACTATGATTTCGCGGGGCAAACCGGATAAAAGGTCGCGGCCGCGCAATGGAACTTCGATTTTTTCATCCAAAGGAACAGCCGAACCTGCGGCGATCTTGACATCTTCGGCCACGCGTTCGCCCAAAAATAAGTTGAAGACGTCGCGGGCGTACTGGATGATGTTCTTGTTGAGCTCGTCGCCGGCGATCGGGATGGATTTAGCCGTGACCACGCCGTTCAACGAGATGACGGCGATCTCGGTCGTGCCGCCGCCGAAGTCCACGATCATGTTCCCGACCGGATCGGAGATGGGCAGACCGATGCCCACCGCCGCCGCGACCGGTTCCTCGACCACATAGACTTTGCGCGCTCCAGCCGAAGTCGCCGCGTCGCCCACGGCTTTACGCTCCACTTCGGTGATGTCGAGCGGCACGCCGATGACCACGCGCGGACGCGGGATGAGCGCCGAACTTTCGCGATGGATTTTTTCGATGAAGTAGCGGAGCATTTTTTCCGTCACTTCGAAGTCGGCGATGATGCCGCGTTGCAAAGGACGCGTGACCAGGATGTGCGGCGGCGTCTTGCCGATCATGGCGCGGGCGCTGTTACCCACGGCGATGATTTGTCCGTTGCGCTGGTTCACGGCTACGACCGACGGCTCCTGGACGACCAGTCCCCGACCCTTGGCGAAAATCAAAGTATTGGCCGTGCCTAAATCGATGCCCAGATCGTTGGAGAAACGCCCGAAAAATAATGGCATATTTCGCGCCTAATCTTACGCTGGTCAACCCCAATCGCGCAAGTGGATGGCTTATCTAACCCCGATGAGATTTTTGAATCACCAAGGCGACGTATTCAATCAAAGCAACTATTGCGATGAACAACAAAAGTACCCACCACTTCAACCAGCCATGAGCAGAAAAAATCAAGGAGGCAACGGCCACGATGGATAAGAGGACAGCGTGCCGAAATGAGACTTTGACCTCACGAATCAAGAGATCGTGCCGTTTCAGGATCTTCACCCTGGAAAGGATGCCGACGAGAGCCAGGATGCCGATCAAGCTGACGAACAAGGTCAGATAAAACAACACAAAACCGGACAAGCCGGACTCTTTCGGGTTCACGTTGAGCAGCACGACCAACCAACCGATCCACGCCAACACCGTGGCCAGAATCATGAAAAATATATAAGCGCGGAATGACATGGCGAGAGTATACTAAGAAAACTTAAAGTTTAAAACTTAAAGTTTAAAGCTTAGGGCTAAAATGAAATTTCAGACTAAATAACACCTTAAGCTTTAAACTTTAAACTTTGAGCTTTAAACTATCTCCGCCGATTGCTTTGCGTCTGTAACTCGGGTAAATTCAGTTTTATGGAAAACGAACTCGCGCACGCCGAAGAAGAATCGAGCGTCGGTCAGGATTTATCTGACGACGCGTTGAAAGAAATTACCGACGGCTACGCCGCGCGCATCAAGCTACCTCTGATGAAAAGACCAGTGCGCATCGTCATCTGTCCGGTCGGTCTGGTCGGTTCAGGAAAAACCACGGTCGTAAAAGCCTTGACCGAACGTCTCGGGTTGATTCGCGTTTCGAGCGATGAAATCAGGATATTGCTTAGGGAGAGGGGTTATAATTTCCAGCGAGTCGTTGAGCTGGGCGAACGTGTGTTGAAACGTTTTGCCGAACAAGGTTACAGCTTGATCATAGACTCTGACTGCGTGACCAGATACTCTCAAGTCGAAGGACTGGTCGCCAAAACCGGATATAAACCGATCTGGATCCACATCGCCACGCCGGAAAAGACGATTTTGGAACGCCTGAAGAATTATCGCGACCACTGGCTGTTCAGCAGCCCGGAAGAAGCGCTGGAAAATTACTCTCGACGCAAACCGCTGCACGCTAAACTCGATATCCCCTTCCTCTTCGTCTTCGACACTTCGCGCGACGATTTCGCCGCGCAATTAGATCAAGCGACGGCTCTGATCGAAAATATCCGCGCATAGAAAACTTTTCAATTTATTAATAGATAGAGTGAGTAATACAAACCGCCCTCGAGTAGAGGGCGGGCGATGAAGCGCAGAGTCGCATCAATCAACAGTGGTGTGGTCGAGACCTCTCCGCGATGACTTCTTCGAGGACTTCGGCATACTGCTCCGGTATGGCGGCACGCAGCCTATCGCGAAGCGCGGACAACCTGGGCATGTCCGGCGTCGGAAGGAACTGGGGAATCATCCAGCCCAGATGCATTTGCTTGCTCGCCTTCGCGAACCACATGTCGCACATCTCCCGAAGAAGCGCCCAATTGTCAGGCGTGACCACGTTTCCTCGCGCGAGCTGCAGCTTCAAGAAGTCCGCCCAGATATAGATGTAGCACTCGCACTCCATGGGAGAGGAGACGCCGTTGATTTTTGCCGCGGCTTCGAGCTCTTTCAGATTCTTGCTCTGCACAAGCGCGACAATCTTGCCGACGGGGTATTCAGTAGTCAGGCTCTTCATGAGTGAGGCGACCTTTCCCCTACGCTCTTTGGTCAAAGCGTAAGTTCAGTCGTCCCACAATAAATGACGTGCGTGGAATGAAGTTACCGTCGTGACGCTCTCTTTGTCAAGGAACGCCTCTTGCGTGGCGGAGACGGTTCGCATCAGAACCCTTTGGATTGAATCTGGATTTCGCGTACCGTCATGCCGCCCAAGCGGCGATTGATTTCGTTTTTGAGTTTGAGTTTATCCACGCCGAGTTGTTGCTTGGCCGTGGGCGATGCGGTCTCGAATTTGAGCAGACCTTCGCGGAAGGACAAAGGCCCCACTAAAGCGGCTTTTTGTTCTCCCCACACCGCGATCAAGGCATGGCGACTAGCCTCAAAAATGCGCGCAATCTGAAAATCATGCATCCTCGGATCATTCGAGGTGCGCAAGGCGATGACACGCTTGAGGGAATCGAAGGGCATGGGAATTAGTTTAAAGCTTAAAACTTAAAGTTTAAAGTTAAGGTTGGGATTTAAGACTTGAATATCACCTAAGCTTTAAACTTTAAGTTTTAAGCTTTGAGCTATTTCCTGTATTCACAGATGTTCTTGAAATCGCAATACTTGCAGATATGAACCGATGGCTTGGGTTCGAAACGCGAGAGCAGGATTTCCTGCATGCGCGCGGCGATCTCGGCACGGAAAACGTCGCGTTTTTCGTTTTGCAGCAACTCGACTTCCGCCTGTTCGCCGCTGCGCACGAAGAGGTAGGCCAGTTTTTTGACCGCCAGCCCCATGTCCTCCATGGCCAGTTGATAGATCCACAACTGTTCCTTATCTTTCTTCTCCAAATCATCGGTGCTCTTGGGTTCGCCCGTCTTGTAGTCAAAGATAGCATGACCGCCTTGCGGCAATTCGTCTATTCGGTCGATTGCGCCTTTGAGCGAGTGTTCGTTGATGCGCCAATCGAAAGTGCGTTCGAGGAAGGCGATCGCGGGCGGCGCCGCTGACCAGACCTCGACGAGCCGCTTGATAGCCTCTCTCCCCTCTTTCTTATACGCGTCATGCTGCGTGCGATCGGTATACCACTCGTCGATCCAATTCGCCTCGAAAATCTCGAGCGCTTCATCCAGGCTCACACGAAAACCTTCTTTGGATGGCGCGCTGGCCGCCGGCGCTTCGAACAGTCCGCCTTGCACGGCGCGGCCACGGGCCAGATGCAAATCAAGGATCTGCTTCAAGGCATGGTGGATCGAGTTGCCGAAACTCTTGTGGAACGAGCCCAAGATAGGGATGCGATAGACGTGGGCGAATTTATATTGCAGCGGGCAATTGCGGAAGGCGGCGAGTTGGGTGAACGAAAAACGGCGCTTAAGCTCAAACACCTCGCGCTCCGCGGCTTCCGATTCGAAGCGCTGGACGCTGGGAATGAACGATAGTGACTCGGCTGAAGCGCGCGCTGCTTGCGGCACGATCTCGAATCCAGTCTCGCCCAAAAACACCGAGGGTTTCTTTTTGCGCGCGCCGCCGTAATCCTCGGCGCCGCTGAAAGTCACGCTGTCTTTGGCGCGCGTCACGGCCACGTAGAACAAACGTCGCTCTTCCTCGATATGCGCATCGCCATCGGGCAAACGCTCGTTGACCAAACCGTCGGGCAAAGGGATGGCCTCATGGCGCGGCCGCGTGGGAAAACGCTGGTCGACCAAGGAGACGACGAAGACGTGGCGGAATTCCAAACCTTTGGCGCCGTGCACGGTCAAGACTTTGACCAGCTCCGGGCCTTCGTCCGGATCGGCCGCCAGCGCGCCCTCTTCCCCGCTCTCGATCTCGGTCTTGAGTTCTTCGAGGAAGCCGCGCGCGGTCGGTCCGAGCGCGACTTGCTCATAGCGCTTGATGCGGTTGGCGAACGAATTCAAGAGTCCGATGGCTTCTACCTTCTCCGCTTCGGGCATCTTCATGATCGCGCCGAGATAGCCGGTCTTGTCCAGGATTTCCTGATACACGCGCATGGGCTTTTCGCGCCGCGCCGTCTCGGCCAGCTTCTCGAGCGTCGAGACGAATGAGCGGGCGCGCGCCACGGCTTCGGCGCTCTCGCGGATCTCGGGCAAGAGCTGGCAATCACGGATTGCGCTCCACAGCGCGATGCCTTTGCGCCCCGCGTATTGGAGATAGGCCGCGATTTCACGCGCCGCAAAGCTGTAGCACGGCGCGGTCAGGGCGCGCCACACGGCCGATGACTCGTGATAACCGTCGAGTAAAGAAAAAAACGCGACCAAATCGACGATCACCGGTTTGGCATACAAGCCGCGCAAAGCATAAAAGCGGAACGGGATGCCGTGGCGTTCGAGCGCGCGGATGAACGGTTCGGCGCCGTCGTTGGAGCGCGACAAAATCGCGATGTCATCCCACGACAATGTCGCGTCCTGCGTCTTGAGTTCCACGATGCGCTCGGCCACGCCTTCGGCCTCATCCTCCAGCGTCTTGAACCACAGGACGTCCGCCGTGCCGCCCTCGCCCTTTTCGCTCAAAAGTTTTTTGGACAGTCCGGTGTCGGCGAGTTTGATCTCGAGGCGGTTAGGATTGTTGTGCTCGATGCCGCGATACGCCGTATCCAGGATCTCTTGATGCGAACGGTAGTTCTTGGCCAGCATGACCGTGACCGCGTCCGGAAAATCGTCGCGGAATTGCAGGATGTTGGCCAGCGAAGCGCCGCGGAATTTGTAGATGGCTTGATCGTCATCGCCCACCACCGTCAAGTTGCGCGCGCTCCCGGCCAAAAGTTTGATCAACTCATACTGCGCCCAGTTAGTGTCTTGGAATTCATCCACCAAGATGTAGCGGAATTGTTCGCGCAATTCCTTGAGCACGCGCGGCCGCTCGCGCAACAGACGCAACGCCTCCAAGATCAGATCGCCGAAATCAAGCGCACCCTCTTCGCGCAACATGCGGCGATACGCAAAATAGCAATCCGCGATTTCTTTGAGCCGCGCCTTTTCCGTCACCGCGGCGTCGGCTGGATCGACGTCCGCATCCAAAATCGCGTTTTCGGCGAATTCAAGATAGCGCTCCGGCGTCACGCCTTCGTCTTTGGCGCGCGAAAAATGTTTGAGCAGTTCGGACAGGAATTTAACCGGGTTGCCCAGCGGCCGATAATACTCAAGCGGCAATTCGTTGATGCGGCGCTTGAGCATGAGCCAAGCGTCGGTCTCGTTCAAAATCTTGAAATGCGTCGGCAAACCGATTTCCAAGCCGTAGCGCTCAAGCAGGCGCTGACACAACCCGTGGAAAGTCGAGATCCAAAAATCATAAGTGCCGTTAGGCAAGAGTTCCAAGACGCGATCCTCCATCTCACCCGCCGCTTTCTCGGTGAAGGTCACGGCCAGGAGGTTGTCGGTCGTTATGCTTGAATTTGGAATTTGGAATTTGGAATTCAATAAATGAACATAGCGCTTGGTCAGTACGGTGGTCTTGCCCGTGCCGGCACCGGCCACAATCAAAAGCGGCCCGGACTCATGAGTCACGGCCTTGAGTTGCTCATCATTCAAACCGTCCAAAAGGCTGGGGAGCGGCGCTTTTTCGTCCACCTCCTGCATGCGCACGAGTTTATAGGGCGGGATGAAGGATGACAAATAAAATATCGCTTCGCTAGCCTAAGCGGAACGCGAGCGCACCCCTCTGTCATCCTGAGCGAGCACGGCGAGTCGAAGGACCTTTAGCAGCAAACCGTTCTGCTGATAAAGGTCTTTCGACAAGCTCAAGATGATAAAATTAATCAGCTCTTTAATAACAAAAAACAGCGCGCCGGAGTTGTCCGACGCGCCATGAGACGACTTGGGAATTACTCTGGCTGATTCTGCGTCAGCCGTTGCGCCGCGAGCGTGGCGGCGTACTCGATGCCGTCGAGCGTGCCGAAGCGCTTGAGGATCTCGGCATAGTACGCATCGATCCCAGGTTGGAGCGCCTTGGCTTGGTCGATGGCGTCGCCCGCTTCGAGTTCCGGCGTCATGATCACCCCCAGACCCAGCTTCTCGACCGAACGGTTGTTGAAGAAGATCTCGGGGAAATCGTCGGCCAGGAACGGCGGACAGAGTAGCGGCTTGCGGTTGAGGTTGGCGAGCCAAATCGTGTTCCACGCCGCCCGCGCATACACGCCCTGGATGGACGGATGCCCGACGAAACGCGGATGCAGCACGCGCGCCGCCGGTACATTCGGCGTCGGTTGGTTGGTATAAAGCGTCCAACCCAACTTCGTGACCTGGCTGTACAGGCGGTCGAGATACGGGATGCCCGAGACCAAGACATAAATCCCCGGTTCCAGCTCTTCCGCGAAATCCGTGGGCTGCGGCGGGTGAAAGAGCGGCGGCGTCACCGATGTCCCCTCTTTCCAGCTTTCGAGCGGCCGTGTGTCGTAGGAAAAGACCGACGGCATGGGCTGCAGATACATGTCCCAGCCGTCCTCGGCTTGGCGCATGAGTTCCGCAGCTTTTTCGAGGTCAGCCTTGCCGTAACGCGCGAACACTTCCTCGTCCTCCGCGGCGCGCAGGATCCTCTCGAAGAAACCGATCGAGGAATAGAACAGGCTCTTTTTGCCCAGGCGCAGGTTGGGATTGCGGCTGACCGTACAGACGATGTCCTCGGGAGCGATGGCGACCTTGGCGCCGCTCATGCTCAAACCTTCGGATTGACCCGAGAGGATTTCATCGGCTGCGGCCTGTGTCGCGGGATAATTCTCGATGAGTTTCTGGAGCGTCAAGGAAAAATCCTTTCCGTCGTACAGAAGATTCTGCAGCGCCGCGCCCAAGGCAGGATGGAAGACGAACAAGTCGGGATCATTTTCCAACAGCGCAGGGAAATCCTCGCGCACCAAACGGCGCATTTTTTCGCCATACGCATCGGGGACGAGAATCCTGACTTCTTCCGTCAATTTCTCGCGGATGCCCAAGGCCCAATCAATGGCGCGCAAAAAGGGTCCGTTGCCGCAACCAAAGTTGGTCAGGATATATTTCATGCCCATGAGATTAACATCCCTTGCATAATTCTACAATTTCGCGCCATGAAAGGAGCCTTCGTCAGCATTGACGAAGCGTGCGCAAACTAGCTTTTTTCTCGAGAAAAGCCAAGACCTTCTCTCCTCTTTGCCCCACGCGACGATAAGCGCGTGGGCATTTTGCCAGGATATAGTAGGGGCGCATGCCATGCGCCCTTTGGTTAGTCTGTAGCCAGAATGGAAAACCGATTCACAGACTTCGCGGATTTCGTCGTAAGGGCGAATAAGCCAGCGCGGGTTACCGGTCAATTTTTCCAGCAAGCGGCGCGTGTAGGTGTCGACAACAAAGATGGGTTGGTCGAGGGCGAAGAGTAGGATGGTGTCAGCCGTCTCATGACCTACGCCCCAAAGCGACAGAAGTTTTTCGCGGGCTTTCGCGATTATGTCATCCTGAGCGAAGCGGAGCGCAGTCGAAGGACCTTTATAAAGATCCTTCGGTCGGCTTTGAGCCTCCTCAAGACGACAATTTTTCAGGATGTTCCGCAAATCCCCTCCCAGTTCTTCTTCCACGAACTGCGCGAAGAGTTTGAGTTTTTTGGCTTTTTGTTTGTAATAACCGGAACTGCGAATCACGGGCTCCAAACGCGAGGGCGGAATTTTGGCCAAGCGGTGCGAATCCAAAAGATCTTTCCGCGCCAACTCCAACAAGGCACGCTCGACATTGCTCCAGGCCGTGTTCTGGGTCAGGATGGCGCCGACAGCGACTTCAAAAGCACACGCGGCTTTGGTTTTGCAATGCCAATATTTACGGCTCGGCGGATTATGCAGGATGACCAATGTTCCGTGCTCTATGCTCCGTGCTCCATGACTCTCCACCACCCGCGGCCACCAACCTTGCGGCGCGCGAGTCTCCTCCAAACGCAAAACAAATTTCCGCAATTTACGCGCGGCAGCAAGATCAGCGCGGGAAAATTTAGTCATGTTCATAAAATAACACGACGGAGATTTCTTAGCTCGACCGTTGGACGGCCTCGTTCGAACATAAAGTTAATGTCATCCTCGAGCGCAGCGAAGGATCTTCCTATACCTTAAGGAATAGGAAGATTCTTCGGCCGTCAGACGGCCTCAAGAATGACAGTCTCTTATTTTGGCTACCGTCTACCCTCTATTTTAAAGAAATCCCGGCACACGTATGTGCCGGGCAAGGTATCAGAGGTCCGCTTCCGTCGCCACGACCTCGATCAGACGGGTCTGGCGCGGCGAGACGGAGATGAAGAAGCGCAGGGCGCCCGCCAAATGACTGAAACAGTATTCGCGGACAGATGGCGGCAGGTCATCCAGACTCGTGAGGTCGGGTTCCACGATGCGCAGAGCGTGCAACAGACTGTTCCTGAAATCCGTCAAAGCTGGGTCTTGCCGGATGCGCTTCAGCCATTTGTTGCGGATGCAACGCGCCAAGGCGAGCGAATGGTTGATCGAAGCGCCGCGGTCAGTCAGGTCGCCCAGGACATACGGCGTGTTCACGTGGAACGGCACGCTGAAGGGCTGGCCGGTGCGCAGCATCTCGAGGACGCCGTTGCGGATCACATACGTGCCGGACATCAATTCGTCTTCGCCGATGGAGTAGTCGCTGAACTTGAAGTAGCGGTTGGTTTCGGTCAGCGATTCCCAGCCGCGGCCCACGAGAATGCGCGTGCCTTTGTGGCCGAGTTTTTGCGTCGGTCGCCTGTCCGAGATTACGCGACGCACCACCTTGGCGTTCGCCGCTAGCATGGCGGCGATTTGCTTGAGCAGCGTCTCGCGCAAGCCAGCTTCCAATCCGCTGAAACGCGGGTCGGTCGACGGAAACGCTTGGATGCAGCGACTCAAGACCCTGCTTTCCAATCCGCCGCCGTTCTCCGCTTGCTCTGCGAATTCGACGGGATTGATGACACAACCGTTGTGTCCGATCCAAGTACGCGCTTCCGTGTCCGTATCCGAACGCAGATGGAAGGCGACGACTTTGCGCGATAGCGGTCGCCCATTCTCGAGGTCGCGACCCAGATAGAACTCGTTGATGCGCGTGACCTGCTCGCTGGCGTGCCGATCCGCAGCTTCGATGTCATGTCCCCAGGCGGCGCAAGACTCGGTGTGCGGATGGCTGCTTGAGTGATGAGTCACGAACAACACGATGTGCAGCATGCCTTGCGATCCGGCGCGCTGTTGTTCTTCGTGCATCTCCTTGAACAGCACCAGGTTAGGCTCATCCATGCCGCCGATCTTGTTGCCCGCGGTGGGCACCAGATTGGCGACGCCCGGCGGCAGACCCAGCGCTTCTTCCACATCCTGTTCGCGCTCGTCCATGCAGACATGGATGAGCGGCAAGGCCACGGCGGACACGAGATAGGCGTGGCGCGCCGATTCTTGTGCGATGTAGTCGCGCGACTTCTGGTTGCACTCGCGATAGAAGAGCGCGTCGGCCTCGTCCAACTTCAGTTGGTCGTGCGGAATGACGATCCAAGGGATGTGTCTGCCGGCCACATGGCGCGGTACTTCCGTGGCGATGGTCATGCTCATGATGATCCGGTCCTCCGTTGTAAGGGGCGCGTCTTGCAAAACACACGGCAAAACGAGCCGCTATATTAGACGTGTGGGACAAAATAGTCAAGAGTCAGCTTTAAAAAGTATCTAGTTAGGACTTACGCCTCTGACGTTCGTCTGGCTTGACGCAACCCCCCTGACCCCCGCCTGGCTAGACTAAGGAGATTTCAATGAACTACCCCGCAGCAGAGCTGGCGCGGAATTTACAAGTTAAAAAAGGAAAGGCCTAAAGTATCCAGGTGGGGTCTGGGGCCGAGAGTTGAGCTAACCGCAAGAACGCTTAACTATATACATGTAAGCGAATTCGAGGCCCCAGCGGTTTTTGCATACTTTTTGCCGCCAAAAAGTATGAGGTGCATTTGATGTCAGTTTTTTGCATTGCCCCGAAATGGTCCGATAGGTACGATTTGAGGCAATGAGCAGATTGATGTTTTTCCCGAGTGTCGGCGGTCAAACGTAACTTCGTCACTTTCCGCGTGGAAAGTGACCAAAGACGCCGGGGGTTCGCTATGCGCAACATGTATGTTGCTTAGTTGCTCTTGCGGTTGGCTTGACGCAAACCCCCCTGACCCCCGCCTGATTGGCTAGAGGAGAGATAGGAACGGAATACTCTCTGGATTACCCGGTTGGACCGGGTAATGACAGGATGATGGAGGTCGAAGTCCTCGAGGCGGGGTCTGGGGCCGAGAGTTGAGCTAACCGCAAGAACGCTTAACTATATACATGTTAGCGAATTCGAGGCCCCAGCGGTTTTTGCATACTTTTTGGCGGCAAAAAGTATGAGGTGCATTTGATGTCAGGACTTGCGATGACAGCGTTTGGCTATCCAGGCGCGTAGGTGCTACTAGCATCTAGTAGCTGGTATTTCACAAAAAAGGCTAAAGTGAGCTGGGCAAGAGCTTGATATTCTCCGGCAAATCCTGGAACGAGACTTTGACTGCGCGCAGCGGTCTTTCGTTTTTCGGTGAACGCCAATCCATGGAGCTTTCATCGCCTTCGAGAGGCTTAAAGCCGCTACGAGGCAAGGCGTAGACGTAGCCGACTTTATCTTTCGCGTGATCCAAAGCTTTTTGTGTTGCCGCGAAATTAAGACCATGATCATCCACGCCGAACTGGGTAGAATCCATAAAGACCAAAGCCCGAAAAATCGCGATGTCAGCATAAGGCGTGGCCACAACGGCGGGTTGGCCATGCGGAACTTTCTCTTTTTTGCTTATCCAGGTGTAAGGCTGACGCGTTTCGAGTTCGTCGATTTCAGGCGTCATGGAACCGTGGAAGACATATTGCCCGCTGGCCTCAAGCTCATGCAGTAATTTCCTGGCTTCGCTCTCCGGCCGTTTTTCCGGCTTGAAAATTTCATTCATAGGGTAAAGATAAAATACATATGGTGCAGAAACCGCTATATCCCTTTGACCGCTTCATCGAACATCTCCGTCGGAGACTTGGCCGTCCAACCGTTTGGCGTCGGGTGAATGATGGAATTGATGCCTGACTGCACGAGCAGGCGGCTGCAGACGACGCAGCAATATGAATTTTCCGTATACCTGACTTCTCCGTTTTCTCTGCGGCCTAGAATATACAAATCCGCGCCTTGAATCTCGATATGTCTTTTCAAAGCCTCCATGAGCGCGGATTCTTCGGCATGGATACCCAACAATGGATGATCGGCGAGTTGTTGTTTGTTGAATGGTTTGTAAGCAAAACCGGAAACCAAGATGCGGCCGTCTTTCACCAGCATGGCGCCGAATTGCGGATTCCAGGTAGATTCTGAAGTCACGCGTTCCAATTCCTGGACGATATGCGGAGCGATATCCATATGTTCATAGGATAGCCCGAAGAGCTGAAAAATCAAAGCTGACCCGAGTCTATTGCCTGGCGCAAACGCCGCATCAACTCAAGATAAAATGCCACATTAGCCAACGTCACCAAACGCTGGCCAAGCACTTCTTCGACGCTGAACAGATGTCGGATGTAAGCCATGGAAAAACGCGAGAGTTCCTTTGAGACAATTCCGTACTCACCATCTTTGACCAGCGGTTCTTTAGAATACTTGAATTGCTCATTGGTCAGATGGACGGTTTCGTAAAAATCAGGGCGCGACAAATCGTCGTGGCGAAACCGATACAGCAACCCGTGGCGCGCGTTCCGCGACGGCAATACGCAGTCGAACATATCCACGCCGCGTTTTACATATTCGACTATCTCATGCGGCTGCGCCCCGCCCATAAAATAACGCGGCGCATCAGTTGGCAAGACCTCATCCAGCGCAGCCACGCAACGACAGGCGTCCTCAAACGGTTCGCCGACCGACAGACCGCCGATGGCATAACCGTCGAAACCGATGGCTTTAAGTTCCGCGGCATGATTCTGGCGCCGTGTTTCATCAATCCCGCCCTGGTTGATGCCGAAGAGCAGCGCGCCCGGATTATTCGACTCTCCCCTGCCCCGTTCGAATTCACGTTTACTGCGCTCGGCCCAACGCGTGGTGCGGGCGATCGAGTCGGAAAGATATTCGGGCGTCGAACCAGCGGGCGTACATTCGTCCAAGACCATAGCGATGTCGCTGCCGATGGCCTGTTGGATCTGGATGGATTTCTCCGGCGTCAGCTCATGCCGGGAACCGTCGATATGCGAAGCGAAGATCACGCCGTCTTCGGTGATCTTACGCGTGGCGCCAAGCGAAAAAACCTGATACCCGCCGGAATCAGTCAGGATCGCGCCGTTCCAGGACATGAACTTATGCAGTCCGCCGAATTCTTTCAGCACGTCGATTCCAGGTCGCAAGTACAAGTGATAAGCATTGGACAAGATAATCGGGCTGCCCAGCGTTTCGATATCCTGCGCCGAAAGCGTCTTGACTGCGCCCTTGGTCGCGATGGGCATGAAAAACGGTGTCTCTAGATTACCGTGTGCCGTATGCAAAACGCCGCGCCTTGCGCGCGACTTATCGGATGTTTTTTTGAGTTCGTATGACGGCATGTTTTTTCCTTCTCTGCTCACTACTTACTATTCGCTGCTCGCTCTTTTTCTATATACAGCCTCTTCTTAGCCCATTTCGACCTGTGCAGCAAGAGCGCGCCGCCCATGGTCAAAACGAATAACAGGATGAAAAGAAAATAGGCGCGTGGATTGACGAACGCGTCGCCCAAGACCGTGAGTGTGATGAGCGCGGGCAAAAGACCCAATACAGTCGCCACGGCATATTGCCGATACGGGATGCCCGAGATGCCGCAGCCGAAATTCACCAGATCAAAAGGGAAATACACCAGACGCATGAGCAGCACGGCTAAAAAACCGTCATGCGACAAAGCCTCGTCGTATTTTTTGAGCCAACCGCGTTCATTCTCGGTCACGAAGCCGCGGCCCAAGAAACGTCCGGTGAAAAATCCCAAGGTCGCGGATAAATTATCGCCCAAAACCGCCAGCAAGAAACCGAACACTGGGCCGTACAGCGAAATCGCGGCCAGGACGAGCAGAGTCGTGGGCAGAAAAAAATACGTGCGCGCGGCGAAGAGCGCCAAGACGACCCCGGGTCCCAACCAGCCATAAGACTTGATCAAGAGGCGTAAAGCCCGCGGCACATGACGCGCTGGAATGCCGGAACTTTCGAACCAAAGATAAGCCAAAACAAAAGCGACGATCCACAAGGCGATCACCGCGAACTTAAAAATTTTATGGCGAGATGTGCGGAGCATAAGCTCACAAGCGACTAGCAACAAGCAACGAACAACCAGAATCTAAAGGCAACTGGTTGCTTGTTGCTAGTTATTCATTGCAACTCTTCCTTTTTTTCCTTCATGAAACCAAACCACTCTTCGAGCACGGTCAAGAAAATCTTGAATGGCGCTTCGACCAGAAAATCCAGAAAAAACAGGAAGACGTTGAGTCGGCTGATGCTGCGCGACAACCAGGAACCGGCACGCAACACAGGCAGGGAGACGAAATCCATGGCCAAGTAGTAGATGCGGTCTTTGCCCTCGACGACTACGAACTCGCGCGCATTTTGGCGCAAGCGGAAGGCAAAGAAGCTGACCACACAAAGGAAGAAAAAGAAGATGGCGGCGGAAAACCAGGTGAATTCAAGCGCAGCCAGCATCACGCCGATGAAGCCGAAAGTCAGGATGAACATCGCGGCGTACAGGAATCCGAACAGGATGCGTGATTCCAGGTTGCGCTTTTTGGGTACGCGGATCTCGCGCAGCGGTATCGGCCCGTCGCCCAACAAAAGCGCCGCGTTGGCTTGGATCTTTTCCGTGTTGTCGCGTCCCGGGATGCGGATGAAGAGCGACACGGTGAACATGAGCAGCGGCGGCAAAAGAATGTTGATGACCAGGGCAAAATACGCGACTTGCTTATACCAAATATATTCAAGCGGGACTTCGAGCGCGAAAGCCATGATCATCTTGGTGGCGAAAAGATAGATGGTCGCGCGCACGGCGCCGCGGCGCAGCCGGCCCTTGGCCTGGCGATAGCGACGCTCCGCCAAACGCGACGCGGCGAGCCTCAAGCTCTCGGGCTTTTCGATCAAGTTTTTTGCTTCCAGGGGTTTTTCCGTCAGCGCATCGCGGATGATGTTGAGCGAGACGGCCCAGGGTTTGACTACGCGCAAAAAACGCAGCGCCAGAGGATGCGTCAAGCTCGCCCGAACGCGCTTTTCGACCTCGACCAATCGTTCGGCCATGCCGCGCGGGTCGGCCAACCAATCATCCGGCCGCAACCAATCCGGCAAGTAAGCGCGCAAAAGTTTGAAACCCAAAGTCTCGTTATCTGCTTTGAACAGGGTGCGGTAACAAGCAAGATACAGTTGCAGGCGCAGCTCGCGCTCATCCACCACGGCGCCTTGCACCGTGATGCGGTCAGCGATTTTTTCGTACAGATAAGTCACGATCGCTTTCTCCTGCCGCAAATCCACCAAGACTTCCTCAATCTCCACCGCCAGCAAGCCGCGCAGCCAAGCCAGATGTTTTTCGGAGCCGATTTTAGTCTGCTGAATGGCCAGGTATTTGCCCACTCTCCCCGCGACCTCGGTGATCATCGTATCGGGCAATTCGCCGTTGGGCAGATAGCGCGCGCCGATCAACTCACGCACCAAATTGTTGGCGATGACCTCGGGTTTGACCTCAAGGATCAATTGCCGCCCCAAAATGCGGTTTACGGCCGACTTGCGCAGCAGATGTTCATCTTTATAATCCACCGCGTTCCGGATGCGTTCGTATAAAAAGGCAAAACGGCTGACTGCCGCGTGGACGACTATGCGCGCTTCCTCGGGGACCGGCTCTTTGGGCTGCGGTTCCAAAATCTTTATTAGCGGGTTTGAAGCGTCTTTTTGCGCAAAATCCATGTCGCAATTAAAGCACGGCGACGCCGAAAATTCAAGCCGCCCGCAGGTCTTGATACGCGGCTAAACGGCTGCTAGGATGTTGTCTCGAATCACCAAAAAAACGACAACTGATCGACATGGATTATCCCATCTTGAGCGTCATCATCTCGCTCTGCATCCTGACCTTCGCCTGGATCATGCACAAATATCTGATCGACCTCATCGAGGATGACAAGCCGTTTATGCGTTTGGTCGCGGCCTTTCTCGTCGTGTATGTCGCCGCCACGCTCGTCATCAGTTAGCTCAATCCGACGCAAGACGCCATCGCCCGCGTCGCGGCGCAAGATTCGATCAGCCAAGGATTTTAGAAATTGTCAGCCTGTAGGGGCAATTCATGAATTGCCCCTACAGAATCGAATGACCGCTCTGTCAATTCTCTTTATTCTGTCTTGAGACCAGTGACTTGCTCTTTTTTAATTCGTGCATGTCGATCTCGGCCGCATAGCGGTCGAAATTGTCGCGATAAAATTTTTCAGTCAGAGTCTTGAGCCTGGACGCGTCCGTCAGCGGTTTGCCGTTTTCGCCTTTAGCCGCCTCTTGCCCCGCCCGATACCACGCCCATTCGTCGGTATACACGTACCAAGCGAACTCCCACAACTCATCCTCGACATGCATATCGATCTCTTGCAGATCGGGTTCGCGCTCGCCCAACAGCATCTCGATTTTTTCGAGCAACGGATGACGATCGGGTTTTTCTAAACCACGCTCTTTGCGCAACTCGTCTTCGAGCATGACGCGCTGCAGCAGCGCCCGGTGGATTTCCACGAGCTCTTCGCGCGAGAATTGGATGGTCGCGAATTCAGTCAACATGCCATCAACTTACCTCAAAAATACAGCTCAAGTCAATGCGTCGAATACCCAAACTCCGCCAGTCTGCTACAATCCCGCCATGTCTAGGGTAAAATCTCTCGTTATTTTCGCGATCGCCATGCTGGCTTGCGGCGCAGGGGTTTGGTTCATTTTGACCCCGGCGCGAAAACCTGCGGACACGGGCCGGATCAAAGTCGCCGCCACATTCTTTCCGCTGGCTGACATCGCGCGCCAGATCGGCGGAGACAATGTGGACGTGGTTACGCTGTTGCCGCCGGGCGCAAGTCCTCACTCCTTCGAGCCCGCACCGGCGCAAGTGCTCGAAATCGCGCAAGCCAAAGCCCTGTTCTCGATCGGGCATGGTCTGGATGATTGGGCCGGGACGTTGGCCAACAACGCGCCGAATATCAGCCAAGTCACGGTAGACCGCGGGATCGAACTCAAACCTCCGCTTGCCCTAACATATATAGGAAGCGGCGGCGAGACGAAGGACAGCCTTGATCCGCATTATTGGTTGACGCCGCAAAACGGCAAGCTCATCGCCGCCACCATCGCCGACGAACTCAAGCGGCTCGATCCGGCGCACGCCGCGGATTACGACCGGCGGCTTGAAGATTTCAAGCGGCAGATGGATGAGACCGAAGCGCGCATCAAGACGCTTTTGTCCGACAAAAAAAATACCGCTATCGTGACGCATCATGCCGCCTGGCAATATTTCGCCGCTGCTTTCGGCTTGAAAATAGTCGGCGTAATCGAACCGAGTCCGGACAAAGAGCTCACACCGATGGAACTTGTCGCGTTGCAAAAAATCATCCGCGCCAACGACATCAAGACCATCTTCATCGAACCGGAACTCTCGGAACAACTCGTCAAACCATTGGCTCAAGATCTGCATCTCGAGATCCGCAGCGTCGACCCCGAAGGCGTGAGCAGCGGCATGAAAAATTACCAGGATATGCTGCTGAAGAATGCCCAAACTTTCGCCGATGCGCTAAACTGATGCTCATGGATGCGCTGTCGATCAAAAACCTGAATGTCGTCTTGGGCGCGCAACAAGTCTTGCGTGACGTGACTTTTGATATCAAAAAAGGCGAACTGGCCGCCGTCATCGGCCCGAACGGATCGGGCAAGACCACGCTCTTCCGCGCCATCTTGGGACTCATCCCCTACTCCGGCGAAATCAAGGTCCTGGGCAAACCGGCGGCGCAGGGTTTGGATAAGATTGGCTACGTGCCGCAACACTTCGACTTTGACCGCACGGTACCCATCACCGTGAGCGAGTTCCTGTCTTTTTCCGAACCGAAAATCAAAGGCAAATCACAAGAGTCCATCTGCCGCGAGGTGCGCGTCGATGTGCTGCACGACAAACTCTTGGGCGAACTTTCCGGCGGACAACTCCAGCGCGTACTCATCGCCAACGCCCTGTTCAAGAATCCTTCGATCCTGCTTTTGGACGAACCCTCGGCTGGCATCGATATCGAAGGCGCCCAAGCGTTCTACGAACTGGTCGAGCACTTGAACGGCGAGCACGGCGTCACGGTGCTGCTCATCAGCCACGAGGTGAGCTTTGTGCATCGCTTGGCGGATCGCGTCATCTGCGTGAATAAAGATTTGATTTGCGACGGCGTGCCGGAAAAAGTCTTGGACCAAGCCACGCTGAAGAAGCTTTACGGCTCCGACATCACCGGCCACATCCATTGATATGCTTGAGCTCCTGGCCTTCCCCTTCATGCAGCGCGCGCTCCTGGCCGGCGTGCTCTTAGGCACCCTGCTCGCGCTCATCGGGATTTTCGTGGTGCTCAAACGCATGGCTTTCATGAGCGACGGCATCGCGCACGCTTCGCTCTCCGGCGCGGCCATCGGCATCCTCACCGGCAACGATCCGCTGCTCACCGCGATTTTTTTCTCCGGCATCTTCGGCGCGCTCATCGCCTATTTCGAACGCAAGACAAAAATCTCCTCCGACGCCATCATCGGGCTCGTCTTCACCACCGGCATGGCGCTGGGCATCCTGCTGCTGTCTTTCGGCACCGGCTACCGTCCCGAACTCACGACCTTTCTGTTCGGCAGCATCCTCTCGATTAAATGGTCGGAGATCCTGATCATGGCCGTGTTCGCGCTGCTCATCGGCGTCTTCATCCTGCCCAAATATAAAAAAATCGCGCTCTTCATCCTCAACGAAGAAACGGCTTTCGCCAGCGGCATCAAGATCGAGACTTACCGCGTGCTGCTTTATGTCGTCATCGCGATCAGCGTCGTGCTGGGCATCAAGATGCTCGGCATCATCCTAGTCTCCGCCCTGCTCATCGTGCCGGTCACGACGGCCAAACTTTTATCACACTCTTTCCGCGGACTCATCGTCACGAGCTTGATAGTTTCTAATTTGACCGTGCTCCTCGGCCTTATCGCATCCGTCATCTTAAACCTGCCCACCGGCGCGACCATCGTGATCTGCGGCATGCTCATCTTCCTCCTGGCCGCGATGTATGGAAAATTAGCTAGACGGTAGGGGCGCATGGTCATGCGCCCACGGCGGTAGACGGTAGCCAAAAAAATTAATCCGCTGACTTTAGGCTCATAACAGTTCAAAATCCGGCTCTGGTTTGAGCTCCGTGTCGTTCAGATCATCAAACCGGCGATGGCAGGCGGAACAGATTGGCGCGATGAACCAACGGTCGGTCGAACGTGAAAAAATCATTTCCAGCCTCGTCATGATATTCGTCCTTTCGAACGCAGAGATCACACCGCTGTGACAGGCGGGAACGAGCGCGCGCATCCCGTATCCTTCGACGAGATGCTGCGCGTCATTGCATCTTTTCCGGCTGCGGCTTCGCCACCAGACGACGGTCGGGAGCGATTGATTTTTCATATAGATCGTCGGGTGCAACGAACGCTTCGTAAGCTGGAAATCCATTCACTAACGAACGCGCCAGTTCCTGCGCCTGCTCGGTAATGACCTCCGATAATCTCCGTTCGAATCCTTTCCAGAACACCGGAACATTCAATTGCGTAAAAATCTCTCGCAGGATCTTTTTCTTGCCATATGTGCTCATCAAATCCTTGCCGTCCGCCTGGACAAAATCCCGCCCGGTGAACAAGCCGTTCGCGAACAGCGGCAGGACTACGGCATCAATAACCGCCACTCGAAACTCCTCCATGAAATCAAGCGTCAAGGAAGGCTTCCCATACCGCTCCGAGTGGAGCATGCCTACGAACGGGTCGAGACCCGCGAATAGCAACGCCCGCTCTACCTCGTTACGCAGAACGCCATAACCATAGTTCAGCGAAATGTTCACTTGATCGCCTCCGCGCTGGTCTCGTCCGAGTCCTTTGAACACATGGGACCAGGCGCCGGAAAAATATCGCTCCGCCGCTTGTCCCTCGGCGCTCATCAAGCTTCCCACATTGTTCGCCTGAAGTGCGCGCTCCAAAGCCTCCTGCATACTTACAATCGCTTTTGGGTCGCGACCGAGGACCGCCGCCAGCGCAATCTGGCTCCTCATCTTTCCGAACACGAACTGTCGGGCATACAAAAACGCACCACCGCTCAACGCAACACGAAACTGCGCATGGCGTACTTTGGTGGAACCAGTCGGCACGCTCGGAACGATCCGTGCCTCTGGTTTACCGAACTTTCCGATATACGAAATGTCCACCCCATGCTTCATTGCCAAACGCACCGCATCAGCGGAAATGGACGAGCTGCCCATGATGAGTATGCGTTCCAGACGCCGGGCAGGATAGTGATGCGGGGTCGTATCGTTCGGAATTTCGAGGACAATCTGCTCATGCTGCCTTCGAATACGCGTTCCAAAGGTACTCACAACAAGATCCATATAATTGGTCCCCCCAATTAATATTGAATCTGCACCTGTATAGTGCATCACGAAAAACGTGTCGGGTCAAAAAATGCAAAAATAACTTTCAGGATGCAGACTTGAAAAACATGAAACTTTAAGCTTAACAGAGATAAAAAATCCTCTTGACTGCATGCGGTCGCACAATGTGTCTTTTTACGACACCTACTGCAACCCTGCGGGTATCCTCGATTGGGGTTGGGCGAACACCGGCCTTCATGCACCTCCACTCTACTCGGCGCACACCGGGAAAGACAAGCGGGCGTCGGTGGAGCCCGCGGCCGCAAGGGCCCCGTGTTGCGGTTCCTCAGGACAAAAGAAGAAGCGGCCCCATGATTATAGTAGCTCATGAGACCGCAGGATGAACGAGTAGAACGTCAGATGACCAGCTCTACTTCGGCGCCGGTGAGCCTGGCCAGTATCCAGTGCAAATCATCTTCGCCCTCGACTTCCCACTCAGAAGGGGTGGACAGGACTAGGAGGTCGGCCCCCTCAGGGATGATGCGCACGGCACCGCTGAAGATCCGACCCGAACGGGTGAAGGCGCTAAGTCCCGTTTCCTGGACCCCTAGACGGGCTGCGGCTGCATGCACAACCGTGGCACATTCAGTCGCAATCCCAACGTGCCCCACCGGACGAGGGAGCCCGGCCAGAGAGTAGTTGCGAGCACCGTTTGTGAAGACAAGGTCCCCAGGCCGTAGCGTGGTCATGGAGACCGCGTAGCCAACCAGCCGCTGTTGTATGGACCTGCGCGGTAGCCAAATCCCACACTGGGCGTAGACCCACTTGGTGAAGCTGGAGCAGTCAACCACCTCCGGCGCCTGGGCGAGTCGCGCACCGCGGGTGTACCTCGACTGCCCTATTCGACTCCGTGCTACCGACACTGGGTCGAGGTCGAGCTCCACGCATCCCGCTGTTTGCAGCGCCCGCAGGATGGCTGGACGCGTGAGCGCCAAGGGAAGCTGGGACAGATTGAGGGCGCATCTACCCGCCACGGTCCGAAAACAGCGGCCGCCTGCGCGCTGAGGCGATTCCAACGTTTGGATGGGGATTCCGTTACATCGATCCTCGACTGTGCTCGACCAGTTCATTGTGGAGACCCTTTCATTCTTGACTGTTCCCAAGCCGTGGGGTCGGCCGCGACCGGAATGGACTGCAACCCTTCCACGGGCATGAGCTCCATGGCGCTCATGCCCGTGGAAGGGTCATACCAGTCGGCCCAACTTCGCTGCTGGCCCTGAGCCCGAAGAGTTGCGTAGGGAACCGACGCCCGTGCTTGCTCGTGCCGCAACGCTCCCATCGCGCGGACTCGGGTCCTGCCAGTCGACCTGCGGCGGCCGCCGGCCCGGTTTTTGGTGCCACAAACGGTGCAGCCGACTTGCGCCGCTGATCAGCCCAACGACGCGCAGGCCTTGGCACCGAGCAAGCCGGATCTGGCGACCTTCCGGACGCTTTCCGGTTGCCCGCCTCGCAGCGCGAGGGCTCGTGCAGGGCGATGGAAGTAGACCCTGCCGGAGGTTCGGAATTCCGATGCTCTCAGGTTGCCCACCAAGACAGCCGGCCGAGGCTCAAGACCAATGGTGCAGTCCTTGGGGGCGGTTGGCAAGCTTGGGTGTGTCAACCCATCGCTAAATCAGAGCGACTTCGCAGGCGCATGCAAGGCAGATTTATCGCCGCAGGATGGCCAGACTTGGGCGTGCACGGATCGCGGAACGCCTACTGTGCGCTTCACCCCCCAGTACGACATGCACGCCAAGTTCAATGCTCTCTTCCACATAGCCCTTCGCGGGAGGACTCGACGATGGCCGGCCGGGACCGAAGACACACCACAACCCGAACCACTTCGCGGGGTGCATCACCGCCCCGGATGGCAACGCCATCGAAGCCATCTTCCGGCCGCCGACTGTCAGGTTTGGCTACCGCCTATCGCGCGCCACGCCGAGATGTCGCACAATGTGTCTTTTTACGACACCTACTGCAACTGATAGAATGTGCATCATGACAACTTTCAGCTGGCACACCCAGCCCGTTCCCGACGGCATGCGGATCCGGCAGGTCTACGGGTTTTGCTTTGATACGCATGGCCGATTGCTCATGCGTAGCGAAGGCGCGAAGCATTCGCTCCCTGGCGGGCGTCCCGAGGCAGATGAAGACCTGGCGGCCACCCTGACCCGCGAGTGCTACGAAGAAGTACACGCGGTCATCAAGCGGCCTGTTTACCTCGGGTACCAGCAAGTCGATGACCAGAATGGCGAGCCACCGTATGCGCAGGTTCGGATGGTCGCTCTCATAGCCGAAATCCGCGAGGCTCGGCCAGACCCAGACACCGGCCGCACTTATGGACGTCTTCTGACCAGTGCCGCCAGAGCTGGCGAGTTGCTCGACTGGGGCGAACTGGGTCGCATTCAGAGCTCCGCCGCAGCCATAGTCGCAGCTACGAAGTTCGGTGTGCCGGCCATGAACCCCGGCCGAGAGAGCCAGATCTGAGCAAAACTCGCGTCGCGAAGGTGTCCCGTGACCCATTGGCAGTTCCATTACCCCAAGCGCCTCGCCTTCTACCCGCCTGACTTCGAGGACCCTGGGCTCGGGGGAAGCGAAGCATCCCTGGTTGTCCTCACCCGTGCCCTCGCCCGTAGAGGTCATCGGGTCGAGGTCTTCAATTCCTGCTACAAGCCGGGCGACTACGATGGGGTATGTTGGCGAATGAGCTGGGAATTCCATGATGCTGTCACGCCCGATGTCGCTGTCGCCGTGCGCTTTGACGAAGCGCTTTGGCCGGTCAGTACGACCGTGCGCCGCCAGTTGTTCTGGATGCTTGATGACCGTCCGCGGGGCCCGGCTGCCTTTATGAAGCACTTCGGCGATCGAGGGGGCACGGTTGTCGTCGCTTCGCATGCGATGGAGCGGCGGCTCGCCGCCGCCGATGTCCGGACGCGTGCAGTTCGGATTCCGTTGCCGATCGAAACTCGGCGCTATCTGCTCGATAGGCCCCGGGCGTTGGCATGTCTGTACTCCAGTATGCCGAACCGCGGCCTCGACGTTCTTCTCTCGATCTGGCCACGAATCCGTTCCCAGGTCCCAGAGGCTGAGCTCTGGGTGACCAATGGCTGGCAGCTGTGGGGCTTCACCAAGTCGCACAATGTGTCTTTTTACGACACCTGACGCAACTACCGCTACTTTAAAATCGCCACAGCACAAAAGCCAAACCGATAATCGCCAAAGTGTGCGCTACTATCCTGGGGTGGCGGATTTTTGTCTTGACGCTAAGGCCGACCAGCAGGCAAGCGCCCAAGAACAATACGACCAGGAGATAAGCCAGTCGTGCGCTATCGCGCAAATTATTCAAGTCGATCGAGCCGAAAAGCGTCCCCTCTGGTTTGGCGCCGAACGAATATAGATCACGAGGATCGCTCCCGGGCACATAGGAAGCCGCCGTGCTCACCTCATCCCGTCCGTCCAGACTTTGAGCCAGGATCGTGACGTGACGCGCTGACGTCAGCATCGAGCTCGGTAGGCTGCCGTGCCAGTTGCCTTGCGCATCGCGCTGCAAGTCGATCCAGGTGGAAGCGTAACCGGCTTTGACTGATAAAGCTTCCTGCGCGGTGACTTGGATTCCGATCGAACCGGCGCTGGGCGTGATAGACAAGCTTAATGGATCGTAAGCCAGTTCAGTCTTTTGCTTGACCCCCGCGATGGCTCCGGCGATCTTCGGCGCGCCGAATATCTGCACCACGATAGTCGAGGACTGTCCCTCAAAAGTCCCGCGCACGACGCCGATGCCGATATCCTTGAATTCCGGATTTACGATGTTGGCGCGATGCGTCGGGCTGGCGAGCCATCCGGCCTCCACGTCTTCAGCCTGGTGATAATGCACGGCCAAATTTTCTCCCAACAGCGAATAGGCATAGCCCGCTGCACTGACGAAATCCCAAGGCGTGCGACCGCTCGGGCTGGTGTGAGAAAAATATTGCTTGGCCATCATGTCATCAGCTCTGGCCTGCGCCGCCTGGGCGAGCCGCGGGTTGGAGTTCAGTGCCTTCAAACCAAAGCTGTGCCGCGTCTGGTTAGTCAAATCCACGATGTTCTGCGCGGTGATGGCGCTGGACAAGACAGCTTGCGCCGGCAAGATGAGCGAGGCCGCAAGGACGAGCGCCTTGAGCGAGAGCAGCGCCAGACCAAAACCTAAAAGCGCGCGATGCTTGAGCACGTGCGGCACATGACCGTTGCCGGCATGCGGCAGCAGATGGTCCTTGGCCTGCCGCCGCAAGACCCGCCCAGCCCTGACCAACGGATGCGCTGCTTTGGTTTTTTTACGCGTCTTCACGCCGATAGTTTAGCACAAACTTCAAAAAAAATAACCGCCGGGCAAGGGCCACGGCGGCGTGGGTTCGGGGAAGTCAATCGGGTTTCTGCGGAGACAGGACGAGCCAGACGCCGTCCGTCTTGCGTTTTCCCACGAGTGGAGCTTGAGCCATGAGAGCGCACAGCGGCGCGAGGCGCTCGACTTCCGCGGCATGACCCTTCGAAGCATGCCACAGCAAGAGCACGAACAAGCAGCCGTAGTTGTGCCGGAGCGGCGCCAACCAAAGGTACCTGCCCGTTCTGATGATTCGACCTCTGGGACGTAGGCGCGTCCACATCGGAAGAAGTTCCTTCAACGCCGACTCAAGGCTTGACTCGGCCGGGGTCATGAAGATATCCCCCATGATGTAACCCATGCCGTTGAACATGCTGTTCAACTTGATATCCACTTTCAACGGCGAGACGCGTAGCGCGTCGGTCAAGTCGATGAAATCCTCGGGACACGCTTCGTACAGACCCTTGCCCTGAACGATCCCCCACTTGATATCCGACTCGTCCAATACTTCGAGCGCAGCCACAATCAGCTCCGGCGCAATCGGCTGGTCGAGGAACTTTCCTCTGTCGCGCAACACGACGAAAGGTTGCATGAGCTCAAGCGCGCGATCCCAGACTTTGGGATCAAGCGCTCGTTCACCGAAGAAACGGTGCAGCGAATCTTTCAAAGGACGTTTGGCGGTCATGTCTACCTCCGCGCGGAGCTTATGCGAACCTTGCGAGACAGTCAAACCGAGACCTGACGCGACTTGAAAGAACAGATAAAGACTGCTAATGTACTCGCACAATTTTATATAGGGGCGTCGTTCAATGGTAGGACGCTGGTCTCCAAAACCAGCGACGTAGGTTCGATTCCTACCGCCCCTGCCAATAGCCGACTTGGTGTGGAAGACCGCTTTCCTATAGGAAGGTGGACAAGAGTTCCGAGTGATCGGAATCCCAGCCAAGCCAGCTGCTGAAAATCCGTCACCGAGAGGTGGCGGTTTTTCAATCACAGAATTGCACGCTCCTCAAGTTTGCTTTACTGCGGCTGATGGCTATACTGTGTTTGATATGAAATTTCAGTCTTCTGTTGATCGGATTGTCGGTAAGGTGACCGATGAGGAGAAAAAGTTAATAGCGAGAGAGATGGAAAAGCGCTTCCTGACCCAGTATGCGACGCGCAATCTCGTTGAGCGTCAAAAAAGCGCGGAGGATCTTCAGATGATTGAACTCGCGGATAGTGAGACGAGCAAGGTTCTACGCCACTATGACGAGAATCCATTCTCAATACCATCCGGAAACATTCATTTCATAGATTCAGACAAGTGGAATTTGCGGGAAGGCACGGCCGGTATCACGCGTCCGCAGTATCAGTCGATTTTGTTACGCGATGATCGGAGTAGGTCAATTCTTTATGCGCATATTTTCCATGAGATGTTACATTTTAAGTCGCATTATGCAGTTCAGGTTCCGACGGAAGAAGGCCTGGAGCCGCTGGAGGACTACCGTCTTGGTTTGAGCGTACATTCCCGCAATATAAAAAAAGAGTATTTCCATAATCTAAATGAAGCGGTGACTGAGGAATTGACGAAACGCTATGTTTTGACTGCTTTCAATGGTCCTATGTTTGCTAAAGAGCGTGATCAATTTGTGGCATTTCGGTCGGCGCAAAATCTCAAGGGTAATGACGTATATGCCTTGCGCGTAGAGCTTGATCCGGAGCAGCCTGCGGAGAGGACCAGAAAGGGTCTCCAGCGATATCTCGTGAAGACCAAGGAATTCGAATACAAAGAAGAACGCGCCATCTTAAAGGCGCTCTGCGACAATGTCGCATGTGCTAATCCGCAGAAATTTTCCAGTTCAGATGAAGTGTTAGATTTGTTCGCGAAAGCTATGTTTAGCGGCAACATCCTCCCCCTTGGTCGAACTATAGACGGTAGTTTCGGAAAGGGTACATTCCGCCGTATTGGCGCTGCTGGCAATGATAATGATAGGTTGAGACGCATCGTGCTGTCCTTATAACTTGTTTTATTTTTCTGACCCTATCTGCTCCTGTGTCACCATTCTGTTACCCGGAACTACATTTATGAAAAATCGACAGCCGCCTCAAGTACTGACCGATGTCGGATTGAGTATGTTTGTGGATACTGTGAAGCTTAGAGAATTGCCTCTTCCGATTATTGCTATTCCTGTCGAGCAATTGATTTGGCAATTTGATATGCCGGTTTGGGCAAAAGATGGAACAGACGACTGGAATCTGACGCCATGGGAAGTTATAAAGAAGGAAGAAGGCTCTACCCTTCATCAAAAAAGAGTTCGGGAAGCTGATGCGAGCTATCCAATAATTGTCGCAGACTACAAATCTCGTCTTGTGGTTCTCGATGGGGTGCACAGGCTCGTGAGAGCCTACGAAAATGGCCAAAAGAGCATAAAGGCAAAAATTATTCCGACGGATTATCTTTTATTGAAAGAATTTCAAAGTTAATTTTCATATTAAAAGCTTCGAGCCAGTTCCTGTCTGGCCTGCCAGACAGGAAACACGGACGCAGATTCCGTATTTTTTGTCCTAGTCATGATTTTCACCTTATCCACAAGCATATAGACTCTTGACCAGAACAGAAGTAGAACATATGTTAGACATATAACAAAAAATACAAGTTCATTCTTTATGCAATCCTCCCAAATCGCTCTGTTCAAGGGTAAGCAGATTAGAAAGACGCTTCACGAAGACGAATGGTGGTTTTCGGTTGTCGATGTATGCGAAGCGTTGACAGATAGCGTGAATGCCCGCGACTACTGGTTCAAGATGAAAATCAGGGTTAAAGACGAGGCTGGCGTTGAACTGTCGACAGTTTGTCGACAGTTGAAACTATCGGCTCCAGACGGCAAAATGCGTGAAACCGACTGCGCCAATACCGAGGGTATCTTCCGAATCATCCAATCAATCCCATCTCCAAAAGCCGAACCATTCAAACGTTGGCTAGCCAAGATTGGTTATGAACGCGTTCAAGAGATCGAAAATCCTGAACTTGCGACAAAACGGACACGCATGCTCTATAAGCTCAAGGGTTATAGCGATGATTGGATCGAAAAGCGCGTGCGCGGCATTGCTATCCTCGAGGAGTTGACGGGTGAATGGAAAAAGCGCGGTGCTGCCGAAGAAAAGGATTATGAGATTCTCACCGCCGAAATCTCCAAGGCGACGTTCGGCGTCACACCGAACGAATACAAAAAGCTTAAAGGACTCAAACGCCAGAACCTCCGCGATCACATGGATGATTTCGAGCTTATCTTTACCATGTTAGGCGAACGCTCTACGACCGAGCTTCACACGACCAAGAATTCAAAAGGTCTAGCCGAGCTCAAAGACGATGCAAAAACCGGTGGCAACGTAGCAGCCGTCGCCAGAAAAGAACTAGAAAAACAACTCGGGCGATCGGTCGTTTCAAAGAAAAACTATCTCAAGAAGCCGCAAAACAATAAACTACTTGGCGAATAGGATTCTCAAACGGAATCTGGCCCTGTACAGCGCCGGTTCGGCCATTACCAGCGTCCGAACGTCTTCCACGATGCCCTGCCAACAGAAATCACCGTATAACAGCGGTAATTTTTGTTATATCCCAGGAAACCTCGTGCTGAAGTTGGCGTTACGAGATTACTCAGCCTTCTGGAGTACGGAGATGAATGATCCACGAAGGAAACCCGGATGGAGCGTTAGCGGAACCCGGGGAGGAGGTCATTGTTCATGTAAACAGAGGGGTATTTTAAATCTTTATGACAGTCTCAGGATCCTCATGTAGCATATGTAGCGATATGTTTGAATCAAATAATGCCGAAAAACCTGCGGAGAAACACCGAGAGCAAAGCACGCGGAAGTATGAACCGTCACCGGAATTAATGACTATCGGAAGGACAGAGCCAATAATTGATTGCCTAATCACGAAAGATACACACGTGCTGCTTATTGGCGACGGACAAGGTTTGGACACAAAACAAATCCTCGCTAATGGAGCGGATCCGGTAAAGGTGGCTTCGGTAAATTACGAACAATCCGAAGTAGATGAGGCGAACCGGGATGCGTTAAAGTCGGGATTGGTAAAGATGCGTCAGGGTGATGCGACGAACATCGAGAGCCTTCATGCGGCTGGCATTGGCGATGAAAGCCAAGAAGTGGTCATTATGCTTCACGTTCTTGAAACTCCAGCCATTAACGGAGACACGGAACGACAATTGGTTCAGAACCTCGCGCGCATTCTGAAGTCCGGCGGTGAGGCGATATTGACGCAATATAAACGGAAGCTCGCACCTGAACAGGCACAACGGATCGGCGTCCAGGAAATCCGGGAAGAGGATCTACAGGCGAAGTATGGAGCATCATGGTGTGAGGTTTTTCGAAAAGAGACCGGAAAAGCATGGCTTCCAGGCATGAGGTTTAGCGAACTCTCAAACATCCGCACCAAAAATGAATTACAAGCCCTCTTCCAAAAAGACTTCGATGTCCGGATTGATGAAACCGGACACGAATACATCATCCGGCTAAGGAAGAAGTCGTTGACATCGTCTTCTAACCAATCGTGATGACGTGCGTCTGCGTTTTTGCCATTACCCGCGTCCGAACGCCTTCCACGAGTCCCTGCCACGTCGCTCGCGAGCGACGTGGCCTGCCACTTCATAGCAAGTGCTGACTGTATCGCTCGCGAGCGGCTTTTATTTGGGAAAGAACACGAATACTTGTATTCTGAACCTGACTCCATTTGCTGGATTTTTTGATGCTCAAGCTGAATGTGTTACCCTCCGTACATGCGAACAATTCATTACTTCGGCATCTCAATGGGCTTGGTTATTTTCTTCGGTGCAGGTTGCGCGGGTCAGAGTGGATCAGTTTCATCAATTATCGATCAGCGTGCTGCCGCACCCTCCTCGACCAAGACAATCACGGAAGGCTGTCCAGCGTACGCCAAGGTCGTATCGAGCACAGCCGCCAATCTGTCCTCGTGTTTTTTTTACATTAATCCGAAACTTCCGGCGTATGAGTTTCGATTGCATACGGCACCATTAGCTAAGAAAGATACGATAATCTTGATTGATGCGATTGATGTCATTCCGGTCGGTGCAGCCGCCGCAACGCAGGTATTGACCGCTGACCCGGCAGAATCTCCGCTTGATGGTGCGAATAGCTCATACTTGAACGTCGAAGATTTGAATTTTGATGGGTATAAAGATCTTGAGCTGCTAAGTTCGCAAGGCGCGACGGGGAATACGGTGTTTATCGTGTGGCTGTTTAATCCAAAGCTGTCGGCGTTTGTGTCGAATGAGACGTTAAGCAATTTGATGAACCCCGTGCCTGACCCAAAGACTAAGACGATAAAAAGCTTCTCCAACAGTAGCGCTGCTGATTGGAGCCAACAAACCTATGCCTGGAAAGATGAACGGCTGGTCTTGGTCCATGAGGTGATTCAGAGCTATGAATATGCGTCCGAAACGGTTAGTTGTACGACTAGCGAATATTCAAATGGAAAAAAGGTAAAGACGGTGAAGATCAACGAAGGCTGTCCAGAGTCCTCGAATTAAGCTGGGCGGCGGTCTATCAAAAAACACCATGAAAGAGAAGGTGGCCTCAAAACCAAAAAACCTTCAAAGTGTGACGCGTAACTCGCGCTCTCATCGCGCGCTTGCGCTCAAGGCGGCAGACGAGGCGGAGCGAGTCCTTATAATTTTTGAGAAAGAACATCCGCATGATGCTCGCCCGCGCCAAGCGATAGAAGCGATCAGGGCTTGGGCGCAAGGTAAGCGTGAGTTGGGAATGGCCGAAGTCCGCCAGCTCTCGCTCGACTCCCATGCGGCGGCTCGCGGAGCTAAGTCGGACGCGGCAAGATTCGCGGCCCGTGCCGCCGGCCAAGCTGTCGCGACCTGGCATGTGCCGACTCATGCCCTTGCCGTTCCCGCATATGTCGGCAAGGCTATCGCCGCAAACAAAAACAAGACGCCGAAAAAGCGAGACCTCACCCCCGAATCGATTCAATGGTCAAAAAATCGGCTATACTGATTTGCATGAACCTAAACTCGCGTCGGTTGAAGATTTTTGCCTGGGTAACTATTCTGCTGCTGTTTGCCGTGGTGGTCTTGGGTTATCTTCTACGCCAGACATCTCATCCTTCTTCAGTTCCTGCTGCGACGAAATACGTTACCGTGTGTGATGAAAAGAATGACGGATGCCAGCAAACGGGTCTTCCCTATCAAGACGCTGCGCAGCCTACCACAGTCCGGGTAAACGATTTGATGGATAGGATGACGGACGCAGAAAAAATCGGGCAAATGGCGGCCATCGAAAAAAACAGCATTCGTGATCCAAATGATATCGCTAAATACGGACTTGGAGCACTCTTGAGCGGTGCCGGAGCAAAGCCTGAAACGAATACGTCCGAGGGCTGGTTCCAGATGATTAAAACCTTCAAGAGTCACAGCCAAAAAACAAGATTAAGCATTCCCCTGCTCTATGGCGTAGACGCAAATCATGGCCACGGGAACGTTCCCGGAGCGACGCTCTACCCGCATGCGCTTGGGTTAGGGGCAAGCCATGATCCCAATCTCGTCAGAGATGTGGCAAAAGCAACCGCCGAAGAAGTTGCGGCTAGCGGAATCAATTGGGTTTATTCTCCTGATTTGGACGTAGTTCAGGATATACGCTGGGGCCGTACATACGAGACGTTCGGTTCAGATCCTAAGACGGTAGGGATTCTCGGCAAAGCTTATATAGAGGGATTGCAATCTTTCGACAAAAACGGTTTGCGCATCGCCGCCAGCGCAAAACATTATGTCGGGAACGGCGCTTCAGATTGGGGCAGTTCAACCAACCAGGATTTTCATATCGATCAGGGCAATTCCAGCCTCAGCGAAGCTGAACTGCGACGCACGCACCTTGAACCCTTCAGGCAAGCGGTTGCGGCGAACGTGTGCTCTATCATGGTCGGGTTAAACAGATGGAACGGAGAAAAGATAGTTCTTGATAGATATCTGCTGACCGATGTCCTGAAAAATGAGCTTGGTTTTAAAGGTATCGTCGTTTCTGATTGGTATGGAGTCTACGAAAAAGAGAGAGATGACTATCAAGCGCTCGTGCGGGCGATCAATGCCGGAGTCGATATGGTCATGCTTCCGTTTGATTACGAGACGTTTTTTGACAGCATGCAACGAGCGTTGACGAACGGTGATATCGAACAAGCGCGACTCGACGAGGCGGTGCGCAGGATTTTGACGGTTAAATTTGATCTGGGTTTGTTTGACGCGGTGGCGCTGGATCAGGCCGGCGCTATCGGTTCGGAGGCACATCGAGAGCTCGCGCGAAAAGCGGTCAGAGCATCACTCGTCCGCTTGAAAAATCACAAAGTCATCCCTATTTCTAAAAATGTTTCAAAGATTTTCGTGGCCGGTTCCGCGGCAAATAACATCGGCATGCAGTCGGGTGGATGGACCGTCGAATGGCAAGGCGTCGATGGCAATTGGATTCCCGGCACGACGATTTTGAAAGGCATCCAAGATAGCGTATCCTCTTCAACCAAAGTGGAATTTAATCCATCGGCTGACTTCAGTGGCTCGAAAGGATTAGCTGATATAGGCATCGCGGTCGTTGGAGAACATCCATACGCTGAAGGCTGGGGAGACATGAACGATCCAAGACTCTCTGCGGATGACCTGGCGTCAATCGCGAAACTGAAGAACGCGAGCAAGAAGATCGTGGTGATCATCATTTCTGGCCGACCGCTGAACATCAAAGAATACGCAAAAGGCTGGGACGCGATCATCGCCGCTTGGCTCCCGGGCAGCGAGGGTCAGGGATTGGCCGACGTGCTGTTTGGCGACTTTCCGTTTACGGGAACATCACCTGTGATTTGGAATTTATGAATGACGAGTCAACTGAACCTCTCGAAAGTTTCGAACTGATCGCCACATGTATCTTCGGTGTCAGGTCCGCTTTATCCGGCGTTCATGGGACATGATCCCGATGAGACATTTGCTTAAATTAATGTTTTATGAGCAAAACAGAAAAAATCGGGGCCCGACCCCATTTACATTAACGGAGGAATAGAACTCTAGGCGGTGTGAAGTCGGTTTGTTACACTCCGATACATGAAAAAGCGCGTCTCGATTTCCTTGTGCATGATTGTTTTAAATGAGGAAAAATTTTTGAAACGCGTCTTGGCGAATGTTTCGCCCTACGTCGATGAAATCGTGGTCGTCGATGGAGGTTCGACGGACAAATCTCTGCACATAGCGAAAAGCTTCAAGGCCCGCGTCATTCGCGCGGCCTGGAAAGAAAATTTCGCTGCGCAACGCAACATCAGTCTGAAACACGCCAAAAAGGATTGGATATTGGTCATTGATGCCGACGAAGTATATGAAAAGAAACTCCTGCAAGAGCTTCAGTCGCTTGCCCTGAATAACATCGGGATTGACGCGTTCGCTTTTCCTCGAAAAAATTATCTCGACGGCAAACTGACCTCCCAGTACCCGGATCGGCAAACGAGATTCTTCAAACGGGACAAGAGAATCCGTTATGCACGCCCGTTGCATGAGATGGTGGTAGGCTTCCGTCGAATCGCCTCACCCATGGATCTGCACATCATCCACAGAAAAACATCCCGCAGGCAGGCGGCACAAAATGCCCACTACAAAATCATCGAACGATCCGTCAAGAAATGATACCGTTGTCCTAAGCTAATGAAGATCATTATTTTCGAAGGTATCGCGAGTTCAGGAAAAACGACGATCGAACGATTGCTCGCCGAGGCCTTGCCGAATTCAAGAATCATCACGGAGGGCGAAACGCTCATGTCGCTGATCGACAATCGCGACCCGAATCTTGCGCTCAAGCACCTGACAGGGTTGCTGACGCAATGGCGAAAAGAAACCGTTGGATATTTGATTGTCGATCGTTTTCATTTTACCCATGCGTTCAGGACGCGGGCAACGTTGAAAGATTTTTCGTCAATCGAGAGTTTACTTCAAAAACTTGGACAGACACTGCTGGTTCTGCTCACGATTGATGATAACAACATCAAAGAACGCATCGAGGCGACGAGCAAATATCGAAAGGGCGGATGGAAAAAAGGCGCGCCAGGCACAACCGAAGAAAAGGCCGCTTATTATACCGAACAGCAGGAACGCTTGAAGCGCTTTCAGCAAGAAACGACGCTTTCATCTTTGCTGCTTGATACTACGGACAAAAATTGGCCAGGCTGCCTGACGCAAATCATGAACGCTCTTCAGATATGATTTACCTCATCGGCGGAGCGCCGCGTGTCGGAAAAAGCATCGTCGCGAAAAAAATCGCGGAAGGCAGTCATGCTACTTTTGTCGCTACGGATGATATTTGTGGAAAAGCCGCAGAAGGACTTACCGAAGAAGAGCGAAGGGCAAAATTTCCCCTGCCCGGTTTTTCCGATACGGCTTCAGAAAATACACTCGCTCCCGAAAATCGAGTCGAACTGCAAATAATCACTTCAAAATCTTTGGAGCCGGAATTGGATCGGGTCATTTCAGAAGCGATAGTAAAAAACGAGTCACTAGTGATCGAGGGCGTGCACCTTCTCCCGGAACACGTCAGGCGGTTGATGGCTGAACATGGCGCGAAAAAATTCATGGTCCTTTTCGTCGGATCGAACGATGTCGATCGTGTCGTTACAGGAATCATGAAAAATACGAATCCCCATAATTGGACAAGGAATAGCGACCCTGAAGTCATTCGGCAAATCGCGGAATTCGTCGCAGCTTTCAGCACACATATCCAAAAAGAAGCGGCACAGAATCTTCTTCCCTATCAAGAACGGACAGAGGATTTTGAAGCAGACATGAAACGGTTTTACGAGCTGTTGCTCGGCGGCGACGAGATCGAACTTTAACTGAAATAATATGAAACATCCGGACAAACATGAAATGATACCTCTGCCCGCCAGTTGCCCGTGCGGCCGTGAATGCATTGTGTGTACCGCGGAGAAATTGTCGGTCACCTGCGGCTGTGACGCTGAAACCAAACAATTCGAATATCCGCCGGCTCATGACATGAAACATGAATCCCATGAGCATCATGGCGGCGGTGCGCAAAATCACTCCGCGCATGACATGTCGAAGATGAGCCACCTGGACCACGAGGCGGCCATGACGAATCCGCAGATGGCCAAAGCCATGGAAGCCGACATGCGCCGCAGGTTCTGGATTTCTTTTGTCTTGGCCATCCCCATCTTCCTGTATTCGCCGGTCGGCGCGTCCATCGTCGGAACCCTGCCCTCCCCCATCCCGATCAACTGGCTGTTGTTTTTGCTCACCACGCCGATCGTGTTTTGGGCGGGATCGATCTTCATCAGCGGCACATACTTTTCCCTGAAGAGCCGCAAACTCAACATGTCGGTCCTGATCGCGACCGGCGTCTTGGCCGCGTATCTGTTCAGCGTGCTCTTGACGTTCAGCGTCGGCGGCGAAACCTTCTACGAAGCCGCGGCGCTCCTCGTGACCTTCGTCTTGTTCGGACACTGGATGGAGATGAAATCAAGACGCGGGACGTCTGACGCCTTACGCGCCTTGTTTGATCTGGTCCCTCCGCAGGCGACGGTCTTGCGCCAGGGCAAAGAGTTGACGGTGCCGAGCGCCGAAGTCTTGAAAGGCGATGTCGTCATCCTCCGTCCGGGGAATAAAGTCCCGGTCGACGGGGAAGTCATCGAAGGCAGCAGTTCGATCGACGAATCGCTGGTGACCGGCGAATCGATCCCGGTCTTGAAAAAAACGGGAGACCGGGTCATCGGAGGATCGATCAACCAAAACGGTTCGATCCAATTCCGCGCCACCAAAGTCGGCAGCGACACGGCACTGGCGCAAATCATCAAGTTGGTGGAGACAGCGCAAAACTCCAAAGCGCCGGGACAGCGCATCGCCGATAAAGCCGCGGCCGTCCTTGTCATCGTCGCCATTTCCGTCGGGCTGATCACCTTCTTGAGTTGGTATTTTCTCGGACACGCTGCCTTCATCACCGCCTTGACGTTCGCCGTCTCCGCCATCGTCATCGCTTGTCCTGACGCGCTCGGCCTGGCGACGCCGACGGTCGTGGCCGTCGGGACGGGCATCGGCGCTAAACATAATATCCTGATCAAGGACGCCACGACCCTGGAACAAGCTTCAAAGATCCAAGCGGTCGTCTTGGACAAGACGGGAACGCTGACCGAAGGCAAGCCAAAGGTGACGGAAATCGTCGTCGCCCAAGGCGGCTCCATCGAAGAAGTCCTCGGACTCGCCGCGGCCGCCGAGAAAAAATCCAGCCACCCGATCAGCAACGCCATCCTCGAAGAGGCACGGCGACGAAAAGTCGCGATCGACGAGTCGGCGAGCGACTTCGAAGCGATCGGCGGCCACGGTCTACGCGCCGTGGTGCAAGGGAAAGAGATTTTAGCCGGCACCGAAAAACTGATGCGGGACCGCAACGTCAATCTGGATGCCATGCGGCAAGACATAGATCGGCTGCTGGCTTCGGGCAATACCATCAGCATCATAGCCGTAGACGGCGTCGTCGCAGGGGCGATCGGCGTCGCGGATCGAATCAAGCCGACGGCCAAAAAAGCCGTCGCGGGTATGCAAGCGCTGGGTCTGGAAGTCGCCATGCTCACCGGCGATCACGAACAAGTCGCCAAAGCGATCGCCAAAGAACTCGGGATAAAACGTTACTTCGCCCAAGTCCTGCCCGAAGACAAGGCCAAATACGTGAAGAAACTTCAAGCCGAGAAAAAATTCGTCGCCATGGTGGGAGACGGGGTGAATGATGCGCCGGCGCTGGCGCAAGCCGATATCGGCATCGCTATCGGCGCCGGTACGGATGTCGCCATCGAAACCGCCAGCATCGTGCTCATGAAGTCAGACCCGGCCGACATCCTGACCGCCATCAAACTTTCCAAGGCCACGGTCATAAAGATGAAGCAGAATCTTTTTTGGGCGGCGATCTACAATCTCCTGGCCATCCCAGTAGCGGCCGGGGCGTTCTATCCGGTTTTCGGCTGGATTTTGCGACCGGAAATCTCCGCGCTGCTCATGTCCGCCTCATCGATCATCGTGGCGACGAACGCGGTTTTGCTTAAACGGGTCGAAAAAAGTTTAACCGACTGACGCCTATGGGAATACTCGTCCTCGTCCGACATGGAGAATCAAGAAGGTGTATACTATCCCTGACTTTAAAAAATTAATCTTAAATCTACGTTGTATGAAAAATGGACATCTTTTTAAGCACGCTGCGCTCGTCGGTGTCTTCGCGGTACTCTTGTATGCCGCTTGTCTGCTTTGGCGCTTCACCATGACGGATCCCGCCGTCATCCAATTCCACCTTCTCGCGCTTAAGACGGCTCTTCCCGGCTTCAACGGCTTTGACGCCGCAAGCCTGATACTGGGCGGCATCATGAGTTTTGTCTATGGTTTTGTCATCTCTGTGGTTTTTCACGCTTTGCACGGCAACTGGGACTGTGGAATGAAAAAATAAAGTCATGATGAATTATTTTTACGGCATGATGGGTTACGGCGCAGGTTACGGCTGGCTCACAACGCTGCTTCTTTGGATCGTGATGGGTCTCGGCATCGCGGCCCTCTTGAAGTACCTCTCTAAAAAGTAGCCTGGAAACGCAGTAGATTCGTCCGCCGCCATCGTCCGCATGTCGTCGACGCTGGAATTTTTACGTTAAAACATCTAAGCTGCCTGCATGGATATTTTGAGCGCCGCGACGCATGACAAAGAATCGTTCAAAGACCTTGAACTTAAAAGTGAAGCTCTGAAAGGTTATTCATTTGAGGATTGCTTGTTTGAGAAATGCCGTTTTACCGACGTTGATTTAACGAATTCGGAATTCGCGGATTGTAAATTCACTCACTGCGAATTCAATCTTCCGAAACTTGCGGGCTGTGGTCTGCGCGGGGTCGGATTCGAGGACTGCAAGCTTGTCGGCGTCGACTTCACAAAATGCAACTTTACTTTTTTCGAGATCGCGTTCCACGGCTGCTTGTTGGACATCTGTAATTTTTCCACGCTGAAACTAAAACGAGTCCCCTTCTTGCGCTGTGAAATCCGCGACTCGCGATTCATCGAAAGTAATTTGCCCGAAGCCAACTTTGAAGGCAGCAATTTTGAGGGCACCATCTTTCACCAAACTAACCTCGAGAAAGCAAATTTCTTGAACGCCAGGAATTATTCAATCGATCCGACGACGAACAAAGTAAAAGGAGCCATCTTCTCTCTTCCGGAAGCCGTCTCGCTGCTCACCGGACTGGGCATAAAACTCAAATAGAATTCGAAACTCATGAAAAAGATTTTCATCAAAAATCGTGTGGGACAAAAACTGGCGGTTATCGTCGAAAAACCTGCTGCTCCGTCCGGTCTGGCTTTTGTCATGCACGGACTTGGTGGATTTAAAGAACAGCCGCATATCATCATTCTTGCGGAAACGTTACTGAACCACGGTTATACGGCGGTGAGATTCGATACCACGAACACCGTCGGAGAAAGTGACGGACAGTACGAAGATGCGACGGCCACCGGCTATTTTCACGATCTCGAAGACGTCATCGCCTGGGCTCAACAACAACCCTGGTATCAGGAGCCCTTTATCCTCGCGGGCCACAGCTTGGGTGGATTGGCCACTGCCCTATTTGCGGAAAAACACCCAAACCTCGTAAAGGCGCTGGCTCCGATCTCGACGGTCGTGACCGGCAAGGCGACTTTTGAATCAGGTTATTATCAAGAGATATTACCCGAATGGAAACGCACGGGTTGGCGAATTTCGGAGAGTCGTTCAAAACCCGGGGTCATCAAGAGACTGAAATATTCTTTTGTCGAAGACACGATGCGCTACGACCTGTTGCCGGACATCGACAAATTGACGATGCCTGTCTTTTTAGCCGTGGGAGAAAATGATACTTCGACGACTCCAGCCTCCCAAAAACCTTTATTCGATGGTTTGAAAGGCCCCAAAGAAATCCATCTTATCCGAAATGCCGAACATACCTTCCGTGAAGCACCTGAACTCGAAGAACTCCGTCGAGCATTCGACGCTTGGCTTAATTCGCTTAATTGATACCGCACTATGAACCTGGGCTTACAACGCGGTAAAGTCAGATTGGTCGCTTATGATCCTGAATGGGCGACGCTGTTCGAGACGGAAACGGTTCAGCTCAAAGCGCTCCTGGGAGATGCGTTACTGGGGATCGAGCATGTCGGTTCGACGGCTATTCCCGGCATGGACGCAAAACCTATTCTTGATCTGATGGTCGCGGTAAAAGCGATTGACGACTACGCGACGTACACCGAACAGCTTAGTGGGCTCGGTTATGTTTTTCGGCAAGACAATCGAGATGAACAAGAACACGTCCTGTTCGTGAAAGGTCCGGAGGAAAAGCGCACGCACTATCTGAAACTCACGACTTTGAACTCTGATTTTTGGCGCGAGCATATTTTATTCCGCGACTACTTGATCCAACATACCGAACGCGCCGCAGAGTACCAACAGCTCAAGCGAAATCTGCTTGAAAAACACGCCGACGAAAGAGCGCGCTATACGGAAGAAAAAGCCGCTTTCATTAAACAAACTATCGCCTTGGCCAAGCAGGAATTCTGATATCTGACCAAGATAGTGTATACTGTGGGCATAATCTAATTTTCTTTAAACTATGGCCAAAAAATTACAGGCCAAACCCAAGAACCTTTTCGTTTTTCCCCTAGCCCTGCTGATGGTTGCGAGTCTTGCCGCCTACGCATCAGTCAGCTACGGCAAAAGCACTCCGGCGGCGAGTAAGTCGAAGACTTATAAAGACGCCAATATCACGCTGCAGTATCCCCAGTGGAAAGTTGTCGATCTTAGCGGAAACCCCTACAAGGATAATCTTTTGGTGGCCGTCAACAACGATACTTGCGTCTTCATGTTGATAACCGCGGGCCTGCCGCCGGGCAGCACGTTAAAGGATTTTATCACCGCCACGGTCGCCGAGCAGTCGAAGGTCGTGGACATCAAGTTCTTGGCGAAAACCATAGCCGATGACTACTTTGTGCTGGACGTGACGACGCCGTTGGAAAATGGCGTTACTGTTAGGCAATACGCTTACGGGGTCTTGGGCAGCAATCATGCCGTCTATCAGATTACTTTCTACGGGCCTGAAAAAGATTTCAACAAAACCTGCAGACCAAGCATTCAGGCGACGATCAAGAGCATCAAACTGCTGCAACCGCCTTCCGAAAAAGCTGACGCTAAAAAATTGTCTGAATACTTCAAGAGTTTCGCTTTGGGCAAACTGGCCGTCGGTAAAAAAGTCCTCCCGCCCAAGAGCGTGCCCGTCAAAGCCAATGTCTTTACGAGCAAAGACCAATTTTGCGTCATGACTGAAATCAAAAAGGATATTCCAGTCGGAGTCCTCGCGACTGCCACGTACAGCATAGAGACGCAACAAAATGTTCAGGAAAAATCCGCGAACCCAGAGTTGATCAAAGCCGGCGGTATGACGGGCTGCAGCAACTTGGAGGGTTTGCCGCCGGGTAGATATGAATTCAAGGTTTATGTGAACGATGTTTTGGCGGGCTTATACCCGTTCGTCGTCAAAAAATAAATCAACCTTCGAAAAACGCCTCGCTTCATCCCGGGGCGTTTTTAGTTTAAGCGTATTTCATGTTAAGGTGGATGGATGAAAAGACTACTCGTGCTATTCGCCTTTGCCTCTCTGCTCGCCAGCGGCTGTGTCCCGACCCAAACTCCATCCGTCAATCAGCCGACGCAGCAAAAACCGACGGGTGGAGCGACGCTTGATTTAAGCAACCGCGGCCTGACGGAGATACCCGCGGATGTTTTTTCGCGCAGCGAGTTGGAACGACTCGATCTTTCGAACAATCGCTTAAGCGGAGCGCCTCAAGCGGAGATTCGGCAGCTTCAAAAACTGAAATATCTTGATTTGAGCGGAAATAATTTGAGCGGACTGCCCGCGGAATTAAGCCAACTCAAGAATCTGGAAGTCCTCGACGTCTCGAACAATAAATTGACGGGACTTCCGATGGAACTCGGCAACCTCACTCAATTGCGCGTGTTCGATATTTCCGGCAACGCCTATTCAAAACAGGATCTCGACCAAATCTCCGCAAAACTCCCGAATACCGAAATCCGCCGCTGACCGGTTTTCGCCCATAGACTTGTCGATTGACCGCTCAAACGGCGTCCGGTAAGATACCGGCGACATAAAACTTCATATGACCAATCTCCTGCGCCGCTTGCTGCGCCGTGCCCGTCGCGTGATGAATCGCGGCTCCAAACCGTCATCCTATGCTTTGCCCATGACCTATCCGAATGTCGTGAAACTCATGTATTTCGAGCGCATGCTTGGCACAGTCCGTGACCTCGAGGGCGACGTGGTGGAATGCGGCGTGGGACACGGAAAAAGCCTGTTCATGCTGGCCTGTCTGCTCAAAGAAGAAAGGAAGAACCGCAAGTTGTGGGGTTTTGATTCGTTCCAAGGCTTTCCGACGCCGTCGCCCCAGGACGCGAGTTTGCGCAACCCTAAAAAAGGCGAATGGGGAGATACGAGTTTGGAACTTATCAACGAGCTCATCAGCTCCGGCAAGCTCGATCAGGCGTTCATACTCTCCAACCTGTCGCTCATTCCCGGATTCTTCTCCGAGAGCTTGTCGAAATATCGCGGCGCTGGGATCGCCCTGCTACACATCGACGCCGACCTGTACGCATCCTATATCGATGTCTTGCGCGAGCTGTATCCCAAGGTCATCCCCGGAGGCATGGTCATCTTGGACGAATATCTCGGCGTGGAGCATCTGAAATATCCCGGACCATACCAAGCGATCGAGGCTTTCTTCGAGGGCAAAGGTCCGACCATCCAGCGCGATGCGCCGACCGGCAAATTCTATTTCATAAAACCCGCCGTCGCGACCTGAAGAGTAAAAACGCTACCTGAAAAACAAAACTCACCGAAAGGTGGGTTTTATGTTATCTTTAATGCAGACGTATGAAAAAATCGCTGTCGATGAAGATTATTTTTATTTTTCTGATCCTTAGCTGGCTCGCCTTCTTGAGCACGCTCCTGGAATCACTGACACTTGATACCTGCAACTCGCCGGTCAACTCCGTGGAGCAGGCCGCTTGCGGAACGGAATCAGTATACTTCCGCAAAGGTCATATTTCTGACCTGGCGTTTAACCTCACTCTTTTACCGGCCACGGCGCTGTCTTGTGCGTCGGGCATCCGGCAGGTCTATCCCCTTTCGGAATGCAACTTCGTCGCTCCGGCGATCCTGGATGTCACGCAGTTCGTTCAGACTGACGCCAGAACAAAAAACTTATTGATCAACGCCATCATTTTCATCCTCAACGCAATCTATATTTTTGGGTTGTCTTGGTTGTTCGCGAAAATATGGAATGCCTTCAAAAAACTTCCTCGGCCAAAAAGGTATCTGGGTCTCATTCCCTTGATTTGCTTTCTGGCATACGCCGCTTGGCTCATCAACCTTTGGAGGTTCATATATCTTTAATTGCCTATGCTGCACGAAATGAAACTCCAACCTGGCCCGTTCGCCGCCATCAAAGCAGGAACGAAGAGCATCGAGTCGCGTTTGTATGACGAAAAACGCCAGCGCCTTCAGCTCGGCGACGAAATTACTTTTCGGAATATGGCGGACCTCAATGAGGCGGTAACGGTAAAAGTAATTGAGCTACTCAAATATCCGACTTTTTCAGGGCTGTTCGCCGCTTTCCCGCCTTCCGAATTCGGTGGCGAATCCAGCCAAGCGCTCGAAGACCGAATCTATTCCGTCTATTCGAAGGCAGATGAAGCGAAATTCGGCGTGCTCGGAATCCGAATCGAGATGATGGATTGAGACGATGGCATAGGATGCGCTTTTCTCTCATTTTGCCGACGAGTATGATCCGAGGTATCATATTGGCATAATTTTTTTAAGTGTGGCCACCCTCTACCCTCTACTCTCTACCTTCTGATTTATATGCAACGAATAATGTACTTTGTAGCGCGACCGTGGTTCATCTTCGGAGCGCTGTTTCTTTTATTGAGTCCTTTGGCCATGAAGGCCTGGATACTCACGCAAAATCCCAAAGCTCCGTTGCAACTGTCGCGCGACGGCGGCATCACGGCGTCGTTGGCATCCTTGGACAAAGGCGATGTCATCATCTTGCGCGATAGCCAAGGCAAGGAAGTCTGGAGCTACATGCTGGACAAGACGGCCCAGAATCTGGCGCTCTCCGCGGACGGTAAATATTTGGTGGTCGTAGGCAGCGGCGTACGCCTGTTCTCGGTGGCGGAAAAAAAGCAGCTTTGGTATTGGCCCAAAGACGGACGCAACGAAGTCTCGGTGAACAGCGACGGCTCATGGTTTGCGCTCGGTGGATATCAAGAAAATATCTATCTCTTCAACAAAGCTTCGTCTCAACCGGTGAAAACTTGGAACTTGGGGAAAAAAGAAGATTCGCCGGCCAGCGTAGCCATGTCAGACGACGCCAAGAGCATCGCCGCAGCTTCGAGTCTGGCGACATATTTCATCAACGTAGACGAGACATCCATCAAATGGTCGGCTAAGACTGAAGAGCGCCCACATACGGTGAAACTTTCGCAAGATGGCCGCTATATGCTCGGCGTCGCGGCGCATTCGGTCTATTTTTGGGACACGAAAAGCTCGACTCCGCGGTGGCAGAAAAAATGGAAAGGCTCGCTCATCGGCGCGGACATGACTTTGGCCGGAGACAAGGTCGTGGTCAGCCATCAAACAGGCGTCTCGGTTTTTGACGCGAAAGGAAAAGAGCTGCGCAAATTCGAGAATTCTTTCGGCAACTCGGACATCGTCATGTCGCGCAACGGACGCTACTTCTACGTCAACGGCGGATCGCGCAAGCTGTATGCCTTTGATGATTCATACAGCACAAGCGAGCTGCGCCCCTTCCGCATCGTGCAGGACATGAATGCCGGCGGTCACGTGAGTACCGTCTTGACCAGCCCGACCGGCAATTGGTTCACCTATCCCAAATCCGGCAAAGTAATCGTCGAAGAATCCAAGCCCGCGGTCCTGGCTTTGAGTCCCGGGATTCCGCTATGGATCAAAGATGGCGTCGTCGACATGGGAGGCTTCGTCACCAACCCGACCGCGGAAAGCAAAAAGATGCATGTGCGCGTAAGTTTGAGCTTACCTGCTTCCATGGACTGGTGGGAAAAGGTGGCAGGCAAAGTAGGCACCCAAGAACCATCGAGCGTAAAATCAAAACTCTTGAGCTACGTTTCGGAACAGTTGCCGGGACATGAAGTCATCCACGAGGAGGACGTCACGCTCGCCGCCGGGACTTCGAACAGATTCAGTTTTTCGACGGACGTCCCCGACTTGGGAGCCAAAGCCGGCATCAGCGATAAACTGGCCGGAGCCATGAGCACGCTCTCCCCTGCCGCGCTGTTAAGTAAATTGTTCAACGAGATCCGCGGACCGCTGGGCAAACTGGTCGGCAAAGACGTGGCGAACTTGGCGGTCACGACGGCCAGCCGCAGCGTTAGCGCCGCGACCGGCGAAGTCATAATCCCGACTTTGGGCATGGGAACCATGACGATTTACGACGCACAAGGCAAACCTTACGATCAAGATTCATTCTACTTCCTATATCTGCGCTGATCCTAGGCCGCTTGACGCGACGCCAAACATCTGCTACGTTAACGACATCATCGCTTGCATCAAACTAGCTCGCGAATCACTCCCATGAAATTGACCACTCTGTACAACGACTATCACGCGAAGAGCGCAATTTTTGCGCTTGCCGGTCGCGTGTCGGTCGCGGTCGCCGAGGCGGCGATTTTTGGGCGGAATATCCTGAAAAGTTGAGTAGACATCAGACTCGACGCTTCCGATATCTTGCCCAAAAGGCAAGATATCGTTCTTTCGGCAACTTAAGACAAGGGTAGGACTTGCGCGTTTAAAGAATCATTCGTTGTCTTTGCGAGGAGTAGCGACGACGAAGTCGCGTCTAACGCGACGAAGTAATCTCTGAATTTCGGAGATTGCCGCGCGCTTTCGGACTATGCGCTCGCAATGACAGACAAATCACCAGACCCGTAAATCCTGTAAAGAAAGGGTGCCATGTCTGACGACGCTCTCGAGACCAGGAAACTGGCCGCTAATTGGCGTGAGTATCTGGCTGACAGCCGGGAAAGCCTGCGCGTGTTCGCCTGGGTCTGGACCGACCTAATCGGTCCGCGCAGCAAAACGCTGTGTTGGAAAATGATCCTCATGAATTTCGTGGCGACGCTGTTCAGCCTAGGCCAAGCGCTGCCGCTGACCTGGGTGATCAACGGCGTCATCAACCGGGATGTATCGCGCAGCCTGTACGGCTTGGGCGGCTTCATCGGCTGCATGCTGGCGAGCCAGTTTTTCCAGCACCACCTGATGGTCTATCGTGAACACATGATCGGCGAGAACGTAACCTGCCGCGACCATCGAATCACGGAGTTGTTCTTCGCCAAATCCTTGGGACAGCACATGCGCGACGGCAGTATGTTGAGCACCGGCAGCATGGAAAAAGGCAAGGCCAAAGCCAACCACATCCAAGAGATGCTGCTCTTCAACGGCATCCCGGCGCTCTTGGACATACTCGTGGTTTACGTCCTCATCTGGAGCATCTCTCCGGTCGCGGGATTGGTCATGAGCTTGATCGCCGCATTGCAGCTTACGAGCGCGCTGCATCTTAGCCAGCGCTGCGTCAAGATCTGCACGCCCATCGAGGTCGAGTTCAGCCGGCTCAACCGCCAGCGCCTCGAACGCTGGGATAAGATCGAGCGAGTTAAGACCAACGGCCAAGCTCAAGCCGAGCTTGAGTCCATGACCGTTTGGTCGCGTCGCCTGGACGTACAGGGTCTGGACTTTTGGCTCTGGTTCATCCGCATGATCAACTGGCGCGGCTTGGTGCACAAAGTCCTGGTCTGCGCCGTGATGGCTTACGGCGTCTGGCGCGCGTGGCACGGAGCCTGGAGCATCGGTCTGCTGTATCCGCTCTTCAGTTGGTGCCTCATGTTCATCGGCAACCTGTGGCGCGTCGAGGTCATCGAACGCGAGCTCAACTGGTCCATGCCCTCGGTCAAGAACATGATGCTGGCCTTGACCATGGCGCCGGACATCGTCGACAAACCCGACGCCGTGGAACTGGCGCCGGACAGCGTGCCCAGAGTCGAGTTCCGCTCCGTGGGGCATACTTACGCCGACGCCACGTTGGAAAAAGAAACGCCGCGCAAATCTCAAGACCGCGTCCGCCCTGTACTCAATAACGTTGAGTTTGCGATCGAGCCGGGAGAAAAAGTCGCGCTCATCGGTTCCAGCGGCGCGGGCAAGACCACCATCATGCGTCTCCTGCTGCGCTACATGGATCCGGACAAGGGCGAGATCTTCGTCGCCGGCCGCGATCTGCGCGATTATCGTCTGTCATCTTGGACCGACGCCATCGCCTATATCGCGCAACAACCGCAAGTCATGGATGGGACGATCCGCTCCAACCTGCTTTACGGACTCTCCGCCGATGCTCAAGCTAAAGTCACGGATGAAGATCTGTGGGCGATGATGCGGCGGCTGCAAATCGACTTCGGCGATCGCTTGACCGACGGCCTCGACACGCGCGTTGGACGCAACGGCATCAAGCTGTCGGGCGGCGAAGCGCAGCGGCTCATGATCGGCGCCGCGGCCATGCGCCAACCGCGCTTCATGATCATCGACGAAGCCACCAGCAGTTTGGATTCGACGACTGAAAAAGCCGTGCAGCGCGGACTCGCCGAAATCTTGACCGACGGAGTCAGCGCCCTGATCATTGCCCACCGCTTGAGCAGCGTGCGCCATCTGTGCACCAAGTTCGCGGTGCTCAAGAACAGCGAAGAGCTGATCAACGGCGAAGCGCAGATCGAAGCCATGGCTAGCTCGTTCGAGGAGCTACACGCCCTTTCCCCCACCTTCCGGCGGCTGTGTGCTGACCAAGAAATCGCGCTCGCCCAAAACCGCCCCGCACCTTCGCACCTTCTTTCAGTTCCGTTGCCCGAACAGAACTGACCAGACTCCCCCGCAACCCACAAGCTGCGGGGTTTTTGTTTAGGCGTTGCTACCCGACTAGTTTTGCCTGTAGACTATCTGGCAGACACTCCTAAGCATGACCAAAAACCCTTTCGAAATCCCCCAAAGCAAAATAGTCCCTGAACCTGCCAAAGAGCTACCTAATACTTCCGGAATCCGTCGGCAGGATTTGCAGACCCATGTCAGGCGTTATGCCGATAAGCTCGCAGCGCAGATAAAAGAAGTCTACGCCAAATACGGAGCCAAGAATTTTGAAGAGCTTAAAGAGAATAAGAAGCTATCTGCCCAAGATGCCCGTAAGGTTGCCGATTTGTTCAAAGCTTTCAAAGACGCGATAGAGAAGAAAGAAGTCGAACTCGACCTTGAGGGAGCTTTCAAAATCCTAGGTCGCGAGAACGTCCATGGTATAGAGGACGTCGAAGCCATGCTAGGCGATGGTTTCGTCGACATCTCCAAAGTCCCGCCCATCTCATACACCTCCGAAGATCTAGCCAAATCCAAAGAGATCAAAGAGAAGACCGGCGTTGAAGAAATGCTTGTCTTATTCGTCGCGGACAAGGACGGAACACCGCTCACCGGAGAGCGCATGAACGGACTCATCCAAACTGAATATACCAAGCTCGGGTTGGGAAAATTTTTAGCTAACACCGATTGGTACAAAAACGAGGACTTCTTCAAGAAGCTGGGTTTGAGCTGCGAATGGAAGCTCATCTCCAAACAAACCATCCCCGGTTCAAAGAGCAAGCGCCATCATCACGAACCAGGCGACCGCTTCACCCACCAAGACACCCAGGAATTTGTCATTGAAGAATACGCCAAGGCGCTCGATATCCCTCGTGATCAATTGCATCGTCCAGAGCCTTTTCAGATGCTCTATGCCACTGCCCTCCATTTGATCGCGACCGAACGTCTCAATGGCAAGGGCAAAGGTGAATGCATCCTCGCAAATGAATATCATTGGTCTGATGTTCGCTCCTCGGATGGGGACGGCGGCCTCGTGCACGTCGGCTTCTCCGGTTCGGCCGGCGCGAGCGTGAGCGGGGATTTTCGCGGCGAAGCGAGCGTCGCTAGCGGCGTCTGTCTATCGCGCGAGCCTTCTTCTTCCGAATCCTAACCTGGACTTGACGGCTGTGTTAGAAATATGTAACATGACTGTATTGTCATCGCTAACGCATATACTAAATGCGCGCGGCAATCTCTGAATTCCGGAGATTACTTCGTCGTTGCCAATCCTCGCAATGACAAAAAATTTTATGACGCTCAAACAATACACGCTTGTCCGCATCATCGCCGTGATTACCGTGGCGAGTTCGATCAGTATTTCCGTTGCCCGAAGCAATTTCATTATTCCGATTTTCATCACGCTTTTGGCCGTGGCTGGTTTATTTTTTCTGCGCGGTCGGGTCAAAGAAATCTTGGCCGACGAGCGGGATTATACGCTCGGCGGAACGGCGGCGCGTTTGGCCATCCAAATCTACAGTTGGGCCGCGATCATCGCCATGTTCGTCTTATATTCGCAACGAGCGCTGAACCCGACTTACGAAGTCATCGCCTCCGTCTTGGCGTATTCGACCTGCGTCCTCATGCTGCTCTACTCGCTCATCTTCAAGTACTACGATCAAGCCGCCAAAAACAAACGCGCTGTCTTTCTGGCCTTGGCCATCGCTTTTCTGCTCGTTTTGGCCGTCTTCGGCATCCGACTCTTCAGCGGTGAAGACGATTGGATTTGCCGTGATGGACAATGGATCAAACACGGCCAGCCTGATTTTCTGGCGCCGAGCGCGCCTTGCCGGTGATATGGATAACCGCATCAAGGAATTGCGCACTGAGCTTGGTTTGACTCAAGAGGAGTTGGCGCAAAAAGCGCGCGTGCGCCGTGAGACGATTGTTTTTCTGGAACAAGGCAAATACAACCCTTCGCTGGAACTGGCTTTCCGCGTGGCCAAAGCACTCAAGACAAAAGTGGACGAGCTATTCGATCTTTGACGGTTGACAGGCCACGAGCCTTTTGCGCGAGGTTTTGCTATCCTGAAAGCGCTAATTTTTAAAAAAATCTTTTTTATGTTCACGATCACCTGCAAAGACATGGGGATGGATTGCACTTTCGAAGCGCAAGCCAGCACCATGGAGGATCTCATGCTGCAAATGTCAGACCACGCTGCTTCGAGCCACGGGCTGACGCCGGATCAGATGACGCCGGAGATGGAAGAAAAGCTCAAGGCAGCCGTCAAGCAGAGCTGAAAGCAATTTTGCTTTGACTGAAAAACAGCCTTCCTGCGGGAAGGCTGTTTTTGATTGCTTCGAATATTTTTCAACCGTTCACCACCTCGTAGGTCATGCGATTGATATCGTCGTATTCTTTCTTAGTCAAAAGTCCCGACTGCAAACCCAGGCCGACGAAACTGAAAAATTTTTGATATTTGTCGTAACCGTCTTGTTGGCCGATTTCGCTCGCCAGTTCGTCCAACAACGCCTGTTGTTCGCGGCTGAATTTTTCAGGATGAGGCAGCCAGCGGCGCCAATTGGTTTTTCCGTCCACGGTCAGCTCGCGCAGCCAAAAATCATCCGAAGACAGCTCACTGCCTAATTCCAGGTTGTGCTTGGCCAAGACCGCGCTCACCTGCTCGAAAAAATTCGCCAATCTAGAGCGCGGAATCTGGTATTCATCCGTTTCTTTTTTGAACTTAAAACACAGCAGCGTTATCCCGGACGACCTGTCTTGTGCTCGATATTTTATTTCCAGCACAAAATCATTCTTCAGCGGCTGCAGTTCAGGCAGGGCTTTTTTTATGGCTTCAAGCGCGCGCCTACCCCCTTCTTCCCTCTCGTCACGCGGTTCGGCTTTAAATGCCGCCTCAAATGGGCTCATGCCTTAAGTATATGGAAACAGCGCTCCTTCGTCCACGTACGTGACTTAAAGGCCGTTTGCCTATACACTTCCCGCATGAACAATACCTCTCCCCTGCCTCCCGGCTTTTACGGCCTAGGCATCGCTCCGCGCCTGCTTCAGATCCTTGACCGCCTCAAATTCAAGATACCCACGCCCATCCAGCAAAAGTCCATCCCCATCGCCATCGAGGGCAAGGATCTGATGGGCATCGCGCAGACCGGCACGGGCAAAACCCTGGCCTTCGGCATCCCGCTCATCCAGCGCCTGTCGCAGATAAAAGGCAAAGGCTTGATCATCCTGCCCACGCGCGAATTGGCGCTCCAAGTCGAGGAAGAAATCCAAAAACTCGGCCGCGGCATCGGGTTGCGCAGCGCCGTGCTCATCGGCGGTGCATCGATGAACTTGCAGATGAACGCGTTGCGGACAAAACCCCACGTCATCGTGGCGACGCCCGGACGTCTCATCGATCATTTGGATCAAAAAACGATCAGACTGGATGACGTAAAAATCCTGATCTTGGATGAAGCTGACCGCATGCTCGACATGGGTTTTGAACCGCAAATCAAACGCATCCTGCAATCCGTACCCAAGGATCGGCAAACGCTTTTGTTCTCCGCCACTATGCCGGGCGAGATCGTCAAGATCGCCAGTTCGTACATGAAGCTGCCGGTGCGCGTCGAGATCGCTCGTTCCGGGACGGCGGCGGAAAAAGTGGCGCAAGAAGTCTACGTCGTGGGCAAAGAAGACAAAATCCGCTTGCTGGATAAATTATTGCAGGAAAATCGCGGCACGGTGCTGGTCTTCTCGCGCACCAAACACGGCGCCAAAAAAATCGCGCGTTCCGTGCGCGGCATGGGACACGCTTCGGCCGAGATCCATTCCAACCGCTCGCTGGCCCAGCGCCGCGACGCTTTGGACGGTTTCAAGTCCGGAAAATACCGCGTGCTGGTGGCGACCGATATCGCGGCGCGCGGCATCGACGTGAAAGATATCGAACTCGTGGTCAACTTCGATCTGCCTGACCAAGCCGAAGATTACATCCACCGCATCGGACGCACCGGACGCGCCGGACAAAGCGGCCACGCCGTGTCTTTTGCCACCCCAGACCAAAAAAGCGACGTGCGTGATATCGAAAGACTTACCCGCACCATGCTACCCATCGCAAAACTCCCCGAACTGCCGCCGCGACGCGCCGAAATCGCGCTCGCCCCGACGCAGTACCGTCCCTCGGGACACGCACCGCGCAGCGGTCAGCGCTCGTTCAGGCAGCGCAGCGGTCGCGGCGGCCGTAGCCGTTACTGACGACTTTCGTCCAGCGGCTGCGTATGCAGAAAAAATCGGTTTGGTCCGTTTACATCCTGCGTTGCGCAGACAAAACTTTATATACCGGCATAACCAAGGATCTGAAAAAACGCATTACCTGTCATAACACCGGTAAAGGCGCGAAGTACACAAGAGCGCGTCTGCCGGTACGGCTCGTCCATCAGGAAAAGATGAAAAACGAATCAGCCGCGCGTAAACGCGAAGCGGCGATTAAGAAGCTGAAGCGGAAGGAGAAACTGAAACTCACACAAAGAAGTCCCCGGAGATTTCTTGACTGCGCTTCGCTCCGCTCTAAATGACGAAGGGGGTCGTTTTTTACTTGTCGTTTTGCAAGTGTGCATTTCCCAAAAACCCGCGGCCGCGGGTTTTTGGGAAATGTACTTTTTATAAAACCGAAGGCCTATCCTCAAAATTAAAGAATGGCCGTAGGGGCGAATGATTATTCGCCCCTACCGATAGCTGACGACGGTGTTGATAAAATATTGTCATCCTGAGCGGAGCAGCAGCGCAGTCGAAGGACCTTTATCAGCATCGAATTAGAAGATCCATCGGTCGTCACGACACTCATAAAGGTCCTTCGGCAAGCTCAGGATGACAATATTTTTTCAGCTGCGCACGAAATGACATTGATTGTATTTAAAGACATCAAAACCGCGCCTCTAGGGTGCGGTTTTTGATTCCTGAAAAATTTATTTATTCGCGGGAGTCGGCGTCTGGAAATTTGGCAAATCCGTGCGCAATTGAATGCTGCGCGCCGTGACGCTGCCGTCGGCATTGGCGTCTCCAGTCACTACCGCGTTGGCGCCGTCTTTCAAATCTTGCACTGTGCCGTCCGTGGTCTTTTGGATCGTGGTCGAAGCCGCAAGGAAAACGAGCTTGGATCCGCCATCCTGCAGTTTGATGGTCAGGCTTTTGTCGTCGCTCGAGATGATTTGACCCGCCGTAAAACCGCCGGCGCGAATTTGGCCGTTGCGTCCCATCGCTTGGCCAGCGCGAAAAGTTCCGTTACACCGAGCCGCCGCATTAGCGCCTTGGAATTGCACGTTGGCCGCGCCGCGCGTTTTTTGAAACTGCATGCCGCCGAAGAATGAGCCGCCAGCGACCACGAGACAGATGATGACGATGTAGAGAGGTTTCATAAAGTTTTAACCAGCAACTAGCGACTAGCAACCAGCAACCATAAGACTTGGTCGCTGGTTGCTAGTTGCTTGTCGCTAGTTCGTTATTCATATCTTAAAGCTTCGATGGGGTTTAGTTTGGCTGCACGACGCGCCGGATAATAGCCGAAGATGATGCCGATGCCGGCCGAAACGGCGAACGCCTCCACGATGGACATGACGGAAACTGTGCTGCTGATACCGGCGAAACGCGTGATCAAGAGGGCTAAGCCCCAACCCAACGCCACGCCCAGCACGCCGCCCAAAAAAGTCAGCGCCACGGCCTCCATCAAAAATTGGTTGCTGATCTCGTTGCGTTGCGCGCCGATGGCTTTGCGCAAACCGATCTCGCGCGTGCGTTCCGTCACGTTGGTCAACATCATGTTCATGATGCCGATGCCGCCGACCAAGAGCGAAATGCCGGCGATAGCGGCGAGCAGGTTGGTGAAAGTGCCGGTTACGCTCGAAGCCGTGGCCACCAGATCAGCTTGGTTCAGCACGTTAAAATCGGCCAATTGCGCGTTTACGATATGATGGCGCTCCAAGAGCAGATTAGTGATCTGCAGCTGCACGTCACTCATCGATCCCGCGTCCAACGCTTCGACGCTGATGGTCGTGACGTAAGTATCTCCGGCCAGATAGCGCTGGGCCGTGGCCAGCGGGACATAAATCGCGTCATCCGCGTTATTGAAACCTGAACCGCCCTTGCTTTTGGTTATGCCGATGACTTTGAACTCCTGGTTGTTGATGCGGACGGTCTTGCCCAGCGCATCCGCCCCTTCACCGAACAAATCATCGCGCGTGGTGGGACCCAAGACCGCCACCCGCGTACCGCTGCGCTGGTCTTGTTCCGTGATGAAAGAACCTTGATCAACTTGGATATTGCGCACTTGGGGATACGACGGCGTCGTGCCGATGACCGAAGTATTGGTGTTTTTGCCTTTGGTCGTGACTTGGTAGCGCCGCGACAATTCCGGCGCGGTCGCGTTTATGCCGCTGACTCCGCTGGCGATGGCGTCGGCGTCGCCTTGAGTCAGAGTCTGCGCCGATCCGCGTCCGCTGCTTACGATTCCGCCGCGTTGCGCGCCGGGCATGACCATAATCAAATTCGAACCGGATGAGGTGATGCTGGCTTGAATCGTTTTTTGCGCGCCGGTGCCTACGGCCACCATGGCGATGACCGACGCGATGCCGATGACGATACCCAAAATCGTGAGCGCAGACCGTGCCTTGTTGGCAGAGAGAGCTAGGTAGGTCTCTTCGAGAATGTCGATGAGATTCATAGTGATCGGAATATACGGTGCCTAATACGTGAATGTGGAATGTGGAATGTGGAATGTGGAATTTGGAATTCGAACTTCTAAATTCCAAATTCTATCTTCCAAATTCACCTGTCCCTACTTTCTTTAGTCTTTCATCTTGGATTACCCCATCGCGCAGCACGAGGATGCGTTTGGCGTGCTCGGCCACCTCGCGTTCATGCGTGATGAGGATGATGGTGTGTCCTTGTTCGTTCAATTTTTTGAAGGTCGCGAGCACGAATTCGCCGGTGCGCGTATCCAGGTTGCCGGTCGGTTCATCGGCCAAGATGAGCAACGGATTATTGACCAAGGCACGAGCAATGGCCACGCGCTGCATTTGACCGCCTGAAAGCTGGTTGGAAAAATGCGTGAACAAATCTTCGTCCAAGCCCGCAGCGCGCAAGGCCGCGATCGCTCGGTCTTTCCGTTCCGCGCGCGGCACGCCGTTGTAGACCAAAGGCAACATGACGTTGCGCAAGACAGTCGAGCGCGGCAGCAAGTTGAAGGATTGGAAGACGTAGCCGATACGCGTGCGGCGCAGCACCGACAAGTCGTTCTCGCTCATCTGCGAAACGTCTTTATCATCCAAGAAATATTTTCCCGTGCTCGGCACATCGAGCGCGCCCAAAATGTGCATAAGCGTGGATTTGCCCGAACCGGAAGGACCCATGATGGCCGTGAACTCTCCTTTTTCCACTTTGAAACTCAAACCTTTGAGCGCTTGATAATCCAGGTCGCCCGTCCGATACGTCTTGACCACGTTTTCCAACCGGATCATGGACATATGATCAACGACCCGTGGTTGCGCGATTAAAATTACCTCCGCCTCCGGCTGCTCCGCTGGTCACGCCCGGGATACGGACTCCGCCCAAAACGCTGTTAGCCGAAGAAGTCTGCGCAGTCGTCGCCGTTATGGTACGCACCACCACGTTTTCATCGCCGGTCAAACCTTGGGTGATGACGGTCACCGAGTCGTTGGAATCGCCCACGCTCACCGTTTGTTCGCGCGGCGGAGTGGGTAAAGCGATGCCGCTGACTCCGCTGGCGTTTTGCGGCGGATTATCCACGACCAGGACAAAACTCTGATCGCCCGAGCTCTTGATGGCCGCGTTGGGTAAAGTCAACGCATCCGGAATGGTCTTGATGATGATCTGCGCGCTGGCGGTCATGCCGGGACGCACGCGCTCGTCCTGCGTGTCGAAAGCAATCTTGAGACCGAAACTCGCCACACCTTGGCTGATCGTGCCTTGCACGTCCATCTGCGCCACTTCGCCGGTGATGCTCAAACCGTCGATGGCGTCGAAGGTCACGGTCGCTTTCTGCCCTATCGCCACTTTGGCCGCATCCGTCTCGTTCAGGGTCAGGCTGGCGATTTTTTTATCCGTCACCAAAGTCATCAGCACGGTACCTTGTGAAGCGGTGTCGGTAGTCTTGACCTTCAAGCCCGTGACCACGCCGTCAAAGGAGGCGCGAATCGTATATTTCGCAAGATTCTTCTGTGCATCGGCCAGATTGTTGCGCGCCGCAGTCAAGGCCGATTGTCGTTGGGCTACCGAATTCTGCGCCTGTTTGATTTCGATATCGCTGGCGCCGGCTTTCAATTCGGCCAAGGATTGCTGACGGAGCTTGAGATTGTCTTGCGCCGAAGCCAGGCTGGCCGAATCGGCCGGCTGCAAGACTTTGTCCAACGCGTTTTGGGCTTTGAGCACCGCATTCTGTGAATTCTCGAATTGCGTATGCGCCGTATCGATCGCCTGAAGCTGACTGGCGAGCGAAGAAGTCTTGGAGTTGATGCTGGTGCGGTCGGACTGGTTGGTGCTCTTGAGCTGATCTAGGCTGGTTTGAGAAAAATTATATGCCGTCAATGTGTCGACCAAGGCGTTGGAAATCTCAAACAGCAAAGCGTTAGCCTTATCGAAGGCGACTTGCACGCTCTGCGCCGCTGCTCGCGCCGAGGTTTCGCTTGACCCTAGCGTGAGCAAAGCTTCGACTTGCGCGCGCGCATCCGCGATGGCCGCTTTAGCCGCATCATAATTAGCGTTAGCCGCGTACAAGTGGCTCGTATCGAGGACCGACAGCAGATTTTTAAAAGTAGCATTGGCGTTGGTATTGTCATGCCCTAAAACATTATCCGCATCGGTCAGCGCGGTGGTCAGCGTCTGCATCGCGGTCTGCAGGTTAAGGACCGTATTATCCAGCGCATTCTGCACCACCAGCGGCGTCTTGCCGTCGCTCGCTAACTTAGCCTGATCCTGGGCGCTCTTCAGGTCGGCTTGAGCTTGGCTGACCGCGCTGGCATCCGGCGGGTCCAAGAGTTTTTGCAAGTCGCGTTGCGCTTGGTTGACGGAGTTCTGCGCGGAGATGAGCGATGAACCTGATGCCGGCTCCTTAAGTTTGTTCAAAGACAACACGGCTGATTCCAGCGAAACTTGCGCGTCACGCACGCCCTGGGACGCATCGCGAATCGCGCTCCTGGCATCCGCCGCATCGAGCGTGACCAACACGTCATTGGCTTTGACTTTTTGTCCGTCGGTCACGTAAATCTTGGTGATTTGACCGCTGGCTTCGGATTTGAGATCTATCTGATTATCCACCGCGACTTGGCCGGAACCTAAAATCGAAGTGATGAACATCCCTTTCGTGGGTTGCGCGAGTTGATATTTGGTATCGGCCGATGATTTGGAGGGATAAAAATAAATTCCTCCCGCCGCTACCAAGGCCACTGCCGCGCCAGCGATGAGATAATTCTTTTTGCGTTTGAAGAATGACATAACTTATTGGACCTGGATTAATTTGGCCTGGATATCCCCCTGCGCATCAGGCTCGCCGATGATGAGCACGCGATCTCCGGGTTTCAAATCAGAGACTTTAACGACCTGGCCCAGGCGACGAAGCACAGTGTCTTGGTTGATGGCGACCGTCTTAGTCGAGTCATCATTTGATTTGACTTCGATTCCCCCATCTTGCACCGAAACGATGACGCCGAGCGCGCCGTGCGGGTTAACCAGCGGCGATTTGCGCATCGGTCCGCTGAAAGGAAAGAATCTAGGTTCGCGGCCGAATTCGTGCCGGCGATCGAAACCGTAAGAAAATGCGGTTTTACGGAAGCCCACATACTCCCCCAGTTTGAACGAGAGAAACATGCCGGCGATGGCGATGACCGCGGCGATGGCGATGACCGGCAGATATTTAGTACGACCGGTTTCGCTAGGTTGGTTTTCAGTCATAGGTTGGTTTTAAGCTGAAGTGCGGCGCCACGCATATCTTGCACCGCGCGCAGCAGACGCTTGAATGAAGTCACGGCGAAATATCCCAAGAGGAGCGAAAATCCGATCTCGGCCGCCGGCACGGATTCGAGCAACGAAAACGCAAGATCGACGCCGGATGCACCGACCAACCGCAAATCGGAAAAGAGCAAACGCAAGATCGCAGCAAAGCCGGTAGCTTCTGATTCTGACTGCAGCGCGATGAGGGTCGCGCCCAAACCTGACAAGGCCACCAAAAGACAGGTTCCCCAAAAAGCCAGTTTAAGCTTGGCTTTCCGTCTCTGGCGTTCCCACCTGACCCGATACAATGATTTCGCCAGCAAATCGGTCGGCGGTTCCGCTAAAATGATTTTTCCAGTAAAATTGTCCATATCCGCGCCTACCGTAAATACGACGGAGGGGCGGATTTTGGTTCAAAACGACCCGTCATTTTCCGCGTGGAAAGTAACCAAAGACGCCGGGGGTTTGAATCAAAGAAAGGCTCAAAGTATCCAGGTGGGGTCTGGGGCCGAGAGTTGAGCTAACCGCAAGAACGCTTAACTATATACATGTAAGCGAATTCGAGGCCCCAGCGGTTTTTGCATACTTTTTGGCGGCAAAAAGTATGAGGTGCATTTGATTTGTTTTTTTGCCTTGCCCCGAAATGGTCCGATAGGTACGATTTGAGGCAATGAGCGGATCGAGGTTTTTCCGAGTGTCGGCGGTCAAACGGGACTTCGTCACTTTCCGCGTGGAAAGTGACCAAAGACGCCGGGGGTCTGCTATGCGCTGCAGGTATGTCTCTTGGTTCATCTTGCGGCTGGCTTGACGCAAACCCCCGGACCCCCGCCTGATTGGCTAGAGGAGATTTCAGAATTCCCTAGGATCCAACAATGTTTTCAGCTTCAAAATAGCGCGCGCGTGGCGGGATTTGACGGTTTCCATGGCTTTTCCGAGCTGCTCCCCAATCTCCTTAAAAGTCAGCTCAAGCTCGTAGCGCAGATGCAGGATGATGCGATCTTCCTTGGGCAACATGCCCACTGCTTGTTTGACCGCTTGCGCCACTTCCCTGCGCTCAAGTTCTATGTTAGCGGATGGCGTAGGATCAGGCAAAACCGCGGCCAACGCATCAGCATCCTCGATTTCCAAGGCTGAAAAAAGCAGTGGTTTTTTCTTTTTCAGCCAATCCAACGCAGTGTTGGAGACGATCCGCACGGCCCAGGGTTTGAAATTTTTGTCTGGATTGAAGTGTTTCAAGTTTTTCCAGATTTTGATCACCGCATCCTGCGCCACGTCAGAGGCTTCATCCGCATCTATAACGTAATGCAAAGCGACTGAATAGATGATCTTCAGATAACGCGAGATAAGCAAATCAAACGCCGCTTGGTCTCCGGCAAGGCTTTTTTGCAGCAAGACTTTATCTTCGGTCATACCATCATTTCTAACACAAAATCTCGCTGTCGGCAATCCCCCGTCGTCACAAAAAGAAAGCCGCACCGATTGGTGCGACCTGTTCACGAGTCGATGCGATCAGGGGGAAGCAGTGGCTTCGACCGTCGGCTTCACGACCCACCTGATGGCGAGGCACTTGGGGCAGTACAGGAATCTGACTTCATCCTCCTTCGCCCTGGACGAGCGCGAAGACGCTCCCTCGTATTGCGAACCAGACATGAGTCGGGTTCGGCATTGCGGGCACGCCGTCGGTAGCGTCGCCGGATTCGCGAAATCGTGGAGCTGATTCTCGAGACGCAGTTCGAGCGTCTCCTTGCGCAAATCAGGTTCTGCTTCGTAGCTGGTCGAGCAATAATCGCAGGCCAGGTGCTCGATGTATGTGCGATGCCACGAGACCGCCGTGGGTCCCATGACTCCATTGCTCCCGCTGTCCAGGCGCAGCACAGCGCACAAGCTGCCCGATTTACACGCGGGACAGACTTCGCCGAGCTTGCGGCCGGGAATCGACATGTCGGGAAAAACCCGGAGTTTGACTGACTTCATTCCGTTTACCCTCCAAAGGACTGGCGCGAGGTTAACAAAACCCGAGAATAGCGTCAACTTTGACAAAAAACAGGATTTGAGGTGAAATCGCGACGCACTTTCGCAACTGAACGCGGAGGAAAAATAGAATGATCGAGCGTAAAACCGGCATCTTGAGTCAGCTTCAGCCGTTGGAGCTCTTGGACCTGTCCAAGCGCAGCACGGTCTCCGAGATCGTCGAGGGGATGAAGTCTTGTTCGTTCGGCGCACGCATGTTGGGCGAAGCGGCGGATACGCTGAAAGACTGGGTCAGAGCCGGTCGTAAGCCGTATCTCATCACGGACATCTCCCGCGAAAGTCCACTGCGGCCGCTCTTGAAGAGCATGTGCCACCGCAACTGGTTTGTGGGGCCGTTCACCACCGAAGAATTTCTTCGCTGTACGCACGGCATGGTCGTAGACAAGGCCCTGGTCGTCGGCCACGCCGAGTACGACGAGGACGCCCTCTACAGAAAATGCGAACGCGCGCTCTACGTGAACGCGGAGGGTCGCTGCAAGCCCGGCCAGGTGAAGGACGGCTACTTTCCCGATGTCGTCTTCTCCGCTCCCGAGGTGGTGCTGCCGATCCTCGAACTGACCCTGGATGAGCGAATCAATGGCATAGCTCGCCCTACGGTGGATCTCATGCGCAATCTCGAGAAGTACGGCGGCGAAGCCAAACGCCTGGTCCACGGCGCTCACACCTTGAGCGCCATGCTGTGCGATAAGACTTGCACCATGGTCATGTCGCTCTCGGGCGCCATGACCATCGCCAAGATGCAGCTCTTGATCGACGATCTGATCAACACGGGACGCCTGTCGTTCGTCGCCTCGACCGGCGCGCTCATGGCGCACGGACTCATCGAAGGTTCGGGTTGTCGGCACTACAAATACGACCCGCGGAATACCGACGACGAACTGGTGGCCGAAGGGCTGAATCGCGTGACCGATACCATCGAGCCCGAATCGAACTTCGACCACATCGAAGAGATCGTTTCGGCCGTGCTTGAGGGTTACGACGGCAGCGCGCCCATCTCGACGCATCAATTCCATCACGATCTGGGCAAATACCTGGTCGAGCACTATCCCGAAGCGCGCGCACTCTTGGCCAGCGCTTATCGCAAGGATGTGCGGATCGCTGTTCCGGCCTGCACCGACTCCGAACTGGGGAACGACTTGTTGGTGTTCAATCGCCGACGACGAAACGCAGGCAAGCTGTGCATCAACGTGGTGCCAGAGCTCGACACCGAGCTTGCCTTCGAGATTTCGCGCCAGGCCGAACGCATGGGCATCTTCACCATCGGCGGCGGCGTGCCGCGCAACTGGCTGCAGAATCTGAAGCCGCTCGAAGACATCCACAACGCCCGTTTGGGGATCGATCGCAAGGCCATTCCCTACTTCTACGGCTGCCGCATCGACCCGGCGCCCATGCATTTCGGGAATCTCTCGGGCTGCACCTACGTCGAAGGCGTCAGTTGGGGCAAGTTCGACTCCAAGGGCAAGCTCGCCGAGGTCCATCTCGACGCTACCATCGCCTGGCCGTTCACCCAGAAGTTCGCGACCGAACGCTACTACGCGCAAGCCGCGTGACCACACCGCCGTCCGACTCTCGGACGGCGCTTATTTTTTTCTCATCTGTCATTGCGAGCGCATTAACTAAACGCGCGCGGCAATCTCCGGATTCCGGAGATTACTTCGTCGTTACTACTCCTCGCAATGACAGATGGTTTTATGAATCATCGGTTGTATTTAATTCAGGGTCGGCTATATACTGCAAACGCTATGCGCAAGATATCTTTCGCCGCCATCAACGGATATGGGATTCCGCGCGACATCCTGACCGACATGAGTTACCACGCGTACCTGGTGCAAGTCTTCAATTATGTCTGGCGCAACTACGGCGATGCGCGTTTGACGCTCATTCCGACGGGCGGCAAAACAGATTTGTTCCCGCCATATAAAAGGACGGAGGCGGGAGAGATGGCCAGATGGTTCAAGCCGCGGATTAAAAAATTAAAGCTCAAATGGGACATCGAGACTTGCGGCGCGCTCACGGCGCTGGAAAACATGCTGACCGTGAAGCGGCTCGTCGGCAACGCGAGCGGAGTATATTTTTGTGAGCTGTCGCGCCGCGCCAAGATGCAACGTTTGGCGCGCGAAGTGTTCGGCAATAAAGTGCGTGTCATCGGCCTCGAGTTCGACGGTTCAGCGCCAGGCTATGACCTCAAGACGCGCCGCGCCATGGAACGGCTGGATGTGCGTTACGGTCTCTTGGCGCTCAAGGATTCGGCATGGAGAAAAAAGATGGAACAAGCTGCGCGCCTAAAAATCAAAACGCTGCGCAAAACCGATCCGCAAGTCCGCGCCACAGAAATCGACCGCATCGCCCTCGCAGTGCAGAAAGAATTCTTGAATCGATCTTGTCATCCTCCGGCTTGACCGGGGGATCCAGAAAGTAAAGCCCTTCCTATGTTTTCGAGGTCTGATTCCCCGCTGGAGTTTATCCTCCGCGAAAGCGGAGGATCCAGACTTAGAAAAACTTTGGAATTTATCTTCTCTCTAGATTACCCGGTTGAACCGGGTAATGACAGGGAAGGGTTAAAATTTTGTTTGTTAGGCAGCGAATACTTGCAGCCGCAATAATTTTGGCGGTAGATGCCAGCGGCTTTTGCGCGCTCTTGCGACAGGCTCTCGCCGTTGGCCTTTTTCCAATCACGACCCAAAAATTCAATCTCATGCACTAAAGCCAGGGTGAAACCGAGCAGATTGATCATCTCCGCGTCTTTGCGCCGGCTTACGCTCAACGTCGTAGCGACGATATCAAAACCGTTGACTTTGGCGTAAGCGAACGTCCGATCCAAACGATACGCGATGCAACGCTCGCAGCGCTCTCCCCTTTCCGGTTCATTCTCATAACCGTGGATCGCCGCAGCCCAATCTTCGGGACGATATGGCGCATCGATGAAAGGCAAAGAAAAACTTTCCGCCATAATCTTAGCCGCGTCGCGACGACGAAAGAATTCTTCTTGCGGATAGATGTTGGAATTCTCGTAAAAAACCGACACCTCAAAATCCGGCATGAGCAATTCCGGCACATAGGCGCTGCACACGCCGCAACAGGCATGGAGCAAAAGACGGGGCTTAGGCATGACGACGCCAAGGTAGCGCGTACTGCGGATTGCGTACAGGGCTGGATGCATACGACAACGCCCCGAACGAATCGGGGCGTGGAGTCTCACGGTGCAAGAGGCAATGAGCGTTGACCGGTCGCATCGAGCAAGATGCCCCTGGCCAGCAAGTCGTCTAGCGAGACGAAGATGTAGTCCTCCCAAAATTCCGCTCTAGTCTGTTGGACCTTGATCTTCGACTTCGGCGTGGGAAAACCGGTTGACCCTCGATGCTTCTTCATGATCAAACCGACAAAATGGTCATAGAACTCGCGCGACTGCGCGATCGAGTCCAAGACCGATTCGAAGGGCCCGAACATATCCTTCCAGAAATCACCCGTCCAGAATTCTGCTTTCAGATCCTGGGTCACGAGGAGGCACCTGACGGTTTTCCCGCTGGTCTTTTCCTCTATCAGGACTTCAGCTTCCCACCAGTACACCCGGCGGAATTCGCCTGGGCCGCTGTAATCGTCGTTTATGCTGCTGTCGCCATCTTCAGCTACCGGCTCGTACCGGTTGTGGGATGAGGTGGCGATTTTCGTAAAGAACTTATCCCCCTCAAGATTTTCGATATTATTCATCTCTTCCTCCATAAAAACTTAACCATACCCTGATTCCCCGGTCAATCTGATGCAAAATACCCCGCACGCAGGTATACTTATCGCATATGAAAAACTCCAAGCTCATCCTGCGCAGCCTGGCTTCGTCCGCTGGCGTAGTCATTTACGTTGCCGGCGTCGCCTGGCTCATGCAAAATGCCCAAGACTTATTCGGTAACTCCCCCAATTTTAATCCGATGTTTGCCGTGACCGGTTTCCTCATGCTCTTCGTCTTTTCGGCGACCATCACCGGCGGATTAGTCCTGGGTTATCCCGCCTATCTTTATTTCGAGGGACAGAAGAAGGATGCGCTGCGCGCGTTTTTTATGAACCTCGGTTTCTTGGCGCTATTCCTCATTCTGATTTTTTCGACGATGGCCCTTTGGCATCCGACTCCGCTCTCCAGCGGCTGAACCGACTACTTAGTTTTTTGAAATTTGACGGTCAAGACCGGCAGATATTTGGTGTCGTTTTCGTCTTGCAACTCGATTGATTCGCCGCGCATGATCTTAGTCAAAGCCATGTCGCAGACCAGTTGATTGTCGCTTTTGACGTCGCTCTCGATTTTTTCCATCTCGCTCATCTCGCTCGCGAATTGAGCTTTGATCTGATCTTCAAGTCCGCGCTTCTTCTCCCTCACGCGACGCAACTCCTCGACCAAATCCTGATACGGCTTTGAGGTGAGTAGCGCATCGCGCACGGCGGAATGGATTTTCTTTTTTTCTTTTTTCTTGGCTTGCAGGCGATTGAAGATGTCTTGGATGTCGGGCATAAAGGACGGACGGATAAAAGGTTAGTTCCGGCATTCTATGCGTTGGTCGGGTATTTGGCCAGGGCGCAGGACACTGAACGAGATTCGGGAGTATAATCACGGCATGCCGACGACGCAACTCATCTGGCTGAATGCAGGCTTCGCCGCCACGCTTTTGCTCACGGCACGTTTGACGCGCCAGCTTTTCCGCGCTTTCAAGCGGCGTAAAAAGGGCTACGGCACGGTTTTTGACAGCGCCACGGGCAAGCCGGTACAGCTCGCCATGTTGAGTTTGCGCGACTTGCACGGACAAATCGTGCGCACCGCGGTGGCCGACAATATCGGGCGCTATCGTCTGCTCGCGCCGCGTGGCGAATATTATTTGAGCGTCGGCAAACCCGGCTATACCTTTCCGTCCAAGCGCGTGACCAAAGATAAAAACCGCTCGGTCTACGAAAATATCCTGCCTTCGCCGCACATCCAAATCCAAGATTACGGCGTCATGACCAAAAACATTCCGCTTGATCCGGCCAATGGCGCCGCGCCGGCGTGGTGGAAGGGCTGGTCTTTGGGCAAACACGCGCAACAAGCGCTGTCGCTCACGATCTCCCTAGCCGCGTTGGCTTTTGCCTATTGGATGCGCGACATCTTTACCTGGAGCATCTTCATCCTGTACGCGTTTTTCATGCTGCGTCGGTTGTTCAGCCTGAAACCGCCCGAACCGCCCTTCGGCACGGTCATGGACGCAGAAACTAAAAAACCATTGACTGATGTCGTGGTGAGGATTTTGGAAACGCGCTTCAATAAGCTTCTAGAAACCCAAGTCACCCTGTCCAAAGGCAGATACGCTTTCATCGTCAATCGCGGATCCTTCATGATCATGGCTAAAAAACCCGGTTACCGCACCGTGGTGCTCAAGTTCCCCAAAATAAAAAGCGACGGCTTCTTGTTGGCGAAAAATATCAAGATGAAAAAAGGCAAAAGCGCGGAATCCTGACGATGAACGATTTCAAGAAAAATAAGACGGGCTCTATATGGCCCGTCTGAACTGGAATCGCGTCCAATGGGATCGCGTACGGAATCGGCTGTCTTGTCAGCTTCCGAACATCTGCGCCTCCTTGTGTGTGAGCCGAGCCCCCTGCTCGACTTCAGGTCTCCACGGTGACTCATCGTCTCCGCAACGCACCCGTCAGGTGCTCAAATCAGACGAGTGCGCACTTTTGGCGCAAATGCAGAAGCCCGTTAAGAATGCTTAAAGGGGCTTAATGAACATCCTGACTTTGCAGGATATAAAGGCTTAACATGAGCCGAAAAAGGTGTCAAGACAAAGGCGAATCCCGCAAAATCCTCATAGCATGCTATCTCTGATGAAATCTCGATTCAACCAGAAACATCTTTTGGTTTCTCTTTTGCCGTTCGGGAGGATGTCTTTGTCCTTTGAGTTCCGGCCATGAGGCCGCACATGCGACACCATGTCATCGGATGATTTGACCAACTTCGAAAAATCACCCTTGACTATGCTTTTCTTGGTGGATTCCCAGACTTTCCTTACTTTGTCGTCGAGGACTTCTTCCGGCATGCTCCAAAATTTTACTTTAGCTAATTTATAAGTACCGTTTTTCTGTTTTTGATAGATGACGAGAAAGAACCTTTTTGCCAGCATCTCCCTCAAGGTTGAGTCATCCCAATCCTCCAAGGCAAGCTCTTTGAAATGCATTCTCGGAAAGGATATCGCTTCTTCTGGATTGCCGTGGATATCTAATCGAATCGTCTTCGTGGTGATACCCGCTTTTTCGAATTCCTCGATCTTATTCTTCCTGACTCCCAGAATCCTGCGCGTTATGGTTGCGGCAAAATTCTTCGCACTGGATCCGACAGCGAACATTGTTCCGAGCTTCTCCAGGCTCATGCCGAAGTATGGCTTGAATTTCCTGATTATGAATTCTTCGAAGGTCTCGCCCTTTTCGTAACTCTCAACCGATTTCACGGCGTTCTCGACGTCCAGCTTCCTTAAACCTAGAATCTTGTCCACCACCAAATTCATGTATTGCTGTTTCAGACACAACGCTCTCGGTTTGGCAGGAATTCTATTGAAAGGTTGACTGGTCCGAGAATTTCCGGTCGCGGATTTAGTGACTGCGCCCAAATAGAGCGTATCCCCTTCCGAAATTTCGTGCGCTTTTCCCGCTTTGACTTTCTCCCTTATCTTTAACCAGTCGTCCTTCATTATCTTCAAATCCTCTTCACTGAACCGCCACAACTCAGCCAGGTTGAAAATATAATCGAAATAGTCAGTTATCCCCTTTTGATAGAGATAGGCGAGCAATAACAAGAAAGAGTTTTTCTTCAGAAATGAGCTATGCGCCCATTCTTCCGTCGCCATGGTCCCGTAATCTATCATCCCCAAACTCACTCTTTCTTTCGCCACTAGTCTCTTATCCTTGAGGTGCTTGATCGGAAAGGTCTTCAGCTCCAAGCCCGCCTCCTGAAAGTCAGGCATGGGTCGGTTGTTGGGTACGAGACCGAAAAACAACTCCTCGACATCTTGGCCTATCCCACCTTTACCCCTCCTGCGGACTCGATCGGAATCGATTACGTCTCTCAAGGATTTACCGAGCAGCAGCTTGGCATGCCTCAATATGTCTTCAGGGTCGGTTTGATCGTAACCGGCGTTCGTGGTAGGATTTACTTGCGTTGTGGATAACATACTGTCTCAAGAGTAGCGTTTGTATTAAAATCGTGCCACTTATCGGTTTAGGATAATATGAAAACCCCAGAAAACAAAATCCGTGTCGTCGACTTTTTCTCAGGCGCCGGCGGCTGGTCGGAGGGCTTTAGGCAGCAAGGCTTCAAGGTCGTTATGGGTTTCGATAACTGGGCGCCGGCTGTGAAGACGCATAACCTCAACCACGGCCTGCAGGACGATCCGATGGATATATTGGATTACGAAAAGTGCCCGGTGGGCGACATCGACAAGATACCGAGTACGGAAATCATCGTGGGCAGCCCTCCCTGCGTATCTTTTTCGATGTCTAACAATGCCGGTAAAGCCGATAAATCTCTTGGTATTCGTTTGATTGAATCGTTCTTGCGGGTGGTCGCCGTGAAAAAACATCAGAAAGGTTCGGTTTTGAAGGTCTGGTATATGGAGAACGTCCCGAATTCGAAAAACTTCGTCAAACAAGAATACACGTTCACGGACCTAAAGCTTGATTCTTTCGCCAAATCAATTGGAAAAAAAGCTTCCGACATCGCCCTGCGCGCGTCTCATCCCGATAACGGCGGCATCCTTTGCGCCGCAGATTACGGCTCGCCACAAAAACGTGAAAGGTTCGTGTGCGGCGAACTGTTGTTCGGACCAGGTAAGGGCAAATTCTTGGCGCCTAAAAAAACCCACGAGGGAAAGTTCATGACATTGCGCGAGATAAAGAGTGCATTACCGTCACCTTTCAATGTGTTCAGCACCGACCCGGTGGCTGACCCGAATTACCCCAACCTAATCTTACCGATGAGCCAGGTGACGGATCATTTCTATGATACTGGCGTCTACGAAGTCGAATGGGAAGCCGCAAAACGCGCAAAGATTGACCACCCTTTCATGGGGAAAATGGCGTTTCCTGAAGACGAGGGTCGACCAAGCCGGACTATCATGGCCACGCGATCAGCGAGCACGCGTGAAGCGATATTGTATAAATCCGAAATCGAACGCAAAGGAGACGGCGAATATCGTCTACCGACAATCCGCGAAGCCTCCTCTTTGATGGGTTTCCCGATTACCTATCAGTTCTACGGCAGCGAAAGCGTAAAATGGCGCCAAATCGGAAATGCAGTTTGTCCCCACATGAGCGCCGCCGTAGCCGTAGAACTACGAAGGGTGTTCGGACTGCCGAAGTTGAAGAACCCGATTTTCGAAACCGTCCAAAACTTGAATAGCTTCACGACCGTTAAGTTCAACGATCCTCCGGGTAAAAAGTCCGACTCGAAATTCCGTCGTCATCCATTCAAGACGGGCAACATGACCGTGGCCCTGGTCAACTTCAATCCGCATGAAAAATCAGACACGCCGGGCAAAAAATGGTACGCCTGCGCTTATGTAGGCTCAGGGAAATCATATAAACCGATTCTGCTTAACGAGGGAGCGGGCTCAATTCAATCTATTTTGGAAGCAGACGCTGACGGCAATAAATTCATCCATGAATTCCATAAACATTTTTCCGGAAAAATCGGCGATTACGAAAAACTGCAACGCATGCATGTCGAACATAAGGATTTCGGACCCTTCATGAAACCGGATGGCTTAGTGGAAGCCGTGAAGGATTTCATCACGCAATCAGTCTCCAATAAGGATTTGATTGAACACGAGCGTATAGAAAAATTGATAGGCAAGAAAAAAATACCGAAACGGCAGCTTTACGCCATGTACTCGCTTAACTATATAGTAAATACGGCGGGCAAATAAACTCGGTAAAAAATCATCAGCCTCTCATGTGCTCAACGATCCTAAGCACGGAACCGTTGAAGTCTTTCAGTATCTGATGTTCCCATACTCTCAAGACGCGCCAGCCCATGCGCTTCAATTTCCTGAAGTTCCTCTTATCGCGTCGACGGTTGCGCTCAATTTTTTCACGCCAAAAATCCGTCGATAGATTATGACGCCATGCCGGATACCTGAAGCCGTGCCAAAAATCACCATCGATGAAAATTGCGATTTTCTTCGTGGGCAAGGCGAGGTCGGGACTTCCGGGGACTTTACTATAATGTCTCTTGAAATAAACGTTCCTGCGACGCAATTCCCTGAAAATCGATAATTCCAAGCCTGTATTTTTTCCTTTTATTTTTGACATCAGGGCACTGCGCTGTTCAGTCGTTATTCGGTCGGTCATAAAATCAATTCGACTTTGCCACATCCTCACGATATTTTCAAAAAATACGACGTCAACGATACATGAAACAATCCATCGAAAACCAAAAAAACGGCATATTTAAGCAATCTTCCTATATGTCGCGGTTTGAGGACGATGCGTAGCAGGCTTTTGCGTTTGTCTTTGTTGTCGCAGAACTGATCCAGGAAGGAGTCCTTCTCCGCCGCAATCACGTCGTACATGGCGCGAAAGGTGCGGTCGCGGCGCATCAAATCCCAAATGAAGCGGTAACGCAGTTGGCGCTGATAATATTCGAGCAGTCCGCCGTGGCGTTGCATGGCTCGCGGTAAACGCCGAAGGGCTCGCGCATCGCCGTCGAGGAATGCCGTGGCGAGCTTGGCGCCCTCTTTGCCCGAGACAACCGCGCCCTTGATGCCATCGGCGGCGAAAGCTCCGCAATATCCGGCTGCGTCGCCGATGAGTATCGTCCGCTCGCCGACGGTACGACGAAGAGCGCCGCCGATGGGGATGAGACCGCCGAACATATACGAGCCGCGCAAATCACGCGGGTCGTATTCGACTATGCCACGCTCTGCCAAAATGCCCAGGAACTTGTCGGTTAAAGCCGACGCCTCTCCCCTATCTTGCATGAATTTAGCTAAGCCCACGCGGAAAGCGGGACGTCCGTCGAGTTTTGTCGGCGAAAGCCAGCCGCCGTAGCCCAGCGAAAATTCACCGAACCAAAAATGATAGATAGTCTCTTCTGGATTTTCGCCCAGTTTGACCGTGCCCGGGATGACGCGCTCGTAGCCGAAAAGGAATTTTTTGTTCCGATCAAGTCCGCTCGCCTCCGCGACTTTCGATCGACCGCCATCCGCGCCGACCAGAAGCTTGGTCGTGTGCTCGAACGAATCCCCGTTGCGCCGTAATTTAATCTTTAATCCTTGTTCCGTTTTTTGGCTTGAAACGAAAGTCATGCCGGTTTGAACATCGATGTTTTGCGGCAAAGCCTGGGCCAAGCCCGCGACTAAACCTCGCGTATCGGTTTGGAAGATCCAGGGTTCGGCCACGCGCGAAATAAAATGCTCTTCAAAGCCCGGCGCCACGACGCAGATGGATTTGATGGGATTGGTGAGGTGAGCGTCGATAGCAAAAAATTCCGCGAATTCTTTTCGCGTGGCGCGCGTTATCAGTCCCGTTGACTCGACGCTTGAGCCGACGGACGGCTTAGTATCGACAAGCAGGACGCGCTTATTCCGCGGCACATGATGAGCAAAGGCAAGACCCGCAAAACTCGCACCGACGATAATTACATCGTAATCCATAAGCCCGAACAGCTTAGCACGCTCGAAGTAAGACAAGTATCGCTTCCTAATCCTTAATTCAACCCATTTCCCCAAAATGGTCCGATAGGTACGTTTTGAGGAAATTGGAAGGTTCGAATTTTTATCTTAAATTGGACTTACGCCTCTGACGTTCGTCTGGCTTGACGCAAACCCCCGGACCCCCGCCTGATTGGCTAAGGAGGTTTTCATGAAAAAGATGAAAGTCGTAGTATCCAGGCGGGGTCTGGGGCCGAGAGTTG
>JBAZZT010000003.1:0-132325 GCA_041658705.1 Patescibacteria group bacterium
GGACAAGTTGAAGCCAGACTCAAAACAAGGCGCGGTATCAAGTCTGAGGCTTCGATGGAACTGCTCGTGAATGAGTTGCTGCTCCAAGTCTCACCCCAAACCATCAACCAATAATGCAACAGTGCCTAGCTAGAGGGTAGAAAGTAGAGGATAGAGGGTAGCCAGACCTTCCGTGGTTCAAAGCAATTGTCATCCTCGTGCGCAGCGAAGGATCTTCCTATACCTTAAGGAATAGGAAGATTCTTCGGCCGTCAGACGGCCTCAAGAATGACAGTCTCTTATTTTGGCTACCGTCTACCGTCAGGGCGCATGGCATGCCACGGCGCTCGCGAGCGTCGTGGCATGCGCCCCTACATTGGCTACCGTCTAAAAGAAAAGCTCCGCGACCCGAGTTGGGGTTGCGGAGCTGTGTGGTAGGGCGGGTCAGGGCAGCAGGAGCGCGGCTTCCATGATGTTCAAGACGCGGTGATGCGCAGCGGTCGCGACGGTGACTTCGTTCGTCACGAGCACGGTGCGCACGCCTGCGGCTTGGCCTGCTATGACGTCGGTCTCCATATCGCCGATCATATAGGAACGGCTCATGTCGACAGCATGGGCGTCGCGCGCGGCGAGCAGCATGCCTGGGGCCGGCTTGCGGCATGCGCAACCCGCCTTCGGGCTGTGCATGCAGACATAGAGGGAGTTCAAGGGAAGCCCCCGGAAGATCGCCATCATCCGCTCGAACTCGTCGGGAGGGATGTGTCCGGTGGCGACATCAGGTTGGTTGGTCACGAGGATGCGCAGATAGCCTTTGCGCTCGATCAGCTCAAGCGCCTCGCGGATATCTGGTTTGAGACGGAGTTCTCGGCGCTTGAACGGCGCGGTCCAACGGAACGGCTTTCCGCCGAGATAGAATCCTGCGCCGCGATCGACGAGATCGTTCAGCACGCCGTCGCGATCGATGAAGGCAGCTTTATTTGAATGTCCGGGAAGAAGCACTTTTTACCTCCGATGTGGCTTGAACGTAGCGATAAATGTCGCGCGTGTCAATGCGCCGCGCCGTTTCTTCGAAAGATTTTTGTTTGTCTGATACACTATTAAAACTTACGTGTTTGGTTGATTACGCACTGTCATTGCGAGCCACGGCGTTCGCGAACGCCGTGGCGAGCGCATAGTCCAAAAGCGCGCGGCAATCTCCGGTTTCCGGAGATTGCTTCGTCGCTGCTGCTCCTCGCAATGACAAGCAAATCCTTAAACGCTTAAGTCCTAACTACAATTAAAACAGCATTCATATGAAAAAAATCTTCGTGGTCAGTCTCGCGCTCATGCTTTTCGGTGCGGGTTGTTCGGGGCAAGCGCCGGTCGTGACGAACACCGCGGCTCCAGTTTCGCCTCCGGCTCAAAATTCCGACACCGGCGTCAAGACGACGCAGAACATCACGATTCAAAATTTCGCTTTTTCTCCCAAGACGCTGACCGTCAAGCGGGGTGATGCGGTCGTGTTCAAGAATAGCGACTCCGTCACGCACACTGTGACAGCCGACGGCGGCGCCTTCGACGGCGGACAAATCCAGTCGGGAAGCTCCTATACGCTCGACACGGCGACGCTCGCGGCGGGCAGCTACGCTTTCCATTGCGCCCCGCATCCGACGATGACCGCGACGCTGATCGTGCAATAGGGGAGCGTAATCAACGCGACTTGTGCCTTCTTCCTTCAGACAGCGCATCAACATAAAATATTTCATGCTGGCGTACCTCGGCGTTTTGCTGTTGGCCGCAGCCATCCGTTCCGGCGCTCCCGAACGTTTTCTGTTCGGACTCGCGATCGTCGCGTTGTATGCGTCGTTCGATTTGATATGGACGCGGCTGCGTGACCGAGTGTGGTATGTGCCGATTTCATCTTTGATATCCGGACTGATTTTGGCTAATGTCGGACCACCGAACCCGACGTGGCCGCTGTTGGTCTTGTTGCCGTTCTTGGCCGTAGCCGGAAAGCAGTTGCTGCATTTGGGCAAGACGCGCCACATCTTGAATCCAGCCGGACTTTCTCTGTCGCTCATCTCATTTTTCGTGCCCGTCGTCTCATGGTGGACGGCAGCCATGGATGTCTGGACGTTGCTCGCCGTCTCCGCCGTCGGACTGTTCATCCTGTGGCGCCAACAGCGCTTTCATGTCGCCGTCACGTTCCTGTTCGTATACGCGCTGTGCCTGACGGGTTTTGCGTTGATGCGCGGCGCCTCAATCCAAATGCTGCCTTTGATCCTGCGTTCCGCGCTCGTGAACGGTCCGCTGATTTTTTTCGCCACGGTGATGTTGATCGAGCCGATCACCTCCAGTTTTCCGACGCGCAATACACGTATCGCCTACGGCGCGCTGGTCGGGATTTTTTCGGTCGGCAGTTTGTGGCTTGCCTCAAGCCTACCCATGTTGGGTTTTGATGTGTCGATCGGCGGACTCTTGCTCGGGAATCTTGCCGCTAGTTTATTGTTTTTGCCCTCGGCGCTTCGGCCAACGCCTCGCCTCAATACTTGATGGTATTTTCAAGACTCATGGGCGCATGCGGTCCGCGGATGTTGAGCAGCATGACGCCGGGGAATTGCGTCGTAAGGAAGAGGCAATAGGTAATCGAAGTTTTCCATTTTTCATTCAACTTCGCCATCACGCCGGATAAGGCCTGAAGATCGACTTCGGTGGCGTGGACTTTGCCCAGGTACACGTCGATTTCATCCGAACTCTGCGCCAGCACCACGAAGGGCAGCACGCCATAAAGTTTGAACGGGAATTTCAGTCCTTGCAGCAACTCATCCACGAAACCTTCGAAGACAAAAGGATGTTCCGCGTCGAGTGTCGGTTGGAAGGCGAGGGTGATGGGTTTCGGGCTCGCCGCGGGCGCGCTTTGCTCCAAGGTCACGAAGACATCTTCGCCGCGGATCTCGACGGGATAAGTCTTTACGTCAACTTGCGCCGGACCGTGCACGACGCCTCCGCCGTCGAGCTTGAATTGCGAGCCGTGCCAGGGACAGGTCACGACGCCGTCTTTGGTCTTGCCCTCGCACAACGGGCCGCCGGCATGCGGGCACAAGTTGTCCAAGGCATACCATTTGCCGTCCACATGAAAAAGGGCGAGCGCCTTGTCTTGCGCGGCCACGCAAAGCGACGCGCCTTCCGCGACGTCCGAGACTTTGGCGACGCGGACCGATTGAGTTTGTTGGGTCATATGCGGACAGCATAAAACATGCGCAGGCGAGAGTCCAAGCGGAAAAAATAATGCAACCTGCCGTGAGCGAATTTGATCATCTCGTGGCGAACTGACCAAGCGTTTGTTTTATAATTTTTAATGTTCTAACATGTGACAAACGCCACTATGTCGAATAGACCCTCTACAACCCTGTTCATGCTCATGTCGCTGGATGGAAAGATATCCAGCGGCGATACGGACGAGCTGGATGTCGATGCGGATTGGAAACGCATCCGTGGCGTGAAAGAGGGGTTGTATCAATATTACGCTCTCGAAAAGCAGACCGACGCGTGTTTTCTGCAAAGCGGTCGCGTGTTCGCGAAGATCGGTTTCAACCGACGCGAACCGGCCGCGCACAAGATTCCCGTGACCGGCGTGATCATCGACAACAAACCGCACCTGACGGAAAAAGGTTTGGCATATCTTTCCTCGTGGCTTGAGCGAGTGATCATCGTCACGACGAATCCCCGATATCCGATTCCCGACTCCCTGCAGAACATCCAACTCATTTCCTCCGTCCCGGAACTTGATTTGCCCAATCTGCTGACTAAGCTGAAAGAAGATTTCGGCATCGAACGAATCACTATCCAGTCGGGCGGCACTCTGAACGGCAAGCTCCTGCGCGAAGGACTGATCGACCACGTCTCCATCGTCATTGCTCCGTTGCTTATCGGCGGCGCGACCACTTCGACGCTGATCGACGGCGAAGCCATCCACTCCGTCGATGAATTGAAGAAACTGAAAGCGTTGGAACTAGTTTCGTGCGATTCTCTCGAAAAATCTTTCATCCATCTTCGGTATGGTGTCATCCAGGATACGGTGATCGATGAGTAGCGCGGATTTTGACATATCTTTTTTATGAAAAACTTCTTCGAAGCGATACTCGGCGGCAAAACCGAGAAACAAGAAAAAATCCATCCGGATTTCAATCTTAGAGAAGGCGGATGGTTTTTTAATAATATTCACGCCCCGTGGAATCAACAGTACTTAGGCGCAGCGGTGGATGCGTTCGACAAGCGCAGAATCAAAACGAGATTCGCGTTCAACGACCCGAAACTTCTGGACGGATGCGCCTTTCATGCTAAAGTCGGTTTGAATGCGGATGAGTCTTTGCCTTACAAATATATTGGCTTCGCCTACGAGACGACGCACCACAGGAAAGAATTGGAAGATTGGAGCCGTAGATTCCCGTACGCCGAAATTTTGGTCGGCCTGGATAAAGAATGGGTCCAAAACATAAACAGCGAAAGAATCCCGCTAAGCGGCGAGGAAAAATCTAAATAAAACTCATATGCCATCACAACTGATTACGGTTTGCGCCATCTTGCATAAGGATGGGAAAATTTTTACTGCGCGGCGGGCGGAGACGAAAAGGTTTTTGCCTGGAAAGTTCGAGCTGCCGGGCGGGCATGTCGAATTCGGCGAGTCGCTCGAAGTCGCATTGAAGCGCGAGCTGATGGAAGAACTCGACATGGAAGTCGAAGTCCACGATCCGGTCTACGCTTTTACCTACCTGAACGGAGAAAATCATGTCGTCGAAATAGATTACCTCGCGACGCTGAAAAATCCGGAACAATCCATCGTGCTCCATCCCGAAGACCATTCGGAATATCGCTGGATGACGCTGCAGGAATTCGAAGACATGTGGGGCAAGGACGACGCGGAATACGCGGCGGTCGAGGCAGGTTTCAGAAGAATATAGAACTTGCGCATCCGCGGCCCGCCTGTCATTGCGAGCGCATAATCAAGAAGCGCGCGGCGATCTCTGGAGTCCGGAGATTGCTTCGTCGTTGCTACTCCTCGCAATGACAACGTACGTTCATCCGAACGCGTAAGTCCTAAGAATATTAAAAGCGGTTCTTGAAAATCGTCGCGGACGAGCAAGGGCTATACCCTTGCACGTCTTTTTTATCTGTGCTTACATGCCAACGGCAGTTCCTTTCACGAAAGAGGACGGGAAAATGAAGAGACCAGTCAAGAAGTCAGCCAAAGCTTTCGACTCCAATGCGGCAGCGGCGCCGGATTCCGGGATCTACGGACTGAACACGACGCCGGAGGAGAGTGCAGTCGTATTGATCCCTGTGCCTTTCGAGGCGACCACGTCGTTCGGCGGCGGGACTTCCAAAGCTCCGGCGGCGATCCTCGAGGCGAGCAAGCAAGTCGATCTCTTCGATCGCAATCTGGGTCGTCCGTACGAGGAGGGGATTTGCATGTTGCCGATCCCGCAGGACATCGCGCGTCTCGATGCCAAGGCCAAGAAGTTGGCGCAAACCATCATCGAGCGCGGCGGAATGGCCCGCGCACCCGAGCTGCAATACGAGCTGAATGAGGTCAACAAAATCGGGCAAAGGGTGAACCGTGAAGTCTACGTGGCCGCCGAGCGCTGGATTAAGGCCGGCAAGATCGTGGGCGTAGTGGGCGGCGATCATTCGACGCCGTTCGGCTTGCTTCAGGCCGTCAACGACCGCGGCGAGTTCAGCATCCTGCAGATCGATGCGCACGCGGATTTGCGCAAGGCCTACGAAGGCTTCGTCTGGTCGCACGCTTCGATCATGCGCAACGTGATGGAGCAGTTGCCCCAAGCCACGCGGCTGGTCCAAGTCGGAATCCGCGACTACTGCGAGGAGGAGTACGATTACATCCTGCATTCGCGGAGGGTCGTCACCTACTTCGAAGACGAATCAGGAGATCGCCCGTGGGACTCGTGGTGCGCGGAGATCGTCGATTGCTTGCGCCCGCGCGTGTACGTATCCTTCGACGTGGACGGTTTGGAACCGTCGCTCTGTCCGCACACCGGCACTCCGGTGCCTGGAGGGCTGACCTTCAACAACACCATCAGGCTGCTCGACAAGTTGTCGAGGAAGCGCAAGATCATCGGCTTCGACGTGTGCGAAACCGGCAACGATCCGTGGGACGCCAACGTCGCCGCGCGCATCCTCTACAAGCTCATCGGCTACGCCCTCAAATCCCGAGGCGAGTGAACCCGGGATGACAGACGACGCTCCCGTTTCTTCGGAAGCGTCTTTTTTGTTCCAGATGATAACGCCAAATGACAAAACTAGGACTTACGCATTTGGCGTTCTGCTTGTCATTGCGAGCGCATAGTCCAAAAGCGCGCGGCAATCTCCGGAGTCCAGAGATTGCTTCGTCGTTGCTACTCCTCGCAATGACAGCGTGCAATTATTCAAACGCGTAAGTCCTAAAAACATTACTTCCGAACTTGTTGACTATAGGCAACAAGTTTGGAAATCGAAGCGTGACGTGTTTGATTGACTTGCTCTGTCGAGGTAACCTTGTTGTCGTATGTTTGAGCATAATCCGGTCCAAGAGAGTCTGCCTTCCGCCGAGATATCGGCGGAAAAGATCCGGCGTGAATTCCAAGAAAAACCTTCGAGCGAAGTCGAGCTTTTGGCCAACAATTTGGCGCGACCCGATGGTTTCGCGAAATCTTTGATCATCGGCAAGCTCATGACCTCGCGAGCTTTGGCTGACGCTATAGCCCCGGAATTCGTCAGGACGAATCGCGGATACTACAAGGCTTATCCCCGGGTCCTGCACGACTCGCATGACAAGAATGAATACATCTCATTCAAGGTCGGCAAAACCCAGCTCATGTATGCCGGTACTTCCGGGATTACGGCGCAAAATGACGAAGCTTGGAAAGGCGGACTGGGTTATGCTTTTCCGGCCAAGCGATTGCTTGAAGACGAGCGGTCGAGGGTGAGTTGGGGATCGCTCCATAGCGTCGATTCGTTGGAAGCGATTCAGGACACGTCTTCGATGGAGCCTATCTTCAAACCGCTTCTCGCTAAGAGCATTAAGGATTTGGATGCTGAAGAACATAAACCGCCGAAAAAAGATTTTTTGACGCGGGTGCAGTTGGCGCGCAAAGCGGGGAGACTGACCACGGGGGATCAGGCCGAAGTCAACCTCGAACGCACGGCCGACGCTTTGCCCGAAATCGATCTGCGCGAGACGGTCGTCTTGATTCCTGCGCGTTCCAAAGCGGCGCTGCTTCGGTTGTTGCGTTTGAAGCTGAAAGAGATGGCTAAGTGGCAGGCTAAAATCAAAAGCGCCTATCAAATCGACGTGGCGAACCTGACGCCGGAAGAAGTCTTGGCGCGTCTGCCCACCATATATTGGTACCCGCAAGACAACATCGAGCTGGCGGTCGAATATTTAAGCACGCATAAAAAAGAGCTGGGGAAGATATTGGGTCAGAAGAAAGATGACTGATCGAAGTTCCGTAGTCATCCACTGATTTTGGCGTCGGCACTACAAAATGATATTCTTGCGAGGCGAACGTATGCTGAAGCGCAGAATATTTTTGTTTGTTCTGATAAGTTGCTTCGTGGCCTCGGCCGGGGCGGCTTTGGCGCAGAGCGTGGCGCCGGCGAAAATCTTGGGCGTGCCGTATATAAACCAAGTTTTGCAGAAGGGTTGGAGCGGGCCGTGGAAGGAAGCGTGCGAGGAAGCCAGCATCACCATGGTCGATAATTATTACCGCGGCGTGACGACGTTCGATTTGAAGCAGGCGGAAAAATTCATGCGCAATCTTTTTGCCTATCAAGACCAAAAATACGGTTCCAACGCAAATTCAGATGCGGCGCGCAGCTTGGATATGCTCATTCGCTATTCCGATTTTAACGCGCATATCGTGCAAGATCCGACGTTGCAAAGCATCAAGGATGAGATTGATGCGGGACGCCCGGTCATCGCTTTGCACTTCGGCAAGCTGCTGGATAATCCAGGCGTCTTGTTCGCGCGTAACGGGTCTTATTATCACATGACGGTCGTCGTGGGTTATGACGATGCGGCGCAAGACTTCGTGGTCAACGATCCCGGCGATCCGACGCATGGCAAGTATCATCGTTATCCTTACGCGAACTACATGGACTCGCTGCATGATTATGATTACGCCAGGCGCAAGGCAGATGGTCCGCCGCGCGTGCTCTTCACTTATCCCAAACTAGCCAGGGCTGCGGGGAGCCCCAGGATTTTTTACTTGCAGGACGGCGTGCGCCGCTATGTCACGAGCCCCGCCGCGTTGGCGCGCCACGGCCTGGTTTGGTTCGTGCATACGTTCGAGCCGGAACGCCTGATGCTTTTTCCCGAAGGCGAGCCGCTAAGATGACATTTTTGGATTTAAATGTTACACACCTGATATGCAAAAGAGGGTAATCGCATATCCTGCGCTTGTCCTGGCGGTTTTTGCCGGGGTGTATGCGATTTTGATATACAAGACGCAAACCCGCGTCGTGAGGACGCCGAAGCCGGCGCCGGCCGCGAGTCCGGATCAGGGCATCGTCATCACGACCAAAGATGCGGTATCTTCGACGGCGTCCGAAAATGGTCCGCGTCAAGCCGTGCCGGAAAAAGCCGCTCTGGTCGTGCCGTTCGTGAGCGAATCTCCGGAGGGGAGTTGGAAGGGACCGTGGATCAACGGCTGCGAAGAGGCGAGCATCGCTATGGTCCACTTTTTCTACGCGGGCCAAAGCGAAGTCTCGCGGCTCGAGGCGCAAAACTACATGCAAGATTTGTTCGCGGCCGAGGATGCGACCTGGGGCTCCAACGCCAACACCGACGCCGCGCGCACCGAGAAGCTGATCAACGTCAATACCGATTTCAAAGCCGAGATAAAAGACAATCCCACGGGCGAAGACATCAAGCGCGAAATCCGCGCAGGCCATCCCGTCATCTCGCTGCATTACGGCAAGACCCTGGCCAACCCCAACATCCCGTTTGCGCGCAGCGGTTCGTATTACCACATGCTGGTGGTCACGGGTTATGACGACACGACCAACGAGTTCATCGTCAACGACGACGGCGACCGCAAAGAAGGCGCAGGTCATCGCTACGGTTACGCGACTTTCATGCAAAGCCTGCACGATTACGATTACGCGGATAAGCTGACCGACGGCCCGCCGCGAGTGATTTTCACGCGCCAGAAAAGCGATTAAGGAGTGACTGGGCTGGGATGGTAGGGGCAAGAAGCTAGAAGCTGGAAGCTGGGGGGTTAGGGTTTGATCCTAGCTTCTAGCTTCCAGCTTCCATGAGCTATACTCTCCCTATGCCTAAAATCGAAGTCTTGTCGGACGGCATCCAGCCCTGGCCCGTCGAGTGGTGGTATTGGAGCGGTCATACGGCTGAAAAGAACGGGAGGAATTATTCCTTCATGCTGGCGCTGTTCAAGATGAAACCGTTCGGCATCGGTCCGGTGTGGTTCACGCATTCGCTTATCTCGTGCATCGAGACGGGGGAGTTCGAGCCAAGCATAGATTTTTTCTTGAGCGGATTGGATAAAGGCAGTTTTCAAGGCGACGAGTTCAGGGCCAAGGCCGGGAAAAAATTGGACCTCAAAAAAATCGGCGAGCGCGAATATTCACTCAAGACGCCGCGCTTCAATCTCAAATTACGCGCGCTTAAACCCGCCATGCCGGTGGACGGCAAAGGTCTGGTTGATCTGAAGAGCGCCAAGACTTGGTATTATTCGTATCCGCGTCTCGAGGCCAGCGGCAGTTTACGTCTCAAAGCCAAAGATGATTGGGTAAAAGTCACGGGGCAAGCCTGGATGGATCACCAGTGCAGTGAGTTGACTTTCAACCATGAACACGTCTGGAAATGGTTTTCGTTCCAGTTCGCCGACGGTACCGACTTCAGATGTTTCAGCTATGGCCTTAAAAAAGAGACCGTACTCGCGACCATCTCTTTTCCCGACGGCACTGTCCGCACTACGAGTGATTGCCGCATCGTGCCTGGACGCGACGTTTGGACGAGTCCCGTGACGGGCGCGGTCTACCCCGTCGCCTGGGGAATGGAGATTCCGGAATGGAAACTCAAACTCAAAGCGCAAGCCAAGATCGCGGGGCAAGAGATGCTCTTCGGCTTGATGAATTATTGGGAAGGTCCGCTCAAGGCGGAAGGCTCGATCGGCGCGACGCGGGTCAAAGGCGACGGTTTCATGGAACTCGTCGGTTATCCCAAAAAACGTTTGACCAAGATGTTAAGGGTGCAGTTGGAAAGGGCGTTGGGAAGGGGAATAGACTGAATGTCTAATGACTAATTTCTAATGTCTAAAATTGTTCCTGGTCGGAATTAGGTAGCCCTTCGACTGCGCCGCTGTTTCGCTCAGGGAATATTTCAAAATAGTTCTTGAGTTCATCGAAGGACTACCATGTCGGAATAAGGTAACCCTTCGACTACGCTGCTGCTTCGCTCAGGGGATATTAGAGATTATGTTCTGCGTAACTAGTCATTCTGATTCCGTCATTCGACATTTATAATTTGTAAGTGTTATAGTCATCTTATGGCTTATTGGTTGGTAAAAACCGAGCCGCAGGAGTATTCGTGGGAGATGTTGGAAAAGGAAGGGAAGGCGCGTTGGGACGGCATCCACAACCATCAGGCTCGCAATCACATGCGCGAAATGAAACCGGGCGATGTGGTTTTTGTTTACCATTCGGGCGACGAGCGCATGATCACCGGACTGGCCCGGGTCGCCTCGGAAGCTTATCCGGATGAAACAGCTACAACCGGCGATTGGCTAGCCATAGATATCGAGCCATTGAAGGTGCTCAACCGCGTGGTGAGTTTCGAGGAAATCAAGAATACCTACGGTCTGTCGGTCATGCCGCTGGTCTCGCAGAACCGACTGTCCGTGCACCCGGTGAGCGAGGCGCAAGCGGCGATGCTGCTCAAAATCGCGAAGACGGAGATATAGGATAGACGGTAGACAGTAGAGAGTGGCCAATCTAGGACGTGGAAAAAAATATTGTCATCCTGAGCTTGTCGAAGGACCTTTATAAGCGTTGGTCTGAACCGATGGCTGATAAAGGTCCTTCGACTCGCTCGAAGCTCGCTCAGGATGACAATTTATCTTTCTGGCTACCCTCTACCCTCTAACTTGTCTTTTCGTCGTTTTTTCGGTTTAATACGCGCATGCAAAAAGCTCAAAAGTTCGCCTGGGGGGCGTTTATAGCCGTCGTTTTCATCGTCTTCGGATATTGGTTTTGGTCTTTGGGCGCGCTGGCTTCCGAGGATGTGCCGGCGATTCGCGTCGAAAGCATCAAGGCGAACGTGGAATATAAAACGTCGGGGAGCGACGAGTGGCGGGCGGTCATGGCGGCGCAAGAGTTGCATCAAGGCGACGCGGTGCGCACGGATAAGGACGGCCGCGCGGATATCCGCTGGTCAGACCGCGGCGTGACCAGGTTGGATCCAGGCAGCCAAATCACGATCGAAACGCTGCCGGCGCAGGCTTGGGATTTGGAGCGCGCGACCCTGCGCATAAAAGTCGAATCAGGTCGGGTTTGGACGCGTTTGCGCAAGATCTTGAATCTGCAGGGCGAGATGGAAGTCGCGACCGATGACGTAGTCGCGACCGTACGCGGTACCGCCTTTGGCGTCGTGCCAACCGCTTCAAGCACCGTGGTCGCGGTCGGCGAGTCAGTGGTCGAAGTCATGCCAGGCGGGACATTCTTGAAAGACGCCGAAGTCGGTGAGTTTTCGTCATCCGGTACTTTGCTGTCGCGCCGCGCAGTCACGCCGCAGGATGTCTGGGTCGCGGAACAATTGAAAGCTGATCGCGCGGATGACGAGGCGTGGGCCAAGGCAGCGCGGAAAGGTTTTGAGGCGTTGCGTTCCTCCGCGCCGGAAGTCTTGGTCAAATTATCCGAGGATGTGCATCTGGCGTTAAGCGGTAAAACGCGCGACGAGTTGAGGGCGCGTTATGCGGAACGTCGCATCGTGCGTTTGGTTCTCGAAAAACCGAATCAACGGATCCAGACCGCTCTCGCCGCTCGTGCGCGAAATTCTAAATTAGCCGGGAGCCGCGCCGGTTCCGTGTTGTTGCGTCGTTTGGATGAGGTGATTGATATCTTGCGCCGCGTCCCAGAGCGGCAGACTCCGAACATCACGCAGTTGGCTGATTTGCGCGGCAACCTGTTGTCATCTGATGCTGCGGATGCGGAGTGGGGAGCGTTGCTTGCGCTGGACGAACGCATCGATGATTTGCTCGCTGCGCCAGCATCCGCCGATACGGCGGGATTGAGGCAAGCTCTGTTGAATGAACTCATGCAGGCCAGGACGACGTTGCGAACCACGTCACTCGCGAGTGACGTGGCGGGCGAGAACGCGGACAAGCTCAAGCATAAAATCGACGCTTTGATTTATCGCTTGATTGAACCCGGTTTAGGCGGAAGCGCGACTGACCAGACCGGCGCTACCTCAACAAGTCCCACGTCGACCCTGGCCGCGCCACCCGCCCAAACTGCTCCAGCGAATAAGAATCAAACCCCAAATCCTGATTCGGCCACCCCTCCCGCCGCGGGCGCCGCAGCTCCGACCGCCGCAGCTTGCGGCACGCCGCGTATGAGCCTGTTCGCCAAACCGGACAACAACGTCGCCATCGGCCAAGAAATCGCGTTGTCGCTGTTGGGAGTTTGCGCTGACGGTACGGTCAAGGATGTCACGGCCAACGCCGCTTTTGCGCCGGCCAACGCCGCGGACGGCAGGATCAGCGGAAGCAAGTTTTATCCGGCGCACGACGGGACGGTCTATCTTGACGGCAAGATCACGCTTGAGGGCAAGGCTTTGTCCGCCCGCGCGGCGATCAGCGTGGCCAAAGGTCTGATCCTGCCCACCGGCGTCAGGGTCAGCACAGTCGGTCCGACGACTTTGACCACGAGCCAAAGCGTGCCGCTCCAAGCCGTGGTGGCTTATGCTGACGGTCGCACGGCTGACGTGACTTACCAATGCGTTTGGTCGACGAGCGATCCCAAGCTCGCGGCGGTCATGAATTATCGATTGCAGACTCTGACCGGGACGGGTAAAGTCGATGCACTTTGCGCTTATACGGAAAACGGCAAGACAGTCAGCGGCGCGCTGACTTTCACCGTCGAGCTCGATCAGGGACTGCAACCCACGGGCGGTTCGGCGATCAAGCCTTTGGGCCAAAGCTATCTCTTGAATTGATTATGTCAGAAAAATTTTACGTCACGACTTCGATCGCTTACGTCAATGCGCCACCGCACATCGGTTTTGCCTTGGAGTTGATTTACGCCGACGCCGTCGCGCGCTACCACAGGTTCGCCGGCAAGCAAGTCATCTTTACGACCGGCACCGACGATCACGGCCAAAAAATCGCACGCAAAGCGGAAGCAGCGGGCCAGACGCCGCAGCAGTTTGCGGACGAGATGTCGGCTACGTTCCGCGAGTCGGCGCGACGGCTCGGCATCTCGAACACCGATTTCATCCGCACGACCGAGCCGCGCCACGCCAAAGCGGTGGAAAAATTCTGGCGCCGCGTCCAAGCCGCCGGGCATATCGAGAAAAAAGCTTACGTCGGTCTGTATTGCGTGGGCTGCGAGGAATTCAAGACTGAAAAAGATCTGGTGGACGGAAAATGTCCGATTCATGACACCCTGCCCGAGCGCGTCGAAGAAGAGAATTATTTTTTCAAGCTGACTTCGTTCGCGGACAAGCTTAAGGATCTTTACGCCGCGCGGACGGATTTTGTCGTGCCGAATTCGCGCTCCAATGAAGTTGAGCAGTTACTCAAAGACGGACTTGAGGACGTGAGCATCTCGCGTTCGCGCAAGCAGCTCAATTGGGGCATCGCGGTGCCGGACGACGACACGCAGGTCATCTACGTCTGGTTCGATGCGCTGGTGAATTATCTGACTGCGCTCGGTTTTCCGGATGAGAAAAATTTGGCCAAGCTGTGGCCAGCGGATTTGCATATCATCGGCAAAGACATCAATCGTTTCCATACCATCCTGTGGCCGGCCATGCTGATGGCCGCCGGACTCGAAGTGCCGCGGCAAGTCGGCGTGCACGGCTGGATCCACTCGGAAGGCAAAAAGATGTCCAAGTCGCTGGGCAACGTGGTCACGCCGGATGAGTTGATCCGTGATTTCGGCGTGGAGGGCACGCGCTATCTGTTGTTGCACGAAGTCCCGTTCCGCGGCGACGGCGATTACACCAAAGAAAAATTCATCGAACGCTACAATTCCAACTTAGCCAACAACTTGGGCAACCTGGTCAATCGCGTGTGCAGCATGACTTGGAAATATCTGGAGGGCAGCGTGCCGGCCAAGACAGCGGAACCGGAAGGTATCGGAGCGGCTTGGCACGAATATCATCAAGCCATGCGGACATTGGAATTCGACACTGCGTTGGCGGCGATCTGGAAATTGGTGGACGGCGCGAATCAACTCGTCGATCATTCCAAACCCTGGGTCCTGGCCAAAGAGGGCAAGACTCCCGAACTTGCGCAGACCATGTATCAGTTGCTTGAGACCATCCGCCACGTCGCTTGGATGCTGGCGCCGCTGCTGCCCGGCAGCGCGAAAAATATCTTGGAGCAGTTGGGGTCGGATGCGGCGGAGGGGAGTTGGGAAAAACTTGCGGCCTGGGGCGGATTAGAGGAGGGGAGCAAAATCGGCCAAGCCGTGCCTTTATTCCCGCGGCTTGAGATCAAATGACAGCGGACAAAAATATGGCGAGCGGCAAATTCACGCGCGTCAAGGAAGATTTCAAATGCGGCAAGTGCGGGACGAAAGTCACAGGCGGCGGTTACACCAACCATTGTCCGCAATGTCTGTGGAGCAGGCACGTAGACGTTAATCCCGGCGATCGCGCTTCCGAGTGCCGCGGTTTCATGCGTCCGATCTTGTCGCGCGTGCGGCGCGATGAATATTCGATTTTGCAGCGCTGCGAAAATTGCGCTCTCGAAAAATGGAACAAGACCGCGCCCGCAGACTGTTTCGATATTATTTTGAAATTATCGGTCAACAAAAAAGTTTTGGGGCAGGAATAAAAAATGATTGTCATTACGTAGGGGCGACCCGTTGGGTCGCCCCTACGAATGCGCTAGCGCCACGCTCCGGGCACCCCGAAGTCGGAGATCCCGCACCGCACCCCGTTCTACGGGGTCAAGTGCGGGATGACAAAGTGGGCGGGATGACAAAAGTATTTTTCGCCTAAAAAGAAAGCCGTTCCGCTGGAGGGCGGAACGGCTGGGTTCAGAGTTGGGCGACTGCGCCACGGCACTCGTGAGTGCCGTGGCTGCGTCGGCTACTTGCGGTAGCAGACGTTGCAGTCGCGGATGTCCCAGTCGCAAGAGTTGTTCTTCTTGCTCATGACTGTGACGTGAAAGGTGCGATTCCGACAGTCCACGAAGGGCTGGCGGGAGCTGGGGACCTTGGTCGGCTGGCACTCATCCTTGTAGTGCGCCGGATCGGACTGACCAAGTTGCGCCTGGAGCAGCGCGGACTGCGCGGCTTCGCAGGTCGGCTCGCCGGACGACACCGACTTCGTCGACGGGGAGTAGACGAGGAAGCCGACGAAGATGGCGCCGAAGATGCACAAGCAGAAAAGGATTCCTAGGAGTGCCGTCGACGGATTGCGCTTGGGTCCCGGTCGGACTTCCATTTCGAGCTCCCTCTTCTCATCCTTCGCCTTCTTCTCCTCACGCGGACGGAAGAATGGCAGCTCGTCGTCGAACAAGGGCCGCTGCTCCGGCCTGAAGGGGTCGGAGAAGCTGGAGGGGTTGTCCTCCGGCTTGCGCAGCGGCTGCCTCGGCGCCGGGGGTGCCTGCGGTTCCGCGGGTTTGACTTCCGCCGGAGCCGCTTTCACCTCGGCCTTGGGCTGATCCCACGCGCTGCTCCGCGAAGCCTGCGACATCTGCTCGCGTACGACTTCGGGGTTGCTCGGCCTTCCGCTGGTGCCGGTGGGTCGCACGGGCGTGTCCACCGCGATCGTCGGTTGCGAGCCGAACGGCAGCTTATTCTCGATAGGCTTGGCCGTCTCCGTGTCGGTAGGCTCGGGTGCCTTCTCGACCGGTTTGGCTGCCTCCGCCGGAGCATTGAGCTCCTTCAGGCTGTTGTCGAGCCAGCTCCCAGCCTTGCGGTAGCAAGACAACGCGTCCTTCTCATCGTACAGGTATGCACGATAGACGAAGAACATGATGACCACGCGGACCTTGCGGTTCGGCTCATCTTCGACGAGCTGGGTCTTGAGCATGGCGCGCGCTGTCGCGAGCCGTGCTTCCAACCTGCCACCAGCGAGCCGCGCTGCCTTGTTCAGCTGCTTGTTGAGCTCCTTGACCCCGACGCAGAGGAAGTCCTCGACGCGGTGATGCAGGTCGCGATCCGGATCATTCAGGACCAAGCGCAGGAAATCCTCGAACCCTTCGGGAAGAAACGGTTCGGGAGCCGGCGCGAAGCCAATCTTCGTCACGCTGGACGATTCCTGGCGCGACGACACCGTCGGCTGGTCTGCGGTTTGGACCTCCGCCTCTTTCGGCGCTTCCTGCCGAGGCGCCTCCGACTGCGCCGCCGGTTTGTGTTCCGACTGCGCCGCCGGTTTGTGTTCCGACTGCTTGGGAGTCGAGGGTCGTGCCGCCGCACCCAACCCGAGCAAGGTGCTGGACATCATCGCGGGACCACGGGGGGCTCGCAGCTGACCATCAGACGCCGGCGTGGGAGCAGGGGAAGCGGGTTCCGGCGTGGGAGCAGGAGCGGGTTTCGAGTCAACGACTTCCGCCGTCTGCCTCTCGTCCTCGCTCTCTTCTTCTTCGCCTTGCTCTTCCTCTTCCGTCCATGACCCTTTGTCCGCGTCTTCGACGTCGGAGAGCTCTTCTCCCTTGACTTCGATGCTGGGGGACGAGACGACGGCGGGTTCCGGCGCGACGTTCGCGCTGGCCGCCGCTTCCGCAGGCTTCGTCTCGATGACGGGTTCCGCAGGCTTCGTCTCCGCGACAGCCGCTTCTTCAGCTTTCACTTCGACGACAGCTGCTTCTTCAGCCTTCGTCTCGACGATTGCTTCCGCAGGCTCCGTCTCCGCGACGTCTGCTTCCGCGACCTTCGTCTCCGCGACGTCTGCTTCCGCAGCCTTCGCTACGACGATCGCTTCTTCGGTCTTCGTCTCGACGACGGGTTCTTCCTTCTTCTCTCCGGTAGCGCCGCCTGTTCCGCTTGCAGCGGCAGTTTCCGTGCTCGTCGCCTGGTCGATTTCGCCGACCGGCTCGCTGGCCTTGCCAGCTTCGGACGTTTCGCCAGCACCACCGGTGCCGACAGCTTCGGTCGACTCGACTGCACTCTTCGACTGTTCGCTCATGTGATCCTCCTTCGGCACTGGGCCGAATATGCATGAAAAGAGCCAAATTCCCGCGGATATTGGATCTGCAGGACTTGATAACATACAAGAAAATGGATTTTTTGTCAAGATTAAGGTCGAAAGCGGGTTTCTTGTACCCAAGGCGCTCAAAGGATATGCTATTTGTCACGTATGTTGCGCGGAAATAAGCCTGCTAAAAGCAAAAGAAAGCTGGTCTTGATCATTTGGGACGGCTTCGGCATAGGCAGAAAAGATAAAGGCGATGCGACGGGCTTGGCCAAGATGCCGACCTGGCGCAAGCTTTTGGAATCCTTCCCCCACACCCAACTCAAGGCTGATGGCGCCAGCGTGGGTTTGCCGGCAGGACAGCCGGGCAACTCCGAAGCAGGGCACGCTACCTTGGGCGCCGGCAGGCCGGTCATCTCGGATCAGCTGGTGATCGATGAAGCCATCGACGAAAAAAAATTCAGTAAGAACCCGGCTCTACGCCACGCCGTGGCGCATTGCGAGCGCAACCGGAGCATCTTGCATTTGGTCGGGTTGCTGACCAATCATGCCAGCGGCCATGCTTCGCCCAAGCACATCGAGGCGCTGATCAAATTCGCCGCCGCTTCGCGTTTGCCGCGCGTGGCTCTGCATCTGTTCACCGATGGGCGCGATACGCCGCCCTTCCACGCGGTGCATTTGCTGGCCGAGTTGCAAAAAAAGATGCCGAGCAACTTCGTCATAGCGACTTTGTCCGGCAGGTTCTATGCCATGGACCGGAACCGATTTTGGGACAGGACCATGCTGGCCTACGACGCCATGACGCAAGGCCACGGCGTATCCGCCGATTCGGTCACCACGGCCGTGACCCAAGCCTACAACCGCGGCGAAAGCGACGAGTTCATCACGCCCACGGTCATCTGCAAAAACAAGACTTGCATCGCGCCCATCAGCGATCATGACTCGGTGATCTATTGGAACTTGCGCAGCGACCGCGCACGTCAGTTGGTAAAACCTTTTGTGCTCAAAGATTTCAATCTGCGCGAACCGAACGTCAGGCGCAGGGTCTTCCGCAAAGATTTATGCTTCGTGACTTTGACCGAGTTCGGCAAAGATCTGAACGGCGAGAGCATGGCGGCTTTTCCGCATGCCGACGTCAGGGAATCGTTCGTCGACGCCATGCGCTACCAGCGTCAAATTTACATCGCCGAATCGGAAAAATTCGCGCAGGTCACCTATTTCTTCAACGGCGGGTTCGCCAAACCGCTGTTCGGCGAAGAGCGCGTCCGCATCCCCAGTCTGCGCATCCCGCGCTACGATGCAAAACCGCGCATGCGGGCGGATGAGATAGCGAAAAATATCGTGCAGGCTCTAGACCAGGATTATCAGGTGATAGTGGCTAACTTCGCCAACGCCGACATGGTCGGCCACACCGGTAACGAAGCCGCGGCGATCCAGGCGTGCGATGCGTTGGACGAGACGTTGGCTTTGATTTGGAAGAAAGTCCGTGAAAAAGACGGAATTTTGGTCGTGACCGCGGACCACGGCAACGTGGAAGTCATGCTGAATCCGCACGGCGGAGCGGACACCGAACATAACCCAGATCCGGTGCCGTTCCTGGTGGCGGGCAGCGGATTCAAAAACGCCAAGCTCAAACCGGGAGGGTTGGCCGACGTCGCTCCGACGCTGCTGCATGTCCTGGGAGTGGATCAGCCCAAAGAAATGACGGGGAAGAACCTGCTGGTATGAATAACCAAGACCGAACGATGAATAATCAATATCCTACGATGAATAATCAATCCGTCGGTATTCGGAGTTTGTTTATTGTTTTTTTAGTTCAGAACAATGTCTAAACCCAAACCCATCGTCCTCATGGTCCTCGACGGTTTCGGTGTCGCGCCGCCGGCTGTCGGCAACGCCATCGTCGAGTCCAAGATGCCGAATTTCCGGCGCTACGTGGAAAGCTATCCGGCCATGACCGTGCTGGCTTCGGGTTCGGCCGTGGGTTTGTCGTGGGGCGTGATGGGCAACTCCGAAGTGGGGCACTTGACCATCGGCGCGGGGCGCATCTTTTTCCAAAGCTTGCCGCGCATAAATTTTTCCATCGAGAGCGGGGATTTTTTTTCCAACAAAGCTTTTTTGGACGCCGTTAAGCACGCTCGCGACCACGGCGGCAAGCTGCATCTCATGGGCTTGGTCTCGCCCGGCAATGTGCATGCTTCGGACGCGCACTGCCATGCGCTGTTGGATCTGTGCAAGCGCGAAAAATTCGACCGCGTCTTCGTCCACGCCTTCATGGATGGCCGCGACACCATCTATAACAGCGGCATCGGATTCATCCGCGAGCTGGAAGCCAAGATGAAAGAGCTCAAAGTCGGACGCATCGCGACGCTGTCCGGCCGCTATTACGCCATGGATCGCGACAACCGCTGGGATCGCGTGCAAAAAGCCTACGAGGCGATGGTCTTGGGCAAGGCCGATAACACAGCTGACGATGCCGTGGAGGCCGTCCAGCATTTTTACGACCAAAAAATCTACGACGAACAGATCGTACCGACGGTCATCACTAAGGGTGGCAAGCCCGTGGCGACGATCGGTTCGGGCGACGCGGTCATCTTCTTCAACTATCGTCCGGATCGCGCGCGTGAGATCACCAAAGCTTTCGTCTTGCCGAGTTTCGAAAAGTTCGCGCGGCCGGAGATCAAGGATCTTTATTTCGCCAGCATGACCGAACTGGAAAAAGACCTGCCGGTCAACGTGGCTTTTCCGCCGCAAGCCATCGAGAATTGTCTGGCTAAAGTCGTCGCCGACGCGGGTCTGCGCCAGCTGCACATCGCGGAGACGGAAAAATACGCGCACGTCACCTTCTTCATGAACGGCATGATCGAGACCGAGTTCCCCGGCGAAGATCGCGTCATCATCCCGAGCCCGCGCGTCTCGACTTACGATAAAGCGCCGGAGATGTCGGCCCTGCAGATCGCCGAGCGCGTGGTCGCAGAGGTGAATAAAGGTTCGTATGATTTGATTATCCTGAATTTCGCTAACCCGGATATGGTCGCCCACACCGGCGATGAACAAGCGACTATCGTGAGTTGCGAGACGGTGGATAAGGCGCTGGGCATGATCGTCGACGCGACGCTGGCCCAAGGCGGCGTCTGCATAATCACCGCCGACCACGGCAACGCCGAAGAAGTGAAGAATCTGATGACCAACGAGATAGACAAGGAACACTCGACCAATCCCGTGCCGTTTGTCGTCATCGCCAAACAATTCGAAGGCATGCGCGCTCCGGTAGGCGATGTGGTGGGCGGCGACCTTTCGCTAACCACCCCGGTCGGCATGTTGGCCGACGTGGCACCGACCATCCTGAAATTACTTGAGCTGCCGCTGCCGCCGGAGATGACGGGAAAGGCGCTTATCTAGAAGCATGAAGTTGGAATTTAGAAGTTAGAATTTAGAAGCTGGAAGTCAGACTTCCACATTCCAAATTCCACATTCCAAATTCACTTTTCATCTCCCACCCCATGCCCGAACTTCCAGAAGTCGAAACTATCGCGCGCCAATTGGATAGCGCATTGCGGGGACGGACGATCAAGTCCGTTACGCTTTTAAAAACAGGCCGCGAGGCGCCGACGGGGAAAAAATTCATTGCTTGTCTTGAAGGAAAGAAAATCCAAAGAGTCGTACGCCGGGCCAAACTTTTGATCTGGGAATTCGCGGACGGTTCAGCGGTCTTGGCGCATCTCAAGATGACCGGGCGATTCGTCTTTGCGGACAAGACATATCAGCCAGCGAAGCATGATCGGGCGATATTCGAATTCGTAGGGGCACATGCCATGCGCCCTGGGCGTGCGGCACACGCCCCTACGCTGGTTTGGTCCGACATCCGCCAATTCGGTTTCATGCGTTGCGTTTCGAAGGAAGAGAAAGAAAAAACTTTGGCGGCTTACGGGCCGGAACCGTTGGAGGCGACGGAGGACGAAATCGCGCGATGTTTGGAAAAACCCAAGACCAGAAAAATCAAAAGCGCGCTTTTGGATCAAGCGACGATCGCGGGCATCGGCAACATTTACGCCGACGAGGCGCTGTTCCGCGCCGGTATCCGTCCCACGCGTCGCCTGTCCGAAATTACGCGCGCCGATCGTTTGCGCCTGGCGCGGGAAATAAAAATCTTGCTTAAAAAATCCATCCGGCTGCGCGGTACGAGCGCCAGCGATTACGTCGATGCCTCGGGCGCCAAAGGAAGTTTCGAAAAACATCTGCGCGTCTACGGTCGGGGAGGGGAGAAGTGCCTGGTCTGCGGCACGCCCATCAAACGCACGGTCTTGAATCAGCGCGGCACGCATTATTGCCCGCAGTGTCAGAAATAAAAAACTAGAGGGTAGAGAGTAACCAGACATCCCATTATTTAAGCAATGTCATCCTTGAGCCCCGCATCGAGTGCGGGGTAAACTCCGCGAAGGATCTTCCTATACCTTAAGGAATTGGAAGATTCTTCGGCCGTCAGACGGCCTCAAGAATGACATCCTTTTATTTTGGCTACCGTCTACCGTCTACTGTCTACCAGCTACCTCTGACGTTGACAAAAGCGTCAGAATCTTGTGTCCTACGGGTGCAAGTACGAGGAAAGTTGGCACCATGGACAATAACATAGCGGTCACCAAGGAGCAGATTGCGCAGATCGTCACACTTCTGGCGAGCGATTGCGTGCCGTATGCCGCCGCCAAGGAGTTCATCGAAAGATTCTCGCCGGCCAAACCGGAACGAGCTTTGACCGTTTATCGGAGCAGCGCCGTCGAACCCGCCGCGCTGCCTCCGGACGAATTGGTCGGAATCTGGGAGAGCGCTTTTCCGGGTCGCGGCATAAAAGTCGCGGCGATGCTCCAGGCTTTCGTGGCTTGGAAGCCGAAACTGGCGCCTCCAATCCCTGGATTGATGAAAAGGGCGCGTAAGGCAGTTGCGCCTTGGGGGACGGTAGAGGGCATCCGCCTAAACCGCCAGTGCAGCTTTTGGGAAAGACGGGTCATGGATTATGCAACCTGGTCGAATCCCCCAAGCGACACAATCGCTCAATTATGGGATAACCATCATTCGTTGTTGAATGACCTACTCGATCAGACGCGTCCGGACAGCGAAGCTACGCCGGGCCGCCGCGAGTTCTCGAACAGGCTTGACCAGAGCCTCGACCGGATTTGGTTAGAGTTGGAGACGGAGGTCAGGGCCAAGCTCGGATGTCCGAAGAATTCACCGCTGACGAATATGGTTTATCGGGCGTTTCGCTCTTGCATCTATCAAGCTTGCGGATTCGAGTTGCTCGGTCGGAGCGAAGAGGCGGCCAAGTACATACCTCTCCTCGAACTGTGGCTGGCTGGCAACTTTCCGCTTGATCACCTATGTTCTCGTCTGTATTTACTTGTAGCACCTTAGGACTTCAGCGCTGTGCATGCTCATGCCCGGCGCTTTTCGTTATCAAAAATATTTTTTCGTGTAATATATAGGTATGAGTCAGCGCGAAATCAGAACCGTCCAAGCCTTGATGAAGCGTTATCCGCAGAAGGCGGATATGGATTTAGGCAAGGCGCCGGATTCGTTGCTGGCGACGATTATGTCGGCGCGCACCACCGATGTCCAAGTGCGCAAGATTTTTCCAGCCTTCCGCAAAAAATATCCGAATTGGAAAAAACTCGCGGCGGTGAGCGAGAGCGAAATCGCGCGCAGCATCAATTCCATCGGCATGTATCGGACCAAAGCCAGGATGATCAAAGCGCTGGCGCAAAAAATCCTCCGTGATTTCGGGGGCCAAGTCCCAGACACAATGGAAGAGCTCGTCACTTTGCCGGGCGTGGGGCGCAAGACCGCAAGTTGCGTCTTGGCTTACGCTTTCCATAAACCCGCGGTCGCGGTCGATACCCACGTCTTCCGCATCGTGCATCGTCTGGGTTGGGTCAAAGGCAACACGCCGGAAAAAGTCGAGACGGAAATAAAAAATATCCTGCCCGAAAAATATTGGAGCGAGGTCAATCGCAGCATGGTGCGCTTAGGCCGCGAGATTTGCGTCGGCGGACGCAAGCCGAAATGTTGGATGTGTCCAGTGGCTAAGTGGTGCGCTTACAGCCCGAAGACGCCGCCTCCGAAAAATTGATTGTATGCTATCCTTTGTGACGTATGGGTTTTGAAGCGCTGATGGTGCAGAATATCCAGCATTATTTTTTGCAATCGACGCTGGATGTCGGGATCGCCGTGTTCCTCGCGCGCTGGCTGATTTTGGGCAATGTATTCCTGGCGGCTTTTTTGGCTTTGTCCGGACAGCCTAAAAAAATCCACGCCATCGGCGAGGCGGTGTGGAGTTTGATCGTCGCGCTGACTTTGACCAGCTTGATCGCGTTAGTCGTGCATCGCGCGCGGCCTTATCTCGGCGACGCCGGGATCGAATTGCTCATCCCGCAGCCGCTCAACTCATCTTTCCCTTCCGGTCACACCGCCAGCGCGATTTCGGTCGCCTTGCCTTTTCTCCTCGCCAGCCGCGGCGTAGGTCTTACCGCGCTCGTCATCGCCGTGCTGGTGATGTTGGGTCGCATGGCGGTCGGCGTGCATTATCCGACGGATCTTTTGGGCGGCATCGTCATCGGTGCCGTGAGCTTTGCCTTGGTGCGTGTGGCGCATCGCGAATTGCGCACGCGTGACATAATCAAGACCGTGCGCGCTTGGCGCAAAGCCGCAAGATAATAACTGCGAATACTCCCATGCGGAAAATCCTTTTTCTTCTCGGTTTGCTGTGTTTGAGCGCGGCGGTTTTTTTGGCCTTTTTCGTGCCGGCCGCTTGGCTCTCAAAACCTTCTTCCGAGGCACCGACGATCAGATTCGAAATCAAGAGCGGCGAGACGGCTAAGGATATCGCGGCGCATTTAAAGACCGACGGCGTCATCCTGTGGCAGACCGGATATCGCATTTATGGTTTCATCGACGCGACTGTCGGGCGGCCTAAAGCCGGCGTGTTCAATCTAAAATCCGGCATGAGCTATCGCAGCCTGGCGCGCATGTTTGCCCTTGGTCCGCAAAAAGAAGAGATCGAAGCCAAGGTGATCGAAGGTTGGACGCTGGAGGACGAAGCGCGCTCGCTCGAAAAAATGGGGAGCGCCCCGGCGGCTTTTTTCGCCTTGACCGGCAATCCGAAAAACGACAAACCATTCAACCGCGAGCTGGCGCAAGACTACTCATTCCTTTCCGGTTTGCCGAAAAGCGCGACGCTCGAGGGTTATCTTTTTCCCAACACCTATCGCGTGTGGCGCGATCAGTTGCCCGAGGCTTTGATCCGCAAACAGCTCGACGAGTTCGGCAAACAGACCGCGGCCATGCGCGACGCTGCGCAGAAACAAGGTAAGAATTTCCGTGACGTGTTGATCTTGGCGTCCATCGTGGAAAAAGAAGCGACTGATGCGTCAGACAAAAAAATCGTGGCCGGCATCCTGTCCAATCGTTTGCGCATCGGCATGGCGCTGCAGACCGACTCGACCATCAACTACGTGATCCAAGCGGGACGCGCCCGCGCCACGCTCAAGGATCTTGAGCTCGTCTCGCCGTACAACACGTATAAGAACAAAGGCTTGCCGCCCGCGCCCATCTGCAATCCGGGACACGACGCGCTCGACGCCGCGCTCAATCCGGCCAAGACCGACTACCTATATTATCTGCACGACGCAGACGGTAAGAGTTATTACGCCAAGACGCTGGAGGAACATAAGAGGAATAGGTTCAAGGCGTACGGGGAATGAACTAGACGGTAGAGGATAGAGGGTAGCTAAAAATAAGTTATTCAAATACTGTCATCCTGAGCTTGTCGAAGGACCTTTTTAGCGTTGGTCTGAACCGATATCAAGAATTTAGAATATGGAATATGGAATTTGGAAGTTCGAATTCCATATTCCAAATTTCAACTTCACCTGTTACTGATAAAGGTCCTTCGACTGCGCTAGCGCTTCGCTCAGGATGACAGATTATTGGTTTGGCTACCCTCTACCCTCTACTTTCTACTCTCTAACCACACATTGACAATTATCGAAAAATCGCCTAGGCTCGCGGGTATCCGGCAATGGCGCCGGTGGCACATTGGAGAATAAGCAGAATGTTGAGCTACACGCTGCAGCAGATTGATGTCATGAACGGCGGTCGGCACCTCGTCTGCGAGGCGGCCGTATATCCTTGGAAGGACGCCGTGTTGCTCGCCGATCAGGATCTGGAAGGCCCCGAAGATATCGAGAGCCTGCCCGCCGGATGCGTGGTCAGGTCCAACGCCAAACTCGCCGAGGATACCGACGGGAATTCGACGGTCATGATTTTCGTCGATGCACACGACGCGATGCTTTCGGGATTCCATACCGTGAAGCGCTACGGCATCTTCGAACCTCTGGACGGCACCGAGATCGAAGAGCTGGAGCGGGACGTGGCTTCGTCGCAAGACTACTCGCGTTTTTTGCTCGCCATCGGCGTCTTCACGCCCGAGGAGCAAGAGCACTACGTCGCGGCGCAAGCCGAACGCGCGGAGCGTTACGCGACCAAGGTCGACAAGGACAAGGTCGCGGCGCAAGAAGTGTTCGCGACGACCGTGGACCTTGCCGATTCGACGGGGCGGCGCAATCCGTCGGCGGCCGCCATGCGCAACGGCGGCGCGATCGGCAAGCTCATGCGGCGCAAGCGCGCCGTGCGCAACATCGGATCGTATACCGATTGGCGCAACAAGTACGTGTACTGGCTCATCCGCGACCACATGCGGATGTTCGGCGATTTGTGGTGCAGCTTGAGCATGAATATGCGGTCCACGACCGAGGAGCAGAGGGCGGACGCGGAACGCGTTTTCGGTCCGAGCAAAGTCGAGGACAGCGTCCATACCGTCATCCACGAGAGTCGCGGCGCTCAAGGGCTGAAGCTGGCCGAAATCATGTTGGGCGCACAGCGCGACACCATGAGGTCAATCAAGATCCTGCCCTTCGCCAAAGCCGCGGAGCATCTGTGTACCGAACTCGATTTGGCCATCGCGCTGTGCCAGGCCGGTAATCGCGCCGAGTTGCGCCAGCTCTTGGGCAAGATGCGGCGCGGTCTGCGCTGGCCTTTTGTCCAGGACAAGCTCTTCATGGACGTGTACGTCCCGTACACTTTCCTCCTCGATGCGCTCAAGTTGCGTTCGCGCGGCGCGGCGCGGCAACCCATCACGCACGACACGGCGCCCGATCGCTTCACTGAAATCGAGAGCATCCTGGATGAGTTGATCGTCAGGATCGAAGAGAAGTGCGACGAAACCAACCTCGATCATAAGATCAAGGGCGGAGTCTTGTCCCACCTGCGCAAATCCCGTCAGCTGATGGCGGCGGGGGAGATGGTCAAGGCCAAGGAGCTCTTGAGCCAAGCCATCAAGAAGATCTGAACATCACGCCGCCTGCGCACTCCGCACGCGGCGTTTTTTTAATAGAGGGTAGAGAGTAGATGGTAGCCAGGCAGATTATTTGTCATCCTGAGCGAGCTTCAAGCGAGTCGAAGGACCTTTATAGCTGGGTCGGGGGTTCCGGATCGATTGCTGATAAAGGTCCTTCGACTGCGCTGCTGCTCCGCTCAGGATGACAGGAGGAAAGTGCGCTAGCACGAAGTTCACCCCGCGCTCGATCACGTAGAACGTGACACGGTGCGGGGTTCAGGACGACGATAATTTTTGAGATGCGGGATGACAGAGGGTGAGCACGGTATGTTTAAAAGGGTCTTAAGACTAGTTGCTCCCCGGCACAATTTGCATGTAGACTATCTCATGAATACGCCCGCCTCGAATTATAACCATGCCCACCAACCCCTTCGAAACCGCCTCGAATCTCACCGCCTCCCACATCCGTCGGCAGGATTTGCCGACCCACGTCAGGAAGTATGCCGATAAACTCGCTGCGCAGATTAAGGAAATCTACGCTAAATACGGCGCGAAGAATTTCGAAGAGTTGAAAGAGAACAAGAAGCTGTCTGCTCAAGATGCGCGCAAGGTGGCGGATTTGTTCAAAGCCTTCCAGAAAGCCGTCGAGAAGAATGAAGTCGAACCCGGCTTGCAGGAAGCCATCGAGATCCTGGACCGCGAGAACGTCCATGGTATAGAGGACATCGAAGCCATGCTAGGCGAAGGTTTCGTCGATATCTCAAAAGTCCCACCCATCCCATACACCCCCGAAGACCTAGCCAAATCCAAAGAGATCAAAGAAAAAACCGGCGTCGAAGAGATGCTTGTCCTCTTCGTCGCGGACAAGGACGGCACACCCCTCACCGGAGAGCGCATGAACGGACTCATCCAAGCTGAATACACCAAGCTTGGCCTAAGCAAATTCCTGTTCAACACCGATTGGTGCAAGAATGAGGACTTCTTCACGAAGCTGGGCTTGAGGTACGAATGGAAGCTCATCTCCAAACAGACCATCCCTGGTTCAAAGGACAAGCGTCATAATCACGAACCCGGAGACACCTTCACCCACCAAGACACCCAAGAGTTTGCCATCGAGGAATACGCCAAGAAGCTCGATATCCCTCGTGACCAGTTACATCGTCCAGAGCCTTTCCAGATGCTCTACGCCACCGCCCTCCATTTGATCGCGACTGAACATCTCAACGGCAAGGGTAAAGGTGAGCGCATCCTCAAGGATGAATATCACTGGTCTGATGTAGTCTCCTCGGGTGGGGGCTCTGTGTACGTCGGCTATGCCGGTGCGGTCGGCGCGGGCGTGGGCAGGGGCTCCCGTGGCCGCCGGGTTGGTTACCTGGGGGTTTGTGTTTCGCGTGAGCCTTTTTCTACCAAATCCTTGGACACTTGATTCTTGATCCTTGGACCCTTGGCACGTCGCTCGCGAGCCACGTCGGTCTCGACCGACTTTGGCGAGCGACGTGCCTTAGTCTTCAGTAGCGAATGATTATTCGCCCCTACCAAGATTTTTTTCGATAGGCTACGATGCGCCTATGTCAGTTTTCTATCTGACCGGGGATAAGCGCGGCGCGGCGCGCAAGATCGACTACCAGGCGGAACTCAATCCGGAGCAGCTCGACGTGGTCTTGCATGCGGATGGGCCGGCGCTCGTGCTGGCGGGGGCCGGGTCGGGCAAGACGCGCACGGTGACTTACCGCGTGGCTTATCTTTTGGAACAGGGGATCGCTCCCGAGCAGATCCTGCTTTTGACGTTCACCAACAAAGCGGCGCGCGAGATGTTGCAGCGCGTGACTGGGCTTTTGGGCAACGAGGCCGCGGGACTGTGGGGCGGCACTTTTCACTCCGTGGCCAACCGCGTGCTGCGCATGACCGGCGAACGTTTGGGTTTTGGTTCGCGCTTCACGATCTTGGATTCCGAAGACGCACAAAGTTTGCTCAAAGCGGTGTTGCGCGAGATGGCCATCGATCCCAAAGCGCGGCGCTTTCCGACCGCGGCGGTGCTGCAGAACGTCATTTCTTTTTCGCGCAACACGCTCGCTAGCGTCGGCCAGACGTTGGATCTCAAACATCCTAACTTCGTGCCGTTCACGGATGAGATAGGCGAGATCGCAAAAAGATATGCGGCGCGCAAACTTGAGGCGAACGCCATGGATTTCGACGACTTGTTGACGAATTGGCTGGCGATTTTTTCGCATCCCGAGGTCGGTCCTGGATTGGCGGGACGTTTCCGTTATGTTTTGGTGGATGAGTATCAAGACACCAACGCGATCCAAGCGGCGTTGGTCGTAGCTTTGGGACAGAAGCAGCGCAACGTGTTGGTGGTGGGGGATGATGCGCAATCCATCTATGCTTTTCGCGGCGCCAACGTGCAGAACATCCTGCGTTTCCCCGACGAGTGGCGCGACGCCAAAATCTTCAAATTGCTGACCAACTATCGTTCGGTGCCGGAGATCCTGAACCTGGCCAACGATTCGTTGCAGCACAACACGGGGCAGTTCCAAAAAGAACTCGTGGCCGTGCGCGGCAAAGGCGAGCGACCCACGCTTGTCGTGGCGTCGTCGGCGCGGCAAGAGGCGCAGTTCGTGGCCGAGCAGATTTTGCAATTGCGCAGCCAAGGCACGGCGCTCGGCAACATGGCGGTGCTGTTCCGCTCGTCCGCGCATTCGCAATCCCTGGAATTCGAACTCATGAAACGCGACGTGCCGTATGAATATCGCGGCGGCATGAAATTTTTTGAGCGCGCGCATATCAAAGACGCTTTGGCTTACATCCGCGTGGCCGCCAATCCGCAAGACGAAGCGGCGTGGTTGCGCGTCCTGAATCTGCAGCCGGGAATCGGCGCGGCGACCGCGACGCAGATCATCCAGCGGCTCAAGAGCGCGCAAGCGTTCGACGAAATCCTGGAAGATGGTTTTGCTGCGGCCTTGCCGCCACGCGGCAGCAAAGGCTGGGATGAGTTCCGCGAGATCGCGCTCATGCTCAAAAAAGAATTCCCCATGCCCGGTCACATGCTGCGCCAAGTGCTCGATTCGGCGTACCGCGATTATCTGGAGCGCGAGTATCCGGATTGGCGCGAGCGCATCGAGGATGTCGAGCAGCTCGTCTTGTTCGCCGAAAATTATCGCGACCTCACAGCCTTCCTCGCCGACATCGCGTTGTACGACGAGGTGTTGACCGGACGCGAAAAAGCCGATCAAGGCGAGACCGAGCGCATCGTGCTCTCGACCATCCATCAAGCCAAAGGACTCGAATGGGACACGGTATTTTTGATCCATCTGGCGGATAGCGCATTTCCCAACAAGCGCGCCCTGGGCGAGGAAGGCGGATTGGAAGAAGAGCGCCGGCTGTTTTACGTCGCCGTGACGCGCGCGCGCAAACGCCTCTTCCTGACTTATCCGCTCACTTCAGGCTACGACGCGCTCATCTTGAATCAACCCTCGCTATTCATCGACGAAGTCTCGCCGCATCTTTTGGAGCGGATGGAGTTGCGCGAAACAGAGCGCCCGACATTCGACATTCGACATTCTAAATTCGATCGAGACTCTGAATGGAGCTGGGACGAAGGCTACGAAGAGCCGGCGATCGAAATCGGACATGACGGCGACCGCAAGACGCCGACCACGACAGTCTGGAAATCCAGCGCCCCAAAAGACAAAAAACCGCCGACAAGTTTTTTGCGCGACGTCGGCGAATTATAGGGGCGCAAAGTACGCGGAACCACGGATTCCAGAGATTGCTTCGTCGTTGCTACTCCTCGCAATGACAGAATAGTTTGTCATTGCGAGCGCATAGACCGATTGCGCGCGGCAATCTCCGTATTTATTTAAGCCTTATTTATCGATTGACTAACTTAAAGATTTCATTTAACTTGACGCCAGCACATTGAAAAGGGGTGCGAAGATGAAGCAGGACTTGAGCCGTTTCCGCGGGATGGACAAGGCGCAGATCAAACTGGCCTTGGAGGATGAGAATCGGGTCGTCACTCGTCATTTCGGATCTTACGAAGAGTTCGTCGAGGTGGCGAAGAATATTCCGCCTTGGAAGCTGCTCGAATGCGCCAAGCAGCTTGAGATCACGTGCAGGTTGGCGACCTATTGCCATCGACGCTATGTCGAGCTGACTGGCGACCGCGAGAAGTACTATGGTTACCTGGTCAGGCGCATGTTCCTCGAACAGCTGCGCAGGGATTTCCCGGAACGCATGACCAAAAGCCAGCTCTCACGTTTTGGACGCCGCGTGCTGAATTGCATGCATGGCTCCGGAGACGTCTCTACCGCCTATGCGTACAAGCTTTTCCGTGAGGCGGAGGACGAAGAGGGCATGCTTTTCGCCCGCAAACTCGCGGTCGAGCGAGGCCATATCGGCATGATCAATGAGTACCATGTCGAACTTGACTCCGCAGAGTGCCAGAGGATTTGGCGGGCTGCGATGGCGAAAGGAACGAGCAGTTCTGACCAAGTCCTCGAATTCCTTTCGGCCAACGGCATGCGATTGAGTCATGAGGAATTCGTCGAGACCGTCGGCAAGCGCGAAGGATTTCTCGGCTATAAGGTAATCTGTGACCGACTCCGGGTTCGTCCCAGTACCAAGTTCCTGGTTGAGCTTTTGAAGGCGACCATCTCTCCGAGAGAGAAGCTGCCCATCTGCTCGTTGCTCAAGAGCCGTAACCCGAAGCGCTGGGCGGGCAAAGAGCGCAGCATCGCGGCCGCACTTCGCGACGAATGGCTCTGCCACGGAGAACCCGTCAAGGCCAAGCAGATGGCCGCTCTCTGCGGCAAGCCGCTCACGGTCGACGAGCTTCTGCGTATCCATCAGAGGTTCTGCATGGACAACGAAATCATGCGCTCTCATGCCGACCAGGCGCTCGACATGGCCGCCGCGCTCATCGCACGCCGGACCCGCCGCCGTCGAAACAAGGCCAAGGTCGCCGCGTGAAACCCAGAACGGGTCCGGAACTCCCCGGTCCCGTTTTTTTTAATACGTGCCTTGTCATTGCCCGGTTCAACCGGGTAATCCAGACCTCGGGAACATTGGAAGGTTTCTCTCTGGATCCCCCGCTTTCGCGGAGGATGACAGAAGAAGAAGCGGAGGATGACAGGGGGGGGCGGAGGATGACAGAGTGGAGTGGGGGCGGAGGGAAGTTTAGGATGACGAGTTTTTTGCGTCTCTTTCACGCATGAGGCATCCTTTGCGCAAGACTTCCTGTATGTCCTGGCTCTACGAAAAATTCATCCTTCCGTCGGATAAAAATAAAGCCATCCGTTGCACGCGTTTTTTTGGTTCTTGGGAAGTCGTGGGTGACGGATTTTTTCAGTCCTCGGATTATGTGACGCGGATGTGGGCGAGAGCGTTGCGCCGCGTGCCGCGTGAAGGCATCAAGAATATTTTGGTCTTGGGCTTGGGCGGCGGCGGTTGCATCAAACCGTTGCGGCGGCGTTATCCGCGCGCCAGGATCGTCGCCATCGAATGGGATGAAGCGATGGTGCGCGTGGCTGACAGGATTAAAATTTACGGACAGCGCCCCGAAATCATTTTAGGTGACGCGAACGAAGTCTTGGATGGCTTGTCCGGAAAATTCGATTTGATCTTGGGAGATATCTTTCAGGGCGCTGAACCTTTGGCGGAATTCCATGATGTCACTTTCATGCGCAAGTTTGCACGAGCGCTTGAGCCGCGCGGTTTTTTCATCTTGAATTGTTATCGCACGCCTAAGATTTTCGAGGCGGCGGGAAAAGTTTTTGGCTGTCATGCGCGTTGGCGCTTCAGGCTCAATCGTCTGGCGCTTTTCCGTTGGCCCGGGAACGGCGCGCTCGGCGATGCGCAACCCGCGGATTATCGCCATTATCTTTCGAGCGCGACTTATCTCAAGCGCGAAGAGACCGATGGTTTTTATACGCGAGTCGGTACGGCGGAGAATCCGGGTTTGCGCTGGCATTATGGTCCGTTTTGGATCGAGAGCCATCAGACGGACGTCGAACCGATCATCCAACCGTTTGGACATGCTCGGCTTGTCATCTGGCAACGCGTGGTGAGCGCCGATAAACCGAAAGGCTGGCTCGTCAGTCCAGCGCAAATGAACCATCGTCTGACGGGATTCGCAAAAGTCGCGCCAGAGTATTGGCTTGCGTGGAGCGAACATGCGCAGCGCCACCGGAAAAAGTGGCTGGCTACGCAGCCTTACGAGATTGAGGAGGGGAGCGTCGGAGAATATCTCGCGGCTTATGCAAAATCATCCAAAGACCCGCTGCTCAAGCGGCTCATCGCCGGTTTGATTAAAAAGAAAGTCGCGCGACACGGCGCACGTGTAAAATTTTTCCGGGCGCGGGACGGCACAAGAACGGTCGCCGGACTCGTCTGCCTGGAAATCCCCGAAGATGCTTATGCGTACCATCTTGCTTCTTTCGTCTTGCCCGAGGCCGAGCGATCGTCGGTCGCCGTCGGGCTCATGGATTTTTGGTTCAGCCACGCCGCGATGCACGGCTTTAAATATCTTGAATTGGATAATTTTTGGTCGCCGGGTAATCCCAAGAATTGGCGCGGCTTCAGCCGATTCAAGGCACAATTTGGGGTGCGCTTCGTGCGTTATCCGCAGCCGCTGCTGAAGATAGTAGCAAGTAGCAAGTAGCAAGGAACCCGAAACCCTAGCTACTTGCTACTTGCTACTCCGTCTGGCTTTGATTTTTGACCCATTTATGTTAAATAGAATGGCATGAGGACGGCTAACGTAAAATTACCCGGACATCCCGACAAGGCGTGCGATCTGGTGGCAGAGGCCATTTTGGATGAATATCTGCGGCGCGATCCGAATGCGCGGGTCAGGATTTCGGTCATGGGCGGACGTGGCGCGATTTTTGTCTGCGGCGATATCTTGAGCCAGGCGGATTTTGACGTCGCGGCTTTGATTCAGCGCACGCTGGGAAAATTCGGCGCGGCCGAGATGGAACCTTTCGTCTCGCTTGAGCAAGTGCCGACCGAACAAGTGCGTTTGTTCGCGGCCGGGCCAATCCATCCCGTCGTCGTCACGGGTTATGCGACTGACGAGACGCCGGAGTTGATCCCTAAGACGCTCAAGCTCGCGCGGCGCATCGCCAAGGAACTTGAAGAGCAGCGTAATGCGGATGAAGGTTGGTATTGGCTGGGCGCGGACGGTCAGGCCGAAGTTTTTGCGCCGGTGAGCGAACCGCAATCCGCCAACATCACGATCGAACACGGCGACCTGGCGTTGGAGGAAGCGCGCGAACGAATCACTACCTTGGTCCAAGGCATAGCGCCCGGGCTCAAAGTGCGGGTCAACCTCGCCGGCAGCAATGAGTTGCGCGGTTTGGGCAAAGCGGTGGGTCGTTGCGGCACGGATGTCTTTGCGTACGGCGACGCTCTGCCGCCTTCGCCGCCCAGCGTTGGTTTGGATTTGCGGCGACCGGAAAAATCCGGAGCTTGGCTGGCACGTCAAGCGGCGCGTCGCTTGATCAATCGCGGCGCGCGCTCGGCATTGGTTCGCGCAGTATATGAACCGGGTCAGACCCGTCCCGTATTGGTGCAAGCGCGCGATGAGCGCGGCCGCGACATGTCTTTGCTGGTGAGCCACGCCGAGCTTGATCTTGAGGCGGCGTTGCAATGGTGGCGGACGGACTTGAACGCGGATGCGGCGCGCTGGGGTTTTGCGGGCGAAGCGGGACTGCCGTGGGAAGGCTGAAGGGGTCGGTGGCTGGCGTGAATTTGGAATATAGAATATGGAATCCTGACTTCCAAATTCCAAATTCACCCCCCTCATTCCAAATTCCAAATTCTAAATTCCAAATTCACTTACTCGATTTTTATTCGACATTGTCATTTAAAACACGCCCGCCTATAATTCACGGACTATGCCTCGTCAGAAGTCCAGCGGGGCTAGGTAATTCGTCAGCTCGAGAGGTGGATTTTGGCTTACGCCTCGCGATCAAATAATTCATTCTTTAGTTTTGGACTTCTGACGGGGTATGAAAAAATATCTTTTACCTTTGCTCGCCATCTCGATTTTGTGGGGCGCCGGTTGTTTTAACCGCGAATCGCCAGTATCCTTGGACAAATATCGCCAAGCTTACGCCTCATCCGAAGCTGCTAATCCAGCCAATCTTCAAACTCAAGCCACTAGCACCGCGGAAACCGTCGCGGGTACATCGACTCAAGCGACGGATCAAGCCGCGACACAAAATATGAATCAGACCAATCCCGAATCAACTGCCGTCTCGAGCACGCCGACCGCGCCGCTCACTTTGGCTTTCCCCGGAATCTTGCCGGAGCAGGAAATCACCAAGCAGGTTCACGTCAAGACGGACAAGGGCGATTTCTGGTTCGAGCTTTTGCCCAAAGAAGGACCCAAGGCCGCTTCCAACTTCGTTTATCTGACCAAGCAAAAATTCTACGACGGCACGACTTTCCATCGCTATGTCCCGAGCTTCGTGATCCAGGGCGGCGATCCGCTGACCAAATCGGTGGAGAACGTCGAACGTTATGGCACGGGCGGTCCGGGATATAAATTCGAAGACGATAAAGTGAATTTGCCTTACAAGCGCGGCATCGTCGCCATGGCCAACTCCGGAGCGAACACCAACGGCTCGCAATTTTTCGTCGTCTTGGCTGATTCCGGGTTGGATCCGCTGTATTCCGTTTTCGGTCGCGTTACCAAAGGCATGGAGGTCGTGGATAAACTGCGTGCGGGAGACAAGATGATTGCCGTCACATTGGAGTAAACAACACAAAAATGCTCAAGCGAAACTACCCACCTGGGTAGTTTCGATGTATCATTTGAATATGCGGAAAAAGCTGTTTATGTTGGGTTTGGCGATTTTGCTTTTGGGCGTCGCCACCGCTGGTTATTTTGTTTTGCGGCCCGCGAAGAGTATGCCAAGCGAACTACCCGCGCCGCGCCAGTTTTCGTACTGGTGGATTTCGTCTTCGGTCTTGGGGAGCGAACAACCTGGGGCGATCGAAGGTGGCGTCGCGACCTCGGAACATTTTGTGCTCGTATCCTCACCGCCGCAAACCGCGCAACTGCCTGATCCGTTCGCGCGGCGTGGCGTCTTGCCTTCGGCGACCAACTTGGCCGTGCCGTGGGCTGCGGGTTCGGATGCAGGAGCGAGCGCCGCGATGCTTGAAGCGTATTATCATATCGTGCAGAATGTCGACGCGGCAAAATTGAATGCGGCGGAGCAAGCGCTGGGAAAGTCGACCGCGGAAGATACGGCGCAAACGGTCGCGGAGCGCATCAAAGCTTATCTCAAATACGAAACACAGACGGAGAAATTCGACGCCGCGCAACTCAAGCGAGCGCTGGCTAATGGTTTTCCCGTGCTCATCATCGTAGGCGAAAAAGATACGCGACGGCTGACGCTGGTGAAAGGTTATGTGAAAGACGATTTTTTGCTGCACGATCCGGCGCTCGGCCAAGCGGATCGATTGATCGGCGCGGGTGAATTGGGAGGAACCGACCCGTCACAAACCGACATGCTTATCGTCATACCTCGAGGCTGATATGCAAAAATTAAAGCTCGCCATTTTCGTCGTCGTGTTGGGTGGTCTGGCGTTAGGTTTGGCGTATTTCATCCGGCAGCAGAATCTTGCCCGCATCAATGCCCGCCCGCCGGTCGCGACGCAGAACCAGCCGAGCACTCAAGCTCCAAGTTCTACAACGCCGTCGCAGGATTTGAGCGGAAAAATCTTCACCAGCGCCGACGGGGTGACGAGCGTAGTTTTGACGCAACCGAAGAGCGCCGCAGAACCGCTCTTGAACGGCGTTAGTTTTTACGGCACGAGCACTGCTTTTGAAAATGTTTTGTCGTGGAACGTGAAGCAAGCTGACGGCAAAATCGTGGCTTCAGGCAACGCCTACGTGCATAGCCCGGACAGCGGCCAGCCCGGCGCGTATAAGGTCGCATTATTTTATGACGTTATGCCCAAAACCGCGAGCGGCACGTTGAATGTCTTCGAGGCTTCGGCTAAAGACGGTTCGCCCATCCACGCGGTCAAGATTTCGGTCTTGCTGCCCACGAGCACTGAAAGCGTGACGGTCTTCTGGAATAACACCAAAAAAGATCCCAACCTCATGGATTGTTCAAAAGTATATCCGGTCAAGCACACCGTCGTAGCGGGAATTTACGGCGCCGACGGAAATGCTTGGGCTATAGCCTTGCATGAATTGTTGAAGGGGCCGACGAATTGGGAAAAATCACAGGGTTATATCACCAATGTCCCTCAAGGCGTTCCGGATCCTGAACTGGAATTGCCTGACGTATTGAAATTTGACGAAAGTTTGGAACGCGCGGTAGGCGGTTCGTGCCGAACCGCGGCGATCAGGGCGCAGATCAACGAGACTTGGAAGCGCGCGCAAGGCAGTGCGGTTGACCCGGTCATTTCCATTAATGGCCGGACAGAGGATATACTGCAACCATAGAAGGAAAATAACCAATAACCAATCGACAGCTTTAAGTTTTAAACTTTAAGCTTTGAACTATCTCCTATGTTCCTCACCGGAGCGGCTGCCGGCGCCATAGCCGGCGCAATCATGCTTTTCGTGGCGCATCTGGCGCCATACTTGAGCGCGGGCAATTTTGTCCGTGACTTGGATAAGCCTAAACTTTTCGGACGCGCCGTGACGCATCGTGAGGCGCATCTTTTGGGCGTGCTCATGCATGTGTTGCTCTCCGCGCTTTTCGGCGGCGTCTTTGCGCTGCTCGTGTCTTACGGCGTTTTTGCCCAGGTTGATTTTTGGCGGGTCGCGGTGTGGAGCTTGGTCATGACCGTGTTCATGGGCGGCGTCGTGTTGCCGCTGGAAGGTCATGGGATGTTCGGCGTAAAAGAAGATGCTTGGTTTCCGGTCGACCTTCTGCTGTCTAATTTATTTTGGGCCGTCTTGTTTTGGGGGATATTCCGCATGTGGCAAACAATCACCATTTTTTAAGCGCCCTCGCGGTGTGTGCAGTCGGCACGGCGATCGTGACCGGTGTATTGGCGTATCCGGATGGCGATAAAGGAGCCGGTTTGGCCAGTGCCGTCGCGCCGCCCAAAGCAGCGCTGATAGAGGAAGAGCCGAAAGTCGAAAGTCCAAAGCTTGCCTTGGGTGCAGTCGAAGGATCAAAAGTCGAAGGAGATTCCATAGCGCTCTTTTTCGTCGGCGACATGATGTTCGATCGTACCGTTAAGACGCGGACGCAAAAAGCCAAGAACGCGGATTATCCTTTTTTGAAGATCGGCAACCTGAAAGATAATGCGCTCGGTACTTTTGATCTGGTCGTCGGTAATCTCGAAGGCTCGATTTCATCCCGCCGCGCGCCGATCAAATCCATTGATTTCGCTTTTGGGACGGAGATCGTCCCGGTGCTCAAAAAAGCCGGCTTCGCCGCCGTGTCGCAAGCCAACAACCATGCTTTGGACCAGGGCAGGCAAGGCGCGCAGGATTCGCGTGCCGTGCTGGAGAAAGCCGGATTGAAAGTTTTCGGCGATCAGGTCCGCGATGATCCATCTTCGGCGCTCGCCTTCATCGACGTCAAAGGTAAAAAAATCGCCCTTATCGGTTTTAACATCTCGGATAATCCGCTGGACAAAGAGGATGCGCTCAATGCACTTGCTCTCGCGCGTGACACGGCCGATTACATCGTAGTCATGCCGCACTGGGGTCAGGAATACAAAGAAAAACCTGACGCCACGCAAACCGGCTTGGCGCATTGGCTGATCGAGAACGGCGCCGATGCCGTGGTGGGTTCGCACCCGCACTGGATGGAATCGGTCGAAGTCTATCGCGGCAAACCCATCGTTTATTCGCTGGGAAATTTTATCTTTGATCAGGATTGGTCGCGCGAAACCGGTCTGGGTCTGGCGCTAGGCCTGAAAATCGCGGACAAGAATATCCAACTTGATTTATATCCCATCAAGATCACGACGAGCCAGCCGCAGTTTTTGTCGGGCAGCGAGAAGACCGCGCGCCTGGAACGGTTGGCGAGTATCTCGGCGCCTAGCTTGAGCGAGCAACTTAGTTCCGGGCGGTTGGAGTTTGCACGCTAGACAGATTATCCTGCCCATGATAGCCTCTTTCGGCACAGGAGGATTTTTCAGAATGCAAGCTTTCGATCTTTCCCAAAAAGTCGACGACGATTCCGCGCCTGCGGAAAAAGAACCGCAATCCGGCGTGAGACCCATCTTGAGCTACTGCTCCGACTGTTGTTTGCGCGGCGTTGAACTGTGTCCGACTTGCAGGCGTTGCGTCTTTTGCTGCCCAACTGTCCTGAAATGCGCGCTGCAGGTGCGCTGAACCCTGTCCGAGCGGCTTCACCACGTCCCGCGAACCCGCACTTTTCGTCCGCATCTCGCTCCGCTTTGGTCGCTACCGAACCGGGGCTTTTTTGTTTTCAGGCTGCGCCAGCGGGCGCCGGATGGAGCCACGAGAGACTTGACACTTTGTTGAAAATCATCCCTAATTGCAGTAGTTCGTTCGACAATTTCTCGGAAGGAGACAGTTATGAAGATCGGCGGCATCAAGAGCAAGCATGGAAACGGAGTATATGTCGATATCGACGATGCTACGGCAGCCAAAGTCGTCGATAAAGTCGTGGATACGGCGAGCAGCGCTGTGAATGGGATGGTAGCAGCAGTGATTTTGAAGCGTGTGCTCAACACCGTCAGCTCTCCGGAAAGGCAAGCGAAGCTGAAGAGTCAATTGAAAAAAGCCCGAGAAGAGAAAGCCGAAGAAGATGCTGAAAAAGCGGTCCTTTTAGTAGGCTTATTTTTACTTGGTATCCTTGCCCTCTCTGTATATGCCGTGGTTTCGTATCTCGGGCGTTATCCGGCAACCGATTCGTCGGTCGAATGTCATGGAATTGCAAAGCAGGAACAGGCGAGTCCTGGGCAAGATAAATATCCGCAATTTTCCAAAGTCTTTCCCGGGAAGAATCCGGAGAATTTTTCCGGTACTGGAGCTGACTCGATCGACGGAAAGCTGGTCTTTTTTTCCGTTCAAAATCCGATCCGTAAGGACGCGCCATACATCGACTGTCGCGGCAGAGATTCGTCCGGCCGGGTGGGTGGTCCCCAAGGAGTCAATGTGACCGACTGCCGCATTTGCCAGCCAAAACAAAAGTAGCGACATGTTTCGCTCTTAACCACGTAGCCTCGTTTCCTACGAGGCTTTTGTTTTTATGCCACGGCGGTATAAGATTGTAGAATGCGCATACTGCCAGTCTCGGAATTCATCGGCATCGTCAACGATCTGTTGCGGGAGACGCTTAGCGGAGGCGAGGCGTTTGCCGTGGAGGGCGAAGTCTCGAATTACCGTTTGTCGCAAGGACAGTGGGTCACTTTCGACCTCAAAGACGATAAGGGTCTGCTCAACGTCTTCATGCCGGCGTGGAATTTGAACGTGCCGATCGAAGAGGGGATCAAGGTCAGGGTCTACGGCGTGCCGCGCGTCTATCCCAAATACGGAAAATTTTCGCTTTCGGCGGAACGCCTCGAGTTGGCCGGCGAAGGCGAGTTGCGCAAAGCCTTGCTTCATTTGCGCGAACGTTTGACGCAAGAGGGTTTGTTCGCGGCGGCGCGCAAACGGCAACTGCCGAGGTTTCCGCGGCGCATCGCGCTCGTCGCTTCGCGTGAAAGCGCTGCATACGGCGACTTCGTGCGCATCTTGAATGAGCGTTGGGGCGGATTGGAGATCGATTTGTACCATGTCTTAGTGCAAGGCGAGAGAGCGGCGCAGGACATCGTGAGGGCGATTGGCCAAGCGCAATCCGGAGATTACGATGCTCTGGTGATGACCCGCGGCGGCGGCTCGCTCGAGGAACTCATGGCTTTCAATGACGAACGAGTCGTGCGCGCCATCCACGGATCAATCATCCCGACTCTGGTCGCCATCGGACATGAACGCGACATTACTTTGGCCGAGGAAGCAGCTGATGTGCGCGGTTCGACGCCGACCGATTGTGCGCGGCGTCTCGTGCCTGATAGGCGCGACGTGCTGTATGAAATCGCGACTTTGGTCGAATCCGTCGAAGTCGCCATGGATTCCGAATTGGAAAGACGGCGCAACGTCTTGGAACGCGCCATGTCAGCGCCGAGTTTTTGGGTGCAAGCCCGGGCGCATGAGCTCCAGACGCTGCAGCGGAGGGTCGTGGTCGGCGCGGAAAGTTGGCTGTATACTCTTAAACAGTCCTTCGATTCATGCCTACGCGTCGTTTCCTCGCTTGATCCCAAGCGTCTTTTGGCGCGGGGTTATTCGATTATCCGTGACAGCGCAGGCAAGTACCTGACCTCGGTCAAAGACCTGAAGCTGGGTCAGGAAATCGCGCTTGAGATGAAGGATGGGAAGGCAGGGGCGGAGATTAATAAGTTGCCGGACGGCGCGCTGCAGCCGAAGCTGTTATAAAAAAGATGCCGAATCTTGTAAAAAATCAAGCCATTCTTCAGAAAGAAGCAAGCGAAATACTAGACAAGTTGGGTTTGTTGGATTTTTTGTCAAAGTTCGGGAACGCAAAAATTATCGGCAGCGTCGCTTTAGGGCTGATGACTTGGCGAGATATAGATATGGATTTAGCCGTCGATGAATTGAAAGAGGATGATTATTTTAGAACGGTTCAATATTTATTCAACAAGCCTGAAGTAAAAAAGCTGCTTCTGGCAGACAATAGGATAAGAACGGAGCAGATTATCGCGCAGGGCATTCCGGAAAGTATGTATTTGGGAATTTTTGTGAGAGGAGAAGGGGAGAGCGAATGGAAAATTGATCTTAGATTCGTGAAGGATTCTTTGGTGAGAGCTGAAAAATATATCGATGGAATAAAAAGCAGATTAAATGATGAAAATAGAGAAATAATTCTAAACATCAAAAATACTATCTGCACACACCCGAAATATATCAATAAAGAAATATTTGGGGTCGATATCTATAATTCCGTCTTGGACGGAGGCGTTAAGAATCTTGCAGACTTTATTAAATATCTGGCTAATAAGGGGATTGAGTTATAATCAACACTATGCCCAAAACCACATCTAAAGATCCAAAGAGCGTAGACACGGCCAAAGCTTTTACGGAACTCGAGGAAATCGCGGTGTGGTTCGAGCGCGGCGAAAAGGATTTGGATCAAGGTCTGCAAAAGTTCGAGCGCGCCATGACTTTGGCCGAGGCTTTGAAGAAGCGCTTGACGGAAGCGGAGAATAAAATCAGAGAAATAAAGAAAGCACATAGTCCGGAGTAGCTGGTATCTGGTAGCTAGTAGCTGGTATGTCATACCAGCTACCAGCTACTAGCTACTAAATACTCATTTCAATTATGAACCTCATCCTTCGTTGGCTCATCAGCGCGCTCTCGGTCATGGCTGCGGCGTATATCGTGCCCGGCGTGCGCGTGGCAAGTTTTTGGTCCGCGCTCATCGCCGCGCTCGTGATCGGTCTGGTGAATGCGTTGGTGCGTCCTATCCTCATCCTACTCACCTTGCCCGTCAACATCCTGACTTTGGGGCTGTTCACTTTGGTCATTAACGCGCTTATGTTTTGGTTGGCCTCATCGGTCGTCAAAGGTTTCGACGTCGTCGGCTTCAAAGCCGCTTTTTTCGGCGCGCTGATTTTTTGGCTCGTGTCTTGGCTGGTGAACGGTCTGTTCGGGACGAAATGAGCACTGAAAAACAATTGCCTATGCCCCCAATCGTCATCTCCATCGGCGGATCGATCGTTGTGCCTAAGAGCGGCATCGACGTTGCGTATCTCAAAGCTTTGCGCGGTTTGATTATGCAAGAAGCGAAAAAAGGCAGGCGCTTCATCGTCGTCGTGGGCGGTGGATCGACGGCGCGGGCGTATCAACAAGCGGCGAATTCGGTGGCACGGTTGGATTCAGAAGATGTAGATTGGTTGGGCATCCATGCCACGCGTCTGAACGGACATCTGTTGCGCTCGATTTTTCGCGGTGCGGCGGCGGAACACGTGGCCAAGGATCCGACGCGGCGTTATGTCTGGACCGAACCGATCCTCATCGCCGCCGGATGGAAGCCGGGACGCAGCACGGATTACGTGGCCGTGCGTTTTGCGCGCAAATACGGAGCGCGGCGCATCTTGAATTTGACCAACATCGACGCGGTGTATGATAAGGACCCGGCTCGCTTCGAGGACGCCGAACCAATCGAACGCATCGCTTGGAAAGACTTCCGCAAGATCGTGGGCGACAAATGGTCGCCGGGAGCCAACGCACCGTTCGATCCGATCGCCTCGAAGCTCGCGCAGAAGTGGGGGATGGAGGTCGTGATCGCGTTGGGCAAGGATCTGAAAAACGTAAAAAAGATTTTCGAGGGAAAAAAATTCAAAGGCACGCTTATCGATGGAGAGTGAGGGGGGGTGAGTGAATTTGGAATGTGGAATGGGGATTTCGAACTTCCATATTCTAACTTCCATATTCCAAATTCACTTCACGCATAACGCAAACCCGACGGTAAGTACGTCGGGTTTTCAAGTCTTGCGCACGGTCATCTGGTTCTCCTTAGTTGGATGGCGCGGTCGGTTGAGGTCTGTCTTCGGGTTCGAATTCGAGTCCTAAGAATTCCTCTTTGCCCAGGACCGATTCAACCTCGAGATCGGCTGTGGCGATCAGGAGTTTGAGTCCGCGGTCGAGCAGCCTGTACAAGAACGCATATAGGCTGATGCCGCGGAAGAACAGGGTCTGCAAGTTCGGACAATCCGTGTTCTTGAGGAGAGCCTCAAGCTTCGCCAGACTGCCATCCGGGATTTCGATCGTGACCTTCATGACGCACCTGCCTTTCGGGTGAAAGAACTGGTATCAGCATCCAACGGGCGCAGTGAAGTGTCAAAGACATCGGGAGTCGTAATCATCGAATAAAAAAAGAGCGCACCCGACACCGACTGAATCGGTGAGCGAATGCGCGAGTAGCTACTTCTGCTTGTTCAGCTTGATGGCCTCCAGGAGCCCAGCGCCCCAGGCTTTCAAGGTATTGGGATCGACAGGTGGTTCTGCTACCTTGCCAATCCATTGCAGGTCACAACAATGTTCCTTGTCGACACACTCCTCGGCGCAAGTATTCGCGCATCCTGGTTTCATAGGACACACGATATTCATTTCGCCGGAAGAGAGTCCGTGGAGGCTCTTCTTGTAGTGGATCAGGGTGATGCCATGAAACACGAACCTGCCCACAGGACGTCCGACCTCAAAGATGCGCGCGTCAAACGGCGTGTAAAGCTTGCCGTTGTCGTCCTCGCCGCCGTCGCAGATTAGCTTTTCTTGACCAGGTTGTAGATTTGGCCCGCTGATCGGCATGACCGCTACCTTGGGCTTTGTCTCGGGCAAGCCGCACAAGTTGAGCTCATTCGACTGCCTCGCCTCGTCAGCTTTCTGCGCCGCCGCCCGCGCCATTTGGATGCGCGTCTTCAGGTCATAGCACAGAGCAGCTTCATCCGCCCTGTCCGGATTGGCGCGCGCCATCTGCACGCAGAGTTTGATGTCGTCCTCGCTCATCGGCCGCGCCGGTTGGCGCGAAGACGTGGATGAGCATCCCAGAAGCAAAGCGCAACACAGACAGATCAGCATTCGGTACATGGCAACCTCCATTTCCCTTTTTTATCTTCAAGGTGCTTCACCACCAAGGGCCGTAATCGATGTCGAGAACGTGGCGGTATGTCGGTGGTGGGGGATCTTCCATGCTTACCGAAGGCTTTATTGCTTCCATGATAAACGTGATTGCCGCAATCCCGACAATCAGTGACGTCATCACCAATAGGGCATTCCAATCTCCTCTTTTCATCACTTTTTCCTTTTTTCGAACACGGCTCGCCCAGCCGCCGGGGTACGATTTGACTCTGTCCTATTACCAAACTTATTGACTATTGTCAATAAGTTTGGGCTTAGATGAAATTGACTCGCGTGAGCATCTTCACGTTCTAAATCTTGACTAAAAAATGAACTTGGTTTAATCTCTTTGCACACTCAAGGTCCTGAGACAGCAGGGGCCCCGCAAAAGGGGTTCAAACATCGACGCGTAAAAGCCATGTGGCCACGCGTCGCGCCCTGCCGAGGAGCTTTTACCCGCAGTTTTTGCGGGATTAAGCCCACAGGAAGCCTGTGGTGTTTATTTAAGAAGGCTGTAGGCAAATAGGCGGTAGGCAGTAGCCAACCGTCCAAACCGAGGCCGATTCAAAGGTCGAGAAATTACACAGGCAATACGGATTCGTTGTTGGCTATCGCCTACAGCCTACTGCCTATTGCCTAAACCTATGCCAAAAACCAGACAACAAAAGGAAACGACCAAAGCTAAACTCGTCGACGTGTTCAAGCGGGCTAAGTCCGTGGTCTTCGCAGACTATCGGGGTTTGACCGTGGCGCAAGCCGATGTACTGCGCAAAGCGACGCGCTTAGCCAAGGTGGAATACATCGTGGCTAAAAAGTCGCTCTTGACCCTGGCCGCGAAGGAAGCCGGCTACGAAGTCGACGCCAAAAAGCTCCCCGGTATGTTGGGTACAGCTTTCGGCCTGGAAGACGAAGTCGCTCCGGCCAAGGTGCTGGGTGACATGTCCAAGGTGACTAAGATCATACTCGTCGGCGGAATTTTTGAAGGCATCGTGGTGGGACAGGATAAGGTAATCGCTTTGTCCAAACTTCCGTCACGCCTCGAACTCTTGGGCAAGGTGGTCGGTACCATCTACGCTCCGGTGTCCGCTTTCGTGCGTGCCTTGAACGCCATCCGCGAATCCAAGGATGCAGGCGCCGCTCCGGCTAAAGTCGAAGAAGCGCCGGCCGCACCCGTCGCGGAAGTTCCCGCCGCTGCGCCCGAAGCTCCGGTCGCGGAAGCACCCGTTCAGGCTGTCCCAGCCGAAGCTCCGCAGACAGCTGCTACGGAAGCCCCGGCGACTGAACAGAAATAATTCAATCCAGAAACAATCATCATATGTCAGACGAACAGAAGACGATCGAGGTGCCGGCGAAGTTCAAAGGCATCGTCGAGACCATCGAAAAACTTTCCGTCCTGGACCTGGCCGAGTTGGTCAAGGTGCTGGAGGACAAATTCGGCGTGTCAGCCGCTGCTCCGGTCATGCTGGCCGCGGGCGCCGGTGCTGCCGCCGCCGAAGAAAAGACTTCGTTCAACGTTGAGTTGACCGAAACCGGTGGCAACAAGATCGGTGTCATCAAGGTGATCCGCGAAGTCACAGGACTGGGTCTCAAGGAGGCCAAGGACCTGGTGGACGCTGCGCCCAAGATGGTCAAGGAAGGCGTGGACAAAGCCACGGCTGAAGAGATCAAGAAGAAGGTCGAAGATGCCGGCGGTAAAGTGGTCCTGAAATAAACGATTGAATGTCAGCCATGTTTTCAAAACCCGGCCTGTGAGCCGGGTTTTGGTTTGAGGTGTTTATCCCGCGGACTTGCTGCGAATCAAGCGCGCAGGTAAAGTCTTGGTGAGGAGGACAAGATGGGCAAGCCGAAAAAATCAGCCCAGACTCTTTGGACGACACCCGCCAATCCTCGCCTCAAACTCGGAGGCAAAGGAAAACGCAAGGTCGAGCTCTCCGCGGAAGAACTCGAGCGCCAACTCCAGGAGCGCCTCAAGCCCTTTGAAACCAAACTCGATCCCAAGACCTTGGACATGCCCACGGGACATCCGCGCATGCCCGAGATCGAGACGCTGCTTTCTCCAGAAGGCTATGACGCCTTGCCTTGTCCTGACGACAAAGCGATAACTGAATCGCTTGCTCCCGGAGAGGCTTGCGTGCGAGCCTGCATGGGCCGCGTCGATGGAGCCGACAGCCGGGGCGTGCACGTGACCATGCGGGACCAAGCCGGCGAGTACAGCCGCGCGACGCTTGCGGCCAAGCTCTTCCAACCAAAAGCATACCGCGACATGCGTTTTTTGCTGCTCATCGTCGCACCTCGACAAGCCAGACGATCCAGCGGACAAAAAAGCATCAAGCACGTTTGCCGAGTCAAGGTGCTTCCTCCGCTTGAGATTCGCCTGTCAAAGAAGCAGGCTGCGGAACTTCGACTCTCCGACAAAGGAGCGAGAACATGAACAAAGAGGAGAAAGCGACGCGTCTTCCTGTCGACGGAGAAATGCTGTGGACGGCGACAGTCGAACCGAACCTCGAAGGCTCGGGGGCATTGCCACCGAATCCGCAGTTCCCGGAGACGGCGGATTCCGTCCCGCCTCCCCCTGAAATCAAAGAGCTTCTCGAAGCTTTCTCGACGCCTGTCGACCTCAATAAGCTCGACGGCATCCGGTGGCCGTGAATAGCGACGCTCTACTCGCCCCGACTTCTCAAGTCGGGGAATTCTTTTATTTTTTTAGGACCTACGCATTCGGCATTCCGTTTGTCATGGCTCGCTGTTGCTCCTCGTCACGGCGCCCGCGAACGACGTGGCTCGCAATGACAGGATGTGATCATCCAAACGCGCAGGTCCGTAGTCCTCGAGGTGGGGTCTGGGGCCGAGAGTTGAGCGGGCCGCAAGAACACCCAAGCCTATACTTGTTAGCGAATTCGAGGCCCCAGCGGTTTTTGCATACTTTTTGCCGCCAAAAAGTATGAGGTTGTATTTGATTTTAGGACCGCGATGACGGCGGGTGATTAGCTGAAGGTGTAGGTCATAATTTTAAACCCCCGAGCAGTGTCGGGGGCGGGTTCAGGCGAGGATGTCCCACGTTTGTTGGGACAGCCATTCGAGGATATTGACGTCCGTGTGGAGCGTCGAATCTTGCGGGATGGAGAGGACTCCGCGCTGGTCCTGTTCAGGCAGATTCAAGGGAGCTAGGCCGCGATCCGTGAGCAGGATGAGCAGGGCCATGTCGCGGATCATGTTACGTAAGGAGCTGCGCAGCTCTAGGTCTGGGAATCGGCCGTCTTGCATGGCCGATTCGATGCGCGCGCACTCCTGGCGCAGCAGGTCGACGAATCCGGCAGCGCCTTCGCGTCCGCAACTCTCAAGCGCGGTCTGAAGCTTGTCGAAAAAAGATGCGTCCACGTTCACCTCCCATGGAAACGAGGAATAGGTCAGCTAATCATCTTTCGGACGACGTGTCAATGCGGCTAGGCTTTGTTTTGGGGCGCGTAACCTGGCTCCATTTTTTTCAGTTCGTATTTGATTTTATTGCGTCCGGGTCCGTTTTTGAGCAGATCCTTGAATCTTCCCACGATCGTCGTCGTGATTTCTTGGCGCAATTTTTCCCGCGTCGCATCATTCCGATTATAGGCATCGTCGAGATTGAATTCTTGGAATTTAAGCTTGAACAGCTTGCCCAGCACGGCATCTATCGTATTGGAAAAACCGGAACTATCTATCTTGCCTTCGTTTTCGAATTCTTGGACGACGCCTTGGGTGATTTGCCCGACCAGGTCATCCGGCGCCGCGCTGAATCTGAAGCGATTCAGTCCCAGGTCTAATTCGATGGGCAATTCCAAGTCTACCGTCGGTTGGTTTTGTGCGGCCAAGAGCGCGGTGAGGAATTTTTTCTTTTTTTCGGGATAAGCGGCTTCTACCTTGAGCCGCGCCTCGATTTCGCGTTCGTCGCTTTCCATCCAGTCATGCAGGGATTCGGTCTTGAGCGTCTCCGGGAAGCGCGGAATCAAAGCCTCGATTTCTCCGGGTTTAAAATCTCTCTTGCTTAAGTTGACCGAATATTTATTGTCCGCCTCAAGGATCAGGGTCGGGCTGCGTCCGAAGAGTCCATAACGTTCATCGGTCAGGAATTCTAATGTACGCTGGTAAGCCATGATTGTGCGCCAATCGGCGGCGGCGGGGAATTCGAAGTGCAGGCGATACGCTCCCTTGTCTTCCTCAAAAGTCAGGCGCGCTATTTTGACGCGATCTTTTTGTGGCTTTTCGGTCGGCGGGGCGGCGAGATTCGAGGAGGCTTCGAAAGGGTTTGCCATATGAAAATTCCCGTCCAGTATAGCGCTCGTCGGGCAGAGCCCCAAACTTATGGCAGCGTCAGCATGAGCAGCCGGTTGCCGTCCACGATGATGGCGCGTTTTGCGATGTCGTCCGCCGAGAGGCTGCGCGGAGAACGGAATTGGGTCGAGATGATTTGCGCTTTGAGTGCGCCGCTCTTGTCGAAGATGACCAGGCGTTTGCCGGCGGCGTCGGCGACGATCAAATCCGTCCCGTCTTTGCTGGTCCACAGACCGGAACTTGATTTGAGCGGCGGATCGATTTGGACCAAAGCGAAGCTGACTTGTCCGCCGGAGAGGAATTGATACAGCGTGCCGTCATTCTTGAGGACATACACATTGCTGTCGATGGCCAGGCCGACCGCGCCGTCGAGCGGCGTGTCGGAAGCTTTGATGTAGGCGGTCTCGGGACCGAAGCCGTCGCCGGAGGGGAGCGAACGCCAGACCTGTTTATCCGCGGCGTCCAACGCGTATAATTTTCCGGCGTACAGGACGATGTCGGTGGTCGAAGAGGTGCGGCTGCGTGCCCAGGTGACGGACTTGGCCAGGTCGGTGGATTTGTTGAGCGAGATGAGCTTTCCGTTTTCGGTCGCGAAAATCACCGTGGCCGTGCCTTCGCTGCCGCTGACGATGCGCGACGTGCCGGAGGGCAGGGGAATGCGCTTGACCGCTTTGGTCTGCAGATCGACCTTCAGGATATTCTGCGTCGCGTTGTCTACGGCGTAAGCGTAATCTTTGGTCAGGACCGGAGCGGACAGACTGTTTTCACCCGCCGCGGCGTCGAGTGTCGCGAGTTCCGTCGGATTGTCGATCTTGACCAACTTGCGCAAGCGCTCTTTCAGATCGGAAACGTCTTTGTTCAGTTTGTCGAGCTTGCTCGCGCGGTCGCGGTTTTTGGTCGTGAGGGTGGCGATGATTTTTTCTGCTTCGCCGAGTTCGGTGCGGGCGCGCGACTCGTTGCCGTAGACCAAATCTGATTCGGCGCGATTCTTGTTGTCCGCGGCTTGGTCATAGGTCGAAGTCCAAGCGGCGCTCTCGGCGGCGGCTTTTTTGGCGAAGTTCCACCAGACAAGACCGATCACCAGGCAGATGAAGACAGCTCCGACGCCCAGGATGATCATTTTCTTTTTCTTGTTCAGCGAGTTTTGGTAGCCGGCGTTCATGCCGCGCAAGCTGGCCAGGGCCATGGGGTCTTGGATGCGCGAGCGCTTGAGTTTTTCGCGCAGCAAGACGTAGAGGCGCTGCGTCCGATCTTGCGCCACGGACAGGATTTTTTGCGCCAGCGGTTTCAGGCCGACGTTCGGGACCGGAGCGATTTGGGGCGCCAGGTGTTGCGTGGTTTCGTCTTCGGTATTCAAAAGTTTTTCAATCGACGCGGTGCTGGGCTGTGGCGCGGCTTCTTCCGCGCGCTCCGGCATTGGTAAAGGTTCCTGCGCCGCCGGTTTGATTTCGCAGCTGGCGATGATGACGGCGACGAAATCGTCCGGGATGCCGCGGCGTTCCAGGTCCTGGCGGATTTCCATGGCCGCGGTGACGGGCGGCAGCGAGATGAGGCGCTCTTTGAGCTTCAGCTCATTGCGCACGCGCTCGAAGTTGTTGGTGCCGGTCAGGAGCACGTCGCCAATCTTGATGTCGCCGCAGATGATGGTGGAAAAAGGTTTTTGCGGATCGGCCACGGCTGTTTGGTCGAGCGAGCCGAACAAATCGAAGGCCCTGAAGTCGCCGTCGTCTTGTTTCTGCAAAAAGATATTCATGAGCTTGCCCACGCCGGCAAAGCACAGGTGGCCGTCGGACAGCTCCATGACGTAGATGTTGACCCGTGACCATTGGATGGGCACCGGTTCCTCGGCGACGAAAGCCGCCGCCGCCTCGTTGAGTTTTTGCACCAGCTTCTCGAAGCGGGCGAGCGGGTCTTGGTCGACTTGCGAAACCAAATGTCGCGCTTGTTCGGCGGCTCCGTTCAGGCGATCCAGCAGCCGCTCATAGGCGTAGAGCGAAGAGTGGATCTCCGCCAGCATGAGCAGCGCCGGGGTCTTTTTGTTCCGGTTCGTATTCTCGAAGCGGAAAATCCCCACGATGTTCTCGTCAGCGACGCTACGCGCCACCTCGATCTCCGCGATGCGGAATTGTTGGTTTTCTTCCATCTTTTTGCGGGTTATTTCACGAGCGGAGTATACTGGAACAACCCCACCCGCGTCTATCCTAGCGCATCCGTAACGGCAATTGACGCCCCCCTTGTCAAGGGAGAGAAATCCGGGCAGGATTAATCCGTAATATGCTTGAACACCTATTTGGCTCAAAAACCCGGCTCAAATTGCTGATGTTGTTCCTGCAGTCTCCGGAAGAGGCATTTTATGTGCGCGAGCTGACCCGGCGCATCGACACCCAAATCAACGCGGTGCGGCGCGAAATCCAGAATCTGCTGCGCATCGGCCTCATCATGGAGGGTATTGCTTCGGTCGATTCGGAGCTTAAACGCCCGGGACTCAAGCGCAAATACTACACGGCCAACAACGGCTTTCCGCTCATGCCCGAGGTCAAGGCGCTTTTGCTCAAAGCCTATGCGCTCATGGAAATGCATGTGGACGAGCAGATCATGAAGCTGGGCGACATCAAGTACTTGGCTTTCCTCGGAGTGTTCACCGGACAAAAAGGCCAGCCCGTGGATGTGTTCATCGTAGGCAACGTCGATCGCTCCAAGCTCACCGAGATCATGCAAAAACTGGAGAAAGCCATGGACTCCGAAATCAACTATTCAGTCATGACGCCGCAGGAATACGCTTACCGCAAAGAAATGGCCGATCGGTTTTTGGACGGCATCTTGCGCTCACCCAAGACCATAGCGGTGAATAACCTAGAGAAATAATGTCTAATGACTAATGTCTAATGACTAATTTTCGGTCAGACCCTAGACATTAGAAATTAGACATTAGTCATTCTGACTGCTCCCGTATGACCTTTATCTTCATCGACACCGTCCGTTCAGGCGCTTTTCGTTTGGGCGTGTTAGGCGATAAAATAAAGGTCAAGGAATCGGTCGGACGTTCGCATGAGATTTTGCCTGCCCTGGCCGTAGCAGCGTCAAGGGATATACTTGAGGCGGCTGACGGGATTTGCGTGGTCAAAGGACCAGGTTCGTATTCCGCGGTGCGCAGCGGTGTACTCATTGCCAACTTGCTGGCGCGCTGGCACAAAAAACCGCTTTACGGCGTGGACGTGGATGAGGCGCAGGATCTTGAGCGGTTGCGCGACGCTTTAGCGCACGGCACGATCCCAGCGCAAAGCTACGTGGCGCCGGAATATGATTCTGAACCGAACATAACCGTCAAACGCACAGCATGACCAAGGCGCAGTTCAAACGGAGGTTACTCGAAATCATCCCGGGCGGATTGGTTTGGTTCACTTTCATCGCCTCGCTCGGATTGTCCTTCGTGCGTCCGCTGTGGGTCATCTATTTCGTCATCATCTACGATTTGTATTGGCTTTTCCGCGTAGCCTATTACATCCCGTTCACGCTCGTTTCGTGGTACCGCTACAAACGAGACATCAAGAAAGATTGGCAGAAGCTGGCGGAACTGCAACCGGGTTATGCGCGCCTGCGCCATCTCATCTTCCTGCCGACATATAAGGAAGAGACTTTTGTCATGCGCGAAACTTTGAACCGGATCGCGAGTTGTTCGATGGCGGCGGATAAATTCATCGTGGTCGTGGCCGGCGAAGAGCGCGATCGTGAACGTTTCGAGCGTAACATGGCCGAGATCACGCCCGAGTTCGAGGGCAAATTCCTGCGCTTCCTCACGACCATCCATCCCAAGGGCTTGCCTCAAGAGATTCCGGGAAAGGGCTCTAACCTGAATTGGTCCGGCCATCAAGTTTTGCCGCTGGTCACGGGTGAGATGGGCCTTTCGCCGGATGAGGTGGTCGTCTCGTCTTTCGATATCGACACCACCATCCATGCGCAATATTTTTCCTGCTTGAGCTATCTGTATCTGACCGTCGCGCAGCCGACCAGGAGTTCGTACCAACCGATCCCGTTCTACAACAACAACCTGTGGGAATCTCCGGCTGCCGTGCGCGTGGCCATGTTCGGCACGACTTTTTGGCTCATGACCGAGCTGTCGCGGCCTGAAGGCATGATGACTTTTTCCTCGCACTCGATGAGCTTGCGCATGCTGGTGGATGTGGATTTTTGGCAAAAGGACATCGTCAGCGAGGACTCGCGCATCTTCTTGCAAGGTTTGATTCATTATCACGGAGCCTACCGCGTGACGCCCATGTATCTGCCCGTCTCGATGGATACGGTGATGATCGGTAATTATTGGAGTGCGCTGGGAGCCTTGTACAAGCAAGTGCGGCGTTGGGCCTGGGGCGTGGAAAATTTTCCTTACATGGTCGAACGTTTTGCGCAGGACCGCGAGATGCCTAAAAGCGTCAAGCTCGCGTTCATCTGGAAGCAGCTCGAAGGCATGTATACTTGGGCGACGGTGCCGATTTTGGTTTTTCTCTTAGGGCGCTTGCCGTTTTGGGTCGCGCCCGAATCGTTCCGCGATTTCACCATCTTCCAGAACACGCCTTTTATGCTTGAGTGGCTGATGCGTTTCGCCATGGTCGGCGTGTTCGTCTCGGCGGGTTTGGCCGTCACGCTTTTGCCGCCCCGCCCCGCGCATGTGCCGCGGCGCCAATTTTTCGTCGTGACCATCCTGCAATGGCTGCTCTTGCCCGTGACCTTCGTGATTTTCGGCGCTTTCCCCGCCATCGACGCGCAGACGCGCTTCATGCTGGGCGGCCGCTTCAAACTAGGCTTCAACGTCACAGCTAAACGTAAGGCGGAGACTAGGACCGCGCTTGCGCCGCAGTAACTTTATGCCACGCGTTTTTACCCAGACTTTTGGCGTCGTCGCCGCGTTCATCGAACGCGAGGGAAAATTTTTGTTGGTCAAAGAGAAGCATCCTGGGCTGGATTTCGGTAAATGGAATCACCCGGCCGGATGGATTGATCTTGGAGAAGATCCTGTAGCGGCGGTGCGCCGGGAGACGCGGGAAGAGACAGGTTATCTTTTTGAGCCGACCGATTTATTAGGCGTATATTCCTTGGCGAAAAAATATAAAGCCGCGGAGCACGGAGGGGCTTTACCGCATGGGATCAAATTGGTGTTTTTGGGCCGACTGGGTGAAAAAGTTTCCGAGCCTATGGCGGATGAGATTTCGGCTACGCGTTGGTTCAGTGCAGAGGAGATCGAGAAGTTGGACAGTTCAGAGCTCCGTGATGCGGATATAAAAATCATGCTGCGTGAATATCTTGCTGGTCGACGCTATCCGCTCGATTCAGTCCATCATTCGATACAAGAATAATTTATGCAAGAAGCGCAAAAACTTTCGGTCAATCTGGTGACCTGGAATTCGCTGCCTTATCTGGCGAATTTTTTCGCGGCTTTGGGCGCGCAAGATTTTCGCGAGTTCACCGTCACGGTGATCGATAACGCTTCGACCGACGGTACGGCGAAGTGGCTTGAGGCCGAGCATCCCGAAGTGACCGTCTTCCGCAATTTCAAGAACCAGGGCGTGGCGCGCGCCAAAAATCAAGCGTTGACCCTGGCCTTGAGCCGCTGGCCTGAAGAGGAATATGCGCGGCGCTACATCTTGACCGTCAATCCGGACATCGAACTGGCGCCGGATTGCTTGGGCAAACTCGTCTCCCAGCTGGAAGAGGACGCGGGATTGGATTCGTGCGGCCCTAAATTGTTCCGCGCCTACACCAAAGCTGAAGAAGATGGCGCGCGCGAAAGCGAACGCACCAACATCCTGGACTCGACCGGATCGTTCATCGCACGTTCGCGGCGCGTCGTGGAGCGGGGAGCGGGGCAGGAAGACGACGGGCGTTACGACGGCAAGCCCGAGGTCTTCGGCGTCAACGGCACGTGCGTCGTGTATCGTGCCGCAGCGCTCATGGCGGCCAAGCTCGACGGCGAATTCTTCGACGAAGATTTTTTCATGTACTACGAAGACGCGGACTTGGCTTGGCGCATGCGTCGGTTCGGGATGCGCGCGGCTTTTGTGCCCCAGGCTCACGCCTGGCATAACCGCGCCAGCGCCGAGCTGCGGGGTCGCGGACGCTTCCGCTCACGCCGCGCTTACGGCACGCAGTCCAAGGCCGTCTATCTGCAAGCGCGCAATGCGCTGTGGCTGTGGCTCAAAAACGACGAAGGCTTGAACCGCCTGGCACACTTGCCGTGGATCGCTGGTTCTTGTATAACGCAAGGCCTGGCTGCGCTGTTTTCTTGGTCGCGCCTCACCGGGTTCTTCGGGGCTTGCGGCGGCGCCTGGAAGATTTGGCGCAAACGCCGGATGTTCGGGTCGCGCATCAAGCTGCGCGGCGCGGAGCTGCGTCGCTGGTTGGTATGAACAAACTAAGCATCATCACCGTCAATTATAAATCGCGTGAACTCACGCGGCTTTTGCTCAAGGGCATCCAGCAGTGCAACCTTGAGCTGCCTTTTGAATGCATCCTGGTCAACAACAGCCCCGCCGACGGGACGGTCGAGATGGCGAACGAAAATTTCCCCTGGGTCAAAGCGCTGGATGCGCCGGGCAACATCGGTTATGGAGCGGGCATCAACCTTGGGATGAAGCAAGTCAGCGGTGAATTCGTGCTCATCTTGAACGCCGACACCGTCGTCTTCCCGGGGCAAATCGAAAAACTGGTCGCCGCGGCCGAAGCCATGCCGCGCGCCGGTCTGTTAGGTCCGCGCATGGAAAATCCCAACCGCAGCATGCAGCGCACCTTCTGCCGTTTTCCCACGCTGCTCACGCCGGTCTATCGGCGCACGGTCTTGGGACGCACGCCGTGGGGCAAGTCGGAACTCGAACGCTATCTCATGCATGACGCCGACCACGAGCAGGCCATGTTCGCGGATTGGATCATCGGCGGCTGCCTGTTGATGCGGCGTGAGGCTCTGGAGGCCTTGGGCGGTTTCGACGAAAGGTTCTTTATGTATTTTGAAGACGTGGATATCTGCCGGCGCACCTGGGAAGCGGGTTGGCATGTGGTGTATTTTCCGCACGCCCATTTCGTCCACTACCATCATCGCGAAAGCGACGTGCGGCGGCCCTGGCAGGTGCTCACTAACCGCACCTCTCGTATACATATAACAAGCGCGGTAAAATACTTCCTGAAGTACTGGGGTAAGCCTTTGCCTGATTCTCGACCCGGTGCGGCAGTATGTCCCGTGAGATAAAAATTATAGAAATCAGGCTGGACGGCCTTTGAGTTCGCAGAGCTAGGTCAAGTCGATTAAGGGTTGGAAAACGACAAAATAATTTTTGTCTCACAGGATATGAAGAAAGACGCGCCAAATTTTTTGACCTGTCCGATTATCCCCGCAGCGCCGGAACCGGAAAAAACTCCGCCGCGCGATTTTTTGCATCAGGAAAAAATCGAAGTCCAAGCCGCTCAAGCGAAAACGACGCCAAATGTACCGCGTCCCCCGGTGCAAGATGAAACAACCCCGACGCAGCGACCGCGGCGTCATGCGCGACGGTTCATCTGGGCTGGGCTAGCGGTGCTTTTGATCGTGTTGTTAGGCGCGACCGTTCCGGCGGGCGTCGAATTTTCGCGCGCCGCTTGGTCGGCGCAAAGCGCCAAGCAACATCTGACGCAAGCCAAGACTATGGCGGAGAAGATGGATCTTGAAGGCGCGCAGAGCGAAGTGGCTTTGGCCAAGGACGATCTGATCTCGGCGCGCACGTCTTTGGGCAGGGTGGGTTTTTGGCGCGATCTGCCGGGCATCGGCACGCAGCTGCGGGCGCTGGAAGACGCGGCGTTGGCCGGTACGCAGACTCTGGAAGGCGCGGGCGAAATTTTGTCCGTGTTCCAGACCGTGACCGAAGCGTTGCGCGGCGGGAGCTTGGCGGCGCAAAATTTGAATACTGGCATCGCACCTACGCGGCGCTTTTCGGATTTGAGCCGCGACGAAAAGCGCGAGCTCTTGCGCAAGTTCGACGCGGCGTTGCCGGAACTGCGCATGGCGAGCATCGATATCGACCTGGCGCTGCAGAGCTGGAATCGCGTACCCCAAGACGAACTCTTCGCTCCTGTGCGTTCGGCGCTCAAACCCTTGGCCGACGTGCTGCCGCAATTCAAGCAAACTTTGGATCAAGCCGTGCCGCTCATCGAAGCCGCGCTGCCGCTCATGGGTTATCCGCAAAAAATCACCTATCTCATGGCGCTGCAGAATTCCGACGAGCTGCGTCCCGGCGGCGGCTTCATCGGCAACGTGGGCAGCATGAGCGTGGACTCGGGCGAGATAACCGACTTCGGCTTCACCGACGTCTACAACATCGACAATCCAGCGTCGTTCGCCTGGAAGGAAAAACCGCCGCAGCCTTTAGCCGAAAGGCTGGGTATCAACGCTTGGTTCTTGCGCGACGCCAATTGGTCGCCGGATTTCCCGACTTCGGCCGAACGCATGCTGGACTTCTATACTCGCGAAGTCACGTTGGCGACAGGCAAACCGCCGGCTGATCAGCCGAGCGCCGTCTTGGCGCTTGAACCAGCTGTCTTCAAAGCCCTGTTGCGTTTGACCGGACCGCTCACCGTGGACGGCATAACTTTCACCCAAGATAATTTCTTCGACAAGATACAATACGAGGTCGAACAGGGATTCTTGAAACAGGGGATAGCGCTCGCCGAACGCAAGGCCATCGTGGGCAAGATCGGCGATGCCATGTTGGAGCGGCTCAAAGCCTTGCCCGCGGCGCGCTGGCCGGAAGTCTTGGACGTGCTGACCAAAGCCTTCGAACGCAAACAAATCATGCTCTACGCGCGGAATAATACTTTGCTCTCTGTCTTGGATCGGCGTGGTTGGACGGGGCGCGTGACACCGACGCAGGATGACTTCATGTGGGTCGTGGACGCCAACTTGGCCGCGCTCAAGACCGATGGAGTGATGGAGAAGACGGTCGAATATAAACTGGACCTGACGGCGGCGCAAGGTCCGCTGGCGACGGTCACGCTCAAATACCGCAACACCGCGACCCGCGCGGATTGGCGCTACACGCGCTATCGCAGTTACACCCGGGTCTACGTTCCCGAAGGCAGCCAACTCATCTCCTCATCCGGCGCCATGCGTGATGATTTGAACAAAACGGGCGGAGCTTTCATTCCCGGAAAAGTGGATGTGATGAAGGAACTGGGCAAGACAGTCTACGGCGCTTTCTGGTCGGTGGAACTGGGACAGACCGGAACGCTGTCTTTCACTTACCGTTTGCCCCAAAGCGTGGCCGATCAGGCGCAAGAGGGGAAATATAGGTTGGATTGGCTAAAACAGGCTGGCGCGGATGACACGCGATTGACTTTGGACCTGAAATTCGGTAAGAACATACAGTCAGCCGTACCTGCCGAGGCCAAGGACAAATGGGGCGACAGCCGGTACGAATTGAACACTGATTCTATTCAAGACAGGATGTTCGAAATGAAATTGGTCCAATAGGTTTATAGGACCTATATCCTCCCATGTTCGCCAAAAAAATCGGCATTGACCTGGGCACGACCACGGTGCTCGTCTTCATTCCGCGCAAAGGGATCGTGCTTAACGAGCCTTCGGTCGTCGCTATTTCGTTGGCGGACAAACGCGTGCTCGCCGTGGGGCGCGAAGCCAAGGAGATGTTGGGGCGCACGCCGGACACCATCGTGGCCAAGCGTCCGCTCAAAGACGGGGTCATCGCCGACTATCGCACGACCGAAGCCATGCTGCGCTACTTCATCAACAAAGCTTTGGGCGGCATTCGGTTGTTCCGTCCTGAAGTCATGGTGGCTGTCCCCGGCGGCATCACTTCGACCGAACGCCGCGCGGTCATCGACGCGACCATCTCGGCCGGCGCGCGCGCCGCTTACATCATCAAAGAACCCGTGGTCGCGGCTATCGGCGCGGACATCCCCATCGGTTCGGCTTCCGGCCACATGATCGTGGACATCGGAGGCGGCACCAGCGAAATCGCGGTCATCTCGCTCGGCGGCATCGTCGCATCAAGTTCGGTGCGCATCGGCGGCAACAAACTCGATATGGCGATTCAGGAACATACTCGGCGCAAATACGGTTTGGCTATCGGCGAACGGACCTCGGAAGAAATCAAGATTCGCATCGGCAGCGCGCTGTATCTGGAAGAAAAGCTCGAGATGCAGGCTAAGGGACGCGATATGATTTCGGGTCTGCCGCGCATCGTGACCGTGACCAGCGATGACGTGACCGACGCCATTCAACACGAACTCCAAGGCATCATCGAAGCGGTCAAGGAAGTCTTGTATGTCACGCCGCCGGAACTTTCGGCCGACGTGATGGAAAAGGGCATGGTGCTTTCGGGCGGCACGGCGCAATTGCGCAATTTGGATAAACTCATCTCCGAGGCGACCGGCGTGCCGGTCTTCGTGGCCGACAATCCGCAACTGTGCGTAGCCAAAGGCACGGGCATCGCGCTGGAGAATCTTGAATCTTACAAGCGCAGTATTTTTTCGTCATAAAACAACGCCCCCGAGATTCGGGGGTTTTGAGTAGCCGCTAGACGTCAGCAGAGGAGCGGCGTGTATACGGCAAGCGGGCGAGCGGAGAATCCCGGCAAGCACTCGAGCGGAAAGTAGGCGGCGACGAGGCGCATGCCTTTTTCGACCCGCATGTAGCGCTCGATCCGGTTTTCGTTTTTGCGTTTGAAATACAAACGGGCCTCGCGCAGGATGCCGCCATAGATTCGTCTGATCTCGTCGCACGGGGCGTAGTATACGAAGTACTCGTAGCTGTCTTGATCGGGGCCGTTGACGTATTCCATGAGTTGGCGGCCCTGGAGCGTGTCTTTGAAGACGTGGTCGCAGTACAAGGTGACGATCGGATAGAGCCCGGCCCGGACGACGTGATCGTAACTCTTGCCCGTATGATCCAGTGGCGCACTCGACAAGTCCGCGGCGGCCTTGAGCCAAAGCAGTTCGAGGAACGCTTTGCTCTTCGGGTCTTCGCCGAAGTAGACGCTGGCCAGTTTGGCCGTGCCGAAAATACCTTTTTTCAAAGTCCGAAAGTTATCCATCATGCCCTCATCCATCGATTGACGGGACTCGTTCGCACCTAAGATTTAAACCATACTCCGCGCTCCGCGTCAAACCGCGACCCTGCCACGTCGCTCCCGCCAAAGGTGGGCGCAGCGCGAACGAACGTGGCCTGGCCAAGGCGCTCGTGAGCGCCACGGCTTGCAATTCCGTCGGATTGCGCTTATATTCATCCGTCCCTTCAAAGGAGAAGTCTAATGCAAGATGAGGACAGCTTGGAGCAGGAAGATGAAGCGCGCGAATTGAAGCGGCGCATCCAGTCCTACCAACTCTGCGCCCTATTGGCGATATTGATGAGCGTGTGGCTCGCGAACTTGGTCAAGAGCCGCTGGGGCATTGATTTGCCTCCGGATATCCTTGTCTATTGGTTCTTTTTCACCATGTCGCCGAGCCTGATCTCACTTTTCATCGGGGGAGATCATCCGACCAAGGGTCAAGAGAAGTGGGCCAAGCGCTTCTTGGTCTGGATCTTGGGCACCTTGAGCTTGAGCACGCTCTTCATCCCCGGGGTGCACGTGGCGCGATACGGCCTCGAGCACACGGGTTGCCTCTTCAACTCCGACGAATGGCAAGCTAACCACGGCGTGTTGCACGGTGTCGTGATCGGCTACCTCTGCGCCGATGGAGTGGTTTGCGTGAAAGAAGCGCCCCAAGAGCCTCGTGTCTACGCCGTCGGATTCGAGGCGCTGCCGTGGTACGAAGCGCGACAGGTCGACACGACTTCCGTCTGCCCTTTCATTCTGTTGCCGGTCGAATCACGTTTGCCCGTGCCGGGTGAACGCATCGCAGTGCCGGTCGAGTATTGCGTGAATCCGGCGCGCCGCCCCCGCCTTGCACCGTCCGGTGCAGGGCGCAACAGCGCACCTTGAACGCGCGGTCCCGTACTTCCCGGGACCGCTTTTTAAAAATTGCCCCCTGACTAGATTTACCTGTAGACTATCCCACAGACTCTCCTGAACATGCCCACCAATCCCTTCGAAACCCCTAAAAGTAAAATAGTCCCTGAACTTGTCGAAGGGCTACCTTATACTTCCGGAATCCGCCGGCAAGATTTGCCGACTTCTGTCAGGAAACATGCGGATAAGCTCGCTGCGCAGATAAAAGAAATCTACGCCAAATACGGAGCGAAGAACTTCGAAGAACTTAAGGAGAACAAAAAGCTGTCAGCCCAAGATGCGCGAAAGGTTGCCGATCTGTTCAAAGCTTTCCAGAAAGCCGTCGAGAAGAACGAGATTGAATCGGTCAGCCCGCAGGAAGCCATCGAAGCCTTAGGCCGCGAGAACGTCCACGGCATCGAAGATGTCGAGGCCATGCTAGGAGAAGGTTTCGTCGATATCTCCAAAGTCCCGCCCATCCCATACACCGCAGACGACCTAAAGAAATCCAAAGAGATCAAAGAAAAGACTGGCATAGAAGAAATGCTCATCCTCTTCGTCGCGGATAAGGACGGCAAACCGCTCACCGGAGAGCGCATGAACGGACTCATCCAAACTGAATACACAAGGCTCGGCCTAGGCAAATTCCTGTTCAATACCGATTGGTACAAGAACGAGGACTTCTTCAAGAAGCTGGGCTTGAAGTATGAATGGAAGCTCATCACCAAACAGACCATCCCTGAATCAAAGAACAAGCGCCACCATCACGAACCAGGCGACAGCTTCACCCACCAAGACACCCAAGAGTTCGCCATCGAGGAATACGCCAGGAAGCTCGATATCCCTCGCGACCAGTTACATCGTCCAGAGCCTTTCCAAATGCTCTATGCCGCCGCCCTTCATTTGATCGCGACCGAACGTCTCCACGGCAAGGGTAAGGGTGAACGTATCCTCGCAAACGAATATCACTGGTCTGATGTTCGCTCCTCGGGTGGGAGCCTGGTGCGCGTCGGCAATGCCGGTCCGGATGGCGCGCGCGTGGGCGGGAGCTCCCATGGCGATCGGGACGACGATTTCGGTGTCTGCCTTTCGCGTGAGCCTTTTTCTACCAAATCCTTGGACGCTTGATTCTTTGACCCTTAACTTTTGTTTTCGAATTTTTTCCTAAAACAAGACCCGAGGAGTAAACCTCGGGTCGGAGATGGGTCAGGCTGCGGAAAGCGCGAGAGCTTTTTCCACGGCTTGGGCCAGGTTGGAGCAGGCAATCAGGTTGGGGCGCTTGGCCAGTCGCTTGTGGCGCAAGAGATAGGTGGCCACCGCGCCGTAGCCTTTGACGAGCAGCGTGGGTTTGCCGGCTTCGAGCGCCAAGATGACCTCGCGCAACGTGCCGACGCCGCCGCCCAAGGCGAGCACGGCGTGCGAGTCGGCGATCATCTGTCGCCGCATCTCATCTTTGTCGCCGTCCGCGAACTTCACCGGTACGCCGCCGTACATGTCGTCGGTCCGGCCTTCGCTGTAGCCCGGTTGGTAGAGCCTGACTTCGGGGTTCGCGACCTTGGCGCTCGCGAGCGTCGCCTTCAGCACCGCGCCGGGATTGCCCTCGGACGTTCCGGCCAGGAAGGAACAATGCGGTCCCAGGTTGTCGGCTACGAACTTTGCGCACTGTTCCGGCAAGTCACGCTGGCCGCTGCCGACGATCAGGATGTTCAGGTGCGTGTGGTCTTGGCCGTTCGGCACCGAGTCAGGCAAGGCTTCCAGTGGATACCTTCCTGATTCATTGGTCAGGATCGCGCGCCAGGTCTTGGACGCCAGCATGCATTCGAGCTGCCGCTCGGTCTTGTCGCGAGCGACGGCCTCGGCTTGTTCCGCGCGCCAGGTTTTGGTTTCTTGCCGGTGCGTGACGCGTTCGGCTTTGACGTTCTTCCGATGTTCGGCGAGACGTCCGCAGCGGCGCTTCTTCCACTCGCTGTACTGATGGGTGAACTGTTCCGTGATGCCGTCGGCTGCGTAGACGTAGCCGTCCGGCACGGACATGAGGCAGGCGCGGATGGCTTGCGACGCTTCGCTCGGACACTCCCTGACCTTGGTTCGGCTGTTGTCGTAGTCGATGCCCATGAGTTCGGGGCTGTCCTCGAACGTCTCGTCCGGATTGACGCCCCAGTTGAGGTTGGTGTGATGATCCAGATCGTGACCGTGCTCGTTCGAGCCGACGAGGCTCCACCCGGTGAAACCGAGTTCGGCTTGCCGCGGCTCGAAGAACTTCTTGAGCGCATTGATTTGGCGTCCCGAGTCGACGGTCGAATCAACGAACAGCACGTGCTTGCCGCGGAGCGTTCCGCGGCGCGCGAAGTCGTCGAGCTTGTCGGTATCGAGTCCGTCACCGCTCCCGCCCTGATCCACCTTGAGCGATTCCATCGAAGCGAAGCCGAGCGCGCGCTGCAGGATAAGGCAGGGGAGACGTCCGCCGCGATCCACGGAGACGAGCACGGCGTCAGCGAGTTTGGCGCCGTAGCGCTTGAGATGCTTCACCACCGACTTGTACAAGCCGTAGTAGGGGACGGCGCGCGCGATGCGTTCCATCTCGCCCACGGCGGCGAGCAAGCCCGTGGCCTTGAAGTAGTCTTCGCGGCTGATGCGCAGCTTGATCTTGTCGGGATCGGCGTTGAAGTCGCGCATGAGCGGGATTTTGTAGAAGAATTTCTCTTCGCCGCTGTTTTCATCTTTGCCGCGCGTGTAGGCAAAGCGGAAGATCTCGTTGGCTTCGTCCACCCGGCGCATGCGCGCGACGTGGCCCAAACCATCGAACTCCGCCAAACGCCGCTTCTCGAGCTTGAAGCGCGGCGTGAACTCATCCTCTTCGAAAGTCGGAGGTTCGTAAGGCGGCGGCCCGCAGCGTCCCGCTTGGTAAGCGGTGAGCAGGCTCCACTGGATCGGCGGCAGGCTGATGACGAGTCTCTGCTGAATGGATTGCTTTTGCTGAATGGATTGCCGGAGACTAAAACCCATGGTCATGCTCATTCGACGTACTCCTCGTGAACGGTTACGGCCTCTTGTCATGCTCATTTGGCATGCTCCTTGTGAACGTGCGTTGCGCTTTTTACGCAATAGCCCAAACTAGCAAAGATTTTCAGGCCGGTCAAGTATCTTGGAGGTAAAATCCCGATGAACCAAAACCTCACACTTTTTTCCTATCAGCAATTTTATTGATGCGGCCTAGTCCTGCTGTCATTGCGAACGCATAATCCAAAAGCGCGTGGCAATCTCCGGAGTCCAGAGATTGCCGCGCGCAATTAATCTATGCGCTCGCAATGACACAAGCGAATCGCCCAACGCGCAAAGCTTAATTTGATTACGCGGGCTTTTTGGCCTAAACTCCCTATCAAGAAACAACATGCCCGCCAACCCCTTCGAAATCCCCCAAAGCTCCGACCTCACCGCCGCCCACATCCGTCGGCAGGATTTGCCGACGTCGGTCAGACGTTACGCCGATAAGCTCGCTGCGCAGATAAGAGAAATCTACGCCAAATACGGAGCGAAGAACTTCGAAGAGCTTAAAGCGAATAAGAAGCTATCAGCCCAAGACGCACGGAAAGTCGCGGATTTGCTCAAAGCCTTCCAGAATGCGGTCGAGAAGAACGAAGTCGAATCGGTCAGCCCGCAGGAAGCAGCCGAGACTCTGGGCCGCGACAATGTCCACGGCATCGAAGATGTCGAGGCCATGCTGGGCGAAGGCTTCGTCGATATCTCAAAAGTCCCACCCATCCCATACACTCCTGAAGAACTTGAGAAATCAAAAGAAATCAAAGAGAAGACCGGCGTCGAAGAGATGCTTGTGCTCTTCGTCGCGGACAAGGACGGCACACCCCTCACCGGAGAACGTATGAACGAGTTGATTCAAGCGGAATACACTAAACTCAAGCTGGGCAAATTCCTGCTTGAGGTCGATTGGTACAAGACCGAGGACCTCTTCAAGAAGCTAGGCTTGAAATACGAATGGAAACTCATCACCAAACAAACCATCCCTGGTTCAAAGAACAAACGTCATCACTACGAATCAGGAGACGACTTCACCCACCAAGACACCCAAGAGTTCGTCATCGAGGAATACGCCAGGAAGCTCGATATCCCGCGTGATCAACTGCATCGTCCCGAGCCTTTTCAGATGCTTTATGCCACCGCCATCCACTTGATCGCGACTGAACATCTCAAAGGCAAGGGCAAGGGTGAACGCATCCTCGAAAATGAGTATCACTGGTCTGATGTACGCTCCTCGGGTGGGTTCTCTGTGAATGTCGGCGATGCCGTTTCGCGCGGGGCGGGCGTGTTCAGGGTTTCCCGCGTCGCTCGGGGTGGTGATTTTGGGGTCTGTGCCTCGCGTGAGTCTTTTTCTACCAAATCCTTGGACACTTGACCCTTGATTCTTTGACCCTTAATTTTTGTATTCGGAATTTTTTTCTAAAGTAAGACCCGAGGAATTGACCTTGTAGTTGGGGCAGGCAGTACGCCGCGACCGCCTTCATGCTATAATTTTTTTCAGTCTATGCTCATCGGCATCGAGGCCACGCGCGCCAACAAGACCGTCAAGACGGGTGTGGAGTGGTATGCCTGGCACATCATCCAAGAACTGAAACAGCTTACCGTCAGCGACGGCAATTCATGGATTTTGTATTCCAACGCCCAGCTCACCGGCGGGCTGGAGGTCTTGCCCGAGAATTGGTATGAGGTGCGCGCCAAGTGGCCGTTGCCTTTTGGTTGGACGCAGTTGCGTTTGTCGTATGAATTGTATCGCCGACCTATCGACGCGTTGTGGCTGCCGGGGAGCACGTTGCCGCGTTATTTTCCGAAGCAGACGGTGGTCACGGTGCATGACGTGGGCTTTCATCGTTTTCCCAAACTGTATAAACCGCGCCAAGTCAGGATCCATGAGCACGCCATGAAAGAGATAAAAAAACACGCCGCGCGCATCATCACCGTGTCGGAATATTCGGGGCGCGAGATCGCCGAGGCGTACGGCATCGACCCGCAGAGGATCGTCATCGCGTACAACGGCGTCGATCACACGATGTATCGGCCGATCACCGATCAAGCGGCGATCGAAGAGCGCTTGCGGCGCTACACTTTGCCGCGGCCATATTTCATCGCGTTGGGGCGGTTGGAAGAAAAAAAGAACATCGCCATGCTGGTGCGCGCCTTCACTCAATTCAAGACGCGGCGCGGGGTGGGCGATCCTTTCCGTTTGGCGCTCGTCGGCGCACATGGTTTTGGCTACGAAGAAATCAAGCGCGCCATCGAGGATTCAGCTTTCAAATCCGATATTTTGGAATTGGGCTATATACCTGAAGCCGACAAGCCGTATCTGCTGGCCGGCGCGCACGCTTTGATCCATCCGTCATTCTACGAAGGCTTCGGCATCCCGCCGGTCGAAGCCATGGCCTGCGGCTGCCCGGTGCTCGCCTCGAACGCCGCGAGTTTGCCCGAGATCTTGGACAACGCGGCGGAATTCTTCTCGCCGCATGAACCGGAACAGCTGGTCGCGCTGATGGATAAGATTGCGGCCGACGTGGCCAAGCGCCAAAGCATGAGCGCCTTGGGCCTCGAACGCGCCAAACTTTTCACCTGGCGCGCCGCGGCGGAAAAGACGCTGCCAGTGTTGGCGAGATGGGGGTGAGAGACAATTACAAATGCCAAATGCCAAATTAATCCTGAATTCGTCATTCGTCATTCGTAATTTGTAATTGTCTCTACTATGCAAGAAGCGACTCTCCGCCTGCTTGAACTCGGACTCACCGACAAAGAAGCTAAAGTCTACATGGCCATGCTTGAGTTGGGGCCGTCGAGCGTGCAGGACATCGCGAAAAAATCCGGAGTCAACCGCAGCACGAGCTATCTCACGCTCGAAGGCTTGAAATTGCGCGGACTCGTCTCGTCCGCGACGCGCGGCAAAAAAACTTTGTATTGCTCCGAGTCGCCGAACCGTTTGGCGTCGCTTTTGAATCGTGAGCGCGACGAGTTGGACTCTAAAAAACTTCGCCTACAAGAATCCATCCCGTATTTCATGGCGCTGTACAACGCCTTCGAGGACAAGCCGCAAGTCAGGTTCTTCGAGTCGGAGGAGGGGATCGTGGCGGCGCGCGAACTCATGCTGCGTTTAGGCGGAGAATATCTAAGCTTCACCGCGATCGACGAAAGCACGCAGAGACTATCCAAAATCAACGTGCCGCAACGCCTGGGCATGGCGCGCAAGAAGCATGGACGTTATATCTTTTCACTCAAACCGGGATTCGCGCGGCCCAAGTCGGATCTGACCAACTGGGAAGTGCGCGAGTTGCCGTACGGACAATTTCCGTTCACCGGAGAAATCAACATCGCCGAAGACAAAGTCGCCGCCTTCGTGGGCAAGCGTAATCCGCTGGCCTTCGTGGTCGAAAATCGCGAGATGGCCGAACTCTTCCGCGCCATGTTCAACGCAGCCTGGCAGATCGCAAAGCCAGTGGCCAAGGATAAGTACGTGGAGAAGTAGGGGCGAATAATTATTCGCCCCTACCGGTCGTAAAAAAACCCGTCTCGGCAATGGCCGAGACGGTGAGTTTAATTCCTTGAAGGAAAAAGCACTTAACCCCCTTCGGGGCAGTGCGCGATGGGGCGTAGGAACCACCGGCGTGCGGACACGCTTTGCGTGGTCAGAGTCTCGCAAGGATTGGCGAGGGCAGAATGGAGGCGGATCACTCCGGGTCTCCATGAACAAACGATAGAATACCGACAAGAAGTCCTCTATCCATTGTTCCTTTTCAAAGGGCGTGAACACACGGCGGATTTCGCGACCAAGCGCTCCATCCAAACCAAACTAATGCCCGCAGGGACGTTTTTTGGACTGCAGTCCCTACCAGACCGGTAGATCCACGACGGGTCTCGTCCAGTCTGTCTTCGCGCTCCCCGTGAAGCGCGCCGTGATGTTCGGGCGTCTAAAGTATACCACTATGACTCACGCGTTTCTAAGAGATACACGCTTCTGCATGTCATTCCTTCGTCTCCATGTCATTCCCGCGTCCGGCCATAGGCGGATCAGCCTCTGGCTGATAAAGAGGGAATCTGGAAGCGCTGCCCGGTTAGATTCAGATCCCCGTAGGGGCAATTCATGAATTGCCCCTACGTCTGCGGGGGCGAGGACGATAAAGGACTGTATATCAAATGCGTAAGTCCTGTTGTAGTTTTTGTCTTGCATGGCATACCAAGATTGATTTTTTGCGCCTAATCTAGCTATTTTTTCTGCTTAAATGAGGTGTAAGTCGCAGCCTTGACAAAAAGGCTGTTTTATGCTATATTCATTCGTTATCTGCCATGTGGCGGGTAATGCGAAGTTTGAACTCAAAGCCCGGTTTCCGGGAGATGGTGAGAGGACAGATGAACCTTTTCAAGTTCAAGCAGATGGCGATGGTTGCGTGTGTTGTTGTTTCGGCAGTCGGCTGCGGCGACAATCTCGAGGCTCCGTTCCCGCAAGGGGCGAGCGCGGGATCGGCCGGCAGCGGGTCGCCTCCCATTCTTCCGCCGGACGGCGGGAGCGGGGCGGGCGGCACGGCGGGCAGCGGCGTCACAGCTGATGCCGGAACGTGCGTTCCCGGTGCGACTTGCACGATGGGCGTGGCGACCAAGTGCCTCGTCGGTGGAGTCGAGTACGACTGCATCTGCGGGTACCTGGCACCTTCCTCGCTCAAGGACAAGCTCCAGTGCGCGGATGCAGGTACGGCCGGATCAGCCGGCGCAGCTACCGGCGGCGCGGCAGGCAGCGGCGGCTCATCCACGGGCGGAAGCTCGGGGACGGGCGGCGCAGCTACCGGCGGCAGCTCGACTGGCGGCGCAGCAGGCAGCGGCGGAACGAGCACGGCACCGGAATGCGATGATGGGGTCTTTGCCCATCCATGCACCCACGAGGGTGGCAACTCCGCCATCTCGAAGATGACCTGCAAGTGCGGCGTTTGCCTCCCGGACGGGATGGCGAAGCAGATGGTCTGCGTGACCGACGGCGGCACGGCAGGCAGCGGCGGTGCAGGCGGATCAGGCGGCACGGCTGGCAGCGGCGGCTCTTCCACGGGCGGAAGCTCGGGGACGGGCGGCGCAGCTACCGGCGGCAGCTCGACCGGCGGCGCGGCAGGCAGCGGCGGATCGAATCCGGTCCTGGGCGTACTCGAGATCACGGTTGTTCCGCCCACCAGCGGCAGCCATGACATCACGCTCATCACGAACTGCACCAATTGCCAGGCGGGCGAGAACGCAGCTTCGAACACGCACGTCGTGGCGACGCGCATCGTGCAGTCGCTGGACTCGTACGAAGGCTCGGTCCGCAAGGTCAACGGGTACTACGACCCGCCGAGCGGACAGTCCGTGTGGACACACCAGCTGTGCGATCCGCAGAAGTTGACCCTGACCGCAACGGTCTGGGCCAAGTTCAACGGCCAGGACGTCGGCAAGCCCACGGTCGTGTCGAACGGTCAGAACGGTTGCGACCTGATCATCACGGCCAAAGCCCTCCAGTCCGACTACATGGACGAAGATGGCGACGGCGATCCGATGAACAGCGACTGCAACGACTACGACCCCCGCCTCTTCCACGGCCAGATCGAGACACCGGACGACCAGATCGACTTCGACTGCGACGGGAACATCAACCCGCTGCGCGTCGCGATCAGGTTGTACGAGAACAGCGGCTTCGCACCGACCCTCACGGACTACGGTCACAGCGGGATTACCTATCCCATGACCTACTCCGGCAACGGCTACTACGAGGTCAAGATCCTCAAGGCTTTGGCCCCGACCGACTTCAACATCCAATACGGTTCCAACTGGGACGTCGGATACTGGAGCGGCTCGTGCCATCGCCTGGCCAACGTCACGATCACGCTCGAGAGCGTGAACACTCCGTACACCGTGAACATGACGCAGGTAGGCAATCCCGCCTACACCTGCCATGACTCCGTGGTGTACTGATCCCTCTAACAACGCCGGGAAGCTCTCCTCTTCGAGGATTGAGCTCCCGGCGCTTCTTTTTTTGCCTTCCTCTCTGTCATTATCCGTTTTCTCTTCTGTCATCCTCCGCTTCCCCCCTCTGTCATCCTCCGTCCCCGCTTTCGCGTGGATAAACTCCAGCGGGGGATCCAGAGAGAAAAATTTACTTTGGATTTGCTCTTCTCTCTGGATTACCCGGTTGAACCGGGTAATGACAGGATGAGTAGGTGGGTAATGACAAAGTTTTTTTGTCATCTCACAACCTGATAAGGAAATCCTGGCCATCAGGTCAGAGGGCTCGTTTAAGCAAAATTGCGGTTTTTTCGTCCTGTTTTGAGAAAGTTAGCTAAATTTGGCTCCCAAACCAGTACCCCTCTTGACAAAACGTGCGTAATTGATTAGGGTTCATCATTCCCTAAATCCGGACGAGATCCATCGGGTAACCCCGGGGAAACGGCAATTCTGCCGGTTCGGACCTTGGACAAGCGAGAGAGAAGGAGTAGTGGCTAATGAGTAAGTTGAGATTGTTGTGTTGTGCCTTGGTAGCGGCCGCGTTGGTCGCTTGCGGTCACGACGCCCCGAATGGCGTCGAAGCCGTGAGCAAGACCGCGCAGAACATCGATACGGACTCGGACGGGATCCCGGATTGTACGGATCCACTCCGCACGTATCTCGACGTCGCATGCGTTCCGGTCGACAATTGCGCAGCGCGCGCAAACTTCGACCAGAAGAACATCGACGGCGACAGCATGGGTGACGTGTGCGACTCGGACCTGGATGGTGACGGCGTGGACAACTGCGCCGACCACGGGGTCGTGCCGTGCAACGACACCTCGGCGAGCGCGGGGCGAGCTGTGGCCTCGACGGCGCTCGACAACTGCCTGTACATCGCCAACGCGGTTCCGGTTTGCACCGTGAACGCGGATTGCGTGCATGCGGGAGGGGCGTGTGCGAGCGGGCTGTGCAACGCCCAGCTCGACACCGACGGCGACGGCATCGGCGATCCCTGCGATCAGGATCGGGACAACGACGGCATCATCGACCAGGCGGACAACTGCCCCGATGTGCCGAACCCGGACCAGAAGGACGGACCTCCGGCCGACGGCACGGGCGACGCCTGCGACTTCGACCGCGACAACGACGGGATCTGCGATCTCGGCGTGCCGGTCAATACGCAGTGCACGGGCACCGACAACTGCCCGCTCGTGGCGAACCACGACCAGCTCGACAAGGACGGCGACGGCTTGGGCAATGTGTGCGATCCGGACGACGACAACGATGGCGTGCCGGACGCCAGCGACAACTGCCCACTCGTGGCCAATCCCAGCCAAGCCGACACCGACAAGGACGGCGTGGGTGACGCGTGCGTCAACGACAAGGACGGCGACGGGATCGTCGACGGCAATGACAATTGCCCTTACGTCCCCAACGTCGACCAGGCGGACGTCGACCACGACGGCGTGGGCAATGTCTGCGAAGGCGATACTGACGGCGACGGCGTGGCGGATTGCGTGAACGGCAAGCTGCCGTACACGGATCCGAGCTGCATCAAGAAGGACAACTGCCCGGTCGACGCCAACTACGACCAGCTCGACCAGGACGGCGACGGCAAGGGCAACGTGTGCGATCCCGACCTCGACGGCGACGGCATCCTGAACGGCGTGGACAATTGCCCCACCATCGCGAACGCGAACCAGGCTGACCTGGACGGCGACGGCAAGGGCGACGCCTGCGATCCCGACATCGACGGCGACGGCATCCCCAACGGCTCGGACAACTGCCCCCTGGTGGTCAATCCGACGCAGGCTAACGCCGACGGCGACGCCTACGGTGATGCTTGCGACTACGACAAGGACAACGACTCGTACTGCGACCTCGGCGCTCCGGCGACGGCGCAATGCATGGGCACGGACAACTGTCCGGACGTGTTCAATCCGACCCAGGTCGACCTCGACGGCGACGGCAAGGGCGACGCGTGCGACACGGACGCTGACGGCGACGGCGTGACCCAGGCAGCGGGCGACTGCTGCGACCTGGGCACCGAGCCTTCGGCCATCCGCATCTGCAACGCGCTGACCGCGGCATCGCTCCATCCGGGAGCGGCGGAAAGCTGCGATCGGCAGGACCAGGATTGCGACGGTGTCGTGGACAACGGCATCGACGACGATCTGGACGGCTGGAGCGACAGCGCCTTCCCGCAGAGCCTGGCTTGCCCGGTGAACCTGGGCGGTTACGGGGACTGCAACGACACCAACTCGGCCATTCACCCCACTGCCGCGGACATCTGCGGCAACGGCGTGGACGAGGATTGCAGCGGCGCTGATGCCGTGTGCAGCGACGGTGGCGTCGGCGGCGCTGGCGGCAGCGGCGTGGGTGGTGCCGGTGGAACGGCGGGCGCAGCAGGCGCGGCTGGCACCGGTGGTGTCGGAGGAGCAGGTGGTACCGGCGGCGCTGGTGGCAGCGGCGGTACCGGCGGCTCGACCGAAGCGGGCGTCGGCGGCAGCGGCGGAGTGAGTGACGGCGGCGTCAGCACCCTGCACGTGGTCTGGAACAACCCGGACACGCTGGCTCCGACTGGACCGGTCACCATCGAGGGTTGGTACATCGCCCCCGGCAACGTGGTCCATTCGTGGAACACGCTCTGCACCATGACCGGAACCGGTACGCCGGCAACGTCCTTCGCGTGTGACCTCTTGATCCCGTCGGGGAGCAAGATCCAGTTCAACGTGAAGTACACCATGGCGACGGCTTGGGGCGGATACTGCTGGACCTACAACTACAGCACGGACGTACCGTGCGGTGGCAATGGTTCCAGCATCGGCCCCGTGGCCGTGACCAACCTGGGCGCACCTGTGGCGACGGCGGTCCGGTGGAACCACACCGGTCCGACGCCCGCTGACGTGAACGGGCCGGGATTCTACAACGACCTGTTCATCGACGTCACCCCGTGACGTCACTGCGCAGAGGTCAAACCCTCTCTCGCTGACCTCTTTTCCGGCTCACCCCACAAGGTGAGCCGGATTTTCTTTTTAGAGGGTAGAGAGTAGAGGTGCATGGTCATGCGCCCTGCCGTTCGTGGTGCTCGCCCAGACCAATCCGTCATTTAAGAAAAATTGTCATCCTGAGCGCAGCGAAGGCTCGTCCGACGAGCCGAGCGCAGTCGAAGGACCTTTATCAGCGATTGGATGGGGTCTCTCGGCAAACTCAAAAACGACACTTATAAAGGTCCTTCGACAAGCTCAGGATGACAGGGGGGTGCGCTAGCGCTTCGTTCAGGACGACAGAATGAAAAAGGCCGGTTTACTTCCATGCTAATGCTTATCAGGCGTGCTAAAATGTCGGTATGCCGGAAGCAGGGGAATCGAAGAATGTCTCCAGCCTGACTTGGGGCTTGTTTTTGTTGATCGTACTTTTGGCGATTTTCATTGCCGCGGGGGTGCCGGTTGGTCCGTTGCTCGTGCTGGGTCTCCTCTTTGCCGTGGCTTTTTCCTTCCGCTATATCTATTTCGTTTTCTATCTGGCCACGGCACTCGTGCCGATGTTTGGCGTGATGGTGATGATCCCGACCGGCAGTTTGGCTTTTGGGCAGCGCGCTTTCGGCGGCGCGATCGACGTGAGCTTAGCTGAAGTCATTTTGTTCTTCGTCCTCGCGGCGTGGATGCTGCGTATCTTGCTGTATTGGCGTGGCCGGCATGATTGGAATTGGCGGCCGCAGCTGCCCCTTTTGTCTGCCTATCTTCCGCTCGTCGCGGCGCACGCGCTCTCGGCTCTGTCGCCGCTTGGACCTGATCCTTACGTCGTCATCAAATTCGCGCTGCGCCCGGTGTTCTATAATTATTTGGCGTTTTTGGCCTTGCCGTACAATTTGATCAGATCACGACGCAGTCTGCGTACCGTGCTCGCCGTCATCTGCGGCGTCGGGGCGTTAGCCGCTTTGAATGGATTATTCTCCATGTTTTTTCCGGTCAGCCCGGGGAGTTTATTGGGTCGGGCGCATCCTTTTCCGCTGTTCGGCGTGGATGCTTTCGGGGAAAATCATAATGAGCTGGCGGAGCTCTTGGTCTTCACCGCGCCTTTCACCCTGGCTTTGTACGAGATGATTCGGGATCAACGCTCCAAGCGAGTCGTGCTATCCCTGGCTTTGCTCCAGTTCGCGGTAGGGTTGTTCACTTTCACTCGGACGATTTGGGGCGTCTTCGCCGTGCAAGCCGTCTTGCTTTTGCTTACCGTATTTCGCGCTCACATCCGTGTGTTGCTGCCTAAGATCGCTTTCGGCGCTTTGTTCGTCATCCCGTTGGCCATCGGCATGGCTTTTTATTCGGTCTCGGGCACGGCACAAAGTTCCAATTCCACCCGGCTCATGCTGACCGAGATCGCCTTGCAGGTCTTCGGGACCAGTCCGATCTTCGGTGGCGGAGCCGGTTCATTCATGGATCGCGTGGGTTCGACTCGCGTGTTCCTGCTTGAATATGGCGCTCCCTTGGACTCGCACGGCTTCATACAAAAACTCCTGGCCGAGACCGGCAGCTTGGGACTTTTGGCCTTGGCGATATTCACGCTCTTCGCCGCTCGCTATTTTTACCGCGCTTTGAAGTCGATGGGTGATCCGTTATCCCGTCGCGTCTTCATCTTTCTTCTCACCGGAGCCTTGAGCGCCTTCGCGTATCAATTTTTCAATACCGATTACTGGACGGGCAAGATGTGGTTGCCCATCGGCATCGCGCTGGCGGCCAGCGCTGTCTTGCGCGACGGATTAGTTCAGAGTAAAGAAAAATCGTCATTCTGAACAAAGGCTCGTCCGACGAGCCGAAGTGAAGAATCTTCCAGTTCCTTAAGGAATGGGAAGATCCTTCGGCCGTCTGACGGCCTCGAGGATGACATTTTTATTTTTTAAATGATTCAAACCCCTCCAGTTGATTCTGCGAGTCTATTGGCATAAACTCCGGATAGCATGAGCCTTAATCCCTTCGAATCCGCCCCGAATCTCACCGCCTCCCACATCCGTCGGCAGGATTTGCCGACGGCGGTCAGGAAGCGAGCCGATAACCTCGCTGCGCAGATAAAAGAAATCTACGCCAAATACGGAGCCGCTAACTTCGAAGAACTGAAAGAGAACAAAAAACTATCAGCGCAAGATGCACGCAAGGTGGCGGATTTGTTCAAAGCCTTCAAGAATGAGGTTGAGAAGAAAGAAGATGAATTAGCCAGCTTGCACGAAGCGATCGAAATTTTAGGCCGCGAGAATGTCCATAGCTTCGAGGACGTCGAGGTCATGTTGGGTTATGGATTCGTTGACGTTTCTAAAATCCCGCCCATCCCATACACTCGCGACGACCTGGAGAAGTCCAAAGAAATCAAAGAGAAGACCGGCGTCGAAGAAATACTCGTCTTATTCGTCGCGGACAAGGACGGAACGCCGCTCACCGGAGAACGCATGAACAGACTGATTCAAGCGGAATACAACAAGCTTGACCTGGATAAACTCCTATACAACATCGATTGGTACAAGAACGAGGACTTCTTCAAGACACTGGGCTTGAGCTACGAATGGAAGCTCATCACCAAACAAACCATCCCTGGTTCGAAGAACAAACGTCATCATCACGAACCTGGAGGCCGCTTCACCCACCAAGACACCCAAGAGTTTGCCATCGAGGAATACGCCAAGAAACTCGATATCCCACGCGACCAATTCCACCGCCCAGAGCCTTTTCAGATGCTTTACGCGACTGCCCTCCACTTAATCGCGACCGAGCGCATCAACGGCAAGGGCAAAGGTGAACGCATCCTCACGGATGAGTATCACTGGTCTGATGTACTTTCCTCGGAGGGGAACCTCGTGATCGTCGGCCATGCCGGTTCGGGCGGCGCGTACATTGATAGGTACACGCGCGGCAGCTTGGGTGGCGATCTGGGGGTCTGTCTCTCACGTGAGCCATCTTCATCCAAATCCTAGGTCACTTATTTCTTGACCTTGGGTCCGCTTATCGGCTGGTTTTTCTCATGCTATCCTGACTGTGTGAAACCGTCGCGGGCGTATCACGATTACACGTCCTATCATCGCGAACCGGGCGGATTGCGCCGCCTGGATTTTTTCGTCGAGCAACTGCAAAAGTGCCGCGGCGAAAAACAAGACTTCAGCGTGCTCGACGTGGGTTGCGGTTTGGGGAATATCTCGCTGCCGCTCGCGGCGTTAGGCTTTAAAGTCACGGGAGTGGATGTCGACGGACCGAGCGTGGAAAAAGCTCGCGACCGAGCGCGCGAGCTCGGTCTCAAGATTGAATTCATCCAAGGTTCGCTGGATGCGGTCAGGGGGAAAACTTTTGACGCCGTCGTCGTGAGCGAAGTCTTGGAACATCTCAAGCATCCGATTCTCTTCCTGCAAGAGTTGCGCGCTGCGATCCGACCCGACGGCTGTCTGCTTTTTTCCGTACCTAACGGTGGCAGTCTGGAAGAGCGCGTGCGCCGCTTCACGACGCATACCCGCGTCGGACGCGGTTTGAAGACCTGGCTCAAAAAACGTATCCGCCGCATGGATGTGCAAAGCTTGACCGATTCGCCGCATGAACAATTTTATTCTTGGCGGCGTTTGGAAAATGAATTGCAGTCGCAAGGTTTCAATCTAGAGACGGTGCGACCGGCCGCCGCTTGGTTCAAGGAATTTTTCGCCTTGCTTGGCAGGTTATGGATGAAGCGCGGCAGCTCCGCCTTCCACCGTTTGGATGCTTGGGATGCGCGGCTGGCCGGATTTCTTCCGCTGGGTTTGGCTGACGGCTGGCTGGGCGTCGCGCGCTTGGCGGATCGTTCACGCCCGCTGGTGCTGCAGGTCGTGACCACGCTGGATGGCGGCGGCGCGGAAAAACTCGCTTACCAACTGACGCGCGATTTACCGGCGCATGGCTTCAACGCCAAGACGATCGCCATCCTGCACGGCGGACCGACCGAAGCTTTGTTCAAGCGCAGCGCGACGCCGTATGTCGTTTTGGGTCAGCGCGGTTGGTTGGGTTGGCGCGCCACGCGCGAGCTGTATCGGATCTTCAAGCGCGAGCGGCCGAGCGTAGTCAACACGCATCTTTTCGGCGCCGACGCCTGGGGACGTCTCGCCGCATGGTTGGCGCGCGTGCCGTGCATCGTCTCGACGGAGCATAACGTCAATTTCGAACATGGCTTGATCAAGACCGCGGTCAAAAGCGCGCTCGCCCATATCACCGACGGATTCATCGCCGTCTCGGGCGTGGTCAAAGAGCGCATGGTCAAGCATGACCGCATCGCGGCGCAAAAAATCAAAGTCATCTTGAACGGCATCGAGCTTGACGACATCGAGCCGCACTCGTCCGGATCTTTCCATGACGTGCCGCGCCTACTCGCGGTGGGCAGATTGGAAGCGCAGAAAAACCACGCGACTTTGCTCAAGGCGCTGGCTCAAGTCCACGAGCCGTGGACGCTGGAGATCGCCGGCGTCGGTTCGCTTGAAGCCGAACTCAAGCAACTCGCTGCGCGTTTGGGACTCGAGGCGCGCGTGCGCTTTTTGGGTTATCGTGACGACATCCCCGAACTCTTGGCGCAAGCCGACCTGTTCTGTTTTCCTTCGCGCTGGGAAGGTTTGGGTTTGGCGCTTTTGGAGGCCGCCGCCGCGGGCGTGCCGATCGTCGCCTCGGATCTGCCGGTGTTCAAAGAAATCTTGCAAGCCGATCAAGCGCGTTTCGTCGCGGCTTGGGACGTACCGGCATGGGCGCGAACCATCGGCGAAATCCTACGCGACCCGCAAGCGGCAGGCGTCAGAGCGCAGTCCGCGCGCCATCAAGTGCAGCGTGAATTCTCGATCGAAGGCATGGTCGGGAAATACGCGGAAGTATATAGAAAATGCCAAATTACAAATGCCAAATGACGAATTGCGAATTCGGATTTCATATATGCTGTCATTGCGAGGAGTAGCAACGACGAAGCAATCTCTGGAATCCGGAGATTGCCGCGCGCTTTCAATCTATGCGCTCGCAATGACAAGCGGTTTACCGAGCGCGTGCCCCAGTTTTAAACTTTAAACTTTGAGCTTTAAACTACTTCCTGTGCGCATACTTCACGTCAACAAATTCTTCGACTTACGCGACGGCACAGATATCTATCTGCATGGTTTGATGGAGCGGCAAAAAAGTTCAGGCCATGAGCCGCATGTGCTGGCGACGCGCGCCTCGACCAATGCCGAGACTCCAGACGCGCATCTTTTTACCGAGCGTCTCGATTACGCACGGCGCGAAGCTTGGTCAAAAGACGCGCGCAAGGCCGCGGCCTTCATTTGGAATCGCGAAGCCGCTCGCGCCATGACGGAAGCGCTGCGCGAATATCGTCCGGAGGTGATCCATCTGCATAACATCTATCATCATCTGACGACTTCCATCCTGCGGCCGATCCGCGCCAGCGGTATACCCTGCGTGCAGACTTTGCATGATTATAAATTGGCTTGTCCGAATTATAAGATGTTCACCGAAGGCGCGCCGTGCGAACGTTGTCGTGGCGGACGGTATTACGAAGCGGTGCGCCATCATTGCCTGGCGCCGTCTTTCGCCGCTAATGCTTTGGCCATGTTGGAGATGAATCTCACCAAAGCGACGCAAGCTTACGAAAAAAGCGTGGATTATTTTTTGTGTCCGGCGCAGTTCATGGCCAACAAGATGCGGGATTGGGGCGAACCGCCGTCGAAGCTGCGTTATCTGCCCAACCCGGTCGAATTGCCGACCGAGGTGGCGGACGGGAGCGGCAGTTACATCCTATATATAGGTAGGTTATCGGCGGAGAAAGGCGTGGAAGTCTTGATCCGCGCGGCGGCAGCCGTACCCGAATGCAAGTTGAAGCTCGCCGGCAGCGGGCCGGAAGAGCAAAAGTTGCGCGCTCTGGCACGCTCGCTCGGCGCGGACAACATCGAATTCTTCGGCTTCGTGCGCAAACCCGAACTCAAAGAAAAACTGCGTCAAGCCGCGGCGCTGGCCATCCCTTCGGTGTGGTATGAGAACGCGCCGCTGGTGGTGCTTGAAGCCATGGCGATGCGCTTGCCGGTGCTGGCGGCGGATATCGGCGGCTTGCCGGAGATGGTGGAAAGCGGTAAAAATGGATTGTTGCTCAAACCCGGCAGCGTCCCGGCCTGGACCGAGGGTCTGCGCAAGTTCCTGGCTTTGAGCGCGGATGAAAGATCAGCCCTGGGCGAAGCAGGCAGGCGCCGCGTCGAAGAGAATTTCACTTGGGAGTTGCATCTGGAAAGGTTGGGGAAGGTGTATAGAGAAGCAATCAGGAGTAGCTAGTATTCAGAAGTAGCTAGTATCTGGTAGCTAGTAGCTAGTATGTCCGGAAAATACCAGCTACCAGCTACCAGATACTAGCTACCAGTAACTAACCACATGTCACGTTTCTACGCTGCGCTCGGCCTCGCGCTGATCCTGCTCGCAGGTTCGGCGGGAGCGGCCCGGGCGGCTCAAGGGATCAAAGGATCGCCGCGGATTATCAATCTCTATCTCGACTGGCAGATGCGCGACGAGGATATGCCGGCGCTGGCCAAATGGGACGTGGTCGTGCTCGATGCTGACCAACAGGCGCGGTATCCGGACAAGATCCGGCGCTTGAGGCAGCTCAATTCCGCCATCAAGATTTTAGCCTACGTCCCGTCGGAAGAAATCCCCGACGCGCGTTTTTCGGAACCGGCGAATTTTCCGTTCGCCAGATTGGCGGCGCAGATACGCCCCGAGTGGTACCTGAAAAGTCCGACTGGCGAGCGTGTCTATTTTTGGCCCGGCACATCCATGTTGGACGTCACGGATCGCGCTCCGCAGACGGGCGAGCGGTGGAACGAATTCCTGCCGCGTTTCATCCGCGACGAAATCATGTCGAGCGGATTGTGGGACGGAGTTTTTCTGGACAACGTCTTCGACGGCGTTTCGTATTTCGCCAAATCACCGATCGATTTCGATCGCGACGGCAAAGCCGATCAACCGGACGCGGCGTGGCGCGCCGGCATGCGTAAGCTGCTGAAGAATGTCCGCGCTTTGAATCCTAACGCGCTCATCATCGGCAACGGCAATGGTTATTATGCCGATCAACTGAACGGCTCATTCTTCGAGCATTTCCCGAGCTACAGTTGGGGACCGAATTGGCAGGAGTTCCGCGACGCGGTGACGAAAAACCTGAAACCCTCCTATACCGCGCTGAACGTCAACACGGATAACGAACAGCGCCCGGCTGATTATCGCTTGATGCGTTTCGGCTTAGCCAGCGCGTTGGTGGGCGGCGGGGCGTATTCTTTCGATAAAGGCGACTGGAACCATGACGTGACTTGGTGGTATGACGAATACGAATTGCCGTTGGGTTCGCCGTTGCCCGAAGTGCGCAAGTTGACGGCCAGCCAGGGTAATGCGCCGGCGGTCTGGTCGCGTTCGTTTGAATGGGGACTCGTGCTGGTGAACGGCACGGATAAAGCGCAACGCGTCACTTTACCCGGCGTGTATGAAAAAATCCGCGGCACGCAGGATCAGCGGATCAATGACGGTTCGGTCGTGAGTTACGTGGATTTGCCGCCGCGCGACGGCCTGTTGCTGCTGCGCCGCGCCAGCGCCAACGAAATCCGCGGCGCAGCTTTCACCAACGGATCTTTCATGCGCATCTATGCGGCTGACGGTACGCAGCGGGCGAATGGATTTTTCGCGCGTCATGCCGCCGCGCCGGATGGCGCTGAAGTCTTGGTCCAAGATCTTGACGGCGACAGCGCGGACGATTTGGTCTACGCGGAAAAAGGCAAGGTGACGATCAAATATGCGTCCAGCAAGATTCGGACATTCCAACCTTGGAAGAAATATACCGGTCGCATTTATTTTACCGCGGGCCAGGCCAATCGCGACAGCTCGCCCGAACTCGTGTTGGGACGCGAGAATGATTCGGAGGTCTTGCTCACCGATCAGGCGGGAAAAATCTTGGCGCGCTGGCAAGCTTATCTGAACCGGATCCCGGGCGGAATCAAGCCCGCGATCGGTGATTTGGATCGCGATAATCGGCGCGAAATCGTGACCGTGGCCGGCCCCGGCGGCGGACCGCATATCAGGATCTGGAAAACCGATGGCACGATTTGGGGCGGCGGTTTTTTTGCCTTCGACGCCACGCAGGTGGGCGGTGCCGCAGTCGCGGTCGGTGACGTGGACGGCGACGGGCGGGACGAGATCGTCGCGGCCTCGGGTCGCGGAGCCAGCCCGCGCGTGCGGATTTTTAGCGGAGCCGGTATCCTTAAAAAAGATTTCGCGGTGAGCGGCACGGCGCCCCAGGGCCTGCGCGTCAGCTTATCCGACGTGGATACGGACGGTCGTCTGGAGATCATCGTCGGTGGCGTAAGCCCGTTCTAAAATAGGACCAATTTGACCTATAGTACCTATAGAATGCTATGAAACAAAAGAAAAAATCCAGTTCAGGGCGCGGCGGTTTGGCTCATTTCGGCAGCGTGGTGACGCTCGCGCCAGCGCGCGCAGCGACTTCGCATGTGCGCCGCATCTACCATCGAAGATATCGAGGGCGTTATAAACGGGCTCGGCTCATTTTTTCCTTTGACCTGTTTTTGGTCGGTGCCATCGCGTCTTTGCTCATGTTCATCTTGGCCGTCAATTATTCCGCGCTGCTCAAACGGGAAAGCGGCCTGCAAGTCAATTTAGTGGCGGATGAATTCAGGGCCTTGCAACCGGTCCCGGTGCTCATTCAGGTCTTGGCGCGGGATAATAAAGAACACAACGGGGTGAGTCTACGTTTGAGCCTGCCGCCGTGGGTCGAAGTCATCGAGACTCATCCGAAAAGCGTCGCCGGCGAAATCTTTTTGGGCCAAGTCACGCCGGCCAAATCCGCTGCGTTTCGGGCCGTGCTTTTGATCAGGGCACAGCGCAACGCGACCTTGCCCATAGGTTTTACCGTCTCGGAATACGATCCGTTGTTTTTGTCCCGCTCTTTTTCGGGCATGGAAAAACGTTCGCTTGGGGCGAGCGCGGTCACTTTGCGGCCGCTGGTGGAACCGGGGACGATCCAAGCCGGCGGTGCGTTGCCTTTGGTGGTCGAGAATTCCGGCAACACCACGGGAAGTTCGTTGGGCGTGCGTTTGACGGAAAAAAACGGTGCGCCTAACGCGCAGTTCTTGGCTGGAGCGGATTTCGTCGAAATAGGTGAGCTGGGTCCGGGCAAGAAAAAAATCATCCTGGCTGGTTTAGGTCAAGCTGCGGAAAGCAGCGTGGGTTTGAATTTTGAGTTGATCGCGCAAGCCAACGTCATCGATCGCCTGGCTACGCGCTTCGCGGTCATGGACGCGCCTCCGCTGGTCAAGGTCGTGAGCAACGGTTGGAGATTGAAGCTTCAAAAATTGGCGGACATGACGGTCTGGGCTGTGCTCTTGGCTCCGGACGCGACCGAGTTCGGACGCGCCGAACTCACCACCAGCACGCCCAGCGCAATCTTGCCCGGCGGGAATGATTTGATGGTGCAGGCTTTGCCTTGGGCGGAAATCGGCGGCCAGAATTTTATCGGCGCGCCTTTGGACGTGCGTCAGAGCGACAGGCTCACCGCCGCTTGCGGCGCCAGATATTTTGCCGAATCTGGCGACCAACTTGGCGTGGGGCCGTTGCCTTTGCGCAGCGGAGAGCGGACCAGCGTGTGGGTGGTGTGCAGCGTCGGAGCGGCCAACCAAACTTTGAAGAATTTTGTGCTGACGGCTGAAGCGGGCAGGGGAGTGACGTTCAGCGGGATGCACTCCGCTGCACAGACCGGACAATTCATGCAGGCGAGTGGCGGAATATCTTGGGCCATGCCCGAAATCGGAGCAGTCGAGACCGGAGGACAACGTGTTGCTTTCGAAGTCGTGGTCAAGCCGACGGTCGATCAGATCGGCACGACGCCCATCTTGCTCGCGCAATTAAGTCTGTCAGCCGAGGATGTCGAGAGCGGAAAAAAACTCGAAGCTGGTTTTGAAGATTTGAAGTTGGAATTCAAGCCGGACGATAAAGCTTTTGGAAAAGGGTACGTGGTGGGTAAGTAAAGTTTTTAACTTGTCCACAGCTTCAAATTTTACAAAATAGAACAAAAATGGAACACTGTATGTATAAAGGTTTCATCATCTATTAAAAAGATGTCAACCATGTCAAAATAAGCTCTATGAAACTTAATCTTACGACTAATTTACTCTTGGGCGATGCAAAGGAAGAGTTGAAGAAATTAGGTGACGATATGGTTGATTTGATAGTGACTTCGCCGCCTTATGCCGACAGTCGATCCAGTAGTTATGGGGGTATCAAACCCGACGAATACGTAGATTGGTTCCTGCCTATTTCGGCTGAACTGTTTCGGGTATTAAAACCGAGCGGAACTTTTATCTTAAATATCAAAGAAAAAGTAGTCGATGGGGAGCGACATACATATGTAATGGAGTTAATAATGGCCATGCGGAGGCAGGGCTGGCTGTGGACGGAGGAATTCATGTGGCATAAAAAAAATTCATTCCCTGGGAAATGGCCGAATAGATTCCGAGATTCATGGGAGAGGTTATTGCAGTTCAATAAATCTAAAGAATTTAGGATGTATCAAGAAGAGGTCATGGTTCCAATGGGCGACTGGGCGAAGACAAGACTGAAGAATTTGAGTCAAACTGATCAAACGCGGGATGAATCAAGGGTTGGTAGTGGTTTTGGAAAAAGAGTTTCTAACTGGCTTCATAGGGAGATGGCGTATCCGACTAATGTTCTGCACTTGGCTACGGAGTGCAGCAATAAAAGCCACAGCGCCGCTTTTCCCGAAGCTTTACCTGAGTGGTTTATCCGACTCTTTACCCAAGAAGGTGATTGCGTACTGGATCCTTTTCTGGGATCCGGCACCACTTGTAAGGTTGCAAGACGGATGAGCAGGAACTCCATCGGCATTGAAATATTGGAGGAATATCACGATTTAATCAAAAAAGATTTGGAAGAGATGGCTTCTGCGGTTGAAGAGCCAGAAACTTCTTCTAATTTGCATATTGAGCAAAAAGCTCAAGTTTATGGCTAAGCTTTCAATGCCGGATATCATCACCGAATATGTGTCTAGTAATATCGGTGAATTTCATCAAAATCGTTTGTTGGCCTTGGAAAAAGTGAGTTTAGACAAGATTTTAAAGCGGAAAAATGTCTATCTGTTCAAGGCAAAGAATATTTTGACTTCCGAAGTGTTCATAAAGCAGGTATTAGATGCTTTTCTTTCTTCTCAAGAGGAAACGATGTTCGGTAAATTTTTGGAAGGACTCGCAATTTTTATTTGCAGTAAAGTCTATGGGGGCGGCAAATCCGCCGCAGAAGGGATCGATTTAGAGTTCAAAAAGGGTGGAAAAAAATATATCGTAGCTATTAAATCCGGACCCAATTGGGGGAATAGCAGTCAGTACGGCAAGATGAAGCTTGATTTCAAAAAGGCAAAAAGAATACTTAATACGAATTCCTCCAGAATAAATATCGTGGCCGTGAATGGCTGTTGTTATGGGAGAGACAATGCTCCGGATAAAGGTGAATACTTAAAATACTGCGGACAAAAATTTTGGGAATTTATATCCGGTAATCCTAACTTATATATTGAAATAGTCGAACCTCTTGGGTTCAAAGCAAGAGAGAAGAATGAAGAATTTCAAAAAGGTTATGCAAGTTTGGTTAATAAATTCACCTTGGATTTCTCGAAACGATTTTGTAAAGATGGAAAAATAGATTGGGAGAGTATAGTCGAACTTAATTCCGGTCAATAAATTTTTGTTTCTGAACGGCATTTTTTTTGATTATTCCGGCGCCCGTGGTGAGAACTTCGGGTTCTTCACTTTCCATTGTTCGACCCATTGCCCGATGCCGTGCGCGTCGCGTTTGTTTTTTACTGTGGTCATGCGCTGCGACCAACTGACGAGCGATCCGAAGTGGAGTTTGTAACGTCCTTGCACCAGGATGTAGCGGATTTGTCCGTCGGTGATGGCGCGGCGGATGGTACGCGGATTCACTCCGAACAAACGGGCTGCTTCGGAGATAGAGACGCGCACTGCGAATTCTTCAGGAGTTTTCATGCTACCAATGTGACCCGACGGTCATTTTTTGTCAACAATAGTGTGGACAAAAGAAGGGAGTTTTGAATTTTTAAGTCTTTTCCACCCTTTTTACCCTTGATTCCTGAAGCTTTTGACGGTAATCTTCTTTCGCTCAATTGTTCCGTGGATACGCATTGATTTTCGTCGGTTTTCCATCAGTTTCAATGTCCAGTCTCTACGATCGATATCTCCTATTTCGACTCAAATCGAAACAGGACCCAGAAGCCTTTACGCGCCTGTATGACAGGTACGTTGAAGCTATTTATCGTTTTTCCATTTTGAAACTTCCCAGCGTCGAAGATGCCCAAGATATCACGGCCGAAACCTTTACCCGCGCCTGGCAATACATCCACGATCATCGTGAAATCACCAATCTTCGCGCCTTGCTTTACCGCATCGCCCGCAACCTGATTGCCGATAAATACCGCAATCAAGATACCCACACCCTATCGCTTGAGATTGTAACGGAAGACGGGGCTGGAGCGTCTACTTACATGAAGGTGGAAACAGAACCTCGCCTCATGGAAGCCAGGGCTGACCTGGCGCTCGTGGTCAAAAGGCTGGAGAGACTTAAGGAAGACTATCGCGACGTGCTGACCCTGCGTTTGATCGACGGTTTGCCCTTTGCGGTCATCGGCCAGATTCTGGAGAAAAAGTCAGGGCATGTCAGAGTCATCTACCACCGAGCCTTGAAGGCGTTGAAGGAGACGGAAGAATAGAAAAGCAAGTAGTTAGTAGTTAGCATTTAGTAGTTAGGGGGGTCTGAACCCTAACTACTATCTACTAAATGCTAACTACTAATAAATGCTAGGTCCCAGACATGAGCAATAACCTCGCTGAACAACTCAAGAAGCTGCGCAGCGCAGAACGCCGGGTCAAACCCGACGAGGCGTGGGTCAAGACGACCCGCGGGACTTTGCTTATGCAGGTCAAGAACACGTTGCCTCCGGCGGCGCGCGTGACTCTCAAGACCAGGTTCTCCGGATTTTTCCGTTACGCTTTGCCGCGCGAGGCTGTGGTCTGGGTCCGTCGGCCGGCGCTGGCGGTCGCATCATTCTTGGTCCTGATCTTAGGCGGTTCCATCATGTCGGTTTCGGCGGCTGAAAAATCTTTGCCGGGAGACTTCCTGTATACCCTCAAGCTGGCGACCGAACAGGCACGCATGATCATGACCACGTCCAACGAAGACAAAGTCAAACTCAAGACCGAATTTACGTCGCGCCGCGTCGAGGAGCTGAAGATCGTGGTCAAGGCGCCGAGCCCGGTAGACAAGCCGCAGCGCGTGGCGCAAGTCACCGAGATTTTGAAGCGCGACATGACGACGCTCAAGGAGCAGCTCAACGAAGTCTCCAAGGAAGGCCCGGCTGATAAAGCGGTCGAGATGGCCAAGCTGGTCGATCAAAATTCGAACCAAGTCATCGCCGCGCTGCAAGAGACGAAGTCGGACGTCACGGCGGAGACCAAAGAGAAAATCACCGAGGCGCAATCCGCCGCGGCAGATACGGGCGTCAAAGCCATCGAAGTGCTGGCCCAGAAGCATCAAGAGTCCAACGACTCGGTGCCGGCCTCCGACGTAGCGCAAGCCATCCAGGATCATGCCAAGACCGTGGCTGATGCGACTTTGCAATACGTTTCCTCGACCGGTCCGACCATGTTGTCCTCGACGACTTCGGCAACGGGCACGGCGGCCACTTTGAATGATCTGCAATTCGCTTCCACGACCGCCTCGACTACTTCGAGTCTTTTGCCGTCCTTGGTCGATCAGATGAAAGACGCCACCACCCAGGCTTTTGCCTATCAAAAAGCCGCCGACCAATTAGCTGCCTCAAGTTCGACGGCGGCCGATGCGGCTGCGGCTGCGGCGAGCGGAACGACGGATATCATACCCATCACATCCGGCGCCACCACGACCAGCGGAACAACGCCAAAACTATAAATCACATCTGCGCCTCGCAGGGCGGCTGTCGCAAGAGAGCCTTCCTGACGGGCGGGGGATGCACCTCGGACGCACGTCCCGTATTACGGGATCCGCGTCAAAGGTAACGGCCAGCCATTGGCCGGCCCCACACGTCCGCTCGTTGCACATAACAAGCTTCGTCATCAAGGTCGATTCCGCGAAAGCGGTCGGCGAGGCGTATTATTCAGTAAGTGCCTGTTGATTCTTTCCTGGATCTCCAGGCATGGAACACATCAAACCCTTTTACGGGTTCATATGACAAAAACATTTAAGAAGGCCTTTTCGACGCTCGTCTCCTTGACGACCATCGTCTGGTCGGTCGGCATCGGCACGCTGGTTATGCCCAGCGTGGCTTCCGCTGCCACCCTCTCGGCCGGTGATCTGATCAAGGCTTCGGGTCCGGCCGTATATTATTACGCCACGGACGGGAAGCGTTACGTTTTCCCCAACGAAAAGACTTATTTCTCGTGGTATGTCGATTTTTCGTCAGTCAAAACGATCACTGACGGCGAATTGGCTGCCGTCACCATCGGCGGAAACGTCACCATCCGCCCCGGTACCAAACTCGTTAAGATCACGACCGACCCCAAGACGTATGCCGTCACCAAGTGCGGCACGCTGCATTGGATCGAGAGTGAATCAATAGCCAAGGCGCTTTACGGCGATGCTTGGGCTACACGCGTAGTCGACGTACCGGATTCATTCTTCGTCAACTACAGCGTCGGTTCCTCGGTCGCGACCAACGTCCACCCGGACGGTTCATTGGTCTCGTACACCGGCGACACCAGCACGTACGTGGTACAGAGCGGCGCCAAGCGCAAGATTGCGTCTGACGCAGCTTTTGCCGCCAACGGCTGGAACAAGCTGAACGTTATCCCGACCACCATCACCTACGGCAACGGCTCCGATGTGACCGGCCGCGAAGCTGACTTCGCGGACACGGTTTGCGCCGGCGCTACGCCTGGCGTGACTGGTGCGTTGACGGTGGCTTTGGCTTCCGACACCCCGGCTGGCATGACGCTGCCGAAGGGCGCTTCATCCGTGCCGCTCGTCAAGGTTAACCTGACCGCAGGTTCCGCTGACGTGGCGATCTCCGGCTTGAGCTTCCATCGCGTGGGCGTAGGTGCCACTTCCGACTTCGCAAACATCTACCTGTATGACCAGGATGGCAATCGCCTGACCACAGGCCGCAGCATCAACTCCACCACCAACATGGTGGAATTCAACGCTGTCTCCTTGACGGTCCCGGCGAATGGCATGAAGTCGGTTTATGTCTATGGCGACGTCGCTCCCACCCCGACAGCCACCGGCGGCCAGCACTCATTTGAAGTGTTGGATGCCGCTTCGGTCGTCGTCTCGGGCAGCGCCACGGTCTCGGGTTCCTACCCGATCCGCGGTAATGTCTTCACCATCGGCTCATCGGCTTCAGCTCGCTTGGATGTACTCAAGGGCACCACGCCTAACAATCCGACCATCGGATCGAAGGATGTGGAGATCTCCAACTTCAAACTCACGGCCAACACCCATGACATCAGCGTGAGCCAGATTTCCGTGTACCAAGCCGGCTCGGTGACCAACTCGGACCTGACCAACTTCAAGCTGTACCAGGGTACGACCGTCGTCGCGACGGCTGCCGCGGTCTCCTCGAACGGTCACATCGTCATCAAGTTCAGCCCCGCCTATGTCGTAGCCAATGGCACGACCAAGGTGTTCTCGCTGCGCGCTGACGTTGCCGGTCGCGCCGCTCGCACCATCAAGACCTACACCGAATATTCGACTGACGTAACAGCGCTTGACACCATGTACAGCGCCGGCGCGCAGATCGATATCGCGACCAATGGTAGCTTTGATGGCACGGGTACCAACTTCATCGAAGTCACGACCCAAGGCGGTCAGTTGACCAATGCCTCCAACGGCCCGGTGACGTCCAACGTCTCCAAGGGCGCGCTCGCCGTCCAGTTCTACAAGTTTGCTCTGACCTCGCCGGATAACACCCTCGAGATCCGCAACTTGCGCTTCACCCTGAACGACGTGTCGGGCGGTGGTTGTAAGGTCTATGACGCGACCAACAGCGTGGCCTACTTCCGCAGCATCAAAGTCGTCAACTTGGACACAGGCAAGACCTGGATGGGCCCCAAGGAATTGACGGCTGATGCCGATGCCACCTCACTCGTCTTCTCGGATTCGCAGAACATCGCCGCCGGCCAAACCGTGAACCTCGCGGTCGTGTCTGACCTGGCGAACGTGGCGACTACCGACTTCATCGATTGCGGTTACAACGTGAGCTTCGTGGCCTTCGGCAGCACGGACGTCCGCGTAGTGGAAACAGGTGAATACCTTTCCATCACCAAGATCGTCCCGAACACCGCCGTCACGGGCAACACCATGACCGTCAAGGCTTCCAGCCTGACCATGGATCTGGGTTCCACCCCGAACTCGCAAACCATCGTGAAGAAGCAGCAGAACGTTCCGGTGTCCAGCGTCGTGCTGACCGCATCGAACCAGTCTGACATCACGATCACGAGCTTGACGCTCGGAGGCCAGGCCGCTTTGTCCACCTCCGGCAACGCCTTCGGTTCAGCCGGTGCGCTCACCGCCTTTGCGTTGCGCGTCACTTCGCTCGCTTTGTTCGACGGTACGACCCAGGTCGGTCTGGCCAAAGCCCCGGATACAACCACGGGCAAAGCCCAGATCTCCAACATGAACCTGGTCATCCCCAAGGGCACGAGCAAGACGCTGACCGTCAAAGCTTCCTTCTCGTCCACGGCTTCCACCACAGCGCCTTACGACCAAGTGGCAGTAGGCGTAGCGTTGGCGGCTGACGTTTCGGCCCAGGATGCAGATTCCAACTCGGTCACCCCGACCATCGGCGTGGCCCTGAACAAGGAAGCTACTCTCGTCGCTCCGGCCGTCATCACGACCATCCGCGCCAGCGGTATCATGACCGTCGCCGCGGACGCCATGCCGACTTCAGTCATCGTAGTCGCCGGTAAGGACGCTTGGGTACCCTTCGCTTCATACAAGGCAACCGCCCAGTATGAAGACATCTCGATCGATCGCATCGCAGTCGTGGCCAGCTCGACCACCGGCGGTGTGACAGCCGATAACGCCGACTTCTCCGCTGTGGCCATCGCCTACAATGGCGCAGTCAAGGGCCAAGGCACGTTGTCTTCCGGTGCGACCGGTACAGCGGATATCGACCTCACGGGCAACCTGCTCACAGTACCTAAGGACGGCTCGCTGTCCTTCCAGGTCTGGGGCAAGCTGTCCGCCGTCGCGCCTTCCAGCTCGGTCGGCGGCGCCACGACAGGCGTATCCCGCTCGGGCCATGCCCCGCGGCTCGGCTTGAACTATCGGCTCCTGGATCCCAACTGGGATGCCAACTACGCCGCCAAGCACAACATCCGGGCGACCGGTGCGGCTTCCGGCGAACGTATCTACGCTGCTGAAGGCGCCGCCCATGGCAACATCATGGTGCTCCGCAAGACGCAGCCGATCGTGACCAAGCAATCGCTCACCTCCACCACCCTCGCCAACATTGATCTGGACCTCTTCAAGTTCCAGATCGCGGCTGATGCCCAGGGTTCGGTGTCCTGGAAGCAAGCTGTGTTCAGCTTCTCCAAGACCGCAGCGATCGGCTTGACCAACTTCCGCCTGCGTCGCGGAACGACTGACCTTGACACTGCCACCTACGCCATCACTAACGGCACCACCACAGCCGACCTGAAAGCAGGCGCTTTGGACGCCGGTGTGAACAGCGGCTACATCATCGTCAGCATGAGCCCGGGTAACGAGGAGTCGATCTCCAGCTCGGGTAACCCCTACACGATCCATGCCACGGTTTCCGGTGCAGCTTCGGGCAATAGCGTGGCCTTGTCCATGTACAAGGACCCGACCGCCCCGATTGTGACCGGCTACCTGGTGAATAGCGCTGCTTGGGGACAGTTTGGCTCTAGCGCCAACATCTTCAACATCGACACCGGTGCTGCTCCGCAGGCTGCTGCGGCCGCTACCGGCACGTTCCTGTGGTCAGACCAGTCTGAAGTACCGCACAGCGCGGCCGCCCAGACCTCGCGTGATTGGACAAACGATGTCTACATCAACGATCTGTCACAGACCCAAGCCCTTAGCCTGTAATTCCAACCAGGCTTCGGCCTGAACGGATACATGGCGAAACGTTGGGGCGGGATCATCCCGCCCCAACCCAGGGATTCGGTGCTCTCGATTCGTCGGGAAGCACTACCAAGACCCGGCTTGTCGCGTTCTACGCGGCTTTGGCTGGGTCTTTGGTATCTGGGGGAAAAATTAGAGGGTAGAGAGTAGCCAACCTGGGAAACGTGGGAAAAATCATTGTCATCCTGAGCGAAGCGCTAGCGAAGTCGAAGGACCTTTATCAGCATCGGTTTAGAGTTTTCTTATAAAGGTCCTTCGACTCGCTTGAAGCTCGCTCAGGATGACAATGATTTTTAGGTCAGGTCTTGGCTACCGTCTACCGACGTGGGCGCATGACTATGCGCCCCTACGCTCTACCCTCTATTCATCAACTAATTTGTAATTTTTCTTAACGAGATGCTATGCTTGTCGCCATCTCTATGAACAGAAACAACCAAATAAAGTGGCTAAAGGCGATCGTATACGCGGGTATTTATGGAGGATTGCTCATGCCGCTCGTCTTTGTGCCGGTCGTCATCTTCCCTTTCGTTTTCTCGAAACTTTTGGTCTATCAGATATTGATCGGACTGACTTTTCCCGCTTACCTTATATTGGCCTGGGTGGAGCCGAAGTATCGACCGCGTTTTCGCCCCCTTTACGGGGCTATCCTGGCTTATTTCGTAGCCCTGGCGTTGTCGGTGATTTTTGCCGTGGATCCGCAGCGTGCTTGGTGGGGCAATCAAGAGCGGATGAACGGATTGTTTACGCTGTTGCATTTTTTCCTGTGGCTGACCATGGCTGTATCGCTCATCAAGACTTGGCAACAATGGCGAAAATTGATCATTTATGAAGTCGCTCTCTCCGCGTTCATGGCCATCGTGGCGCTGTTGCAGATTCCTTTTCCTCGCCTACTCATGTTCCCGGCTGGTTCGAGAGTCGGCGGACTTTTGGATAACCCCATTTACATGGCCGGTTATCAGATCTTCAACCTGTTCTTCATCCTGCTGTTGTGGCTCAAGAACAGTTCGCGATCATTCAAGTTGTGGCTCGTAGGTTTCGCTGTGTTGGACATCGGCGCCTTCATCGCGGCCGAATCGCGCGGCGCCTTGGTCGGATTGTTCGCGGCGATCGCGACCTTCATGACCATGTATCTGTTTTTATCTCCCAGCCGCAAAGCCAAACTCACCGCCATCGGACTGACCTTGGTCGTAGCTTTGTCCTACGGTACACTTTTGTTGCTACGCGATACGCAACTGGTCAAGAGTTCTCCGCTGGCACGTCTGACCAATTTCAGCGAGACGTTGGATACCCGGTTGATCGCTTGGGATATAGGTTGGAATGGTTTCCTTGAGCGGCCGCTGACCGGTTGGGGCTTGGATGATTTTCACATCATCTTCAACGAACACTACAATCCGAAGTCGCTGGAGTTCGGATATTACGAGACTTGGTTCGATCGGGCGCATAACACCGTCATCGACGTCCTGTCTATGACCGGTTTGTTCGGGATCCTGACTTTCATCGGGATTTGGGTCGCGCTGTTCTGGAGCGTGCTCCGGGCCTATCGCAAAAAATGGATCGATATCCCGCTGGCTAGCTTGTTCATCGGTTTGCCCATCGGCTATTTCGTCCAAAACCTGTTCGTCTTCGACCAACCGGCGGGTTTCGTGATGAGCTTTTTGCTTTATGCCTTTATCATCTGCGCCAGCACGGCTCAATTCGGCGGAGTCAGCGGCGAGGAAAAAGTTCCCGTCGCGGCCAATGTTACCAATAAGCTGCGCTCGGTCCCGTGGTACGCCTTTGCCATCTTGCAGGCCGTGGCCCTCGTCCTCGTCTGGAGGACTTCGGTGTTGCCGGGCTATGCGTCGGTCTTGAGCATCAAAGCCAATAATTATTTCAGCGCCGGTAACTTCGCGGATTCCTTGACCTACGCCAAACAAGCCGCGGCTATCCCCACGCCGTATCTGGATGAGCAGACTTTTTTGCTGGCGCGCAACTTGATCACTTTAGTCGACAACGGAATCGTGCCGGATAAATACCCGCAATGGAGGGAGTGGCATGATTTGGTGGTCAAGGTGACCAACGAGCATCTCAAGGATCATCCGGAAAATACCCATCCGCATTTCATCTACGCGCGGTTTTTGCACAGCATGTCGCGTTTCGTCCCGGAGGATGCGGCCTTGGCCGAGCAGCAATATAAAGAAGCGCTGCGTACCAGCCCTAAACGGCAACAGCTCTTGTTCAGCTTGGGTCGGTTCTATCTGGAGCGCGGCCTCAAAGACCAAGGCATCGAAGTCTTGAAGCAAGCCATGGAGTTGAATCCTAATGTCGGGGAGAGCCACTGGTATTACGGCTTGTCGCTCCTGTACGACAAGAATGACCTCAAAAACGGCGCGCTGGAGACGATCAAGTCACAGACTTCAAAGACCCCATACAACATGCAAGATGCGCGTGAAGCCGTGGGTTTGGCGGCGGCTTATCGTCTGGCCGACGATCGTGAAGGCTTCAAGAAACTCATGGTCAAATTGCCCAATCTGTCGGGCGGCAGCATCGAGACTTATCTTGAAATCGCCAAGAGCGCCGAAGCGCTGGGACTGATAGAAGAGCGCAACTTGATCCTCGGCGCGTTGGAACAAGCTCAACCCGCCTTCGGCTTGCGGCTTACACCGTTGCAGAAAGGCAGCGCGACTTCCATCGCTGACAGCTTCAGGCTGACCGAGAATCTAGCGGTCACTTCGACTCAATCGACTACGACCGCCACCACGACCTCGGCCGCACCGACCGGATCGGGACCGAGGAAATGACAGAATGCGATCATCCAAACGCGTAGGCTCAAAGTATCCAGGTGGGGTCTGGGGCCGAGAGTTGAGCTAACCGCAAGAACGCTTAACTATATACATGTAAGCGAATTCGAGGCCCCAGCGGTTTTTGCATACTTTTTGGCGGCAAAAAGTATGAGGTGCATTTGATTTGTTTTTTTGCCTTGCCCCGAAATGGTCCGATAGGTACGATTTGAGGCAATGAGCGGATCGAGGTTTTTCCGAGTGTCGGCGGTCAAACGGGACTTCGTCACTTTCCGCGTGGAAAGTGACCAAAGACGCCGGGGGTCTGCTATACGCTGCAGGTATGTCTCTTGGTTCATCTTGCGGTTGGCTTGACGCAAACCCCCGGACCCCCGCCTGATTGGCTAGAGGAGAGATAGGGATGGAATACTCTCTGGATTACCCGGTTGGACCGGGTAATGACAGAGGAAAGAAACACGCCGGTCCTAAATAATAGTTCCAAGGTTTGTCGTAGGACTGCCATTTTTTTCCAGCCCCGTTGCGTTGCCGCTGAAGGTATGTTCCCAGCGGAAGCGGTTCTTCACGATGTTTTGTCCGGCGGCGCCCATCTTTTGTCGTTCGTCCGGCTGCGTGGAGAGCTCACGCATGGCTTGGAGCAAACTGTCCGCAGCGTGCGCAGGCACGATCAGGGCGGCGGTGCCGTTGACGTCATCGTGCGTCATCCAGTCGTTGGCGCCCACGTCGGTCGCCACGATAGGCAAGCCCGCGGCCATGGCCTCAAGCAAAGTCCAGGGCATACCTTCTTTGACTGAAGGCAGGACGAAGATATCGAAGGCGCGATATAGACGGTTCGCGTCATCGCGATGGCCGGTCAAGATTAGGCGATTCAAGCCAAGCCGCTCCTTTTTTTGCTTCAACTCTTCCAACTGCGGACCGTCGCCTACGATTACGAAGTTGCTCGTCGGAGATTCGTCATGCAAAGGTTTCAACGCGTCAAGATAGGGGAGCAGGCCTTTGGTCGCATAGGCATTGGCTACCGTGCCGAAGACCAGCGCGTCGGCGGATAGACCGAGTTCTGCTCGCGCCGCAACGCGAGAAAGTAAATTGTCTTCGAATCGTTCAGGTAAACCGTTGGGCACGACGCGGATTTTTCCGCGTGGCTTGATCCCGAGGCGCGCCGCGAGTTCAGCGTCGCCCGGATGAACGCAGATGATTTCATCTTTGAAATGTGCGGTGAATTTTTCGGTTTGGAGATAAAACCATTTTTTCCACGTTGGCAGCGGTTCGAGGAAGACCCACCCGCCGATGCGATAAACGATGCGCGGCCGCGGTTTGAGTCCGAGCGCCGCCAAGCTGCCCAAGATACCCATCTTGGTGCTGTTCAGATGCACGGCGTTTGGTTTGAATTTTTTCAGCAACCGGCGAATCTGCAGCACGGCTCGAAGATCGTGCAGCGGATCGATCTCGCGCCGAACCTGCGTCAGCTGTTCGGTCGCGACATGTTTTTCCGCCGCACGGGCGAATAATTCACCCGTGCCGCCCGCCGCGAGCAAGACTTCCCAGCCCTGCTCCCGCAGACCGGCGGCGAAATTGACCAAAAAAGACTGTACGCCGCCCCAATCGGCTTGGGTCACCAAAAGCAGCGCGCGTTTGGCGTTTGGCTGGTTCTCGTTGACTGATTGTGGGCTTGTCATGTTTACTGTTAAAATAGCTGAAAGCGCTGATTTTTTCAATCGTCCGTCGACGGCTTGTTAAGTCAATGCTTACAGTTGTCAAGCAGGTCCTCTTTTGCTAGTTTTAATCTATGTGCGGTATCGCGGGCATCAAGACACGCGACGGTTCGCAACCGCCGGAATTTTTGTTGGACAATATGTCGTCGGCCATCGCGCATCGCGGGCCTGACGGCAAAGGTATTTTCATCGGGCCGGGCATCGGGTTGGTCCATCGCCGCCTGGCTATCATCGACTTGAGTCCCGCGGCGGCGCAGCCCATGGCGGATCGCGTAGGTGAACTCCAGCTGGTGTTCAACGGCGAAGTCTACAATTATCGCGAGATCAGGAGCGAGCTCGAGGCGCGCGGCATAAAATTCCGTACGCAGTCGGACAGCGAGGTCATCTTGGAAGCCTATCGAGCGTGGGGCACGGATTGTCTGGCTAAGTTCCGCGGCATGTTCGCCTTGGCGTTGTGGGACGCGCCGCGGCGTCGGCTCTTCGTGGCGCGCGACAGAATCGGAAAAAAACCTTTCTTCTACGCCTTCGGTCCCAAAGGAGAATTTTATTTTGCGTCGGAGCTCAAAGCTTTGGCACAAGTCATGCCGCTCAAACCGGATTGGGATGCGGTCAGGCTTTTTCTGGGGCTGCAATACGTACCGGCGCCGCTCACCGGATTCGCGGAGGTAAAACAATTATTGCCTGGGACTTTCGGCCTGCTCGACGACACGGGTTGGCGGGTGCAGGTGTACAACGATTGGCACCAAGTGCCAAAGCGTGAGTGGGATGAGGCGGCGGCGGCCGAGGAGTTCAAGCGGATTTTCGAACAGTCGGTCAAGCTGCGCTTGTTGAGCGCGGATGTTTCGGTCGGCGCTTTCCTGTCCGGCGGCATCGACTCCGCCGCTACCGTGGCATACGCCGTGCGCCACATCGACCGCAAGTTCCAAACTTTCACCATGGGTTTCCCGGGTCTCAAGATGGATGAACGCGCCGAAGCTAAAGAAATCGTCAAAGCTTTCGGCACCGACCATTACGAGTTCGAAGCCAAGCCGCAAGATCTGTCCGCGCTGTTGGATGAGCTTGTACTGCATTACGATGCGCCGTACGCCGATTCATCGGCGCTGCCGTTGTGGCTTCTGTCGCGCGAGACAGCCAGGGAAATCAAAGTCGTGCTCACGGGCGACGGCGGCGATGAACTCTTTGGCGGATATCGCCGCTACACGGCGTATGAAAGCGCTTTGCGCATCTTCGCCGCGCCGCTCTTGAACGTCCTGGCGCCGCCGTTAAGCTATTATTACGGAAACCTTTTCCATGATCCGCGTTTCGAGCGCATGAGTGAGACGGTGCGCGCGCTAAAGTTGAGGCCAGAGACGGCTTACGGCGAATTGTTCTGCGGCTCGTATTTTGGATCCACGCGACTCAACCGGCTGTGCCGTCAAGATTTCTTGGAACGCACCGCAGCGTCGGACGCGGTGGAATTTGTCGCCGCGCGCATGGGCGGCGAGGCGAGCCTCGAAGCCGCGCTGCAATTCGATCTCACCTCGTATCTTCCCGACGACCTAAACGTCAAGATGGATCGCGCCAGCATGCGGTTCGGTCTGGAAGCGCGCGCGCCCTTTCTGGATCAAGAGCTGGTCAAGTTCGCTTTGTCGCTGCCGCTGCATTTTAAGGTCGCTAACGGCCACAAAAAAATCTTGCTCAAAAAAGCGCTGCACGGCGTAGTGCCGGACGCGGTGCTCAACCGTCCCAAGCGCGGCTTCCAAGTGCCGCTGGCCGACTGGTTCCGCGGTCCGCTTGCATCGTTGCTCAAAGAACGCTGTCTGAATCCCCAAGGCGCGCTCGCCCAAATCATCGAGTTGAAGGCCGTCGAGAAGTTGATTCGGCGCAACGCGCACGGCTCCGACCACGGCAACCGCTTGTGGATGCTTTTGACTCTCGCCACGTGGCTCGAGAATCACCAATAAACAATAACCAATAATCAATAAATAAAAGATGATGCATGAATTTGATTTGGAAGAGAGGACGTTTCAATTTGCATTGAATGCAGCGCGATTTTTGAGGCTTTTGCAAAAAGATTTCGCTGCTTTTGAATACGCAAAACAAGCAATTCGTGCAGCCGGGTCAGTGGGCGCTAATTATATAGAAGCCAACGAGTCTTTAAGCGATAAAGATTTTTTGATGAGGTTGAAGATAAGCCGTAAAGAAACAAAAGAGTTCATTTATTGGTTACGCTTGATAAAAGAGTCAAATGCTGGTGAAATACCCGAGGGCTATGACTTTTTATATAATGAAGCCCAAGAATTACTGAAGATTTTTTCAGCAATCATCAATAAAAAGACCGCTCCCAGTGAAGATTCTGATTAAATATTGATTATTGTTTATTGGTTATTGATTATTATGCGCAAGGTTCTAGTCACTGGAGGAGCCGGATTCGTGGGGTCGCATTTATGCGATCGGCTTATGGCAGACGGCCATGAAGTCATCTGCCTGGATAATCTGTTCACCGGTTCGAAAAAGAATATAGAGCATCTCATGGCTAGCCCTAACTTCAGCTTCCTTGAGAACGACGTGCAAAAGCCCATCACCGCTAAAGTGGATTGGATCTTCAACTTGGCTTGTCCGGCGTCACCCGTGCATTACCAGCATGATCCGGTCGAGACCGTGCGCACCAATGTGCTCGGCATGATCAATACTTTGGATTTGGCCAAGGCGACCGGCGCGCGCATCCTGCAAGCTTCGACCTCCGAAGTCTACGGCGATCCGCTGGAACATCCGCAGACCGAAAGTTATTGGGGCAACGTCAATCCGATTTCACGTCGCGCGTGTTACGACGAAGGTAAACGTTGCGCCGAGACGCTGTGTTTCGATTATCATCGCGAATACGGAGTGGATATAAAAGTCATCCGCATCTTCAACACCTATGGCCCGCGCATGGCCAAGAACGACGGCCGCGTGGTCTCGAACTTCATCCTGCAAGCCTTGCGCGGCGAAGACATCACGGTATATGGCGACGGCAGCTACACGCGCTCGTTCCAGTACGTCGACGATCTGATCGCAGGCATGTTGCGCATGATGCAGACGGAAAATTTCACCGGGCCGGTGAATATCGGCAACCCCGGCGAATTCACTATCCAAGAATTGGCCAAGTTGGTGGTCGAGATGACGGGTTCGGCCTCCAAGATCATCCACCTTCCCGCACTTGAACACGATCCGAAGCAACGCCAGGCAAATATCTCACTAGCCAAAGACAAGCTTGGATGGGAACCCAAAATTTCGTTGCGCCAAGGACTTGAAAAAACCATCGAGTATTTTAAAGGCGTGATATGAGGAACCGAATAATCAATAAACAATATCCAATAACCAATAATCAATTTCGATTCCTTATTCAGTCGTTTGGTGATTGATTATTGGTGATTGATTATTTATGCATCATGTCATCATTTTCGCCACCACTTACTTCCCTTTGGTCGGCGGCGCGGAAGTGGCGTTGAAGGAAGTGACGGACCGTTTGCCGGACTGGAGTTTTGATTTGGTCTGCGCAAAAATCCAACCGGGACTCGCGACGAGCGAAAAAATCGGCAATGTGACGGTGCATCGCGTGGGCTTCGGTAAGCCGTACGATAAGTTCCTTTTGCCTTTCCTAGGCGTTTGGCGCGCGTTGCGTTTAGGCAAAGCGGACGGCATCTGGTCGCTCATGGCGAGCTACGGCGGTTTTACGGCGCTGGTCTACACCTGGTTCAAGCCGCGCACCAAGTTCCTGCTCACTTTGCAGGAAGGCGATCCGCTCGAGCATTACGCCAAGCGCGCGGGCAAGTTGGAATTTTTGCATCAACGCGTCTTCAGGCGCGCCGATGCGGTGCAGGCCATCAGCCGTTTTTTGGGCGAGTGGGCGACGCGCATGGGCTTCAAAGGTACGCCGCAGATCGTGCCCAACGGCGTAGACATCGTAAATTTTACGCGACCCATCACGCCGGAAAAACGCGCGGAGTTGCGCCGAGGTTTTGGTTTTGCGCCGGACGACATCATCTTGGTCACCGCCTCGCGTTTGTCGCTCAAGAACGGTGTCGACGATTTGATTCGTAGTTTGCTCTTCCTGCCTCCTCAATACAAAGCGCTCATCGCCGGAAGCGGAGAAGACGGCGACAAGCTGCGCGTGCTTACGCAACAAAAAGGTTTGAGCGAGCGAGTGAAATTTTTGGGCCAACGCGGACACGCCGAACTGCCGGAGATCCTGCATAGCGGCGATATCTTCGTGCGCGCTTCGCTGTCCGAAGGTTTGGGTAATTCCTTCCTCGAAGCCATGGCCGTCGGATTGCCCATCATCGGCACGCCAGTCGGCGGCATTCCCGATTTCCTTACCGACGGAGAAACCGGTGTGATGTGCCAGCCGCGCGATCCCGAATCCATCGCCAGAGCCGCTTTGCGCATCGTGAATGAATCGAGTTTGCGCGCCAAGCTCGTGGAGAAGGGCGCAGCTTTAGTCAAAGAAAAGTACGGTTGGGAAGGAATCGCTAAAAATATCGGCTCAATATTGCAGAATCTGATGAGGTGAATATGGAATGTGGAATGTGGAAGACCTGAATTCCAAATTCTACATTCCATATTCCAAATTCACTTTCGACTGTTATGAAAATATACTCCAAAGGCAACACGGCCAAGCAGTGGATCTTGGATCAGATCTACGCGTCGGCGTTAGACCGCCAATTCCGCGTGTGTGATTTGGGCTGCGGTTATGGTTCGGTGTGGCCGGATTTTTTGCGCGCTCACGCCAACGTCACCTATCTTGGGATCGATACCGACGCCAAAGAAATCGCTCGCGCGCAAAAAGCTTTTGCCGGGTTGACGAACGCCACGGTCAAGGTCGCGGACGGCCAAATTTTTTCCGAAGGAGCGGGTAGTTTTGACGCGGTCACGGCTTTTTCCGCTTTGGAACATGTGGCGGATCTGAAAAAATTCGTGGGCAGCGCGCTCAAGTTGCTCAAACCGGGCGGCCGCGCTTATCTCAATTACGACGCCGGACATTTCCGCTCGCACAACCTTAAAGAACGCCTGATGGTCCCGTTGAGCCAGCTTTTGGCGCGTCTTGGCTTCGAAGGATCGTATATGAAGGAGGTGAATGACGCGGATTTGGAGCGCTTGATCCAAAGTTGCGGCGGCAAACTCGTCAGCCTGAAAAAATTCAACTTGTCGGGCATGAAGGCGGCGGCGCGCGGCGGCCTGTCGGACGAAGCCGTCACGGCGTGGCTGGAATTTGAATTGCGCATGAACGAACTCTTGGAGGCCAAAAAACTCGACGCCGCTTTTTGGTCCACGGTAGCCGTGGCGGAACGCGTATGAAGATACTCATCGCGACCGGCATCTATCCGCCGGACATCGGAGGACCGGCGACTTTTTCGCGCGAGTTGGCGCGTGAAGCCAAACGCCTCGGGCATACGCCGACGGTTTTGTGTTACGCCGACGCCGCGAGCGTGAAAGGCGAGGGTTGGGAGGTTCGAACCGTGACTCGGCAGGGCGGAGCTGCATTGCGCTATCTAAGGTATGCGTTCGCGTGTTTCAGTCTGGCGCGCCGGAGCGACGTCGTGTTTTTGCAAGGCTCGGTGTCCGAAGGTTTGCCGGGGACGCTGGCTGCGATTTTGGCCCGCAAACCAAGGCTGATGAAGATCGTGGGTGATTACGCCTGGGAAATCTATCGCCAAAGCGGCGGGAAAAATCTTGAACTCTTGGACGAATTCGTGCGCCGTCGGCACGCCGGCAAGATTGGCCGCTTGGAAAAAATCGAGCGTTGGAGCGTGAAGCGCGCCAAAAGCGTCATCGTGCCCAGTCGTTATCTCAAAAAAATCGTAGCCGCTTGGGGAGTGTCGGAGGAAAAAATCCAAGTCATCTACAACACGGTCAGGCCGTTCGAAGTCGCGACGCCACGCGATGAACTGCGGCGCAAGTTCGGAGTGGAAGGGAAAAAGGTTTTGTTTTACGTCGGACGCTTGGTACCGTGGAAAAATCTGGATTTCATCATCGAAGCCTTGCGCGACTTGCCGCAGGACTGCCTTTTAGTCATCGGCGGCGACGGACCGTGTCTTGAAGACTGGAAAAAACTGGCGCAAGAACGCGGCGTCGCGGAGCGCGTAAGATTTTTGGATCGGATTGAGCACGCGGCTGCCGGTGAATGGTTCCAGGCCGCGGATGTGTTCATCTTGCCTTCAGGTTATGAAGGTTTTTCACATGTCGTGGTTGAAGCGGCGAGCGTGGGTCTGCCTAGTTTCGTCAGCGACCAAGGCGGCAACCCGGAAACACAGGAACTTTTTCCGCGCCTCGTGACGGTGCTGCCATATTTGGATAAAGTCGCTTGGAGCAAAGCCTTGCTCGAGATTCCGCCGCGCGGCGAGTCGATCGTGTCCGCGACTTTTGAAGCCGCGGCTCAAGCTTATCTTTCGGCGATGCAAAAAATATGCGCATCTTGATGTTATCACGCGACAAGTCCGGATTGGATTCTGGTTCGGCAACGGCCCGGCGTTGGCGCCTTTTGCGGGATGCGGGCGCGGAAATTTCAGTTTGCGTCGCGGCGCAGCGCGAAGCCAGATGGGAAGACAGGGGATTAAGGGTCAAAAGTTTAGGTGGAGGATTTTTTTCAAAGTGGTCCCGATTGTATCGCCTGGCGCAGAGCGCAGTCCGCAGCTCGAAGTTCGATTTGATTACGGCACAAGACCCGTTTGAACTCGGTTGGATTGCCTATCGCCTCGGGCGCAAATACAATACCAAATTCGAAATCCAAGACCACGGCGGATTCTTCGACGGTGAACCGGCTGATGAGCCGCTTTGGTTTTTGCGCAGCCGGCTGGCTTGGTTTTTGGCGCGGCGCGCCGCTGCCATACGCACGGTGAGTCCAAAGAGCCAAGACAAGCTAGCCGCTGCGGGACTTAAAGATAAAACATATTTTCTGCCCATCGCGGCTGAAGAAAAGTTCAAATACGCGAGGCGACAGCCGGAAGCGTACAGCATCGTGTCCGTGGGACGCTTGGCCACGGTGAAAAGATTCGATGTGCTGATCCGCAGTTTCGCGGAATTCCGCAAACGCCACAGCGCAGCGCGTCTGACCATCGTGGGCGATGGACCGCAACGCGCGGCTTTGGAACGTCTCATTTTGTCTTTGGACATCATGCACGTCGTCAAACTTCCCGGCGCAGCTGACCCACTGCCGTATCTGGAACGCGCCGCCTTGTTCGTCTTGCTTTCGAAACACGAAGGTTGGGGAGTCGCGGCGGTCGAAGCGCAGCTTGCCGGAGTGCCGGTGCTCATGACAGATACAGGCTGCGCCCGGACCATCGGCGCGCAAATCGTGCCGCTTGGACTCGAGGATCCGGCAAAAATCGCGGGCGAGATGGAAGCCGCCTGTGCCAGCCCGCAGCCAAGCGGGACGTACACGAGCAAAACGCAAACGGAAACAGCGCTGGAACAAGTCGCCGCTTGGTCGCGCTTGGCTTGATTTGCTTGTAAACTATCTCGCGAAGACTTCTGCCTCGAAATAAAACCATGCCCGCCAACCCCTTCGAATCCGCCCCGAATCTCACCGCCTCCCACATCCGTCGGCAGGATTTGCCGACTCACGTTAGGAAGCACGCTGACAACCTGGCGACGCAGATAAAAGCCATTTACGCCAAATACGGAGCCAAGAACTTCGAAGAGCTTAAAGAGAACAAGAAGTTATCTGCTCAAGATGCACGTAAAGTCGCGGATCTGTTCAAAGCCTTCCAGAAAGCTGTCGAGAAGAATGAAATCGAATCGGTCAGCCCGCAGGAAGCAATCGAGATCCTAGGTCGCGAGAACGTCCACGGCATCGAAGACGTCGAAGCCATGCTAGGACAAGGTTTCGTCGATATCTCCAAAGTCCCACCAATCCCATACACACCAGACGATCTTGAGAAATCCAAAGAAATCAAAGAGAAGACCGGCGTCGAAGAGATGCTTGTCCTCTTCGTGGCGGACAAAGACGGCAAGCCGCTCACCGGGGAACGCATGAACGAATTGATCCAAGCTGAATACGATAAATTCGTCTTAGGCAAATTTCTGCTCGACACCGATTGGTACAAGAACGAGGACTTCTTCACGAAGTTCGGCTTGAACTACGAATGGAAGCTCATCACCAAACAGACCATCCCCGGTTCGAAAGACAAATGCCATCATCACAAACTCGGAGATGCTTACACCCATCAAGACACCCAAGAATTCGCCATCGAGGAATACGCCAAGAAGCTAGATATCCCTCATGACAGCTTGTATCGCCCTGAACCGTTCCAGATGCTCTATGCCACTGCCCTTCACTTGATCGCGACCGAGCGTCTCAACGGCAAAGGCAAGGGTGAACGTATCCTCGCAAACGAATATCACTGGTCTGATGTCCGCTCCTCGGATGGGATCTCTGTGAATGTAGGTCATGCCGCTTCGGGTGGCGCGGGTGTGTTCGGGAATGCGCGTGACCGCTGGCTTGGCGACCTGGGGGTTTGTGTTTCGCGTGAGCCTTCATCCTCTAGAGCCTTGAATCGACGGACTTGAACAATTAATGTTATTATAACCGCCTAAAATAATTCGTATTTATTTCGCAGAGTATGAAAGTCATTGGTGCCATCGGACATAAAAATTACACTTCGGAGACCAACCTGCTGAAGCGCAGAGCGTTCGCCGATTATTCGCGGCCTAAGATCGATTTGAACACCGAGCTCATCAAGCGGCTCAAGCTCAAGGGCAAGGAAAAAATCTTGGACGTGGGTTGCGGCAATGGGTCGTTGCTGCGCGATATCCGGACGAAAAAAAAACATGTCGGCGAACTTTTTGGCGTGGAAATCGCGGAAGGTATCCTGAAACCCGGCATCCAAGCTGACCGCAAGCAAAAAACCAAGATCAAATATGCGCAGGGCGATGCGCGCAAATTGCATTTTCCGGACGATACTTTCGATATCGTCATCCTGAAGCACGTCTTGCACAACATCCCGGACCACAAGAACGCGATCAAAGAATGTCGCCGGGTGCTGAAAACCGGCGGCAGGCTGGCTATCGTGTTGACCGGCAAAAAAACCCGGATGGTGCAAAGGGCGCTGCGGCCGAAGATCGCCAAGCTGCTAGGCATCAACTTTTTCATCGATCCCGAGAAGTACGTGAATTTGGAGAACATAAAATCCCAAATGGGCAAGAAGTGGAAAGACCTGCGCATCACGTCGCTCAAGAGCACGATGAAGCTCAAGAGCTCACAACCTTACGTTGATTACATCGACGCCGGACGATCTTTTTGGGGAAATATCAGCGACAAAAAATGGCAAGAAGCAATGGACTTGGTGAGACGTTATTTGGACTTGATTATCAAACGTAAAAAAGTCATCCACGACATGACGACGTACGGAATCGTGGTGGCGAAGAAGTAGGGCGTAACAAATTTAGAAAAAGTGCATTTCCTAAAAACCCGCGGCCGCGGGTTTTTAGGAAATGCACACTTAAGTTCACTTAAGTTCACTTAAGTTCAACTTAAATTCCGCGGCGCTTGAGCCAATCGAGATAGATTTTTGCGATGCGCTCGTTGCCGCGGGCGAGCATGCCGAGATGCGAGAAGTCGCGGAGGAATTTGAAAGTGGCGTCTTTTTGCGTCTGGCGGATCCAAGCGGCGAAGATTTTTTCTTTCTCCGGCGCATGTCCCGTGTCGCGCAGGCCGTTGACCAAAAGCACGGGCGGGATGTTGCGCGGACGTTTGATGGTCAGCGATGGCCATTCACGTTTGACCCGTGGATCTTTGGACTGGATGGCGGCCATGCGCGGCGCATACGGCATGACGTATCTTTTTTTGTAGACGGCTTTCCACTTATCCGCGAGAAAAGGCGAATCCCAAAGTTTGTCCAAAGCTTGATTCGAAATCACGTATGGTTTCGTCAGGTCGAGTTTAGGTGCGTTGGATTTGGGTTTGAAAAAATTCAGCGGTCCGGTGGCGGCATAGCCCAAGATAGCCGCAGTGCGCCGCGGCAAGATATCGGCGGCGAGTTTGAAGGCTTGCGGGCCGCCCATGCTCCAACCGAAAAAAACGATCTTGCGTGTCGACGGTATTTCGCAGGCGACCACCTTCGCGATCAAGGTCATATTCTTGCTTTGCGTCAGACGACATAGCGCGGCGTCGCTGCACGGAAACTCGCGTGAGGCGCAGGCCCAATCCAGGGTCACGACCTCGCGTCCCTGCGCGGCGAAAATCGGCGCCCAACCCGGACGGCCGTCGGGTGTCTCTGCCCAAACCCTTGAAGCATGTCCGCCGCCGTGGATAAAAACCACGACCGCGGATGGCGTCGGCCGGACGGGGAAATAATGCTTATAGGCCATGACGTAAGGCTTTACGCCCACGCTGCCTTGTTTGACGATATAAGCTCCTGGTTTGCGCATAAACGCTACGGTATCACGTTTGACAATTTTAGTATTTTGAGGTAATTATTACCAGTTCTTTTCCAAGGGAGCTAGATGATGAAAGTTCTGCTGCTGTATCCCAATATCCAATCGGAGCAGATGCCGCCGACTTCGATCGCCATCTTTTCGGCGATCCTCAAGCAAGAAGGATTCGAAGGCGCGCTTTTCGACTCCACCGACTACGATGTCGAGACCGAGTTCGTGGACGCCGACGGCGCGCGCCGCAAGCTGGTTTCCGCCGAGCGCACCAAGATGGCCAACCTGAACGTGCGGCCGTTCCCCATGCTGGAACGCGAGCGCAAGACGACGAGCGCCTACGACGATTTCCGTCGGTTGGCCGAGGCCTTCAATCCCGACCTCATCGCCGTGACGGCCACCGAGAACATGTTCCCGATGACCATCAACCTGCTGCAGCACGTGGACGATCTGGACACCCCGGTCGTCTTGGGCGGCGTCTTCGCGACGTTCGCGCCCGAACTCGCGCTGCGCTGGAAAGAGATTGACATGCTGTGCGTGGGCGAGGGCGAGGACGTGTTCCGCGAGCTGTGCCGGCGCCTGAGCCGCGGGCAAGACTACGCGGACATCCCCGGCCTGTGGGTGCGCGACAAGCAGGGCGCAATCGTGCGCAACGGCATCGCGCCACTCACCGACAAAAACGCGAATCCGCTGCCCGACTTCTCGATCTTCCCCGACGGCCGCTTCTATCGGCCCATGGCCGGCAAGATCTGGCGCATCTTCCCCATCGAGACGCATCGAGGCTGTCCGTTCACCTGCTCTTATTGCAACTCGCCGGCGCAAAGCCGCTTGTACAAGTCGGCGGGACAGCGTTTCTTCGGCAAGAAGACGCTTGACAAGGTGCGCGAGGAGATCGTGTGGTGCCGCGACGTCTGGAAGGCGGAGTACTTCTTCTTCTGGGCCGACACTTTCTTTTCGTGGACGGACAAGGAGCTCGCGGCATTCTGCGAGATGTACAGCGAATTCAAGTTGCCGTTTTGGTGTCAGTCGCGGCCCGAGACGGTGACCGAACAGCGCATCCAGCTGCTCAAGGACGCGGGCGTCAATCGCATGGGCTTCGGCATCGAGCACGGCAACGAGGCGTTCCGGCGCGAGATCGTGAAGCGCGACTATCGCAACGAAGCCGTGGTCAAGCGCATGAAGATCCTGGGCGCGCTGGGCGTGGAGTTCTCGGTCAATAACATGATCGGGTTCCCCGACGAGACGCGCGAACTCGCTTTCGACACCATCCGGCTCAATCGGCAAGTCGCAAGCGACACTATGTCGTGTTCCATCTTCGTGCCGTTCCATGGCACGGGGTTGCGCGAGATGGCGGTCGAAAGGGGATACCTGCATCCCGACACCATCTGCCCTACCAACAGCGACGACTCGGTGCTGCACATGCCTCCGCCCTACATGAGCGGCGAAGACATGAAGCGCCTGCGCAGGTGCTTCGTGATGTACTGCAAGTTCCCCGAGGAGCGCTGGCCGGAGATCCGTGAAGCCGAGGAGTTCACGCCTCAAGGCGACGCCAAGTGGCATGAGCTGCGCAAGGAGTTCGAAGCTACGTTCTTCGCTCCACCCGAGACGGACATCGAAAAGGTTAACGCCGTCTCGTGACCGCTTGCCCCGCGAATTAATTTTCGCGGGGCGATTTTTTATAGCTAGCTTGTAGACGGTAGACGGTAGACGGTAGCCAGAAAATATAAAAACAAATGTCATCCTCGAGCGAAGCGAAGGATCTTCCTATACCTTAAGGAATCTGAAGATTCTTCGGCCGTCAGACGGCCTCAAGAATGACACTCTCTTATTTTGTCCACCGTTTTAGGAAATGCACACTTACTGACCCCGCCTAGCCCTAAAGCCTGAAATATGTTAGGTTTTAGGCAGACATCGCTATGCCCCGTTAGAAGTCCAGCGCATTGCGCGGATAATCAAACTGATTAATGGATTCCGGCTTCGCCTCACTCATCAATAATTCAACTTTTTCTCCAGACTTTTAACGGGGTATGCAGCGTTTTTTATTGCTGGTCGGCGCGCGACCGAATTTCATCAAGATCGCGCCGATTTATAAAGCTCTCAAAGACCGGAGAGCTGAACTCAAACTCGTGCACACGGGCCAGCATTATGATTCTGCCATGTCAGAGATTTTTTTTCGTGAATTAGGCATCCCGGATCCGGATTTCAATTTGAACGTCGGTTCGGGCGAGCGACAAGAGATGACCAAAAAAATCGTGGACGGCCTGTTGCCCATCTTGCGCTCCGGAAATTTTGATTGTCTCGTGACCGTGGGCGACGTGACTTCGACCGCCGCCGGAGCCATGGCTGGGATTGTGGCCGGCGTGCCGGTCGTGCATGTGGAAGCAGGCCTGCGCAGTTTCAATTGGCGTATGCCGGAGGAATTGAACCGTATGATTGCCGATCATTATTCCAAGCTGCTCTTCGTGTCCGAACCGTCGGGGCTCAAGCATCTGGCGGATGAGAAGGTCATGGGGCAAGTGCATTATGTCGGCAACGTGATGATCGACACGCTGCGCCGCATGGAAAAATTGGCTGACGAGACGGATATCTTGTCCAAGTTGAAGCTCGAAGCGCGCAAATACGGAGTCGTGACCTTACACCGTCCGGAGAACGTGGATGACCCAGCTGTCTTGCCGCAGTTATGGGGGTCGCTTGAGCAAGCCGCGCAGAAAATTCCGCTCGTTTTTCCCGTGCATCCGCGCACCACGGCCAAGCTCGCGGCGCTTGGGCTCAAGGGTTCCGCCGACTTCAAGCTCATCGAGCCGATCGGTTACATCGACATGCTGGCGTTGGAAAAAAATGCGGCTTGCATCCTGACTGATTCCGGAGGTTTGCAGGAAGAGGCCACGGCTTTAGGCGTGCCGTGTCTGACCCTGCGCACCGAGACCGAACGGCCATCGACCGTCACGCATGGCACGAATGAAATCGTGGGCCACGACCGCGCCGCGCTTTTGGCTGCGCTGGATAAGATCCTGGCCGGTAATTGGAAAGCCGCGCAGCTGCCGGAACTGTGGGACGGCCATGCCGCCGAACGCATCGCGGAAATCTTGATCAGTGAAGATGTGAAAAATAGTCCCTGAACTTGCTGCGCCACATTTTTTGTGGTCGAAGGACTACCCTTATGGAGAAACAGAAACTTTTGTTCATCACGCCGAAAATCAACATCAAGGATGACGATTTCGCTTTCACTAGCCTGTGGGCAAAAGCTTTTGCCGAAGCGGGTTTTGAGGTGCAAGTCATCTGCATGCAAAAAGGCGAGAACACGCTCGACCTGCCGGTCTATTCTTTGGGCAAGGAAGAAGGTCTGCCGCGCTGGCGTTCGGTGCTGCGGTTCCAAAAATTGATCATGACGCTGGATTACGACCGCGTCTTCGTGCACATGAGCGCGCGCTGGCTCGGCGCCGGATGCTGGTGGTGGTGGCTCAAACGCATCCCGACTTATCTTTGGTTCACGCATTACACCCAACCCGTTTCGCTCAAGCTCGGCGGACGTATGGTCAAAAGATTTTTTTGCGCCATGCAAGGCAGCTTGCCGCATTACGATAACGACCCGCGCAAGACCGTGACGGGACACGGCATCGACACCGCGTTTTGGGACGTGCCGGAAGCGCTGGAAAGCGAGCGCGAACCCGCGAATCATCTTTTGGCTGTGCATCGCATCTCGCGTTCCAAGCGCCTGGATTTGGTGCTGCGCGCGCTCGAACTCTTGCCGGCGGAATATACCTTGACCCATTACGGTCGGCCGCAGGATCCCGGTGACGATGTGCAATATGAGCAAGAGATGAAACGGCTCATCGAATCGCCCAAACTCGCGGGACGCGTCAAGTTCATGGGTTCGGTGCCCATGCCCGAGTTGCGCAAAGTCTATCCGCGTTTTCGCGTGATGGTGAACATGGTGCCCAAGACGATAGACAAGAGCGTGCTCGAAGGCATGTATTGCGGACTCACGCCGGTCATGGCGCGCGATCAAGCCGCGGCCATCGGTTATCCCACGGCGCCCGCGGACGAGACGCCGGAAAAAGTCGCGGAATATATCCGCGGCATGACTTTGAACCCGCGCGAAGAACTGCGTCGCATGGTCATGGATAAACATAGTTTGAAGAGTTTGGTAGAAAAGATGGCGGTGTATATACGAGCGGGGAAATAGAACGAGTAACTAGCAACAAGCAACTAGCAACAAGTAACTAGCAACTAGCGACCAAACAAGTCAAAAGCATGAAAAAGGCGCAACTCGTTCAGCATGACATTTCACCTGACTTTAAGTTTTAAACTTTAAACTTTGAACTTTCTCCCATGTGCGGTCTAAACGGATTTAATTTTCAAGACGCCGCCGCGCTGCATCGGATGCACGCCGCGACCAAGCATCGTGGTCCCGACGACGAGGGTTTTTTCGAGACCTCGCAGATTTCGCTGGCGCATAACCGTTTGTCCATCATCGACCTCTCGCCAGCCGGTCGCCAGCCTATGACCACGCCGGACGGGCGCTTTACCGTCGTCTTCAACGGCGAAATCTATAATTATCGCGAGCTGCGCCAAGAGCTCGAAGCAGTGGGCGAGAAATTCATCTCGCACAGCGACACGGAAGTCTTGCTCAAAGCTTTTGCGCGTTGGGGCGAGGCGATGTTGCCGCGTTTGAACGGCATCTTCGCTTTGGCTGTGTGGGATCAGTCGGAAAGCCGCTTGCTGCTGGCGCGCGATCCGCTCGGCATCAAGCCGCTGTATTATCTTGAGCAAGGCAATAAGCTGATTTTTTCTTCGGAGGTCAAAGGCATCTTGGCGCACGGCGTGTCGCGCGGAATAGATCCTGAAGCGCTTAACCTGTATTTTCGTTTCCTGTATGTGCCGGGGCCGCGCAGCATGTTCGCCGGCATAAAAAAATTGCAGCCCGGGCATCTGCTCAAACTCCGCGACGGAAAAATCGAGATCAAGCGCTGGTGGGCGTGGGGAGAAGGGGAGTATTTAAAAGATAAAACTAGCGCGACGCAAGAAGTGCGGCGGCTGTTGCTCCAAGCGGTCAAGCGACAACTCGTCTCCGATCGGCCGCTCGGGGTGTTTTTGTCCGGCGGAGTGGATTCGTCGAGCGTGCTGGCGGCCATGCGGCAGATACAGCCTTCGGGTACGATCAAGACTTTTTCCGTGGGTTACGCGGCGACGGCTGAAGCTGAAAAATATAATTCAGACGCGGAGCTGGCGCGGCGCACGGCGGATTTTTTCTCGACCGAACATCACGAGGTGACGCTGTCCGGCCGCGATGCGGCGGCCGTGTTCGAGGATTGCGTTTGGCACATGGACGAGCCGGTCTCGAATCACATCCAGCCGTCCACTTTCGTCTTGGCGCGTTTCGCCAAACCGCAGATCACCGTGGCTTTGGGCGGCGATGGCGGCGACGAACTCTTCGCGGGTTATGATCGCTACTGGCTCTCCGCTTTCGTCGATCGCGTGCGCGCCATTCCGGCGGCGTTGCGTCCGGCTTGGTTGTTGGGTTTGATCGAACAGGCGACGGGACGCGGCGGTTTGGCGGATAAAGTCGAACTGGCCCAAGGTTTGGGGCGCTTCTTCGGTTTCATCGGACAAAAAATGCCCGAGGCCATGGATTACATCCGTCCCGAGTCGCGGCAGCCTGCTGCCGGCGATGCGGCGTTCGCTCCGTATTTCGCGAGCTTGTGGCGCGACTTCACTAATCAATTCTTGGCCACCGACATCCAGACTTGGCTGCCCGACGAATCGCTCATCCGCAGCGACAAATTGACCATGGCGCATGGTTTGGAAGAACGTGTGCCGCTGTTGGATCTTGAGCTGGTGCGCTTCGCTTTCCGTCTGCCTTCGCGGTGGAAATTGAATCGTCGCGGCCAAGGCAAAAAGATCATGCTCGACGCCATGCGCGACCTGTTGCCGCCGCACGTGCTCGCGGCCAAGAAGCAGGGCTTTTTTTCGCCGGCCGCCAAGTGGCTGCGCGGCGATATGCTGCCGTTCGCGCGCGAAGTCTTGTCCGACGGTTATTGTCCGGCGAGCGCGGAATATCTTGACCTGAACGCCGTGCGCCGCGATTTGGAAGACCATTTGACCAAGAAAAAATACGGTCTGAACCGTATTTGGTCAGCTATGACTTTCCAAGTTTGGTTTCGTCGTTTCATGACGCCGGGGATTGAATAATTCCGCATTTCCGATTAATATCTTGCCCATATGCAGAACCCAGAATTGAAATCTAAAGTCAGGACTTGGTGGAACGACCACCCGTTCGCTTATCTTTTGAGCGTGGACGAAGAAGGCTCGTGGGAATTTTTCCGCAACGTGGATCGCAAGGTCATGAAGTGGATGTCACCCTGGGCGCATACGCGCTATCCGCTGTTGTCGAATTTGGTGGATTATAAAGCGCTCAAAGGCAAGCGTGTGTTGGATATCGCCTGCGGCACAGGTTGGACCACGGAGCAATTTGCGCGCGCCGGCGCAATCGTCACGGCCATCGACCTCACGCCTAACGCCGTCGAGCTGACCAAAAAGAGATTGGCGCTTTACGGTTTGCAGGCGACCGTGCTCGAAGCCGACGCCGAACATCTGCCGTTCCCCGACGAATCTTTCGATTACGTCATGGCCTGGGGCTGTCTCATGCACACGCCCGACACCGAAGGCGCCATCCGCGAGATTCGCCGTGTGCTCGTACCCGGCGGCAAAGGCGGCGCTATGATGTACAACAAAAATTCCATCCATTGGCGCTGGGCGTTGTGGTTCGGCAAAGGCATCCTGCAAGGCAAGCTGCTCAAGCTGAAACCGCAGCAGTTGGCCAACCGTTACACCGACGGCGCCGATGTGGGCGGTAATATGCTGACCAAGTTCTTCACGCCCGAGGAGTTCGACAAAATGTTCTCGATCTTCAAGAGCCGCTCGGTCAAGATCTACGACCGACCTGAAGTCTGCGACAGCTTACCCACGCGGCGTTTGCCCTTAGGCAAATTCCTGCCGCGCTTCATCAAGACTTGGATCGCTTACCGTTTCGGGCAGACCGCCTGGATTGAATACGAAAAATAATGGCCGTAAATCCCTATTCCGCCGCCCTGGACCAAGCTTTTGCAGAGCTGGGGAAATTAGCGCAAAGCGAAAGATCCGAAGCGCGCCGCTTAGCGCAGACTTTGGAGTTGCTGGATAGGACGGGAGGATTGCGGGACAAGAAGGTGCTTGAGCTCGGTTCGTCGATCGGCGTGCTGCTCGTGGCTTTAGGCAAACTCGGCGCGCAGGCGCAGGGTTTGGATAAATTCGTCTTCCCCGAAACCCACGACAGCCCATTCCGCCTCTCGCTGCAGGATTTTGAGCAGGCGAGCGCCGTGTGGAAAAACAACAACGTGAGCCTCTTGCCGCATGATTTGGCCGAGAGATTGCCCTTTGCCGACGGCACCTTTGACGTCGTGGTGTGCAACGCGGTCATCGAACACATCCATGGCATCCACAAGCAACTGTTCCAAGAAGTGCGGCGCGTTTTGAAGCCCGGCGGACGCTTCGTCTTCACCACGCCCAATCTCGCCATGTTGCTGAAGCGCGTACGTTTTATCTTCGGCCGTTCGCCCAACTGGGACATCCAGGATTATTTCAAGCAGGCGGCGCAGTTCACGGGACACATCAGGGAGTTCACGGTGCCTGAATGCCGCCGGATGCTCGCCTGGTCCGGCTTCGGCGGGATAAAAGTTTATTCGCGTCCCACCTATTTTTCTTGGCGTCAGTTGAAGATGCCTAAGCTGTGGCACCGCCTGCTCTTGCAGGGCGTCTCGCTCATCTCGCCTGACATGGGCGACCTGATTTTTGCTATCGGCCGTAAGCCGCAAAGTTGATATGTCCGACAAGATTCAAGCTAGCGCGACCATGCTTACTTATAATAACGCGGCGACGGTCGCCAAGGCTTTGGAATCGGTAGCGGAGTTCGAGGATATCCTGGTCTTGGATGGGGGCAGTACGGATGGGACTTTGGAGATCGCACGGAGTTTCGGGGCGCGCATCGAAAAACAATCCGATGCGCCAGGCAAAATCAGCGATTTTACCCAGGTACGCAAAAGATCGTTCGAGCTGGCCAAGTTCGACCGCGTGATGTACATCGACTCCGATGAATTGGCGGATCCTGAACTCAAGACGGAATTCAGACGCCTCGCGTCAGCCGACGAGTTCAGCGCTTTCCGCGTGTCGCGCGTGCCGGTGATTGAGGGCCAGATCATCAAATATAGTCCGTTCTTGCCGGACTGGAGCATCCGCTCGGTGGATCGGCGGACTGCGCATTGGGCAGAGAAAAAACGTGTGCATGAACATTTCAAGTTAGACCCGGGCGTCAAGCTGGTCGATCTGCGCGGCTCCTTGTTGATTCCGTGGGAGTCAGCGGAAAAATATCGTGCGCGCGACAGGTATTATTTATCCCTGGCTTTCACCAAAGACCAGACCGGGCGCTCGACTTTGCGCCGCTTGGCGCAGACTTTGGCCAAGAATATTTTTTTGGCCGTCAAGTCGCTGCTGGTCTGGATGTATTACGCGATCAGATACGGCCGCACCGGCGCTGTCATGCCCTGGAGATACGAATGGCGTTTCATCCGATATTATCTGCTCATCATGCAGGAGCGGTTCAAACAATATGTCAAAGGATCTGGCTATAAACCGCCTACCGCCTGAATTCGCGTCTCTCGCGGGTAAGCTTTTGAGCAGCCGGGTGTATCCGGAATTTTTTCCGTTGCGCGGCGACGAGCGCGTCTTGAACATCGGTTGCGGCGACGGTCCGCAGATCGCGATTTACGCCGGACGCTTTGCGCACATGACATGTTTGGATATCCAAACGCAGCGTCTCGAAAAATCCCGCGCCTTGTCCCAAGCTTTAGGTTTGAACAACCTTGATTTCATCCAGACCAACGTGGAACAGATTCCGTTGTCGGATGCGTCATACGACGTCATCTTGGCCATCGACATCATCGAGCACGTGGAGCATCCGGAGCGGCTGTTGGCTGAAGCGCGGCGCTTGCTCAAGCCGGGCGGAAAGATGCTCATGACTTTTCCGGCTATGCATGACAGATTCGTGGAGACTTTGTCTTGGCTGCGCCATTTCGGTAAAGCGCGAACGGCCAAAATCGCATGGCATCCGGATGATCATGCGCACGAGTTGCCGGTGCGCGAGTGGCGCAAAAAATGCGAGCAAGCCGGTTTCATCTTCGAATCCAGCCGCGCCACCACGCTTTTCCCGCCGCTGCACCTGTACGGCGTGCCGCGCTTCTGGTTTTCGAACGGATTGATCCACGCTGTCGATTCCAACCTCGCGCGCCTGCCAGGACTTCAAAATCTCGGGCAAACTGTTATGATGAGTTTTGGCAAGAAAGAAGCTGGAAGCTAGAATCTAGAAGCTGGAAGTTGGAAGCTAGAATTCAAGATTCTAGCTTCTAGATTCCAGATTCAAGTCCCCCAGCTTCTTGTTTCCCCGCATGAAAATCAACTACATCACCGAGGCTCGGTTTCCCACGGAAAAAGCGCATGGCTGGCAGATCGCCAAGATGTGCGAGGCTTTTGCTGAACTTGGGCACGAGGTCGAGCTGGTCATTCCCGACAGACGCAATACCATCACTCAAACGGCGCAAGAGTTTTATAAGTTGAAAGTCGATTTCAAGATTACGCGCTTGCCGGTGTTCGATGCTTTGGCCATCGCCTGGCTGCCGCGTCTGCCGGCGTTCATCTTGACCGAGATTTCTTTTTTGCGCGCCGTGCGGCGTTGGGCCAAAACGCAGCCGCCGGGAAAAGCTTTGGCCTTCACACGCGACCAATTTTTGGCTCATGTCTTGAGGCGAACGGATTGGACGCGTGCTTTCGAGGTGCATGACATCACGCCGCGTTTTTTTTGGCTGCATAAAAGATTGGCGCGCGTGCTTGATTTCATCGTCACGACCAACGAATGGAAAAAACGCGAGATAGAGAAACGCTGGGGCAAGCGCAGGGCAAAAATAATTTCTTTGCCTAACGCCATAGACCTTGTGCCGTATCGCGACATGCCGGATAAGGCCGAGTCGAAAAAATCCTTAGGCTGGAGTGAAAACAAAAAATACGTCCTCTACACCGGACATCTGTACGCTTGGAAAGGCGTTTACGTCTTGGCCGAGGCCTCGAAGTTTTTGCCCGCCGACGTACAGATCGTGATGGTGGGCGGAACGCCTGAAGATCATGCCCACTTGCAGACGTATCTCACAGAACACGCATTGGATAAAGTGACGCTGGTGCCGCACGTGGCGCATGAAAAACTCATGCTTTACATGGCGGCCGCGGATTGTTATGTGTTGCCCAACTCCGCCAAGTATTGGCATTCGCTATACACGACTTCGCCCATCAAACTGTGGGAATATCTGGCCGCCAGACGGCCGCTCGTCGCGAGCGATCTACCGAGCATCCGCGAACTAGTCAACGAGACGGAAGTGATTTACGTCGTTCCCGATGATCCGCAAGCGCTGGCCCGCGGAATCGACCAAGCCTTGCGCGACGAACCCGGCAAAGTCGAAGCCGGATGGACGAGAGTGAGCCGGCAGACCTGGCGCAGCCGAGCGGAAAAAATCATGCAAGCCGTATGAAGAATGTCTTTTCCAGCATCGCCACGGGCTCGGTGGTAATCACGGCTTCTCGTGCGATGCTTAAAGTTTTGTCCTTCGGCAGTTATGTCCTGGTCCTGCAGCGTTTGTCGCTGCATGATTACGGCGTGGTGAGTTTGGCGCTGTCCATTTCGGGACCGGTCTTGGCTTTGAGCGGTTTGGGCTTGGATGACCTCTTGTCGTCGAACGGCGCCCGCGCGCGCGGCGAAGGCAAAGCAGAAGAGTTTGCGCATACGCTGCGCGGTTTCGTCTACGTGAAATTCGCGATCCTGGTCGCGATCACGATTGCGCTGATTTTCGGCAGGACGCTGTTGGGCGACAAGTATCGCGATCTTTTGGAACAATTTTTCATCCCGCTCATCGCCTGGATTTGGGTCGTCAACATCCGTTGGTTGGCGGATATGCTGTTGCAGATGCGCGAGCTGTTCACGCGTTACGCCAAAGCTAACGTGATCGAGAATTCCGTGCGCTTGTGCGTGGTCATCGGCTTGTATCTGACCGACCGCATCGATATCTCGACGGTCATCTGGTCTTACGTGGCGGCTAAGCTCATCGCCTCGTTTTTTACCTTGGGCATCGTGCGCGGGACGCTGGGTCGGGAGCGGCACTTCGTACGCTCGTTGAAAGATTATTGGCAGTTCATCCGAACCAAAGGTTTTTGGGAAATCATCCGCATGCAGATCGGTAGCCTGTTGTCCGGGGTAGGCATGTGGATCGTCGGGTTCATCCTGGGCCTCGAGGCAGTCGCCGTCTACTCATTCGTCTCGATCATGAATTCACTGGTTAGCCAGATGACTCCATTTCGACAGATACTTTATCCCATCATGGCGCGCTTGAGTCCCGAGGCAGCGGCCAGCAGCTTCACTGCGCGGCGCATGTCCAAATATTCGTTTTGGCTGGCCGCGGCGCTCATTCCGCTCTCGATGATCGTCGCCCCGATAGGCATCGGCATCTTCGTCCCCAAATATCTGCCGGCCATTCCAGTCTTTTATCTCATGGTCTGGACCCAACTCCTGGTGGCCGCGACCGTGAGCCACGGGCCGTTCATGTATGCCAGGAACGAACAGAAATATATGCTTGGGCTGTCGTTTTTCGGCATGCTCTCGTCTTTGACGCTGGCTCCGCTGTTGATTTGGCTCATGGGACTTTACGGCGCGGTGCTGGAAAACCATATCTCGGGAACCATCATCGCTTACTTGCGCGAACGCCGCTTGAGGAAAAAACACGCCATCACGACTTTCAGCTTCCGTGATCTGTTCGTGTTCGATAAGACCGACCGCGAATTTCTGCGCCGCTTCGGTGAGTTCATCCATCTCAAGCTAAAAACCAAGCTTTCGCGGGGTTAGAAGCTTGCTTTACGGGTCTTGATGTATTAATATCCCCTGGAATCGATGAGCAATAACCAATCACCAATAATCAATAAACAATAACCATTAACCGATCAGTCACCGAAATTGGATATTGATTATTGTTTATTGCTTATTTATCCCTCCTATGGCGAATAAAGAGACCATGTACGAAAAGACCACTGGCGCGCTGTATGGATCGCTGTTCACGGCGTACGACGAACAGAAATTCGATGAGTCGGCGGCATTGTTCGAGACGCGGCATAAGCACTGGGGCATAGACCTCGAATGGTTCAAAAGCAAAAGCTGCTTGGATGCGGGCTGCGGCGGCGGCCGTTACTTGGTCGCTTTGGCGCGTTTGGGTGCGAGCCAAGTCACGGGCATCGACATCAGCCAGCCGGCGGTCGACGCGGCCAACGCCAGATTACGATCGCGTGGCCTCTCGAACGTCGCTTTGGCGCGCCTCGGTTCGGTTTTGGAACTGCCCGTCGCGAACGCTTCTTTCGACTACGTCGTGTCATCTGGCGTGATCCATCATACGCCAAACCCGAAGAAAGGTTTCGACGAACTCACGCGCGTGCTCAAACCGGGCGGTAAACTTTTTCTTTCGGTCTACGGCCGCGGCGGTTTGTTTTGGATGGTCAACGACATCGGGCGCTTGATCGCGCGCATCGTGCCGTTCGCTTGGATGGAGGCGTTTTGGAAAGCGCTCGGCGTACCGGCCAACAAGCGTTACAACTACATGGACAACCTGTACGTGCCGTATTGCGCCAGGTTCACGCAGAGAGAAATCCTCAAATGGCTAGCGGATGCCGGATATGAGAACGTCAGACGTCTTAAGTTCGAACGCTATGATTACGCCAAGCTCTGGTCACGCTTCATGTACGGTGAGGGTTGGCTGCAATTCTACGCGGATAAAAAATCATATGTTCATGTGCCGCGCTCTGAAATGAAATATATTCCGCAAGACGAGATGAAGGCGCATTTCAATGAAATCAAGTATGAATGGAAAACCCACACCAGCTGGTTCTTGCGTGACGGCATCTTGGAAGAACTTGTCGCTCCCTTGGCCAAAGACAGCTTGATAGTGGATTTGGGATGCGGCAGCGGTGAAACCGAGAGGCGGCTGGCCGCAGCAGGTTATACGAATTTAGTGGGCGTGGATATCTGTAATTTTTTTCAGGCAGGGAATTTCGGTTACTTGCGTGAATTCCACGAAAAGAACCTATCGCTTGACGAGTTGCCTATCGCATCCGATTCGGCAGATGTGGTTTTATGCATTCAGACTTTGGAACATCTTGAGAATCCCTGGCACTGCGCGCGCGAGATGTTGCGGGTGGCGAAGCCAGGAGCATTGATCGTGGTCGGTTTGCCGAATTCGCTTAGTTTGATCAATCGGCTCAAATTTCTGTTTACCGGCGACGTCGACAATTATTCGGTGAATAATTGGCATGTAGCTTGGTTTTCCAAAAGTTTATTTCTGAAATTATGGTCGGGTAAGGTCATAATCAAACGCAAGTGTTGTTCCATCGGTTATATTAAGTTGTTCAATCGGAAAATCGTATTCTCCGGCAAGACTCTGTTGGGCAAACTGCTCTCCAGAAAAATCGCTTACGTCCTAGTCAAACTTTGATTTTGCGAACATATGAACGAAACACCCATTCTGAAGATACCAGTGCGACCCGAGTGGAATTTTGTCCCGTCTGAAATCGAAAGCGAGACGGGGGGCATCTACGACGATTTATTCTCGGCCTACGACGAGAAGCGCTTCGAAGAATCGGTCGAACTTTTTCCCATGCGCCAGCAGAAGTGGGGCGTTCCGCTCGATTGGTTCAAAGACAAAGTCTGTTTGGACGTGGGTTGCGGGCAGGGGAGATTCGTCACGGCTTTGGGACGCTTGGGCGCGGTTAAAGCCATCGGCGTGGATATCAATGAGCGCGGTTTGGCGGCGGGACGCGGCCGACGCTGGTTCAAAGAGCTGAACAACGTCGAGCTCATGCGCGCATCGGCTTTGGATCTGCCGTTCCAAGACGGATATTTCGATTACGTCATCAGTTCCGGAGTCCTTTTGCTCTGTCCTGAACCGAAGCTCGGCTTCGCTGAATTGGTCAGGGTGACCAAACCTGGCGGACGCATCTTCCTCTCGATGTACGGTTCGGGCGGAATCAAATGGATGATCTACGACGTGGCGCGCGCTACGGTCGGCCGGTTCATCCCGCATCGCGTCACGCTGGCCGTCTTCAAATTCCTCGGCTTCCCGCCGAACAAACGCTACAACCTGTTGGATGACGTCTATACGCCGTACTCGCATCGCTATACCGAGGCTGAAGTGCGCCAGTGGTTCGAGGCCGCGGGTTTCGAGAAGCTGTGGCGCGTAAAGTTCGAGCGCTACGATTACGAAAAATTCTGGAACCGCGTCTACCACGGCGAGGGCTGGTTGCAGATCATGGCGGACAAGAAAGTCGGTTGAGTATGGAGACGCTCTTCATCTCGATTTCGCGCGGCGGCATAACGCGGAATTTTTTCCAGACCGGCATCATCCAAGAGCTCTTGGCCAAGGGTTTGCGTTTGGTCATCTTTACCCCGGCTTACGCGCAGCCCGAATTCGTGAGCGAGTTCGCGGCCGAAAATCTTTGGTTCGAGCCGCTCTACGATCCGCCGCGTAACAAGACCAACCAATTCTTCAACAGCTTGATGGGTCTGCTCATCTACAACGCGACGACGGATATGATCGCCAACTTTGGCGTGTTCGACGCGTCCGAGACCAGTCCGTTCAAGTTGTACATGTATCGCGCGATCTTCAAACCGTTATCTAAGCTTCCGTTCCTGCGCAGTTTGGCCAGGCTGGTCGATCGTGCGGTGTGCCGCGAGAAAAAATACGGTCCGGTGTTCGAAAAATACAAACCGTCGGCGGTCTTCGTGACCAACGTGGTCGAAGATCCGGATTGTTATCTGCTTAAGGCCGCGCAAGCCAGAGGCATACCCATGCTCGGCATGGCCAAGAGCTGGGATAACCTGGCCAAGAAATCGTTGCGCGTAAAACCTGACCAGCTGCTCATCTGGAGCAAGTATCAATACGACGAGGCGGTCAAGTTCGACGATTATCGCGCCGACCAGTTGGTCATCACCGGCATCCCGCAATTCGACATCTATCGCCATCATCACGGCGTACCGGAGCGCGCGGATTTTTTCGCCAGCCTGGGATTGGATCCCGCGAAGCGTCTCGTGACCTTCACCTCGGAAGCCAAGCTGTCCCAGGCCGATCCGGATTACGTCGACATGCTGTGGCGCGCCATCCAAGACGGCCGCATACCTAACGCGCAGCTTTTAGTGCGTCCGCATTTCGGGTTCAGGAATGATCTGGAACGCTTCTTGCAATTCAAGGATCGTCCGAATTTGGCGCTGGATCAGGATTATAAGGCCGGAGAATTCTTTTACGACCAGACGGATTACTCATTTAGGCATTGGTCCAGGCTGGCCGCGACTTTGCTCTATGCCGACGTCGTGGTGACGACTTTTTCCACCATCACGCTGGATGCGACCGCGGCCGGAAAACCCGTAATCAATGTGGCCTTCGACGGTTACGCGGGCCTGAAACCGAAAAAGGAATCCATGGTGCGCTATTTCGATTTTGAACATTATCGTCCGGTGTGTGAGACCGGCGCGCCGCTCATGGCCGGGAGCGAGGAAGAGTTAATCAGCGCCGTGAACCGCTGTTTGGCGGATAAAGACATCAACTCCGAAGGTCGCCAGCGGCTGCTCCAAGGTTTCATCGAACCGTTGGACGGCAAATCCGTCGAGCGCACGGCGCAGGCGGTGGTTGCTTTTGTCAGGAAAAACGGTTAATTTAGACTCATGTGCGGCATAGCCGGCATTTTTGGCTCGAATGACAGGGAACGAGCGGCTCGAATGGGCCGTTCTTTAGCCCATCGCGGTCCTGACGGCGAGGGTGTTTTTGTCGGCCCGAATGTGGCTTTGGCCCATCGCCGGCTGTCGATAATCGATCTCTCGCCTGACGGTCGGCAGCCTATGACCACGGCCGATGGCAGATACATCATTGTGTTCAACGGTGAAATTTATAATTACCTTGAGATCCGGGCGGAGATCGAGACGAAGTATCGTTGGGTCAGCAAAAGCGACACGGAAGTCATCTTGCACGCGTTTGAAGAATGGGGTCCGGCTGCGCTTGAGCGTTTCAATGGCATGTTCGCGTTCGCTTTGTACGATGCGCAAGAGCGGACGTTGTTTTGCGCGCGCGACCGTTTGGGCATCAAGCCTTTTTATTACACCTTTGATGGACGCGAATTCGTTTTTGCCTCCGAGATCAAAGGCCTCTTGGCTGCGGGCTGGAAAGCTGAACCGAACCATGCACGTATTTCCGACTACCTGGCGCGCGGCCTGTATGATCATACTGACGAGACTTTTTTTTCCGGCATCCGTAAATTGCCGGCCGGACATCATGTGATCTTGAAGCAGGGCGAAAAGCCGGCGCCCAAGCGCTACTGGGATTTGGCGCAGCGTGCAGCAGCGACCGTCTTGCCCAAAGACGAGCGTGAGATCATCGAAGAGTACAAAAAGCTCCTGCAAGATTCGATCAAGCTCCGCTTGCGCAGCGACGTGCCGGTCGGCGTGACTTTGTCGTCCGGTTTGGATTCAAGTGGATTGGTGGCGCATCTGCGTGCGGCTTTGCCCGAGAGCGACAAACTCTCCGCCTTCACTTCGGGTTACACTGTCCCGGAGTTCGACGAGTCGTCGGGCGCCAAGGAACTGGCTGCTCTTTATCGCCATCCCTGGCAACGCAGCTGCCTCGACGCAAACGAAGTGCCGCGTCTGTTGGAGAAAACTTTGTATTACCAAGATGAACCGTTCGGTGGCGTGCCGCAGCTGGGTTTCTTCAAGCTGCACGAGTTGGCGCGGCAACGCGGCGTCACGGTGTTGCTCGAAGGGCACGGGGTAGAGGAGTGCATCTCGGGTTATCCCATCTATTTCTACGCTCATTGGGCGGATGAATATCGGAGCGGCAGGTTTCCGCGTCTGCTCTGGGATTGGCACAGCTATCACGCCAGGTTAGGGGAGAGTTATGGCAGCATCTTCGGGAATTTCCGTAAATATGTGCACGGCGCACGCGGGCGGCACGTGGATTTCACCAAGCAGTCGTATTCGTCCGTCTTGCCAGCGGACTACCAAAAACTTTACGCCACACCGGCGCCTGACCCCAAGCCTTTCGGGTCGCAACTCTCGAACGAGCTCTATCGCAATCTGGCGCATGACAAATTGCCTCGCGCATTGCGCTTTCAGGACAGGATCAGCATGTCGCACGGGCGCGAGATCAGACTCCCGTATCTGGACTATCGTCTGGTCGAATTTTCCTATGCGCTCCCGTCCCGACTCAAGGTTCGAGGCAGCCGAGATAAGATAATTTTAGCCGAATCGTTGAAAGGGCTGGTGCCCCAAGACCGCATCACGACGCCGAAGAGGTATATCGTCACCCCGCAAACGCACTGGCTGCATGGAGCGCTGCGTCCCTGGGTGGAATCCGTGCTCGGTTCCGAATCCTTCCGTTCGCGGCCATGCTTCGACCAAGCCGGCATCGGACGCGCGGTCAAGGCTTTTTACGCCGAAGAGAGTCCTAAAAATTCATTCTTCATCTGGCAACTGCTCAATCTGGAAGCCTGGTTCCGCATGTTCATCGATCGGACATGGGAACCTATGGGATCGGAAGCGCTTGAGCGTCAGGCCGCGGAAAAAATAATTTGATATGCGAAACATTTTTCTATTGGTGCAACGCGGCTTGACCGCCCGCAACACGGTGCGCAGCGGACTCTTGGAGCGCCTGCTCGAGGATCCCGACGTGCAGATCGTCATCTTGGTGCCGCCGGACGGTCTGGATATTTTGCGTGCAGAGTTCACGCGGCCGCGCGTCATCGTCGAGCCCGTACCCAAGATCACGCAGGGTCGTTTTCGCCGCCGCATCTGGATACCTTTCGTGCGCAACCTTCTGTTTTCCGAGACGCGGCGCGTCATGATGGTCTACGGGTCTGGGAAAATGAAACGTTTTTCCCGCTGGGGTTATGTAGTCGCCTGCATCTTTTATTGGCCCTTGTCCAAGCTGCGCTGCCTGCGCACGCTGTCGCATTGGTGCGAGATGAAGTTTTTCCGCAAACGCGAATTCGATGCGTTGTTTGAAAAATATCATCCGGAAACAGTCGCGATTTTTTCTTTGCTTTCGACGGAAGACATCATCCTCATGCGTGAAGCCAAACGGCACGGCATCCGCACGGTCGGCATGCCCAAAGGCTGGGACGCTTTGGACAAATTCAATCTTGAAGTCATGCCGGATGTCTTGGCGGCGCAGAACCCAAAGCTCACGGAGCGCGCCTTTAAATATCATCGCTTCCCCAAATCAGCGGTGAAGGTCGTGGGTTTTCCATTCTACGATTATTTCGTCAAACCCGAAGCTATCTGGACGCGCGAGGAAACATGCGCCAAGCACGGCTTGGATCCGACGCAGCCTTACCTCATCTACGGTTCCGAGGGCATTTGGTCAAAAGATGAATTGCCGGTGGTCCAAAAATTGGTGGATTGGATGCGTGAGGGTAAATTTGGACGCTGCTCGCTCGTCATCCGTCCGTATTTCGGCAACGTAAAAAACAACCCGTTCGGGATCTTTCGCGATCTACCTGGCGTGGTCGTGGACGATAAACATAATGTAGTGAATTATTTCCATGACGCGTGGGATCCGTCGATTGAAGAGATTCTCCGCTTCGCCAACCTCATGCGTCATGCGGCCTGTGTGGTCTGCGTCAGGTCAACGATGTCGCTCGATTCCGCTGCCCTCGACATACCCTGCGTCAATGTGGGATACAGCGCTTACATCACTGATAAAGGGGTGGATTGGACCGACAAACTCTACATCCATGAGTTTTATCAAGATGTCCTGAAAACGGGCGGAGTCGAATACGTCGCTAACGATCAAGAACTTTTGACGGCCGTCCAAGCGATGCTACGCGATCCCAGCCTGCGTCAAGCAGGGCGGGAAAAACTGCGGAATGAATTGTGCTTCAAAATCGACGGAAAAGCTGCTGCCCGACTGGCCGAAGCCATATTAGGCGAAGGCTTGAAAAGCATTGACAAGCGGGTAAAGTAAATGTAAACCTTGACGTTATGCGCAATCGCATCAGACAAATCGTCGTCGGGCCGGAACAGAGCATCCGCTCGGTCATGACGGTGATCCAGGAGGCCACGCGGCAGCTCCCTGAGCCGGCGCCTTCGGGCATCGTGCTCGTGGTGGACGCGGCGGATGTGCTGTTGGGCGTGGTGACCGACGGCGATATGCGTCGCGCAGTCTTGTCGCATCGCGACTTGGATGCGCCGGTCTCGGATATCATGAATAAAAATCCCGTCTCGGTGCCGGCCAATTTACCGTCGGCCGAGATGATCCGCCACGTGTCGACGCAGCTCGCGGCACGCGGTCCGGACGGCAAGATGGATCCGAATACGACGGTCCTGGCCAGGATCGTGGTGGTGGATCACGAAAATAAACCGGTGGATATCTTGTCGTTTTTTGAATTATGGCGCATGAGCGAAGTCTCGGCGCAAAAAGCTTGCGTCATGGGCTTGGGATTCGTCGGGTTGACCCTGGCGGTGACTTTGGCCGATGTGGGTTTCGAAGTCATCGGCGTGGAGCGCGACGAGAAAATACTCGAATCGCTGAAGCGGGGCGAACCGCATTTTTATGAAAAAAATCTCCAGGCCTTGCTGGGACGGCACGCCAACAAGAATCTGACTTTCGTGCGCAGCTTGGAGGGTTCTGTCGCGGATATCTATATCGTGAGCGTGGGCACGCCGCTCGACGAAGTCCAGAACCGCGTGGATTACGGAGCCTTGACCTCGGCGGCGGATGATATCGCAAAGGTACTCAAGCCAGGCGATTTGATCGTGTTGCGTTCGACCGTGCCGGTGAGCACGACGCGCCAGATCTTCATCCCGCGCATCGAAGCTTCGACTAATTTGCGCGCGGGTCGCGATTTTTCCGTGGTCTTCGCGCCGGAACGGACCATTGAAGGCAAAGCGCTCGAGGAGTTGCGCTCGCTGCCGCAAGTCGTAGGCGGGTTGGACAGCCGCAGCGCCGATTTAGGGGCGCGTCTCTTCCGTACCATGTCGCCGACCATCGTGACCGTGCCGTCGCTCGAAGCCGCGGAGATGGTCAAGCTCATCAACAACAGCTTCCGCGATTTGATCTTCGCCTTCTCCAACCAGATCGCCATCCTGTGCGATAAATTCCAACTGCCGGTCAAGACCATCATCAACGCCGCCAACGAAGGTTATCCGCGCGATCGCGTCCCCAAACCCTCGCCGGGCGTGGGCGGCATCTGTCTGCGCAAAGATCCGTACCTGCTGATCGAAAGCGCGGTCAACGCCGGCGTGGAAGCGCCGCTGACTTTCCACGGGCGCCGTCTCAACAAATCCATCCCTGGCATCATCGCCGATAAGATCGCGGCTTTCATGGATAAAAGCGGCCTCAAACCGGAGGAGGTCACCCTCGGATTTTTGGGTCTGGCCTTCAAGGGCAAACCGGAGACTTCGGATATCCGCGGCTCGACCGCGTTGGATCTGGCTAAAGAACTTCGCATCAGGGGCTTCACCGGCAGATATTTGAGTTTCGATCCCCTTGCCGCGCACGAAGAATTGCGACAAGAGGGTTTTGAGCCGCTGCCTTTGGAGGACGTGTTCAAGCAGGCGCAGGCCGTGCTCATCATGAACAACCATCCGGTCTTCGAGACGCTGAACTTGCCGCAATTGTGCGCCGGGTCGCAGGTCAAATACTTTTTCGACGGTTGGCATCTGCATCACCCCAGTTCGCTGCAATGCTTGGGTGTATACTACGACGCGTTGGGTACCGATGCAGCCAGATAAATTTAGTCAAGATTCAATAAATTATCCGTATGCCGCTAAATATCCTTGTCGCCGAACCTGGCGACTATTCCGCCGCCGCTTTGAAACGTCTCGCGGATTTGGGCGAGGTGACGTGGGAAAAAGAACACGCCGCCGATTTGCCCAAGATCATCAACGAGAAAAACGTCAGTATCTTGGTGGTCAGGTTGGCGCACAAAATCACCCGCGATCTGATGGCGGCAACACCGGGACTCAAGATCGTAGGCACGACCACGACCGGTTTGGATCATATAAATCTTGATGCGGCCAAGGATTTGGGTATCGAAGTAGTGAGCTTGAAAGGCGAAGTGGGATTCTTGAATCAGGTTTATGCCACGGCTGAACATTCCTTTGCTTTGCTCCTGGCTTTGTTCCGCCACGTGCCGCAGGCGCATGCCATGGCGTGCCGCGGCGAGTGGGTGCAGGATCCGTTGCGCGGCCGCGAGTTGCGCGACAAGACCCTGGGCGTGCTCGGCGTCGGACGTTTGGGCAAAATGATGATCCCTATGGCCGTGGGTTTCGGCATGAAGGTGGTCGCGTACGATCCCAATGTCCCGGCAGAACAAATCGCCGCTTTAGGAGCTGAACCCGTTGGTTTCGGGGATGTGTTTTCCCGCGCCGATATCGTCACCATCCATGTGCCTTTGGTCAAAGAGACGGAGAATTTGGTGGGCGAAAAAGAGTTCGCCGCCATGCGTCCCGGCAGCTGGCTGGTCAACACCTCGCGCGGCAAGATCGTCGACGAAAAATATCTTTTGGCGGCGTTGGAGAGCGGGCACTTGGCCGGCGCGGGTCTTGACGTGGTGACGAACGAAGTCAACGACGGCAGCATGCAAAATCATCCGCTCATCCGTTATGCGTGTGCACACGGCAATCTCATCTTAAGTCCGCACATCGCCGGCACGACCGAAGAGTCGTTGGAAAAAACGCAGATTTTTCTCGCTAACAAGCTCATCCAAACCGTGGAACGTTTGGGTCTTAAATAAAAAATATGGAACAAGCCAAACCGAAAGTCTACGCCATCGTGACCGCGCGTGGCGGATCAAAATCCATCCCCAAAAAAAACATCAAGGAGATCTGCGGCAAACCGCTCATCGCTTGGACCATCGAAGCGGCCAAACGCGCGCGCAACATCGACCGTCTGATTTGCGATACGGATAACGAAGAAATCGCCGCCATCGCCAAAGAATATGGCGCGGAGATTCCATTCATGCGTCCGGCGGAGTTGGCGGAGGATTTGACGCCGGATTTACCGGTTTTCGTCCACGCCGTGAAATGGTTAGGAGAACATGAAGGCGTCACGCCGGATGCGGTCGTGCACTTGCGTCCCACCGGACCCATGCGCACAACCGAAGACATCGAAGCCGCCATCGACTTGTTGCTGGCGCATCCCGAAGCCGATTCCGTGCGCTGCGTAGCCGAAGCGCCGCTGCATCCGCTCAAGACTTACACCTTGGGAGCTGATAATTACCTCACACCGTTCATCCCGGAAAGCGTGAGCGGGATGAAGGAGCCGTATAACTTGCCGCGCCAAGCCCTGCCCAAGGCTTATGCCTCATTGGCCTATCTTTCGGTCATCTGGTCGCGGACCATCTCGGAGCAGAATTCCATGACCGGGAAACGCTTTTTGGGCCAAATCGTGCCGTTCGAGAACACCGTAGACATCAACGACCCCGTGGATTTCGAAGTGGCGCGGGTCGTCCTGGCCAAACGGCTGGAAAAAATGGGCCTGGCTGCAAAATAAGTTTAGCTCAAGACCCCCTCAAATCCAGCGTGAAATAGAGGGGGTTTTTGATTGACAAAAGTGCTGAATGGTGCTTAAGTCAGGGCCTCGTGGGCTTTTCCGCGGGAGAAAGTCGGTCATTCACAATGATTTGGTTCGGGGTGGTATTGACCATACTCGGTGCCACCATCATGGCGTTTTATGCCATCTCGCAACGCAAGTTATTTTCCCGCGGACGATCGGACGACGATCGGCCGGCGGAAAGCGTCGTGAGCGGCAGCGCGATGATCGTGGGGGCCATCGCTTTATTCAGCGCTTTCTTCTTGAGCGGCCAAGCGGCCGATGTGCAGCCGGGATTCTGGAAGTTCGTAGCCATGACCGGAACGCTGAACATCGTGATCAGCTATTGTGGTTTCAAGGCCATGCAGACCAAGGACGACGTTTCGCTCGTGATTCCGATCCGGGACACGACGCCATCCGTCGTCGTTCTGGTGTCCTGGCTCATCACCGGGGAAGTCCCGACGACCCTCGGGTATATCGGAATCATCTTGCTCGTCATGGGCACATACACGCTCAACGTGCAGACGTTGGTCGACAAGCTGTATGCGGGACATTGGAGCTGGCGCGCATTCCTCGAGCCGTGGCTTGCTTTGGGCCGACTGCGGGGAGTGCGTTACGCTTTGGTCGCGTCCTGCATCGGCTGCGTGGCCATCACCTATGACGGTTTGGCGGCGCGCGCCGGCAATCCGCTTTTGGCCATCGCCTGCGTCATGAGCTTCTCCGCCGTGGCCCACACCGCGCGTGCGGGATTGACCGGTTTCGGGAAGCAATTCTTCGAGCTGCGGCGCGGCATGCCCTGGGGCGGAATCGGCCTAGGTCTGTTATACGCCACATCGGCTGCGCTGTACTATTCATCCTTCCGTTACCTTATCGTGGCTTATCAAGCTACGGTCAAACGGACAGAGACGCTCATGGTGCTCATCCTGGCGTATGTCATCCTGGGCGAACGCAAGGATTTCCGCACGCGTCTGGTCGCCGTCGGGTTGATGGTGGCTGGAACGGTGTGCATCATTTGGCACTGAAGGCGACAACGTTGCTTCAACGACTGGAGGATAAGAGAATGAGTGAGAAGCAGGCACAGGGCATGGACCCCAAGGGTCAGGTCTTCAAAGGCGCGGCTGCGATCGTATATGCGGCCAGCGTGCCGATCGACGGATCGTACGTCGATCAGTCCCGAATTTCCGCCGCTTGCGCCGACATGGCTGCGGCGGGCGGACTGAAGGGTAAGCGCGTACTCGATGTCGGTTGCGGTTTCGGCACGACCACCATGGCAATCGCGCGATATTGCCCGGCGCGCATCGTGGCCATCGACAGTTCCGAGCAGCACATCGAACTTTTCAGGACCATCATCGAGGGTGAGCTCGATTTGCGCGCCTATCTCGAAGGCAAGAGCGCTAATGAGGTGTTGGGCGACTACTACGAGCCCACGCTGCGCGCCTTCCAGAACATGCGGATCGAATATCGGGGCGGACTCTTCCGACGACTCGGAGGGGAGCTCACCCCGATCATCGGTTCGTCATTGGAGATTCCGAACGGCAACATGCCGCCGTTCGACGCCGTCATCGGCAACAACTTCCTGCATTGGCCCATGAACCAGCGCAAAGCCGAGTACCTGAAGCAGGGGGTGCCCGAATCCGAAGCCGTGCAGCAGGCGTTCCGCGACGCGGTCATGCCCTTGCGCAGGGCGCTGGCGGATGGCGGAGTGCTGACCCTGCTCGAGCCCAAGGACTTCGTCCGGCTGGACGATGACCCGGAGATCGACACGGCCATCGAGCAGACCTGCCACGTGCGGCATCCGGTCTTCATCGCGCTCAACACCGAGCTCAATCGGTTGCTGCACGAGCGTCATGGCATCGAACGCAAGGTGCCGACCACCTCGCCGATCTTCAACCGCAGCAAGCTCGAGCTCCAGTTCCACGAATGCGGACTGCGGCTCGAAGCGGTCAAGATGGTCGAGGCCACCTTCTCGTGCAGCACGCTCGACTGGGTGTTCGTCCGCTTGCCCATGTGGCTCGGCCAGGTCAACCTGCCGTTTGAGACCAAGCTGGCGCTGGCGGGCGAAGTACGCGAGTTCCTGCGCCGCGACTTGTCCGCGGAGGTTCTCGCTCAACCGATCCGTTCTTACTTCTTCGTCTTCGTCGCGCGTCGGGTCGGCTAGCTCCGACCGCGGCAGAGGCGACTCCTAATCACACGTCCGCAAGGCACTGACCTTGCGGGCGTTTTTTGTTTGACTCAAGCGCGAGGGCATGGCTCAATTGACGCATATGGAAAACTTACCGTCATGTTGCGTAATCACTAAAGCGCTCCTGGATCAGACCTTGGCTACCCCCTCAACTCAAGGTAAGCGCATGTTGGAGCCGCTCAAGGCTTTTTCCGCGGAAAATAAAATCCCGTTGAATATCTTGGAAGACCGTGAAGTCGCGAATGAGGCCGAAGTGCATATGCACGAAGCCGACCTGTGGTATTGCTTGGAGGGTGAAGTGCGTTTCACATATGGCGGCGAGTTGGTCGATCCTTGGACCAAAAAACTCGCCGACGGCACCGAAGATCCGCGCGAACTGAAGGCTAAAGAAATCAAGGGCGGCAGCCAGACAGTGCTGCGCCCTGGCGATTGGTTGTGGATCCCGGCCGGTCAGCCGCATCAGCATTCGGCCGAAGGAATCGCGCGGCTCGTAATCATAAAAGTTCCCGTGAAAACGGTTTAAAAGGCCAAATCTCGAGTCATCTCATGCGCCTCTTCACACTTGGCGCGGTATCTGTTAAGTTAGGCCAATATGGCGATAATCATTGCAGAATTCTGCCAAAATCATAAAGGCGACCGCAAGCTGTTAGGCGAGATGATCGCGGCGGCGCACGCCAACGGCGCGGATTATGCCAAGATCCAAACCATCTTTTCGGCTGATTTGACCAAGCGCGAAAGATTCGAAAACGGCGTCACTCTGCCCGATGGCACGGTCAAGACCATCAAGCGTCCGTATCAGCCGGAATACGACCGGCTGCATCCCATGGATCTGACCATGGATGATTACGCTTGGTTCGTCGAAGAGTGCAACAGGGTCGGGATCAAACCGTTGACCACCATTTTTTCGCGTCATCGCGTGGAGGAGATGGCCAAGCTGGGCTGGAAAGACGTCAAAGTCGCGAGTTACGATTGCGCTTCGCTGCCCATGATCGAGGATTTGGCGGCGCGTTTCGATCATCTGTTCATCTCGACCGGCTCGACTTACGATTGGGAGATTGCGCGCACCGCGCAAGCGCTCAAAGACCATTCGTTCTCGTTTTTGCATTGCATCACGATTTATCCCACGCCGCTCCACGAGCTTCATCTGCGGCGCATGAATTGGCTGCGCGGTTTTACGCCGTCGGTCGGTTTCAGCGACCACACTTCAGTGGCCCAAGACGGATCAAAAGCGGCGCTAGCGGCTTTGGCCATGGGCGCGGAAATCGTGGAACGCCATTTCACCATCCTGCCGTCATCCGAGACCAAAGACGGACCGGTCTCGATGAATCCGGCGCAACTCAAAGAATTGACTGACTTCGCCAAGCTGCCGATCCACGAACGTTTGGCTCGAGCGCGCCAAAGCATGCCTGAATTCGACAAGATGCTCGGCCAAGAACAGCGCCCGCTGTCGCCCACCGAACTCCTGAATCGCGATTACTACCGCGGCCGATTCGCGGCGCACGTGCCGTTGTGGAATTGGGAAGAGGGAAACAGTACAAAGCTTAAAGTTTAAAATTTTAAGTTTTGGTGTTGGTGACTTTAAGTTTTGAGCTTTGAGTTAGCTGCATATATTTGATTCCGCGGCTTCATTAGCATAAACTGCGGATAGCATGAACTCTAATCCCTTCGAAATCCCTCAAAGAAAAATACCCCCTGAACCTGTCGAAGGGCTACCTTATACTTCCGGTATCCGTCGG
>JBAZZT010000004.1:0-121414 GCA_041658705.1 Patescibacteria group bacterium
CTTCGTCGCAGACAAGGACGGCACACCCCTCACCGGAGAACGCATGAACAGTCTCATCCAAGCAGAATACACCAAACTTGGCCTAGGTAAATTCCTCTATAAAGTCGATTGGTACAAGGACGAGGACTTCTTCACGAAGCTGGGTTTGAAATACGAATGGAAGCTCATCACCAAGCAAACCATCCCCGATTCGAAGAACAAACACCATCATCACGAACCTGGAGACACCTTCACCCACCAAGACACCCAAGAATACGTCATCGAGGAATACGCCAGAAACCTCGACATCCCTCGCAATCAACTGCATCGTCCAGAACCTTTCCAGATGCTCTACGCCACCGCTCTCCATCTGATTGCGACCGAACGCCTCAATGGCAAAGGCAAGGGTGAACGCATCCTCACGGGTGAGTGGCACTGGTCCGATGTACCCTCCTCGGGTGGGGACTTTGCGCTCGTCGGCTACGCCGCTTCGGATGGCGCGCTCGTGGTTAGGGTTCCACGTGACTGCCGGTTTGGTCGCCTGGGGGTTTGTGTTTCGCGTGAGTCTTTTTCTACCAAATCCTTGGACACTTAACCCTTTATTTTTTGACCCTTAATCTTTGTTTTCGGAAATTTTTTTGGTAGAATATTCACAGGTCATTCCGCTGCGGTGCGGCGGGATGTGCGGTCGACGAAGATCGCATGGCTATTGCAACCCTCGATTTAGGTCGTGGGTTCGCCTGCCTTTTATAGAAAAAGCTCACTGCTTGTCCTGTCCTGAAGCGGACTCTGACGGGGTCAGGGAGCGGCCGCTGCGTGATCATACAACGGGAACCGCCAGGACCTTGGCCGAACCCGTGCTGCCCGAGATGGGACAGGACAACAGACGCTCCTCGGATGGGAACTTTGCGAACGTCGGCAACGCCGATTCGGATGGCGCGAACGTGAATAGGAATCCACGTGACAACCGGAATGGTAACCTGGGGGTTTGTGTTTCGAAGTGACGCTTTTTGTAAAACGCCCCTTTGATGTCAGGGGCGTTTTTACGTAAGACTTTTTAGCCAACCACCCAGCATCTTCCCGATTTCCCAGATATCAGTCTGTAAACTGATATACTGTTTGTCGGTGACAATCCCGAGACGGAAGGCCAGACGAATGATGACTTTTGTCGCATCCAGATTGCGGTTCGCCGCTTCGAGCGGCAAGCACTTTTCTGCTTTAGAGCTCACGCTCGCTTTTGAGATGAGCACGAGCGAGTCGAGAAGGAGTTCGTCGACTTTCGCGCCGATGAGAAAACGGTCTTGCTTCGGGAATTTTTTGGCCAGGGCATACCACTGTTCATAAACCGAGAAAAGCTTATGGAAAACGGGGACTTGGGAACTGAAGCGGTCTGGGGGGGGGGAGTGTTCATAGAGATTTGTTCGAGCAGATTATATCAGTCGAGAATCTATTTGCAGCGTGGCAGAAGTTTCGCCGCGGAAAAAGCGGCAAACGCGACATGCAGGCGTTCGAGTTGAATCTTGAGGAGCATATTTTTAGGTTGCATGAAGATTTGAAAGACGGGACTTATCGACACGGCCCATATGAGTCGTTTTATGTCTGCGACCCGAAGAGACGGCATATCCACAAGCCAGTCGTACGAGACCGACTCGTCCACCATGCGGTTTTTCGCATGATCGAGCCTCTCTTCGAGAAGAGATTCATCTTTGATGTCTGGTCATGCCGGAACGAAAAAGGCACCCATAAGGCCATCGACCGTTTCCGGGAATTCGCCTGGAAGCTCTCCCGGAACGACACGCGAACCGTTTGGATATTGAAGCTGGATATCAAAAAATTCTTTGAATCGGTGGATCAAGACATCCTGATCGGTCTTTTGAGCAAGCGGATATCGGATCAGCGGACGATGAGACTGATGATTGAGATTGTCAGAAGTTTCCCGCGCGGAATCCCGCTCGGCAACTTGACGTCGCAATTGTTCGCGAATATCTATTTGGACGTCTTGGATCAATTTATCAAACGTCAGCTCAAGTTGAGACATCATGTCCGTTACTGCGATGATTTCGTGATCCTCCACGAAGACCGAAACTATTTGGCGTCATTGATTCCATCAATGGGAAGATTCCTCGCAGATCGACTCGCGCTGACGCTTCATCCGGAAAAGATCATGATCGTTCGTTATCACGGCGGCGTCGATTTTTTGGGTTGCGTTTCCTTTCCGCATCATCGGCTTTTGCGCACGAAGACCAAACGAAGAATGTTGCGTCGTATCAGCCAGGACAACAGGACTTCGTATTTTGGCATGTTGGGACATGTGAGGGGAAATAAGTTGAGGATCATGTTGCGCGAAAGATTGGTCGCACGCGCACCAAAAATGTTCTTGACCCCGGATACAAAAGCGGGTCATTGAACAAAACCTGTTAAATTGATAGCGTTAGTGCCATTGAGCTATGGCATATCCCTTTAAAGACATCGAAAAAAAGTGGCAGGCGGAGTGGGCAGAGGCCGAGGTCTACGCGGCGCGCGACTTGGCGCCCAAAGATAAAGCCAAAAAATACTACGGGCTGATCGAATTCCCGTATCCGTCCGGCGAGGGTTTGCATGTGGGTCATCCGCGCTCTTACGTCGCGCTCGACATCATGACGCGCAAGAAGCGCATGGAAGGACGCGATGTGCTTTACCCGATCGGTTGGGATGCTTTCGGTTTGCCCACCGAGAATTTCGCCATCAAACACAAGGTCAAACCGGCCGATGCCACGGCCAAGAATGTGGCTAATTTTACGCGCCAGCTCAAATCACTTGGTTTGGGTTTTGATTGGTCGCGTGAGATCAACACGACCGACCCGGGATATTATAGGTGGACGCAATGGATGTTCCTCAAGTTTTTCGATTCGTATTTCGACGACGTGGAAGGTCGCGCCAAACCCATCGAGCTATTGGCCATCCCGGACAACGTGGCCGAACAAGGTGAGGTCGCGCTGCGCGAATACCGTGACGCCCGGCGCATGGCGTATAAATCGGCCACGACCATCAACTGGTGCCCGCGCTGCAAGATAGGTTTGGCCAACGAGGAAGCGCAGGGTGGGGCGTGCGAGCGTTGCAGCACGCCGGTCGAACAGCGCACCAAGGCGCAATGGATGTTGCGCATGACCAAGTACGCGGACCGGCTGATCAAGGATCTGGATTCGGTGGACTATCTGGAAAAAATCACCAGCCAGCAGATCGATTGGATCGGCAAGAGCGAAGGAGCGTACATAGATTTTGCTGTCATTGCGAAATCTCTGAAATCGGAGATCCCGGCTCAAGGCCGGGACGACATATCTTGTCATCCCGCACTTGATGCGGGATCTCCGGAGATTGCTTCGTCGCTTGAGGCTCCTCATGACGGCAATCCGTTCCAAGACAAAATTACCGTTTTTACGACGCGGCCGGATACGTTGTTCGGTGCGACGTACGTCGTGCTCGCGCCGGAGCATCCGCTGGTGGACGCTTGGATCAAGCAGGGTTTGATCGCGAACGAAAAAGAAGTCACGGCGTATCGCGAGGGCGCCAAGCTCATGAGCGATCTGGAGCGCCAGGAAAACAAACTCAAGACCGGTGTCGAACTCAAAGGCCTGCGCGCCAAAAATCCAGCGACGGGTGAGGAGTTGCCGGTGTGGATCGCGGATTATGTGCTCGCGGGTTATGGCACGGGCTCGATCATGGCGGTGCCGGCGCATGATGAGCGCGACTTCGAGTTCGCCGTCAAATTCAACCTACCCATCAAGCTCGTGGTCGAGCCGGTCACCGGCGAGAAGCATGAGAATGAGGAATTCCGCCGCAGCATCGTGGCCATCCTGCGCGATCCCAAGAACGACACACTGCTTTCGATCAACTGGGGCAAGGAAAACGGCGGCTATCTTTTCGTGGGCGGCGGCATGGAAGAGGGCGAAGACCCGGTCATCGCCGCCACGCGCGAGATCGCCGAAGAGACGGGTTATGTCGACGTAAAGTTAGTGGCTCAATCGGAAAAAATTCATCACCACTATGTGGCCTGGTCCAAGAAAAAGAATCGCGATATCGAGGCGGTGGGATTGCTCTTCGACTTGGTCACGGATGAGCGCGTCGAGCCAAAGCTCGAGGAGAATGAACAAGGCAAATTCAGCGTCGAATGGCTGGCGCCCGAAGAAGCCGACCGGCGCGTGGGCGATGCATTGCACCGTTACGTGTTCGATAAGTTCATCAAAGGCAAATGCTACGTCGGCGACGGCATCGCGGTGAATTCCGATTTGCTGGATGGACTCGAGACGGCCGAGGCCAAGGAAAAAATCATCCAGTGGCTGGAAGACAATGCTTGCGGCAGCCGCACCACCAATTATAAATTGCGCGACTGGGTTTTTTCGCGTCAGCGTTATTGGGGCGAACCGATCCCGATCGTGAACTGTCCCAAATGCGGCTTCGTGCCCGTGCCGGACGAAGCTTTGCCCGTCACTTTGCCGGATGTCGCGGAGTACGAACCGACGGACACGGGAGAGTCGCCGCTGGCCGCCATGCGCGCTTGGGTCGAGACGACTTGCCCGGTCTGCGGCGGCCCGGCCGAGCGCGAGACCGACACCATGCCAAACTGGGCCGGTTCATCTTGGTATTATCTGCGCTACGCCGATCCGCACAACGACAAAGCTTTCGCCGCACCGGACAAGCTCAAGTTCTGGCTGCCCGTCGATCTCTACAACGGCGGCATGGAGCACGCCACGCGTCACCTCCTATATTCCCGTTTCTGGCACAAATTTTTGTGGGACATTGGCGTGATACCCAAAGAGTGCGGTGCCGAGCCTTATCTCAAGCGTCGAGCGCAGGCGCTCATCTTGGGCGAAGGCGGCATCAAGATGTCCAAGTCCAAAGGTAACGTGGTGAACCCGGACGAGGTGGTGGAAGAATACGGAGCTGACGTGTTCCGCCTGTACGAGATGTTCATCGGACCGTTCGATGCCGATGCGCCGTGGGACACGAACGGCATCGAAGGCGTGCGGCGCTTCCTGGAAAAAGTCTGGCGGCTGTTCCAAGAAATGCCAAATGCCAAATGCCAAATGCCAGATTCACTCTCGATCCTGCTCAACCAGACCATCAAGAAAGTCGGGGAGGATATCGAGGCCATGCACTTCAACACCGCAGTCTCGGCGCTCATGATTTTAGCCAACGGATTATCGGATGTAGGGGCGCAAGGTCTTGCGCCCGAGGTTGCCGAACCGTTCCTCAAAATCCTCGCGCCCTTCGCGCCGCATCTGACCGATGAGCTGTGGCACAAGCTGGGGCATAAAAAAACCATCCATCTCGAGGCTTGGCCGGAGTATGATCCGACTAAGATCTCGGCCGCGATTTTTGAGCTGGTGATCCAGGTCAACGGCAAAGTGCGCGACAAATTGACCGTGCCGAGCGATATCTCGGAAGACGAGGCGAAAAAGCTGGCGCTCGAATCCGAAAAGATCAAACCCTATCTCGCAGACAATAAGCCGAAGCAAATCGTCTACGTCAAAGGCCGGCTGGTGAGCATAGCGGTCTAAGACAAAAAACAGACGTGCTTTACCGCCGCCTGATCTTTCAATAAGCTTTGTGTATTATGCGCGTCACCATCATAGGCACAGGCTACGTCGGGTTGGTTTCGGGGGCATGTCTGGCTGATTTAGGGCATCAGGTCATTTGCGTGGATACCGACGAGGCCAAAATCGACCAGCTCAAGCAGGGGAGCATGCCGATATACGAGCCTGGCCTCGAGGAACTGGTCAAGCGCAACGTAGCGGCAGGTCGGCTTAAATTCACCACTTCATTCGCCGCGGGCATCCCCGGAGCCGAAGTCATCTCCATCGCCGTAGGTACGCCGTCGGCGTCGGATGGTTCGGTGGATATGCAATACGTGGATGCGGCGGCGCGCATGATCGGGACGCACCTGGCGGGCTATGCCGTCATCGCGGACAAGAGTACCGTGCCGGTCGGCACCGCCGAACGCGTCGCGATTTTGGTCAAAGAGGCTACACCACAAGCTTTCGATGTCGTCTCGAATCCTGAATTCTTGCGCGAGGGCCACGCCGTCTTCGATTTCTTGAAACCGGCGCGCATCGTCATCGGCGCCGCCGCGCAGCGCGCCGCTGACGTGATGCTTGGGTTGTATGCGCATATCGACTGTCCCAAGCTCGTCATGGATACGCGCAGCGCCGAACTCACCAAGTACGCCGCCAATTCTTTCTTGGCCACCAAAATCAGCTTCATCAACGAGGTGGCGCAGTTGTGCGAGATGGTCGGCGCCGACGTTGATCACGTGGCGGCCGGCATCGGCAGCGATCCGCGCATCGGCAAAGATTTTTTGCGCCCCGGACCAGGCTGGGGCGGGAGCTGCTTCCCCAAAGACGTCAAAGCCTTCCTTAAACTCGGCGAAGAATACGGGCGTCCCATGCATGTGGTCAAAGCCGCTTGGCACATGAACCAGTCAGCGCGCTTACGCCTGGTCGAGAGATTGGAGAAAAGATTAGGCAGCTTGGAAGGAAAAACAATTTGCGTCCTAGGGCTGGCCTTCAAAGGCAATACCGATGACACGCGCGAATCTCCGGCCGTCGACATCATCCGCGAGTTGGACAAACGCGGAGCCGCGGTCAAATATTATGATCCGGAAGCTAAGTGCGCCGCGGATTTGGGCGCGGCGACGCGGGTCCATTCATCGTATGCCGCTGCCGCTGCGGCTCACGCCCTGGTCATCGCGACGGAATGGGAAGAATTCAGGACGCTGGATTTGGATAAACTCAAACAAGCCATGGCCGGCGACCTGATTCTCGACGCCAGGAATCTTTTGGACCACGCGGCAGCCAGATGCGCGGGTTTCGAATGTTTAAGGATCGGCAAACCTGATTTGACGATTGACGCCCCTACGGTAACTCAATAAATAGGTAATCCTTCGATCACTTAGAACGTGGTCGAAGGGACATTTAATAAGCTCAAAATTCAAGAATTACTGTAAGCACAGCCTATATTTCGGTGTTCTGTCACTAATTTGACGTGGTCGGTCAAATTGGCGACAGGAGCGCAAAAATACAGCATAAAATACCCAATAATTGGATATGCGTCGATATTGACAAAACCCCCATTTTCTGCTATATTAATTTGTCGAACATTGAAAAAAATCAGGTTGAAAGCGGCGTTTTGCAGCTCACGCGTTGGGCTATGGCATGCCGTTTTCAACCTAGGCTCACTCGGTTCATTCGCATGTCGCGGATGCGCTGGGTTCGCCGACGGCATCACACAGGAGGCTCGCCAATGGCTCGCTTATCCAGTTTGCCCAAAGGACAGTGGGATCGGTTCGACAGGCTCCTCAACTCCACGGATCTCTCGGCCGAAGAAGTGCTCAAGCTCATCGAGCATCCGGAAGCGTTGAACGCGGCGTTGGATGCCATGCGTAACCACCCGACCTTCGTGCTCATCCACGGCGTCTTCAACAAGCAGGAAGACGTGCTCACGACCTTCAAGACATACCACGAGGCCAAGGGAATCGACTTCGGGAAGTTCTCGTGGGTCGGCCCCAAGGCTGCTCCAGACTTTGACCCGACCGACCCCGAGACGGTCGTTGTGCTCGACGCAACGCAGGACACCCTCCAGAACACGTTCGAGTTCGCCTGGCAGTGGACCTGCGATGGACAGGACGATAAGTATCGGTGGGAGGGCATGGTCTCTGATTCGAAGAAGCTGCGGCTTCTGTCCGACGACCGCAAGGACGACGCGGAAGGCGACAGCCCCGAGTTCAAGCCCTGGACGATCGCGTGGCGTCGCATCAAGCTCGACACGAATGTCGGCAAGCGTCCGATCGACGTCCGCGACCCGAAGTCCTCGCCCGGTTGCGCCCTGCTCTTCATGAGCGCGGAGCACCCGGCCCGGATCAAGGCTACGGACTACAAGAAGCGCTTTGGCTACTGGCTTCCCGGCCTGAAGTGTTCGGCTCCCGGCGAGTGGCGATGGCGGAACGTTCCCAGCGTCTTCTTCGACCGCGCCCATCGGCGGGTGGGGCTCGACTCTTTCCCGTACGACGGCTCCGACGACGGCCTGGCCGTTCCGTCCTTCCGGGAGTAGCTCGGCTCTCGGCACTCGGACCTTTGGGACTTGGGGGAATCTTGGTCTTCTGACCTTGGTTCCTCCAGTCCCTCTGACCGGTATCTACAACGCAACGCTCCGTAAAGGAGCTCGCGTCACTCGTAGATGCCGGTTCTTTTGTTTTCTGATAAAATCCAGAATGGAGAGTAGGCTCATGTATCGGCATTTACGGATGCCGGTCGCCGAAATCTCTTGTCTATCGCACACGCGTCAGAATCCTCGCGTCCACGGATGCGGAGAGCGTACGCCGCGAATGATGGGTACTCCGTGTTTTCTTTTGGAACAGGTTGCGCGAGAAGAGCGCAGAGTTTGTCCCGCATAAAATTCAGGATCTGGGTGCGCCTGGATCCGGTGTCATGGACGGAGAAAACACCCTTTTCGGCTCCCGACGAGAAGCAATGGCGGAACGTTCCCAACGTCAACTTCAACCGCGACAATCGGCAGGTGAAGCTCAACTCTAACCCGAACGACAACTCCAACGACAACCTGGCCGTTCCGTCCTTCCGGGACTCCCCATCACGATTCCCTGTCTCAATGGCAGGGGATTGCTTTTTAGGAAATTGATTTTGTCCAGCCTCCAAGCATCCTCCCGATTTCTTGAAGTTGCGATTCCATTTGCAAATAGGAGGAATTGGAAACGCATTTACAATTTTTACACAGTCGTATGAGCAGCTTGAGCACATCTAGTTTTACGCTTGCCCGCCGGAGGCTCATTGATTTTTCTTTAGCCTCGGCCGTTTGAGCCGCCATCAAAGTCAGTTCGAGAATTTCCAAAAGATATTCCGCGCACTTGACTCCGAGAGAGTGGCGCTGTGTTTTTGGAAATTTGATTAAAATTTCGTTCCAAAATGCATAGGCGACATAAATAGAACGAACGATGGGTACGTCACCGGGATTGCGAGCCGGCGCAGGGTTGAAATTCGTGAGGGGGGGGGCATACTGGTGTTGTTAATTGGATGAAGATGAGTCGAGAAACATTCGAACAAATCTGTTCCTCCGAAAATATTTTCGCCGCTTGGGCAAGATTCAGCTCCGGTAAACACTCCAAGGCAGACGTGGCAGCTTTTGAGTACCGGCTGGAAGACAACCTGTTCGCCTTGCGAGAGTCCATGATTTCAGGGAGTTACCGGCACGATCCTTACAAGCCATTTACCATTTATGATCCGAAACAACGCCGGATTCATAAGGCGACGGTGAAGGATCGGGTCGTCCATCAAGCCATCGTAAACGTCATCGAACCGTTTTTTGAGAGTCGGTTCATCCACGACAGTTATTCGTGTCGCATCGGCAAAGGTACCCACGCGGCCGTGGATCGACTGCGGAAGTTCCTGCGCCAAGCGAGCCTGAACGATACCAGAACCGTCTACGCTTTGAAATGCGACGTTAAAAGATTTTTCGCATCGATGGATCACGGAATCCTTTTTACTCTGTTGAAAAGACGGATAACCGACAGCCGGACTCTGCGGTTATTGACCGACATCGTCGGAAGTTTCCGCGTCACGGAACAGCGCGGCATTCCGCTCGGCAACCTGACGAGCCAACTCTTCGCGAACGTTTTCCTGCATGAACTTGATCGGCAAATGAAGATGACACTCCACGAAGCATATTACATCCGTTATTGTGACGATTTCATAATTCTTAGTGAATCCAGAAACCGGTTGAAAACCCTCACCCACGAGATCGATGCATTTCTAAAAGAAGCGTTATCGCTCACGTTGCATCCGGGTAAGCTTTCTATCCGCACTTGGCGGCAGGGCATAGATTTTCTTGGGTATGTAATCTTGCCAAAAACGACGGTCGTACGGACAAAGACGGTTCAGAGAATGTTGAAGCGGGCGACGCAGGATAATCTGCCGTCATATTTGGGGATTTGCAGCCATGCGGACGCACACGAATTGAGAGCTGTACTGCTCAATGAAACTTGGATTCCGTGATATCAACAACCGTTAGAGACATTTCATTTTTTTCCAAGATGCGGTAGCTCTAGAGTATGTGGCTCGACAGGTTCAAACATCCCGGAGAATTTTTTGGGTTGGTTTTGGCCGCTTTTCTTTTGGGCATCGCGGCGCATTCGATCCGGCCATTCGCGCATTGGCCGGATGTTTGGTTGGCCGCGGGTTTAGGCTTCTGTGTCATCGGCTTGAGAGCGGCGAAAAGCGGTTTGCGCCGCCGCAGTCTCGTGCTTTTAGCCGCTATCATCGCGGGAGCGTTGCGCTTCAATCTTACGGTACCGCTGCCCGAGCAAGGGTTGCTACCTTATATAGGTGAGAGCGCCATGTTGCGCGGACGCATCGTAAGTTCGACGGAAGCGAACGGACGCATCGCGGCCGTAGCCAAGATCGAAGCGGTCGGCGCCAACGTCGTCACGGGACCGGGCGCGAATCTTTACTTGCGGCCGGATAAAAGCGTTTGGCCCGGGTCGAGTGTGGAATTCACCTGCACTTTGCGCACGCCCGGAACTTTCCCGTCCAATCTGGAACGGCGCCGTTCGCTGGCGCGCAAAGGTATCTGGAGCGAGTGCAGCGCAAAAACCAGCCTCAAAATCCTGGCCCAGCCCAATGCTTACGATCCGCTTTTTGCTTTGGCTAAGTTGCGCGAACGCATCACTGAACGCATCGCGTCCGTGCTTCCGCCGGACGAAGCTGCGCTCACGACCGGCATCCTATATGGTGACCAAGATCTAACGCCTCAACTCAAAGATTTGTTCCAGCGCGCGGGGCTGATGCATCTGGTCGCGGTTTCCGGTTCCAACGTGACCATTTTGGTGGATGTTTTGCTGGTCATGGCTCTGTATGTCGGTTTGCCGCGGCGCCGCGCTTTTTGGCTGGTGAGCGCGGGGCTTTTGGTCTTCGTCGGCTTCGTCGGATTTTCGGCTTCGATTTTGCGCGCAGCTTTCATGGGGTGGCTGGCGGCGTTGGCGCGCGAGTTGGGGCGCAAGGCTTGGACCGATCGGCTGTTGCTCGCGGCCGCGGCGACGTTGTGCCTATTCAATCCGTGGGTGCTGGCTTTCGATGTGGGGTTCGCTTTATCTTTCCTCGCCACTTGGGGACTGCTCGCCTGGACGCCGATCTTCGAGAAACGTTTGTCTGTTTTGCCGCGCGCTTTATCCTTGCGCGTCACGGCCGCGACGACGTGCGGCGCGACGCTCATGACCGCGCCGTATCTGGCCTGGGTCTTCGGCCGTTTGTCGCTGGCCGGACTGCTCACTAACATCTTGGCTTTACCGCTCGTGCCTTGGGCCATGCTGTGGGGCGCGATCTGCGCGGCCTGGGGAGATTGGCCGGGTCACTTGGCCACGGCTGCTCCGGCGTTGGGATTCGCCAAAGCCATCATTTTGATTTCGAAGATCACCAACATCGCGCCGTGGCTCTCGAGCACGGTGCCGGGGATGGATTTTGGTTTGCTCGCCGCGACTTACCTCGCCATTTTTTATCTTTGGTTGGGTCTGCGCGAGGATAAAGTCGAATGACGAATGACGAATGTCGATCGGAAACTCGATTTTCGACATTCGATATTCGAATTTCGACTCTCAACTTCCAAAAACGTATGTGGATAAGAGTGTCGGCGCAAATTAAATGTCAGTTGGCGCTGACAAGCGGAAGGGCAACTTAAAACTCAAAGTTTCAGACAATTCAGGCCTTATCTTTAAACTTTTAACTTTTAACTTTTAGCTTTCTTCCGTCTTGTCCATCGCGACGGACAATTTCTTTGACCATATTCTACGAAACATTCTAACCTGAAGAAGTGGATCGCCAGATCCCGCACCTCGAAACCGGAAAGGCCGGGACGACAAAACAAGAAGTCCGCGCTGCCAGGAATGGACGGGGAGGAAAAGCGGCCCCGCTGCGTTCCCCGGTCTGGTACGGCAACTAGACCGGCGCTGGCAGCCCAGGAAAGCGGATTTCAGAGTCTCGTATGCCGAACGCATGCCGCGCTTCACGGGCTTGTCCCCAAGCGCGCGCGGACCATCACCCCGCAGGCTTCATACCTTGCGGTAACCGGTCCCACGCATGACTCGCTTCGTCCCAGCCTTTCACGGATCGTAAATAACTCAAAGCTTAAAGTTTAAAACTTAAAGCTTCGGAAACGGTTATCGAGAATATATAAGTTTATGTCTTGAGCTTGTCGAAGGACTACCATAACTTTAAACTTTAAGCTTTGAGCTTTAAACTAACTCAAACTCCTATGAAAAAAACCGCACTCATCGTCTCGCTCGCCTTCGTCTTGGTACTGGCTGCGCTTTTGGCCTTGAAATTTTCCGCGCCGAAAGACAATCGCGCTAAGCCTGCGTCGAGCGATGCCACGCAGGATCTCCGCGTGCCGGAATTCACCAGCGCGACTTTCAACGACGGCGATGCGCTGACGGGTCTTGGCGCCAACTGGACTTACCTGCGCCAAACCGCGGCCGAATTAAATGCCGTGCCGGATCTCGACGGGACAAAGCCGACCCGCGAATCAGTCGCCAAGCTTTTGGCCAAGCCGGTCGAGTTGATCTTGAACGAAGCGCAGATTATCGACGCAAAAAAACTCGCCGCCGCGCTCAAGCCATACCAAAAAATCGTGGTTGCGGGTCGTGACGGATATCTGGTGCCCGCCGCCGACCTAGCGGGCGGTACGCAATTTGCGCTCGTGGGTACCTCGACCGTGCTTTTGATCCAGGATGGTACGAGCGCCGCGTGGCCCGAGCAATTGGATTCTGAAGTCACCACTTTTATCCAGACCGTGCGCGTCCCGTGAGCTCTTTTCTCCCGTCCGTGATGCATAGCGGACGGAAGTCGGGAGCACATTTCAAAACATAGGGAGAGTGCACAATGAGATACCTCGTAAAATGCTGCGTTTTGTTCATCGTGGGTTTCGGTGGCTGTGCGCGGGCCGTGCCTGAAGGTCGGGAAGGCCAGAACAGCCAAGGCATCAGCCTGGATCCCAAGACGGGAGTGCCGTACGCGACCACGTACCAGTACCCGCTCCAGGGCGTCGAGGCTTCGGACTTCGGCTTTGCCTTCGGGAGCATGAACACCAACATCTGCATGGCGCGCGACCAGGACAAAAAATGCGTGGCCTATGGCTACCATCTGGCGCGCGACAGCCGCGTGGACAAGACGCCCTACGGCACGGAGGTCGTGGCGCCAGCCGACGGCATCGTGCGCATCACGACCGATGTCGCCTTCCGCGGCTACGGTTCCACTTCGTCCGCCAACGCGAATTACTTCGGCTGCGTCATCGTGTTGGAGCACGAATTCCCGAACGGCGATCCCATCACGACGCTCTTGGGCCACGTGCAGTGCGAGAGCGGGGTCGCCTACAGCGCCACGGGGCGCAGCGGCAATCCGCCGCGCAACACCGTCGTGCATCGCGGCCAGTACCTGGGGCATATCGGCCACTACTGGTACGGCGCGGGCAAGACGATCGATTGGCATCACGTGCATTGGGGCATCCGCAAGGGAAAATTCGCGGCTGCCTCCTATACTCGCGCCGCGCTCGGCAAGTACGCCCGCGGTTACGCCAACCTGTCGGAATTCAGCGTGGATTCCGCGACGCACCTCAAGACCCATCCCGAATGGACTGATCCCTTCAGCGTGGTCCAGGCGTTGGGCGACCCAGCCCTCACTCCCGCCGTGGGCGTGCGCCATCATCCGCCGGGCTCGCTCTTGGAAGACGCGGACGGCAAGCATTGGCTGGTGACCGAAGAGACCAAAGTCTCTCTCGTGCCGCAAGCCGTCATGTTGGCCGACCGCTATGACGCCTCGAGCGCCGTGCGCGTTTCGGCCGAGGAGCTGGCTTGCTATGACCATGGACCGAACGTCTCGGCTTTGGGTCCGGTGACCGCCTACCAGCGTCCCGGCACCTCGACCGTGGTCATGGCGTATGAGCAGACTCATGGACGCTACGACGTGATCCGTTGGGAAGCGTTGCTCTCGTGGGGCTTGAGCCAGAACGATCTCACGGCCAACGCGACCAAGATCAACCTGGCGGAAAACACCTACGCCGACCGCGGATACCGCAGGCTGCGCCCGGGCACGTTGGTCAAGGCCGATGAGTCGAGCGAAGTCGCACTGGTGACTCCGCAGAGCGAGCGGTTGCCCATCGCGACGGGTGAAGTCTTCGAAGCCTTGGGCTATGATTGGAAGAAGATCGTGAGCTTGCCGGCCGTCGTCCTCGACCAAGTCGCGGGACAGCGCACGACCAAGCTCGTGGACTTCGACTCGATCCATCACTGCCTCACGCCGCCGCCCTGTCCTGACAATCAGGTCTGCGCGGGGGGAGATGACCCGATCGAAGACGACCCCTCGCTCGACCCGGAAGACGATAGCGAAGCTGAAGCCGGCGTCGGCGGTTCAGGCGGAAGCGGCCCGAGCGAAATCTGCAACGGCTTGGATGATGACGGCAATGGCCAAGTCGATGAGATCTTCATGTGCCAGCTCGGCGCGACCGACGGTCCGCCTTGCGTCACCTCATGCAATACGTCCGGCATGCGCGAATGCGTCGCGCCGAGCTGTAGCTGGGGCGCCTGTCACCCATTCCCCGAGAACTGCGCCAACACGCTCGACGATGACTGCAACGGTTTCGTCGATTGCGCCGATCCGATCTGCGCCACCGATCCGCTGTGCGTGCCCAGCCAGGACGCGGGGAGCGGTGGAAGCTCGGGCAGCGGCGGGTCAGCCGGGACCGGTGGATCAGGCGGCCAAGCGAACAGCCAGGCCGAAATCCACTTCGCCTACGTCGGACCGGTTGTGCCCGGCAACCACGTGCTCTGGGCATGGTGGCAGCCACCTACTGCTACGCCGCGTACCTGGGCTCCGGTCACCGAATGCGCCGACTCTACACCCGACGACGGAAAACTCGACTGCGTTTTCCAGCTGCCGCACGGCACAGGACCCTTCGAGTTCCAGGTCGCCTTGCCTGACAACAGGTTCTGGGGCGACGAATCCTGCAATCCCACCGGGGGTTGCGGCCAAACCATCGGCTCCGTGCATGTCGCGGATGCGCAGGGTGATCTCTTGGTCACGCTCGTACCCAACAATCCCGACAGCCAGCCGTACTACAACGGATATATCTCGCATATCCCGTGAATCCTTGACCCCCGACTGTCTACGGTTGGGGGTCTTAAAACAGCTCAAAGTTTAAAACTTAAAATTTAAAGTTTTGGTATGGATTCGGATAAATGTTTGGACAGAAGAACGTTCAAATTCGTGCTGGAGCTTTCCAACTTGCTGGATCGAATGCAGAATACTCGGACGATCTCCATAATCGCCCATCAGTTGCTGCGCTCGGCCATGTCGATAGGAGCGAATCTGAACGAAACCAAGTCCTCAAGCTCACGTAGAGAGTATAAGAAGTATTTCGAGGTTGCCCTTAAAAGCGCGAATGAATCGGATTACTGGCTGCGTTTACTGCACTCACAAAGCTCCGCGGAGATAGCTGAAATCGAAAAGTTATCGGATGAGCTGAATCAAATCTCTAAAATGCTTGGCGCCTCAATCTTGACCATAAAATCAAAATTATGATGTCTATATATTAAACTTCGAGTCTTGAGTTGACCCTTGACCCTTATCCACAGGTTTCTTCTTGCATGATAAGGTGGGGTATGACAATCTAGAACAAAAATAGAACACCTTAACTTTTAACTTTTAACTTTAAACTTTGAGCTAACGCGCATATGTCAAAAAAAGTCGTTGATGAACATGACGAGCGGCAGAAAGCCGCTCAAGAGGCCATCAATCAAATCAAAGAGAGGTTCGGCGAGGGGAGCATCATGCGTCTAGGTGAAGCCAAGCGCATGGCGGTGGATGTCGTGCCTACCGGCTGCCTGTCGATTGACCTCGCGTTGGGCGTCCTGGGCATGCCGCGCGGCCGCGTCATCGAGATTTTCGGTCCGGAGTCTTCGGGCAAGACCACACTCGCCCAACACGTCATCGCCGAAGTGCAGAAGCTGGGCGGGGTAGCCGCCTTCGTGGATGCGGAGCATGCGCTCGACCCGGATTATGCGCGCAAGATCGGCATCAACATAGACGAGCTCCTGATTTCGCAGCCTGACACGGGTGAACAGGCTTTGGATATCGTCGAAACGCTGGTGCGCTCCAATGCCGTGGACGTCATCGTGGTGGACTCCGTCGCCGCGCTCACGCCCAAAGCCGAGATTGAGGGCGAGATGGGCGATTCGCACATGGGTCTGCAGGCGCGGCTCATGAGCCAAGCCCTGCGCAAGCTCACGGCCGTCATTTCCAAGACCAAGACCGTGCTCATCTTCATCAACCAGATCCGGCAGAAGATCGGCGTCGTGTTCGGCAACCCCGAGACCACGACGGGCGGCGTGGCACTCAAATTCTATTCCTCGGCGCGCATCGAAGTGCGGCGTTCGGCGCAAATCAAGATGGGCGAGAAGGTCATGGGCAACCGCGTCAAAGCCAAGATCGTCAAAAACAAAGTCGCGGCGCCTTTCCGCACCTGCGAATTCGACATCATGTACAACGAAGGTATCTCGGTCGTGGGAGACTTGCTCGATTTGGGCGCCGAGTACGGAGTGATCAAGAAGTCCGGCAACTCTTATGCTTACGGCGATGAAAAACTGGGCTTGGGCCGCGAAAACGCCAAACTTGGTTTGCGCGAACGGCCGCAGCTGCACAAAGAAATCCGCGATAAGATCATCGAGCTGTGGAAAGAGCGCGAACAGACGGATAACGACCGCCTGATACCGCAGCGCCCCGACGCCGCCGAAGAAATCCCGACGGAATTAGCCGCCACAGAGTCGTGATGTTTGTTCCCAAGATTGCTTGTAGGGGCGAATAATCATTCGCCCCTAAAGGTTTCTGGATAACAGAGATTTCTTTGATTTTTCACGGCTTGATTAATCGCTCGATTACGTGGTAGCAATATAGAGTATGGAGGATCAATCAAAACAAGAAATTTTGGAGGCGATAAGCTTGCTCGCCGAAAAGCTGCAGGAGCTTTCTGAAGATGTCGATGCCTTGAGATCTGAATCTAAATCGGATAGCAATGCATTGAAATCGGATATCAAGATTATCAGGGCCACCATGGTCACCAAGAGTTATCTTGATGACAAAATAGCCGATTTAAGAGGGGAGTTGGTCCTGCTGGCCAGGAAGAGTAACACCAAACTCGGCGCTTTGGTCGAGCGGTTGGTGCTTCAAGGCACGCTCAAACGCGAACTGGCGGATAAAATTTTGGCCCTCGAACCATTTCCGGTGGCGTGATGCGGTTGAAGAAAAGGCGAAATCATGGACGTTTTCAATCACTACGAATTCGCCAAGATCAAAGCGAAAGCAGAGTCGCTTTATAAATCCGTCGTAAAGGTGCACTGCCCTGCCCTCGGGATGGACGTACACTTCTCATCAGACGGGTTCCATCATCTTCAATATGATGGTACGCGCGCAGAACGGACGAAGCTTGTGCAGAGGAATAAGATACTTTGTCTTCAAGAGGCGGTGGACATCATCAAAAAGACGACCACGATTCAAGAATATAGGTCTGCCATACAGCCTTTTGGTAAAGCGGATAAAAACGGTTTCCGGCAGACGAAACATGTTAAGTACTACGCCTTTCATGCCATAACAGATTTGACCAAGCCTCGCCGCGTCAATGTCGTCGTACGTCGGATTGGAGATGGCAACCACCATTTCTGGAGCGTCATGCCTTCTTGGAAGGAAGACAAAATTAACGATTCACAAACAGTAAGAAAAATCGGCGGTGGTTGGATGCTGGACTCCTGAAAAATAAAAAACGACCGTTGAGGTCTTTTTTAGGTGCGCTTGTCTTCGGCTTTTGGAATTTGGCCGAACGGGGCTTTCGCCCACAAGCGCACTATCAATATATACAAATAAGACCCCTGCGTCAAGGGGTAATACTAGGCTGAAAATCAGTCACGATCGATGCCGGTGGGGCCATGTCGTCATGGCTGTTAGAATCTGTTTCGAAAACCAACTTATCTTATACCCGATCTCGGCTCATCCTAGGATTTCCTTCAGCCGTTTCAACGACACTCGAGCATTCGCAAGGATTTTTGCATCTTCTTGATTACCTAATCCGATATCCTGTCCAATGGTTTCTTCGATTGCAGCCAAATTCGTTCTGATTTGTTGCATTTCGTTTGGAGCAATGTTTTTTTCTTCCGTGGGCGCAGGCACGTCTTTTCTCATCTGGAACGAAACACGTGTATTCCGGGCACCGAACATTTTTTCAATCTGCTCCAAGGATGAACGGACTTTTTCAATTGATGCTACCTCTTCCTTTGTCGTCGCGAATGCACCCAAATCCCACCCAATCACCTCTCCTACTTGGTTAAGCAACTCACGCACCTGTTTAATATCTTCAATAGAACAAATCTTAGGCTTCTCTTGATTTGCGAAGTGTTCGGACATACTTCTTATTTGTATTTAGGGTAATTAACACTTTTAAGTATACAGGATTTGCTATTCGGTGAACTGTGTTGCGTCAACCCCGCTCGTTCAAACGCGAACTGGCGGATAAAATCCTAGCCCTCGAACCATTTCCGGTGGCGTGATAGGTACCGTTTAAACGTGACATTAGTCCGCGGATTCGCTAGTATTTAGCCGATGTCCCGACGACGCCGCAAGTTGCCTGATTTATCCTTAGATCCGGAGACCGCGCACGGCATACTGACCGTAGTCATTTTTGCCGTGGCCACGCTGGTGCTTTTGGCGCTGTTTGATTTGGGAGGTTCGGTTGGTTTGGCCTTTGATGGCGCGTTGGCGCATGCTTTGGGCTGGGATCGCATCGTGCTGCCGTTCTTCCTTTTCGCCTACGGCATCCATCGCCTCACGCCGGAAAAATTTCCGCTCAAATCCACCAACTACATCGGTTTCTTCCTGTTTTTTTTCGGCTTCAATCCTTTTGTCCATACGGTCAACGCGGTGGGTATCCAAACAATCGTCCTGGAGCAGACCGGTGGCAAACTCGGTTCGATTTTGTCCGAGCCCATGATCGGACTCTTGGGACGCTTCGGGGCAGGGACGCTGTTTTTCGCCGCTTTTGCCATCGCGCTCCTGCTCATCTTCAACACGTCGCTCAAACGCGTGGTCGCTTTCGTCTTGTGGATCTTGTCTTTGCTCAAGCGTTTGTTCACCGCCTTGTCGGCGCCGTTCCGTTGGGCGCAAGCCAAAAAAGCCGAGCGCACGGATGAAGCCGTGCGTAGCGAATTGGTGAAACCGGCGCCAGCGCCAGAAGCTCCGGTCCGTGCAGCGCCGGTCGCGGCCGCCGAAGAAGCGGAAGAAGACTACGCAGCGGAGTCTTTGCCCGCGCCAAAACCCAAACGCAAGCAACCCAAAATCGAAATGCCGCTCGAGTTGCTCACTCGGCGTGACCAAAAACCCACCTCCGGGGATATCCAACGCAACCAGTACGTCATCCAGCGCACGCTCGAGACTTTTGGCATCCCGGTCGAGATGGCCGACGTATCGGTGGGACCGACCGTCACCCAGTTCACCTTGAAACCAGCCGAAGGCGTCAAGCTCGCGCGCATCACCGCGCTGCACAACGACTTGGCCTTGGCCTTGGCGGCGCATCCTATCCGCATCGAAGCGCCGATCCCGGGCAAATCGTTGGTCGGGCTTGAAGTGCCGAACCAGAGCGTCGCCACCGTCGGCATGCGCGAGATGCTCGAAGCCCGCGAGTGGCGCGAGCGTCGCAGTAATCTGAATTTTGCCTTGGGCCGCGACGTGACCGGCAAGCCTTGGCTCGCCGATATCGGCCGCATGCCGCACTTGCTCGTCGCCGGCGCGACCGGCTCGGGCAAATCAGTCTGCCTCAACACCATCATCATGTCGCTCGTGTATGCGAACGGTCCGGACGATCTCAAGTTCGTCATGGTGGATCCCAAGCGCGTGGAGTTGCAGGTCTACAACGGCATCCCGCACTTGGTGACGCCGGTGATCACGGATACGGAAAAGACGGTCAACGCGCTCAAGTGGGCGTTGCGCGAGATGGACCGCCGCTTCGACATACTGTCTAAGTTCGGCGCGCGCGACATCGAATCCTACAACTCCAAATCCCAAGACAAGCTGCCATACGTCGTGGTGGTGGTGGATGAGTTGGCGGATCTCATGGTGACCGCCCAGTCCGAGGTGGAAGGTCCGATCGTGCGCTTGGCCCAGATGTCGCGCGCCGTCGGCATCCATCTGGTGCTCGCGACCCAGCGTCCTTCCGTCGATGTCCTGACCGGACTCATCAAAGCCAACATCCCGGCGCGCATCGCTTTCGCCGTGGCGTCATCCACCGATTCGCGGACCATCTTGGATGCCACCGGCGCGGAAAAACTCATCGGCCGCGGCGACATGCTCTTTCAGACCGCCGACATGTCGAGCCCCAAGCGCATCCAAGGCGCTTACGTCTCGGAAGACGAAACTAGGCGCGCGACGGAGTTCCTCAAATCAAAATACGAACCGGCGGAATACGATCCATCCATCGTCGAAGCGCGCAGCTCCGGCAGTTACATCGAGGGCGGCGTCTCGAACGGGGACGGGGATTTGCTTTTGCCCGAAGCCAAGGAAGAGATCATCCGTGCGGGTAAAGCTTCGGCCTCGCTGTTGCAACGCCGGCTCAAAGTTGGATACGCTCGCGCTGCCCGTATCTTGGATCTGCTTGAGGTAGAAGGTTTCATCGGACCGTGCGACGGCGCCAAGCCGCGTGAGATCCTGAAAGTCGAATTCTCAAAAGGCACGGAGCGCATCCCCGCGCCGCCAGCCAGCGCAGCCGCGCATCATCCGGCCCTCGATCAGGTCAACGAAGAAATACCGGAAATAGAGGATTAAGCTTAAAACTCAAAGTTTAAAACTTAAAGTTCAGGGCTAAGAGGGAAAACTGAATCTTTAAACTTTAAGTTTTAAACTTTGAACTTCCCCCTCCCTATGCCCTTCGTGAAAAAGGCCGTATCACTCGAAGACAAAGGGTTTGGCGCGACGCTGCGCGAGATGCGACGTCTGCGCGGTTATTCGATTCCCGATCTGTCGCGGCTTTCAGGCATCCATCCTGCGTTGCTTGAAGATTTGGAGAACGAAAAATTGGAGAACATGAAGGATCCGAATTACGCCGAGCGCCACGTCTCGAAATTGGCGGAGTTGTTGGAATTGCCGCCCATGTACCTCTTGTCTTTGTATCGGTCGCTGTTGAAGGACAGGGGAGTGGTGGCGAGCGACGCGGCCTTGCGGCCTTGCGTCAGGCGCAAGGATTTTTTGGTCACGTCGCGCTTGCTTATCCTGGGTGCTTTTTTGTTTTTGGTCGCCGTGGTCGGCGGATATTTATTTTGGCAAGCCCGCACCGTCTCTTCCGCCCCGCGACTTGAGATCACGACGCCGACAGAAGGCGAAAAAATCTCGATGCCGCGCATCCTAGTGCGGGGCAAGACCGATCCCAAGGCCCAAGTCACCCTCAACGAACAGCCGGTCATCGTGGATGACGGCGGTTATTTTTCTTCTTACGTTGACGTGCCTTACGGGATTTCGACTTTGAACATCATGGCCAAAAAAAGATACAGCGCTTCGACCGTGATCGAACGCCATCTTTTGTTCGAAAGATCCACAGCCGCGACGAGCAGTTTTGATCTGAACGCGACGACGAGCAGCCTGGATTTGACAAGCGCGACCAGCACCAAATAAAACGACCCGCCACGAGCGGGTTTTTTTCTGGCCGGGGAGCTGCGAAGCGCTGCCACGCAAGAGCGATGGATGAAACCGCGGGAGGAGAGAGTTCTCTCAAGCAGAGAGATCCGCGGCAACTGCCATCACATACGTGCCTCACTTCGCAGTTCTCCGGTCGGGAATAACCCTAGCGTAAAAACATGCAGGGAGTTTGTCAAGGAAATAGAGAGTAGAGTGTAGATGGCAGCCAATCTAGGACGTGGAAAAAAATATTGTCATCCTGAGCTTGTCGAAGGACCTTTATCAGCGTTGGTCTGAACCGATGGCTGATAAAGGTCCTTCGACTCGCTCGAAGCTCGCTCAGGATGACAATTTATCTTTCTGGCTACCCTCTACCCTCTAGCTCAAAATTAAACCGACCTTGTCAGGTCGGTAGGTGGTCAGCAGGGGTCCTCGTATTTGAAGCCCTCGAGGAATTCCGGGGGATGGCTGCGCTTGAACTCGGCGCAGAAGTGGTAGCCCCGAATCAAGGTCTGGTAAGGATCGTCTTGATCCGCCATGGGGACGGGCAGGCCGTTCTCTTGGAAGATGCTGTGGGTCCAGCCGCGCAGTTGGAAAACTCGCAGGTAAGCCTCGTCGTCCAGCGGACATTGCGGGGCGGGTATCACCGTGAAAGGCACCTTGCCGTCCCGTTTTTCATCCTTGGCCAGGACGAAGACGAGTCCTTGTTCCAGGGGAACACGGGGAATCAGGGGTGTGGCTTCGGCTACTTGGGGTACGTCCCAAGAGTCTTGGCCGGTGAGCTGGCTGGCGGCTTGTTCCAGGCGCCGACGCTCCAGAAAGCGGTCCCGGGCATCCACCACCACCGCATCGTCGCGGCGGCGCAGATGGCGATTCGTTCCGGTTCCACGGCTCTTCATTTGCGAAGCCCCTGATCCGATCATCCTGTTACCCTCGTATTCTTGAATTGACGGGACGTTGGGTCCCAAGGTGCTGAAGATTCTTTCCATGAAGCGATCCCGGGCATCCACCACCACCGCATCGTCGCGGCGGCGCAGTTGTCGTTCACTTCCGGTTCCAAGGCTCTTCATTTCACCCTCGTATTCTTGAATTGCCGGGACGCTGCGTCCCAAGGTACAAAAGATCCCTTAATGACTTCATACACCAAAATCATGATTTTGGCAAGATGCAGCCATCAAGGGATCCGCGAAGCCAGGGGCTTCGCGGTAAAACAGGCGTCAGTTGACGGGGGGAGGGGGTGCTGCCGGTTGGGTCGCCTGCTGCGCGCCGCCGTTGCGCGGCGTGGCTTCAGGTTTGGGCGCTTCCGGCGCTTGTCGGGCTCTCCGCTGCTGCCGGCTGTCCCGCGACTCGCGAAATCGGAACTTCGCGTGGTCGGGAGCGGTCGGGTGGCCGGGGAGCCAGATCGAGTGCATCGAGGGGTGGGTCTGAACCTGTCCGTCGTCGGGCAGCAGGTTCATGTGGTTGCTCAACATGGCATGGACGATGTCCCGGTGCTCGATGAACATCAGGAAACCGCGGCCGCGATCACCAAGCCGCGAACTCGTCGCGTCCGGGGCGATCGGCTCGGCGTCTGGGCAAGGCTTGCGGCCGTATACCATGTGGGTGATACAGCCCTGCCCTGTCGCAGGGTGGAGCATCTCGATCATGAAGCCAAAATGCTCGAACGCTTTCCCTTGCTCGAACCAGGTGACTTCGTAGCGCTCGGGGCGGTTTTTGCCGTCTTCCCGAGCTGTCATCCGTTCCGAGAGGATGCGGCGCAGTCTGGTGATGCTGACCTTGCGCTGCATGTAGCGTCCGGCGGTCCTCGGGTTTCGGGGATTGGGGACGACGAAGTCCATCATTCCGCGCTTGATGTGCTCAAGCACGAACCTGGGCAACAGGCGCAGGGGATCGTCGCCCAGCACTTCCTCGGCGCACAGGAAGTCCTGTTTGCCTATCGCGATTTGGACTTGAGCCTCGTACTCCAGGATCGGCTTCCTGAACTGGGCGAGTCGAGCCTGTTCGTCCGGGCCGAGCTGCGAAACCTGCGCTTGACTGTCTGGATCGATGGCGAGCCAGTAGCTGCACAGCTCCTTGGTCGAGAGCAGACGCGGCAACCCGTCCTGCTCGGCAGAGGGGATGTTCGACATCAAGAGCCGCATATTCGGCGGCGGATTGAGGACGATCGGTCCCTTCTCCGTGTTGAGTTCCAGGTTGGTGAAGCCCACGTCGTAGTGGTCCTTCACGCCGTATGGAGTCGAAAACGTCTGGCCTTCGACTGCTTTCAAAACTTCCTGCAGTCTCTTCTCCCACAGTTCCTTGGGTGACTCTTCCTTTTCACTCATGGCAATCTCTCCTTGGTCTGTGACGTCTGTGAGCGCATTCCGCGATGTCGCGGGATGCGTGTCTGTAAGTTGTCGAAATGACGAGGACTGAAACGGGTTTCGTCTGGGGAATTGGATGGTAAGGGTTGTCCGAGACGCGGATCCTTACCTTGGCCCAAGACGTTTCGCTTGCGCGTACCCGGGAACTGGCCAGTCGGCCGGCAGACCGGAGACACGAGAGCCGCACCGAAATTCATGCTGGATGAATGTCCGTGTAGCTCCCCGCAGAGAAACAGCGGGGAAGGGCGGTTCAAAAGAAGGGGCGTTGCGGATCGTTGTGCGAGAACTCGCGCAACTTTTTCCATTCGTGGATCTTGGATTCCAGTTTTCCCAGGTGCTGCGGCTCATCGAACTGTCCTTTGACGTAGGCATAGAGCATCATGCCGAGGACAAAACCGGTGAGTCCAGATTCGGAGAAAATAAGCGGTTCGTTGCGGAAGTGCAGCATGACCCAGATGACGATCGCCGCGAGCGCGCTCTCACCGATCAAGAGGCCGACATAGTGCGACTTTTCCATCTCTCACCTCATCTCACCCTCGAATCCGGCGTCCGGCGCGGCGCGGGCCTGAACTTGGCCCATTTGTTGCCGGAGACCGGATCCGAAGGCGCGATTGTCCGGAAAAATTTGGAGGGCAGACTCGGGCGCCGGAAATAACCGACGCTCGAGCCTTGAAAACCCGACGTGTCCAGCCTAAAGCCGGAGACCAAAGGTTTTCCTCCAAGTTTTTTCGGACAATCCTTGGACTGGAATGAACCGCTTAAATTAGCAGGAAAAAGTCATTTTGTCAAGGGGTAGCTTCACAAACGTATCAATCAGCGCTTAAAAACGCAAAAAAGCGCGGCTTAGGCGCTTTTCGCTTTTTTGATGGATATTTGTTTTTTCAGGTAAATCCGGTCGGACCGATGCACAAAACCCTTGCGCTTCTCTATGTCAGGCACAACCTTGACGACGATGCGATGACCATCTTTGAAATCAATGGAGTACATAGGATGAAGTATCTGGTAGCTGGTAGCTGGTATTTCGGACAATACCAGCTACCAGATACTAGCTACTCTGTTCGTTCCCGCAGATGTAGAGGGGACCTCCCGCATCGACTTTTGGTACCGTCCAGCGGACGGAGCAGTAATAATTTTTCGCTTGTCATCCGGAACTTCCGTATCTGAATGAAGCGTCTGCGTAATACCAAAGGTTGATGCGGGATCGTCCTTGATCGCCGACTCTCGGAAAGGATTAGTCGCGCTCAAGCCGAAGCTCGAGGGACCAATCCGCCCGATTTGAACGACCACTGCCGCGGAATCCCGTGAGGGCCCGTGGCAGGTTCTCTCCTCCACGTCTGCAGGAATGATTGTCCAAGATCCTGTCTGAAAGCGCGAACGAGTCACGCTTTCAGGGGGGATGCCGAAGAGTTCGGCAAGAGAAGGGGCGATAGCGAGGGTGGCTGATGGGGGAGGGGTATGACTGTCCTCGGACTTGGGATCGTCGGCGCGGGGCACAAGGTGCAGCGTCAGGACGAACCGGACCGAGGTGTCTTGCAGGGGGTGATGACGCTCTGGCTCTCGTCGGCCTGGGCCTTAGCCGCGGCGTCGGGTTGAAGGTTTTTGGAAGGCGGCGGCAGGGCTATGCGTACCCACCGCTGTGCGCCCCAACGGGCTGTCGGCCTTCCTGCTTCTTTGGTTATGGCCCGTCCGACCACGAGCTAGGATAAACGCTTGCGCATTTCTGCCTCCTTGGTTCGGGTTGACGACCTCTCCCTTGCCGCTGGTGATGGGCGCCGATGCGATTATTATCGCCGGCTGGCTATCAAGCTTGCCCTATCCAGCGGACGCTCACACTTTTCTGCTGCGTCCGTCCCTGTTCGGGGCGGTGGGGTACTGGGCCACAGGCGGGGCCCGCGCGCATGTTGGGTTTTTCCGTCCGTCACCTCCTTCGAAATCATACCTTCGACGGTATGAGTTCGCTCCTCATAGGTTGGAGTTGTTGAGTCGTTCGCTATCCCATGTTTTTCAGCTACAGACGCTCATTATTGCACCTCCTTTGAAGGATCATCGGTCATGCTCTCTGGCATCCCGACGGATACGGAGGCGAGATTCGCCTCGATGTCCGTCAGGACGTCATGCCTGTTGGCCTTCTGAAAGCGCGAACGAGTCACGCTTTCGGAAGGGCGCTGGAGATGAGCGCCGAGTGGAGCAGCAGTGCTTTTTGCCCGGAGGCAAGGCCTGCATTATTTCCACCTGACTGACTATCACGTTAGTCTTTCTCCAGCGAGTGCAGCCATTTAGCTGCTATTTTCCGGCCAGCTTGCGCCAGCCGAAGGTGCAAGGTCACTTGTCGTGCAAGGTCGGAGCCGATTCATCGGTCCCCAGGCCTTAGCGCACGTTCTTGCGGGACCCGTTCGCATTTTGGATGAAACACAGCAGTCTCAAACGATTCCTCCTTGATTCGCCGGTTTTTACGGCGAGAGCAGTGGTGTTGAACGTTTGTCCGCCTGATTGTCGCTTCAGACAGTGTCCGCGGAAATCAATCCGCTTCTCCTTTCGTGACGGTTGGCGCAGCTTCGCGGCGCTGACCGTCGACTGGTTGGATTCCGGCTTGAGGCGGCGAAGTCACTTCGCGTCGTCCGACTGGACGCACCTCGAGGGGAATGCCGAAAGAAAATCTCGGCGGGAGTGAAGGGGCGGGTTATGGCGTGACCGTGATGTCGTTGAGTTCGATCTCGCGGAATGCGCCGTTGACGGTGTAGTACCCGTCCGGCGTACGCGTGAGTCGGACCTCGTCGACTTGGATGGTCTGCGTCGTCCTGAATTGCTGTGCCATGACGTGACAGGCTTGGCGCAGGCCGATTCCGGCGAGGCAAACGAGGCAGAGGGCGGTGAGAGCCGTGGCGGAGAGGAACAACTTCTTCATTTTTAGACCTCCCACGAACACGCAAACAAGTTCCGAGTTCGGGGGAAGCGCCGAAGGTAGGTTCCGGCGGGAGTGAAGGGGCGGGATGAGGGCGGGGGATCAGGCTGCGCAGGACAGCGGGGGTTGCTTGTCTTGCTCGGAATTGCGCTTGAGCTCGACGATCGCTTCGACGATGAGCAGACTGATGTTGAGCGAGGCGCGTCGGTCGGCATCCAGGTGGTTGAAGCGGACGGTGGACTGCGGCATGGCTTTCTCCTTGGTGGTTCCTGACCGGAAGCGCGATCTGGCGATCATGCGTCCGGGGGGATTGTCGAGTCGTCTGCGCCGAATGGGCAGACGACTCGACCAAGAATGTAGAGAGGGATGACTGGCGAGATTTCTGGGCAAGTTCTTAGGCCGCATTCTCCAGGCGGCGCAACGTCTGACGCAGCTTCCGCTCGCGTTTGATCTCCTCGATCAGGCTCCCGATGCGTCGCGCCTTGAGCGAGTCGCGGCAGTCGATCTGGTCGCGGTCTGCGGAGACGCGAGTGAAGCTCTTCGCCAGTTTACGGCCGAAGTTGCGGGGACTGCCTTTGCGCCCCCTGTCCTTGGGGTAGAATTCGCTGCCCTTGCCGCAAGGACGGAGATCTTCGCCATTCTCACCGAACAGGATTCGCATCCTGAAGGTGTGCTCCTGGCGCTTGGCGTACCGAGAAAACTCGCGAGCCTCGGAACGCTCTTCCTGGTCAGGCATTTCCTGAACGGGACGCGCTCGCACGTAGACCACCTCGATGCGCTCCTCGGTCTTCCACATCTTGGGAGGCGAACGGCGCAGGTTCTGGAAAGCCTGGATGCGCGCGTCCGTAAGGCTGTAGCGGGGATTGTCCTCGCGAACCCGATGCATCTCTTCGGCGAGATCCGCTTCCGTGACTTGTCGCGTGACGAGGAATTCCCGAACGAAGCGCAGCTTCTTGGGACGCATGCGGTGCAGCTGTACGGGGCTGCCTTCGCAGTACCAGTACCTGTCCTCGGCGTCACCTTCCTCGGACGTCTCGTCGAAGTACTCTGTGTCGAGCGTTTCGATATCCTCGTCCTCCTCGTCCAGCTCGCAGCGCGTATTCGTGCTGATCAAGTACGCCGCGTCATCCTGCGCGGCGTAGAAGCGCTGGGCTTCCGCGACGTCGGGATTGACCCTGTAGGGTCGGCGATACTTGGGATCGTGCTCGCAATCGAACGAGTCACGACCCACGAACTGCAGATTCGAGATGATGTCACATGACATGGGACAAACCTCCATTGGAAGGTGCGGGTTCAAATCAGTACAACTGGTCTAAGGCCACGAGTCTTCGTGGACTTGGACCAGCGCTGGAACGGAAGCCGTTCCAGCGAGGAGAAGTTGTTGGCATCGGAGGGAGTTTCACCCACGCTAATCCTGACGATCGAGTGGTCCCGTAGGTTTGCACCTTTTATTTTTTAGTCAGGCGATGCCGCGTCAGGGACCAGACTTGATCCGTGCCGCGCCGTCGCCGACTTGGAGCTGTAGGCGGTAGCCGTTTTTTTTGGCTACTCTCTACCCTCTACCATCTACTCTCTACTTTCTATCTTTCTCCCGACTGACGCAGAGGGGATGTTGGCGCCGCCGAGACGGGCCAAATCCATGGGGACGTACTCCCAGCAAGAACCAGTCGAAACCGGTTCCGATGGTTTTCATCCCCGACCGTCCCGACGCCTTACGGCAGCGGAACAAGTCCTCTCCTCCACGTCGGTAGGGAGAAATAATGCCAAATGACGAATGACGAATGACGAATCCATAATTTGGCATTTGGCATTCGTAATTTATAATTTGCAATCGTTTTTCATCCCGGAAAATACGAAGGGGATAGGCGTAGGCCGAAGCCTGCGTATATCCGTGGCCGTTTACTCCCAGGACGAAGCCAGTCGAAACCGGCTTGCCTGGTTTTATCGGCCTTCCGCGGCATTTCCGTTTAGAACGAATTTGCTGCAGGATCCCTCCTCCGTGTTTTCCGGGACGATCTCGTTGTAAGGCACGCTTCGAGACTTTTATTTTTAACTGGCCAATATAGCACGGTTTAATGCTTTTGTCAAGGGGGCGACTTAAACAATATTGATGATTTTAGACTTAAATTACGCAAAGATTGTTAGCTATATTCAAAAAATAAGGTTTTTTGTAAGTTTTTTGGTTTACGAAAATAGCAGTTTTATCCGGCCTTGGGCATTGCCCGACTCACCAAAGCGTGATATCAAGTGACAACGTCCTTTCGAAGATTCGGTCAAACGCAGTCAGGTCCGCCGCTTTCAGCGGCTTGGAACACAAGGAAGGTCAAATGGCGTACAGACCACCCTGGATGCTGAAGGAACAGAAACGTCCCAATAACCGGAAAAAGAGTCGCTACGAGCGGCATTCGCATGAAGTCGGGTGCTGCAAGGAGAGTTTGGCCATGAAGGCCCTGCACGGCAGACCTTTGCCCAGTTGGATTCGGTCGTATGCCCGGTGCGGACAGGTAGACGACATGGATGGCAAGGATTTGTGCATCGTCACCGACTTAGGGGATATCTTCATCCAAATCAAAAGCTCCGAGGAGGGGAGGGAAAAGTATCTGAAAAAAGGTAAACGCGACTATCCAGTCGAAGTGGTCATCATCAGGCAAGGTTTCAGCCTGGATTTGATCGGTCGGCTCATTTTGCACGCGGCCGGCCGATTGCGTGCGGCGTTGTATCGCCAAGGCGCGCGACCGAAAAGCGCCTGACAGCTGAACTCGCTCTGGACTTCCCAGGGCGACTTTTCATTTTTAGGGGATAATTAAGACGGGCATGAATTTCCCATATTTTACTTATTTTTTGGTCGCGTCGCGCCGCTTTACCCCGGACTTGACGCAAGCTTGCATTTTTGGCATACTCCGCGAACCAATATAGCGACTTGCCAGATGAAAGATAACCTGCAGAGCTTTCATTTGTCCGGCCGCGAAATTGTCCTTCCATCGCTAATGGCCACGTCACGAAAATAGTCGCAAACTCCGTGTCTCAATGACGGTAGTTTTTGCGGCTGCGTGACCCGCCCGCGATGGCGCTCCCCCGGGAGCGACTTACTCAACGCGACCGTCTCCTTGTCTCGCCGCCGCCAAGGCGCTCCGCCAGCCTGTCCATCCGGCCGAGGCCCGCGCGGGAAGGGACGTGTCCGTAGAAAAAGCTTTCATGCCAAAGACGGTATTCCGGCGCCAACCCATCAAAGATGGAGAGCGTCGTTATTTCACGGCGTCGCGCGACGCCATGGCCCTGCCCGACCTCATCGAGGTGCAGCGGCAGAGCTACCGCTGGTTTCTTGAGACAGGTATCCGGGACCTGATGCATGAGATCTCGCCGATCAAGGACTTCATCGGCCGCGATCTCGAATTGTCGTTCGTGGATTATTTTCTCGACGAGCCCAAGTTCGACGAAAAGACTTCACGCGCCAAAAACATAACTTTCGACGCGCCGTTGCGCGTCAAGACCAAGCTCGTGAACAAGCGCACGGGCGAGACCAAGGAGCAAGAAGTCTACTTGGGTGATTTGCCTGTGATGACCGAGCGCGGCACGTTCATCGTCAACGGCATCGAGCGCACCGTCGTCTCGCAGCTGGTGCGTTCGGCCGGCGCTTTCTTCACCGCCGAGATGGTCAGGAATCGTCGCTATTACGGAGCCAAAGTCATCCCCAATCGTGGTGCTTGGCTCGAGTTCGAGACCGACGGCAACAACGTGATCTGGGTCAAGATAGACCGCAAACGCAAAGTGGCGGCGACGTCGCTGTTGCGTGCTTTCGGTTACTCGACCAACGAAGAGATCTCCGAGATCTTCACCACCACCGACATCCATCCCCTGAACCACTACATCGAATCGACCTTGGGCAAAGACGCGGCGGCCAACGAAGACGAAGGTCTGATCGAAGTCTATAAGCGGATAAGGCCGGGCGACCTGGCTACGGCCGACAACGCCAAATCGCTCATCCATTCGATGTTCTTCAAGTTCGAGCGCTATGACTTGGGAGCAGTGGGTCGTTACAAATTCAACCAACGTTTCGGTTTGCCGGTCGTGGAGGCGGAAGTGGCCAAGGAAGAGAATCGCATCCTGACCAAAGAGGATTTGGTCATGATCCTGAAGGAAATCATCCGTCTCAACAACATGCAGGAAGAGGCGGACGACGTGGATCACCTGGGCAACCGCCGCGTGCGCGCCATCGGCGAATTGGCGCAGAGCCGTTTCCGCATCGGACTCGCGCGCATGGAGCGCATCGTCAAAGACCGCATGTCGACGCAGGACATCACGGCGTTGACCCCGGCCAAACTCATCAACGCGCGGCCGGTCATCGGCGCAGTGCGCGAGTTCTTCATGAGCTCGCAATTGTCGCAGTTCATGGACCAGACCAATCCGCTGGCTGAACTCGAACATCGCCGCCGCCTTTCGGCCATGGGCCCGGGCGGTCTGTCGCGTGAGCGCGCCGGTTTCGACGTACGCGACGTGCATCGCACCCACTACGGACGCATCTGCCCCATCGCTTCGTCCGAAGGTCCGAACATCGGTCTGGTCGGCCACATGGCGTGCTATGCGCGCATCAATGATTTCGGTTTCATCGAGACGCCTTATCGCAAGGTCAAGAACTGGGCGCAGAACGACGGCAAGGACGGCGTGGACGAGGTCTTGCGCGTGGACATCTCCAACGGCAAGGGCGAGAGCGTGGCTAAGGCAGGGGATGAGATAGATTCCAAGCTCGCCGCCAAACTCAAAAAAGAAGTCTCGTTCGAAAAGCTGCCCATCGTGCCGCATGTGACGGGCGAGATCGTTTATCTGAATGCTTTCGCCGAAGAGCGCAGCACCGCGGCTCCGGCCACCACCCCGGTGGGACGCGACGGTAAATTTTTAGTCGAACGCACCCCGGCGCGCAAAAACGGCGAGCCGATGATCGTGGACGTGTACGAAATCGATTACCTGGACGTTTCATCCAAGCAGATTTTGTCCATCGCGACTTCGCTCATCCCGTTCGTCGAACATGACGACGGCCAGCGCGCGCTCATGGGCACCAACATGCAACGCCAAGCCGTGCCCTGCATCAAACCGGATGCACCGATCGTGGGCACGGGCGTCGAACGCCGCGCGGCGGTCGATGCCGGCCACGCCATCCTGGCGCCGGAAGACGGCACTGTGGCTTCGGTCTCGGCCAAGCACATCGAATTCAAATCCGACGCGGGCGAAACGCGCCGCTATGACCTGATCAAATTCCAGCGCTCCAACGCCTCGACTTGCAACAACCAGCGGCCGCGCGTGGACAAGGGACAAAAAGTCTACGCTGGCGAAGTCCTGGCCGACGGCACGTCGTGCGACAGGGGAGAGATGGCGCTGGGCCAAAACCTGTTGGTCGCCTTCCTGTCGTGGGACGGCTATAACTATGAAGACGCCATTATCCTGTCCGAACGTCTGGTGCAGCAGGACCGCTTCACTTCGATCCACATCGAACACCATTCCATCGACGTGCGCGACACCAAACTCGGCCCCGAAGTCGTGACCTCCGACATCCCGAACGTGTCCGAAGAAAAACTCAAGAACCTGGATGAAAACGGCGTGGTGCGCATCGGCGCGGAAGTCAAATCCGGCGACATCCTGGTCGGTAAGATCACGCCCAAGGGCGAGACCGATTTGTCGGCCGAGGAAAAACTGCTGCGCGCCATCTTCGGCGAGAAAGCGCGCGACGTGCGCGACACCTCGATGTATCTGGAACACGGCGAACACGGCAAAGTCGTGGGCGTGACCGTGTTCTCGCGCGAGGACGGCGACAAGCTGCAGCCTGGAGTCATCAAACAGATCGTGGTCTCGGTCGCGGACCTGCGCAAGATCCAAGTCGGCGACAAGCTGGCCGGCCGCCACGGCAACAAAGGCGTCATCTCCAAGGTCGTGCCGGTCGAAGATATGCCTTTCCTCGAGGACGGCACGCCGGTCGACGTCATCCTGTCGCCGTTGGGCGTCGTCTCGCGTATGAACTTGGGACAGATCCTGGAGACGCATTTGGGTTTGGCCGCCAACGCGCAAGGTTATCGCGTGGCCACTCCGGTCTTCGACGGCGTATCCGAGGAGACCATCCGCCAAGAGCTCGTGAAAGCGGGCTTCAGCGAAGACGGCAAAGTGCCGCTCTACGACGGACGCTCGGGCGAACGCTACGACAACGATCCTACGGTCGGCTACACCTATATACTCAAACTGAACCACATGGTGGAAGACAAGATCCACCAGCGCTCGATCGGCCCGTACTCGCTCATCACGCAACAGCCGTTGGGCGGCAAGGCGCAATCCGGAGGTCAGCGCTTCGGCGAGATGGAAGTCTGGGCGCTTGAGGCGTACGGCGCCGCGCACATGCTGCAGGAGATTCTCACCATCAAATCAGACGACGTGCCGGGCCGTTCCAAAGCTTACGAATCCATCATCAAGGGCGAACCGATCCGCAAAGTCAACGTGCCGGAATCCTTCAACGTGCTCATCCGCGAACTCAAGGGCCTGTGCCTCGACGTGGAACTCTTGAAGGAGGGTCATCGCATCGAAGAGACTTCGCCTAAACCGGAGCAGTTCAAACCGCGCCCGGCTTTGACTAATTCATTCGCCGACGCGGACTGGGGTCCGGCCGAACAAGCCTAAACGACCACCCATATGGCATTTTTCCAATCGGAAAACATCAAGACCACGGACTTCGACGCGATCCGTTTGAGGCTCGCCTCGCCCGAGACCGTGCGCGGCTGGTCGTACGGCGAAGTCACCAAGCCCGAGACCATCAACTACCGCACGCAAAAACCGGAGAAGTCCGGACTCTTCGCCGAAGAGATCTTCGGCCCGTCCAAGGACTGGGAGTGTTATTGCGGCAAATACAAGAAGATCCGCTATAAAGGCATCGTCTGCGACAAGTGCGGCGTGGAAGTCACGCACTCGCTGGTGCGCCGCGAACGCATGGGACATATCGAGTTGGCCGCGCCGGTCGCGCACATCTGGTTTTTGCGCAGCGTGCCTTCCAAAATCGGTACGGTGCTCGACATGTCGGTGCAGGCGCTCGAGAAAGTCATCTACTTCGCGGCCTTCATCGTGACCGACGTCAACGAGCCTTTGCGCGAAGCGACTCTGGAACAACTGCGCAGCGAGTACAAAGGCAAGCGCAAGACCATCGAGGCCGAATACGAACGCGACGTGAAGCGCAGCAACGAGACCGCGCAGACGAAAAAGTCCGAGGTTGACGCCGTGACGCAAGAACTCGACAAAGCGCAGGGCAACAAGGAGCGCAGACTCAAAGAGTTGGAGACCGACTTCAGCGCGTCCGAAAAGGAACTCAAGGATCTGAAGCCGCTCAAGGTGTTGTCGGAGAACGAATACCACGAGCTTTCGCTCAAGTTCGGTCACGTGTTCGAAGCCAAGATCGGCGCCGAAGCGGTCAACGAGCTGCTGACCAAGATCGACGTGGAGGCGACCATGAAGGTGCTGCATAAGGACATGGACGGAGCTTCGGAATTGAAGCACGACCGCCTGATCCGCCGGCTCAAGCTCCTCAAATCATTCAGCCTGCAGGAAACCCAACCGCATTGGATGATCCTTAAAGTCATCCCGGTAGTGCCGCCGGATATCCGCCCCATGGTGGCGCTCGACGGCGGACGTTTTGCGACCTCCGATTTGAACGACCTGTATCGCCGCGTCATCAACCGCAACAACCGCCTGAAGCGTTTGCTCGAACTGAATGCGCCCGAAGTCATCACGCGCAACGAAAAACGCATGCTGCAGGAAGCGGTGGACTCGCTCATCGACAACAGCGCGCGCCATTCCAAGACGGTCATCGCCGCCACGGGCAAAAAGCGCCAGCTTAAATCCTTGGCCGACGTGCTCAAGGGCAAACAAGGCCGCTTCCGCCAGAACCTGCTGGGCAAGCGCGTGGACTATTCCGGCCGCTCGGTCATCGTCATCGGCCCGTCCTTGCGCCTCGACCAGTGCGGCTTGCCCAAGATCATGGCGCTTGAGCTGTTCAAGCCGTTCATCATCGCCGAGCTCATCAAACGCGAGATTGTGCATAACATCCGTTCAGCCAACCGTTTCATCGAAGCCGATAATCCGGAGGTTTGGGATATCCTGGAGAACATCGCCTCGAATTCGGTCGTGCTCCTGAACCGCGCGCCGACTTTGCACCGTCTGGGCATCCAAGGTTTCCATCCCAAACTCATCGAGGGTAAAGCCATCCAGATCCATCCCATGGTCTGTCCCGCGTTCAACGCCGACTTCGACGGCGACCAGATGGCCGTGCACGTGCCGTTGACCGAAGAAGCGCGCGAAGAAGCGCGCAACCTGATGCTCTCGACCAACAACCTGCTGCGTCCCGCCACCGGTCTGCCGGTGGTGCGTCCGGACAAGGATATCGTGTGGGGTACGTATTACATGACGACCATAGTCGAGCCCGCGGACGGCAAAATCAAGATTTTCGGCACGCCCTCCGAAGCCGTCTACGTGTACCAACTGGGCCGATTGAGCATCCGCGAGAAGATCAAGACGAAATTGGCGCCCGGCGAACCGGTGATCGAGACCAACGTGGGTCGCATCCTGGTGAACCAACTTTTCCCGGAGATCATCGGCTACCGCAACGACATCATGGGATCCAAGCAGCTTGAGGAAATCACACACAAGATCCTGTACCATTACGGTTCCGAACGCACCGTCAAATTTTTGGACGAGGTCAAAGACCTGGGCTTCAAGCACATCACCATGTCCGGCTTTTCCTACGGCATCGGCGACCTGCCGGACGTGCACGGCAAAAAAGAAATCATCGAAGAAGGCGACAAAAAGGTAGCGCAGATCGAAGAACAGTATAAGGAGGGTCTGCTCACCAAGCGCGAACGCTTCACGCTCATCGTCAAGACCTGGACCGACGTCAAGGATCGCATCCAGAAGATGTGCAAAGAGTCGCTCAACAAATTAGGTTCAGTCTCGGCCATGATCGAGTCCAAAGCCCGCGGTTCGATTGGCCAGTTGACCCAGGTCATCGGCATGAAAGGCCCGGTGGCCAACCCGCGCGGCGACATCATCGAGCTGCCGATCAAATCCTCTTTCCGCGAAGGTCTGACCGTGCTCGAATATTTCATCTCATCCCACGGCACGCGCAAAGGTCTGACCGACACCGCGCTCAAGACGGCCAACGCCGGTTACCTGACGCGCCGTCTGGTCGACGTGGCGCAGGACGTGGTCATCACGGGCGAGGACTGCGGCGATACCGAAGGTGTGGTGCTGACGTACAAGGAATGCGAGGACATCGGCGAACCGTTGCTCACGCGCCTGCTCGGCCGCGTCACTATGAAGGACATCAAGGATCCGGAGACCAAAAAGAGCGTGATCAAAAAGAACCAGCTCATCACCGAGGAACATATCAAAGCCATCGCCGCCTTCAAGGAACCTCTGCAGGAGGCGCAGGTGCGCACGGTCATCTTGTGCCGCCAGCGCCGCGGTTTGTGCAAGATGTGCTACGGCTACGACTTGGCGTATAACCGCGACGTCAAACTGGGCACCGCGGTCGGCATCATCGCCGCGCAATCCATCGGCGAACCTGGCACGCAGCTGACCATGCGGACCTTCCACATGGGCGGCGTGGCCGGCGCGGACATCACGCAAGGTCTGCCGCGCGTCGAAGAATTGTTCGAAGCGCGCTCGCCCAAACACCGCGCCATCATCGCGGACGTGGCGGGCAAGGCGCAGGTCGTGCAAGCCGAGCGCCGCATCATCGAGACGCCGAGCGGCGAAAAGGTGGTGGATACGGCTTCCGGCGGCAAAGTCATCCACGTCGCACATACGACGATAGAAGAGGAAGCGCACGGCATCGGAAAAAACGACAAACCCAAGATCAAAGACGGCGCCAAGGTCAAAGAGGGCGACGTGATCATGCTCGCGGGCAAGGCCGGCAATGAAGTCCTGGCCGAGCACTCGGGCGTGGCCAAGGTGACGGAGGATAAAGTCATCATCATCCACGAACAACCCGCCGTGACCGAATACCAGGTGCCCATGGGTTTCCTGGTGCTGATTAAGGATGGCGACGAGGTGCAGCCCGGCGATCAGATGACCGAAGGCCATCTGGATCTGTTGCAGCTTTTCCGCCTCAAGGGACGCAACGCCGTCATGCGCTACCTGCTGCGCGAAGTGCTCGCTATCTACGCGAGCCAAGGCCAAAAAATCAACGCCAAGCATATCGAAGTCATCATCCGCCAGATGTTCTCGCGTGTGTACGTGCGCGACGCCGGCGATGCCGACCTGTTGCCTGGCGAAGTCGTGGACCGCATGCGCGCAGAGGAGGAGAACCAGCGCGCCAAGGCAGCGGGCACCAAGCCAGCTGAACTCGAAGAACTTTTCCTCGGCGTGACCAAGGTCTCGCTTTCCACCGACTCATTCCTGTCTGCGGCATCCTTCCAAGAGACGGCGCGCGTGCTCATCAACGCGGCCGTGACCGGCAAGCTCGACCGTTTGGAGGGCTTGAAGGAAAACGTCATCATCGGCCGCCTCATCCCGGCGGGCACCGGCTTCGGCGCCTATCTGGGCGGCGAACCCGAGGAAGTGCCAGAGGGCGAACCCGCGCCGGAAGCGGTTTAGGGTAGGGGCGCATGGTTATGCGCCCTGACGGTAGACGGTAGCCAATGTAGGGGCGCATGCCATGCGCCCAGACGGTCGACGATAGCCAAATGTAGGGGCGCGGTTTCCGCGCCCCTTTGGGTATAAAAAAAGAAACCCGCCAGAGCCTGGGAGACGTGGCGGGTCAATTGGACGAAGGCGGTCGAAAGATCTAGGCGGCTGCCTTTTTGAGTTTGACCTCGAAGGCTCTGGCGAGGGCGAGCACGGCTTTTCCCCACCGATTGTTCTTCTTGAGAGGCATGAGATAGGCGGAAGCCTCTTTCTTGCCGGCGGCGACCTCTGCCTTCATCTCATCGCTCTGCTTCACGATCTCCTGAACGATGAGCGCGATAGCCTCCTTCTCGGAGCCATCGCAGTGTACGACCAGTCGCTTGCACATGGCCAAGTAGTCCTCGAATGAGCTTTCGAAATAGTCGGCGTAGGCTTCGTCCGTGGGTGTTCTGTTACCGTGGCCTAAGCCGGCCGCCATCGCGACAAGGTTGCAAGTGATCGCGTCGAGACCTTTGGCGGACTTTGGATGCTCCCGAAATCCCAAAGGGTGAGCGAAGCCTCGGAGATCGTACTGGGTCATGACGATTGCTCGATCGATATTCGCGGTGAGAAAGTCCATTTCTCTATCCTTTCGTGTCGTTTCCTGCCCAGACAGCGTATCTGGGTTTCGGGAAATATTACTTATTTAGTCAGATATGTCAAGCAGCGACGGGTATAAAAAAAGACGTCCCTGGGGGACGCCTTTCAACAGAGTCTTGGCATGATGATCATCACAGCCTCCTGGTTAAAGGTTCACTGCATTCGGTTCACTCCGGAATTTCGACCTTGGGGTCGTGACGCCGGAACGCGCGGAGCAAGAATCGTTCGCGTTTGATGAGCGGGCAGTGCGGCAACAAGTCGCGGATCCGGAACATGCGCCAGATGAACGCCTTGGCCGTCTTGTCCGTCACATCCTTGAAACGGTGCGCTTTTTCGACCACGAGTCCGATGGAGGATGGATCGTTGAAGAGCAGCGCGCGGGCGACTTGGCCGAACGAGTAGATGTCACGGGCTTGATCCAGGTCGCGCGGTGAGACGTGATCCGGGACAAAGTCATGGCTCTCGTTCAACGTCTCCACCTCCTTCTGCAACTTGACCCGTTCGATATCACGTTCGTCCACCAGCCCGCGTTCCGCGAGCTGTTCGGCCAAGGTCTTCCTCGGTCCGGTTTGAGGTTTGGCTTGGGCTTTCGAAGCCAAGCCGCGTGCCGCCAGTTGTTCCGCCAGGGTTTTGTTCACTCTCGACGCTCCTTTGGTGAAAGCACTTGGAATGTGCGGATTGACTGGAGAATATACACCAAAACAGCAGTCTTGTCAATTCCGAGGGGAGTAGTTAGCAGTTAGCATTTAGTAGTTAAAGCTAGGACCCTAACTACTATCTACTAAATGCTAACTACTTGTTTATAAGAAAAGTCCCCCTAACGCCGCTTTTGTCAAGACCCACCAGGTGAGGTATAAAGAGTTCGAAACAGCAGGTTCATGAAGTTTTAAGCTTTAAGTTTTGAGTTTTGAACTAGCTCCTATGTCTCGGCATTCAAAATGGTCCAAAGTCAAACAGTTCAAAGGTGCTGTCGATGCCAAGCGTTCGGCGTCGTTCACCAAGCTGGCGCGCGAGATCACGGTCGCGGCGCGCGAAAAAGGACCTGACCCGAGCATGAACGTGCGGTTGCGCGTGGCCATGGACCGGGCGCGCAAAGCCTCCATGCCAAAAGACGCCATCGAGCGGGCGGTGGTGCGGGGAGCGGGGACGGGCGCGGACGCGGCGATCATCGAGTCGTTGACTTACGAAGCGTATGCCCCGGGCGGGACCGCGCTGGTCGTCGAGTGTCTGACTGACAACCGCAACCGTTCGGCTAACGACGTGAAGCACGCCTTATCCAAACACGAAGCCAACCTGGCGAGCCAAGGTTCGGTCACTTATCTGTTCGACAAAAAAGCGGTGGTCAAGATTCAGGGCGGATTGCCCGCGGACAAGCGCGACGAGATGGAGCTAGCGCTCATCGATGTCGGAGCTGAAGACATCGAAGACGTCGACGGGACGACCGAAGTCAGGGGAGCGCCGGCGGATCTATCTAAACTCGCCGATGCGGCGCAAAAACTCGGGCTCACGCTCGAATCGGCCGAGTTCGAATGGATACCGAAGTCGCTGGTCGAGACGAATGAAGAAAACGGAACCAAAGTCGCGGAGCTGATCGATGAATTGGAGAACCTCGACGATGTCGCGCATGTTTATTCTAATTTGGCGTAGGGGCGTGTGCCACACGCCCCTGGTCGGACAGGGCGCATAACCATGCGCCCCTACAAAATAATGGCAACACCTCTACGCGTCCTTGGTGTCGATCCGGGCTTTGGTCGGACGGGGTTTGGCGTCATCGAGCAGCAGGGGAGCGAAGTCACGTGGCTGGCGCACGGCTGCGTCGAGACGGAAAGCAAGATGGAATTCGAGGATCGTTTGGCGGCGATCAAGCAAAAACTCACGCAGGTGATCCAAGAGCACCGACCCGATTGCATGTCGCTCGAACATCTGTATTTCCAAACCAACGTAAAAACCGCCATGAAAGTCGGCATGGCGCGCGGCGTCATCATGCTCATCGCGCAGGAAAATAATCTGCCCATCGTCGAGCTTACGCCCAACCAGGTCAAACAAGGCATCACGGGATACGGCAGCGCGGACAAAAAGCAGGTGCAAGCCATGGTGCAAAGATTTTTGCATCTGAAAGACATCCCGCAACCCGACGACGCAGCAGACGCCCTAGCCATCGCCATCGTCGGTGGCGCGGTGTATAAGCAGGGGAAATAACCAATAAACAATCTAGGTTCTAGGTTCTGGGTGCTAGGTGCTAGGTTCAGAAACCTAGAACCTAGAACCTGTTTTTCAGATTTGATTCCGCGGCTTCATTAGCATAAACTGCGGATAGCATGAGCCTCAACCCCTTCGAAACCTCCAAAACCAAAATAGTCCCTGAACCAGTCGAAGGGCTACCTAGTACCTCCGGTATCCGCCGCCAGGATTTGCCGACCCACGTCAGGAAGTACGCGGATAAACTCGCTGCGCAGATTAAAGAGATCTACGCCAAATACGGAGCCAAGAATTTCGAAGAGCTTAAAGAGAACAAGAAACTGTCTGCGCAAGATGCGCGTAAAGTTGCGGATCTGTTCAAAGCCTTCCAGAAAGCTGTCGAGAAGAACGAGATTGAATCGGTCAGCCCGCAGGAAGCTATTGAAATCCTGGGTCGCGAGAACGTCCATGGCATCGAGGACGTCGAAGCCATGCTAGGACAAGGTTTCGTCGACATCTCTAAAGTCCCATCAATCCCGTACACTGCAGACGATTTGAATAAATCCAATGAGATAAAAGAAAAAACCGGCGTCGAAGAGATGCTTGTCCTCTTTGTCGCGGATGAAGACGGCAAACCTCTCACCGGAGAACGCATGAATGAACTCATCCAAGCGGAATATGACAAGCTCGGCCTAGGCAAATTCCTACTTAATACCGATTGGTATAAGAACAAGGACCTCTTCACGAAACTAGGCTTGAACTACGAATGGAAGCTCATCACCAAACAAACCATCCCTGGTTCAAAGAACAAACGTCATCACTACGAACCAGGCGACCGCTTCACCCACCAAGACACCCAAGAGTTCGTCATCGAGGAATACGCCAAGCAACTCGATATCCCGCGCAATCAACTGCATCGCCCAGAGCCCTTCCAGATGCTTTATGCTACCGCTCTTCACTTGATTACGACCGAACGTCTTGATGGTCAGGGCAAAGGTGAACGCTTCCTCAAGAATGAATATCACTGGTCTGATGTTCGCTCCTCGGATGGGAACCTCGTGTATGTCGGCTCTGCCGATTCGGTTGGCGCGGACGTGGACAGGACCTCCCGTGACGTTGGGAATGGTTTTTTCGGTGTCTGCCTTTCGCGTGAGCCTTTTTCTACCAAATCCTTGAACACTTGACCCTTCGTCCCTGAACAAAGCCATGCCCACCAACCCCTTCGAAACCGCCCCGAATCTCACCACCTCCCACATCCGTCGGCAGGATTTGCCGACTCACGTCAGGCGCTACGCCGATAAACTCGCGGCGCAGATAAGAGAAATCTACGCCAAATACGGAGCCAAGAACTTCGAAGAGCTTAAAGAGAACAAGAAGCTGTCGGCGCAAGACGCACGCAAGGTGGCTGATTTGTTCAAAGCCTTCAATGATGCAGTCGAGAAGAAAGAGGTCGAACCTGGGTTACAGGAAGCCATCGAAATCCTAGGTCGCGAAAACGTCCACGGCATCGAAGACGTAGAAGTCATGCTGGGGGATGGTTTTGTGGACGAATCAAAAGTCCCACCCATCCCATACACTCCTGAAGAGCTTGAGAAATCCAAAGAAATCAAAGAAAAGACCGGCGTCGAAGAGATGTTTGTCTTATTCGTCGCTGACAAGGACGGCAGACCGCTCACGGGAGAGCGCATGAACGAGCTCATCCAAGCTGAATACACCAAGCTCGGGTTGGGCAAATTCCTGCTCAACACCGATTGGTACAAGAATGAGGACTTTTTTAAGAAGTTGGGTTTGAGCTACGAATGGAAACTCATCACCAAACAAACCATCCCTGGTTCGAAGAACAAGCGTCATCACTACGAACCTGGAGACACCTTCACCCACCAAGACACCCAAGAATTCTCTATCGAGGAATACGCCGAGAAACTCGATATCCCTCGTGACCAGTTACAGCGCCCAGAGCCTTTCCAAATGCTCTATGCGGTTGCCCTTCATTTGATCGCGACGGAACGCCTCAACGGCAAGGGTAAAGGTGAACGCATCCTCGCAAAAGAGTATCACTGGTCCGATGTCCGCTCCTCGCATGGGAGCCTCGTGCGCGTGGGCGGCCATGCCGATTCGGACGGCGCGCACGTGCACAGGAACCACCGTGGCGTTCAGGGCCTCGATCTCGACGTTTGTCTCTCGCGTGAATCTTCTTCCAAATCCTTGGACACTTGATTCTTGATACTTTGACCCTTGGTCTGCTTAATTGAAGTTTATTCATCCGTGCCTGTACAATGCTCGGTACGCTATGGGACAAAATCATAAAGCTGCATCGTCGCGTTTATTGACTGATCGGTTCACCGGCGAAAAGATCATCGTCGCGCCGGGCAGATCGCGTCGGCCGGAAGACATCAAACGCAAAGTCAAAGATATCTTCAGCCCGGACGAGATCGTCAGGCGCGAAGACACGCAAGCGGTCTTCGGTCGCGGAAAATTCAAAGTCACGGCCATCAAGAATCTGTACCCGGTGTTCAACGGCGCGGGTTATCTGTACGGTCGGCAGGAGATTTTGGTCGAAGGGTCGCGCAGCCTGCCATTTTGGGATTTCAGCGCAGAACAAATGGCGGTATGTCTGGAAGCGATCGCCGCCAGGATCAAGAGCCTGCGTCGCGATGGCAAAATCAAATACAGCGTGGCCTTCAAGAACGAAGGCGAGCGCGCCGGCGCCTCCCAGCCTCATCCGCACACCCAACTTTACGGCATGTCCTTCGTGCCTGACCGGATCAAGCTGGCGCTCAAGAATCGGCGCCGCGCGTTAGGAGTCGCTAATCCCAAAGGCAACTATCTGTTGAAGGAGGCTGCGCCTGAACTCATCGTCTACCGCGATAAGTTCGTGACGGCTTTCGCGCCGCCCATCTCACGCTTCGGCCATGAGATTTGTCTCACCACTAACCGGCGTTTGGATTCCATCACCGACGCTACGCCGCATGAATTGAAGGCTTTGGCCAAGGGGCTTAAGAGCCTCATGCCGTTCATGAAAAAACGGAAACTCGCGTTCAATTTTTTCACCCACGACATCCCGGGTCGGAGAGATGAATGTTTTGAGCTTCGTTTTACGCCGCGGCGCAACATCTTCGGCGGTTATGAATTGGATAACGGCGTGTTCATCAACCCGGTTTCCGCCGAACAAGCGGCGCGCGAATACCGCGCAGCACTCTAATCCGTCATTCCCGCGCCCCCGCCTGTCATTCCCGCGAAAGCGGGAATCTAGAAGCGATACGATTCAGCGGTTTCAGAAAAAGTGCATTTCCTAAAAACCCGCGGCCGCGGGTTTTTAGGAAATGCACACTTAGTCCATGCATGCGCGAGGATGACATTAATATTATGCGCTCGCCACGTCGTTCGCGAGCGACGTGGCGAGGAGTAGCGGCGACGAAGTCGCGTCAGACGTGTCGAAACAATCTCCGAAAGCCAGAGATCCCGGCTCAAGGCCGGGATGACAAATAACAATCATCCCGCGCCCCCCTTCCGTTATCCTCCGCCCCCTCCCTGTCATCCTCCGGTTTAACCGGGGGATCCAGAGAGAGAAACCTTTCCAATGTTTTCAAGGTCTGGATTACCCGGTTGAACCGGGTAATGACAGGGTTGTTTTTTTGTCATCCCGCACTTGATGCGGGATCTCCGGAGATTGCTGCGCGTTTTTGGGTCATGGCTTGCCACGGCGTTCGCGAACGCCGTGGCAAGCCATGACAGAAGGGTTTTTTATAGGCTTTTTAGCCCCCTGAAAAACCTTGTTATCCTGCTTTTTGCGTGATAGAATTAGGGGGCGAAAAAAGACCGAAAATACCAGTAATCATGCCCTGTCAGAAGTCCGATGGGGCATGGAGATTGGCCGAAGTTGTTGGATCGATTTCGGCTGACGCCTTACCGAATAAGCTAAACCATCTATCTACCCAGACTTCTAACAGGGCTATGCAAATTTTTTGGCACGGATATTCCACCATCCGCCTCGAGACCAAGAGCAGCGAAAAAGAAGCGACCGTCCTCACCGATCCGTATGAAAACGAGGCGAGTTTGCGTTTTCCGCGCGCCGTGACGCCCGACGTGCTGATCCTGTCGCACCAAGAGCGCAAGCGTTTTAATTTAGACGGCGTCGCTGGCAGCCCGTTCGTCATATCTGACCCCGGCGAGTTTGAGGTGAAGGACGTCTTCGTGCAGGGCATCCAAGATCGCAGCCTCGATTCCGGGACAGCGGCTCGCCCCGTCATCTACCGCATCTCGGCCGAAGGCATGAATTTGGGTTTTTTGGGTCAGATCAAACGCAAACTTACGGATTACGAACTTGAGGAACTGGGCGAGGTGGACATCTTGCTCATGCCGGTGGGCGGGGGAGAGGTCATGGATTCGAAACTGGCTTCCGAAATCATCTCGCTGGTCGAGCCGCGCATCGTCGTGCCGTTGCATTACGGCATCCCCGGGATCAAGACCAAGCTCGACGGCGTCGACGCCTTCTGCAAATCGCTCGGCGTATGCAAACGACAAGATGCGAACAAACTCAAGATCAGCAAAAAGGAATTGCCCGTCGAGGATCTGCTTGTGATGGTGCTCGAAAGAACATGATTAAAAATTACAAATTAAAAATTATGAATTACAAATGTCGAAATCAGGATTGCTCCGGTATTACAATTTGTAATTTTTAATTTGTAATTGACTCTATGCCTCCTAAACGCAAAACTTCGCCTCCGGCCAAACGGGCCACGCGAGCGCGACCGGCAGCGCAGGCCGTCGCGGCACCGACTCTCGCGCCGCTGCAATCCGGACGGCTCTTGTCGGGCGAGGAAAAGCACCAGCTCATCCTGGCCCACGCCGCCGCGCGCGAACCGGGCGATCCGGTGCAGGTGCTGTCTATGTGGGCGGGAGTGCTCGCGGTAGCCTTCGTCATCGCAGTCGGTTGGTGGTGGGCCATGAAGCCGATGCTGACGACGCAAGTCCAAGGCGATCTGAAACCCGCGGTCACGGAGATGACGCAGAACCTGACGCAAGGCGGTACCAACATGCTGCGCAACATGGAGACCGCTTGGGCGCCGATCAAACAAAAGCTCGAGACCTACCGGGCCCAAGCCGAGACTGAACAAACGGCCCAGACCATCGCCGACCAGGTGAACGGGGCGCGCAACGTCTTCGCCGCGACCTCCACGGGCGCGGTCAAACCAAGTATGAAAAAATAAAGATGAACTGTCAGCCTGAGCCTGTCGAAGGACCTTTATCAGCCTAACGATTTGCTGCTAAAGGTCCTTCGACTCGCTCGAAGCTCGCTCAGGATGACAATCTATCTTCCTGGCTACCCTCTACTCTCTACCCTCTACCCTCTCTAAATATGGAAGGACAGCAACAGCCGTTGCAGTACATCGGCAACATCGAACAACAAGACATCGTGCAGGAGATGCGCAAATCTTTCCTCGATTACGCCATGAGCGTGATCGTGGATCGGGCGCTGCCTGACGTGCGCGACGGACTCAAACCCGTGCATCGTCGCATCCTGTACTCCATGTGGCAGAGCGGGCTGCGTTCCAATGCGCGTTTCAAGAAGTGCGCCACGGTGGTCGGCGACGTGCTCGGCAAATACCATCCGCACGGCGACGTCGCAGTCTACGATTCCTTGGTGCGCATGGCGCAGGATTTTTCGTTGCGTTATCCGCTCATCCGCGGCCAAGGCAACTTCGGTTCGGTCGACGGCGATCCGGCTGCGGCCTATCGCTATACCGAATCCAAGTTGGCTGCCATCGCGGACGAGCTCATGTTCGACATCGAGAAGGAGACGGTCAACTTCCGCCCCAACTACGACGGTTCGACCAAGGAACCGAGCGTCTTGCCGGCTAGGTTGCCCAACCTGCTTTTGAACGGCACCCTGGGCATTGCGGTCGGCATGGCGACCAATATCCCGCCTCACAACTTGCGCGAGATCACCTCGGCCATCTGCGCTTTGATCGAAGATTCGGACATCACGGTCGAAGGCTTGATGAAGCACATCACGGGTCCTGACTTCCCGACCGGCGGCATCATCTACGACATCAACGAGATCAAGCAGGCCTACGCCACGGGCAAAGGCGGCATCGTGATGCGCGCCCGCGCCGAGATCACCGAGGATAAAGCCAACCAGTTCCGCATCATCGTGACCGAAATCCCGTATCAGGTGAACAAGTCCACGCTCATGGAGCGCATCGCCGAGCTGGTGCTGGAGAAAAAAATCGACGGCATCAAAGGTTTGCAGGACGAGTCGAACAAAGACGGCATCCGCATCGTCATCGACCTTAAAAAAGACGCTTATCCGCGCAAAGTCCTGAACCAGTTGTACAAACAGACCCAGCTGCAGGAGACGTTCCACGTCAACATGCTGGCGCTGGTGGACGGCGGCATGCAGCCGCGCGTGCTCACGGTCAAGAACATCCTCGAGGAATACATCAAGCATCGGCAAGAGGTGGTGCGCCGCCGCACGGAATACGATTTGACGCGGGCCAAGGAGCGCGCCCACATCCTCGAAGGTTTGCGCATCGCTTTGCTCAAGATCGACGAGGTCATCGCGACCATCAAAAAGTCCAAAGACAAGGATGAGGCCAAGATCAACCTGATCAAAAAGTTCAAGCTGTCAGAGATTCAGGCCGTGGCCATCTTGGAGATGCGGCTGCAGCAGCTGGCCAACCTGGAGCGCCTCAAGATCGAGCAGGAATATGACGAGAAGATGGCTTTGATCAAGGAACTCGAAGCCATCCTGAAGTCGCCCAAAAAGATGTTGAGTATCATCCAGGGCGAAGTCGAGGAATTGCGCGAGAAGTACGGCGACGAACGCCGCACGCAAGTCATCAAATCGCCGGTGGGCGAATTCTCGAACGAAGATTTGATCCCCGACGAACCGACGGTGGTCATGCTCACGGCCGACGGCTACATCAAACGCATGCCCATCGACACCTTCCGCACGCAAGGCCGCGGCGGCAAAGGCGTGGCGGGCCTGACCACCAAAGAGGAAGACCGGGTCGAGCATCTTTTTTCGACCAACACGCACGCGGACATCTTATTCTTCACTTCGCGCGGCCGCGTCTTCCAGCTCAAGGCTTACGACGTGCCGGCCGGCAGCCGCACGGCCAAAGGCCAAGCCATCGTCAACTTCCTGCAGTTGGCGCCGGGGGAGAGGGTCGCGACGGCGCTGGCCATGGGCGACATTGAAGGCTCGAAACATCTGGTCATGGTGACGCAGCAAGGCACGATCAAAAAGACTTCGCTCGAAGAGTTCGAGAACGTGCGCCGCTCCGGCCTGATCGCCATCAACCTGCGCGACGGCGACGACCTCAAGTGGGTCAAGCCGTCATCCGGCGCGGACGAGATCGTGCTCGTGACCAAAAACGGCCAAGCCATCCGTTTCAAAGAGACCGACGTGCGGGCTATGGGACGCAACGCGTCCGGCGTGCGCGGCGTCAACCTGAAGAAAAACGATTTGGTGGTGGGCATGGACGTGGTCATCCCGTCGCTCGTGAAAAAAGGCCATCTGGACCTCTTCACCATCGCGGAGAACGGTTTGGGCAAGCGCACCAACTTGTCGGAATACAAAGTGCAGAAGCGCGGCGGCTCGGGTATCCGCACCATGAAAGTGACGGCCAAGACCGGCGGCGTGATCGGCGCTTACGTCTCGTCCAAAGACGAGGAGCGCGACATCATGCTCATGTCGAAAAAAGGCATCGTCATCCGCGTGCCCTTCAAGACCGTGCCCATCCTCGGCCGCGACACCCAAGGCGTGCGCATCATGCGCTTCAAGGAAGACGGCGACCTGGTCTCAAGCGTGACCTTCATCGGCGCCGACGGCAAGAGCGCGGAATAAAAATATGAGCAAATCGATAAAAATACTGCTGTTGATATCGATTCTGATCATACTTGCCGTCACCGGATTCATCTTAAGCGGAACACTCTCGATAGGGGAGTTGATGAAGTCGACGCCGCCAAGATAATTAAAAACCATCCGCTCGTCGCGGATGGTTTTTGATGACTGGCGACGAGTGCCTATGCTGATAAAGGTCCTTCGGCTGCGCTGCTGCTCCGCTCAGGATGACAATCCTGTCCAGGATGACATTTTTTCTACAGCTCTCTTCACTGTCATCCTGAGCCTGTCGAAGGACCTTTTGCAGCGACCGATTGTCTTTTGGGTTACTTCAGGGTGAAAATCTTATCAATCAAACCGTAGGCCAGGGCTTGCGTCGGATCCATGAAATTGTCGCGGTCCGTGTCGTTCTCGATTTTTTTGAAGGCTTGGCCGGTGTGTTTGGCCAAGAGTTTGTTGATTTGGTCTTTGACCTTGAGGATGCGTTCGGCGCGGATTTTGATGTCCGTGGCTTGGCCCTCGATACCGCCCAAAGGCTGGTGGATCATGATTTCGGAGTTGGGCAAAGCGAAACGCTTGCCTTTGGCGCCGCCCGCGAGCAAGACCGCGGCCATGGAGGCGGACATGCCGATGCAGATGGTCGAGACATCGCACGCCACGTGCTGCATGGTGTCGTAGACCGCGAGGCCGGCCGTCACGCTGCCGCCCGGGGAGTTGATGTAAAGTTTGATGTCCTTGGTCTTGTCCTGGCTCTCGAGGAAGAGCATCTGCGCGATGATGATGTTGGCCGTGTCGTCGTCGATGGGCGAGCCGAGCATCACGATGCGGTCCTTCAACAGACGCGAGTAGATGTCATACGCGCGTTCGCCGTAGGTGGATTTTTCGATCACGGTCGGCACCAGCCAGGAACTGTTGAGGTGGGAGTTGAGGGAATAGGGATTCATAGGAGATGGTCGTTAGTCAGTTAAAAAGAAGTTGTCATTGCGAGCGCATATACCAAATGCGCGTGGCAATCTCTGATGGTTTTCAATATATCTCATATCCTTTTAGCAGTCAAAAGCAGCGAGTGCTAAGGTCATGGAACACGGAACATGGAGCACGGAACATCTTTAAATAGCGGAAAAATGCAGGATGCGAGCGTTGACAATAGGCTCGAATCATGCCATATTCGGCGTAGCTCTTTCGCAACACCATAGGGCGCGAACCGGTCGCATGGGGCGATTGGGTAGTGCGAGATGGTTAGCGTGGAGGATACGAGAATGACCATCCAAGGCAAACTCAAGCAGATCAAAGAACGAGCGGCAGCTGGCCAAATCCTGGAAATGGATTTGGACCAGTTCATCGCGAATCCGCTCCTCTGGCGCAAGGCCGCTCTGTCGGCCTGTGCCATCGCTCCCGAGGACGCCCAGGCTTTCTGGCGAGGCGTGTACGACGAGTTGGGCATGAATGTGGCAGTGTCGACCATGTCCGCGCTCACCGACAAGCAGATCAAGTCGCTGGACAAGTTCAACTTCTTGCCCGTGTACATCCCGAGCATCTCCGAGGACAGATACCCCGAAGGTTTCATCAAGCCAGCCTGGGGCAAGTACCTCGATATCTCGGAGATCAAGCGCAAGCCGCTTGGAGGGTTCTGGGTCGCGATCGAAACAATCGCTAAGCCCGATTGGAATGATCCCGCAGGCTATGCCGAAGATCGCCTGATGGCGGCAGTGAAACGCAGCTCGCGCTTCGATACGAGCCACGACGACCTGGAACAAGGTCTGCTCAAGGCGATCGCCAAGGCCACAGGCTTCCCTAAGAAGGGAACGCGCCTGCCCACGGCTGAAGAGTGGAACTTCATCGCCAACCTGTTCAACTGGTTGCGCAAACATCGCGGCATGCGCTTGCCCGACCTCGGCGCCAAGGACTCCTGGGAATGGTGCGAAAACGCTTGCGGTTCGGGCAACTTCATCATCGTCGGTGACCGTGAGATCGGCGGGTTGGCTGGCGTGCGCAAGTACGGGCGCGGCGACCGCAGCGGCGATGTCGGCTTCCGCGTCCTGGCAGTTTTGTGACTCTGTCCCTCTGCCCTTTGACGCTCTGAACGTCAAACGTCCCGTTACCCCAACTTGGGTGCGGGACGTTTTTTGTTACCAAGAAAAAAACAAACCCGGATAGGGTCCGGGCAGAGCCTTGCACCAGACGGTGCAGGGCGGAGTGCCATCAAGCGCAGCGGCGCAGCGCTTCTTGGGCGTAGTAGCGCACCAGCGGCAGCAAGTTGAGGGCGGGGTCGTCGAGGTCGTTGGTTTTGAACCAACGGATGTCGTCGTGCTCGCGTTCCGCCAAAACGACTTGGTCGGTGGCGGCGCGGGCTAGATAGACCAGCCCGATATGCTGGTGCGTCGACGTGATGTTATGGATGTCCATGAAGACCGGCGGGATGAGGCTGCGGCCGTTGGGCGTGGGTACAGAGGGCCGCGAACCCAAGAGTTCGATCTCGAGTCCGCTCTCTTCCCGCACTTCGCGCAAGATCGCGCTCTCCGGGTCTTCGTCGAGTTCGACATGGCCGCCCACGGGCAACCAAATGCCCAAAGCTTTGTGCTTGATGAGCAGGACTTTGCCCGCGTGGACGATGTAGGCGACGACGGCGAAATCTATCTTTTCATGAATGTGCGGCATGGACTGACCTTAATCTTCCTTTCTAGCCGCGTCAACGATGCGCGGGCCTGCGGGCGTTTCTTCGATCCTGCCTGGGACGGTGAATCCGGCGGCTTTGCGATGTCCGCCGCCGCCCATGAGTTTAGCCAGCTTGGACACGTCGCGGCGGATGCTGCGGAACGAACCTTTGATGAATCCTCCGGGCAATTCGCGCAGCACCATGATGGTATCGCTGTCACCGACCACGGAGTTCAAAAAATTCGCCGCGCCGTCGATCGCCTCGGGCGTCACGTCCGAAGAATCCGCTTCCAAGATATACGTCGAGACCACGTCCAATTCTGTGTTGTGGCGCAGGCGCGAGAGCATGACGCCCCAAATGCGCAGCATGTCGATGGATTTATTATGCAGCATGTGGTGCAGGATCTCGCCGTTGTGCGCGCCGGCCGACAACATGTGCGAAGCCGCGGCGATGGTCTCGGAGCGCGTGCTGGCGTTGGAAAAATTACTGGTATCAAAATAGATGCCAGTCAAGAGGGCGGTTGCGATCTTGGGATCAAGCGCGATGTTGTTATGCGCAAAAAAACGGTGCATGATCTCGCTCGTCGAACTGGCTTCCGGCAGCACGATGTTCATGTGTCCGTAGCGTTCGTTCGTGGCGTGATGATCGATGTTCACCAGGAGATATCCGGCGGGCAAACGGGGCACGTGGTCTTGCACGCCGCAATAACGCAGGTCGCCGGAATCGAAGATCATGACCACGTCATAGGTCGCATCGAAAACAGCCGGGTCGTCGGTATAAAGATGCACGCAATCCAGGAAAGCCAGCGACGGCGCGGGTTTGTCGGCACAGAACGCCGTGACTTGTTTGCCTTGTCCGGCGAGCCACATGAGCATGGCCGAGCTCGCGCCCAAAGTGTCGCCGTCCGGTTTTTTATGCGCCACCAAAAGCACGCGTCCGGCGCGCCGGAGTTCTTCGTGCAACCTGCCGTAGAGATGGCTCGTGGTATCCATGGCGATACAGGAGCTTAGCATTTGGATGCGAGCAGTCAAGGATCGACTATTTTGTCGTCCTGAGCTTGTCGAAGGATCTTTTTAAGTGTCTCGTCTGAATCAGTCAACGGTTGATAAAGGTCCTTCGACTGCGCTACGGCTCGTCAGACGAGCCTGCGCTCCGCTCAGGATGAACAAATCTTAAAAAATACCGCCGTCAACGTGTGAAGTTAGACGGCGGATGAGTCATGAGGCGGCTTGCCTCTTGGGTTTAGCGGAATCGTCGGCTGCGCTCGATTCATCGACCAGTTCGGAGACCTGTAGGTATTCCTTGACGCGCTTGGCGCCTTCGGGAGCAGGTTTCGAATTCAGGTAGCGCTTGAGGTTGTCCTGATCCAAGCTGGTGTCCAGACCAGTCCGATAACCGATTTGGCCCAGCAGGATCTCCACGATTTCGCTTCCCAAGCGGCGCTTTTTCTCGCCGCGCTGCCAGCGCTTGGCCCTTTTTATCAAGTACTTCGTGAGGCCGCAGGCCACGTGCCCCCAGAAGAAGGTAATCACGGACAAGAACATGAGTAAGACGGAGGCAATCAAGAGGCTGCCCGCGATGCCCACGTCTCGATAGCTGGCTGCTTTGAGAGCCGGTTTTAGAGGGCGTTTGTCCAACCAGTGATCCGTGACCAGGAAGCCGACCGTGATACAAAGGTTGGCTATCACCCACGAGACTTCGCTCTTGAGCCAGTAGGCTAGAACGAACAGACCGAGGTGCGTCAGGAAACGAATGAACATCCAGAGCAGACCGTTCTTCGGCATGCCGATCTCCTTATGAAAGGACTGGCCATTAAAACAAAAAAATGGATAACAGTCAAGCCATCCTGGTGACACATCACACCGACTCCCTGTCATCCCAAGGAAGATTTTTATTCTCTGGATTACCTGGCCGCGCCACGTCCAACGTGGTTGAACCGGGTAATGACAGAAGAAAGATGCGTCATCCCGTAACCCTCTTCTGTCATCCCGGCCAAGCAGCAGCGCGAGCCGGGATCTCTGAAATCGGAGATCCCGCATCAAGTGCGGGATGACAAGGGGCGGGGTGCGGGATGACAAGGGGGGCCGTGCGGGATGACAATAAAAGCAGGCGGGATGCCATAAAACTAACCGACCGCCGACTTTTTACAGTTCTCCCTTTCTCTCCAACTCGTTTATTGTCTGTTCGATATGCGAAGCGTATTCTTCGGTCGTATCAACCTTCCAGAACAGATTCGGGATGCGGCGTAGGCGCAGGGTGCGGGCGATTTCGTGTTTGATTTCTTTGGAGAACTCGCGCAACGTGGCGAGCGCATCTTCCGTGCGGTCTCCCGGCAGGACCGAGATGGTGACGCTGGCGTGTTTTTCGTCGCGGGTCATCTTGGAATCCAGCACCGTCACGAAGATGCCGCGCGGGAATTCCACGACGGTGGGTAGCGCAGCGGCGATCGCCATGCGCAGATGATCCATGCCTTGTTCCATTTTGCGGGACATATAGGATAGAGGGTAGAGAGTAGACGGTAGCCAAAATTTCTAATGACTAATTTCTAATGTCTAACTTTTGACTTTCGACTCACAACCGCCACCTTAACAAGAATCAACGAAAAAGAAAACCCTGAACCTTCCCATTTACCTGCGATTTTAGTACTCTAGTACGCATCGTATGTTCCTGAAACGGCTCGAAATCCAAGGTTTCAAGACCTTTGCGCAACGCACGGTCTTGGAATTCATCGCGGACAAGTCCAAGAATCGCGGCGTGACGGGCATCGTGGGCCCGAATGGTTCGGGTAAATCCAACATCGCAGATGCTATCCGTTGGGTCATGGGCGAGCAGAGCATGAAGCTCCTGCGCAGCAAACGTTCCGAAGACGTCATCTTTTCCGGTTCAGCCAAAAAATCCCGCGCCGGTTTCGCCGAGGTCAGTTTGACGCTTTTGAACGACGACAAACCAGATATCGAGATGCACGAGATCGTGGTCACGCGCCGCCTGTACCGCGACGGCCAATCCGAATACCTGGTCAACGGCAAGGACGTGCGCTTGGCCGACGTGGCGCTGCTCCTGGCGCAATGCGGCATCGGACAACGCACCTACAGCGTCATCGGGCAAGGCATGGTGGACGCGGTGCTTTCGGCGACGCCCACGGAACGCAAAGAATTCTTCGACGAAGCGGCGGGTCTGCGCACCTTCCAACTCAAGCGCGGCTCGGCCGTCAACAAACTCGATGCTTCGCGCGACAATTTGAAGCAAGCCGAGATGCTGTTGCGCGAGATCGAGCCGCGTCTGACCTCGCTCGAGCGCCAGGTCAAACGCTTGCGCCAGCGTGAAGCGTTGGAGGCTGAACTCAAGACCGTCGAGAGCTCATATTTCGGCAGCGTGTGGCGCGAGCTGCGCGGCAAGATGGGGGAGACGTCCAAACAGACCGCAGCGGCGCAGAAAGAATTCGAAAAAAAGAACGCGGAGATCGAAGCCATGGAAGCGGAGCTGGCGGCCATGGAAAAGGCCGCGCCCGTGTCGGACGAAGTGCGCAAGATCCGTACCTCCATCGACGCCTTAAAGGAAGAACGCAGCAAGCTGCGCGAGCAACAAATCCGTCTGGAAGCGCAGCGCGAGGCTAAAGCCGCGTCGGCCCACCGGCCGTGGGCGCCTTTGCCGCTGTCCAAGATCATCGAGAAGATCGAGAGCCTGACCAAGCGGCATGACGAGTTGTTCGTTTTGATCGAAAAAGGCGCTAAGCTGGATAAACTGCAAAAGATCGTGCGCGAGCTCAAAGAAGAAAGCGCGGAACTCCTGTCCAAGCTGCAACAACCGGCGCCGGAACCGGAAAAAGAACGGACTGATCCGGACTTGGAAAAAGAGTTGGCTGGTTTGCTGGTCAAGATGAGCAAGATCGCCGAAGAAGTCGGGGGGTTAGAGACTGAATTGCGCGATTTAGGCGCCAAGGAAGATAAGGGCCGCGCTCGCCTGTTCGAGGTGCAGCGCGCGCTCACGGCCAAGCGGCACGAAGCGCAAAAAGCCGAGCAGCGGCTGAACGAGACGAATGTCGAGATGGCGCGTTTCGAGACGCGGCACGATGCGTTGTTGAGTGAATTGCGCCAACAAGCGCCGCAGCTCGAGACGGGGTTGGAAGCGTTGGCGCAAGCGGCGGGCAAACTCTCCGATTTGGCGCCGGCCGAACAACTCCAATCGCGCATGCAGCGCCTGCGTTCGCAGCTCGAATGGATCGGCGGCATCGATCCGGAGACGTTGAAGGAATACGATACGACCAAAACGCGCTTCGAGGAACTCTCGACGCATTCGACCGACCTTAAGCAAGCCATCGCTTCGCTCGAGACGGTGATCGTGGAACTTGATCGGACGATCAAGCAGAGGGGAGACGTGGCCTTCCGTGAACTGGACCAGGAGTTCGGCAAGTATTTCAAGATCCTGTTCGGCGGCGGTGACGCCAAGCTCATCAAGCTCGAACCCGAACCCATCGAAAGCGCAGCGCTCGAAGGCGAGGGTGCGGAATGTGCTGCGCCGGATGAAGAGGATGAAGAACGCTATACTTTGGCTGGAGTGGATATCCAGGCTACGCCGCCGGGCAAGCGCCTGAAATCCATCGCGCTTTTGTCGGGCGGCGAACGCGCCTTGACCTCGATTGCGCTCATCTGCGCCATCATGGCCATCAACCCGTCGCCTTTCGTCGTCTTGGACGAGGTGGACGCGGCGCTCGACGAGGCCAACTCGCTCAAATTCGCCGGCATCGTCGATTCCCTGGCTGACCGGACGCAGTTCGTGATTGTGACCCATAACCGCGCTACGATGAACAAAGCTGGGGTGCTTTATGGGGTGACCATGGGCGATGACGGGGTCTCGATGCTCTTGTCTGTAAACTTGGAAAAGACCAAGAATTGAGGGCTAAAACCGGCTGTATTTGCCTGAATTCAAAAAGAGCCTAAATAAAATGTTTTTGCGCCCTTGACAGACGCTGGAATTGGCTCTAAGCTGTACTCACGATCCTTAAAGCGGCCTTTCCGAAGAGAGCCGTTTTTTCGTCTCTCAAGAGTTGACAAGAACCGAGGGATGTGATAAAAAGGACAATTCGGTCATTCAAAGAATTCCATGAGGCTCAAGGCAATCCGCGTCCACGACAAGCATGGAACCTTTTTCTTAGGGTGTCGCAGGTCTTCGGACTCGCTCTCCCCTATAAACAGGTTTCTTGGGTGCGGATTGCCTTGAGCCTTTTTGTTTAAAGAAATACAAAGAATTTAGAATTTAGAATTTAGAATATAGAATTTGGAAGTTCGAATTCCACATTCCACATTCTAAATTCCAACTTCACCTTCCGCTGCATGAAAGCCAAAATCACCAATCTGGACGAAAGTCGCGTGACGCTGACCCTGGAAGACGGTCAGGTTTTGAGTTTGCCGGCGGCTGCCGTATCCGGCCAAATCAAGCCCGGCCAGGAGGCGCTTTTGGCGGTTTTTCCTGTGGGCGGCGAGGAGGCTGGTCGGCAACAATTGGCACGGGACTTCCTAAATGAGATATTAAGGGGGTAAAATAGACCCTGGTATCTTGGAATTTGTATTATGTATTTTGGGTTTCGACCCCAAATACAAAATACAAACCCCAAACCCCATTCCCTATCATGGACAAAGACACAAAGACAATCAGATTAGTGCTGTGGTGGACGGCCGCGACTTTTGGCGTGCTGGCCGTTTTCACTTTGTTGTTGGTCGGAGCCTGCGCCGCGTACGGCAGGATGTATGAGAACCGGATCTTTCCGGGCGTCAGGGTCTTGAGCGTGCGTTTGGATGGTTTGACCAAGACCGAGGCGCGCAAGGCAGTGCAAGATTCCATCGACAATGTTTTGTCGAAGGGTTTGCGTTTCAATTATGATGGTCGTGAATTGGTGATCGATCCCAACCTGGTCTCGACCGACCCGGGCGCGGCGCGTGATTTAGTGCGCTACGATGTCGATCAAGCGCTGGAACAAGCTTATGCTTTGGGCCGTGATGCCGGCTGGATCTCGAACGCGGCGGAGCAGTTGGGTCTGCGCGTCTCGCCCAAAGAAGTCCCGCCGCGGGTGACCTTGGATCGCAGCGGTTTGGACGAAGCGCTGCAAGCCGCGGCCGAACGCGAGCTGCATCCGGTCAAGGACGCGCGACTTAGCATAAACGCTTCGACCACGCCCGCGACCATCGGCATCGAGCCGGAACAAAGCGGGCTTTCGCTCATCACTTCGAGCGCGCTCGACGAACTGACTTACCAAGCGCGTCGGCTTGAATTCAAGCCCATCGCTTTGAGCGATCAGATCATCAATCCGACGGTCACGGCCAAGGATCTTGAGCCGCTCATACCTGAAGCGGAGAATATCATGGCGCGGCCCCAGCTTGTTTTGACCCACGACAACCAAGAGTTCCCTGTGACGGCGACGCTGCTCGGACGTTGGCTTACGGTCACGGGTACGCAACGTGAGATCGCTTTGACTTTGGACGCGCAGAAGTTCGCGGCGGACATCAAAACTCTGGCCGGCAAGATCGAGAAGCCGGGCAAAAACGGCGGCTTGGAAATCAAAGACGGCAAGATTGTGTCCTTCACGCCGGGTAATGAGGGCGTCGAAATCGATACGGCGGCGACTTACGCCGTGGTCATGCGGAATTGGCCGACCAGTTCGACCCTAGCCATCGTTACGCACACCGCACCTGGGCGCCTGGTGGGGGAAGATCCGGAAAAGTTGGGCATCAAGGATTTGCTTGGAGTCGGGACTTCTAACTTTTCCGGTTCGCCCAAGAATCGGCTCAAGAACATCGCGCGCGCCATTGAGCTCCTGAACGGCACGGTGATCGAACCCGACCAGATTTTTTCGCTCATCGACACCATGGGCGAGATCGACGGCAAGAACGGTTGGTTCCCCGAGATGGTGATCAAGGGCAACGAGACCAAACCGGAATATGGCGGCGGTTTGTGCCAGATCGGCACTACGGTTTTCCGCGCTGCGATGAAATCCGGCTTGCCTATCGTGGAGCGCGCCAACCACTCGTATCGCGTGCGCTATTATGAACCGGCCGGCACGGACGCCACAGTCTACGGTCCGCATCCCGACATGCGCTTCAAGAACGACACGGGTCATCCTATCTATATCAACGCTTATCAAAAGGGGAATGAGCTGTTCTTCGAATATTGGGGCACGAGCGACGGGCGCAAGGGCGAGATCGGCAAGTCGCACGTGTATAACATCGTCCCGCCTCCGCCGACCAAGTTGATCGAGACTCTGGAATTGGCGCCGGGCAAAAAGAAGTGCAGCGAGATCGCCCACACCGGGGCTGACGCGGATTTCACTTACACCATCACGACCGCCGACGGCACAGTGACTGATCGAATTTTCCGCAGCCATTATCGGCCGTGGCAAGCGGTGTGCATGATCGGAGTCGAAAAGTTGAGCGACCCAATCGGCACAGCGACGTCGACGACGGCGAATTGAAGAGGGGGAAAGTGAATTTGGAATATGGAATTTAGAATGTGGAATCAGAACTTCCAAATTCCATATTCTATATTCTAAATTCACCATTTGCTATACTCCCCCCGTATGTACGAATTTTCACAGGATTGGTCGGGGACGGCAGGGGAGGGGCAGCTCTCGGTGGATGTCTTTCGCCAGGGCGAGGATTTGGTCATCCGCTCCACGGTCTCGGGCGTGACGCCGGAGGATTTGAACGTCTCGATTCATGGCGACCTTTTGACCATCCGCGGCAAACGCGAATTTTTGCATGAGGTTTCGGAGGACCAGTGGTTTTATAAAGAATGTTTTTGGGGCGCTTTCAGCCGTTCGCTGGTCTTGCCTTTTGAAGTCGCGGCGGACGCGGCCCAAGCCAGCCTGAAAAACGGCGTGTTGGAGATCAGGATTCCAGTGCGCGAACAAGGCAAAAGGGTAGCGGTGACATGGGAAGAGTGAGTAGGGAGTAGTAAGTAGTGAGTAGCCAGGCCGTTTGCCTGGTTTTTGCTTGCTATCTACTCGCTACTTGCTACTTACTACTCATTCTCTTGTGCTATACTCTGCGCATAACTGAAGAGCCATATCATGCTGGAATCCATTGCCCAACGATGGAAGTTTATGGCCACGGAACAAAAGGTTTCTGTGGTCGTGCTTGGCATTTGCGGCGTACTGGCCATTGGCCTCTCGCTGTATAATTTGCGTTTGAGCGTGATGAGTCCTTTCCTGGCTAAAAAATCCGAGATGACGGCGGCTAAAAAGATCATCGGTCTGACTCAAGAAGAAGAAATCGCCAAGCAGCAGCGGATGGACACCGACGGCGACAGCTTGTCGGATTGGGATGAAGTGAACATCTATCACACCAACCCCAATTTGCGCGACTCATGCGGCGACGGTAGGGCGGATAACATCCGCGTGGTCAGCGGCAAGAATTTGAACTGCGCCGGAAAAGCCGCGACCGGGCAGTTGGATGTTTCGGGAGTCGGTTCCATCGCTCCGACCATGGGCGGCACGCAGCAGCAGACGACGGATAATCTGTTGAGCATGTTCGCCACCGGTACGGAGGCGGAGGCGAGTCCTGTTGAACCGGCTTTAGCGCGTGATCCCGCGGCGATCAGGGCGGCACTCAAAGGCAAAGTCGATCAGACCAAGCTCAATCAGTTGAGCGACACCCAGCTCCTTGAGTATTACGACACGGCATTAGCAGAACAGAAAAAACTCCAAGCCGAAGCGGCGACCGGCACCGCAACCCAATAACAACCTATGCCGTGTAAGACAAAAACTATGAGTACAGGCTGTGTGACCATTTATCTTTCTTTCGGCATCAATGGATCGAAGTCTTACAATGCGAAAAGATCCCACTTTAATCAAAGGTCAAAAGCTAAAAAATAGTTTTTGTCTTACACGGTATGCTTCCCGCGTGGCTGTCCAAAAATAAAAACAAGTTCGTCCTCGGAGGACTGACCCTCGTCCTGGCCTTGGGTACGGTCATCGTGGCCTATCCGAAGAAAGCGGAAGCGAGTTTGTTGCAGGCTGATCCGAACGCGGCTATCGCGGCTCGGGCGCAACTTTGCGGCTACGTGACCGGTGCCGGCACTTCTCCGGGCGCGACTTCGATCATCGGCTTGATGCCGGAATGCCATTATTACGAAATCTACAAGGCCAAGGTGGACATGATCCAATCCACCATCCAGTTCGGAGTGGTGCGGGCTTTGCTCGGCGCGCTGCAATACGGCACGCAGATGATCGCCCAACAGACGGCGCAGTGGATTCTCGAAGGCGCGCACGGTAAACCGTCATTCTGGACCATGAACTGGGGAGAATTCCTGGCCAACGTGGGCGAGGACGCGGTCAACCGGTTCATCGGCGAACTGGATAAGACCATGCAGGGTTGGGGCTTGGGCAGCTTGTGTACGCCCATGTCGCTCAACATGCGTTTGGCTTTGTACATCAAGCCCATCGTGCCGCAGGCCTTTCAAGGTTGCGACTGGGCCAAGATGAAGGGCGCGTTCAACCAGACAAAAAATACTTTTTCGCCCACCGAAATCGCGGCAAATTTGCGCAAGTCGGTCCAGCCCGGAGGCAACCAGATCGATATGATGCTCAAGGTGAACAGCGAAATCCTGGTGAACAAGGAGGCGGCGGAGAAGTGGTATGAAAAACAACGTATTGAGACGCGCGGCTTCAAATCGATCACCGATTTGATCAGCGGCAAGATCAAGACGCCGGCCGAAGTCGTGGACGAGACGGTGCGCCAATCCAACGTGGTCAAGCTGCAACATGACGTGACCACGGCGGACATCAATGCGCTGGCCATGGCCGCGTTCTGGGCTGGGTTCGAACAGTTGCCGCAAGTCGCTGCCTCGCAATTCCTGAACACCTTGGCCGTGGGCGCATTGCAGAAGTTTTTCACTTGGATTTTCGGCGGCATGACGGGCGGCGACGAGACTTGGTATAATCTCGATTTATCCGATCCATTCGCGCAACGCAGTGCGCAACCCAAGACCGACGCATTGCAAAAAGCCTTTTCGGACATGATCATCCCTGATCTGTTCACCAATAAAGACGAAGATTTCGTATTTGAGATGACGTCTTGCGTCGAAGGCAGCCGCTCATATTGGGGTTGCAGCATGGACGAAGGGTTGGCTCAAGCGCTGCGGGCCTCGGCGGAAAGCGGGGCTTATACCGTGGCGCGTGCAGCCGGCATCGGCGGCACCGGAGCGAGCGAATATCTGCACAAAGATTGGGAGCTGATTCCCGAAAGCGAAGTCAAGGATAACCAGGATTCGGGTTGCTACCAGCGCGCCTACTGCGCCTCGAACCTGGCCAAGCTGCGCTTTGCGCGCATCATCCCGTTGGGCTGGGAGCTCGCCGCCAATTCACCTTTCAACGTAAAAGCCAACGGCAGATATGTCACCTTGGGCCAGGTCGTCGCGGGTTTCAACTCCTGCAACGCCCAAGGACAAGTCGACGCCGAGCATCCGTGGTGCCATCTTATCAATCCCGCTTGGGTGCTTACGGCGCCGCCTTTCAAATGCCAACTCAAAGGCTATGGTACGACCCTGGCCGCGCCGGACACGCCGATGCGCCAGCAAGAATGCAGCGACCTGGTCTCCTGCTTGAAGCGCGATGACAAGGGCAAGTGCTTGGGCCAATACGGATCATGCTTATCCGAAAAGACGGTGTGGCGTTTTGGCGCCGACTCGTGCGACCAGAAGTTCGTGAGTTGCCGCACCTACCAGTCGCGCGCCACCGGCGCACACCAAGGCCAGAACGTATCCTATATAAGGAATACCATAGATTACGGATCGTGCAACCAGGATAACGTGGGTTGCCTGTATTATGCGACGACGCGCGACGTCACGACGACGAGCACCGAGCGCTGGGTGGCCACGACGCTCGAAGTCAAAAACAAGAAGGGCGCATTGGCCGGTTATGACATCCGCCAGATGCCGCGCGTGTATTTTGATGCCACGGTGCAGGCTTGCGATGCGTCGTCCGATGGTTGCACCAAAGTGCAGCGCGTCAATCCCGGCAGTCCGGCGTTCAACCTCGTGCGCAACGGTTCCTTCGAGGACAATTTGGACAACCTGCCGGACAAACTCGTGGCTTGGTTCGACGACAACGATAACCCGGTCGGACAGAAACCGTTCAACCCGGCGACGGGTCCGGCTTACCAAAGCGGCCAAGCGAGCTACTACAACGCCACGACGCACCAGCCCGTCACTCTTTATCCCTACCGCCCCTACGTCTTGTCTTTTTACGCTCGTGCCGACGGGGGAGCCGCTCCCGACGTGCAGGTATTTTTGGATCTGTATCAGGCACCGAACAAGCCGGTCGTTACAACGGGTCCGGCGGTCTACCGCAGTTCCAATTGCAGCAAAAAAACCCAGACTTCAGTCGGTTTGAGCAGCTTCAAACCGGGCAACGATTGGCAGCGTTATACCTGCGAGTTCAGTTCCAACCCGGATGTGCGTTTGGGCGTGCTGAAGATATCCGTCAAGAACGCGGCGCTGGATGACGTGCAGCTTGAGGAGGCTGATCGCGCGACGGATTACATCGATGGCGCAGCGGACAATCTTCCGGTCGAACATATCAAACTGCCGCCGGAGGAATTGGGTTGCAAGGGCGATGCCAAGACAGACCGCAAAGAGTGCGCGGATTATGCGCTCATGTGCCAAGCCACTGAAGCCGGCTGCCAGGGTTGGAGCGACGCGGGGGATGCGAGCGGAATCGAAATCCCGGCCATCGTCTCGCCGCTTGATCGCTGTCCCAAGAGCTGCGTGGGTTACGCGGAGTATCGCAAATTGCCCTCGGCTTTCGATCTGGTCAACACAGGCAACCCCACTGATCCGCAGAATGATTCCGCTGACGACACCGCGGCTTCCTTCGTGCCGAGCAAAGCCCAAGCTTGCAGCGCCGACGAAGCGGGTTGCGAAGAGCTGACTAATCTTGAAGCTTCGGCGCAAGGTGGCGAATCAAAACTTTTCTTGAGCTATGCGCGGGCTTGTAGCAAACCGGGTGACGATGCCAAGACCTTCTTCACCTGGGAGGGTTCGGAGGAGACGGGTTATCAATTGCGCACCTGGAGTTTAGTCAAAGAGCTTAACGCGGAGGGTCCGAAAATCCTGCTCAAAGCCGGTCCGGACGGCGTGCTCAAGGATCCGCAAGCCTGCACTGCCGCGACGTGGTCAGCCAAGACCGATTTGGATTGTCGTCAATTCTACGACGAGACGGGCAAGGACTATTACCGTTATTATTCGCAAACCATCATCTCGAGCGTGGACTGCCGCGATTACCGCAAGAACAATTCGACTTCGGACGATTGCACCAAGACGAGCGGCGACCCGAATAACTACAATCCGACCAACAAAGCCTGCATCTATCACGTGCTGGCGAGCTTGAGCAACCAGTGCAAGGAAACCAACGCGGGCTGTCGCGGCTACCTGGGCACGACCGGGCGCAACACCGCGACCGTGTTGCACGAGACTTTCGCCGCCGCGACAAGCTCGCTTTTCTACGCGCCGAACAATCAAAAGATCAAGATTTCAAACGAGGCGTTGCTGGTCGGCGATCATTCGCTGCAGATCCAAGCCAGCGACGCCAGCGTGGATTTCACTTCAGCCACCGGCAGCTTGTACACCGTGAGCTTCTGGCTCAAGACGACCAAAGCGGGGAGTGCACCGGCCAGCTTGAAACTGGGCAACACGGTCGTGGGTACGTTCAGCCTGGTGCCCGACTGGAAACGCTTCGAGGTCGGACCGTTCAAGGCCGTCGGCACCAAATCAAAGTTGACTTGGAGCGGTTTGCCCGATCCGTCCTACCTGGACGAAGTCGCGGTGGTCCGTTTGCAGGACGTGGTTTACGTCAAAAAAGATTCGTGGGTCATCCCGCCCGAGTGCGACCAGACTGCCGAAGGCATCCCGCAGCCGCGCGCCATGTTGGGCTGCCGTGAATACAAGAATCGCGCGGGCAAAGTCGAGGACGTGCGGCAATTTTCGCGCCTGTGCCGCTACGCCAGCATCGGCTGTACCGCTTACGTCGACACACGCAACTCCGACAGTCCCTATGCCGAGACTTTCAAGCTCACCGGGCTGAACGTGCCGGATCCGAACAATCCCGCGAGCAAACTGTGGGATACGCTGTACGCGGGCGATTCAGTCGTCACTCGGCTGGCGGACCGCTATGTCTATGCGGTCGACGAGCCGGGCGTGCATTGCGCCGCCGACCAAGCTTCGTGCCGCGCGTTCGGCAAACCCACCTTCGATCCCACGGGTGCGCCATCCAGCACCTTCGAGACGGTTTATCTCAAAGACGACATCACGCAATATATGGATGCGGGCGGCGAACCCAAGGCCTTGTGCCGACCCAAGGAACTTTTCTGCGATAAATTCACCAGCGGACAAGTCACCTCGTATTTTCGCGATCCGCTGAATCACGTCTGCGAATGGCAAGATAAAGTGGCGCTCAATAAATTCCCTGGACTGCCCGACGGCGAATATTCCGGTTGGTTCGTGATCGGCGCCGCAGTACCCACGCCGTGTTATCCCGAAAAGATCTCGAGCGGCAATACCTTTTTGAGCGAATATTCCGGCACGCCTAATTACCGTGGTTGGACGGACACTTGCCCGGTCGAACAGTCGGAGTGCACCGAATATCGCGATTCCAACGATCACACCGACCTGGAACACCCGCAGGGCAAACCGTATTATTTCGTCGACAACAACCGGCTGGATAAAGCTTCGTGCCAAGGCAAAGTAGATCTGCTTTCCGGCTGCGTGCTGTTCCGCGACATGAACGACAGCCGCCTGACCTACAGCACCGACGCGACCTATGCCAAGTCGCACGCGGACGGCGACGTATCCGTCGCACCAATCAATTGCAGTACCGATGCTGACAATCCGGCTTGCCAAAAAGTCGGATACTGCGTTAACCAAAGATTCAAGATCTGGAGCAATACGAAGCAAGCCTACACGGGAGAGTCGTCGGACATGACGCAAATCCAAGAAACCAAGAAGCATATAAATGATAAATGTACGACCGACAAAGATTGTTCGGTGACGGCGTCGGCCGTCGGTCCGTTGGCTGACGAATATCGTATTACCGGAACTTGCCAAGCCAATGACTCCAACCTGCTCGTCAAGGTAAAACTCGATCGCGATTGCCAGACCTGGCTCGGTTGCGCCAGCGGCGAGACCGTCTACGATCCGGTGCAGCAGAAGTACAAAGATTTATGTACCGAACTCGCGACGTGCGACAAGGCGGGCGGGACGGGCAACCAATTCTGCTCGCATTACGTAGACCGTGTCAGCGCGCCGTCCGGCGTCGGTTTTCAGGAAAAAGTCATGCGTCAGGGCGCCTTCGTGGATTCCACGCTCTACGCTTCGCGTTCGGTCGGCTTCGGCGATCCGGATTATTCCAGCTTCAGCTTGCCGTACCATTTCCAAATCGCCGATCTGCAGAACCGGGCCGTGGGCTTTGAGCTCCTCGCGAACCATGCCGGTAAGGTGCGCAACAGTTACTCCGACGACTTCCGCCTGACCGCGGCCGTGCCCTTGGCGTTTGGCGGTTTTAACGCCCTCGATCCCTATGCCGCGGACATCATCAAAGACAATTTATATCCTTACCTAAACCTGTGCCGCCATCGCCAGACCAAGGCCGTGGGTTATTATTTGGCCGACCCTGGGGATACGGCTATCCCGCGCAAACCAACGGAAAAAGTACCGCGCTGTTATTTGGCGATTGACCGACCATATACCCAAGTCGCCTCCGACCTCCAAGGTTCGGGCGTCAACCCGCGCAACGCGCAGAATTTGGCTGATGTGTTCGAGCAGTCGGGCAACGTCAAGGCCAACCAACAACTTACCCAAGCCTTCCCTAATTCAGAATGCCGCTCATATCCCGAGACCAATTCTCCGTTCGACGCGCGCTTCGTCAAAGATTGGAATCTGGATGCCGAACCGCCCACGCCGCTGAATCTCGTCGAAGGTTACGCTGGCGTGCCGACTTGTGAGTACGGCGAAAATTGCGATTGCAGCTATCAAAAAGTCAATTACGCCAACCGTTCCAAATATTACGCGGCGTACGGCGCATCTTTCCCGCCCGGCGTGTGCCAGGGCGGTGATAAGGACGGGCAGGCTTGTCGTCCCAACGAGGGAAGCGGAGCCGTTGCGCTCACTCTTGCGCCGACGAGCACCGCAGGCGGCAGTGAAATCCCGGACATGAACCTGTGCACCGGCGGCGGCTCTTGCGTGCCTGTGCAATCCTACAGCTTGATCCGTGGCATCGCCGGACAATGTTTGCAGCGCGACAATGCGCGCACCCTGGGCGGCGCCAAGGAATACAATCCTTGCTTGGTGTGGAATCCCGCGCCGGTGTTGTTCGGCAAAGATGACATCTACCATTATTATCCGACGGCCGGCTATCTGCCGCCTGCCGAATCAGGGGAGTACTACTGCGTCTCGGATGCGCGCGAGCCCCGCAGCTTCAAAACCAGCGTGGAAAACAACATCATGGGTTGGAATTGGTTCGATAAAGATAATCCGCTGGTCTTGATCCAGAAAAATCTTGATACCTCCATCATCGCCGAACCACCGGGCAAGATGACGGCATTCTGGTTCGATGAATGTTTCAGCATGGATCCGGGCGGCGCCTCGGACAGCGACCTGCCCTTAGGTTGGTCCGGCATGCCCGGGTTTACGGGCAGCGGCAACGACGACGACTTCTACGAAAGAGCTTGTGGCTGGGGACACGCCTCGATCGACGGGACCAACGCGCGCGGCACGGATTCCGGAGCGAGTTGCGCTTGGGTCAGGACGCAGAATTCCGGCGCCAACATGGCGGCTGATTTTACGGCCGGCCGTTGGGTGACGACCGGACAGGGCGTGAGCCGGAACTACGCGGAATATTTCGTGCCCATCAATGGCAAGTATTGGGCCAAGTGGCTTTTGCAAAGCAAGACGGATCCGGGGGAAGTCGACATCAAGAACGCGCTGCTCGAAAAGAATTTCAGCTATTTCGACTTCAAGCCGCTCTACAAGACGGGCGCCGGCGGCGGAGCGTGCTCCTTGAGCGGCTGGTGGGCGGATGAGTTCCCGTTGGAGGGGACTGCCGCCGGCGTGGACAAGGGGCAGAACCAACTGATCAAGAACATCATGGCCGAGTGGAGCAAACTGACGTCGCAAAAATCCGATTTCGTGCGCAACCAAAAAGGCGAGCTCATCAAACTGCCGTGCTTATACAACGACAAGAACACGCAGGATGAGTCGGCCGACGATTATTGCTACTACAAATTCTGGCAAGCGGATTTTCGTGGCCAAGGCGCCAAAAAATTCCAGATGATGGATGATGACTTCGGCGGCGCGCACAAACTTTCCGCCCCGGACGTGCTCTACATGGAATCAGACGGTTCCAAGCCGTTCTTCTCGATCCGCGCCATGTTTGAGGACGCTTCGCTGACGGACAACGCCATCAAGGAAGAGGACATCAAAGGCAACAGCGGCAAACTGGGCGGCCCCTTCCGCTTCGTGGGTTGGTGGGTCACGGCCTCGTTCCCCGGCGCCAGCAACAACCGCTACATCTACATGACGCTCGATATCGGCCACGCCGACATCTGCAAAGAGGTGGCGCGCGTCAGGTCCTCGGTCAACGGCGACAGCGTGGCGTTCACGGATCGCGTTTGGGACGGATCAGGCTTTAGCCTGCCGCTCCTGGGTTATCTGTACGGCGAGACGAATGCACCGTTCGGTTCGGCGCGGCACACACGTGAGATCGGCATGGAGCCGCTGTTCCAAGTCAAAGACAAGAAAGTCGCCGCCAACTTCCGCATGAGCGTGGCGAAGCCGACTTTCATTTCCGCCGGCGCCAAATTTTTCCGCTTGGGTGAGTTGCCCAAAGCCAATTGGGCCTGGCTCTCCAACCTGTTCGCCAAAATCTACAACGTCTACCGCTATTACGATTTGCCCGTCGACAAGTCCTCCTACGCCTGCGTGAGCGGGCCGCAGTTCGGCAAACGCTGCTCGCCGGATCCGCTTTCGAGCCAAAGCACCTGCGGCTGGCAGGGCACCTGCAACCCGACCCTGCTCCAAGTGGATGCGGGAAGCGCTTTCTGCAACTCGCTGTCCGGAGTGAACGCCGGCCAAGCCTGCGGCGCCGGCGGAGGCAGCGGACTCGGCAGCTATCATGTATGCCACGCTGCGCCTTTGCGTAACGTTGGCGGACAGCTCGCGCCGCAATATGCGCCGTGCCAGGTGGATTCCGCGCTGTGGAGCACTAATAATGATCATTATACCTACACAGGCACGGCCAGTTCCGATCCGTTCAATGCTGTGACCGTGCAACATTGCATAGACGCCAAATCCACAAACTGCATTAACCTCACGCGAGCCACGGCGGCCCAGGCCGGAGCCTTCAAGTGCGCCAACAACGCCGTGCATTTCCCCGACGGAACCCGCGCCTGGTGCCGCAAACCCAGCGGCGGCAATGCTTCGACGGATTGTCCGATTGAAGTGCACGGTGATTGCGATGGCACGGCAGGGCATTGCGCACCCGGCTGGCGCGACGGAACGTACCAGGCTCAAACCGGAGGATACGAATACGTCAAATGCAGCAATAAGGATTCGGATTCCGCATGTTCATTCACCTGGCAGAACTGGTGGTACAACGATATGAAGAGGGCTTCGGGTTTTCCTGAAAAGCCCATGCCTTACCCGGATGAACACGCCATCGTTGCACAAGTGCAACACGCTGAAGGCGCGTTCTTCAACGTCCAAGTCGATCCCATCAACGGCAGTTACCCGATCAACACCAACTATCCGGTGAACGGTTGGGTGCCTGACCCGGCCACGGCCGCCAACATAAAGATCGAAGGCAACCTGTGGTGGATGGGCGGGGATTGGGGCGCTTGGGGTCAAATCGGCGATACCAACGGCGCTGATCCGGGCAAGGATATCGGCAGCAAGAATTTGGCCGGCGCCAGATATCTTGACCGGGCCGATTGGCAGGGCCTCAACAGATTCCCCGGAGCTTTCGTCTTCGCCGTGTCGGGGCAATATCTGTCCTGCAACGGTCCTGGCGATTGCGGAACTAAGCAATGGAGCGAGATGTACATCCCGGGACACTGCGAAGCGTTGCCCGTCGATTATCACGAGTGCGCAAATATCAAGAAACATGCTGATGCCATGGGGGAGGTGAAGGACTATAACAACGACGGTAAAAATGAGTGCCCGAACACCCCAGACATTCCGAATTATTCCTTGGTGACGGCCCAGCAATGGGGCGGAGGTCAGATTACCCTAACGAGATGGCACGGTGATAGCGCATCCAAGCTTGGTATCTGCGAAGGCGGCGGGAATGAGGGCGGTTTCTGCACGGACAGCAAGGATTGCAAGCCGCTGTGGGTGGGCGGTAAGGAAACAGTCGAGTCGATGGAGTATTGCAAGTCCGTGTCGAAAACTGACGGCACTCCGAACTCCGGCGCGTTCGGTGGCACGGCCTGGAGCTGTTTAGCCGATACCGGGGACCCTAACTCGAACAACCCTGACCTTGACAACAACAGCTGTACCCATGGCGCCGGATATCAGAAGAGACCCGATGTGTGCGGCTTGGATCCCAATCGCGCCGATTGCCTGACCGGCATCTTGGAACGGGATACGGTCTCACCGCCGTCTTATGACCAAGCCCAAAGGACGCCGCCGACTGACGTGACCGCCGGCCTGTTCACGCCGTCTTACATCGCGAAGTTCAACAATAATAACGACACGAGTTTGGCGCGGAATTATTCCTACATGGCTTACTACGCGCCGCGGCCGCCGCAGATCGCGGCACCTGACACCTCGCGCCAATGCCCTGGCCCGGGACAATGCCCCATCGCGCAAGTCGGCGCTTTCAGCCTGGACGGTACAAGCGAGGGCAAAGTGGCGTATGTCGGCGGGCAAGCCTTGTCTACGATTCGTTTCTACGGCTGGGCCGCGGACGATCAAGCCGGCCTCAAGGATCTGATCGTCGATTGGGGAGATGGACATCGCCAGCAGTATCGCGACGTGCAGATGAAGAACAAAAAACCGTTCTGCGGCAGCACCAGGGAATGCGAATTCACGCCCGGCCTAAGCTGCACCACGGATCGCGATTGTCCGCCTTCGGCCGGCCGTTGCATCGAAGCTGGATTCTGCCAGAGCCAGCCTGCCCAACGCTGCCACCAGGACGCGGATTGCACGGCTCCGGGCGCAGCAGCGGAGGACAAGTGCGTGACTAGGCTCACCTTCGGCAACAGCGATGAGGATTGCGAGCAAAATTATTTCGAATTCACTCACGTCTACTCGTGTCCGCAGGTCAATAATTTGGAGGCGTGCGGCGCGACATCGAGGTGCTCCGGCGACAATGACCGACCCTGCGCCGCCAACAATCCTTGCGCGCCGGGCGATCAATGCGTGGCTGGTTTGGCCAAGAGCGGCGGTTGCTTTGACAGCCAATTCTCATCTTGCCGCTTTACCCCCAAAGTTTATCTCAAGGATAATTGGGGTTGGTGCGCGGGCGAGTGCCGTAACGAAATCGCAGGCGGCAAACTCTCGGGCGGATTCGGAACCACCAACAAAGCGCTTTTGCCCAACGGCGGTTGCTACGGCGGTACGGATATCTATCAAAACAGCGACGCCAAAGCGCTGCGGCCAGTCGGGACCGATGCGGCGAACAAGAATGTCTACGACATGTGTGACCCAGATAAATTCGTCGGACAGAAGACCAGTTATCGACCCTGGGTCGTATTCAAAGGCGCGCTGCAGTTGGGGGTAGGGAAGTAGGGGCGCATGCCATGCGCCCGGCCGGTAGAGGGTAGCCCGGAAAATGAATTGTCATCCTGAGCGAAGCGCTAGCGAAGTCGAAGGACCTTTATCAGCCATCGGTTCAGACCAGCGCTTAAAAAGGTCCTTCGACAAGCTCAGGACGACAAATAAAAAAAGAGCCCTCTTCGGAGTCGAAGAGGGTTTTTCTGTCAGGCAATCCGCGGCTTAAGTCCGCCTTGCAGGATGCGCAGGTGCGGCACGTCGCGGTGGCTGGAGAGGAGATGGAGCGTGCGCAAAGTCACGAAGTGGCTGGTCAGGAGATCTCCTTGCGAACCCCGTCGCGCATAATCTTGAAGCGCCAGCTTGATCCAACGTTCGACTTCGAGCGTGCCCTTGAACTCTTTCGAGCGGAGCAGATCCAGGGCGGCCGCGCCCAGCGGGGGCGGAGTCGAACCGTCGGGCAGGGTGAGCCGTTGGTGCATGGCGCGGATAAGATCCGTGTGGTCATTTTTTCGCTCTGACCAACTGGGCCAGTCCAGGGCCGGCGCCACGCAAATTTCACGGAGTTCGGGCGACAGCTTGGGCGAGTTGTCGTTGTGCGCCGGAAAAGGATCGAGGCGGCAGGCGACCAGCATGAACGGGAAATCCTCACGCCATTCCGCGAGCTCACGTTGGATGTCGCTCGGGATGTCGTCGCCACGCATGAAGAGCAACGACTTGCCTCGCACTTTGCGCAGCATGGCGGCGTCTGGATATCTGTCGTCGATGATGATGGATCCGTTGCTTCCGCGTTGGCGGGCCAGTTGCACGAACAGGCTTTTGAGCTCCAGCCGTTCCAGATCAGGGATCTTGAGTGCCACGACCCAGCCGGCTTGGGCGCGGGAAAGCACTCCGGCGAGCAAGAGCTTCATGGCCGCACTTTTGCGCACTAGAGGAAAAAGCGTTTGAACCGTCCGTGCTTTTTTTCCAGCCATATCGCACCAGGTGAAAAGAGCCTTGTCCCGGATCCGCCGGGCCGGCGCCATCGGTTAGAAAGCTAAGTGATATTAAGAGAAATAAGCGGGAAAGTCAATACAGCTAGCTTGTTTTTCTCACCCGTATTGCTCCCCGACTCAATCTACCTGTAGACTACCCCATGAACACCCCCGCTCTCGAAATTAAACCATGCCCGCCAACCCCTTCGAAACCCCTAAAAGTAAAATAGCCCCTGAACCTGTCGAAGGGCTACCTTATACTTCCGGGATTCGTCGGCAGGATTTGCCGACCCACGTCAGGCGCTACGCCGATAAACTCGCTGCGCAGATAAAAGAAATCTACGCCAAATACGGAGCCGCTAACTTCGAGCAGTTAAAAGAGAACAAGAAGCTATCAGCTCAAGACGCACGCAAGGTGGCTGATTTGTTCAAAGCCTTTCAGAAAGCCATCGAGACTAAAGACGTTGAACTAGACCTCGAAGAAGCCATCGAAATCCTGGACCGCGAGAATGTCCACGGCGTTGAGGACGTCGAAGCCATGCTAGGCGAAGGTTTCGTCGATATCTCCAAAGTCCCACCCATCCCATACACTCCTGAAGACCTAGCCAAATCCAAAGAGATCAAAGAGAAGACTGGCGTCGAAGAGATGCTCATCCTCTTCGTCGCTGACAAGGACGGAACGCTACTCACGGGAGAACGCATGAACGGACTCATCCAAGCTGAATACACCAAGCTCGGCCTGGGTAAATTCCTGTTCAACACCGACTCATATAAGAACGAGGACTTCTTCAAGAAGCTGGGCTTTAACTACGAATGGAAGCTCATCTCCAAACAGACCATCCCCGATTCAAAGAACAAGCGCCATCATCACGAACCAGGAGACAGCTTCACGCATCAAGACACCCAAGAGTTCGCCATCGAGGAATACGCGAAGAAACTTGATATTCCACGTGACCAATTACATCGTCCAGAGCCGTTCCAGATGCTCTACGCCACCGCTCTCCATCTGATTGCGACCGAACGCCTCAATGGCCAGGGCAAAGGCGAACGCATCCTCGTAAACGAGTATCACTGGTCTGATGTTCTTTCCTCGGATGGGAGCTCTGTGCTCGTCGGCTATGCCGATGCGGACGGCGCGCGCGTGAGCGGGAGCTCCCGTGTCGCTCGGCTTGGTGGTCTGGGGGTGGGTCTTTCGCGTGAGCCTTTTTCTTCCAAATCCTTGGACACTTGATACTTGACCCTTGGACCCTTAATTTTTGTTTTCGAATTTTTTTTTGGTAGAATAATCACAGGTCATCCCGCTGCGGTGCGGCGGAATGTGCGGTCGGCAACGGTCGCATGGCTGTTGCACTCCTCGATTAAGGTCGCGGGGTCGCCTGCCTAATAAAAGAAGCTCACTGCTTGTCCTGTCCTGAAGCGGACTCTGACGGGGTCAGAGAGCGGCCGCTGCGTGATCATACAATGGGAACCGCCGGGATTTGGTCGAACCCATGCTGCCCAAGATGGGACAGGACAACAGACGCTCCTCGGATGGGAACTTTGTGAACGTCGGCAACGCCGATTCGGACGGGGCGAACGTGAACAGGAATTCCCACGACAATCGGAACGACAATCTCGGCGTTTGTCTTTCGCGTGAGTCTTTTTCTTCCAAATTCTTGGACACCTAACTCTTGAAGTTTGGATTTTAGCATCAGCCTTTTTTCATCCGTCGATTTGGGGCTCATCTTGCATCGGACAAGCCTCGAACTTGACTTTTTTACCACCTTACTCTATTCTATGCGCATACTCGTTCCGGTTGGACGAGTTTATTTATTAGGCAATTACAAATGCCAAATGCCAAATTACAAATTATCCGTCAATTTGGCATTCGTAATTTGTAATTTGTAATTGTATATATGGCCTCCCCAATTTCCCAAGCTATCCGACAGGTGTGCGACGAAAAGAATTTGTCTTACGAATCCGTGCTTGAGACGGTCGAAGCGGCATTGGCCGCGGCTTATCGCAAGGACTTCGGCAATAAGAACCAGAACATAAAAGTCCAGTTCGATCCCGAGACGTATGACGGTGCGACGGCCGGCATCCGGGTTTTCGACGTGAAACAGGTGGTCGAAGACATGGAGCTGCCGCCGGACTATTTCGAGAAGTTCGAAGCCGCGCATGCCATCAAAAAGGATGCGCCGCGCCCCTCCGACATCATGCGCACCGCTCCTCCGGCACTCGCGCCGGCCGAGGAAGCCGCGCCGGCGGGCGAAGGCGAAAAGGCCGAAGACGAATTCGTCTTCAACCAAAAGACCATGATCATGTTGTCCGACGCGCGCGACCTCAAACCCGATGCGCAATTGGATGACGAGATCAAAGTGGAGTTGTCCGTGCCCGCGGCGTTCGGCCGCATGGCGGCGCAGACGGCTAAACAAGTCATCATGCAAAAGCTGCGCGAAGCCGAGCGCAACGTCATCTTCGGCGATTTCAAGGATCGCGAAGGCGAGCTCATGAACGTGACCATCCAGCGCCGCGAAGGCCGGGTCGTGCTCATCGACTTGGGTCGCGCTACGGGTGTGCTTTTGCCTGAAGATCAAATCGAAACCGAGCGTTATTTCCCCGGCGTGCGCATCAAAGCCATCCTGCGCGAAGTCACGATGACCAACAAGGGTCCGGAGATCCGTCTGTCGCGTTCGAGTCCCGGGCTGGTGGCCGCCATCTTCGCCCAAGAGATCCCGGAGATCGCCAACGGCATCGTGGAGATCAAGAACATCGCGCGCGAAGCCGGTTCGCGCACCAAAGTCGCGGTCACGGCGCATGACGACGCCATCGATCCCATCGGCTCGTGCATCGGACAGCGCGGCACGCGTATCCAGACCATCATCCGCGAACTGGGCGGCGAGAAAGTCGATGTCATCAACTGGTCGGCGGACGACGCGGAATTCATCACCGCGGCGCTTTCCCCGGCCAAAGCTTTGGATATCCGTTTGGACGCCGGGAGCCACTTGGCCACGGTCCATGTGCCGGCCGACCAACTCTCGCTGGCCATCGGCAAAGGCGGACAGAACGTGCGTTTGGCCGCCAAGCTTTCCGGTTGGAAAATCACCGTCGCCGAAGAAAGCGGCCGCAAAGTCGCCGACTCCGACGTGGGCGAATTTGCAGGCGAAGAGAAACCTGAAAGCGCAGCCGAAGCGGACCAAAAAGAAGAAGTAACCAAAGTCGAGATCAAGGCGACTGAAGAAACACCTCTCGAATCCGAGAATAAGGAAAAAAAGAATTTATAATGATTAATTTCTAATGACTAAATTCTGAACTGGCACTAGACATTAGAAATCAGACATTAGTCATTCCGGCTACCCTCTACTCTCTACCCTCTACTTTATGATCGCACTCTTCAACCTCATCATCTTCCAGCCACTCTTGAACCTGCTCATCTGGCTTTACCATGTGATCCCGGGCAGCGACTTTGGTTTTGCCATCATCGCGTTGACCATCCTGGTCAAGCTGGTCCTGTATCCTTTGAGCGCTTCGCAGATAAAGCAGCAACGCGCGCTACAAGAACTGCAGCCCAAGATGGACGAGATCAGGAAGCGTTTGAAAGACGATAAAGAAGCGCAAGCTAAGGAGCTCATGGAGCTGTATCGCCGCGAAAAGGTGAATCCCGCGGCGTCGTGTTTGCCGCTTTTGATCCAGCTGCCCATCTTCATCGGATTGTTCCAGGCGTTGCGCGAAGGTTTGTCTTCGCATTCGCTTAACTTGCTTTATCCTTTCATCGCCAATCCGGGCGTGGTCAACAAGATGTTTTTGGGTTTCGTGGATTTGAGCCAGCCGAATTACATCCTGGCCATCTTGGGCGGTGCCGTGCAGTTTTGGCAATCCTGGCAGCTTTTCCGCAAGCCCAGCCCGACCACTCCGCCGCCGGCCGACGTCAAAGGCCAAGCAGGCACCAAGGACGAATCCATGGCCGCCATGATGAACAAGCAGATGATGTACGTCATGCCCATCATGACGGTGGTCATCGGTTTCACTTTGCCGGGTGGACTCACGCTGTATCTCTTGGTCATGAGCCTTTTGACCGTGGCCCAGCAAGCGCTGTTCCTGAAAAAACCCCAGCCGCCAAAGGCAGAAGCGCAGTTGCAGCAATAGTATTTATTAGTAGGGGCGGGGTTACCCCGCCCTTCGAGGGGCGCGGAAACCGCGCCCCTACGTTTCCCAGGTACTTGCTACTTGCTACTTGCTACTGCTACGCTTTCCCCATGTTGGTCAATACTAATAAGCTCAAGAACGTCAAAGTCCGCACCAAATCGGGCATTTCCTTGGGGCGTTTGGCTAGTTTGGATTTGGACGCCGACAGCGGGCACTTGATTTCGTTGCACGTCCGCACGAGCGGCATGTTGCCGGGCTTGATGGATGAAGAGGCGTTGGTCGCCTGGTCGCAAGTGCTTTCGATGAGTGAAAAAGAGATCGTGGTGACGGATGCTTTCGTGACCCAAGGCGCGACTTGGATCAAAAAGCGTTTCGCCGCGCCATCCGCCCAATTCAAGGAGCGGACTGAATCGGCATGAACGCGGCGTGCGATGCGATCCGGAAGACCTTGTGTTTCCACCGGGCCTGGCGATATGCTCCGACGCTGCCCGAACTTTTCTCGACTTTGGAAACGACGACGCCGATCAGCGAACAAGATTTTTCAGCGGCTTTGCGCGGCTTGGAGAATGAAGGGTGGGTCAGACAAGGCAGGGGACGCGTCGGGTTGGCGGAAAACTTCGACGAAATCGTCGCCGAGATTGCGCGGCGCGATGCGCTGCAAGCGGCCAAACGGCGACGCGCTCGGCGTTTTGCTTTTTGGCTCAAATTTTTAGGCGCGCGGTTCGTCGCTTTATCCAACACCACCGCTTTGGGCAATGCGCGGCGCGACGGAGACTTGGATTTTTTCGTGGTGGTGAGGCGAGGCGCGCTTTGGTCGACGCGTTTTTTGAGCGCCGGCCTGTTTCGCTTGCTCGGCCTCCTGCCCAGTCAAAAGCATGCGCGCGACACGGCTTGCTTGTCGTATTTCGTGACCGACGACGCGCTGGATCTGTCCGCTCACCTGCTGGCGCCGGACGATCCGTACTTCCGTCATTGGTTCCTGTCTCTCCTGCCTTTATATGATGACGGCGTGTCGCAGGATTTATGGCGTGCCAATCCCAAGATAACCTCGCGTCACGCCATGGCGCGACCTTGGATTGCCCCGCCCGATTTGCGTTTAGCTTTTGGCTACCGTCTACCGTCAGGGCGCATGGCATGCGCCCCTACCCTCTATCGTCTACTCGAATCTCCCTCCCGCGCTTTTCAATTGCGTTGGTTCCCGCCAGGCATCAAACAACTCATGAACCGCGATACGCGAGTCGTGGTCAATGAGCAGACGCTCAAACTCCACGTCAATGATCGGCGCGAAGAGTATCGTCGCGCTTATGAGGCGTTAATCTCCAAAGTCACGCTATGAGCGGCTGGCGCGAAAAATTATTCGAGATTTCATGGCGTGCTGCCATCCTAGTTTTGCCTTGGCAGACGCGTTGGTATCGTCCCGCGGAACTCGGCGGCTGGCCGTGGGAGCAGGGGAGTCTGGTCGTTTATGCAGCCTGGATCCCGATTCTCGCGACCATTCTTTTCGGTTTTACGCCGCGCCGCGATAAACGCTTGGTCTTGCCTGCGATCCTCGCGCTTCTGCTCATCGCCGCGGGTTTTTCCACCGGCGCGCCCTGGCAGCCGATGCTTGTGTGGTGGGTGCAGATTTTATTGCTCGGATTCTTCGTTTGGACTTTGTTCGATAAAAAAGTGGCAGTGCGCAAATTACTTTTTTGGTTCGTGACGTCGTTGCTTGCGCCAACGCTTTTGGGTGCATACCAATTCGCGCAACAAAAAGCTTTTGCCGCTTCGTGGCTCGGTTTGGCCGCGCATGATCCGCGCGAGCTCGGCGTCTCGGTCGTGGAGTGGAGCGAGTTCCGCTTACTGCGCGTCTACGGCAGCTTTCCGCATCCCAACATCTTCGGCGGTTGGCTCGCGGCCGGGATCCTGGCCGCCGTTCATGCCGCGGGTTCAGCTCAAGATAGATTTCGCGCTTATGCCTACGCCTTGGCCGCCGCGGTTTTTTCGGGCGTGCTCATCTTGACCTTCAGTCGCAGCGCCATGCTCGCCGCCGCCTTAAGCCTCGCCGTCTTGGGCACAAGATCATTTCTGCACCGCAAGTCAGCGGAAACGAATTTCAGTTTCGTGGTTCTTGCGCTGGTCTGCGCTGTGCTGGGCGCGGGCTTGATCGGAATCACGCAACTCGAACCTTTGACCACGCGAGTCAAAGCGCAAGACCGACTTGAGCTCATCTCGCAGGCAGAACGACAATCGAGTCTGGCTGAAGGTTGGGAGATGTTCAAGCGTCGCCCTGTCTTGGGTACGGGAGCCAATGCTGAACTCTTTTTCATGGCGCAGACCGCGCGCAAAAATTCCCAAGGTAAATTAAATGCGCCGCTCGAATCCCCGCACGATTTTTTCTTGCTCCTCCTGGTTGATTTTGGTTTCGTGGGCAGTCTCGTCTTTATACTTTTGTCAGTTTTGAGTTTGCGCCAGCTGACGCCGCGTTTGGAATTTTTTTCTTGGTTACTGCCGCTTGCGTTGTTCGATCATTACGTTTGGTCATATTGGTCCGGGCTGGCGCTTTTGGCCTTGGTTTTGTTGCTTTTTAGCCGTAGCGCTCCATCCATTGACAAACCCGCCGAAGCCGCCTAGGGTTTATCCGTACCTTGGAGGAAGCAGGACAAGATGATGTCTGCCTCGAAAAGTCAGGACGTCGGTGAGATGTTTGAACCCCCCAAGCTCCAGACCAAGGACTTTCCGGTCGTGGTCACGTGGATAGTTCAGCAAGAGGTCGGGGGCGGGAAGTCGGATGGCTGCAACTTGGTGCATTCGCAAACGGCCCTGAACGAGTTGTTCCTGCGGCTGGCCGAGGAGCGCCAAGTCCACCGTTCGTTGGTGCGCATCAAGCTGCTGCATCCGGAAGACCTTGTCTCCAAAGCCGCGACCGAACGGGTCTGCGCCTTTGATCCCACGCACAATCCTCCGGGATTCAAGCACCAGTCCTTTTGCCACGAGTGCGGCGCGCCGACGACCGTCGTCAAGATCGTCGATCCGTCCGTGTGAAGCAAAACCATTCCGCCGCGCGGCTGGCGAGTCTAAACTCCAAAGCTCCGCGCCTCGTACCGACGGGAATCGCAAGATTCCCGTATTTTAATACTTTGCTATCGTCATTTTTTTAAAACTGAAATCCATAGAGAATGTCATTCTTGAGGCCGTCTGACGGCCGAAGAATCTTCCAATTCCTTAAGGTATAGGAAGATCCTTCGCGTTGCTCAAGGATGACATTTGCTTAGATACTGTCCTGGCATCATCGGCACCCGCTTAATTTCGGCAAGTGAATACGAAAGCCGGCGGTAGGTTCTTGAAAGTGAGATTGACTTCGACTCGAGGGAAGATGTCTTTCAATTCATGCAGCGTGTGGCGTGAATATTGGAACATGATGAAACTGCCGTCGGGTTCTAAATGGTCGCGGATCAAAGTGAAGACGCGCTGGCGTTTTTCCTCGTGCATGACGGCAAAGGGGATACCGGAGAGGATCGCGTCGAAGGTCCGCGTGTCGCGTTCCAGGATGTCCGCCGCGTCGCCGCGCAAAAGTTCGCAGTCGGGGAATTTTTTGGCGCAGATGTCGGCCAGCTCCGGATCGCGTTCGAGCAGGGTCAATTTTTCCGCTGCGCCGATCTGCTCAAGGATGCGCCGTGTGATTGCGCCTTCACCCGGACCAAGCTCCAGTATGCGCATGCCAGGCTTGAGTTCGCGTACCATGAGGCGCGCCAGAAAACGCGAACTCGGCGCGATTGAGCCGATACGCGCCGGGTGCCGGATGAGCTTCTTGAGCCACCAAAGCATATTTAGCGCAGGATAAGCTAAAATTAGAAAGATGACAAAGTATAGACAGGTGCTAGGTACTAGGTTCTGGGTTCAGAACCTAGTACCTAGCACCTAGAACCTGAATCAGGTTTCCGTGATTCGTATTTCGCGGCTTCCGTGTTAAGGTCTTGACGCCAAAGCACAATCTTTGGCATATTTAAACCGCTCCGCTTTAGCACTCAAAGGCTTCGAATGCTATTCCGAGCTGTTTATATCACTAAAATAACGCATTCTTTAATCTTTTTACGCCATCTATGAAACTACGTCCGCTGGGTGACAGGGTGATCGTCAAAGCCCTACCCAAAGAAGAAGTGACCAAGACCGGGATTATCCTGCCGGAAACGGTCGATAAGGAACGTCCGGAACAGGGTGAGGTCATCGCCGTGGGTCCGGGTCGTCTTTTGGATTCAGGTTCGCGCGCCGCGATGAACCTCAAAGTCGGCGACAAAGTCGTGTTCAAGAAATATTCGCCGGATGAGGTCAAGATCGAGGAAGTCGATTATCTCGTCATCGCCGAGTCCGACGTGATGGCAGTGATAGAAAATTAAAAATGCCAAATGCCAAATGACGAATTGAGAGGATATGACATTTGGCATTCGTAATTTGTAATTCGTAATTGAATGAACTATGTCCAAGCAAATCATTTTCGACGAGAAAGCTCGGCAGGCCATGCGGCGGGGAGTGGATCAGTTGGCCAATGCGGTCAAGGTCACGCTCGGTCCCCGGGGCCGCAACGTGGTCATAGATAAAGGTTACGGCGCGCCCACCATCACCAAAGACGGCGTGACCGTGGCCAAGGAAATCGAGCTCGAAGACAAATTCGAGAATATCGGCGCGGAGTTGGTCAAAGAAGTCGCGTCCAAGACCAACGATGTGGCCGGCGACGGCACCACCACCGCGACCGTTTTGGCCCAAGCCATGATCGCGGAGGGCTTGAAGAACATCACCGCCGGCGCCAACCCGCTGGCGGTCAAACGCGGCATCGAAAAAGGCGTGGAAGCCATCGTGGAAGAATTGAAGAAGATCTCCAAGCCGGTGCAAGGCGGCGAAATCGAACAGGTCGCGTCCATCTCGGCCAACGACGCCGAGATCGGCAAGAAGATCGCTGACGCCATGAAGGAAATCGGCACCGACGGCGTGATCACGGTCGAGGAAGGCCAGACTTTCGGCATCGAGACCGAGGTGGTCAAGGGCATGCGCATCGACAAGGGTTACAGCACGCCTTACATGGTGACCAACCCGGAGCGCTTGGAAGCTGAATACAACGATCCGTACATCCTGATCACCGACAAAAAAATCTCATCCATCCAAGATATCTTGCCCACGCTGGAGAAGGTGGTGCAGACCGGCAAAAAGGAAATCGTCATCGTGTGCGATGACATCGACGGCGAGGCTTTGACCACGCTCATCGTCAACAAGCTGCGCGGTACGTTCAACGCGCTGGCGGTCAAGGCGCCGGGTTTCGGCGACCGCCGCAAAGACCTGCTTCAGGACATCGCCGCCGTGACCGGCGCGACCGTCATCACCGAGGATCTGGGCCGCAAGCTTGATTCGGCCACGCTCGAGGACTTGGGCAGCGCGCACAAAGTCGTGTCCGCCAAGGATCATACGACTTTCGTCGGCGGCAAAGGCGATGAAGAAAAAATCAAAGCGCGCGTCGCGCAGATCCGCAAAGCGCTCGAGACCACGGAATCGGAGTTCGACCGCGAGAAGTTGCAGGAACGGCTGGCTAAGCTGGCCGGTGGCGTGTGCGTGATCAAAGTCGGCGCCGCGACCGAAGTCGAGATGAAAGAGAAAAAACATCGCATCGAGGACGCAGTCTCGGCCACCAAGGCCGCGGTCGAAGAGGGTATCGTGCCGGGCGGCGGAGTCGCGCTCTTGCGCACCCAAAGCGCACTCGACCTGGTAAAAGTCGAGGGCGAAGAAGCGATCGGCTTGGCTATCCTGCGCAAAGCCATCGAGGAACCGATCCGCGCCATCGCGGAGAACGCGGGCAAAGAAGGTTCGGTCGTGGTGGAAGAAGTGAAGAAGCGCAAAGGCAGCGAAGGTTACAACGCGCTCACCGACACCTACGAAGATCTGCTCAAAGCCGGCATCGTGGATCCGACCAAAGTCACGCGTTATGCCTTACAGAACGCCGCCTCGGTCGCAGCCATGTTCCTGACCACCGAGTGCGTGATCACCGACAAACCTAAAAAAGAAGAACCCGCCGCACCCGGCATGGGCGGGATGGATTACTAAACTAGAGGGTAGCTTGTAGACGGTAGCCAATGTAGGGGCGCATGCCATGCGCCCAGACGGTAGCCAAAATGTAGGGGCGCGGTTTCCGCGCCCTTTTGGTAATAGGAAAAATGCTGTTATGCTTCTGGAGGCTTGGATAGGAGGATGTCATGGGACAAGCGTTGTTGCTCATTTTGATTTTTCTGGCCTGGTTCGCGGCCTTTTATCTGTTTGCAGCGAGTCTCTTCTTCTTGCGCGGCGAGAGGTGGCGTTGGCCCTGGCGTCGAATGCCTGGATTCGTGACCAGCGCTCTGCTCGTTTCGGTTCTTCTGCTGACCGTGAAACTCATTCAGGTGCTCGGAAAGTGGGGGCTGTTGGCGCCCCTGCTCATGGTGACGGGAGTTGCCGTAGGTTTTTTCGCCGTTTACTTTTCGGGGCCGCTGCTGCGACGGATGAGGTTGCCGTCAAAGCTCGTATCAAAGGGCTCGGAACCTTACCGCTCGCAGCGCGTAAGGATCGTCTGGGCCGAAACCGTTACGGAAAGAATCCACGTTTTTCTGTGGGACTCCTTCATCCACGAGCCGCCAGCGCTCGAAGACCCAGTCGCTTCAAGCGCGACCAAAACTTGAACTCGGACGGCGCACGCTCGCGCCGTTCTTTTCTTACTCGCGAAATCTTGACCGCAGAGGAAATTAATGCTAATTGATACGCAGGAGGGAGTCATGCTGGAGAACCTTTTATGTGCTCTGTTTTTTTCTCTTCCTATTGTTTGGTGGTTTCTGTATATGGGCCCCCTGCAGGAAGCGGAGTATCGGGGGAAGAGAAATCTAGCGTGGAAGATCATTTGGGGTTTGCGAAATTGGGTGGGGAACCTAGCTACCTTTTGCGCATTCATCTTCGCCAGCCTATGGGTTGGCAGCGTCTACAGGGGCGTCATCTACGCTGTACTCTGCGGCTGGTGCATAGGCATGTTCGTCAGCAGCCTCGTGGTATTTATTCTGCGGGAAGTTAAGATCCCTACAGAATTATCGCCCGACCTCGGCCCCTACCGCTCACTCTTGAAAGCCTTGCCTCACGCGTTTCCCAAGACGCTCCCGCGAAAGTTTTACGTCTTCCTGTTGAACTTCTACAGATCTGGCTGGGACGACTCCGCTTCTTCAACGGAGAAAACCTGACCCGGACGGCGCATACTCGCGCCGTTCTTTCATATCAAACAAAAAACGTGACCTTCTCGTCGCGAGATGGTATCCTGTGGCGCATAACAATAAATACTTATATGGCAAAAATCGTTTTCGACAAAAAAGACATCGAAGAGAACAAAGTCGTGGCCGCGTTGAGTTACGTCTGGATTTTGTTCCTCGTTCCGCTGTTGGCTAAGCGGGATTCCAAATACGCGCAAGAACATGCCAAGCAGGGTTTGATTTTGTTCATCGTCTGGATCGTGGGTTCGCTCGTGTTTTGGTTTCCGCTCATCGGTTGGGCTTTGGCCATCATCGTGCTCGTGCTGAATGTCCTAGCCTTCATCAAATGCCTGCAAGGCGAGTTTTGGGAAATTCCGGTCATCGGCCAGTATCGCAGCAAATTCAATCTTTGACCGCCGTTCAGTTTGCCAGTTGACCGCGCCCCGAGGTAATATCGGGGCGTTGCCGTATGAATCAAGAATTCCAAACGCGCCTCGACGCCTTGCGCGCCAAGCTAGACGAAGCTTGGCGGGTTTTGGAGATGGATGCGCGGCGCGAGGAAATCGCGGCGCTTGAGGTCGTGACGTCGGCGCCGGATTTTTGGAGCAACCAGGAACGCGCACGTCGCGAATCGCAGAAGCTCGCCGATCTTAAAAAAGATTTCGACGCTTGGTCGGCGCTGCGCAACGAAGTCATGGAACTGCAGGAACTCTTGGAATTGGCCGACGCGGAAAAAGACGACTCATTGACCAAAGACGGTTTGGGCAAGATGGACGAGCTGGAAAAACGCTACGCCGACATGGAATTTTCCATGCTTTTGGGCGGAGCGCATGACGCCTCGAACGTCGTGCTTACGATCCACGCCGGCGCCGGCGGCACGGATGCGCAGGATTGGGCCGAGATGCTGATGCGCATGTATTTCCGTTATGCCGAGAAGAAAGGTTGGAAGGTGAAGCTGGCCGACGAATCGCGCGGCACCGAAGCGGGCATCAAATCCGCGACGTTCTTCGTCGAAGGCCGCTTTGCTTACGGCTATCTCAAAGGTGAAGCCGGCGTGCATCGCTTGGTCAGGCTCTCGCCCTTCAACGCCGACAGCTTGCGCCAGACGTCATTTGCCCTGGTCGAAGTCATTCCGGAGGTCGATGAAGATGTCGATATCGAGATCAAACCCGAGGATTTGCGCATCGACACCTTCACTTCGGGCGGCAAAGGCGGGCAATCGGTGAACACGACTTATTCGGCCGTGCGCATCGTCCATCTGCCGACCAATATCATCGTCACCTGCCAAAACGAACGCTCGCAGACCCAAAACCGCGAGACAGCCATGAAAGTCTTGAAGTCGCGCTTGCTATTGCTGAAAGAAGAAGAACTTCAGAAAGAGAAAAAGGAACTCCGCGGCGAATACCACAGCGCGGAGTGGGGGAGTCAGATCCGTTCATACGTCTTGCATCCCTACCACATGGTCAAAGACCTGCGCACCGGCGTCGAGACTTCGGACACGGACGCGGTGTTGAACGGCGAACTGGACATGTTCGTCGAAGCCGAACTGCGCCAAGGCATCAAACCCGGAGATTTCAGGGAAGAGTTGAATAAGGAGTAACGAAAAAGCGTCCCGGTGGCCACCGGGACGCTTTTGAGACTGGAGTCGAGAGAGGTCAGCGCTCAAGTCGGATGAATATGCCGAACGGCGGTATCCATCTGTAACCATGCTCGCGGGTTCCGCTGATAAACAGATGAAGGCCCTCGTCTTGGCAGAAGTCAAAGAGCATAAGGGCGGCACCTTTGAGTTCGTCGCGCGTCGGAAAGAAGTTGCCTTTCCCGGCCGGCCATTCCATATACCGGAAGTCTCCGACGTCGATTACTAAGCCTCCACGATCGACGGTATTTTCGATGTAGGCCGGGATTTTGGCGATTATTTCCTCGGCCCAGGCCCGTCGTTCGGCGTCGAGCCCTTCGGTTCGATCCACCCGTTTTTCGGGGTGCCGTTCCCCGAGTCTTTTTCTCCATTCGCTTGCAAGGGACATGGCTGACGTTCCTTTCTCAGCAAGGTTTACCAAGTCCTATCTTTGTGGTCAAGCCGTTGACATGAGCTACTTTTTGAATACGTTTCAATCTAGGCTACACTGTCGGCATATGAAAACAGCCATCGTGACCGGCGGAGCGGGGTTCATCGGTTCGCATCTGGTCGACGCTTTGGTCGAGCGAAAGTTCAAAGTCGTCGTGCTCGATGACTTGTCGACCGGGTTCAGGAAAAACATCAATCCAAAAGCGACTTTCAAAAAACTTGATATCCGGGGACCGGCCGCAGCCGCGCTCATAAAAAAACTCAAGCCCGCGGTCGTCTTCCATCTGGCGGCGCAGGCCAGCATCCCGGTTTCGGTCAAAGATCCGGTCATGGATGCCGAGACGAATGTCATGGCTACTTTGCGGCTCTTGGAAGCTTCAGCCCAAGCCAAAGTCAAACGCTTCATCTTCGCGAGCACAGGCGGCGCTTTATCCTCGGAGCAGACCATCTTGCCCACCGACGAAAAACACGCGGCGGCTCCGCAATCGCCTTATGCCATCGCCAAAGTCGCGAGCGAATATTACGGCGCTTTCTATCGAGCGGCACGCGGATTGCCTTTCACGTCTTTCCGTTTCGCCAACGTCTATGGCCCGCGCCAGAATCCGCACGGTGAGGCTGGCGTGGTGGCGATTTTTTGCAAACGCATGTTGGCGGACGAAACGCTCAAGCTAAACGGCACAGGCGAGCAGACGCGGGATTACGTCTTCGTGGGCGACGTGGTGGCGGCGCTGATGGCGGGCCTGGACAAGCCCGAAGCCCCCGGACCGTATCATGTGGGAACGGGAATCGAGACTTCGGTCAAGCGGATCTTCGCCCTGTTGAGCAAGTTCAGTGCCTACGAAAAAAAGCCGCTCAAGGGTCCGGCTGATATCGGAGCGCCATTGCGCAGCGCCCTCGACTCATCCAAACTGCGGCATGACATGGGTTGGAGACCTAAGATGGTTTTTGAACAAGGTTTGAATATAACTTTAGATTGGTTCAGGACGCAAGTCTAAAGATGATTGATGTCGCGTCATCCACACGCAGGTCATTTTTAGATTCGCTTGACGCTGCGGAAGCCAGGACGTATAACCCAGGCGTACATTTCTAGCCAGGGAGGCCGTCATGGGCAGCGTTTTCGTTTCCGCTCATCCGCTAGTCAGGTGCAAGCTGACCCAATTGCGCGTCATCGAGACTGCGCCGAAAAAGTTCCGCGAGCTGGTCGGCGAACTCGCCATGCTGTTGGCCTACGAGGCTTGCGACGATCTGGAACTAGCCGACTACAAAGTGCTGACGCCGCTCGCCGCGGCTAAAGGCTGGATGCTCAAGGACAAGATCGGCCTTGTGCCCATCCTGCGCGCCGGGCTCGGCATGGTGGAAGGCATCCATCAGATGATGCCCAACGCGCAAGTCTGGCACATTGGGTTGTATCGCGACGAGAACACTTTGCGTCCCGTCGAGTACTACAACAAGCTGCCCGTCTCGCCGACGGTGGAGGTCTGCCTGGTGCTCGATCCCATGCTGGCGACCGGCGGTTCAGCCGTGGCGACAGTCGACATCCTGAAGAAATGGGGCGCCAAGCGCATCAAGTTCATCGGCCTCATCGCCGCGCCCGAAGGCGTGCAGCGGTTGAGCGAGGCTCATCCCGACGTACCCATCCACTTGGCGGCGTTGGACGAGAGATTGAACGAACGCGGCTATATCCTGCCCGGCCTGGGCGACGCCGGCGACCGCCAATTCGGCACGGCCTGAAAACTTTCCGGAACCCTGACCTCGGGGTTCCGGATTTTTTGAAAAATCGCGATTTCCTCAATTCGTACCTATCGGACCATTTTGAGGAAATGAATGATAATGGAAACACACTTCGATGTGGGTTTGGATGAACGAATAAGCGGGTAAGACCAATTGCCCCAAATCGTACCTATCGGACCATTTTGGGGCAATCGAGGATTTTTTGGACGCTCGCGCTTTCGCGTGGTTTAATTGCCGCATGACGCCGGGTGAAATAAAAAAAGTTTTGGGGGAGATCGGGGGAGCGCCGAACAAACGTTTAGGACAAAATTTTTTGATTGACGAAAAAGTCTTGGCTGACGTCGTGGCTGCGGCGCGCATCGACCCCGGCGACAAAGTGCTGGAGATCGGACCGGGTTTGGGCGTGTTGACCAAGGCGCTCGTCGCGCGCGGAGCCGAGGTCGTGGCCATCGAGCGGGATCGCAGGTTCGTGGAATATCTGCAACGCGCCGTATCTTCGAAGATTATCCAAGGCGATGCCACGGAGATCCATTGGCATGAGATCATAGGCAACGGAGTGTGGAAATTCGTCTCGAATTTGCCTTACGCCATTACCTCGTTCGCTTTGCGTAAGGCGTTGTGGAATCCTAACCCGCCGGAACTCTTGGTGGCGCTCGTGCAGCGCGAAGTGGCGGAAAGAGCCACGTCGCTCGCGAGCGACGTGGCAGGCCATCGAAAAAAAGGCAAGACCTCGCTATTGTCGCTCATGGTGGCGTTGGCGTCCGAAGAAGCGCGTGTCTTGCGTCTGGTGTCTGCCGATTGTTTTTATCCTGCACCCAAAGTCGAATCGGCCATCTTGTTCATAAAACCTATGCCATTGATAGCGCGCGAAAAAAAGTGGGGGATCGATCCGGAAAAAATCATGCAACTGGCGCGCCGCGGCTTTGCCCATCCGAGGAAATTGTTGCGTTCAAACTTAGGGCTACCCTCTACCCTCTACCATCTACTCTCTAATCCCAATTCCCGCGCCGAAGATCTGTCGCCCGAAGCTTGGGCGTGCCTGGCGCGTGAGCTTAAGAGTTTTTGATTTGTGCATCGTTTTTTTGTCATGGCGAGCGCATATACTGAATGCGCGCGGCAATCTCCGGATTCCAGAGATTGCTTCGTCGCGTTAAACGCGACTTCGTCGTTGCTACTCCTCGCAATGACAGGGATAAAAGAAAACCGGCCGAATGCGAGGGGAAGGAGTTCCTTCCTGCATTCGGCCGGTGACCTGTTGAAGCGGTGCGGTTCCGCTTCTGCTACTCCGCCGCAGCTTCCGCAGCCGGCTGCTCGGCGGCAGGCTGCGCTGCCTTGGGTGCCGCAGGCGTGAAGCCCCGGAGGTCGAGCCGATGAGACAGCGTCTCGTCAGCGCTCGGCTTCACGTCGTCGCGCCGCGCCCTGGGGTCCATCTGCCGATGCATCCACTGCTCGGCCTGCTCCAAGGCCTGGGCGCCGCGGAGCGGGTTGGCAGCCGTGTAGATGAGTGACACGAACAGGCTGATCTCGCCCTTGAAGGAATCGACTTCCTCCTTGGTGTAGGTGTAGTCCCCACCACCGTGCGAGGCCTGGAGCACCAGCCCCAGGACGAAGCGTGCCGCTACGAGCTTGCCGTCCTCGGGCGAGACGTTCGTGTCCTCGAGCCGCTTCTTGGTCTCGCGGTCCAGGAGCAAACGCACGCGCTCGATCGAGAGCCGCGGGTGCCTGCCGCGCTGACCCTGCGGCTGCGCCTGCTGCGTCGGCTTGCCTACGGCATCGACGACCTCGGGAGCCTGCATGTTCTGCAGGGAAGCCTGGAGTAACTGCTGCCGCTCGATTTGACGGGCGCGCCGCGCATCTTCCTTGGCCTTGTCCGCCGCCAGCCGCGCTTCAGTCCTGCGGCGATTCCCTTCGCGCTCCGCGTTCTCGTCTCTGGCCTCAAGCGTCCGTTTGGCGAGGACGAGGGCGTCATGGATTGCGCAGACGACGTAGTTCATGCGCTTCACTCTGCTCTCCGACTTCTCGTTGCCGCTCTTGGCCTCTTCCCGGAGAACCGCGAGGTCGAATCTCTGCGCTTCGCAGTAGACCAGTGCCCGAATGAAGTGCGGCCAAGATCCGGGCGGCGCCACCTTGGGGGTACCGCACTCGATGAAGGGCTTGCGGCCCGCGAGCGCAATCGGAGGCTTCACGCCAGCTGAGACCGCGGCAGCGACTGCCTTGATGACGTCCATGGACACTTTCCCGTTCCTGCAAGAATCGATCGCGCTGACTGCTGACTTGATGGCTTCGATCATGTGATACCTCCGGTGGGGAGCAATGTGGACCGACGGAACCGCCCGTCAGTCCGATGTGGAGCGGATACGGGCAACATGCCCGCGAGCGCAAACCGTGAAATGAACCGAGTAACTTAGCAGATTTTGATAAATCTGTCAAGAGTATGACTTACAAAAATAATAAAATAGGCCAAATGGCCTTGTTTTTTGATAAAAAAGTCTAATTTACTATCTTGACAAAATGTGTAAAGTGTGTTATCTTTTCTTGTCTCGTGTCATTTGAGGCGCGGATCGTCCCCTCATGGGACGCCCTTTACACAAGGAGAATTTGCATGAAGAAGTTGCTGTTCGCGGTCTGTCTGTTCGGCGCGTGCCAGTTCGGCTGCATCGAAAAGGTCATCATCGGTGACAATGGCCAGTTGCCGTCGTGCGAAACGTCGACCTCGCCCTGCGAGCTGCCCGGCGAGCCGAACGGACTGCCTACTTCAGGCTGCGATCCAATAGTCAAGGTCACCGTCATCGGTCCGGGCGAAGGGCAGATCGCCGCGGGCGCCAAAGGTGCGCTCTTCGCGAGGGCTAGTGTCATCAACGCCTGTGGGCCAACCACGTTCAAGTCCCTGTCTGTATATTTGGCCAGCGAACAACTGACCAAGTACTGCGCAGCGACCTGTACGGCGACTGATGCGTGGAATTTCAGTCGCCCGATGTTGGTCAGCGGTGGAACGGTGTTCGTAGCCGCGAACGGTTTCCATCTTGCGCAAATGTACGATGGGACGCCTGCCCTCGAAGCGACATTCGATCAACCATTCTCCGTCGCAGCAGGGGAGACCGTCACCCTCGATTTCTTGGTCGATGTGGCGGATGTCGAGGCTGTGCCGGGCAGCTTGTTCGGTCGCCGCTTCCGCGCGACTCTCGGTTGGGCATTCATCAACTCGTCGGTCGTGTACTCGGGCGTGGTGGCCGACGGCGGCTACCAGACGATCACGCCCGCCAAGTAGTCGAGCGCCAAGCGCGCCGGCGACTCTAAAAAAACGCCTCGGTTTCTCACCGAGGCGTTTATCGTTACCGATTCTTTATAGGTAGCCCTTCGACTGCGCTGTCGCGGAGTTTACCCCGCACTCGATGCGGGGTTCAGGGAATATTAATAATATCGTAGGGGCGAATGATTATTCGCCCCTACTACCGATTAGGCTTGGGGTTTGCGTCGCGAGAACAGCGCTCCGGCGATAAGTCCGAGGATCAAGAGCACAGCCCCTCCTATGACAGCTTGGATCACGGTCATGCCTTGAGCCGGTTGCGCTGCCACGGGTGCGGATGTTTGCGCCGGAGGTGTCGCGCTTTCATCTTCTTGCGCCGCGACTTCGGTCGTAGTCGTTGGGGTGGTGACTACGCTTTCACGTATTTCGGGGATGGCTAGCGCCACGTCAGGCGTCTGCGTCACGAGTTTTTGCGGATTGGCGGAGGAGAGTCGGATATGCAGGGCGCCGGGTACTACCGGGATGGCGACGGCGTGTTCGGTGATGAAGGTCTTGTCCTCCAAGGCTTTGCCATAGTCAGCCGTGAGTCCGTATTCGATTTTGGATGTAGTTTCTTGATCGGTCTTCCAAGTCGCTTTGAGGATTTTGCCGTCGGATGAGATTTGGATGTCGGTGATCTGCGGAGCGTTGGCCTTGGGTGTCGGGATGAGGATGGGCGGGATGATCAACGGTTCAAGGTTGTTGAACATGTCCGGGTTCGGGACAGGGAGCGGCTTGGGCGTCGGCATCGGGGTCGCATTCAAAAGACCTGGGTCGAAGATGACCGAGGCGCCTTGCCAGGGGATCTTGATGCCGACATCCGAAGTGCTAGTCGTGAGTTCGACTTTCGGCGGCGCCGTTATCCGAAGATTGTTTTTCAGGGCGTCTGGCGTAACCACGGCGAAGGCGGCTTGGGCAGCCAAGAGACATACCGCTACGGAACCGATGATGACCATTTTGCGCATAAAATTCTAGGATTAGGTTTTAGCTGGACGCAGCATACAAATTAATCCTGGGTTTGGGAATACGGTGTTTGTCGAGGGCGGGTTCTAGGGCAGGTGAGTCAGGTGAATATGGAATATAGAATTTGGAATTTAGAATTCAGGTCTTCCATATTCCATATTCCAAATTCCACATTCACCTTCGGAAACGGCTCTTTTTAGCCCGAATTTCCATAATATTCAGCCCTCCGTGGAGCGCAAACCAGGCTCTTGACACATGCTTTGGAATTCGGTAACCTGCCCGCACGTCCAAACCCCATCCACTGGGGAGCTTGAAAAGGGGAAAAACACCACGCCAAAAGCGTGGATTCAGATTCCCGCGTAATGCCTAGCGGCTTCACGCGGCGGCACAGCCCCTCCAGGACGCAGACTCGTCAAGTCGCTCATGCGACCAAGAGTCAAAGCACTTCGAAAACAGAAGAGTGATCGCAACAAAAGTATCGGGTCCGTTCCGCAGCGATGCGGAACACAAATGATTGATCCCTCCGACCAACCAGGGTCGGAGAGGGTTTTACTGAGAGTTTGATCCTGGCTCAGGATGAATGCTGGCGGCGTGTCTAAGGCATGCAAGTCGAGCGATTTCGACGGGTTCGCAAGAATCTGTCGAGGTAGCGGCAAACGGGTGCGTAACACATTGGCAACCTGCCCCGAAGTCGGGCATAATTCGCCGAAAGGCGGACTAATTCCACGATGGGCATGCGGGGACAAAAGTCATTCGCATGTAAAGCGCAAAACGCGCTTCGGGAGGGGCCTATGGCCTATCAGCTAGTTGGCGGGATAACAGCCCACCAAGGCTATGACGGGTAGGGGATGTGAGAGCATGATCCCCCTCACTGGGACTGAGACACTGCCCAGACACCTACGGGTGGCTGCAGTCGAGAATATTCCCCAATGGACGAAAGTCTGAGGGAGCGACGCCGCGTGCAGGACGAAGGCCTTCGGGTCGTAAACTGCTTTTATCAGGGAAGAATTTTGACGGTACCTGAAGAATAAGAGGTTGCTAACTCTGTGCCAGCAGCAGCGGTAATACAGAGACCTCAAGCATTATCCGGATTTATTGGGCGTAAAGGGTCCGCAGGCGGTCGTGTGCGTCGATGGTTAAATCTTCGGGCTCAACCCGGGGACCGCTGTCGAAACGGCATGGCTAGAGGCCGGGAGAGGTGAGCGGAATTGCCGGTGTAGTAGTAATATGCGTTGATATCGGCAAGAACACCAAATGCAAAGGCAGCTCACTAGAACGGTTCTGACGCTCAGGGACGAAAGCGTGGGGAGCGAAAGGGATTAGATACCCCTGTAGTCCACGCCCTAAACGATGGATGCTAGATATCGGGAGTATCGACCCTCCCGGTGTCGGTGAAAAAAGCTAACGCATTAAGCATCCCGCCTGGGGAGTACGGTCGCAAGACTAAAACTCAAAGGAATAGACGGGGACCCGCACAAGCAGAGGAACATGTGGTTTAATTCGACGGTAAGCGAAGAACCTTACCCAGGCTTGACATGCAGCTGCAAGCCGCTGGAAACAGTGGCCGCCTTCGAGGGTGCTGCACAGGTGCTGCATGGTTGCCGTCAGCTCGTGTCGTGAGATGTACCGTTAAGTCGGGTAACGAGCGCAACCCCTCTCCCGTGTTGTATTTTCACGGGAAACTGCCTCGGATAACGGGGAGGAAGGTGGGGATGACGTCAAATCAGCATGGCTCTTACGTCTGGGGCTACACACGTGTTACAATGGCGTGGACAATGGGCTGCCAAACCGCAAGGTGGAGCTAATCCCAACAAACCACGCCCCAGTTCGGATTGAGGGCTGCAATTCGCCCTCATGAAGCCGGATTTGCTAGTAACGGCCAATCAGCTACGTGGCCGTGAATACGTTCTCGGGTCTTGTACTCACCGCCCGTCAAGTCAAGAGAGTTGGAAACGCCCGAAGGCCCTGTTGAGGGGACTAAGGCGGAGCCAGCGATAGGGACTAAGTCGTAACAAGGCATCCGTAGCGGAAGCTGCGGATGGATCACCTCCTTTCTAGGGAGATATACAATTCTGTCATCGCGTAAGCGATACTCAGGATAAGATTCCCAGGTCGATTTCTCCGCTTCGGCGGAGAATCACCCCGATATGATTTTGCGATCACTTTTCTGAAGACGAAGGCAAGATGCCCCCGCGCGGGGTGTTTTTGTTTTACGACTTGCCAACATAAGCGCCGAATGTTATCCCATGGGCAGTTCATTCAATGGAGGGAGTGATGACGACGACAATGAGAATCATCGATTGGATGCTTGATTCCCGGCGAGTGGGTTGGGTGATTCTGGTCGTGTTCCTGGCGGCAGCCGCGATGGCACTTACCGGCTGGGCCATCGACAACACGCCGCTCATGATCGCGGGCGTGATCATCCTGCCCGTAGGATTCATGCTGTTCTCGAGGTGAGGGTCGGCGCATGCTAGAAGCTATTGATAACCTGCAGCCTGGATTCGCCTTCGTCACGCCGGCGCACGCCGTCATCCGGCGTTTCGATCATAGTCTCGTAGGCATCCGCATGGGTTGCAGCGAGCCGATCATCATGGATTTCCTGGATGAGTCGATCGCCGACGAGTTCCTCACCAAATGGGGGATGAAGCTTTATCCTGACGTGTTGTCAGTGACGCGCCAGATCCCCATGGACCTGGAAGAGGTCGAATACATCTTGCGCGCCATGGTGAAATTGCGCGCCATGGTGAAATTGCGCGCCATGGTGAACATAGCCCAGTGAGCCGAGTCTCTTATCCACGCACCCGCTACCTCAAGCGCGGTGCGTTTTTGATTTGTGCGCGGTGCGCGTTACGCGGTACGATACCCGTATGCACATGGAACAGGCTTTGAGGAAGGAAGAGGCGAAGACCGATATCGCCAATCCGATCAAAAAACCGCGCGAATTGCCGGCGGATATCCCATCCTCCATCAATCCCACCTTGTATAAGGCTTTGTGGGAAATCTTGCCTGAAAAAAATGGAGCGACGCCTTTGGCTAAAGGCGGGGAACATCTGGTCTTTGAGTTCGTCGATCCCAATAAAAAATCTAAACATGGGAATGTCGTATACAAAGTAAATTTTCTCGATTCGCTCGATATCGTCGACGCCGCGCGCCGCGGTAAATCGAAAGAGGTGGATCGGATAGTCCGCAGCATGGAGACGGCGATGGCCGCGCGCGAAGGCAAGCTCAACGAGATGAGGAAATATTTCGGTTTCAGCGCCGTGCCCGTGCAATATGCGGCGATAAAACAACTCCCGGTCACGCCGCAGATAATCGAAGCGCTCAAACCGCGTACCAAGACGGAGGGTTTGCCTAAAGAGCTTCCGGTCTGGATCACGGTGCAGCGCAAGGTGGATTTGCCGCCGGAGGATACGCATTCGATCAACGGTTATTATCCTGAAGCGAATTTCAAATATAAAAAAGGCGTGCATCTTGCCCAAGCGGAAGAAGAGTATGACGCGGCGCACCGGACTTTGACCGGTCCTGCCCAGAGATTCAGCGGCGCCGACAGGATGCTGTGTCTGGCCATATTTCCGGAACTCAAAGATGTGCTGGTTCTGGCCGAAGCTGATCCGTCGTTCCGCTCTAAACTCGAAGAGTTCGTACATGCTTTGATCCGTTATACCCAGGAGACTGGCACCTCGTTGGATTTGGCGGGTCACGAAAACGTGGTCATCACGAAAAAAGGCGAAGCTTGGCAGCTTAAGATGATGGATGCGCTGTTTGCGCGCGAAATGCGATTGAGCCATCTGCTGCCGGTGATCGAAAAAATGCGGACCGATCAGGCCATAGACAGATTCGACTTTATTTACGCAGTGAACATCCTGAATACGATTCGCATCGCCAACGCTTTGGCCGGGATGCTGGGCATGCCGGATCGAATCAGCATGCCGGGGCTGGCGGAGATACCAGCCGAAAAATGGCGCCTGGCGTTAGGCTCATTCCTTAGATAATTATTCATTGAACCAAGTCTATGTTCAAAAAAGTATCCTGTTTTGCGTTGGTCTTGGTGGCCGTCTTCCTGGCTTTGGCCCCGGTGCAAGCCGCGGAGTTCAAGTCCGGCAATTTGGTCAATATCACGGACGGCAAGGTGGATGGCGATTTGTTCGCCGCGTCAAATTACGTCAACGTCAGCAGCTCTTTGCCGGGCGATGCCTTTTTGGCGGGCAACACCGTGCAACTCGCGGGCTCGGTCGCCCAGAGCGTGGTGGCGGCGGGTTCGATGGTCAACATCTCCGGCAAAGTCGGCCATGCGCTGCGCGTCGCCGGCAGCCAGGTCACGATCAGCGGCACGATCGAAGGCGACGTCATGGCGGCGGGAGGCACGGTCAATATCCTGCCGAGTGCGGTCATCAAAGGCGACTTATATTTAGGTTCGGGCAACAGCCTGATCCAAGGCGAAGTCCAGGGTAAGATTCTTGCGGCCGGGGGAAACGTGATTTTGGACGGCAAGGTGGGGAAAGACGCGTATATCCAAGCCGAAGAATTGACCCTCGCGTCCACCGCCAAGATCGGGGGCAAGCTGACGTACAAGTCGTCCAAAGAAGCGAGTTTTGATAAGGCGCAGGCTGCCGGAGGAGTCGAATATATTAAGACGGAAGTCAAGCAGTCGCGCAAGGGAAAGAGCGCTTTTCCGCTCGTCGCGGCTATCGGCTGGTTCCTGGTCTCGACCATCTTGAGCCTGGTCGCCGCATTCGTGGGTTTCCACTTCCTGCGCAAGCGGACGGTCGAAGTAGTCAGCGCCGTCATGCCGAGATTCATGGTCAATTTAGGTTGGGGTTTTGTCTGGTTGGTGATGGTCCCCATCGCTTGCGTCATCCTGGCGGTCACTCTGCTGGGCATTCCCTTTGCCCTCTTCGGCATGATCGTCTACTCCCTGGTGAGTTGCTTGGCTAAGGTTTTGTCTGGAATCCTGCTCGGCGTTTGGATCTTGCACTTGTTCAATAAAAAACGCGGCTGGGTCGTGGATTGGAAAGCCATCCTCTTGGGCGTGATCGTGATCAACCTGCTCTTGTTCATCCCGCTCGTCGGCTGGCTCCTCGCGTTCATCTTCTTCTTACCGGCGTTGGGCGGCATCGTCTTGGCCTTCCGACCAGTCTTCAAATAGAGACAAACGGCATAGATACAGCTCTTAGTTGAGCTGGCTGCGCCACGTGAGCCGCATAAAGTAAAAACCGCACCTATGAAGTGCGGCTTTTACGTGGTGGACGGCAGAGGAGTCGAACCTCTGACCTTCACAATGTCAATGTGACGCTCTAACCAACTGAGCTAGCCGTCCAAATAAATCGCTAGCGTCTTGTCCGCCGTGCTTGCGGGTGCCGCAGACCCGAATGGTCAAGCGGCGGACCGAGAGGCGGAAGCTAGCCGTCCATATCTTGCGCACGGAATTTATCGGAAATACGGCGGAATGTCAATAAAGCTAGAGGATAGCCAAAACCAGAAATTGGCTACCCTCTACCCTCTACTTTCTACCCTCTTTTTCCTGTGCTATACTCGTGACATCTTTAATTCCTCTTTCAAAAACTTCCAATATGGAAGGCGCATCAAAACAAAAAAAGACCATCCGCCGGGTAAAGAAAGCGGGCAACTCGCCGATTCCGAGCGGACCCAGGGGCGGTTTTTCCGTCGAGGACAGCAATCCGACCTGCGGACACCATAACTGCACAGGCGGCAAATGCAGTGTGCGTTATGTCGGACCGGTGACCAGCATCCGCGACCACCACATCATGCATGCGGCCAGGGGAGCGACGCACGTCTGGACCGCCGCGATCGTCGCAGGTTTGGCCGTGGTGCTCACGGGCGCCATCGCCTATTCCGCTTTCGGCGCCGACGTTTCGAGTCCGACCTCGATGTATGACGAGTTTCGTCAGATCAACACCAGACTCGACAAGATTGAAGCGCTTTTGAAGACCTTGACCGTCAAGACCGAAACGCAAAAGACTGAGAAGACCGCGGAGCAACCTGAAACTAAGGGCGACCGGGCAAAGACGCCGGCCACCTCCGCCTCGGGTAGCGAGAGTCCATCGACGACCGCGAACGACAGCGCCAGCAGCCTGTGCCTCAAGACTTGCGTCAGCGATTTCAACACCTGCTACACCAAGCTCGGGAACCGCGAGACGTGCCTGTATGGCAACGGCAAAGACGTAGCTGGCTACCAGATTTGCCGCAGCAAGTGTTCCGCAAGTTAGAAGTTGATTGAAAAACAAAAAGCCGTCCCGCAATGGGACGGTTTTGATAACTGAATAATTGTCATCCTGAGCTTGTCGAAGGACCTTTATCAGCGGCGTCTGAATCGATTGTTTCAAGTAGGGGCGACCCGCTGGGTCGCCCCTACGACTGCGCCATTGCTACGCTCAACATGACAATTTTATGTTGGATTTCTCATGCAGGGAGATGCGCCAGGATGCGGATTACTTCGTCGCACGCAGACTCTCGCGCAGACCCTGGATGACTTTTTCTGCGGCTTGCACGAGGGTCGTTTCGGGGCCGAGATGGAAGTCTGCTTTTTCGCGCGTGCCGCTGGCGCCGAAACGTCGCGCCAAATCCTGCGCCGAGTACGGTGGCAAGGCATGGATTACGGCTTTGGGTCCTTTAGCCGCGAAATCTTCCGGCTCGTAGATCAGAGCGATCACCTTGGCTTCGGGCGCGTAGGCCACGAGTTCGCGCACGATGCCTTCGAGCGCCGCTTCGCCCGCACCAGCTTCCAAAAAATCCTGGCGGGACAAAGCGCTCCAGACCAGGCCGAATTCACGGTCGGTCTCGAGCCGCGACAAAGTCCGGCCCCACAGGCGCAAGGTCGGGATGGAACGCGTGCGCCATAAACCGTTGACGATCTCCTCGCGCCGCGCGCCCATGGCCATGAGCTGCGAGGCGGTCTGCAAAGTCTTGGGCGTCACGTTGTTGGTGCGGAAGGATTGCGTTTGGGCGATCATGCCGGCCAGGAACGCCGTCGCGATATCTTCGGTGATCAGATTGCGGTTCCATTTTTCAAGCCAGCCGAACAAAATCTCGGAGACGGACACGGCCGACAGATCCACCAGATTCAATTGACCCCAGTGCTCGTTGCCCGCATCGCGATCCACGTTCACGATCGTCGTGCGGTACAGGAAATCGGCGTGCTCGCGGAAAAGTTCGCCCAGCGATTGCAGGTCCGGCGTGCCGATGGCGATGACCAGGTCATAACGATCTTCACCATGGCGGAAAGCGATATCGGCCGGCGACCATTCGCCATTTTTCGGCACGGCGGTGATCACGAGCTTGCCGTCTTTGACGCCGTATTGCAGATCTCCCAGCTCGTTCTTTTCCACGTTCAAAGTGATTTCGAAAGCTCGCACCGCGCCGACGCGGGGGCGGACGTCTTGGGAAGCGGGCAGGAAAGAGGGATAGCCCGCATCGCTGCCGGGGACGACGGCTTCGGCTTGTTTGCCTAATTTATGTAAAAAGAACAACAGACCGACGGCCGAGGAAACGGCGTCAGTGTCCGGGTTTTGCCTGGTGGCGATCAAAATGCGTTTGGCGCGCATGATTGATTCCAGGGCCTGTTGTTCTTGCGTGAGGGCCATTTTATGGGCTGATCCGCAGCTAAAGCGGATTGCCTACATTACTCTTAGCTCGAAGTGCGGTCAAGCGTTTTTGGGCTAAAAATACGCTTTTTTTGTTAACTCCGTCATTTACAAAAAATACGGTTTTTTGAGCGCGTTCCGAAATTTGCGCCATTTTATTCCAGAAAGTACCATCCAGACGTCAACCTATGTCCAAATACGACGAACTGCCCAAAGCTTACGACGCTTCTGCCGTGGAAAAAACCATCTTCAAGACTTGGGAAGACTCGGGTTTTTTCAATCCGGATAGATTGCCCAAACGCAACCTCGAGGGCGAGCCGTACTGCATCGTGCTGCCGCCGCCCAACCGCACAGGCATCCTGCATTTGGGTCACGCTAAGATGCTGGCCATCGAAGACTTGCTCATCCGCTTCCAACGCATGGCGGGGAAAAAAGCGTATTGGGTTCCGGGCACGGATCATGCCGCCATCTCGACGCAGATCAAAGTCGAACAAGAACTCATCAAGCAGGGGATGAAGGATCCGCGGCGCGAGTTGGGACGTGAAAAATTCTTGGAGAAAGTGCGCGAGTTCGCGGAGCAGTCGCGTTCCACCATCATCAATCAATGCAAAGCCATGGGTTCGTCCATGGATTGGGCGCGTGAAAAATATACGCTGGATGCGGAGCGCAACCGCGCGGTCAATAAAGTGTTCGAGATGATGTGGCAGGACGGTTTGATCGAGCGCGGTTATCGCGTGGTCAATTGGGATCCGCAATTCCAGACCACGTTGTCGGACGACGAGGTCGAACATAAAGAGACGCAGGCCGAGCTCGTGACTTTCAAGTACGACAAAAATTTTCCCATCCCCATCTCGACCACGCGGCCCGAGACCAAATTCGGCGACACGGCGGTGGCGGTGCATCCGGAAGACGAGCGCTACAAAAAATACGTGGGGCAGGAATACGCGGCCGATTTTTGCGGCAAACCGATCAAAGTCAAAGTCATCGCCGACGCCAGCGTCGATCAGAATTTCGGCACGGGCGCTTTGGGCGTGACGCCAGCGCACTCGCTGACCGACGCGGACTTGGCCGAGAAACATGATTTGCGCTACGAACAAGTCATCGGCACCGACGGACGCATGACGGAGGGCGCGGGGCCGGGTTTTGCCGGGTTGACCGTCCAAGAAGCGCGTAAAAAAATCATCGTGGAACTCGAAGCCAAAGGCGATTTGATCAAACAAGAAAGTGTGGCGCAGAATTTGCTCGTGGCCCAGCGCGGCGGCACTCCGGTCGAGCAATTGCCCATGCGCCAATGGTTCGTGCGGGTCAACAATAAATTCACGTTGCGCCAGGACACGTTGGGTAAGTGGAAAAAAGGGGAGCAAGCGACGCTCAAGGAGTTGATGCGTTTCGCCGTGGAGTCAAAACAGACGCGCATCATGCCCGAGAACTTCGAGAAGATCTATTTCCATTGGATCGACAACCTGCGCGACTGGTGCATTTCGCGACAGATTTGGTTCGGGCACCAGATCCCGGTCTGGTACAACGGCGAAGACACGAAAGTCGGTAACGATTCGCCGGGCGAAGGTTGGGAGCGCGATCCCGATACTTTGGACACCTGGTTTTCATCAGGCTTGTGGACTTTTTCGACCCTGGGCTGGCCGGGTGGAAAGATCAAGATTACCGCGTCGCGTCATGCGACGACGCATCTGCACGGGGGCGGGCGTTTCATCGGACAAGAAAAAGAAACGGATGCCGATTTGAATGAGAAAGGGAAAGAGCAGGCGGAAGAGCTTGCCAAGAAACTTAAAGATGAAAAATTTGACGTAATCATCACCTCTCCATCTCGGCGCTGCAGGCTCACGGCAGAAATCGTGAATAAGTTTCACGATGTGGAAATCATCGAAGATCAACGGCTACATGAATATAGCTTTGGCTTCATGAACGGAAAGACGCGCGAAGAATTGCTCAAGGATCATCCGGATTTGCCCGTGTGGAAAAGCGTAGGCATCGATTCACGCTATAAAGACGAAGAGACTCCGAAAGAGGTTAAGACTCGAGTAGGATCATTTATCAATGATTTGAAACAGAAATACATCGGCAAGCATGTTTACGTCGTCACAAGTTCTGGCGTCTTGGATTTTTTTGACCTGCTTTTGAACAAAAAAACCTTTAATGAGATCAAAGTCACTACGCATGAAAAAGCCGGCATCGAGCGATTCACGATAGTGACGGACGAAGATCTCAAAGTTTATCATCCGACCGCCGTGCTTGAGACGGGTTATGATATTTTATTTTTCTGGGTGGCGCGCATGATTCTCATGTCAACTTACGTCTTGGGCGAAGTGCCGTTCAAGGATGTTTATCTGCATGGCTTGGTGCGCGACGAGCAAGGGCGCAAGATGTCCAAGTCGTTGGGCAACGCGCTTGATCCGCTCGAACTCATCCCTAAATACGGAACCGATGCGGTGCGGCTGTCGCTCGTCATGGGCACCTCGCCCGGCATGGACCAGAAATTGTCGGAGGAGAAGATCAAGGACTTCCGCAACTTCACCAATAAACTGTGGAACATCAGCCGCTTCGTCTTGCAAAGCACGGCGGACGTATCTAAGGATGAAGCGGATGAACAATGGGCCGCGCCTAAGACCTTGGCTGACCGTTGGATCCTGGCGCGTTTCTACGAAGTCCAAAATCGCGTCACGAAATTAGTCGCAGGTTATCAATTCTCGCAAGCTGGAGAATTGCTGCGCGATTTTACTTGGGGCGAATTCGCGGATTGGTATCTTGAGATCTCGAAGATCGAAAAAAATAAAGCCGCGATCTTGCTGCATATCCTGAATAGGCTATTGAAACTGTGGCATCCCTTCATGCCGTTCGTGACTGAATATATTTGGGGACTTGAAGATTTCGACGAGTTGTTGCTCGTAGCGGAATGGCCGCAAGGCGAATACGCCGAACAGGCTGCGGTCCGCGATTTCGAACTCATCAAGAATCTTATCGTCGACATCCGCCGTCTGCGCTCCGAGCAAGGCGTCGAAGCCGCTGCGTTCGTGGAAGCCTGTTTGGTAGGGGCGCATGGTCATGCGCCCATTCAGGAGAACGCCGCCATCATCAAACAACTGGCGCGCTTGTCCAATCTTAAATTCAGCGACGCGATTCCCGAGGGTTGGGCCACTGCGCTTTCGGGGAGCTTGAGCGTCGGCATCGACGTCGCGGGCACGGTGGATAAGGAAAAAGAAGCAGCCAAGACTCAAAAAGACATCGCCGCGCTCAAACCGTACATCGAGACGACGCGCGCCAAGCTCGCCGACACGGAATTCACGTCCAAAGCCCCGGCCAAAGTCGTCGCCAGCATGCAATCCAAACTGGACGAAGCGGAAGCCAAACTCAAGGTCTTGGAAGGCAGATGATATTATTGGGATATGAAAAATGAATTCAAACGCAGCCTCAACCAGTACGGGGATTTGATAAAAGATGCGAGCAAATCCGAATTGTCGCCTGATGAGGAGGCAAAGTTGAATTCGGTTTATGCTTGGTTGATCGAGAACAACGCCGCGCGGTCAGGCAGCACCAAGGAGGCGCAGCAGAAAGTGTTTGGTCTGCAGATCGAAAAGCAGCGGATCATGCTGCAGCTCAAGGAGCGGCTGAAACATCTGGATGAATCCGGATTCGATAAAAAGGGGAAGTATCAAATCGAGATCAAATCCAAGGGTGGGAAATATTTTTTGGCCGATGGTTCCGAAGTGACGCGCGGGCAATTGTTGACGGACGGGGAATGGGGCACGGATTATCATCTGGATCCCGCAACGGTGCCCAAGAGCGTGCGCAAGCGGTTTTATCTCGAAGCGGCCAAGCGTGAATTGATGGAAGTGGTGGACAAGCAAATCACGGAACACGAAATATCGAAAGCCAGCACCGACGAATTCAAGCGCGGGGCGTATGAGCGGCGCGGATCGGACTACGAGATGCCGGGCGGCATTTGCGCGGAAAAGATGGTGTCCAACTTCTTGCGCAAGCTGATTTATGACCAAGCCGCTGATTTCAAGATCATGGAAGGAGACGCCTACCAGGACGTGGACCAGAAATTGGATTTCATCATCCAGGCTAGGCTGCGCTATCGCGGCGTGAAGGCGGAGGAGGATGCCAAGGCAGTGGGCATACAGTTCACCATCAGCAGCAGCCCGAAGAAAATCAAATACAAAGAGCATCAAGTCGCGCGGGCCAAGGGTCGGCTTGAAGCCGAGGATAAAATTCAGGATATCGTTTTGGTCGTTTTGCCGCTGGATGACGTGAGGGGAATGGTGGATCGCTGGAAAAATAACCAGCGCCCCGGCGGACCGGACGAGATGTGGCGGCCGGAAATCAAGCAGCGTATCTTGGAAGGCTTGTTGGGCGGCATCCTGCCGAAAAAGGAATTGGAGCGTCTGACCGCGACTTTCATGCCAGGCAAGAAAGACTTGGACGCAGCATGATGTTGCGCCTATAAAAAAATATGACTTGGTATAAAAAACCCGAAAGCATGGCTACGATTTCTGCCGTCGGCAGCTTCGTACTTTCCCTTACGCTCGGCTTACGCTGGGAACCTCTGTGGTACGTGTTCCAGCCGGGCTGGGTCATCTATCGCTTGGTCGATTGGCTGATGTCGCTACAGGGTTTGTCGATGAGCTTGGCGCAGTCGGATGCGCAAAGCGATATCTTGTTTTATATTTTCGGCCCTGTAACGCTGATCAGTCTTTTAGTCTCCGCAGGAGTTTGGGCGGGCATCGGATATTGGTCGGCGAAGGTTTTAGAAAAAATGTCTCGGCAGCGGATAGGTTGATATTCTTTCGGTAGAATTCCTCGCCCTTATTTTTTAAGGTTCAGATTATTCTCTCAATTTCCTAAAAACCCGCGGCCGCGGGTTTTTGGGAAATGCAAAAAATTCCCGATTATATTTTTTGGCGGTCGAAATAGTGTTTGCGCGCCTCTTTTTCATAACGGCCAAGATTAGGCACGGTCAAAACTTCGATATGTTTTTTTACGTACTTATTGGAAGCTAAAACCAACAATTCTTTTTTACAATCATAGGGATAAGCATAGACACTCTGCTGTATCCTGAAACAACCTACACTCGTAAGTAAATCCCTGAATTGATCTCTCTGTTTCTTTTTCGTTTCAGGTATATCAAAAATGAGCAAGCGCCAAAGATGGTCCCATTTGCCGTAATTTCTTGTCAGTAGGCTATGTTTGCTTCTTCGGATAAAGCCTTTTTCGGTTAAAAGGATAGGCGAGTCTTCATCCGATTTGTCGTATTCTATACATTGTCGCAGTTTCAGTTGTCTCAATAATTTTTTGATTCGCCAAACGGAAAACTCCCCCAAACCTTTAAACAACTTCGGGGCCGTATATCCTTGTGACAGCAATCCGGCAACGGTCACTAGGCCGCCTATAGCTAGGATTTCCAATAAAGCATCGGTCGCATGAATAAGTTTGTCTTTTGACTTCCTCCTCATATATCTACCGCTGCCAGATTTTTGAAGAATAGTCAATACCAAGATTTCCTAAAAACCCGCGGCCGCGGGTTTTTAGGATGGTTAGATTTTGTCTCTGCGGAGAGATTTTGAAGAGTTTAGTCTTTCCGATTTTTGGATGTACGGGTTTTTTGCCATTTTGCGCCATTTCCGATAGTCTTGGGACGTATGGCAGACACAAATATCGACAAAATAGCTATCGCGAGATTCCTCACGCGTGCCGTGGAGAATGTGTATCCCACGCCTGAAGCGCTGGGCGAGGTTTTGGCCTCGGGCAAGCGCCTCACGGTTTATCTGGGGATTGACCCGACCGGTCCGTCGCTCCACTTGGGGAACGCCATCACTATACGCAAGTTGGCCGAGCTGCAAAAGTTGGGGCATCGCATCATCCTGCTCATCGGCGACTTCACCGCCATGATCGGCGATCCCACGGACAAAGCCGCGGCCAGAAAAAAACAGACGCGCGAGGAAGTCCTGGCCAATTGCAAAGCATATAAGGAACAGGCGTCCAAGATTTTGGATTTCGGCGGCAAGAATCCGGTGGAATTGAAATTCAACAGCGAATGGCTGGCTAAGATGTCCTTTGCCGACGTGGTGGATTTGGCCGCGCACTTCACCGTGCAGCAGATGCTGGAGCGCGACATGTTCCGGCGCCGCATGTCGTGGCGCTCGACCTGTCCGCACTGCGGCGCGGAAAACTTAATGTCGTCGGAATCGCAGGACATGACCACCGACGAGCAGGGGAGATACATCCTCGTGTCTTCGTATGACGATCCCATGTGGCGCTGCAAAAAGTGCCGCAAGGAATATGCGCCGGAACACGCTTCCGACGTGCATTCGCCGCGCCCCGTCTATCTCCACGAATTTTTGTATCCGCTCATGCAAGGCTATGATTCGGTCGCCATGGACGTGGATCTTGAGATCGGCGGCAACGACCAGACTTTCAACATGTTGGCGGGACGCACGCTGATGAAGGAGATGAAGAAAAAGGAAAAGTTCGTCCTCACCTGCAAATTGTTGGTCGATCCCAACGGCGCCAAGATGGGCAAGACCGAGGGCAACATGGTCGCGTTGACCGACACGCCGGAAGACATGTACGGCAAAGTCATGAGCTGGACCGACGGCATGATCCTGCCCGGTTTCGAATTGTGCACCGACGTGCCGGAAAAGGAATTCAATGCCATGCGCAAAGCCATGGAAGACGGCGCTAACCCGATGGAATCCAAACGCCGCTTGGCTAAAGAAATCGTGCGCGCGTTCGTTTCCGATGAGGCGGCGGAAAAAGCCGCGGAACATTTCACGAAGGTTCATCAGAAGCATGAGACTCCTGAAGACGTGCCGACTTTGAAGGCGGGGGACGGTCTTAAACTCGTGGACGCCCTCGTCAAGTCGGGCCTGGTCGCGTCAAAAAGCGAAGCGCGGCGGCAGATCGAGGCCGGGGCGGTGAAAGTGGATGAAGAAGTGGTCACGGATGTCGAGGCTGAAGTGAAACCCGGTACGCTGATCCAAAAAGGCAAACGGTTTTTCGTTAAGCTCGTATGAAGAATTTCGGGCAAGATCTCCGCTTTCGCGGGGATGACAGATAAAAATATGTCCGTATACACCTGGGACGCAGTCCTGTCGCACGTCGCTCGAAAAATCGGTGAAGCAACAAATTCGACGATTGAAATATCCGATTTGGCTGTGCCGCCTGATCCGGATTTGGGCGATATCGCTTTCGGGTGTTTTAAGCTGGCCAAAGCGCAAGGCAAATCCCCGGCGGACGTGGCTAAAGATCTGGCCGCCAAGCTGGGCAAAAAAGATCCGACCATCGAGAGCGCGTCGGCTGCCGGGCCGTATCTCAATATCTGCCTGCGGCCGGGCGATTTGGCGGCGCGGGTCATCCAGGACATCGGACACTTCACATCAAAATACGGCCAAAGCGACGAAGGCAAGCAGCGCGAGTTGATGCTTGAATATGCGCAGCCCAATACGCATAAAGAAATCCACGTCGGCCATCTGCGCAATTTGATCTTGGGCGCGGCTTTGGCGCGGTTGTTGCAGAACGACGGCTATAAAGTCGTGACCGCGAGCTATCACGGCGACGTGGGCGCGCATGTGGCCAAGTGTTTGTGGTTTTTGGTGCGCGCCAACGCCGCTGCCGTGCCGCAACCTAAAAAACTGGCGGCGCAAAAAGGCGACGGTTGGGTGGATTACGTCTTGGAAAATTTGGACGAGAAGATGGCCGAGTCCATCTTGCAGGCTATCCCGAAAGAAAAACATAGCGGACGGCATTTGGGGTCGATTTATTCCGAAGCGACCAAGCTGTTGGATGAGAACGCGGAGTGGAAGGAACAAGTCTCGCGCGTGCAGCAGGCCATCGAAGCCAAGAAACCGGGCTGGTTGAAGTTGTGGCAAGAGACCAAACGCTGGTCCACGACGGAGATGAACGATATCTTCCGCGAGCTGGGGGTCGCGCTGGATCGTCAATATTTCGAGAGCGAAGTCCAAGATAACGGCCAGCGCATCGTGGATGAATTATTGAAAAAAAACCTCGCTCAAGAGAGCCAGGGCGCGATCATCGTCGATCTGGAAAAATATAAGCTCGGTCCTTTCCTCATCCGCAAGACCGACGGCACATCGCTCTACGCCACCAAGGATCTGGCTTTGGCGCAGCTCAAGTTCCGCGAATACCCCAAGCTCACGCGCAGCCTGCACGTCATCGACAATCGGCAGAACCTGTATTTTCGACAGCTGGGCAAGACGCTGGAGCTCATGGGTTTCAAACAACCTTTGGAATTCGTGGGCTATGAATTCTTGACCCTGAAATCCGGCGCCATGTCGAGCCGGCAGGGGAATGTGGTGGCGTACGAGACGTTCCGCGACGAGGTCGTCGCCTTCGCCAGAAAAGAAACGCAGACGCGCCATGCGGATTGGCCGGAAGGCAAGCTCGACCACGTGGCGTGGGCCTTGGCCATGGGCGGCATCAAATACGGCATGCTCAAGCAAGACAGCGACAAAATCATAGTGTTCGATTTGGAGAAGGCCTTGTCTTTCGACGGCGACACCGGACCATACATCCAATACGCCGCCACGCGACTCAATTCCATCTTGAAGAAGGCCGGTTGGGATGCGAAGAGTTTTGGACAAGGCGACGGGACGTTGCTCAAAGAGAAAGCGGAGAAAAAATTGGTCCTCAAGCTCGCGCAATTCCCGGCGCTCGCCTCCCGCGTGGCGCGCGAACTCAAACCCATGCCCTTGGCGCAATGGTGCTTCACCACCGCGCAGACCGTGGGCGAATTCTACCGCGACGTGCCGGTGCTCGAAGCGCCGCCCAAAATCAAAGCCGCGCGCTTGGACCTCGCCGCCGCCGCATCGTCGGTGCTCATCCTCGGCTTGAATCTCTTGGGCATACCGATTCCTGATGAGATGTGAGTTAGAGGGTAGAAGATAGCCAGAATGATTAATGACTAATTTCTAATGTCTAACAACCCCTTCGAAACCGCCCCGAACCTCACCACCTCCCACATCCGTCGGCAGGATTTGCCGACTTCGGTCAGGCGTTACGCCGATAAGCTGGCTGCGCAGATAAAAGAAATCTACGCTAAATACGGAGCGAAGAACTTCGAAGAGCTGAAAGAGAACAAGAAACTGTCGGCCCAAGATGCTCGCAAGGTGGCTGATTTGTTTAAAGCCTTTCAGAAAGCCGTCGAAAAGAAAGAAATCGAACCTGGCTTGCAGGAAGCCATCGAAATCCTAGGTCGCGAGAACATCCATGGCATAGAAGACGTAGAAGCCATGTTGGGCAAAGACTTCGTCGACATCTCCAAAGTCCCGCCTATCCCATACACCGCAGACGACCTAAAGAAATCCAAAGAAATCAAAGAAAAGACTGGCATAGAAGAAATGCTCGTCCTCTTCGTCGCGGACAAGGACGGCAAACCGCTCACGGGAGAACGCATGAACGAGCTTATCCAAGTGGAATACACCAAGCTCGGCCTAGGCAAATTCCTGTTCGACACCGATTGGTATAAGAACGAGGACTTCTTCACGAAGCTTGGTTTGAGCTACGAATGGAAGCTCATCACTAAACAGATTATCCCTGATTCAAAGGACAAGCGTCATCACTACGAAACCGGAGACACCTTCACCCACCAAGACACCCAGGAATTCGTCATCGAGGAATACGCCAAGAAGCTCGATATCCCACGCGACCAGTTACATCGTCCTGAACCCTTCCAGATGCTCTACGCGACCGCCCTTCACTTAATCGCGACCGAGCGTCTCAATGGCAAAGGCAAAGGCGAACGCATCCTCGAGAATGAATATCATTGGTCTGATGTACTTTCCTCGGATGGGGCCGTTGCGGATGTCGGCGTTGCCGATTCGGACGGCGCGAGCGTGCTTAGGTTTACGCGCGTCACTCGGAGCGCCCTTCTCGGCGTTTGTCTTTCGCGTGAGTCTTTTTCTACCAAATCCTTGGACACTTGATCCTTGATTCTTTGACCCTTATTTCCCCCTCGATTCGACACGAATCGAGCTTTAGTTCATACTCTCGCACTAGCGACGTACTTTACACGGAAAGGATGATAGAACATGGACTTCCGTAGAGCCAAGGCAACCGCCGAACATCTACGGCGGTTTTTGGGCAATCTTGTCACGGCTAACACCTCGAAGCTCGAATACTTGCCGCCGCAGATAGCTGTCTATCATGTCACTTATGGCTGCAACGAGGATTGCGTTTGGTGCAGTCGCAGGCAAGATAGACAAGAGGCGACTCCGAGCGTGAGTTGGTCGCGTATTGAGCAAATCTTCCGCAGTTTGCGCCAAGTCACCTCGGCGCTCTATCTGACCGGCGGCGAGCCGCTGCTCGATGAGCGCATCGAAGTCATGCTCAAGCTGGCTAGGGCGCTAGGTTTTTACCCGATCGTCGTCAATACCAACGCCACGTTGCTGGAAGAAAGATCTTTGGTGCCTGAACTGGCTGACGTGATCGTCGCTAGTCTGCATGCGGTAGATCCAAAAAGATTGGCCAGCATCTGCCAGATTCGAGAGGCGTTGGCCCAGAAGGCCATCGAGAACATCTATCATTCAGCCAAAGTGGCCAAGAGTTTAGGCAATCAACTCGTGGTCAATTGCGTGTTGGCGCCCGATAATGCGCAAGATGCGCAAGGCGTACTGGGTTTCTGCCAGCAGCACGGAATTCCTTTGGCCGTCGCGCCGGCTATCCAGGATCATCAGCCGCTGATCAAAGGAGCTGATACGCAGCCCAGCTCGGCCTATGCTGCGTTCCTGGATCGGGTGATGCAGACCAAACGCGACGAACCAAAGTCCATCGAGTCCTCGTTGTCCTATCTGTACTGCATCCGCTACTGGGGGCTGTTCGATTGCCGCCCGACGAGCATCTTGAGCGTCTCGCCCGAGGGCTACGTGCTCAATCCTTGCGAGCTCAAGTACGCCCATCTGCCCAAGCGACTGGCTTGGATCGATGGCAACGGCTCGCTCCTTGATCTTTTGCCCAGGCTCTTGGACGGCGCCAGGCGCTTCTCGCCCTGCACCAAGAATTGCCTCAAAGCCTGCTACGTCGAACCGGCTTTGGCGCTCGAGCACCCGCTCGAAGCCATCTCCAACCACCTGCGCCACTGAAGCAGCGCAAAACCGCGGATTCATCCAGAGTTCGCGGTTGTTTTTTATGCTTGAGAATTATGCGTTTGGATGATCGCAGACTGTCATTGCGAGGAGCAGCAGCGACGAAGCAATCTCCGGAATCCGGAGATTGCCGCGCGCGATTAATATATACGCTCGCAATGACAGCGCATCAAACAGAAATCCAGGCTATAATAGGATATACTGTGGTTGGCTACCAGCCAATTGTCATCCTGAGCTTGTCGAAGGACCCTTATAAGCGACCCCTGAACCGTTGGCTGATAAAGGTCCTTCGACTGCGCTGCTGCTCCGCTCAGGATGACAATGCGTCTGGCTACCGTCTACCGTTCCGCTGGGCGCATGGCATGCGCCCCTACACCTTCTATCCATGCATCTAGTTCCGCTTGAGCTTTCGTTGACCGTGGGCGTGGGAAGCGCCTCGTTTTATCTTGGGCTGACCGCTTGGTGGCGCAACCGTCGGGCTTTGGGCAATGTTTTATATGGCTTGATGGCCGCCTCGTTCGCGGTTTGGACTTTGGCTGATTGGGCGCTGGTCGCGCTGGTCGGCATTATCCCTCTGGCCGCTGCCGGCAAGTTGGTTTTTTATCTGACTGCGGCTTTTGCTCCGGCGTTGGTCGTGCATACGGCTGGGTATCTGTCGGGCTTTGAGCATAAGCGCCCGATCAAAGCAGCCTATCTTGTTTCGCTCGCATGTTTTTTTTCTTTGCTCATCGGATACGTGCTGCTGCAATTCGAGATCGTCGCCGGCGCGGCTGATTTTTTCCTTCAGCTGGGCGCCGGCGTGGGGTTGGCCGCTTATTTCGCCGCGATCATGTTCGCCATCAGTCTGCTTTATCCGCCGGTGATCTCGGATACTTTGCCCGTGTTGTCGCGTCGGCGCGCCGCCTATGGGTTGGTCTTGCTCATGCTTTTCGCCATCGCGGGTTCGGCGCAACTTTTCGTGGGACCTGTCCCGGTCGGCTTCTTCATCCCGCTGTTGTGCGCCAGCTTCCTCGTCATCTCGCTTTCGTCATTCGTGCGCGCCGCTTTTTTGGACGTGGAGCTCGGTGCGCTCGAATCCTTCATCCTGCTCCTCGCGGCGTTCGCCACGGTGCTCTTGCTGCGTTCGCCTGATCGGAATGAATTTTGGGTGGTCTTGATCGGGTCCTTGGCCGTGGGCGCATTCGGTTTCCTCGCCATGCGCACGCTCAAAGGCGAGAGGCACAAGCGGATGTACCTCGAAGCGGCCAACCGTGAGCTTAAGCTTTTGGAAGAAGCTAAGAATGATTTCGTCGATATGGTAGCGCATCAGCTGCGCGGGCCGTTGGGCGCCATCCGCGCCTCTTCGTCCATGCTGCGCGACGGAGATTACGGCGCCATTCCGCCCAAAGCGCGCGACGCGGCGACCAATATCCAAGACACGAGCACGCGCCTGTTGTCGCTGGCCGAGACTTTCTTGAACGCCTCGCGGCTCGAGATGGGCAAATATAAGAGCCAACCCGCGCGCACCGATATCCGCAGCGAGATCGCGGAGATCATCGGTGAGATGGCGCTCACCGCGGCGGCCAAGGATCTTGAGTTGCGTTCCGTCGTGGCGCACGACGTGCCGGAAGAGGTAATCATGGATCATGACGTGCTCGAGAACGTACTCTTTAATCTGGTGGACAACGCGGTCAAATACACGCAGCACGGTTCGGTCGTCATCTCGTGCAAACTCGACAATCGGCACCTGGTCTTGAGCGTACGCGACACGGGACCAGGATTCACTCCGGAGGAATGCGGCGACTTGTTCAAAAAATTCCATCGCGGCAAAGCGGGACGCATGCACCAGGTGGACGGCACGGGTTTGGGGCTGTTCGTGGTGCGTGAGTTGATCGAAGCGGTCGGCGGCTCGGTCAGCGCCACCTGCCCGGGTCTGGGCCAGGGTTCTGATTTCACGGCGCGCTTGCCGTTTCAAGAGATAAAGTAGCGAGTAGCAAGTAGCAAGCAGCAAGGGTGGGGAAAATTGGACTTCTGATGCCCTTGCTACTCGCTACTTGCTACTTGCTGCTTTTATGTTGTACGGTACTGCCGTATGTTTTCATCTTCCAAAAAGACGGAGGGTTACGAAAACCCTGATAAAGCGCGGGAGGCCGGCGCCACGGTCATCGCACGCGGGGTGCGGGTCGAAGGCGATTTTACGAGCCAAGGTGACGTGGTCATCGAGGGCGAAGTCAACGGTCGGATCGAGACCGGAGGGCTTTTGTCCGTCGGACCGGAGGCTAAACTCAAGGCCGAAGTAGTGGCCGGAGACGCGATCGTCGCTGGCGTCATCGAGGGTACGTTGGCCATCAAGAACCGGCTGGAGCTCAAAGCTTCGGCGCGCGTCCAGGGCGACACCTCGTGCCAGACCGTGGTCGTCGAGGCGGGTGCGCTTTTGAACGGCAAGATCAGCATGGGCGCCGTCAAAGCCGAGCTGCCGCATCACAAATCCAAAGCGACCCAAACCGAAGAAGACTTGGCGGCGTGAGAAGGGTTGGTGAGCCGCGGGATTTTTTCGCTCGCTACTTGCTACTTGCTACTCGCTACTCACTCTTTGTATGGCTCAAAGTGGCTACGCCTACATCTACGATGATTTTTTGAGCGACAAAAAATACGAACGCGATTTGGCTGTGTTGGAATCGCGGCTCGCGACTTTGGATTTGGCCGGGCGCGTGGGCAAGCTGGCGCTGTTCAGGAGCGCCAAGGATCTGGTCGAGAGCTTGGTTTCGCAGGGCGTCACGACCATCGTGGTCGTGGGCAACGATCGGACCTTGGATAAAGTCTTGTGGTTTTTGCCCTACCTCAAAGTCACGCTCGGCTATCTGCCCGTGACCGAACCGTGCGGCATCGCCACCGCGCTGGGCATCCCCAAAGGCGAAGAAGCCTGCGACATCCTAGCTGCGCGGCTCATCGAGAAGCTGGACATGGGGCTTTTGGACGAACGTTATTTTTTGACCGAAGTCACGCTCGAGAATTCAGCCGCGTCCGTGGACATCGAAGGCCGCTTCAAGCTCTCGCCCATGCACGGCGGCCGCATCTGCATCCGTAATTTGGGCGGGATAGGGGAGGCGGACAAGGCCGACGCGGGCGATGGATTGCTCGAGGCGGTCATCACGCCGCAGACTGAATCCGCGGGCTTCTTCAAGCGCAATTCTTTTCCCGAAACTAGGATCAAGTTCGAACACGGCGGACTCACGGCGCATGATCCGATGGAAGCGCGCGTGGATTGTCATACGGCCAACAGCCTCAAATTCAAATTGGGCATCGAGAAGGGAAAGTTGAGCGTAATCACCGGACGGCGGCGTAAACCGGCCCAAGCGGGGTTGCCAAAGAGGTCGGAATTTGCTAACCTTCCGGGCACAGTCAGGAACGGAAAAAACATTGGCGCAGGTGGCGGAATTGGTATACGCACTAGCTTGAGGGGCTAGCGGGGGCAACCCCATGGAGGTTCAAATCCTCTCCTGCGCACCATGCCATAAAGGCGCGTTCGCGAGCATCTCGCGGGCGCGTCTTTTCGCGTACGCTGAGCCAGATTCTCGATGGCGAGGGCGGGTTCTGACTCGCTCCTTTCGCGACATCATGGTCCGGACGCGCTCCCTCGAGTATCGTGTACGGAAAACGCAGTGCTGGCGCGGTACTTCGGTCGGTCACGACGAAGTTCACGTACAATCGTGAGAGGATGGTTCGACGTTCGTCGGAAGTGGCTCGCTGGAAGGAGTCCAAGGCAGTTGCCGCGAGCGTGAGTGCTTCCGAGACGGCGGCGCGCCAAGAGTCGGTTTCCGCCTGCGGGTCTCGAAGGGATGAACGAATACGTTCCGCGCGCTCGCCGAGTTCAACATGCAGGGGTGCGTAGTTGGCCTCGTTCAAGACACCCCAACCGGGCAAAACAGGCCCAAGATGCCGAAATCGGCGCCGATAGAGGGGCTACGGGCCCAGATCGTTGTGGATCGAGCCCACCGGTGCGTGTACCCCCTTCTCAAATCCGCCGAGCGTGTCAACGTCGGGAAGGAACCAGAATTCGCCTCGGTTATACGCGTGTCCGACCGCGCAAGTTCCCATTCGGATTTCGGTCCCGGATGTGGTATCGTCATGGTTCCAACAGTAGCGGGCTATCTGGACGAGGCACTTTCGATTCGAATCCGGCACAAAGAGCGTAAGCCGCAATCGATCTTCGGGTTCTGGCGCCAAGTTCCCATAGATCTGTGCCAACAAGATGCTGAGGCCTCTCTTGCCGGGTCGGCCATGGAACGGCGGAAAAATATTGAAATCTACCCCCAAACCCAGACGAATGGACCCATGGTCATACCAGTGTTTTCCGACGCCGACTGCGACCATGTAGAGAATCGAGAGCAACGCTCCGTAGTCCTTTCCGAACTGCGTCTGGCCAAACAACCATGCGAAGAACACCCCAAAACTCATCAAGCAGTTCGTGAGCAATCGCAAGTAAATGTGCGGCATGGTTCTCTCGCGCAATTTCAGCTCGGGCGAAGACAAAGAAAGACGACCGCCAGAGTGCGATCGTCGGGGACGAGTAACGAGCTATGGCGTAGAGGGATGGCAAGACCGAACTAACGCGCCTTCGATTTCCTCTCGCCATCCCTCATCAAGAAAGCGCTTCTTATACGCGACGGGGTCGTCGTGCGAGATTGCGGCGGAGGAAGGGGCATCTTTGGAACCCATCTCTCGTGCCATCTCGAGTTCTGCGGTCCACTTCTTCTTGGGAAGGAGCGATCGAATAACCAGAGACAACAGGAGCAGCAGGTTGAAGGTCCCAGCGATGAGCCCAACCCCTGCAACGGCCACGCCAACCGGGTTGGCATCGCCGATGATTCGGTGCAGGAACTCCAACATGTTCACCTCCACTGATGTATTGTAACGTAGTGCAGTGCCACGCCTATGCGGCTGTTAGGTTATCATGTGAACAAACCCTGTGCAAGGCCAGATGTCAACCGAGTCAACCAGCAGGAGTTCCGCAAGGCGCCCCGGCCGCACCGCGGCCGGCGCCGCCCGGACTTCCCGTGGCAACTGCAAGGCGCCCGCGAGTCGACCCCGACACGTGAAATGCCCCACCTCACCGTGCCGCACCATCGCGCAGCCGATCGCGGAGCACGGGTTCGTACCCAGGTAGCGAGACGCCCCTGTGGTGCTCCGGAGGATGGGAACGCAGCGCGCCAGGGAACTCCTGCAGACCGTCGTTCCGCGCGCGATCGAGGATCCTCTCGACTTCATCCGGAGCGGCGAGATGCCTGCCGACGAGCTCATCGACCGCGAAAGGGGCGCCGCATTGCTCCGTTCGGCGCTGGGTGAGTTCTCCCCGGCCGACCGCCGGCTCTTCGAGGGCAGGATGCTCGACGAGCGCAGCTACGACGACCTGTCCAAGGAACTCGGAAGCACTCCTGGCGCGCTGCGCAAGAGGTTCCACGACCTCTGCCAACGCTTGGTCGCGCAGTTGCGCCTGGGGGAGCCCGAACCCCCGACCTGATACCGTGCGGAGGGACCCGTGAGGCACCTGAGACGGCCTCCGGGTCTGCTCAACGCAGCCGAGAAGCTGCAATCCTTGACAGAACCAACAAAACGTGATACAAAACATGGTTCTTTCCCGAATGAAGGGGGTGTCCAGAACACGGACAATTGCCTGCCAGATGACGAGTGGTTCGACCTCGTCGAACGACTGATCGAGCTATCACCGGCTGATTTCACCGCAGCCGTAACGGCCGCAAAGCTCTATCGGCGGTTCGAGGAGGGGAACCGACGCGTGATCCCCGGCGTTCGGGTCGGAGCAATGCGTCAGAAAACGGACTCTGGAAAGCGGGTCGTTCCGACAGGATCGAAACCCCGCACGCCTCCCGCGGGGTAACCCGCAGGAAGGCAGCGCAACATGAGGACGACAAGAAGTGTGTCCAGTTCCGACCTTCTCCCTGCCGAGGTAGAGTTAGTCAAACACCTCGATGAAATCATGCAACACGCCGACGATCGTGTGGCAGTTTTACCAGACTGCGACGGTAACATCTTGGCTTTCGACGACCTTCCATCGGCGCAGCCACGGCCTGGCAGGGCAGATCGACTACGGCGCGGAAGAAGGAAGCAGAAGAAGGAAAGGTAGATAGCGCCCTCTCGTTCCTCAGCAAGTAATCGTCTCTCCCTGTCGATGGAGCTGCCAACTAGGCAGCTCCATCTTTAATTCTACAGTCACCTTTGGTGAGGGTTAACGTGACCACAACGCCGGAGCCGTTTCAAGCCAAACATGGTTTCCTGGTTACCGCGCCAAGCGCGTGGCAGAGACGACCGTTCCTTGTCGCGTCCAATTTCATCACAAATGAGCTTCTCGAGCGCTTCACCGCTGCGCTAGTCACCGGCGATGAACTCAACAGAAAGACGTCTCGACACCAGCCCAGCGCTCCTCGAAAACCTAAGCGTCGGCGGGATCCGCCAGGTTGGATATTCCTACCACGACAAGATTCTGGCCTCAACCTGGATAGCTACCTCACACCCGCGTTGTTTACTCGGTCCTATTCTCCGTCCAGATCGGTTGGTCCAGTATCAGGAGCCAAGTTCGCACAATTCTGCAAGATAGTCAGACTGATTCTATCCGAACTTCCCGCTCAAACATCTCCGGTCATCGATGGTTTGCACGAGAAACTGCCACCTCCTGCCCATAGAGCAGGTTCAAACCCTTCACGCCAGACCCTATTCAAGATCCTCGCAACAAGCGGATGGAAAGCACCGTCGTTCGGCGACATTATCACGACGCCGAGTTGGCACCCTAGCTTCCCCTCTGCGTGTTTCGTAGTAGTCTCCAGCACTGCCTGGAATACTCGATACCTTTACCCCGAGATTATCGTCGTTCCGAGCGTCCCTGTAGACGATACGTCTTACTCTATTGACGACTGGTTCGGAATTGGACGGGTGGTTCTGGGCACCAATGACGGGGTCACCAAGCCCAGAGTCGTCGCAGAGGAAGAAGTGCGCCGACTCAACTTCGCACAAGATTACTGGAACGAGTGCCCGCGTTGTTTCAATAGCACCCGTCCATGGTGCTTTCTCGTTGATGGCGGCACCGAGAAGGGGAAATGCATTCACTGCGATTCCGCGAAACCACCCTTGGCAGGGAAGGCCGCGAAGGTGGTCGATGACCCAGAGGTCGCCGAACGTGAAGCGAAGGATCTCGCGTTCTACACCGCTCTAATGGGCCTGCCCTATCTGGAGATGACGGCCTTCACCTCGTTCTTCGGGGACCACACGCCGTTCGCGACCAAGCACGGAGTCAAGGGCGCGGAGTTCGATACTGTCTACGTGGTCTTGGACGACAAGGGGGCTCGCTGGACTACGTACTCCTTTGATAAGTACCTCAGTGGCGAGGATGAGACGGCGAACCGGAAGCGGTTCCAAAAAACCCGCAACGTCTTCTATGTCTGTTGCTCGCGCGCCAAGAAGAGACTCGCCGTGATCGACCTTGGTGCTGCGAGCGCGAAAAAGACGGCCGGCGTTCGAGCGGTGTTCGGGGCGACGAAGTGCTTCGAGATGTAGGCTGGCTCTTACGGAGAGAAACGCGGCTTTCTACGCCGCCTCGCGTCCATCGCGGGATCGAATGGCTCGACGCCGAACCAGGCCCAGCCGTATCAGATCGGATACTTCCCAACCGGTGCGCTTCAGCATGGCGTGGAGCGTTCCCGAGGCGAACGTGGCCCCAGCGGCATGGAAGGCCACGACCACCTTGCGGCCGTCCGTGTGAGCGAAGACCCGGTGGCTCCCCACGGTCGTGATCAGGCGGAACCCGTCACGCTCGAGTGCGCGCGCCATCTCGCGGGCCGTGAGGCCACGCAACTCGGGCAGCGTCATAAGGCGATGGCAACTGTCACCGCCTCGTGCAACGGCGCACCCACAGGAATGGGCTCACCGAGCTTCTTCAAGGCGTCAAGGTAGGCGACGATGGCCTCGTGCGCAAAGGCGAGCGCCTGCTCGCGTGTCCGTCCCCAAGTGACGCACCCGGGCAGATCCGGCACATCAACGGTCCAGCGGCCATCGGACTCGGGAATCAGATCGACGCGGAAAAGACGCGTCGTCAGGGGCTTGTGCATCGGTTTGTCCTTGCGTCCCAGCGCAGATCTTATTGCTTGCATACGCGCATATTTCACCGCACGCGCACGAGCCCGTCAAGGCAGAGAAAGGACGACTGCGCGGGGGACAAGCCTGCCGCCGCGATGAGCGACACGCAAGGGCATGCCGATCCGGAAGAACATCATGCGGTGCGCGTGCATCGGTGTACTTGGCGGCGGCGCCGAAGAGGATTGCCAGCAGGAGCTTCGAGTCGCCGGTCGAGGTGTACGTTGCTTCCGGCGTAACGATCTCCTTCAGGTGCCCCTCGGACAGCTGGTAGATGACTTCGCCGCCGTGGACCATGTTCCGGGCCAGACGGTCGAGGAGCCAGCAAAGGATGCCTTGGACCTTGGCCGCCCGTACCTGCTGCATGAGCTTACCGAAGACGGACCGACCCGGTTCTCTGGCAGACGCACTTTCCTCGTACTCCGTCGCTATCTCCACGCCGCGCAGGGCGGCGAGCTTGCGGAGTTCATCCAGCCGTGCTGGAATCGAAAGCGTCTGCCGGTCTTCGGTGTCCGACGATCGACGGGCGTACAGGACGATCGGCGAGCGTACCGAATGTAGCTCGCGGTTCTCATAGCCGCATCAAGTGACAATGATCATGAAGAAGCCAGTTTTCAATTTGCAGTTCCCTTCCCACGTGAACGAAATAGAAGTTGACGGATACGTCTTTCAGCGTACCACAGAGTACGGTTCGGCCTTCAGCAAGCTCCAGCATCTCGTGAACTCCTCCGGATCCGAGTTTGAGACTAGAATCCAAGTCGGAAGTCACCAACCCACGGCTACGGTTGAGATTCCGGACAAGGAGAAACTCTGCGCCCTTGCTTGGGCGGACAGTAATTCAACGGCGCTCAGCGACATCATACTTCTGCTCTCGATATTCACTGGCCGAAACGTCTTCGTCGACGTGGATGAGGATGGCGGCGTGGCGGTCATGCAAGACCATCGACGATCGTCCTTTGGCGGCGAGCTGTGCCTGTCGATGCCACACGTGTGGATGTGTCGTGAACGCCGCACTGGCGCATTGCTGGAACGATCCGCGATAGAGGGGAAATCCGTCTCCGGTTACGACCAGCTCGACCTGGGCTTGGAGAAGGGCCTGAATGATCTGCTCTCCTTGATACGCACGACTGCCTGGCAGAACAAGTACCAGGGCGGGCACTTCTTGCTGCTCTACAAGCAGGCGATACAGAGGCAGATCATCGAAACGTCGTTCGTTCTTTGCTGGGCCATCTGGGAACACCTCTTCACTCTCCACAATCGTTCCTGGATGAGCGAAAGGACGATCGTGAATCTGAGCGGCGAGGAGAAGATACGCTTCGTGTACGGTGCATATTTTCAGCAACCGTCCAAGGTGGCGTCGGAATTCGCTCAGCTTGTGAAGACCCGGAACCGCATTGTCCATTATGGAATGCCCGTCCGCCCCGAGGACAACGACGCGATGGAGAGGTTTGTGCGCACTACGGAAAGGGTGGTGGCGGTGATTCTGGGTCTCCTACCCTCATTCGTGCTTGAGGGGGCCGAGGATCTCCGGAGGACTTTGCGAGAAGGCTAGTTCGAACACTCCACAATCTGGTGCACCACAAAAACCCACACGCCGGACGGCGGTGGTTTTTTGTTTTCCGCTTTGTTAAGAGACTGACCAGACAGGCTAGACGGAATGGTAGTCAAGACGCCGGAAAGGACTCGAACTCGCTACGCGGCGACTGCGTCGATTCGTTCTTGGCGATCACCGGTCGAATCGTCAAACACGCCGTTGTCTTCCTCATCACTCCGGTATTGGAATCGGCGGCACGCATTGCGGCTGGCAAGGTACTGATGTCGGGCCCTTGGTCGCCCTGATTACCCAGACGTTGTACCGCCGTTGGGCAGAACGAATCTCAATAATTTCGTCGGAGATGCGAACAAACCCGCAAGCCGCGAGAGCGGACATATAGTCCCGTCTTTCGCGGCGTGTTGGGGAGACAGTCCGCAGGCGCGCATTGAACGCGATTCTCCCGCCAAGTCTAAGCAGACGCGCCCAGAGCAGAAACGGTGCCGTGTCCCTGAAGTAGTGCGCCACGTTGGCGGCGAAGACGCCATCGAAAGACCCAGCCGGAAACGGATCGCGACCGATCCTGGAAGAGCATTGTACGGTCGGAATGCCGGATCGATTCGCTAGGATAACCATCCGATTCGAGATGTCGGCGCCATGCAGATTGACGTTCGGATACTCATCCAAAAGCAAGCGCGACAGTCCAGGCCCTATGCCATAGTCCAAGACATCCGTCCGAGCCGAACTCGACTTGGAAACCGCCGCCAGCAAGTGAGAAATGAGCTTGAGGTTGAAGTCAAGGTCGATGTGACTCTCGTACGAGTCTGCCAGCCCGTCGTAGAATTCCGCGACGGATTGTTCGTCAAAGTCGCTCGGAAGGTAGAGATTTCCGCAGACCCGATCGAACGTCTGAAGAACATCGCCTACACATCGCGTGATGCGGTCAGGCCCGAACGCGGACCGTGAGACGATGGTATGCCGTGCTGGTCGCATGAAGGTCGATTAGTGGTTGTCGTTGGGTAGCCGTGTCGCGACTGGTTGTTGATCGACTTCTGACGGCTCAAGAGCTGCATGCAATCCTACCTGCAGTCCCGGAGGAGTGTCTGACGGCCCGGTTTCTAACCGTGTCTCCGGTTTCCAGTTTTTCAGCATATCAGCGCGAATATCCCATGTATAGAACCTGATACCCAGGAGCAATGTCACAGTGAGCACGATGAGCGCTAAGCAGACCGCTGTCATCAATCCGTAGTTGGATATGTACATCGACCAACTCGGATCACCGCTGATGAGCACCGCGATAAAGGCAACTAGCGAGATGATGGCGACACCGACGAAGATCATCAGCGGGTAAGCCTTGAAGAACCTCGCATAGATTCCGTACGTCACTTGTCCGCGGCTCGCCTCCCACCTCATTGCGGGACATTCAGGTTCTATGAATACGGAAATGTAGGTCGCTATTTTCGTTGCGTGAAAATGCTTTTGGGTATGTCGAAGAAGGAACGGCAGGCTGAGGATGACTGGGATAAGCAGAAAATCGGATCGATGCTGCTGGATGGCTAGACCGACCAGGGTTCCGGAAACAACCAGAAAGACGTCGACAGCTTGATCCCTCGCGCGCATCTGCAACAGAAGCTCGTCGCGCAGGGCCTTGTACTCCTCGAGGCGCCCTGTGTTCGGCGAAGCTTGCGGAGTCTGGAGGGTTGAGGGATCCACCATGAGCAGTTTCTAGTTCATCACGGCGGCAATTGCCAGAGGCACCCGCAAAGTCCTTGGAATCCCTGGGAATCTTTTTGGGTTCGGGTTTGGGGTGCCGAGATCCCCGAGAACCCGACGGCTGCGCCCTGCTTGGCCTTCAAGCGCCATTTTTCGCGGCACGTTCAACCCCTGTATTGTACAGCGGCATGGCCGTCCTTGCGTTCGCCCCCTCCGGACGGTGGTCGGGGATTGCCTGCATCGACAGGAGCGGTGC
>JBAZZT010000005.1:0-100461 GCA_041658705.1 Patescibacteria group bacterium
GGCGTCTTTGGTCACTTTCCACGCGGAAAGTGACGAAGCTACGTTTGACCGCCGACACTCGGAAAAACCTCGATCCGCTCATTGCCTCAAATCGTACCTATCGGACCATTTCGGGGCAATGCAAAAAGTGCGAATAAATCGTTCGCACTTTTTACGGAATCGTAAGACTGACGATTTTATAACGAAAACTGGACGCACATTTCCGCGACTTCAGCTTTGAGGGCGGAATAAAAGTCGTCTTTCAACCCGGCGCGGAATTCTTTCAAGAATTTGAGGCGCGTTTCTTTATCTTGCGGCAGTTGCGCCTCCTTTATATAGGTAGCCACACGTTCGATCCATTCGGCGATTTTTTTCATCTCATCTTGGCCCATGCCGCGCGTGGTCACGGCCGGGGTGCCCAGGCGCAAGCCGCTGGGATAAAACGGCGTGCTGGGATCGCCAGGGACCATGTTTTTGTTGGCGTAAATGCCGGCGGCCTCTAAAGCTTCGTGCAAAAAGACGCCGCGACCCGGTCCATCCGGAGACAGGTCTAGCAAGATGAGATGATTGTCGGTGCCGCCTGAAACCACCTTAAAGCCTCGTGTCGCCAGTTCTTGCGCCAGGACGCGGGCATTTTCCACGATTTGTCGCGCGTAGACTTTGAATTCCGGCTGTGCAGCTTCGTGCAATGCCACGGCGATGGCGGCGATGGCGTTCATGTGCGGACCGCCTTGCAGGCCGGGGATTATCGCTTTGTCGATTTTTTCCGCCAACTCGGGATCTTTGGCCAGACCTTTATCCGTGACCAGGATGAGGGCGCCGCGCGGTCCGCGCAGGGTCTTGTGCGTCGTCGTAGTGATGACGTGGGCGTGGGGGACTGGCGAGGGATGAGCGTCGCCCACCACGAGACCCGCGATATGCGAGATGTCGGCCGCGAGATAAGCCCCGACCTCTTCGGCGATGGCGGCGTATTTAGCGAAGTCCACACTGCGCGGCAAAGCCGTGCCACCGCACCAGATGAGTTTTGGTTTATGTTCAAGCGCGAGACGGCGCAACTCGTCAAAGTCCATGCTGCCATCCGGCAAGACATGATAGGGGACGCTGTTCCAAAATTTAGACGTCGCCGACATCTTCCAACCATGCGTCAGGTGTCCGCCGTGCAACAGGTCGAGTCCCATGAAGCTGTCGCCGGGTTCGAGCAGGGCGTAATACACCGCGAGGTTGGCCGGGCTGCCGGAGTAGGCTTGGACGTTGGCATACGGGACGCCAAAGAGTCGCTTGGCGCGCTCTTGGGCCAAGGTCTCGATCTGGTCCGCGAACTCGTTGCCCGAATAGTAACGTTTGCCCGGATAACCTTCGGCGTACTTGTTGGTCAGGCAAGTGCCGAGCGCTTCCAGAACTGCGTGACTGGCATAGTTCTCGCTGGGGATAAGTACTAAGCCGGTTTTCTGTCGCGAATCCTCTTTTTCTATGAGATTCGCGATTTCTTGGTCATTTTTGAGGTATTGCATGTTTGACATATTACGATGCGCTAAGCCGTCTGGCAAAGCAAAAATTATTTGACAGCATTAAATTGTGGTATACTTGTGTCAGAATTATATTTTTATCCACATATGCACCATATGAACGTAAGACAGCGTACCTTGCACGAAGGCATGGTCAGGCTAGGTCTAATGACCGCCGCGATTATCTTCGTGTCTTTTATTTTCGGGGCCCAACGCGCTAGCGCAGACACCTGCGTTTTCGCGAGTGCGGGAACAAGTGATTTTAATACCGCGGCCAACTGGACCGGTTGCCACGCTGGCGCGGCTGTGCCTGGTAACGGCGATACGGTGGTCGTTTCGGCTGCCACCACGACAAACTTGTCAGCGCCGGTTACCGTTAGCGTCCTGTCCATCGCCGGAACCTTAAATGCCGTGGCGAGCGCTCTTACGGTGACTTCGACTTCGGAGATAACGCTCGGCGGTATGGTCACGTCGACCACGGGCGTTTTGACGTTTAACGATACGGTCTCTTCGACCGGCCGACTTGGTTCCAGCACAGGCAATCAACTCTTCTTGACGACCTTCACTAACAACGGCGTATTTCAAATTGGATCGGGTACGGCCACCACGACCGGAGCCTTCTCCAACGCCTCAACGACCTTCGGCAACACTGGTACGTTGAGCGTGGTGAGCGACTTCACCAACACGGGCACGTTCACGGCCGGTACCGGCACGTTCCGCTTGGCGGGAGGCAGCACCCAGAGCATCACCGGCGTAACTTTCAACATCCTTAATTCGATCAAGTCAGCCGGAGTCGCTACACTCGTGACCGCGTCTACGACGGTTGGGGGCACGATGAACATCATCGGCGACGGTACGCTCTCGGCTGGCACGACATTCGTCACGGTGACCGGGGCGGGTACTGTCGGCTCTGGTTCGACCGTGACTTCCACGACTGGTGTCATCACCTTCGTCTCGACCGCTTCTTCCACCGGTTCACTTGGGACGAATAACGGCGGATTCGTCTTCGGCAATACCTTGGTCAACAGCGGAAATCTGCGCCTCGGAACGGGATCTTCCACAGCCGTAGGAACTCTCACCAACGCACCGAGCGGTCAGATTTATGATGTAGGTACGCTCCATGTCTACGGAAACTGGACGGAAAACGGTACCCTAACTGCTTTCCCCGGCACGGTTGATTTCGCTGCAGTTGGTGCGCAAACCATAACCACCGCTGAACCAGGCTTCTATAACGTCACCAAAAGCGGCGCAGGCACCCTGACTTTGGCTGGCGCCGTGACAGTGGGTGGCGCGGCAACCGTCACCGCCGGCACGATTACGGCAGCGGCGCAGGCCCTTACCGTGACTGGTGCAACGACGATTTCGCTGGGAGCTACGGTCACCTCAACGTCAGGCCTCTTGACCTTTAACGGTACCGCTTCTTCGACTGGCCGTCTCGGTTCTAGTACTGGCAATCAACTCTTCGCCCTGACCTTCGTCAACACCGGCGTGTTCGAGGTCGGCACAGGTACGGCCACCACGACCGGAGTCTTCACCAACGCCTCTTCGACCTTCGGCAACACTGGTACGTTGAGCGTGGCAAGCGACTTCACCAACACGGGCACGTTCACGGCCGGTACCGGCACGTTCCGCTTGGCGGGAGGCAGCACCCAGAGCATCACCGGCGTGGCCTTTAACATCTTGAACTCCATCAAGTCAGGCGGCACGGCGACTCTCATCACCGCGTCCACGACGGTAGCGGGTACGATGAATATCATTGGTGCAGGCACGCTCTCGGCTGGCACGACATTCGTCACGGTGACCGGCGCGGCGACCGTCGGATCCGGTTCGACCGTGACCTCCACGACCGGTGTCATCACCTTCGTCTCTACGGCTTCATCCACCGGTTCACTCGGGACGAACAGCGGCGGATTCGTATTCGGCAATACCTTGCAGAACAACGGCAACCTGCGTCTCGGTTCCGGTTCGTCAACAGCCGTCGGCACCGTTACTAACGGGCCGGGCGGTCAAATTTACGATTTCGGTACGCTTCACGTGTACGCCAACTGGACGGAAACCGGCACTCTGACGGGTATGGCAGGCACGATTGATTTTGCCGGCGCCGGAGCGCAGTCAGTGACTGCCGCCGAACCAGGCTTCTATAATGTGAACAAGAGCGGCGCGGGTACGTTGACTTTGGGTGGCGCCGTGACAGTCGGTGGCGCGGCAATCGTCACTGGCGGAACGATAACCGCCGGTGCTAACGCGCTCACTGTGACAGGAGCGACTGACATTTTGTTGGGATCTACAGTAACTTCGACTTCCGGATTATTGACCTTTACTGGCGCGGTTTCTTCCACCGGCCGCTTGGGTTCCGATACCGGCAACAAACTCTTCAGCTCAACCTTAGTCAACAACGGCGTGTTCGAGGTCGGCGCAGGTACGGCCACCACGACCGGAGCCTTCTCCAACGCCTCAACGACCTTCGGCAACACTGGTACGTTGAGCGTGGCAAGCGACTTCACCAACACGGGCACGTTCACGGCCGGTACCGGCACGTTCCGCTTGGCGGGAGGCAGCACCCAGAGCATCACCGGCGTAACTTTCAACATCCTGAACTCCATCAAGTCAGGCGGAACGGCGACTCTCATCACCGCGTCCACGACGGTAGCGGGTACGATGGATGTCACCGGTACGGGCACGCTGTCGGCTGGCACGACATTCGTCACGGTGACCGGTGCGGGTACTGTCGGCGCTGGTTCGACCGTGACCTCCACGACCGGTGTCATCACTTTCGTCTCGACGGCTTCCTCCACCGGTTCACTCGGGACGAACAGTGGCGGATTCGTCTTCGGCAATACCGCACAGAACAACGGCACGTATCGCCTCGGTTCCGGTTCCTCCACCGCCATAGGCACCTTCACCAACGGGCCTGGCGGTAATGTCTACGGCGACACCGGTACGCTGCACGTATACGGAGATTGGACGGAAAGCGGCACTTTGACCGGTGTGGCTGGCACGATCGATTTCGCAGGCGCCGGAGCGCAGTCCATAACCGCCGCTGAACCGAACTTCTACAAAGTCACCAAGAGCGGCGCAGGCACCCTAACTTTAGCTGGAGCTGTGACCATCGCTAACACGGCTTCAGTCACCGCCGGTACGATCACGGCAGCAGCGCAGGCCCTGACCATAAACGGTGCAGCGACGATTTCGTTGGGCGCGACCGTCACTTCAACGTCAGGTACTTTGACCTTCGGCAGCACTGCTTCTTCGACTGGCCGACTCGGTTCCAGCACCGGCAATAAACTCTTCAGCTCGTCCTTCATCAACAACGGCGTGTTCGAGGTTGGCGCGGGTACGGCTACCACGACTGGAGCCTTCACCAACGCTTCTACAACCTTCGGCAACACCGGTACCTTGAGCATCGTCGCTGATTTCACCAACACAGGCACGTTCACGGCCGGCACAGGTACTTTCCGGGTAGCTAGCAACGGTGACCAAACCATCACCGGCGTGACCTTCTACGTCCTGAACTCGATCAAGTCAGCCGGAGTCGCTACGCTCGTCACGAGTAACGCGACAGTCGGTTCTACGCTGAACGCTTCGGGGAGTGGCACGTTGTCGGCTGGTGCGGTCAACCTTTCGGTGACCGGCGCGGCAACCGTCTTGTCCGGCGCGACCGTGACTTCCACCTCGGGCGTCATCACCTTCGTCTCGACGGCTACCTCGACCGGTTCACTTGGTTCTTCGACCGGCGGCATAGTCTTCGGCAATACGCTCGTCAATAACGGCAACCTGCGCATCGGTTCCGGTTCATCCACTATCATAGGTGCCTTCACCAACGGTGCGAGCGGCAATGTCTACGGCGACACCGGTACGCTGCACACCCGCGCCAACTGGACTAACAGCGGTACGCTGAACGGCGGCACGGGTACGGTTGATTTCGCAGGTACGGGAGCACGCCAGTTCGGTTCAACGACCTTCAAGAACGTCACTTTCACCCCGGCAGCGGCGGCCACGTACACACTCTCAGCCTCCTCGACCATCATGGGTACTCTGGATCTGAACGCCAATACGACCTTGGCCATCGGAACGGCTACCATGACCGCGGTCGGTGCCGTCGCCAACCTTGGCTCAATCACGATTTCGACGGGTGGCGGTTATATACACGCGCCGGAGTGGCAAAGGTTCACGAATTCCGCTTTCACCCAGGTCACTTCATACGCTATTCCAGGGTATCTCTATATTGAAGTCAAAGACTTGAGCCGTAATAGGGAGGGCGCGACTAACGACACTCTGACGGTCACGGTCACTGATGCCAATGGAGATAGCGAAACCCAGACTCTGACGGAGTCGAGCGTCGCATCAGGCATATTCAGGAGCACGGCTTACTTGCCGGCCGTGGCACAGGTCGTAGTCGTCGGCAACAATGTGTTGGACATCCCGACCAACGGAAACGCGACTTTGAACTATCTACATTCGTTTGATGCCCTACATTCGAGCAGCGGAACAGCGGCTTTGGCCACGGCTGCCACGGTTGACGGCGGCACTGGCGGAGGCGGCGGAGGTGGTGGGGGCGGAAGCTACACGCCAACCTTCCAGACATCAGTCACGGATTCGAACAAAACCGCCAACCTGGCCAACTTGACCAAGATCGGAATCGCGGTCACCTCGCTCCTCAAACTGCAGGATGACGGCAAGGCCTCGACGCAGGAAGACAGCGCAGTCTACTATGTCGGATCCGACGGCAAGCGCCATGCTTTCCCCAACGACAAAGCCTACTTCACCTGGTACTCGGATTTCGGCGGAGTCAAAGTGGTGAGCGGAGCGGATTTGGCCAGCATCCCGCTTGGTTCCAATATCACGTATAAGCCGGGCAAGCGCATGGTCAAATTCACGACCGACCCCAAGGTCTACGCAGTCGACCTGGGAGGCACTCTGCGCTGGGTCAAGACCGAAGCCGCGGCCGTGGAGCTCTACGGAGCCACCTGGAACAAGCTGATCGACGACATCTCCGACGCCTTCTACGTCAACTACCTGTTCGGTGAAGCGATCAACGGCAAAGCGGACTTCGATCCGGCCAAGATCGTGTTGACGGCAGGTCAGCCCATCTAGGTACAAGCAAGATAAAACCCCCGGTCTAGCGCCGGGGGTTTTGGTTGGGGGGGGTGGGGGAGTGAATATAGAATTTGGAATATGGAATGTGGAATATGGAATTTCCGATTTCGACATTCCATATTCCAAATTCTATATTCACTTTTCGTCATCCCATTTTCCATATTCTAAATTCATTTGCTTTATTTGATTGCACTCCGACTTACCTTCGCGTAACCTATCGCCATGGATTTACATGCGTTGAAAGTTGCTCATCTGGTCGGCGCTGGCGGGATAAACATGTCGGCTGTCGGCAAACTTTTGTTGCATGCGGGACTGAGGGTCAGCGGTTCTGATTTGGCAGAGAATCCGGAACTCGAGATTTTACGCGAGCGCGGCGCGGTCATCCACCTCGGACACGCCGTGGCGAACGTACCGGCCGAAACGGACGTGCTCATCTATTCTTCGGCCGTGCCGGAGAATAATCCGGAGCGCGCCGAAGCGCGGCGTCGAGGAATCCAAGAGCTCACCAACTTCCAATTCCTCGGCGCGTGGTTCAAAGACAAAAAAACCATCGTGGTTTCCGGCACGCACGGCAAAAGCACGACGACGGCTATGCTGGGACTCATGCTGATCGAAGCTGGGTTGGATCCCACGGTCATCGTGGGCAGCAAAGTCCCAGGGTTTTCGGACGGCAATCTGCGCCTTGGAGCGTCAGACCTCTTTGTCGTCGAGGGAGATGAATATGCGAGGCATTTTTTGGATTTCTATCCTTATGTGGTGCTGGTCAACAACCTTGAACTCGACCACACTGACATCTATCCGACGCTTCAAGATGTCGTGAGCGCTTTCGCGGAACTTTTGGGTAAGATACGACCCGGCGGTTCGGTCACCGCGAATGTCGGCGACGGCAACGTGGAACAGTTGATAAAAACTGAAAGTCCCGGACTTAAAGCGCGCGGTATTGGAATCAACGCTTTCGGCGGAACAGGGGAATGGAGCTTCAAGTTCGATTCATCGGTGGATCCCCCGGTTGAACCGGGGGATGACAGAGAGAAACATGCAGGTTCGGAATTCACTCTGGCGAAACAAGGCACGACCTATCGGTTCAAGCTCGCCGTTCCCGGGATCCACAACGCCGAAAACGCGGCGGGCGCGGCTTTGGTCGCGTTGTCGCTCGGTGCGCCATATCACGCCATAGCGCAGGCCCTGGCGGGTTTTAAGGGCATTTGGCGGCGTTTTGAGCTCTTGGGGGACTTAGGCGGCGTGGCCTGGTACTCTGACTATGCGCACCATCCCACGGCCGTGGCGGCCACGCTCAAAGCCGCGCACAGCACCTTTCCTCAAGCTCGCATCTTGCTCGTCTATCAGCCGCATCACAAAAAGCGCACGCGCAGCTTGTTCAAAGAATTCATTCCGTCTTTCGACGGGGCGGACCAGCTTGTGCTGTGCGAGATATACGACGTGGCCGGACGCGATGCTGCTGAAGACGCGGCGATCTCGTCGCATGATTTGATCGCTGCGGTGCACGAGCGTGATGCGGCGCAACAGCGCCAACGCAACATCGAATACGCGCCGGATCCGAAAAGCGCCGTGTCCCAAGCCGCCGCGGTCGCGCGACCGGGAGACATCGTCATCGTCATGGGAGCAGGAGATATAGACGCAGCAGCACGGAACCTGATCAATGCCAAATGCCAAATTACGAATGCCAAATTGGATACATCTGAATTCGTCATTCGTCATTTGTAATTTGTAATTGTCTATACTATGCCATCCCTCACCGAAGCCCAACGCGCCAGTTTCTTGAAACGCTTTCCCGGCGCCAAACTTGACGAGCCGATGTCGGCGCACACTTATCTTAAGATCGGCGGTCCGGCGCAGCTATTTTTGCTCACGGACAATCCTGATGATTTGGTTTCCGCCATCAAAGCGGCTAAAGAGCTCGAGATTCCGTGGTTCGTGATGGGTGGCGGCTCGAATTTGTTGGTTTCAGATGACGGGTACAAAGGTTTGATCATCCAATCCGCGGACACGACTTTCAACGTGCGCGAAAGGACGGTGGTGGCTTCGGCCGGAGCTTTGACGGCGCTCGTGGCGCGTACGGCGGCTGATGCGGGCTTGCGCGGTTTTGAATGGGGCGCAGGCTTGCCGGGCACGATCGGCGGCGCGATTTTCGGCAACTCCGGTTGTTTCGGCGGTGAGATGAGGAATTCGGTCGTGACCGTGGATTGCTATGAAATCGCGACGGGCAAGCGTATCATCCTGCCCAACGTCGAGTGCAAGTTCGGCTACCGCGACAGCCGCTTCCAACACGAAGCGCTGATCATCCTCAAGACCGTGCTCGCTTTGAAACCGGGCGGCAAGGTCGAGGAACTCAAAAAGAAAATCACCGAAATCATGAGCCAGCGTCAAGCAGCGCAGCCCAAAGGTAAATTCAGCGCGGGTTGCATGTTCAAGAACTTCGATTTCAAGACCGACGCGGAGCTTGAGATCCTTAAACGCCAAGTCAGCGAGATTCCAGAGGACATGCTCAAGAATAAGCGTTTAGGCGCGGGCTGGCTCATCGATCAAGTCGGGCTCAAAAGCACAACCATCGGCCAAGCGCAAGTCAGCGAAAACCACGCCAATTTCATCGTGAATCTGGGCGGCGCGCGGGCGCAAGACATCCTGCAACTGACCAGCCTGGTCAAGATGAAAGTGCGCGACGAACTCGGCATCCTGCTTGAAGATGAAGTGCGGTTGGTGGGATTTTGAGGAAGTGGCGAATGACGATTCCGAATCCACCTTTGTTCGGGTAGGTTGTTTGTCATCCTGAGCTTGCCGAAGGACCTTTAAAGTTTGGTCGTGAGCTTCGAATCGGTCGCTGATAAAGGTCCTTCGACTTCGCTGGCGCTGCGCTCAGGATGACAGAAGCCTTTTGTCCTTCCCAGGCTCTCTTGATACACTTTTTTCATGCCGGAACTGAATCCCTTCAAAATCACCCAAAGCAAAATAGTCCCTGAAGTCAGCCGCGCCTCGTCCGACGGGGTCGAAAGGCTACCTTCTGCATCCGGTATTCGGCGTCAGGACTTGCCTGAAACGATTAGGGAATATGCGGACAACCTCGCAGCGCAGATCAAAGCTATCTACGCAAAATATGGCGCGGAGAATTTTGAAGAGTTCAAAGAGATCAAAAAAGTTTCAGCTCAAGATGCGCGAAAGGTGGCGGATTTATTTAAAGCCTTCCGCGCCGCCGTCGAGAAGAATCAAATCGATAATGGGGAGTTAGTTTTGCGTTTTAGCGGATTCGTCCATGAGTGGAAAATCTCCGACGGTCATATCTTCGTCCAGCAAAAAAGATTCGGCAGTAAGACTGAAATTTTTAAAGACAACAACGAGATATTCTCGGGCGACATAGATGTTTGGCGCGTCTCCGACGGCCATGCATTTATCTTGCAAGCCCAAGACGGCGGCACGGCTAGGATCCTCAAAGACAAGGTCGAAATATTCTCCGGCGAAATTGGCAACTGGCAAGTCTCCGATGGCCACTTGTTCATCGTCCAGAACCTGCCTGATGGCACGGCTAGGATCCTCAAAGACAAGGTCGAAATATTCTCCGGCGTGTCAGCAGGTTGGACGGTCTCCGCCGGTCACATGTTCATCCAGCAATTTCAACCCAACGGGACCCGTAAAATCTTCAAAGATAAGGCCGAGATATTCTCCGGCAAGGCCGATAACTGGAAAGTCTACGACGGCCACTTGTTTATCGTCCAGACCCTGCCTGATGGCACGACCAGGATTCTCAAAGATAAGGCCGAGATATTCTCCGGCGAAATTGTCTACTGGCAAGTCTCCGATGGCCACTTGTTCATCAGCCAGAACCTGCCTGATGGCACGGCCAGGATCCTCAAAGACAAGGTCGAAATATTCTCCGGCAAGGTCGATGATTGGCAAGCCTCCGACGGCCATGCGTTTATTCTACAGGGCGAGCTTGACACGATTAAAATCTTCAGAGGCAAGGTTGAAGTATTCTCCGGCGAAATGAAAGATTGGCACCCCTCCGACGGCCATGCCTACGTCAGACAAGAACAGCCCGACGGCACGGCCAGGATTCTCAAAGATAATATCGAGATATTCTCCGGCGAAATTGATGACTGGAAAGTCTCCGGAGAACAACAATACATCCGAAAAAAATCTGATTTCTATCGCCTCGTCGAGCCAGAAGAAAAAATATGACCGCCAATCCCTTCGAAATCGCGCCGTCCGTCGAGCCGTCCAATCTCACCGCCGCGCACATCAAACGCCAAGATTTGCCGACTCCGGTCAGGGAATACGCGGATAACCTGGCGGCGCAGATCAAACAAATCTACGCCAAATACGGCGCGGAGAATTTTGAAGAGCTGAAAAAGAATAAAAAGCTATCAGCCCAAGATGCACGGAAAGTGGCGGATTTGCTGAAATCTTTTCAGCTCGCCGTCGAGAAAAAGCGATCGGAAAATTTAGAGTTCCTGTCGCGATTCAAAGAAAAAAACAATGGTTCGTTGGTTTCTCAAGGCCATGTTTTCATCAAGCAGCGTCATAGCGACGGCAAAGACAAAATCTTCAAAGACGGGCAAGAGGTTTATTTTTCTCACTCCATAGATCGCTGGGAAGCGAGCGGAGGCCACTTTATTATCCAGCAAGGCAAACTTGGGGAGGAGGTCAAAATTTTCCAAGACGGCAAGGAGGTATTTTCCGGCAAGGCCGCGGGTTGGTTATTCGATGGGGGACATCTTTATATCCAACAAAATTCGGAAGACGGCACGAGCAAAATCCTCAAAGACGGGGAAGAGGTGTTTTCAGGCGAGCCTAACGGATGGCGCGTCGCCGACGGTCACCTTTTTGTGCTCGTGGGGACATTCGGGAGCAAAAACGTGATTTTAAAGGACGGCAAAGAAGTATTTAAGGGTAAAGTAACAGGTTGGCGAGTTGGTCGTGGCCATGTTTTTGTAGAACAAGGACTCGTCGATCAGAAGAAGATACTTAAAGACGGCAAAGTAGTCTATTCCGGCGTTATTCAAAATTGGGATGTTTCGGAAGACCATTTTTTCGTCGACTATAGGAACTCGGCTGATCGTACGTGGAGGTTCCTTAAAGACGGTCAGGAAATCTTATCTGTCGAACGTACGGAGATGTGGAGAGTTACCGGCGGACATCTTTATAACGAGCATCGCCAAGACGACGGTACCAAAATAATACTCAAAGACGGCAAGGATTTTTTCGCGGGTAAATACGATGATTGGAAAACCGCGGAAGGACAGGTGTATATCGTAAGAAAAGCGCCGGACGGGTCAGAGGAATATTATCGCGTGTTGGATCCCGAAAAAGACTGATCGTCGGGACCCAAAACCTGCGCTCTTGACTCCTGCTTCAAGCTTCGCGCCGCATCACGTATAATGAAAATACTATGATTATCAACCTACGCGCCGTCGGCATGGAACTCACGCCCGCTATCCGCAAGTACGTTGAAGAAAAAATCGGCGGTTTGGTGAAATACGACGATCAAATCCTCAACGCCGATGTGGATCTTGGGCTGGAGACGCACCATCACAACAAAGGCGAAATTTTTTCCTGTTCTTTGACCCTGCAATTGCCTAAAGATCTGGTCAAGATCGCCAAGACCGAAAAGAATCTGTATAAATCAGTCGACAAAGTCAAAGATCATGCACGCGAAGTCTTGTCGGCGCGGAAAGAAAAGTTGCGCGACGAAAAACGCAAAGCTTGAATGCGCGTAACGAGCAAGCTATACTTAATATTACCTTTTTAATCCTTAAACACCACGATTCTATGCGCTTATCCAGATATCTTGCCGCAGGTTTGACGCTCGTTTCGCTCATCGGTACGCCGGTTCTGGCGACCGAGGTAAACTCCGCCGCCGCTCCGACCAATGTTAAAGCAGAATGCCGGAAGGAAGCTAATTTGAAACATGCGGATGCGGTCAAAGCCGCGCGCGTAACTTATACGGCTGCTTTGAAGACATCACGTGAAACGTACAACACGACTCTCAAGACTGCTCGCGAAACGTACACCGGAGCTTTGAAGACCGCGAAAGATACTTACCTCGCCGCGGATAAAGCCGCTCGCGCAACATATCGTGCCGCGTTGGCCAAAGCCTTAGAGAGCAAGGATAGGCAAGCCGCTAAAGATGCTTTGACTGCGCGCAACGTTGCCTTGAGGGAAATTTGGCTGACTTGGACCAAGGCCAAGAGCGCTGCCTGGACCACCTGGACCAAAGCCAAGACCGACGGCTGGACGACTTGGACCAAAGCGAAGACAGACGCTTGGACCACCTGGACCAAAGCCAAGACCGATGCTTGGACGGTCAAACAAGATGCTTTGAAAGCTTGTTTGAAATAACAACCACGATCCAAAGCTCCTCCGCAAGGGGGAGCTTTTGTGTCTCCGGTGATTTTTTGGCTCATCCGTGGTGCTTGAAGGCTATGTCGCCAATTTGACCGACCGCGTCAAATTAGTGACAGAACGTCTATATTCTAGCTAAATTTAGTTCAGATTTTGAATTATGCGTTTTATCCTAAATAAGCGACATGACCGTTGTAAAAAACCCGGGTACGGTCTAGAATGCATGTGCTTATGGGATTACTATCCAAAATCATGGGCGATCCGAATGCCAAGGAAATCGCCAAAATTAAACCGCTGGTCGAGAACATCAATACCCACGAAGCCTCGACGCAGTCTTTGTCGGACGAGGGGTTGAAAGCCAAGACCGTGGAATTCAAACAGCGCTTGGCTAAAGGCGAAACTTTGGACGATATTTTGCCCGAGGCTTTCGCTGTGGTGCGCGAGGCGAGCAAGCGCGTGCTCAAGATGCGCCACTTCGACGTGCAGCTCGTGGGCGGCATCGTTTTGCACCGCGGCATGATCGCCGAGATGCGCACCGGTGAAGGCAAGACGCTGGTCGCCACGCTGCCTTCGTATCTCAATGCGCTGACCGGCAAAGGCGTGCACATCATCACGGTCAACGATTACCTGGCGCGACGCGACGCAGGATGGATGGGCCAGATTCATCACGCTTTGGGTTTGACCGTCGGCTGCATCCAGCATGAAAGCGGCTTTCGTTACGATCCTGATTTCAAGAACGAACAACAACATGATGAGGAGCGCGACGCGACGGGTTCGTTCCGCGTGGATATGGATTACCTGCGGCCAGTGAGTCGGCGCGAGGCGTATACCGCGGACATCACTTACGGCACCAATAACGAATTCGGTTTCGACTACCTGCGCGACAACATGGTGCCGCAGTTGGATTATACGGTGCAGCGTGAATTGAATTACGCCATCGTGGACGAAGTCGACTCGATTTTGATCGACGAAGCGCGCACGCCACTCATCATCTCGGCGCCAGCGGAAGAAGCGGCGGAGCTGTATTATCGCTTCGCGGAACTCGTGTTGCAGCTCGAAGTGACGACGGATTATATCGTGGACGAGAAATTGCGCACCGCGACCTTGACCGAAGACGGCATCACAAAAATAGAAAAATTGTTGGGCGTGGAGAATCTTTACGTGCAAGGCGGCGTGCGCTTGGTGCATCACCTGGAACAAGCCTTGCGCGCTCACGCGCTCTACAAAAATGATCGCGATTACGTGGTCAAAGACGGCGAAGTCATCATCGTCGACGAGTTCACCGGCCGGCTCATGATCGGCCGTCGTTATTCGGAAGGTTTGCATCAAGCCATCGAAGCCAAGGAACACGTCAGCATCCAGCGCGAGTCCGTGACCATGGCGACCATCACCTTCCAAAACCTGTTCCGTCTGTATGAAAAACTCGCGGGCATGACCGGCACGGCCGTGACCGAAGCCGAGGAATTCAACAAGATCTACAAACTGGAAGTGCTTTCCATCCCCACCAACAAATCCTCGCAGCGGCACGACACGTCGGATCGCGTGTACAAGAATGAGCTAGGCAAATTCAAAGCTGTGGTCCAAGAAATCAAGCGCTTGCATGAAAAAGGGCAGCCGGTCTTGGTAGGCACGGCATCCATCGAGAAGAATGAAATCTTGGGCGAACTTTTGCGTTCCGAAGGCATCCCGTACAACCTGTTGAACGCCAAAAACCATGAGCGTGAAGGCGAGACCATCGCGCAAGCCGGACGCAAAGGCGGTGTCACCGTGGCCACTAATATGGCAGGTCGCGGCGTCGACATCATTTTGGGCGGCAACCCGCCGACGCCAGAGGAAGCCGAAGAAATCCGCGTTTTGGGCGGTTTGCATGTACTGGGCACCGAACGGCACGAATCGCGGCGCATCGACAACCAGCTGCGCGGCCGTTCCGGACGTCAGGGCGACCCGGGTTCGACTCAATTTTACGTCTCGATGGAAGACGACTTGATGCGCATCTTCGGTTCAGAATCCATGAAGAAGCGCATGGAATTCTTGGGCTTGCCAGACGATCAACCTATCGAGAGCCGCATCTTGTCGCGCGCCATAGAGTCGGCGCAGAAAAAAGTCGAGGGCCACAACTTCGACATCCGCAAACATCTCTTGGAATACGACGATGTCTTGAACCGCCACCGCACCGTCATCTACAAACGGCGTCGCGAGATTTTGGAGGCATCCGTGCAGCGCACACATGAAGGCGAGCGGTCGCTCAAGCAACAAGTCATGCAAGCCGTGGAAGCCGAACTTGAACAGGTCGTGTTGTTTCACACCGCCGCTGAAGATCCGGGGGATTGGGACATGGAAGAGATCACTAAAGCCGCCCGCGCCATCCTGCCCGCAAATTCAGATCCGGCATCCAAACTTAAACAAGTCGAGGAGGGGACGCGTGGCAAGATGGATATCGCCGTCAAGCGCACGACGCTGATCGAAAGCTTGATGCAGATTGCGCGCGAGGCGTACGCCTCGATCGAAAATCTAGTCGGCGACGAGGTGCGCATGGCTGAAGTCGAAAAGGCCATCTTGCTCCACGCCATCGACACTTTGTGGGTCGAACATCTTGATTCGATGGATCATCTGCGCCACGGCATCGGCCTGCAGGGTTATGGCCAGCGCGATCCGCTGGTGGAATACAAACGCGAAGCCTACCGCATGTTCAACGAGCTTTTAGCTGGCATCGATCGGCAAGTCGCTAACGCCATCTTCAAGCTACAAATCGCGCGCCAAGAGGCGGCGCAAGGATTCGCTTCGCCCATGGCCGCGGCTTTGAGTTTTTCCGGCCCGCTGAAAGAGGCCGGTGCCGCGCCAATCGCCGCGTCCGAAGACCGCCGGTTCGAAAAAGTCGGCCGCAACGACCCCTGCCCGTGCGGCAGCGGGAAGAAATACAAGAAGTGTCATGGAGCATAAAAAATATGGCTTACTACAATAAAATCGGTTTATTGGTATTGAGTGAAGACGCGAAAAAGTTTTTAGTTTGCGAGCCGGGAGAAAAATACACGGAAAAAAGCGTTACCCAGTATTTGATGCCGGGCGGGAAACTCGAGGAGAAATCAGATGTCGAGTGTCTGCAAAGAGAAATTAAAGAAGAATTGGATTGCGAACTAAATCTCGACAGCCTTGAGTTGATTGGTGAGTATACCGATGTGGCAGCGACACCCGGACGGGATGTGATGATCAGGCTGTATAAAGGAAAACTGATCGGCATTCCGACGCCATCCACGGAGATCGGCGCGCTGCATTGGATTGGAAAAGAAGATGTCACGAATCAAAAAGTGTCGCCGATCATCAGAAACAAGATAATTCCCGATTTGGTTGAAAAGGGAATCGTCAAGTAATTCCTGCGGATCAGGAATATATCAGAAAAGTGCCATGGGAAATAAGGAACGATTCAAATTAATTCCGGAAGTATATTTGATTCTGGTGAAAGACGGAAAAATTTTGTTATTGCGAAGATTCCAAACCGGATATGAGGACGGAAACTACAGCCTGGTCGCCGGACACGCGGACGGCGATGAGACGATGAGGCAAGCCATGGCACGAGAGGCGACAGAAGAGTCCGGCGTCGTGATCAAACCTGAAAAATTGGAGCATGTCCTGACGATGCATCGGAGATGCGAGGACTCTGAAAGAATTGGATTTTATTTTACGGCAGAGCACTGGGATGGCGAGATCAGAAATATGGAACCGAATAAATGCGACGACTTGGCCTGGTTTGCGTTAGGTCAGTTGCCGGAAAATACCATTCCATACATCAGGAACGCGATTGATTGTTACCTGAAGGGTGAAAAATATACTGAATTTGGGTGGATGAAGTAATAAATGCAGAGGTCATGAAAGAAGTCTTGAAAGGTCAACTCGCGCAAGACGCCATCCATTGGATGTCCGCGGCGGCCGAAGTCGCATGCAAAGCTTTGTGTCAGCGGGCGAAGTGCGGCACGGTCATCGTGAGCGAGGGTATAATTATCGGGGCGGGATATAACGCGCCGCCGTTGGATAAAGAGGAAAATCGAAAATGCGGAAAAGACTTCGGTCCCGGTAGACCTAAATTTGACCGGACATGCTGCATGCATGCCGAGTGGCGCGCGATTTTGGATGCTTCGAAAAGAAATCCGCAAAAATTACCGGGAGCGAAACTTTATTTCACGCGAGTCGATGAGAAAGGCGAAATCAAAAAATCCGGCCAGCCATATTGCACCGTGTGCAGCCGCCTGGCGTTGGATGTCGGCATAGATAAGTTCGTCTTGTGGCACACGGAAGGAGTCGTCGAATATCCAACGGGTGAATACGATCAGTTGTCTTATGAATATGTCCATAAAGCGTAAGAAATTTATAGAAATATGCTCAAATTGGGAAAATACAGACATTATAAAGGCAATGAATACGTAGCGATTGGCGTAGCCAGACATAGCGAGACGCTCGAAGAGCTGGTTGTGTATCGAGCGTTATATGGCGCCCATGATTTATGGGTGCGGCCGCTGAAGATGTTCATCGAGCAAGTCGAAATAGACGGAAAGAAGATGCCGAGATTTGAGTATATCGGTGAGTAGCACCGATCCTTATATCAAAATTCAAAATATGAAAATGCGCATAGTCGCGAGAGCGGTCGTCTATGATTCCAAAAGCGAAAGAATCCTGCTGGTGAAAAATCGCGGGCAAGATTTTTGGTATCCGCCGGGAGGCGGGTGGGAATATGAAAAAGAAAATATCGCCGAATGCGCTGTTCGGGAAGTTTTTGAAGAAACGGGGCTAAAGGTTCAAATCAAAAAGTTGCTTTACGTGCAAGAATTTCATGATGCGCTTGATTCTATTTCATTCGAGATTTTTTGGTTGGCTGAACCGATTACCGAAACGACCCTGGATGTTGCGCACGTCGATGCCGATGCTGACGGCAAGGTCGAGACGGTAAAATGGTTTTCGAAAGGCGAGAGCGGAGAAGTCAAAGTATTTCCGAAGCGTTTGCAGAATTCATTTTGGGAGAATGCACAAAATTATCAGCAAGACGAAGATTCATTCCTCGGAGTCATTGAATAACCAAGCCGACATCAAAATTTGAATACAGCGTATTGCCTCAAATCGTACCTATCGGACCATTTCGGGGCAATGCGGTTTTTAAGATTCGAATAGTTTTCAAGATATCTGATCAATTAAAAAAAGCCGCGAGAGAGGCTTCGGTGAGGTGAGTACAAGGATTTGCCCGACGGCAATCAGGCAGATCCCACCGATTCTCGCGGCGCGGCCAAAGCGCGTCACCCCAGATGGGGAAGCGGGGAGGCCGACCGTGGAGCCCTCTCCGCGCTTGACTTAAAGTTACAGGAAACGGACAATCTGAGCAATTATGCCTCTATTTTCAGAGAAACCCACGGTCAAAGTCGAGCGCGCGGTGCCTTTCGCTAAGCTCGGTCTGATGCTGGACGCTTCGCTTAAGGCCAAGCTGAAGCAAAGGATGGCGCCGGATGAATTCAAAACGTTTTCCGAATCGACACTTGAAGATTCTGTGGCGCGCCTAGAGTTCACGGAGGGACATCTGAAGTCTCTCGCAGTTGCTTTGGATGCGCAGGATGAATCCAGAATCTTGGAAGAGCTGGATATTTTGGCCGCCGGGCTGAATACACTGGTGCCGGTCTTTCCTAAAATGAAGACATCGCCGGCGAGCGGAGCTTCAAACGAAGGTGACCATTACAAGATTTATCTCGGTTCAGGTACGAGGGGTCATCGGATTTTCATTTCAAGAGAAAATAAAACCGGTAAATTCGATTGGTTGCGTTTTCCGACCGACGGCGAACAGATGAGCTTGGTTTTGCAGCAGGGTTTCAGGAACTTGTTCGGAGATAGAGCGATTGACTTATCGCCGAATCCAAAAACTCCGGAACTCTACGTTCCGATTCGCGACGAACTGGTCGGGATTTGTCCCTGCGGATCGGGGAAAGAATTCAAAAAGTGCCATGGGGCGTAGGAATTGATATATGAATAGCGAAATCGGAAAAATTATTAAGGAGAGTACCTTTAAGATCGAAGAAGGAAAGTTTGTGTACGCTAAAGTTTCGAAGGCTCCAAACATAGAAAATCATTTTATGGTGAGTAAGGATGCCGATGAAATCACAGTGGTAACAAAAGAAGAAAACCTTTCCGAACTGACCTTGGTGGAACGCAATAAAGATTTTTATCGGTTGATAGCGCTTAACGTATCAATTCCGTTCTACTCCGTAGGATTCCTTGCGACAGTTAGTCAAGCGATTGCCAAAGAAGACATAAACGTTCTGATGGTGTCGACATATTCGAAAGATTACATTCTAATTAAGGATGATAAGATTGAGAATGTAAGATTGGTCTTATTAAGGCTTGGCTTTCAGGAAACAAGATAGTTCCTGCGGACGCAGAAATAAATTTAAGTAATGTCACGGAAAATAAAAATGCAATTATGAGTTCATACCGAGTGCCGATTTCGGTTAAGGGGATAGTCTTTGAGGGGAGTTCGGTTTGGCTGAGAAAAAACGAGCGCGCTGAATGGGAATTGCCGGGCGGCAAAATCGACCAAGGAGAACAGCCGGCGGAAACCGCGGTGCGGGAATTGAAAGAGGAATTGGGATTCGAAGTCGAAGTCGTGAAAGTAATTCATGCCTGGATGTACACGATTAAGAAATCACAAGACGAATCGTCAGGCGTATTGGTCGTGTCTTATCTGTGCAAATTGCTATCCAAGACCGGCATTTTCGAGATTGAAGGCGAAGCAGGTAAAGCAGAGTTCAGGAAATTCAACATTGAAGAAATAGGGACGTTGAATATGCCTGAATTTTATAAAGACGCAATCAATCTTGGTTGGAGCGAACTACAAAATAATGAAAAATAGCGGCATGAAGATAATACTTGGATCGGGTTCAAAAGGTAGACGAGATGTACTGGAAAAAGCGGGCTATGTTTTTGATGTCATTACGGCGGATATTGATGAAAAATCAATTCTGCAAGAAGATCCAAAGGTACTTGTTTTGGCCTTGGCTCATGCCAAAGCGGACGCTATTTTGCCTGAAATCAAGGAACCGGCGATTTTGATTACGGCGGATCAGGTCGTCGTGTGTGACGGCATCATCCGGGGAAAACCTAGAGACGTCAGCGAGGCAAAAGAATTCATTCGATGCTACGCAACGCATCCGATGGAAACAGTCAGCTCGATCGTCGTCGTGGATACGCAGACAGGTAAGCGCGCTGAAGGTGTTGATGTCGCGAAAGTTTATTTCAAACCAATTCCAGAAGAGGTGGTCAGCGAAGCGATTGCGATCGGAAGAATCTTGCACTGTGCCGGCGCGATGCGTTGTGAGGATCAGCCGTTCAACGCTTACGTCGAGAGATTTGAAGGCACAGAAGACAGTACTTCCGGGATGCCGCTTAAGCTGCTTAAACAGTTATTTGAAAAAATAAAAAAATAGGTCATAGGAATAACTGAAGCCCCGCCGGAGAGGGCGGGGTGTTGGTCAGAGCAGGGGAATCAGGAGAGTGGCTAGTTCGGCGACGGCTTTCTGCAGACCGCCAGGGGCGAACGAGTTGACGATCTCGAAGTCGACGGGAATCGAGGTAGTCGAGCGCGCGACATCTTCGGCGCTTCGTCTTTTGTCTTGCACCGGCAGATCACCTTCGGGTTTGACGCGGATGATGACGAGCTCATAACCCGCGGCGATGAAGTTCTTGACTCCGTTTTCGACGAGTGCCAGGAAACCGGCACATTTCTCGAGATGTTCGTCCAGGGCCTTGCGATCATTCCCGTAGTAGTTTTCCGCATACTCGGCCCATTGCACGAGCTCATGTGCCGCGATGTGTCGTTCGAATTCATCGCGCGTCACGAAAGCGTAAAACACATCGTCTTCCGGTCCGCGCCTGCAGCGGGTGGTCAGGGATTTGATTTCGGCTGCGCGACTGTCGGGGGCAAGCTTGAGGAATTCTCGAATGAGCGTGGATTTGCCGGAACGATGCGGACCGACGAAGGCGAAGATCCTGTGCATGTTGTTTCCTCCGTTTCGAATTTAAAGCAAAGCGCCAGGGCTGTCAAAGCGTCGCATCAGTTGGAAGGTTTCTCTCTGGATCCCCCGCTTTCGCGGAGGATGACAGAGAGGGAGGCGGAGGATGACAGAGAGGGAGGCGGAGGATGAAAAAGGAAAGAGGAGGATAACGAAAAGAGAAAACGGAGGATGACTGTAAAAGAAAGCATGACCGCGGGGGCGGTCATGCGAAGGTCAGGGTTTGCGCGGCGGGAAAAGCCGACGCAGCACCTCGATTCCCCGCGACGAAGAGTGTCGCTGGGAGGGCACGGCCGGTTTGGATCCGGCGGGCGCCATGTTCTCGCGGAGGATAACGACGGCATCACTTCGGCGGCACAGGATGCGCAGCGCGGGATACTCCAGGACCATCAGCTCTTCCGGATGATCGAAGCGGTTGCGCAGCGTTTGGCTGTCGTGCTTCGGATTGAGCGCGTACTTTTTTCCGGGCTCATCAAAGTAGAGATCGAGCGGCAAGCGCGCTTCCGCGTCGGTCATCACGTCACGGCGCCGTCCACTCGTTTCACGATTGCCGAGTTGCGTCATCATCTCGTCCGTCTTGTGCATGGCTTGGAATAAGTCATTCGGCTTGAGCGACTTGTCCCAGGTGAGCATGCCGGACTTGAGCACGACGTGCCAAGCATCACGATTGGAATCTCCGACGAAGAGGAGGATCTCGTCGTGCGTCAACACCGTCGCGGCGAGATGGATGCGCGTTTGACCCAAGAGCTTGAGCTTGCGCAGCGTAATTCCACCCTCGGCGTAATTCTCCAGGCCAAAGCGCGACGCCAGCTCGTGGATGTTGAAGAGGATAGGCGGTACGAGCTCCCCGAGCTCTGTGGGTATATCGTACGGCGTGAGCGGACTGATGCTGGAGACGAACGTTTCTTTGGCTGAAATGGGGAATTTGCCCATGTGAAACTCCTTTCGGGTGCAAGGTGCGGCCCCCTTGGGCAAGGCCTTAAATCTGGCACTTTTTTGGGGATTTGTCAATCTCACTAGGAGTAAATCATCCCGTGTAAGTCGGTAGATGAATTCAAAACTTGAAACTCCTGTGAGTTTCAGCTAGACTTGTGCCGATTATCCTATGGCAAAATCATCTACCCATTCGGTTTCGCGTTCTTCGGTAAAGAAGCGCGCGATAGCGCTCGTCATACTTGCGCTGTTCGTCGGAGCTGTGGCTTATCCACCCGCGGCTAACTCGGTGATCGACTTTTCGAATAAATGGATCGGCACGCACTTTGGCCGCATCGAAAAGGGCTTTGTGCTGGGACTCGACCTGCAGGGCGGAACGCGTCTCGAGTACGAGGCCGATGTTTCGCAAGTCTCGGCCAACGAACGGGCGGGCGCCATCAACGGCGTACGCGATGTCATCGAGCGCCGCGTCAACTCGCTGGGCGTCTCGGAGCCGGTCATCACCACAGCGCGCGCCGGCGATTCATGGCGCGTCTCGGTGGAGCTCGCAGGCATCAAGGACGTGAATCAGGCGATCAAACTTATCGGCGAAACGCCCATCTTGGAATTCAAGGAACAGAACACGGATAAAGCGCGCGCTTTGAACGCGGAGGAAAAGAAAAAGCTGGATGCTGACAACGCCACGGCCAAAGCTAAAGCCGACGCCGATTTGGCGGAAGTGCTCAAGGATCCGAAATCCATGGAGACGCTGGCGCAAAGGGATTCAGCTGACGAAGCTTCGAAGCTGTTGGGCGGCGATTTGGGTTTTCTTAGAGGCAAAGCGGAATATGCTCGGATCTACGACGCGCTCAAGGATTTGCCCGCAGGCGGCGTGTACGACGGATTGATCGACGAACCGGCGGCTTACGTCGTGGCCAAAGTCGAGGAGTCCAAACCGGCGGGGCAAGAAATTTTAGCGCGGCACATCTTGATTCAGTACGCCGGTGCGCAGATGGCGCCGACGAGCACGACCGCGACCAAAGACCAGGCGCGCAAGCAAACGGAAGACATCCTGAAACAAGTCAATACGCGCAACTTCGCCGATCTGGCCAAGAAATATTCGCAGGAGCCGGAAGCGGACAAGACCGGCGGCGATTTGAGTTGGTTCGGCAAAGGCGTGATGGTGGCGGAGTTTGAAGGTCCGGCTTTCGCGCTGAAAAAGGGCGAGATCTCCAAAGTCGTCGAGACGCCTTTCGGTTTCCATATCATCTACAAGGAAGATGAGCGGCCGGTGAATGACGTGCGTGTCCGCGCCATCTTCATCAAGAAGACCCAAGAGACGGACATCTTGCCGCCGCCGACGGATTGGAAGGCGACGCAACTCACCGGCAAACAACTTGAGCGCGCGCAACTTGATTTCGATCAGCAGGGAGGCAACGCCCAAGTCGCGCTCAAATTCAACGACGAAGGCAAAAAATTGTTCGCCGAGATCACCAAGCGTAACGTGGGCAAGCCGGTGGCTATCTTCTTGGACGGCCAGCCGATTTCCATCCCCACGGTCAACCAAGAGATAACCGGCGGCGAAGCGGTCATCACCGGCAGCTTCTCCATCGACGAAGCTAAACTTTTGGCGCAACGCCTGCAAGCCGGCGCCTTGCCCGTCCCGATCAAACTCATCGCGCAGCAATCGGTCGGCCCGACGCTGGGACAGGATTCGGTCAATAAGTCGTTGGTCGCCGGATTGTTCGGTTTCCTCTTCGTGGCCCTGTTCATGCTCGCTTTGTATCGCGTGCCGGGATTGTTCGCCATCGTTTCACTTATCCTTTATGTCGGCATCTCGTTCACCATCTTCAAGCTCATACCGGTCACGCTCACGCTGGCTGGCATCGCGGGTTTCATTCTGTCGCTGGGCATCGCCGTGGACGCCAACGTGCTGGTCTTCGAACGCCTGAAGGAAGAATTGAAGCTGGGTAAGACCTGGGCGATGGCGCTGGAAGAGGCTTTCCGCCGCGCTTGGCCCTCGATCCGCGACGGCAACCTGACCACGCTCATCTCGTGCGCCGTGCTGTACTGGTTCTCCTCATCCGTCATCAAAGGTTTTGCTTTGACGTTGGCCATCGGCGTAACCATGTCGCTGTTCACCGCGATCATCGTGACGCGCACCACGCTACGCCTGGTGTCACAGTCCAACTGGGTAAACCGTTTCGGCTGGCTCTTCCTGAATAAGAAGCAAACACGAGAATAGAAAACAATGAATATGGAATTTGGAATATAGAATGTCGAATCGGTCCGGAACTTCCAAATTCTAACTTCTAAATTCCAAATTCACCAAACCTATGCAGATCATAAAAAACAGAATCGTATGGTACGTCATCTCCGGACTTTTGGTCGGAGGTTCGATTGTCCTGCTGGCCGTATTCGGACTGAAACAGGGGATTGACTTCACTGGCGGCACAGAGATGTCAGTGCGTTTCGAAAAACGCCCGTCTCCCGTCGAAGTGGAAAAAACGCTGTCCAGCTTCAATTTGAACGCCATCACCATCCAACCGGCCGGTGAACAAGATGTGAACCTGCGTTTCAAGTCGGTGGAAGAAGATACGCACCAAAATATCCTGAAGTCGCTCAATACGTCGTTCGGCAAAACTACGGAGTTGCAATACAACGCCATCGGTCCGGCGGTGGGTGAAGAGCTGCGCCAAAAATCCATCCAGTCGCTGCTCGTCGTCTTCATCCTGATCCTGGCTTTCATCGCCTGGTCGTTCCGCAAAGTCTCGGCGCCGATCAAGAGCTGGAAATACGGCGTGGTCGTGATTACTTCGGCTTTCCACGACGTAATAATCCCGGTCGGACTGTTCGCGCTTTTGGGCAAGTTCTTCGGGGTCGAGATCGGCACGCCTTTTATCGCCGCGGTCTTGACCATCATGGGCTACTCGATCAACGACACTATCGTGGTCTTGGACCGCGTGCGCGAGAACCTGCAGAAGACCACGGGAACATTCGAGGAGATCGTCGAGCGCTCGGTCAAGCAGACCATGCTGCGTTCGTTCAACACTTCCGTGACCACCGTGCTGGCGCTTTTGGCCGTCTACATCTTCGGCGGCGCGTCCATCAAAGATTTCGCCTTGGCGCTCATCGTAGGCATCATCACCGGAACGTATTCTTCGATTTTTATCGCCTCACCGTTGCTCGTGACCTGGAATAACATCACGCGCCGCAAACAAGTCGCGACGGTGAAAGGACGGGGCTGAAGAGTCAGTAGCAAGTAGCGAGTAGCAAGCAGCAAGGGCGCGAGAAACCGCGTCCTTTTGATTGTTTTGGGATTGACAGAATTGAATTATGCTGTTAAATGGTCACAGGACATTGAAAAGAGGAGGACTGGATGAATTTTCTGGGAAGCTACCTTAAGTATTTGATGGATAACAGGTTGGCGTTCATTCTCACTTGGTTTGCCTGTGCGTTGCTGGTGATAGTGAGCGCCGTTCACTTGTTCTCTGCGACCATCGGTCCCCAATTGCACGAAGGCGAAGGTGTGCCATTCTCCTGGCTCGGCCTTTCCGGATTCTGCATACTGTCGTTTATGATGCTGCGTCTCCTGGCAAAATATAGGAGATGCATGCGGCTGGAGACGAAGCTGCGCGTCGCCGTTGAAGCGATTGATCCCTTCCGTGTCCAGTCGGTGTCCGGCTCGCTGGAATCTCGCCAGTTGGAAACCGCCAGCGCTTTCCTGCCGCACGAGTTGCAGCCTGACGTGCACGAATATCTTGCTCTCAAACGGGAGCTATGACTTTGAACCCGCGACCTACACCAGGCCGCGGCGTTTTTTTTAAAACTAGATGGTAGTCAGGCATCGATTACTGTCATCCTGAGCGGAGCAGTAGCGAAGTCGAAGGACCTTTATCAGCTACGCTTGAACCGACGGCTGATTCAGTAGGGGCGACCCGTTGGTTCGCCCCTACGAATGCTAACGCTTCGCTCAGGATGACAGTAATCGGTCGGCTACTTTTCACCCAGCCGAAAGGTGCTGTAAGCTGCGTTTATTATCTGCTATACTTAGCCGGAACGATGGATTATCTATTGAGTTTGTTGAATATCGACTGGTCGTTCATAGACCGCATCGGCGACAACCCGTTTCTCGCCATGGGTTTCTTTTTGGCGAATGGCGGCTGGGTCGTCCTGCTTGTGGTCATGGCTTGGGGCGCGACTAGATTGTGGCTCGAGTGGCGCCAGACCCTCTATCATCTCAAGCGCACCTTCGTGGTGCTGGCCGTGAGCATCCCGCGCATGACCGAGCAGGGTCCGCGCGCCGTGGACAACATGTTTGCCTATCTGGCCGGAGCGCACGGTGGCAATAGTTGGCTCGACACTTGGTGGCAAGGCAGGACGCAGGATACTATCTCGTGCGAGATCGTCTCGATCGATGGGCATATCCGTTTCATCATCCGCACGACCCGGCCGCTGCGCGACTTGGTCGAATCGGCCATCTATGGGCAGTACCCCGACGCGGAAATCGCCGAAGTGGAGGATTACGCGGCGATGGTGCCCAAGCATTATCCGGATGAGGAGTGGGATGTGTGGGGCACGGAAGTCATTCCGGTCAAGGATGACGTCTATCCGCTCAAGACCTATCCGTTCTTCGAGGATAAAGTCTCGATGGAATTCAAGGATCCGCTCTCGACCATGTTCGAGAGTCTGGCCCGCTTGGGTCCGGGCGAGCAGGCCTGGTTCCAGATCGTGCTCACTCCAATTTCCCAAGGCGATTACATCAAGAAAGCGACCACGGCGATAAAAAAATTGACCGGGCAAAAAGTCGAAGCTAAAAAAACCTTCTTGGACAAGGCAGCGGATATCCCGCTGGCCACGGCCGGAGCTTTTTTCGATGCCGTCATGTCCAGCGGCGACGCGCCCGCGAAGAAAGACATGAAAGGGCCGGACTTCCGCATGTTGAGTTTGACTCCCGGCGAGCGCGATGTCGTGGCGGGGATGGAAAACAAGATGTCCAAGCTCGTGTACAAGACCAAGATGCGCTTCGTCTATGTGGCGCGCAAAGAAGTCAAGACGAACTCGCGCATCGTCCAACCTTTTTTCGGCTCGATTAAACAGTTCAACACCAACTCCATGCAGTCGCTCAAGCCGGAGTTGTCCAAGATCGGCATCAGCGGGTCGCTCATCTTATTCAAGAACAGCCGCAACAACGCGCGCAAGACGCGGCTCATATCCGCTTACCGCAACCGCTCCAACTGGGTCGGTTATCCGGCTTACCACATGTGCACCGAAGAGTTGGCCTCGCTCTGGCACTTCCCGCACTCACTCCAAGTCAAGTCCCCGCAGCTTAAAAAGACCCAAGCCAAACGTTCAGAACCACCCGCTAACATTCCGTTCGCGTTATAAAAAGAGTGAGTAGTAAGTAAAGAGTGAGTAGTAAGTAGTGAGTAAACAGTAGAGACAAGGAGGAGTCTACTCACTACTTACTACTCGCTCTCGTTCCTTCCCCCCGTCCCTTCCCTCTTATGCCGATAAATTACAATCACGATCACGAAAACGAGATCACGCTTTTTGCCGAGACCAACTACCGCGACGCCCGGCGGCGTTTTGGCATAAAGACGGATGATCGGCGGCGGCACATCTACATCCTGGGCAAGACCGGCATGGGCAAGACCACGCTCATGGAGAACATGATCCTGTCCGACATCATGGCAGGCCATGGCGTGTGTTACGTCGATCCGCACGGCGACACGGCCGAAAAAATCTTGGATTACATCCCGAGCTACCGCATCAACGACGTGGTCTATCTGAACCCGGCGGACATGGATTTTCCGGTCGGTTTCAACATCCTGGAGACCATCGAGGACAGTCAAAAACACTTGGCCGCTGCCGGGCTGATGGGCGTGTTCAAAAAGATTTGGCCTGACGTGTGGAGTCCGCGCATGGAATACATCCTGCAAAACTGCACGCTGGCGCTTTTGGATTATCCCGGGGCGACGCTCTTAGGCATCAACCGTTTGCTGGTGGACACGGATTACCGTAAGCGCGTCATCGCCAAGATCCGCAACCCCATCGTCAAGACGTTCTGGGTGGCGGAATTCGCTTCGTGGTCGGAAAAATACGCGACCGAAGCCATCGCGCCGGTACAAAACAAGGTCGGGCAATTCCTCTCGGCCTCGATCATCCGCAACATCGTGGCGCAAGTAAAATCCACGATTGATCTGCGTCAAATCATGGACGAGGGCAAGATCCTGATTGTGAACTTGTCCAAAGGACGCATCGGCGAAGACAACATGCGTTTGCTCGGCGGCATCATCATCACCAAATTGCAACTCGCGGCCATGGAACGCGTGAATGTAACCGAGGAGGAGCGCCGCGACTTTTATCTGTACGTCGACGAATTCCAGAACTTCGCCAACGAGTCGTTCGCCAACATCTTGTCCGAAGCGCGCAAATATCATTTGAACTTGGTCGTAGCGCATCAGTACATCAAGCAATTGCAAGAAGAGGTGGCCTGGGCCGTGTTCGGCAACGTAGGCACCATCATCACTTTCCGCGTGGGTTCGGATGACGCGGCGTTCATGGAGAACGAGTTCATGCCCACTTACACTCCCGAAGATCTGGTCAACCTGACGAAATTCGAAGTCTATCTCAAGCTCATGGTCGACGGCGCGGCGACCCCGCCGTTTTCGGCCAATACGCTGGCGCCCATCGCGCAGCGCATGGACAGCACGCAAAAGGTGATCGCCGTGTCGCGCGAACGTTATGGCACGCCGCGCGAACTCATCGAAGAGAAAGTGCTCAAGTGGAGCGGCATGGAATTGGGCACGCCGTCGGAAAGTTTGGTCTATCCTGACATCAAGACCGAAGAAGAACAGGAGCATGCGGGCGAAGCCAAAGCGCCGGGTGAAACCGCGTCGGAGGAAAAAGCGGAAGAAGATCACGGCGAATATCTCAAGATTTCCGATGAGCGCCTGGCCTCGATCGTCAAGCCGCCGCAAAACAAGAAAAAGGACAAACCTAAATTCACTTACACCTGCAACCGCTGCAGCAAAGTTTGGGACATGCCGGTGCAACTCGATCCCACGCGTCCCATCTATTGCGCCGAGTGCCGTCCCATCGTGCTGGAAGAGAAGAAGATGAAATCGACCTTCACCAGGCGCCCCGTGCATGGCGCCGAACGTGAATTGGTGGACGTGAAGCCGGCCAATCAACTCGAATCAAAACTCAACGCGACTTTTGAGCGCGCCGAATCTCCGCCGCAGCCGGGCAGAAAACCTTACAAGAACCCGCCGCGCGTCAGCGGCGAGCCGCGCAATTTTCCGCAGCCGCCCAAAGCCACGATCCGCATCGTGACGGGGGATAAAGGCGAAGACGACCGTGAGAGTTTGCTTAAAGAGCTGGTGGGTAGTAAGTCGATCGAGATGAACAAGGATAAACTGACGCACGGCGCGCGCGTGTCGGACAATATGGACAAAAATGCAGGGGCGCATGGTCATGCGTCCGAGGACGAAGCGCCGGCCGGCAGCGCCACGGTATTCAAAAGCTCGACCTCATCGGTCAACACGCGCAAGGACATCTCGCACGGTCAAGGTTGAATATGCCAAACCGAATCACGTTCGTGACCTCGGACGGAGTGACCATCTCCGGGTCATGGCAGTCGCCAGGCGAGGGGATGGCGGTCTTGTTGGTGCACATGATGCCAGAGACCAAAGAGTCGTGGGTCGGTATGCAGTCAGCGCTGGCCGAGCGCGGCATTGCGTCTTTGGCTATTGATTTGCGCGGCCACGGTGAAAGCACATCTAAAGACGGCGTTGTTTTGGATTATAAGACCTTCAGTGACGCGGAGCATCAAGCCTCGATCAACGATCTTGAGGCGGCGCTTGGATGGTTGGCGTCGAACGGAGTAGCTAAGAAGCGCATCGGAGCATGCGGCGCGTCCATCGGCGCGAATTTGGCGTTGCGACTTTTGACGCAAGAGCCTGAAGTGCCGTTTGCGGTTTTGCTTTCGCCCGGCGCGGATTATCACGGGACTAACGCCGTCGCGGACGCGGAGCGCATCTTGCCGCAACAAGCTGTGTGCGTCGTATCGTCGGAAAATGACCTCGAATCTTTCGAAGCTAGCCAACGTCTGTTCGCGACGGCTAAAAGCAAAATTAAAGACGCGATTAATTTCAAAAACGCCGGTCACGCTACGCGCATGTTCATGGCTGAAGCGGGTTTGGTCGCGCGACTAGCAGAGTGGATGGCCAAAAGATTAAAACAGTTATGAAATACATCATCCTAGTGTTAGTCGCATTGCTGCTTGCGCCAGCGCGTCCGGTCGCCGCGGCTGGGTTGCCCGATGTGGACGGGGATAGGTTGCTCGATGCCTGGGAACAGGTCTTAGGCACAAATCCGTACGACTCGGATAGCGATCAAGATGGTTTTAACGACTGGATAGAGATCGTTAACAATTACGACCCGCTCGGGCCAAGCAAAAAGACGACGGCGCAAGATCATGACGGCGACGGTTTGGATGATCGCTTGGAACTTTTGTTCGGCTCCGACCCGACGAACCCGGACACGGACGCGGACGGCAAAAAGGACGGACAGGAGATTGCACAAGGTTTTTCGCCGACCAGCACTTCGACGCGGCCTTTGCCTAAGACGATCGAAATAAAACTCTCGACCCAAAAACTCAAGCAAAAATTGGGCGGCGTGGTCTTGGCCGAATATCCGGTTTCGACCGGCAAAAAAAGCACGCCTACCCCACCCGGCGTGTACAAGACCCAGAACAAAATTGCGCGCGCTTGGTCAAGTCACGCCAAGCTTTGGATGCCGTGGTGGATGCAATTTTCGTCCAGGGGAATGGGGCTGCACGAGCTGCCGGAGTGGCCGGGCGGCAGAAAAGAAGGCGTAAAGAGTTTGGGCACGCCAGCTTCGGGCGGATGCGTGCGGTTGGGCGTGGGTCCGGCCAAGATACTCTACGATTGGACGCCGATCGGCACGCCGGTAATAATCGTGAAGTGAGTTTCACGCGCGACGCATGCCCACCAATCCCTTCGAAATCCCTAAAAACAAAATAGTCCCTGAACCTGCTGCGCCACGTTCTACGTGGTCGAAAGGGCTACCTTATACTTCCCACATCAAGCGGCAGGATTTGCCGACGGCAGTGAGGGAGTACGCGGATAATCTCGCGACACAGGTTAAAGCCATCTACGCCAAATACGGCGCCGCGGGATTTGAAGAACTGAAAGAGAATAAGAAGCTAACGGCGCAAGACGCGCGCAAGGTGGCGGATCTGTTGAAAGCTTTAAGTGACGCAGTCGAGAAGAAGCGAACCGCAAGCGAGGAGTTCATTTTGAAGTTCCGGGATGCGGTAGACGATTGGGTCGTTTCCGACGGCCATTTGTTTATTCGACAGTACTGGGGTACCGGCAAGTACAAAATAACCAAAGACAATGTCCAGATATTCTTGGGCAAGGCAAATGATTGGCGAGTCTCCGACAGCCAATTGTATATTTTGCAACGCCAGACTGATAGCACATCCAAAATCACAAAAGATGACGCTGTGTTGTTCTCCGGCGAAGTCGGCGAGTGGAAAGTCTCCGACGGCCACGTCTTCGTACGACAAGATCGACCACAGGGTCTTTCTCACAGCACATGTAAAATTTTCAGAGACAATGTCCAGATATTCTCCGGCGTTGCAGATGACTTGCAAGTCTCCGACGGCCAGCTATTTTTCCTGCTATCCCAGCGTAACGGCATAGATAAAATCTACAAAGACAATGCCGTGATGTTCTCCGGCAAGGTAAAAGATTGGCGAGTCGACGCTGTCCATGTGTTTATTCGGCAATATCAGCATAGCGATACGTTCAGAATCCTCAAAGACGATGTCGAGATTTTTTCCGGTAAAATTAATGGCTGGCGAGTCTCCGACGGGCATGTGCTCATTCTGCAGAACCTGCCCGACGGCACGCATAGGATCATTAAGGACAATGTCGAGATATTCTCCGGTGTGGCAGAAGATTGGTTGACCTCCGACGGACATGTGTTTATCAAGCAAGAACAGCCTGATGGCTCCTCTGATTTTTATCGCGTCACCGAGTCTGAAGAAAAGATATGAGAGCCAACCCCTTCGAATCCGCCCCGAATCTCGCCACCTCCCACATCCGTCGGCAGGATTTGCCGACTCACGTCAGGAAGCACGCCGACAACCTCGCAGCCCAAATCAGAGCCATCTACGCCAAATACGGAGCCGCCAACTTCGAAGAGCTTAAAGAAAATAAGAAGCTATCGGCGCAAGATGCCCGCAAGGTGGCCGATTTGTTCAGAGCTTTTAATGACGCAGTCGAAAAGAAAAAAGTCGAACTAGACCTTGAGGAAGCCATCGAAATCCTGGGCCGCGAGAATGTCCACGGCGTTGAGGATGTCGAAGCCATGCTAGGCGAAAGTTTTGTCGATTTCTCCAAAGTCCCGCCTATCCCATACACCGCAGACGACCTAACGAAATCTAAAGAGATCAAAGAAAAAACCGGAGTCGAAGAGATGCTCGTCCTCTTCGTCGCGGATAAGGATGGCGCACCCCTAACCGGAGAGCGCATGAACGGACTAATCCAAGCTGAATACGATAAACTCGGTCTAGGCAAATTCCTGCTCAACACCGATTGGTACAAGAACGAGGACTTCTTCAAGAAGCTGGGCTTGAGTTATGAATGGAAGCTCATCACTAAACAGATTATCCCCGGTTCAAAGGACAAACACCATCACCACGAACCAAGAGATAGCTTCACCCACCAGGACACCCAAGAATACATCATCGAGGAATACGCCAATAAGCTCGATATCCCGCGCGACCAGTTGCATCGTCCTGAACCCTTCCAGATGCTCTATGCCATGGCTCTCCACTTGATCGCTACCGAACAACTCAACGGCAAAGGCAAGGGCGAACGCATCCTCGCAGATGAATATCACTGGTCTGATGCAGTCTCCTCGGGTGGGCTCCCTGTGCGTGTCGGCCTTGCCGGTCCGGTCGGCGCGAGCGTGAACAGGTTTTCCCACGCCCGTCGGGTTGGCAATTTTGGGGTCTGTACCTCGCGTGAATCTTCTTCCAAATCCTAAACCATTCATTTCAATCTACATGCACTCAAAATTACCCAAGCCGTCGCGGCAAGCCATGATTTATGAAGACGTTGTCCTGTACGCGTGTCTGGCGACGTATCCGATTACGCCGGGGCATGTCGTCATCGTGTGGAAAAAGGACGTGCCGGATTTGCGGCGCTTAAGCCAGCGCGATTACGACTACTTGATGGATACGGTCAACACGGTTCGGAACGCGATGTTGAAAGCGCTCAAGATCAAAAAAGTCTATTTGATTTACATGGACGAGACGCGCCACGTGCATTGGCATCTCATCCCGCGCTACGAAGAAAAAGGCTATAACATTTTCGTACACAAACCTAAGAAGACGAAGGATTTTTCTTTGGCCGCCAAGATAAAGCGACATTTGGATTTCAAATGAATCAGGACCTACGCGGTCGCCCCCCCCCCTGTCATTGCGAGCCACGGCGTTCGCGAACGCCGTGGCGAGCGCATAGACTAATCGCGCACGGCAATCTCTGGTGTCGCGTCCGGAGATTGCTTCGTCGTTGCTACTTCTCGCAATGACAAAAGAATGAATATTGAAGGCAATTTGACCTGTTTGCTTCAAAGCGCGACAATGTAGGCATGTTGTCTAAGACCTTTGGTTTAAAAACCGCTTTTTTCAGCTTGGTTTTGGTCTTTTTGGCCCTTCCCGCCTGCGCTGCCGAGCCAAAGTTGAAGGCCGGCGCTTTGCGTTATGAGCGTTCGGATCGCGAGTTCGTGGCGGCGGTCGTGCTGGACGAAGCGAGCGGAGAAACCCTGTACAGCTATCAAGCAAACAAAGTCTGGCCGGCGGCGAGTTTGTCGAAACTCATGTCCGCGTTGGTCACGGTGGACCATCACCAACCTTGGACTTCCATCTATGCGACCAAAAGAGCGGATGAAGTCGGTGGCGGCAGTCTGGTGGTGCCGGTCGGCTCGACGATGAGCGTCAAGGATATGTTTTTTTCGAGTATCGTGGGCAGCGCCAATAACACCACCATGTCGCTGGCGCGGCTGTCGGGTCTGGGCACCGCGGGTTTCGTCAAACATATGAACGCCACGGCCAAACAAATGGGTTTGAAGCACACGAGCTTCGTCGAACCGACTGGTTTGAGCGAAAAGAACGTGACTTGCGCCGCTGACATGGCCAAGATCGTGCAAGCGGCTTTTTCGAACAAGACGATCCAGACCGCGGCTTCGACCAGGGTCTACAATTTCAACATCCGCAATCGCAGCCTCAAAAAGAGCGTCAAAAACACCAACCGACTTTTGACCACCGATTCCGGCGTGAATGTATTGGGCGGAAAAACCGGATACATCGTTGAAGCCGATTACAACTTCGTGCTCAAAGCGGCGGATAGCGTGGGCGGACGGCGGATCATCGTAGTCGTGTTGGGCGCGCCGACCAAAGAAGGTTCGTTCAACGCGGGCCGCTCCCTTGCCAATTGGGCTTGGCGAGCGTATTCTTGGCAATCGGGTAGTGTTTTAGCCACGAGCGCCAAATGAACCTGCAAAAACTGCAAACCACGCTGGATGAGATGGGACAAGCGAGCTATCGCCTGGCGCAAGCCAAGCGAGCTTTTTATACCGAGCTGTCGTCAGATTGGGATGCGCTTTCGGTTTTCCCCAAAGCCTTACGCGACAAATTGCGGGCCGAAGTGCCGTGGGATGAGTTGAAGATCGAGACGACACTCGAAAGCGCGGACGGAAAATCCGTCAAGCTGCTCTTGGTTTGTGCGGACGGCGCTAAGATCGAGTCGGTGCTCTTGCGGCATGAAGCGGGACGCAATACCGTGTGCGTCTCATCGCAAGTCGGCTGTCCCATGAAATGCGCTTTTTGCGCCACCGGAGCTTTGGGCTTCAAGCGCAATCTGACCCGCGACGAAATCGCGGAACAAGTCATCATCTTTGCGCGGCGCCTCAAGATCGAGGGCACGCGAGTCACCAACGTAGTCTTCATGGGCATGGGCGAGCCGTTCGCCAATTATGACGAGACTTTGGGCGCGGCGCGTATCTTGAACGATCACGAAGGTTTTGATTTGGGAGCGCGGCACATGACCATCTCGACTTGCGGACTCGTGCCGGGCATCAAAAAATTCTCCCACGAACCGCTGCAGATCAATCTCGCCATCTCGTTGCACTCCGCCATTCCGGAAACGCGCTTGCAGATCATGCCAGTCGAAAAGGCCTATCCGCTCAAAACTCTCATGGCGGCGGTGGATGAATATGCGGACAAGACCAATCGTAAAGTCCTGTTTGAATATCTGCTCTTGGACGGCGTCAACGACAGCCCGCGCGATGCGCAAGCCCTGATCAATCTGCTCAAACATAATTTACGGCTGTATCAAGTCAACCTCATCAAATACCACGACACCGGCGTATTCAAAGCCACGCCGCTGGAAAAACGCCAGGCTTTCATGGACAAGCTCAAGCAAGCCGGCATCCTCGTCACCTTCCGCGTTTCGTTCGGCGAAGATATCAACGCCGCGTGCGGGCAGTTGGCAGGGGAGGGAGCAAGGGGGTGAATGTGGAATTTGGAATATGGAATCTAGAAGTCGGGATTCCATATTCTAAATTCTAAATTCACGAGTCCGACTTCTAGCTTCCAGCTTCCTGCTTCTAAAAAATAAAACCCCGGTGGCGCTAGTGGTGCGCGACCGGGATTGGTTGGAGAGTGAGCGATCCGTCGTCTGATCACTTCGGACAGACGATGGATTTCCTGATGGCTGCGACGATGCGTCTTTTCAGCAACGGATCCACTGTCGCTTGGTCCCAACACGCGCCGGCGAGTTCGACGTTGTGCATTGAAACGTTGAGCATGTCGGCGGAGCCGAAGTCGGTTCCGCGAAGTTCGACGCCACCGAGCGCTGCTCCGCTGAAGTTGGCGTAGACGCAACAGGCTCCGCCCAGCTTGGCGCACGCCAAGTTCGCGCGACGCAACGAAGCGTCAATCATGACGCAATCGCTAAGGTTCGAACCGCTCAAATCCGCGCCATCGAGATTCGCCCGTTCGAGATTCGTGCGGAAGAGTTCCGCGCCCGAAAGATCGATGTGCGCGGTTGGATGCACCGTCCGCCACATGTTGAATTCTTCGACTGATCTTTTGAGCAAACTGACTAGCATTTCGTTCGCCATCGCAGCCTCCGAGGTCTTGGGTTTGAAGGATGGACGAATTTAGCATTAAAAGCTAAACTTGTCAAGATTTTATATGGCGAAGGCGGTTAAAAAGCCGACCGTCCTGGTCGGCATGTCGGGCGGCGTGGACTCGAGCGTCGCGGCTTTATTGTTGAAGAAGAAGGGTTTTGACGTCATCGGCGGTTTCATCAAAAATTGGAGCGACACCAAGGATTTGGCGACTGGCGAGTGCGCGTGGCTGGGGGAGCGACGCGATGCTATGCGCGTCGCGGCGCGCTTAGGCATTCCACTCGTAACTTTTGATTTTGAGAAAACTTATCGTTCCAAAGTCGTCAAGGATTTATTTCGAGGCTACGCAGCAGGCGAGACGCCCAATCCCGATGTTTTGTGCAACGAGTACATAAAGTTCGGTTTGTTCGCCGAGCAGATGGATAAAGTCGGCGCGCAGTTCGTGGCCACCGGACATTACGCCAGGGTCAAGCGCGACACATTCGGCGCGCATCTTTTGCGCGGTTTGGATCCAGGCAAAGACCAATCATATTTCCTTTACCGCGTACCGCAAGCTGTCCTGCGCCGCACGCTTTTTCCCGTCGGTGCGCTCAAGAAAAGCGCGGTAAGAAAAATCGCCCGCGAGGCGCAACTGCCGGTCGCGCGCAAACCCGACAGCCAAGGCATCTGCTTCATCGGCAAGCTGGATATGGTCCAATTCTTGCGCAAGAAAATCCCATCCAAACCAGGGGACATCGTGGATGAATTCGGTAAGATCCTCGGACGGCATCAAGGTCTGGATGCTTACACCATCGGACAACGCCAGCGCATCATGGTCACGCAAGGCGTTCGGCCGTGGTACGTGGCCGATAAGGATCTGAAACGCAATCGGCTGATCGTGGTACAAGGCGCGCAAAACCCTCGGCTCTTTCGCGACACCGCGGAGCTGCGTGATTTGAAGTGGATGTCTGGGGAAAAACCGACTAAGCCTTTCAAATGCCTGGTCCAAACGCGCTATCGCCAAGAAGCGGAGCGGGCTGTATGCTGGCCGACGAATAAACTGACCCGCTTGGTTTTCGTGGCGCCGGCCAAAGGCATGGCGTCTGGACAATCCGCCGTTTTGTATCGCGGTAACGAATGCCTGGGCGGCGGAGTAATCGCAAAAACTTACGATGCAAAAAAATCTGAACGAAAGTGAACGCTCATCGGTACACAGGTTTGAGTGGATCTCGATGGTCTATCTGGTGTTGTTCGTCATGGCGGTAGTTTCACCTTCGATCGTCTCGCGTAATTATTTCGGGATTCCGGAGGCACAGGTGGAAGAGATCTTGATTTTTTTGTTCGGGATTTCCGGCTTGGGCGTGTTTTCGCTTTACGACCGCTTGGTCGAGAAACGGCTCAAAGCACGCGACAAAGAAGCCGAGAACGCCGAACGCGCCATGAAAGAGCTGGCCGAGTCTTATCGCTACATCGGTTCGCTCAATCGCCATATCGAAGTGCTGAAATCCACGGTCAATGAAACGTCGCTTTCGCTGACCGCGCCTAAAATCGGAAAGAATCTGATGCAATCGCTTTTGGCCAACGCCGCGGCGTGCGCCGGTTCACACGGTACGCTGTTGCGTTTCGTGGAGCTTGAGAAACTGCGCACCGAAAGCGAATACGGAGCGGAAACGAACGTGATCAAAATAGGCAACAAGCAACTCGTGCAGCTGCATGAAAGCCGCCAGCCGCACGCCTTTTTGCGCAGCGACGATGGCGCGGAGATCCTGGTCGTGCCTTCGGATCGCAAAGACTCGAAAGCGCGCGCTCATCTGATGCTATTAGTCGACTCCTCGCGTATCACGGAGGTTGAGTTGTCGCTGCTCAAAGTCTTCGCCAACCAAGCTGAACTGGTGCACGAAATCCTGAAGCAAAAAGATAACGGCGCGCCGCTCGATAAACTCGACGAAGTGACCAAGATGACGCAAGGGGAAGTGTCGTGAGTCATGGAACGCGGATCATGGAACAGGACATGGCGAAAAATACGGCTTGGTGTAACATGTTCCGTGTTATATGATCCATGTTCCGTGACCAAAATATGACCGCTGCCGACATCCGCCAAAAGTACCTGGATTTTTTCAAGCAGAAGGGGCACGCCATCTTGCCTTCAGCTTCACTTATCCCGGAAAACGATCCGACCGTACTCTTTACCACGGCCGGCATGCATCCGTTGGTGCCGTTTTTGCAGGGTCAAGAACATGCCTCGGGCAAGCGATTGGCCAGCGCGCAAAAGTGCGTGCGCACGGATGACATCGAGGAAGTCGGAGACAACCGCCACCTGACTTTTTTTGAGATGCTCGGCAACTGGTCGCTGGGCGATTATTTCAAGCAGGAAGCCATCGGTTGGTCCTACGAATTTTTGACCCATCAGACTTGGATGGGGTTGGATCCGCTCAAACTCTACGTCACGGTTTTTGAAGGAGATGCGGATGCGCCGCGCGACGAAGAATCTATCCAAATTTGGCAAGCGCTGTTCGAGATACAGGGCATCGCGGCAGAGCTGGGCGTGGCGGGTCGTGATGAACCGGCGCAGGGTGCGGAGGGCGCGCGCATCTACGCTTATCCCAAAAAGAAAAATTGGTGGGGACCGGCCGGGCAAACCGGACCGTGCGGACCGGATACCGAGATGTTCTACGACACGGGTCGTGAACATGACCATGCTTTCGGCGCGGTCTGCCATCCTAACTGCGACTGCGGACGTTTCATCGAGATTTGGAACGACGTCTTCATGCAGTACGATAAACATTCTGACGGGAGTTTTAAGCCGCTCAAGCAGAAGAATGTGGACACGGGCATGGGCCTCGAACGCATGGCGGCCGTGATGCAGAAAGTCCCAACGGTCTTCGATGCCCAAGAATTCAAAGTCATCCTGCAAGCCATCGAAAACGCGTCGGACAAGACTTACGGGCAAGACGAAGCGTTTGACCGTTCAATCCGCATCATCGCCGATCACGTGCGTTCCGCCGTGTTCATCATCGGCGATCAGCGCGGTGTCGCGCCGTCCAATATCGGCCAGGGTTACATCGTGCGGCGTCTGTTGCGACGTGCCGTGCGCGAAGGCCGACGTCTTGGCATCACCGAATCTTTCCTCGCGAAGATCGCATTGGTCGTGATCGGCGAATACGGAGTTCAGTATCAGGAACTCGAGACGAATCAAGAGCGCATCGTGACGGAAATCCGCAAAGAAGAAGAAAAATTCGCCAAGACGATCGAAAAAGGCATGAAGGAGTTCGCCCGCATGTCGAAAGATCGCGCGGTCACGGGAGAGGACGCTTTCATCCTGTTTTCGACTTATGGTTTTCCGTTGGAGCTCACGCAGGAATTAGTGAAAGAGGCCGGCGGCGCCATCGACCTTTCGGCTTTCGAATCTGAATTCAAAAAACACCAAGAGCTGTCGCGCACCGCTTCAGCCGGCACGTTCAAGGGCGGACTAGCCGACCACTCCGCGGAAACGACGCGGCTGCATACCGCGACGCACCTGCTGCATCAAGCTTTGCGCCAAGTCTTGGGTGATCATGTGGCACAGAAGGGGAGTAACATCACCGTCGAGCGCTTGCGCTTCGATTTCTCCCATCCGCAAAAAATGACGCCGGAAGAAATCAAACAAGTCGAAGATATCGTAAATGAGGTCATCAAGCGCGATTTGTCGGTCACGCGCGAAGAGATGACGGTCGAAGAAGCGAAGAAAAGCGGCGCCATCGGGTTGTTCGAGCAAAAGTACGGCGATAAAGTTAGCGTGTATACGGTCGGGGATTTTTCGAAAGAGATTTGCGGTGGGCCGCACGTGGAACATACGGGCGAGATTGGCGCGTTCAAGATCCAAAAAGAAGAAGCAGTTTCAGCCGGCGTGAGGAGGATTAAAGCGGTACTGATTTAAGTACGAGTGCTACACATGTGTTGGTAAGCGAATGATATGGAAAATGAAGATATCACATTGATTTCAGATGAAAAAGTCATCTCTATTCCGATTAAAGAAAATCGAGAACCTTTAGTTGATCTAAGATTTTTTAATGGCAAAATCGATATTAAAGGAGCGGAGTCTACTCTGTTGAGGGAATCGGCGGCGCATAAGTTATTGCAAGCGATGGAATTATTACCGAATGACTTTAGTATTAGGATTTTCGAGTGTTACAGATCGCTTTCTGTACAAAGAAGAATATACGAAGAATTTCTCGAGGCGCTGAAGAAAAAACATGCAGATTGGGAAGAGAATGTATTAATTAGAGAAGCGAGTAAATTTGTCGCGCCACCGAATATCGAGCCGCCCCATACAACGGGCGCTGCGGTAGATTTGACCTTGATAAGAAGGAATGGTCAGGAAATCGATATGGGCACAGTTTTAAACGCTGATCCTGAAGAATGCGGCTATCGTTGTTTTACTAGTGCTGTCGATATTTCTGACGAAGCCAAAAAGAATAGGAATGTTCTGGTCTCGGCTTTATCTGAATGTGGTTTTGTAAATTATCCAACTGAATGGTGGCATTGGTCTTACGGAGATCGTTACTGGGCTTTTATGAATAACTTACCTTTTGCTATTTACGGAAGTATTTAATGAACATTATGGAGATAGATGAATTTCAAAAGTTCGTCCATGAATTCAAATATGCGCGCGGTTGGGAAAAGCGCCATGAACCCAAGGATTTATTGCTCGGGTTAGTCGAGGAAATCGGGGAATTCAGGAACCTGATCAAATGGAAAAACGACGCCCAGATCAGGCAAACGCTGATCGAAGATCAAAGCCCGGAAGCCAGGGCGGAGATCGTGGATTTTTTCGGAGATATGCTTTGGTATCTCGGCACGCTGGCGGATTATTGCCAGATCGACATGCGCGAAGCCATGGACTTCATTCAAAAAGAGTTCCAATGGCGTTTTCCCGTCGAAAAGACGAACCTCAACGGGACGAACCCGAAAGATGGAGGTTATGATGGGAAGTATGCGGGGGGACATGAAGCTGGAGAGTCGTGAATTTAGAATTTGGAATTTAGAAGTCAGAAGTCAGGACTCCATATTCCACATTCTAAATTCCAAATTCACCCCAACCCCCCCCCGATTTGACCCTTTTCACCCCCTAAAGTATACTTTTCCCAAGAAATATCATAAAAGCTCTCGTGACATGCCACAGATAAATGCCCCATATGCAATCCAATAATCCTGGAAACAAGGATTTTGTTGTAGTTAAAGGTCTGGTCGAGGAGGCGCTGCCGTCTGCAGCGTTTCGGGTCAAGCTCGACAACGGACACGTTATTTTGTGTCATTTAGCAGGAAAATTGCGCATGAATCGCATCCGACTTACCCCTGGAGACGAGGTTCAGGTGGAATTAAGCCCCTACGATTTGACAAAAGGCCGGATTACCTATAGATTATAGCCCGCTTGACGAATCACCGCGGAGACCACAAACTCGCGCGATACGCGAAACTATGAAAGTAAGATCTTCTGTAAAAGCTATGTGTCGGGATTGCCAGGTGATCCGCCGAAAGGGTCGCGTTGCTGTTATCTGCAAAAAGAATCCCAAACACAAACAACGCCAGGGATAAAGGTTTAAAAAATACGGCTGCACGGTCCAAACATGAATATCCAATCACCAAATTCCAATAACCGAACGATTACCCGATTCAACTTGAACGAATCGGGTCATGTGGTTTTTGGTGATTATTTGTTTATTGGAATTTGATTATTGATTATTTAACGAACACTATGGCACGCATCGCTGGAGTGACCCTCCCCGCAAACAAGCGCATCGAGATCGGGCTGACCTACATCTACGGAATCGGCAGCATGACCGCGCGCAAGATCATAAAAGAGACCGGCATCTCGCCGGACATTCGCGTCAAGGACTTGAGCGAAGCGCAGGCCAACATGTTGCGTGACGTTGTCGAGAAGTCGCACAAGGTTGAAGGCGAACTGCGACGCGACGTGCTCTCGAACATCAAGCGTCTCAAAGACATCGGCAGCTACCGCGGTCAGCGCCACAGCAAGAATCTGCCGGCCCGCGGCCAGCGCACCAAGACCAACTCGCGCACCGTGCGGGGCAACGTCCGCCGCACCACCGGTTCGGGCAAGCGCAAGCTGGACAAGAAATAATAATTTATAGAGGGTAGAGAGTAGAAGGTAGAAAGTAGCCAACCAACCAAAAACACCAATTATCACTATGTCGGACGAAAGCAAAACCCAGGTCGCAACCGAGGAAGCGACTGAAAAGAAATCGACCAAGGCCACGCCAAAACCGCGCAAGAAGACCAAGGCCAAGACCGCGATTTCGCACGCCAAGGCGTATATCCAGGCGACTTATAACAACACCATCGTCACGTTGGCTGATTTGAACGGCAACGTGTTGGCTTGGTCGAGCGCCGGTTCGTCGGGTTTTAAGGGTCCGAAAAAGTCCACGCCTTACGCCGCTTCCATCGTGGTGCGCAACGCCCTGGAAAAAGCCGGGGATTACGGAATCAAGGAAATCAACTTGTTCATCACGGGCGTCGGACAAGGCCGCGAAGGTGCGATCCGGGCTTTTCATGCCAATAACATCAACGTGCTATCGATTAAAGATGTAACTCCGATTCCGCATAACGGCTGCCGTCCGCCGCGGCCGCGTCGCGTCTAATTATGAATAACCAAATTTCAATAATCAATAATCATTCAAACACCAAAGAAACGCTGACGGAATTGTTTATTGCTTATTGTTTATTGCTTATTTAACCTGTATGAGACTCCGCATTAATGCAAAACGCGTGCGCCGCGAAGGCATCAACCTAGACGGCCGCGAAAAGATGGCGCGCCTGCTCGAAAAACGGCCTTATCCGCCGGGCGTGCATGGTCCGCGTAGCCGCAACCGCATGACGGACTACGGCAAGCAGTTGCGTGAAAAGCAGCGCGCTAAATTGATCTATGGGGTGATGGAGCGCCAGTTCCGCAACTATTTCGAAAAAGCGTCCAACCAAAAAGGCGATACGGCGCAGAATCTGGTGCAGCTTTTGGAATTACGTTTGGATAACGCGGTGTTCCGTTCTGGTTTTGCCAAGACGCGCGCCGCCGCTCGCCAGCTCGTTTCGCACGCCCACATCGAAGTCAACGGCAAAAAAGTTGACGTGGCTTCGTTCAAAGTCTCGGTAGGCGATGTGATCGCGGTGCGGCAGACCAAGCGCAATAAAAAACAGTGGACCAACTTCCTTGAGACGGTGCAGAAAGTCGAACCCCCGTCGTGGTTGACGGTGGATCTCAAGAACCTGACGAGCAAGGTGACCGGCGTGCCCGTGGGCGAAGAGCTGAAGCAACAATTCGAGCCTCAATCAATCGTCGAATTTTATTCGCGCTAACGCCCTTTTATATGGAACAACTTTTACTTCCCTCCAAGATCCGCTTCGAACGCGGAACCAGCGACCGCGAAGGCATTCTCGTGGTCGAACCCTGCATGCCGGGTTTCGGCACGACCATCGGCAACGCGCTGCGCCGCGTGCTTTTGTCGTCTTTGCCGGGCGCTTCCGTCACGGCGGTCAAGATCAAGGGTGCGGAGCATGAGTTCTCGACGCTGCCCAACATAAAAGAAGATGTGCTTGAGATGATCCTGAACTTGAAGGCCGTGCGCCTCAAGTGCCATTCTGACGAACCGGTAAAATTGAGCTTGAACACCAAAGGCGAAAAGGCCATCACCGCCGCGGATTTCTCCAAGAACGCGGACGTGGAAATCATGAATCCCGAGGCGCCGATCGCGACTTTGACCGATAAAAGCGCGGCGCTTGAGATGGAAATCACGGTGGCCCAAGGACGCGGCTATCGCACTACCGAGGAGCGTATCAAGGAAAAACTCGACCTCGGCACCATCGCCATCGACGCTTTGTACAACCCGGTCAAGAACGTTTCGTACAAAGTCGAAGCCACGCGTTTGGGCGAGAAGACGGACTACGATAAGCTGCTCTTGTCCATCGAGACCGACGGCACCATGGATCCGCTTGAAACTTGCCGCATGGCGGTCGGGATTTTACTCGACCATCTTTCGTTACTCAAGGAAATCCAATATGAAGCATAACCGCAAAGGCAAGACCCTGGACCGTTCGGCTGGACCGCGCAAAGCGCTGTTGCGCAACCTGGCCACGAGCTTGGTGCTTTACGAGCACATCAACACCACGCTGGCCAAAGCCAAAGCCGTCAAACCGATAGTCGAAAAGCTGATCACCGGCGGACGCATCAAGACGCTGGCTTCGCGCCGCAAGCTCGCCGCGTACCTGACCACGGAATCGGCGGTCAATAAAGTGCTGGAAGAATTGGGACCGCGCTATGTCAAACGCACCGGCGGATATACCCGCATCATCAAACTCGGCAAACGACAGGGCGACGGCGCCGAAATCGCGCAGCTGCAGTTCGTGAAAGACTAATATGACCTGGAAAAAGATCAAAGGCATGCCGACAGTCAAGCGCAACGTCCACGAGATAGACGCCACGGGGCAAGTCGTGGGACGTCTGGCGACCAAGATCGCGACGCTGCTCATCGGCAAACACAAGACTGATTACCTGCCGCATGTCGACATGGGAGATTTCGTGACGGTCAAGAACGCCGCTAAAGTCGTGTTCACCGGTAAAAAGTGGGATCAAAAAGTCCACTATCGTTCGACTAACCGGCCGAGCGGCGTACATTCGACTCCGGTGTCAAAGCTGCGCCAGGAGAATCCCGGCGAGATTTTGCGCCACGCGGTCAAATACATGCTGCCTAAGAATAAATTGCAGGACTACCGCCTGAAGCGCCTCAAGATTTCTTAACGCATATGCCGACCAAAACCACCAAAGCCAAAGCAGCCGAAGCGCCCAAAAAGAAGGCCGCGGCAAAAAAACCGGCTGCGCCCAAAGCGCCGGCCAAAACTAAAAAGAAGGTCGTGAAAGCGGTCGTCGAAACCGTGCCTAATGAGGAATTGAAAGCCATGGAAAAATTGGAAGCAGCCGAGGAAATAGCCAGCAAAGCAGCCAAGGGCGGATCCTTCATCCCGGCCGTGGGACGGCGCAAGACTTCGATTGCCCGCGTGCGCTTGATCAAGAACGGTAAAGGTTTGATCACAGTCAACGGCAAAGTCTACTCGGATTATTTCACGACTTTTGATTTGCGCGAGACGGTCGTGTCGCCGCTCAAAGTCACGGGACAAGATGCGGCGGTCGACATCAGCGCCAAAGTGCAAGGCGGAGGCATCCGCGGCCAAGCCGACGCAGTGCGCCACGGCATCTCACGCGCGCTCGAAATCCTGAACCCGACTTTTCGCAAGACCTTGAAGAAGCTCGGTTACCTGACCCGCGACTCACGCAAAAGAGAGCGCAAGAAGTTCGGCAAGAAGAGCGCTCGCCGTAGCCCGCAGTGGTCAAAACGCTAAATTTCAGACAGCACAAAGATCCCGCACCAGCGGGGTCTTTTGATATCTTTCATCATTCCGGTTTTTGACTCTAGCAGGGGAGTGTGGTTATATTTTGGCGCACTTTCGAACTGGAGGAAGACATGGCTAGAGTCGCTTTGTTCGCGCCCGTGAGAAGCACCCGCACACGCTGTCCTTTTTGTCGCGCGTCGGAAGATGAGGATTGGGAAAAAATCGAGATCTTGAGGGAGAAGGGCCTCTTTCGACCGAACATCGAATACCGTTTCATCTTCCACGGCAAATCCGAAGCGCCTCGGCTGGACATGACCTTCAAGATAACGGATTGGGCATTCCGTAATACGGCCAGCATCGTCATGACCGGCGAACCAACGCAGTGGGATGTCGCGCTGCTCAACCGTCTGTCGATAACGGGGGCTAATGAAGCGATTCGGTTGGAAGACTATCACGCCATCGCTCCCGGCCAACACGTCAGGTTTCGCCACGCGTGTCCGGGGTTGGGATGCAATGAGGCAATCAGCTGGGATTCGCCTCTTATCTTGGCTCACATCGCCAAACGTCCTTTGCGCTAGAATAAACCGCAGCTACTCGGCTGCGGCTTTTAAATTCCAGAGAACCCCGGGTGGAGCGGAGCGGAACCCGGGGAGGAGGTCATTGAATATAAAAAAGAGCGCACTCACGGACGGTGAGAGCTTTTGGGCTCTCGCCGCGCGAGTGCGCGAGTTCAGTCACTGGTAGCGTCAGGCGGTGTGACCGATTTCAGGACGAACGTCTCTTCCGCGAATACGAGGAGTTGTCGCGTGGACACGAGCAGCGCCAACGCATACTCGCAATCGCCCGTCGCTCGGTATCCGTGGAACAGGGCGGATGAGTAATGAAGGCAGTCTCCGGGCTGGAGGGTCAAACGTCGCTCCGGTCCGTTGGTGATAGGCTGTCGCGCCCAGAACTCGAGTTCGCCTTCGATGACCCAAACGATTTCCTCGCCGGCGTGGTTGTCGAGCACCATGTCCTTTTCGTTGCAACGCCCGACGCGGAACAAATACTTCCGCATGAGATGTTGAGATAGCCCGCCTTCACATTCTTTCTCATTAACGAGACCGCTAGCCGCGTTGAGCGGCAGGAGGCTGTAGACGCGCGACTCTATCATCTTCTTATGGGCACCATCGAGACTTTCGATGCTTTTTTCGTCGGCGCTTACTTCGGCAAGGACTGGTTCTGACGCGCTACGTCTTACGAGGAACCACGGGGTCACATCATCTGACAGTAAGGTTTCAACCCGTATGTTGAGCGCCAGCGCGAGCAGGTACAGCTCTCGTACGTCACACAAGGCACCACGCTCAATTCGGCTAATCTGTGCCGGTTGCACGCCCTTCTTTTCGGGATCACGCTCGACTGTCAACGCGAACAACTTTCGTAGCGGCATGCCTATGCTTTTTCGAGCGTATGCGAGTCTTGCGCCAACAATCCAGGATTCTTGCATTTGTAAGGTCCTCCCAGGGAACACCTCGACGATTCGAGGAAATCAATAGCGGTTAGCTATTCGATTGAAAACCTTAAGGCGGTAGGGGTGTTTTGTCAACTGTGTGCTATCGGCAAGGATTATATCTTTTGACAGATATGGGGAAGACGTGACAACATCCGGCTAGGACTTTGGACAAGGGGATACCATGGACCAGGACCTGTTCAAGAAACTTCGGGAGATTCGTGGCTGTCTGGCTCATCTGGCGGTCAAGAACGAGGACGCGCGGCGGCGCCATGCGCAGGACAAGGACGATGACGGCGTGTGGTACGGCCTCATCCCACCCTTTCAACTCGATGTCGTGAAGGCGTCGCACAGCAAGAGTTTGCGCCGCACTATGCGCAAGACCCAGGTGGTGTCTTTGCCTTCGAACGCACACACGCGCACGCGGGGCATTCATGAAGTGGAAGTCGGCGGGACTTGCCTCTTGCTTGAACCGCTGGGGTTGAACCAGCAGTTGCTCTACGCAGCGGCTTTGGTGCATGACAATGGCCAGGGACCGTTCGGCCACTTCTGCGAAGACTTCCTGTCGCGCAAGACGGGACGGGAGTTCAGGCATGAGGTTTTCGGCGTCGTCGTGGCGCAAAAGATCGAGCGTCGCGGCCGCGGAGCCAACTACACGCACCAGACCCTGGACTGTTCCATCCGCCACTCGCGCGGCACGGGGGAGATGTATCGCGAAGAGGCCGTGCTCGAAGAGGCGAGCGCGCTCATGTACGCCGACAAGATCACCTATCTCTTCGGCGACTACAACGACATGTTCGTGCGCGGTTCATTGACCGGCAGCAAGTTCGACATCCGGGAATATCCCGGGCTGTTCAAGCTCATGGAATCGTTCGGCAAGACGCAGCGCGAACGGACTTACGCTTGCGTGGCGCAGCTGTGTCTTGAATCGGCGCAAGCCGGTCACGTCTCATTCGAGAAGTGTGCGGCCGCCCAACGCTTTGCCGAAGCCAGGAAGCTGATGTACGAGGCGTACGGATCAATCCGCTGGGATCGCCTGGAGCACATGTTGTCCGGCGTGTACGAACTTTTGTCCGAAGTGACCAAGGGCGTCGACCCCGCCGTCGCCTTGGCGCTCTTGACCGAGGAAGATGTCGAATACATCTACCGCCACATGACGCGCATCAACGCGAACATGGCGGAGTGCATCAACGCCACCGCCTTGGGCGATGTCCTGCGCTATCTTCCTCCCGACCTCGACTTCACCAATCCTGATCTGGGTTGGTGATGCAGTGCCCCGTTTCGCGACGGGGCCTCTTTTTTATGTAGATTCGTTAAATAAACTATAAACGCGGCTCGAGGGAGCCGCGTTGTGCAGTCAAGATGCCGTTCGTCGCATCTTCAGTCGATCACTTCGGGCGGGCGCCATCCGGATGGCCGAAGTCGGACTTGACTTTGGGAGTGACCCAGCTGTCGTCATAGGCTCGATCGAACACAATCGAACCTCGATCGGTCCGTTGTTCGCCCTTGTTGATCGTAGTGTAGTCGCAGTTGAAGCCCGGCGTGAGCCTGGTGGCGCCGTAAAAGGTTCCCAGCAGACCGCAGGACGAGCGCCAGCACGATTTCGTGAACACTACTTCCGCCGCGTAGCGTTGGCCGTAGCTCACCACTTGGTTTCTGTTGGTGAACACGCCGTCGCCGCGGATTTCGCTGCCGCCGGAAATCCGCAGGCTTTTGATTTCCAGGGGACACCCCCCGTAGGTCGAGACATTCAACTTGGCGATGAACATGTCATACGCCTTGTAGCTTTCCTCTTCGGACGGCTTGGACGTGCATGACAGGACCGTGAACATGAGCAATGCGGCACAGGCGAATCGGATATGGTTCATTTATGCTTTCTCCTCGCGAGTTTGACCAGCTACGAGCCATTCAGCGAGATCTGCTGAAAGGTACGGATGCTTATTACTCCAAATGAGCTATTTTGTCAACTCTCGCAGAATCCGGTTTTTCCGGTAAAAACTGGAAAAAAATTGAGAAAAAAGCTATGCTTTCGGCATGTCGACAGGGGCGAAAATAGCCAAAAATGCCTCTTGGCTGGTGGTCGCCATGAGCCTCTCCAAGCTCATCGCTTTTTTATATTTTTACGTCATTGCGCGGCTTTTGGGGCCGCATGTCACGGGGGTATTTTTCTTTGCCGTTTCCATCACTTCCATCTTCACCGTCATCGCGGATTTGGGCGTCACCCAAGTCATCATTCGCGCCGTGGCCAGTGCGCGGGCTGATGCGGAAAAATTGTATGGCGCGGCAGTCAGGCTCAAGCTCATCATGACGCCAGTCGCGATTTTGGTTTCGCTCGGCTATGGTCTGATCAAAGGCGCCGACGCCGTGACCATGCAGGCCATAGCGCTGGCGTGTCTCGTCATGGCCGCTGATACTTTTCATCTGCTCATGTATGGGTCGCTGCGTGGCAAACAAAATTTGCGCCCCGAAGCGCTGGGCATGCTCGTGGGGCAGGCGCTGACTGCGTGCTTTTCCATCAGCGCGGCTTTTTTGGGCTGGGGTCCGGTTGGCTTGGTCGGTGGATTATTGCTCGGCAGCGCGTGGAATTTGGGTTGGGCATTTTTCAAGACGCGGACTTACAATATCCACGCGGCGGCCATCACTTTCGCGGACGTGTCTGCGCTGATGCGCGAAGCGTTGCCTTTTACCGTAGCCGGATTTGCGGTCAAGACGTATTCGTACGTCGACACGCTGTTCATCGAACACTTTCACGGAATCACGGCGGTTGGCATCTATGCCGTGGCGTATAAGTTGACTTACGCCCTCCAATTCATCCCCATGACCATCATGGCTGCGCTGTATCCGGCTTTTGCCGACGCTTGGTCAAAACACGAGCATGAAAAATTGCGCGCTAACTTTTTAGGCGCCTTGCGCTTCATGGCTTTTTTGGGATTTTCACTTTCAGCCGGGTTGTCTGCGCTCGCGCCGCGCATCATCCCGCTGGCTTACGGCGATAAATTTTTGGCCGCCATCGAACCGTTCCGGATTTTGCCTTGGGTCCTCTTGCCCATCTTCATGGATTTTCCCATTGGGTCTCTCCTGAACGCAACCCATCGCGCGCATCAAAAAACCATCGCCATGGTCGCGACCATGCTGCTCAACGTCGGCTTGAATTTGATTCTTGTTCCGTCTTACGGACCTCTGGGCGCGGCTTGGGCTGGACTCGTCAGCTTTACGCTGCTGTTCTTGATCGGCGTGTGGTTTACGCGGCGTGACGGAGGTTGGCTTACCATGGGGAGCATCGTACTGCGCGCCCTGGTCGCCGCCGGACTCGCTTGGACGGTGTGGAAATATCTGGGAGACGTTTTGCCGTTCCCCGTGGCTTTTACCTTGGGCACATGCGCCGCGCTCATCCTAGCTTTTATTTTCCGGCTTCTGACTTGGCAAGATTTGCGTTTCATCAAGAACCTGCGCAAACCGGCGCAGGTGCAAGCTGACATCCATGAAGATGCATCGTAACGCCGTGCTCGTCACGCTTGATTATCCGCCTGACCATGGCGGCGTAGCGCGTTATCTGTCGCAGCTGGTCAAAGCTTCGGAAGGCAAATTGCGCGTCATTGCGCCACTCGACTCGCAAGCCGCGGATGAAAAAAATGTCTATCGCAAAAAATTATTGCGCAAGACTTGGCCGTGTTGGTCGCCGCTGATTTGGATTTGCCGCACGCGTGGTCAGGCCACGGTGGTTTTGACTAGCCATGTTTTTCCGGTCGGCACGGCGGCGTGGTTATCCAAGCTCATGGGCGGACCGGATTACGCCGTGATTTTTCACGGTCTGGATATCAAGCTGGCCAAAAGCGTGTGGAAAAGATGGCTGCTGCGTCGCATTGCTTATCGCGCTTATGCGCTGTTCGTGAACAGCGAGATGACCAAGGGACTGCTCAAAGACGCGGCGCCTCGCGTCAGGCACGTGTTCGTGATCACGCCGGGCGTCGAAAAGGTGCAGCTGCCGAGTCGTGCCGAAGCGCGAGCTGCTCTTGGTCTTGAAGAACGCAGGCCGTTGGCTTTGACCGTGACGCGACTCGTGCCGCGCAAAGGCATCGACATATCTTTGCAAGCCGTAGCCAATCTGCAGCGCAAAATGGATTTTGAATATTGCATCTTGGGCAGCGGTCCTGATCGCGAACGATTGCGCGGACTGGCGCAAGTCACCGGCGCCAAGGTGCGTTGGATCGAAGGCGCGGATGACGCGACTAAGTGGCGTTGGATGGCCGCGGCTGACGTCTTCCTCATGCCGACGCGCGAAGAGGCGGATGACGTCGAAGGTTTCGGCATCGTGTATCTGGAAGCGGCGCTGGCTGGCGTGCCCTCGATCGCGGGCAAGAGCGGCGGAGCGCCTGAAGCCGTGCTCGACAAGAAAACGGGTGTTTTAGTCGATCCGGGCAGCGTCGTCGAAGTCGAGGCTGCGTTGTACGATCTCTTGGAGCATCGCGAGAGCGCCGAGTGGCTTGGGCTCAAGGCGAAGCAGCGCGTAATGGAAAAATTCCAATGGCCGGAGCGCTGGGAAGAAATCGCGCGGGCGATCGATCTCAAACTTTGATATGACCCAAGGCATCGCCGTCATCATCCCTTGCTTGAACCACGCCGCGGAACTTAAAGTAGCGCTCGAAGCTTTGCGTCGGCAGACATTGCAGGCGCAAGAGATCGTGGTCGTGGATAACGGCTCGGATGACGATCCAGCCACGGTCGTGCAAGGCTTCGGCGATTTGCCGGTTAAGTTCGAAAAATACACGCAACGGAAAGGCGCACCGGCGGCGCGCAACAGGGGAGCAGCGCTCACTTCCGCGCCATGGATGATTTTTTTGGATGCGCACGTCAGGTTGGAGCCTGAAGCGCTGCAAAAAATGGCGCAGAGTCTTGAGCTGCATCCAGAAGTCGATTTTGTCTATTCCGATTTCGTCTGGGATTTCAAAAAATTCCACCTTCAAGCTTGGGATGTCGCCGCGCTCAAAAAACTCAATTACATCCATACTTCAGCGCTTATGCGGCGTGGCGCTTTTCCGGGCTTTGATGAGAGTCTTACGAAATTCCAAGATTGGGATTTATGGTTGACGATGGCAGAAAAAGGTAGTCGTGGTTTTTGGATCGATGAATTTTTGTTCAAAGTCGCGCCGCACCAGAGCCATTACAGCAGTTGGCTGCCGAGCTTTGTGCATCGGATTCCCTGGCCGATTTTAGGTTGGACGCCGCGCGAGATAGAAAAATATCGCGCCGCTGAAAAAATAATCAGGTTGAAACACGGAATACGATGAACAATTACAAATTACAAATTACAAATGCCAAATTACCGAGCCTTCGGACATCTTTTTGCGCCCATCCTTGGGCGGCGTGGGTTTGTGTTTTGCTCGTGGTTGAGACTGTTTCTTTCGCGACGTTGTTCGATCCTTTAGCCAACGCTATAGCCTGCGCCGTGGTCGGATTTGTAGTTTTTATTCTGGGTTGGAGAAAACCGACGCTTGGTCTCGCGGCGTTGTTGCTCGAAAACATGGTCGGTTCGTTCGGCTATCTGCTCCAGATAAATCTAGGTCAACCGGCGATATCTTTGCGTATCGTCATGTTCGCCACGTTCTTTGCGGGTTGGTTGATCAATGCAGTGCAAGCTAAAGCGTTCAATGATCTTAAGTCTCTTTTATTCGGTCTTAAACCTTATTTCATCCTTGCGGTCTTGGTAGTTTATGCGATAGTGCGCGGATACCTTTTAGGTCAGCGTCAATTTCTCGTCAGCGATGCCAATGCTTGGCTGGAATTGGCCGTGCTCATTCCGGTATGCGATATCGCGTATCGCCAACGCGAACGCATCCGTCGCGATTTTATTTCGGTCATCTACACCGGCATCGGCTGGTTGGCGGCTAAGACTTTTATCTTGGAATATTTGTTTGCGCACAAGCTCGGCGGCGAGAGCTTGAGTTATGTTTACGTCTGGGTGCGGCGGACCGGCGTTGGCGAAATCACGCGCGTCATCCAAAGCGCTTATCGCATCTTTTTCCAATCACACATCTTCGCTGTGGCAGCCGCGACTTTTTGCGCCAGTAAATTATTTTCAGAACGACACGATGAAACCGCTTTGTCATTGCGAGCCACGGCGTTCGCGAACGCCGTGGCGAGCGCACAATCCAAAAGCGCGCGGCAATCCCTGGATTCCAGAGATTGCTTCGTCGTTGCTACTCCTCGCAATGACAAACTAATCCCTTGGCTTTTCTCGGCAGCAGCTTGGTTCATCATTGGCCTAAGTTTGTCGCGCAGCTTTTGGCTGGGAACGGCTGCGGGTTTGATTTGTTTGGCGGCGCTGCTGATCCGGAAACGGAATTTTCTTTGGAGCCGTGTTTTTCTTTTCGCGACCTCCGCCTTCGCCGGAGTCTTACTCATGCTCGCGGCTTTAGCTTTTCCTTTGCCGCCAGTGTCTTTCGATTTCGGCGGCGTTGTCTCGAGTCGCGCTAATTTGAGCGAAGACGCGGTGGTCAGCCGCTGGCAGCTTTTGCCGGCCATGGTCGAAAAGATAAAGACTCATCCGATCCTAGGTTCCGGTTTCGGTAGCACCATCGTCTACGAATCAAAAGATCCGCGCGTGGTCGCGCTTACCGGCGGACGATATGAGACGTACGCTTTCGAGTGGGGTTGGCTGGGATTCTGGGTGAAGTTCGGCGTTTTGGGTATCCTGGTCATGGTTTGGATTCTTGTTTCGCTTGGCCGTAGGATTTGGCGTCTGGATGAACCGTTGTGGCTACGCGCCGGCGCCGTCGCGACGCTGTTTGCCTTGTCTGTCGTGCATTTTTTCACCCCGTATCTGAACCATCCGCTTGGCTTCGCCTTTTTGCTCGTCGGTGAAGGATTGATTCGTTCAAATAAAAATTATGCGCCAAGAAAAACCATCACTTGAAATTCCAGAGTTGCCGGAAGAAGATAAATCGGGCGTCAGGCGCCGCCCAAGATTTAAGCGTGAAGAATTTTCGGACGAACCGGCGAAGGTTGAACGAAAGAATGCACAAGAAAAAATTCAAGAATTGCACGCGCGTCTGGATGAGATCTTCACCCTCGGACTGCATTTGCCAGCCACGCCGCTCGGACGCGAATATCTCGGCAAAGCGGTCGAGACGATTCATCAAGCGCGCAGCAATTGGGAGAAGCCGAACATGGTCATCCGGCCGCAGAACGAAGCGGAACGCAAAAAAGTCATAGACAAGATATATGAACTTGGCGCACGGTCGGATGCGCCGGGGCGCATCGCTTATCAAGAACGGGTAAGCAAAGAGCTGGAAAGCGGCAAGAACGTGTCGTTTGGTGAGATGTATCAGAATCTCGCCAAGCTGAACGGCGAAGATCCTGAACGCGTCAAACAGGCGATACGCCGTAAGGATGAATTGGTCGAGCGATTGGCGCAGCGTATGGGTGGAAAAATGGATGACGCTTTTATCCGTTCCGTCGTGGACGAAATGTTTGGACCGAATACGAATTACGATTGGGGACAAGGTTCGGCTACGGAATATTTTTTGACCGGCAAGCGCAACTGTAATGCACTCGCCGATGCCACGCCGATGGTTTTTGAGGAGCTCATCAAAAAACTGCCGCTCGAAGAGCAAAAGCGATATGAGCTCGGTATGGCCGTGGAAAAACAACACATTATCGGCACGCTCACGTTCAAACGAGACGATGGTTCAATCGATCACACGCTCTATCTCCAACCGCCGACGGAAAAATTAGTCGGGCAAAAGGAACGGACCGGTTCGCCGACCATCCCGCTTGAGACGGTCAAAAGAGCCATGGTCTCCAAAGAACCGATAAAAATCACTTCACCGGTCAAACCCGGCGAAATCGTCGCAGCCAGTCCGGATCTAGACCTCGTCGTAAACCATCCTTTCTTATTGAACATCAAAGTCGAAGGACCGTTGCGCGGATCTGGTTACGTGCGCGAAATAGCCGAAGAACGCGGCATCAAGCCCGTCAAATCCGAACCGGAAAAGCTCGCAGCCGTTCAGGAGCTGACGTTGTCGGAGGACGCCAATAAAGCCGTAGACATCAGGAAGCACGCTGAAGATTACATGCTGAATATGGCGCGCGGCGCTAAATCCGCGGTCGAGATAGATGCGATGGGACTGAAATCACCCAGCGTCGAACAAGTAAAAGCTTTGAATGATTGGCAGGGTCAGCGTCGCCCGGAAAATATTGAATATGGAGAAATCGAGGATATGTCAGCCGAAGTGTTGCGTGAGGTCCTGAACACCCCGGCGGAAGAAGTCGGATTTCGCTTGCGGGCGGATGATCTTAAGAAGTTGGAGTCAGCCCTGTCTATCATCGCAAGTGCAGAGCCTCAAAAAACTCCGTTGCGCATAAAATTCACGATCGGGAATTTCGGTGATAATGCCGGCCACATGGGTTATTTATTCGCCGCTTCAGGAATCAGGCGAATGGCATTCGCGCAAGAAGAATCAGCTTCTTTCAAACAGATCCAGATGTTCAAATATATAATCAAACATGCAGCTGAAAATGGAACTCACGACATTTATATCGATAACAAAGATTGGACGCCCTTAGAAGACATGACAGACGGACTGTCATCCGTTTCATCTTTGAATGTCCACATAGGAATCGAGGATTATGTAGGAATCGTTACCCATTACCCTGAATTGACAAAAAACAAACATCTCAAGCCGTGGATAAACAATCTTTACACCAATTTGCAACTGTCTTATTTTTTCCAGACGGAACTACGGGTCCCGGTCGAGCGGGTAAAGCAATACAAAGTCGAGGAAATACTTAAGGCTTGCGCCATCGAGTCGGAGGAAAAATACATGCACTACATCGCCGGACCGTAGTAGGCGAGGTAGCGACCTCCTTATCATGGCTTGCCGCAGCGTTCGCAAACGACGTGCCGGGATGACAGAACCCTCCTGTCATTACCCGGTTCAACCACGTTGGACGTGACGCAGCCGGGTAATCCAGACCTTGAAAACATTGGAAAGGTTTTTCTCTCTGGATCCCCCGCGTTCGCGGAGGATGACAGAGGGAGAAGCGGAGGATGACAGAGAGGGGGCGGAGGATGACTATTTTCTGTCATCCCGGCCTTGAGCCGGGATCTCTGGCTTTCGGAGATTGTTCTGTCGCGTTAGACGCGACTTTACGTCGCTGCTGCTCCTCGCAATGACAACGCGTCCAATTTTTATTGCCGCGTAAAAAAGCTGCGCCGTCCATCGCGGGTTTGCTTTCGGGTTGAAGTTTTTGGATTTCGATGACCGTGCCATCGGCGCAAGCGATGCAGGGCAAGTCGTTGCGCACGAAGCGCTCGCTTGGTTTTTTTTCTGTGTCATCGGCTCCAAGTCGAGCCGTGATGATTTTTAGGCGTTTGCCGTCGAATTCCATCCAAGTCCCGGGCCAGGGATCGTAGGCGCGGATGAGCCGCTCCACTTCTTGCGCAGTTTTATCGAAATCAAGTTTGCCGTCGTCGCGCGAAAGAATCTTGCAAGACGTTGCGATTGTATGATCCTGTTCTTGCGCTTCGATTCTTCCATCAAGATAGTCGGCCAAGACGTCGGGCAAGATGCGACCGCCGAGATCGGCCAGCCTATCGTGCAACGCCCCGCCGGTATCAGTATCCAGGATTTTTTCTTCGGCCTGCGCCAAAAGCGGACCGTGATCCATCTCGGCATCGATCTGCATAATCGTTACGCCGCTAAGCGTATCGCCGGCGGCGATGGCGGCTTGGATCGGCGAAGCGCCGCGCCAACGAGGCAGCAGCGAGCCGTGGACGTTGATGATGCCTTGTCGCGGCAAATCCAAGAGCCACTGCGGTAAAATCTTGCCGTATGACACGACGACAAAAGCATCGCAGGTCGGGCCGACCTCCGTGATCCATGCTTTGAAGTTTTCATCTTTGAGTTTTTCGGGCTGGAATATCTGGATTCCAGCTTTCGCTGGAATGACGAAACTTTTCACCGGCGGGGGAGTCAGGACCGCATGCCGTCCGACTGGTCGGTCGGGTTGGGTCACGATTCCGGCAATCTCAAAACGTCCATCTTGCATTAATGCGCGGAGCGATGGAATGGCGAATTCCGATGTGCCGAAGAAGATGATGCGATGCATGGCGTCTAGTAACTAGTAGCTAGTATCTGGTAGCTAGTAGCTGGTATGGGTCGGTGAATTATACGAGCTACCAGCTACCAGATACCAGCTACTCGGTTCGAATCAAACCGCCTTCCTATCCGTCCCTTTAGTCGTCTTGAGCGCTTTGTCCACGAAGAGCACGCCTTCGAGGTGATCGAATTCATGCTGCAGGACGATGGCGTGGAAACCTCTCGCTTCGACTTCGCTGCGTCGGCCGTGGCGATTGAGCGCTTTGAGGCGGATGCGTTTGGCGCGCGGCACGACGCCCCAGATGCCGGGCACGGACAAGCAGCCTTCTTCGCTTTCCAGCATGGCTTCAGACAGCATCTCGATTTCCGGATTGATGTAAACTTCGACGTCAGTTTTATTTTCCACGACGAAGACGCGGAGGTTGTTGCCGACTTGCGGCGCAGCGATCCCGACGCCGCCCGCTTCGTGCATGGTCAGGATTAAGTCATCCAAAAATTCTTGGAATTCGGAAGTGCCGATTTCCTCGCGCGCAACCGAAACAGAACGCTGATGCAGCGTTTTGGTCGGTAAGGTCACGATTTTGAGGACTTTGGGCATGGGGCGGAGTAGAAGCTGGAAGCTGGAAGCTGGAAGCTAGGACCCAGACCCCAGATTCTAGCTTCTAGCTTCTAGCTTCTAGCTTCTGACTACTTAGCTGAAAAAAGCCACTGGGTCAAGGTCAATGATGGCATCGCGGCGCCAAGGATTCAAGATTCGGATCAGCTCGTCTTCCGCGAACTCGAGCGGCGCTTTGAAGTGGAGGATGTGGCGCGGCGACTCATGCGGACGAAAGGCGACTGAAAACGGTCCTTCGATGACGCAACCCGGCGGCAAGTCGGGCTTGATTTTACGCGCCAAATCTTCCGCTTGAGATTCCGATCCTCTGACGATGAGTTTGACGACGCGTCCGGCCGGAGGATAGCCGAATAGTTTGCGCTCGGCGAGTTCTTTTTCCCATTCCTGCGCCAGGCCTCGGGTAGTCAGCCAAGAGCGGCAGGCGGTAAGATTCTCTTCACGACCCTGCACCAGCAGACTTGAGGATGAAGTTTGCGCGCGCGCCGCGATCTTGCGCCAATTCATGACCAGCCGCTCGCGTCGACGGATGTCTTCGATCGCTCCGGCTAAGAGCGTCAAGTCGGAGACGGCGACACAGCTGTTTTGCGGAAAATCGTTTTCCAGGGCTTGAGTCAGCGAGCGAATTTGCACGCGACCCAAATCAGCCGCTTTGATTTGTTCAGCTAAGCGCTCTCGGCCGCTGCGACTTTTGGAAAAATCAGTCCCATTGCAACTCGGACAGGCGCGAGGCAAAGGTGATTTTTTTCCGCAATGTCGGCACAGGCCGCCGCCGTTTTCCGGAGACAGGCCGTAGCCGCAACTGGGGCAGACGGCGCGCCAGCCGCAATCTTTGCAGACCTGCCTGGCGCGAAAACCGTGGACCGGATGGATCAGGACGATTTCGCGGCCGGACTCCGCCGCGGCGCGCAAACGCGATAGCGTGCCGTCGGTCAAGATGTCGGTTTCGGCGTGACCGTGACGTGATGTATTTTCAGTCGTGATCTCAAGCGAGATTTCCGGCGCGGGGGCCTCTTGGCCTAAGCGCGGAGTCAGATAGTGTTCGCTCACGGCTAGTTTTGGATTCAGACGCGCGCATTCTTGCACCAAACGACGCGCATCATAACGCGGAGCCAGTTCGTCTTGCTTGAAATCGTCATTTTCCGGTTCGTTGATCACGACTCGGTCGGAGCAGGCAGCCAGCCAAGCGCCGAGTTTGGTCACGACCAGGGTTTTGTTTTTTGCCGACGCAAAATCAGCCACGAGCTTCCAGGCAGCACCAGGCGCAAGGTCTGAATGCAAAGCCGGACAGCCCAGCTTGAGCGCAGCCTTCTCGACTTCGGTTTTCCAGGCGCATAACACGAGCGTCCGACCCGTCCCGTCGCGGGCGGTCTTGATCGCAGCAGCCAGCGGATCAAGCGAAGGATGGAAGGTGCGCGTCTCGCGAGTCAGCTTGAGCTGTTCCGCGGTGTCAGGCATTTTCATCGCCTTTGCTCTTTTTGGGACGTGCCTGATCCAAGAAAACAAGATTGATGGTTTGGCGCTGAAGGTCAGCGCGCTGATGCGTTCAAGCAGCTCAACGGTCTCGGGATGGAATTTGAGCAGCGGTTGCGGACAACCTAAGTCCACGGCTTTTTCGGCCACGAGGCTGCTGGCAGAAGTCTTGATCACCAGACCGGGCAAACGTTTTTTCCTGAACGGCACCGTCACCAAATCGCCGGGACCGAGTCGGCAATCTCGTTCCACGGCGTAATCGAATTCTTCGACCCCAGGCACGGTGCGCAGAGCCGGGACGACGGTGATGTAGGGCATGAAAGAGAGTAGAAAGTAGAGGGTAGAGGATAGCCAACCGAATTGATTTCTGGCTACTCTCTACCATCTACTCTCTACTCTCTATTTTTAGATTATATCAAACCGCGCCGTCAGATAGCCGACGCCGAAAGGCGCTTCGTAGCAAAGTTTTTTGGGCGTGACGTTGATTTCGTCGAGCGCGCCCAACATGGTCATGATGGGACGAAAACCGCATTGACCCGCGTTCTCGACCAAGTCGAAATCAAGCTTGAGCAGAGCTTCAGGTTTGTTATCGGCTGCATAAGTCACCATAGCTTCGTCGAATTTCGGACCCTCGGGGCTGGCGCCGCCGGGTGAATCCTTGGACAGTTTATGCGACAAGTCAGCGCTGGCGATCACGGCGACGCGCGCCGGTTCGGCGTGCAGGATGCGTTTGAGTTGTTTGCCGAATTCATAATGCGCTTTGCCATCGAGCATGGAAGGGGACACTGGGATTAGCTTCCAGCCGGAAAGGTGCGTGGTCAAAGTCAGGATGGGAACGGCGAAGCCATAATCCAGTTCTTCGCTTGAAGTCAGGGTGAAGGGCACGTTTTCCTCGCGCATCAAGCGCTGCATGTGGTCGATCATCAAAAAATCTCCCTTGGCTTCGATGGTGGTGGAGAAATCGCCGAAGGATTTGAAGTTGCCGGTATATTTTTGCGCCAGGTTCAGGCTGAAGGCGTCGGGATAGCGCGCGCCATGCGGGGCGATGATGCAGATGGTGTCGGGTTTGGCGAGATAGAGCGCCTGTTCGATCTCGGCCAGCGCGGCCAGGGTGGCGGAAAGTTTTTCGCGATGCTCTTTGCCGATTGACGGCACGATAAGCGGCGAATGCGGCACGATGGCCGAAAAGACGATCATATATTTGGTTGAGTGGTGGTCACGCTGCCTGCGACTTGGCCTTCCGGAAGAACCCCGCTGTCTTGCGGTATGAGATGTTGAATCCCGACGGCCTCACCTTTGGTATACGCGGCGAGCAGAGCGTCAGGGACAGTGACTACATTTTTCCATTTCCAGCCCAAAGATTCAAATACGTCGGCGCTGGGGATGGGGCGCAGCAGGCTGTTCTCGATGACGTAGACGGCGGAATCTTGAGGCGTGCGCACAAGTTCCGCGTCATGCAAGCGATAGGCATCTCCTTCGGTATATGTCGCTAGTTTTGTGGCTGTGGTTTGTTTGATGGGGCGTCCGCGGAAATACAATTTGACCAAGACCTTGTCCGGCACTAAATGCTTCTCATTGCCTTCCACATACCAATACGTCTTGTCCGCGCTGCTCTGCATGATCACGCCTTGGGGGAATTCGGTTTTGGGTCCGATAGGCGCGGCGATCGGATAATCCTCAAGATCCGCGGTCGTCGCCGGCGTGACTTCATCTAGGTTGAAGCTGAATTTGCGGAACGTCGTCATGTCGGTGATATAGCGGCGCCCCATCTCAGTCAAAAGCCAAATACGGCCTCTTTCATCCTGCAGCAGCGCATATTTTGGGAACTTGATGGGTTGGCCGTCGGGGTATGCCGTGAGTTCGGTGTCAGAAATCACGACCACTTTATCGGGGTCGGCGACTGAATCCAAGACCGCTCGCGATTCGAAGGGACGTTTTTGACCCAACCTGATCAAATAAGTCTCGCCGGAGGTCTTGCCGCGCACCAGCGTACCGTCGGGGAATTTGAGCGCGAACCAGCGCTGCCAAATGCGCCACAAGTTCAGGTTGCCGTGGATATGCGGAGTATAGGTATAAAGCATGGCCGTGGCGTTGTTGATCGGAGTCACGATTTGACCGTCGATCTCCACGGGTTTGCCCGGAGCTTTGCCGGAGCGCGTCACTCCACTGGACAAAATCTGCATCAAATATTTTTCGCGATGCTGTTTGGCGGCGTACTCCAACTGGTTGGCGAAACCTTTGTAGTCTTGGATCGACGGGTCATCTTTACTGCAAGAATCACACACACCAAAACCCGTAGCCCAGTCGTATTGGCGCTGCGATGGCTCGGGATCCTCTACCAGCGACTGTTCTTTTTGCAACAGCGCCAACAGATATTTAGGATTCATCTTGTAGGAATTCGCGACGCGCCAGATGATTTCGGCCGCGGTCTTGGGTACGCCGTCGATATCATTCGTGCGGTAATCGGCCAGACTGCCTTTGGCGTGCAAGAAAACAACTAGGCGAGCATAGCTCATACCGTTGACGTCAAAAATATCGGCATCCTCGAGGATCTGATTGGGATCGAACCCCGCGTCCCAATCCGTGACTTGGGCTCGAACCTGATACACCGAAAAAGGCTGGAGAATGAGCATTGCCAGCATCAAAACAAATAAGCCGCGTCGCGTCATGCTGAAAACATAGCATGGGATAACCGAAAGCTCAAAAAATGCAAAAAACCTATGTAATCAATGTTTTATAAAGCTAGTCTTATTCATCGCTGCTGAAAACTGCGGTCGCACAATGTGTCTTTGTGCGACACCTACAGCAGCCCATCTACCTACAGCTTAGACGGCTGTCGCTCTAACCAGATGAGCTAAGGGCGCGCAATTCAATTAAAAATGAACAATTAATAATGAATAATTACCGACAAATGCACGATTGGGGGAGTTTATCCTTGTTCTATAGGTTTTTCAAATCTTGGTCGCTTAGCCTGTGCTATGCGATGTTCAATAACCTAAAATTTGCTGTTACAGAATGGCGCTAGATATTTCATCGCCAGCAGCAACACATTCAATTTCTATGAGCGCTTCCAATGGTAGGGCTTTTACGGCAATGGCAATTCTTGCGGGAGGATTTTTGGTGAACTTGGTGGCATATACCTCATTAACTTTTGCGTAATTCGCCATATCAACTAAATATATTCTTACTTTTGTTAAATTTTCAAGCGTCCAACCAAGCTCGCTCACTATACCTTCGACATTTTGAAGAGTTTGATTAGTTTGAGCATCGATACCCCCATCCACAAATTTGCCATTGCCATCAAGACCGATCTGGCCAGATATTTCCAAGCGATATTTTGAAGATTCAAGAATTGCTTGTGAAAAAAGAGGTGTTGCTGCTGGCGCCTTTGTTGTGACAATTATTTTTTTCATAGTATTTTTGGGCTATTTATTTCAGCTAACGTTTGCGTGTATGCGATGTTTTCCGTAGCGAAACGAAGGAAAATGTGAGTGAAGCGGAGCGAAACCGCATACACGCTGTTAGGTGTTGTTTCAAAATTTTTTACTTCAAATATTCAATCAGTTTATTATGCAGTCTCTTATTTGATGCAAGAGTTGTCGTACTTTTTTGGTTCCAGGATTTTCCCCTCATATTGGTCATTATACCCCCAGCTTCCTCCAGAATAATTTTGGCTGCTGGCATGGAATATGGATCACTAAAAATGTATACTGCCGCATCTGCATTACCCGACGCAACATATGCTATCTCGAGAGCAACAGATCCCCAGCTTTTCATTGATGTACGAAGAAGTAATAATTTTTCATATATTCTCACTCCTTCATCAAGATTATCGTCCTCTCTATTTCCTGGGACTGAAAAAAACAATGCCTCGGAAAGATTATCTGTTTCAGAAACATGTATTGGTTTTTCGTTACAAAAGGCACCTTTGTTTTTTTGCGCACAAAAAAGTTTATCCGTCAGTGGATCGTATATTATTCCCACAACAGGCTTATTGTCATGTAATAACGCGATAGTTATTGTGTAATGAGGTAAATGGCGTATAAAATTATCCGTAGAATCTATTGGATCGACAACCCATTGATACTTTGAACGACTATTAACTTTTTTTGATTCCTCACCATTGAATCCATACTTGGGAAAATATTTCTGGAGATTGTTTTTTATCATTTTTTCAACTTGTATGTCTATATCGGTTACCCAATCATTTTTTCCTTTGCTTGTCTTCGTGGAAATCTGAGTGTTTTTATCAATTAAAAAAGCGCCTGCCTTTTTAGCTGTTTCAATTGCAATACCAAGATGATTCATATTTGTTTAATTAAAAATTTTGAAATTGTACCTAACTAGTTTATATATGAAAACACTTCGTATAATCCAAGCTAATATGCATCTTATATGAAACATATTGCGGAGTAAAGTTGTGGTCGTCGCACAATGTGTCTTTGTGCGACACCTACGGTAGCCCGCGACGGCGAGCAACTGCGCAATACGAGACCTCGGGGAGGTCATTTCGCACTCGGCAGTAGAAGGAGATTCGTGCACGACAACCCAGAACGCGACGTGCAATCAGATTGAAGCGCGTCTGCTGTTTTGGCAAAGGCAGTTTCTGTGATTTGGGAGCGGCGTAGTGCCATTCGGGCGTCCGACAGAGCTCGAATGTCCATCACGATGTCTTCGAGCGAAGCTTCATCAAGATGCTTCGGAAGGAGATTCTGCGAATCCGCATTCCTCAGGCGGCATTTGAATAACTCGTCATCCGGGGGTCCGGGTTTTTCTACGCACGCTCTGGGCTGGGATAGCTGTCCCCCAGAAGCAGAAGACGTTTTGCGTGCGCATCCCGCCCCGGCGAATAGGACAAGTCCCGCCATCGCGACGAAGGCAACGCCAGCATGCAATCCCCGGTCAATGAAGTAATCCGCCCCTATCATGTCTCTTATCGTACGCCCCGTCATTTCGGTCGGTCAAGGGATGGCTCGTTCTAATAGAGAAAGAAAACCGGGCGCCCGCATGGGTCGCCCGGATGAGATAGGGAGAGGCTTTCTGAGGAACGATTGAATCCTGGTCCGCGACAATGCCGTGAACGACGCCGGAGTGGACGGATCAACTGCGCGGCCCCAGTGCGATCTCGCGCTGACCTGATCCCGCACACTTTGGGTGTGTAGGGCCCTGGGGCTAAGTCACCGTCATACCGGCTTCCCTCTAGGGGATGGCGGATGTCGTCCCGCTTTCAGCCTCTCCGCGTCATTCGCATTGGGAATGCCAACGCCGCGGAAAAGCCGACAACAAAATTATGCCCACAAGGGGCCAATTCTGTCCAGTAGGTGATATTCGATATTCGAATTTATATGCTAAACTTTGCCCATGTTCAGCGCTGAAATACATAAAATTGCGCTAATGGCGGTTTTTTTGGCTTTAGGTGCGGCTTTTTTCGTGCTTCCGGTCAAAGGTTTGGACGTATTCTTGAGTCCGGATGAGACGGCTGTGGCGACTACGGCGCAAGTCTTTGCTTCGACTGGAAGTTTCAGGCTGACCGATTCGCTGCTCGAAAAATTCCCCTGGCTTCACCCGCGGAGCTTTGTGACCAGCGGCACGGCTTTGGTGCCGGTGGGATTTTTAGGCATGCCGCTGATCGCGGCCATCATCTTCAAACTCTTCGGTTCCTGGGGCATGCTTTTGTTCACTCCGTTGCTCGCGCTGTCCGTGATTTTTCCGCTATGGAGACTCTCGCGTGGTTTGGGACGACGCGGACAAACTGCGACGGTGGCGGTCTGGCTGACTTTTCCGACCGTCATCCTTTACGCTAATCGCGGTCTATTCCCTAATCTGCCTTGCATCGCGCTGACCGTTTGGGCGGCGTATTTGCTGACGGAAAAACGCTCGCGTCATTCGATTGCAATCGCCGGTTTGCTGGCTGGTTTAGCTTTAGCGATTCGTCCCACGGAAGCGGTATGGATTTTGCCCTGGCTTGCCGCTGCGTGGTTCTTGAATTCCAAATTCCAAATTCCAAATTCCAAATTCAAGATACTGTTTTTATTTATCTTTCCGCTTCTGGCCGTCTGCGCCGCGGCCGCATTTTTCGCCTGGCAGACTTACGGTTCGCCGTTGGCCGTCGGATATTTTTTGCGCGACCCGATCGTGGATGCCGGCACGATTGCTCCAGTCGCTGCGACCGTTTCGATTGGTTTGCCGTTTGGTTTTCATCCGCGTCTCATGCTGCACAACGCGTGGACATACCTCGTGGGTTTCTGGTGGCCGTGGGTCGCGCTGGCTTGCGCCGCCATTTTCATGAACTTGAAGCGCAAGACGCATCAAGTCTTCATTTATTTGGGTGCCTGGACGCTGGCAGCGCTGTGGCTGATGTATGGCCAAGCCAGTTATCAGGATCACGTCGGCGTCAATATCGCGGCGTCGGGCAATTCTTTTTTACGCTACATGCTGCCGCTTGTGCCGTTCTTCGCCTTGGCCGTAGGCTGGGCGGCGCACGAATCGGGTAAACTCAAAAAAAGAACTCTCGGAAACGCGCTCGCCGCTTTTGGCATCATTTTCTTGATTGGATTTGGCTGGTGGACTGCTTTTGTGCGGGATGATGAAGGTATTTTGGCCGTTGCCCCGGAACTCTCACGCTATGCCACGGTGCGGCAAGATGCGGCGCCCTTATTCGAGCCCGGCACGATCGTGCTTTCGGAACGCAGCGATAAGATGTTTTTTCCGACCTTTCGCGCCGTCAGTCCAATGCCGCCGAAGGAAAAAATTCATGCCCTTAAGCTCGGTACAGAGCGCAGCGTCTTGTATTTCGGAACAAAGCTCGACGCCACGGGCTTGGAGGAATGGCGCAACAGCGGTTTTGATCCAGCACTCATGTTAGAATCACAAAATCAAGGCCTGTATCTGATTTTGGAGCGATTCACTAAGCCGACTCCATGAAAATCCCTAAAGCACTGGCTTACGTCGTTTTTGTCATTCCCTGGCTTCTCGCCCTGGGCGCGCTTTTTTGGATCGCCTATCTGCGTTTTCCACCTTCAGGCATCTTTACGGCGCAAAGCGACATGAGCGGCGCGAACGCTTGGATAAATCCGTTCTTGCCAGCCGAACGCGTGACCACGCCGGGACGACAGGCTGACGGTTGGACGGGTCAGCGCATATTGGATGACCCGACTTACTTTACGGCGCTCGTGCCTGGTCCGTACGACGAGGTCGAAGTCGAGGTCGAATATCGGCCGATGCGGCAACCCTTGTTGGAATTCGGCCTGATGCGCGACGATGCCGGCACGGAAATCGAGCTTCGACCCATGTATTTTGACGAGCTCGACAGCGCCAAGTGGCGCAAGGTCGAGTCGCAAGGCGTTACGGGATACGTGAAGACTGGAGTCGAGACGGCGCGGCTTTCGGATTCTGACCCGCGCAATCTCGCCGTGTGGGACGCAACCGGCGTCATGCCGTCGTTGCGCGATCCGAACGGTCAGCCGCGTGAATCGAACATCTCACTGCGTGGCGCGCATGATTTTTATTTCATCCCGACCGATGATCTCGACGTGACTTTTTCGTTGCAAGCGGTCAATCGCGACAAAGGCCGCGACATGGTTTCGTTCCGTGTTTTTTGCGGCAACGACGAAGTCAGCCAAGAAGCCTTCGACGTTTCGGGCTCGCGCGAGATCGGCATGGGGAAGAATATCGAGCATCGCATCCGCATCCCGAATGCCAGCGCTTGCGTCTATCACATCGCTTTCTCGGCCAAAGATGACGTCTTCATCCGCGGCATCAAGACTCCGAGCACGCATTGGGTGGTCGGACCGCGTCTGAACTTCGGCGACGTGGTGGGTTATGCGACTTCGAGTTACGCCGGTTTAGCCTGGACCAATTCGCGTCATGCGGTGGCCCAGACTTTCCACAAAGAAGGTCTGCAGACTTTGTCCATGGGCTTCGCCATCAGTAAATTAACTAAGACGCATCAGACGATTCCGCTCGATCGAAGCGAGCTGGATACGACGGCGGTGGTGCCGTTCGTCGCGCCGCGCGGCGACGTGCGCATCGTGGGCGATGGATTTTTCGCTTTACGGCCGGATGCGTTTTTCGAACCCAAGCCGCGGCGTTTGACCGATTCAACGTTGCTCGACATCGAAGGGACGCAAGCCGTGATCACGGACTACGAACGCGCAGTGGCGCTGGACGGAGGCTGGAAAAAATCGCGTTTCATCTACAAACTCAATCCCGCTTTGGATCATCTGCGCTTCGTGCTTTCCGCGCCGGGAGTAAAATCACGCACCGGAGCCGTAGACGTGCGCCAGGTCACTTTGATTTATAGCCGCCCGCCGCTCTTGCAAAGCGATTGGCTGCGCATCTTGAGACAAGAGCTGGCTAACGCCTGGCATAGATTGTGATATGCCATGTAAGACAAAAATTATGCACGCAGGCTGTTTGACCGTTTGTCTTCCTTCCGGCATTGAAGGATTAAGCCTTAATTCATCAATCAAAGGTTAGATAGCTGAAAAATAATTTTTGTCTTACATGGTATGGAAATCAAATCCTTCTTGAAACTTCTTTTGTACCACGGCGTCCTGGCCGCCGGATTTTTTTTCCTGTCCGCCGTGGCGTTGGAGAAACTGCTGCCTGGATTCGTGGCGCCATTCGTGAATTTATCCGAGCTAGGTCTGGGCTTATTCGTCCTCTCCGCGTTGTCGCTTTGGCTTTCTCCCGGACAGGATCGCGGTCGCTGGAGCGAAATCTCGTCATGGATTGTTTTTCTGATCGCCCTCGGAGCAAGCGCAATCTTCGGTTATGCCCGTCTGAACCAATCGCCGTGGCAACTCGGCCTGCTGTTCGCCGTTTTGTCGTTGGCTGCGGCCTTCATTTACTCAAAAGCGAGCAAAGGTCCCTAACTACTAAATATTAACTACTAGCTACTGCTTATGTCCGACTGTCTTTTCTGCAAAATCATCAATAAAGAAATTCCGTCCAGCGTCGTGTATGAAGATGAGAAAATCATCGCTTTTTTGGATATCAAACCGGTGAATCCGGGTCATACTTTGGTCGTGCCCAAAAAACACAGCACGCAACTTTTGGATGCGGATGATGAGACGCTGCGAGAAATGTTTTCTGCCACGCGCAAGATCGCGCAAGCCGTAGTCTTAGCTACCGGCGCACCCGGGTTCAACCTCGAAGTGAATTGCGGGCCGGTCGCCGGACAAATCATCCAACATCTACATCTGCACATCGTGCCGCGCCGCGAGGATGATGGTCTGAAGCATTGGCCGGGACACGAATATCCGGCGCAAGCAGCGGAAGAGATGGCGCAGAAGATCAGGCAGACGTTGAACGTATAAAAACGTATAAATAAATCCATTGCCTCAAAATGGTCCGATAGGGCTATTTTGAGGCAATGGGTATTTTTTGGCTTTAGACTATTTCAAACAATGACCTCCTCCCCTGGTTCCGGCTACTTGTCGCGGTTCGTCAGCTTTCTGAAACCGCCTCCACCTGGGGTTTCCTGGAATGTAGAAAAATTGCATTGCCCTAAAATGGTCCTATCGGACCATTTTAGGGCAATGAGTGTTTTTGAGTTTTTGACGATTCCGAGTTAAAAAATCAGGCGCCGAGATGGCGCCGATGGGTCAGGTCAAGTCGGGGATGGTGATGCTTTCCAGGAGGACGGGGATGGTCGAGACGGTCATGCGTGACACGCCGCGTTCCAGGCAGAACTCCAACTTGTTGTCCTTGAACGGAGAGAGTCGCTTTAACGGCTCCCACTGGCGGGGACGACCTTTCGCGCAGCAAAAACCCAAGAGGCTGGCCCAGGCCGTCCTGTCTCGCGCCTCCAGCTGTTCGAAGAAATCACGCAGCTTTCCCCAGCGTTTAGTCGCATCGTTGAAGTCGTCGCGTCCCATGGACGGAGTATATTCGTGAAAATAACACTTCACGATTATCGCGAAGATGGCATCACGGTCGCCATCTTCAGGATCTTCGAAGAATTCGATGCACGCTTCCAGATACTGCTCGCACCTGGCGGAATTCACGCTGTCTGTTCCCAGGTCGCCCATGGTTTTGCTCCGGGTTTAAGGTACTGGCGCCAGTTTTAATGACGTCGGAAGATTCGTCAAATAAAGAAACTCATCGAGTTTTTCTCAAGCCGCGCAACCAAGATCGTTTTGCCATCAGATATCTCCAATTCTCTCTTGTCTCGCGCCAAGCGTTGAGGACGAACGACGGTTTGCGCAGCAGCCAGTAGATAAACTTTAATTTTTCGTAGGGGATGACGCAGATTCTTTTCCAAAAAATATCCCGCCAACGCAAATGAGCCAGCAACAACCAAAGGTGGTTGCGGTATGAAAGATAGGCGGCGTCGGTTTTAGGGCGCAGGAATTTTTTTTCGCCGTAGCCGCGCCGATGATAACCGAACGCTGTGCCGACCAACGTTGCCGCATATCCCGCGGCGCGCAAACGTAAAGCTAAATCCACGTCTTCTTTGTAAGCAAAATAAGTCGGATCGAAGATTTTTTTATCAGGTGAAGATGCGATCAGCGCGCTGACGCGATAGAGCGGAAGGCAACCAGTGACTCCGAAGACGTCGTGCGTCGATTGCGCCGCAGGCAACGGTTTGCCCATGCCGATGTCGCGGATGGAAAAGTTGCGCTTCACTTCAAGTCCCAGCGAGTCGACGATTTGTGTGCGTCCGCCGTTATCTTCCAAATGCCCAAAGTCCCAACGCAAAATTACGCCCTCGGCGGCGGCGCATTCTGGATGGGTTTCCAGATAAGCTAGGCAGCGCGTGATATATTCCGGTTCGATGAAAGCGTCGTCATTCACAAGCATGACGTATTCTGCGGAACGTGTCTTTTCGAAAAGAAAGTCGTGGCCGCCGGCGAAACCAAGATTCGTTTCGACGCGGAAAAATTCGATAGGCAAACCCGATTCAGCCACCGCGCGTTTCAACGCAGAGGTATGCGGCTCGACGGAACCGTTGTCCAAGAAAAATAGTCTCCAATCCTTGAAGGTCTGGTTTTTTAGCGATTCAAAAAGATAGGGGAGATAGTCTTCGCCTTTGTACGATAGAAGCTGCAGGGCGAGTTTCATGCCAGGTGGAAAATATCGGCGAGCTTAGTCGCCAGCAAACCGAAAGGTCGCGCGCCTTTGATCAGCCAAGCCTGCCAACCTGGATGCCATTTTTCGAAATAATGCACCAGGCTGGTGAGGAACATCTTTTGCGCCGGATAACGTTTGAGTTGTTTGAACGAAGCGCCGACGATATCTTGCGCGCTGGTTTCGGCGAAATAGTGTACGCGCAACCCGACTTGTCTTACGCGCCGACAATAATCCACTTCCTCCAACCAGATGAAGAAACGTTCGTCCAAAAAGCCGACGCTGTCCAAAAGCTCGCGGCGGAAAGCGAAGAAAGAACCGCGGACCTGGTCCACATCCTGCGAACGCGAGTAGTCGAAATCAAGGCATTCGTAAGCGCGATTGATGCCGGGAAAAAATTTACGCAGTTTTAAGATGATGAGGAGTTGGGACCAGACGTCGGGGAAGCGGCGCACAGTGCGCAGCGGCGTGCCTGATTGGTCCGTGAGTTTAATGCCTAAGACGCCGATGGTTTTATCTGATTCGAGTTTGGCCAAGACTTTATCCAGCGCGCCGGGCTCGACCAGCATGTCTGGATTGAGCAGGATGATGACTTTGCCGCGAGTAAGTTTCAGTGCTTGGTTACAGGCTTTGGCAAAACCCAAATTTTCATCGTTCGCGATGAGCTTCACTTGCGGGAAGTCGTGTCGCAGCATGTTTACCGACCCATCGGATGAAGCATTGTCGACGACGAAGATTTCGCGCGTCGCAGAGTCGGACAGCGAAAAAAGACGCGCCAAATTGGCTTTGAGGTGTTCGCGCACGTTCCACGAGACGATGACTATGGAGATGTCTATAGAAGGTAGGGGCGCATGCCATGCGCCCTGACGGTAGACGGTAGCTTCGGTCATGGGAGCATGGTAGGGGTGAAAAGGCAGGCGCGTCAATTCTAGGCACAAATTTCTAATGACTAATTTCTAATGTCTAAGGTCGGTCTGTATTAGTCATTAAAAATTAGTCATTAGTCATTCTCCCGCCTTCCCCTTGCTACTTGCTACTCATCGTGATGAGATTGCTGTATATGCGACTGTTAGTCACTGGCGGGGCTGGATTCATCGGTTCCAACTTCATCTATCATGTTTTGCGCGAGCATCCGAACGATACCGTCATCGTCCTGGATAAACTGACTTACGCCGGCAACCTGGACAACCTTGCGGCGCTGCAAAGCAATTCCGCGGTGCGTTTCGTGAAGGGTGATATCTGCGATCCGGAAATAGTTTTGCCGCTCGTCAAGCAGGTCGACGCGGTGGTGCATTTTGCCGCCGAATCGCACGTCGACCGTTCGGTCATGGATGCGGGGGATTTCGTGCGCACCAACGTGCTGGGCACGCAGACGCTCCTTGATGCGTGTCGCGTCGCGGGCGGAGTGCGCTTTCACCATGTCTCGACCGACGAAGTCTTCGGCTCGCTGGGCAGCCGCGGATTGTTCAGCGAAACGACCCCATACGATCCGCGCAGTCCGTACAGCGCCAGCAAAGCCGCGTCGGATCATTTGGTGCGTGCCGCCTTCCACACGCACAAATTGCCGATTACCATCTCAAATTGCGGCAATAACTACGGCCCGTACTGTTTCCCGGAAAAATTCATCCCGCTGGCCATAACCAACCTGCTCGAAAACAAAAAAGTCCCGGTCTACGGTGACGGCCTGCATGTGCGCGACTGGACTTACGTCACTGATCATTGTCGCGGCGTTGATCTGGCGCTGCGCAAAGGCAGGCTCGGCCATACCTATTGCTTCGGCGGTCGCGCTGAACGTTCAAACCTGGAAGTCGTGCAGACGATTTTGTTCGAGCTGGGGGCGGGTCGCGAGATGATCGAATTCGTCAAAGACCGTCCCGGCCACGATCGCCGTTATGCTATGGACTGCCGCAAAGCGGAAAATGAATTGGGTTGGTCGGTTGAGACGCCATTTCTGCACGGCTTGCGCCAAACCGTCGCCTGGTACAAGACGAATGCGGCGTGGTGGAAAAAAATCAAAAGCGGCGAGTATCGGGAATATTATGAGAAACAATATAAAACAAAAGTAGATAGTATTTAGTAGATAGTAGTTAGGGCTCCGAATCCCTAACTACTAAATGCTAACTACTATCTACTCTTTTTACTCGTAATCCACCTGCCACAACCCCTGCTCTCCATTCTTCGTGCCTAAGATGAGAAGCTTGTCGTTATTTTGTGCAAAGCCGCGGATCAAGTCGAAGTCGGCGAGATCGGTCAGGCTGCGGCCGTCGCGGGTATCGAGATTCAAAGCATAAACGGATTTGGCCGTGGCGAAAAATACGTCGTTGCCCGTGCGATGCCAGGCGGCGCCGAGGATCTTGTCGCTTTGCCTGAAAATCAATTCGGGATCTTGCAGGGGATTCCACAGCCACAATTCAGTATCGTTGACCAAGAGGTAATGCGTCTCGCGCTGGATCAGGAGTGACATCGGCAAGGCGCCGATAGCCGTGTGATATTCAGGCGGTTTCTTGTTTGCTTGCAACGCCATCCACCGATTGCCGTCACGCAGCAGCACATGGTCGCGCGCCGTGGACCAATAACGCCAGTTGCCCGGTTGCAGGACCAGCCCTTCGCGCGGACGATTCTGCGCCACGTAGATCAAATCATGCGTACCGGTCGCGGTGATGAGTTCAGAACTTTCCGATTTATCGCTGACGCCTCCTGACATGATTTCGCGCTTGAGACTGAAGTCCGACAGGTTGATGTTGAGCAGTGAATTTTTTTCCGTACCCACGATTTGACTACCCACGAAACGATAAAATCCCGGCGGCAGCTTGAGCGCTTCTTGGCGGCCGAAACTGTCGATGAGCCAATTCGTTTGCCCGGCTTCGACGAGCGCATAGCGTCCGTTATCCGTCCAAGACACAAGCTCCGGTCGCGCCATGTCATCAGTCAGCTTGAGGCTCCTGGTTTGTCCGGCTGACGAATCATAAATCGTGATTTGTCGCGCATCCTCGCCCGTGAGCAGGCTTGATCCGGTCTGCGCGGAAGACATGAAAGTCGAGGTGGTCGCCAGGATGAATTGCGGCGCTAATCGTTTCCACAAGATAATGCTGTTGGCGAAAGTGACGCGTTCGGCGTATACGTCCAGCGCTTTCGACCAAGGGAAATATCCATCCAGCGAAACGCTGAAGTGATGCGAACCAGGCACGATCTCTTGGAAAGTCACCGGTGTGCGATCTTTTGAGATTTGGCCGTCGATCGAGATGCTGGCATTGGTCGGCGTCGAATCTATGATCACCGTGCCGTTGCGTTCGACTTTGCCTTTTTTCGGATTCCAGCGATAACCGGCGGTGTAAAACAAGACTACCGGCGCTACCGTGATGAAAACGATGACGAAAATCACCGGCAGGATGCGACGGTGGAATGGAGCTTTGGGTATGGGGCGCATAGAAGAAACTGGTGCTGGGTTCTAGGTTTTGGGTTCTAGGTTTCTGAACCTAGCACCTAACACCCAGAACCTAGAACCTAACCTCAATTGACTGTAGCTGATTATCGTCCTATCATCGCAAACATGCAAATCGAAAATATGGAGCTTAAAAATCCAACGCCGCCGGGCGTACGGCAGACAAAGCCGAAGTCTTCGAGAAGCCGAAGCTTTTTATCTTATTTATTGATAGCGGTTGCGGCTTTCGGACTTGGTTTTACGCTGTACAAGCCGTATCAATCATGGGCTGCTCCAACCACGAAATTCGCAGTAGCTGTAACTTCGACGCAGGTTAAAGGCGTCAATACAGCGCCGCCGTCAGATCTCGAAGTACCCGCTGATTTCAAACAGTTCTGGGAATTATGGCGTGATCTGCGCGACCGTTATTATCAACAGCCGGTCGACGAAAAAAAGATGCTGTATGGCGCCATGACCGGCTTAGCCGAATCGTTAGGCGACCCGTACACGGCTTATTTCGAACCGACGACGGCCAAAGAGTTCTCCGATTCGTTGCAAGGCAAGTTCGAAGGCATTGGCGCGGAGATCGGCATCAAGGATGACCAACTCCAAGTCATCGCACCCTTGCCCGATTCGCCGGCGGAAAAAGCTGGGCTCAAGGCGGGCGATGCCATCTTGAAGATAGATAAAACAGACACCATGAGCATGACGGTGGAAAAAGCCGTCTCGCTCATCCGCGGCAAAAAAGGCACGACCGTCACTTTATCCATTGGGCGTTACAAGACGGAGAAAGACGCCAAAGGCAAAGACAAAAAGATTCCTACGATTCAGGACGTCACCATCACGCGCGACACGATTTCGGTCAAGAGCGTGCGCGTCAAATATCTCCGCGACGGCATTGCGCTGATCGAAATCTCGAGTTTTAATCAAGATACTTCCGAGCTGTTCGATAAAGCCGTCGACGAAGTGCTGCGCAAAGATTCCAAAGGTCTCATCCTCGACCTGCGCAACGATCCCGGCGGTTACCTCGACCGTTCGATCGCGGTGGCCAGCGCTTGGGTCGGCGACAATATCGTGGTTAAGGAACGGCGCCAAGGCAAGATCGTGGATCAATATCGCGGCACGGAAACGGCGCGGCTCAAGAACATCCCGACCGTAGTCTTGGTGAACGGGGGATCGGCTTCAGCTTCGGAAATCGTAGCCGGCGCATTGCAGGATTATAAAATGGCCAAGCTCGTCGGCACCAAGACTTTCGGCAAAGGCTCGGTGCAGGATTACACCGAGTACGCGGACAAGAGCGCGGTCAAGATAACCATCGCGGAGTGGCTCACGCCCAACGGACGATCCATCAACAAGCTGGGCATCGAGCCTGACGTAAAAATCGAACCAAACCAAAACGACAATGCAGACAGAGATACACAACTCGATAAAGCCCTCGAACTACTCACGGGCAAACCGAGCCCGACCCAAAACAAAACCGGAAGCGCGGCCAAGTAAAGGCTTCATCGTCAAGCACGAGATTTCGGCGGGAGGGATCATCTTCAAACGACGCGGCAACTCGATCGAGATTTTCTTCATCAAAGACCCGTACAACCGCTGGACCTTCCCCAAAGGCCATCAGGAACGCGGCGAGACGTTGGTGCAGACCGCGGTGCGCGAGATTAAAGAGGAGACTGGCTTGGATAAACTCAAATACATCTCGCAATTGGGACGCACTTCGTTCAGGTTCAAGCGCCAAAACATCATCATCCAAAAAATCGTTTACTTGTTTTTGTTCGAAGCACCCTTGGACGCCAAAGAAACGCTGACGGGCGAAGGCGCGATTTTTGAAGGCAAGTGGGCCAAAGCGCACGAAGTTTTTTCCGTCAGCGGATACAAGAATCTGGACCGCTTGTTGGCGCGAGCCTTACGCGGCATATCGGCGGTGAGGAATAGACGGTAGGGGCGCATGCCATACGCCCTTTGGGGTAGCTTGACTTAGTCATTAGAAATAAAAATTATTGTCATCCTGAGCTTGTCGAAGGACCTTTATAAGCGACCTCTGAACCGATGGCTGATAAAGGTCCTTCGACTGCGCTGGCGCTGCGCTCAGGATGACAATTTATCTTTCTGGCTACCCTCTACCCTCTAGCCTCTACTATCTACCCTCTTCCCCAAGTGCTATAATCCAGTCCCGTATGGCAAAGACACATCATGCGGTAAAGAGTCGTCGGCGGACGACTATTTTTGTAACCGGTGGCGTGATGAGCGGGGTGGGCAAAGGCGTGGCCACGGCTTCGCTTGGCGCCTTGCTCAAAGCGCGCGGTTTGCGCGTCACCGCGGTCAAGATAGATCCTTATCTTAACGTCGATCCGGGCACGCTCAACCCAACGGAACACGGCGAGGTCTTCGTGACCAAAGACGGACTTGAGACCGATCAGGATTTAGGCAACTACGAGCGCTTCCTCGACGAAGATCTGGGCCGCGCCAATTACATGACCTCGGGCAGCGTCTTCCAAGCCATCATCAATCGCGAGCGTTCCATGGGTTATGGCGGCAAGACGGTGGAATGGGTGCCGGATGTGCCGAACGAAATCATCGCGCGCATCCGCCTGGCCGCGGATTTGGCCGATGCCGACGTGACTCTGGTCGAGATCGGCGGCACGGTGGGCGAGTATCAAAACCTTTTATATCTTGAAGCTTGTCGCATCATGCGCTTGGAGAATCCTGGCGCTGTGTTGGTCGTGCTCGTTTCTTATCTGCCGGTGCCGGGGAATTTGGGTGAGATGAAGACCAAACCCACGCAATACGCGGCGCGCAGCTTGAATGCCGCCGGGTTGCAGCCCGATTTAGTTATCTGTCGTTCCGCGCAGCCTATCGACGAACCGCGCAAGCGCAAACTTTCCGTCAATTGCAATGTCTCACCAGAAGATGTCATCGCAGCGCCGGACGTTGCATCCATCTACGAAGTGCCGCTTAGACTCGAAAGCGAAGGCGCAGCCGATCGAGTGGTCGAGAAACTGCGTCTCATCACGGCCAAACCGGACGGCAAAAAATGGCGCGAGTTGGCGCGTAGGATCAAGACTTCCGTGAAGCCGGTCAGGATCGGCGTGGTGGGCAAATATTTTTCCACCGGCAACTTCACATTGAGCGACGCTTATCTTTCGGTCCTCGAAGCCATCAAGCACGCGTCTTGGCATGTGCGGCGCAAACCCGAGATCGTCTGGCTGAACAGCGAGGCTTTCGAGCAAAGCGAAGCGACTTTCAAACGCGAGATGAAAGGTTTGCACGGCATCGTCATCCCGGGCGGTTTTGGTTCGCGCGGCGTCAAAGGCAAACTCATGGCCATCAAATACGCTCGCGAACACAAATTGCCGTATCTCGGCTTGTGCTACGGCATGCAACTCGCGTTGGTCGAAATCGCGCGGCATAGACTCGGTTGGAAAGACGCGAATTCGACGGAAATAGATCCGCACACCAAACATCCGGTCATCCATCTGATGGACGAACAAGAGAAAAAACTCGAAGATAGAAATTACGGCGGCACCATGCGCTTGGGTGAATACCCGTGCGTGCTCAAGAAGGGTAGCAAGGCGAGGAACTTATATCGCGAAGAGATCGTGCGCGAGCGGCATCGTCACCGTTACGAAGCCAATCCTGAATACCGCAAGGAATTCGAGAAAACGGGCGTAATTTTTTCCGGGCTTTCACCCGACGATAAATTAGCCGAGATCATCGAGCTCAAGAACCATCCGTTTTTTATAGCCTCGCAATTCCATCCCGAACTGACCTCGCGACCTTTCCGTCCCAATCCGCTATTCCTAGGCTTCATCAAAGCGGCAGCGGGGAAATGAGACATGTCTCGAATGAAATGTTTTTTTACTCCCTTCTGTCATTACCCGGTTCAACCGGGTAATCCAGAGAAAGAATAAATCCAAAGTGCTTTTCTCTCTCTGGATCCCCCGCCTTCGCGGAGGATGACAGATAAGGGGGGGGCGGAGGATGTCAGAAAAGAAAACGATGTAAAACGCGAAAGCAGCCGGAGAGGCTGCTTTGAAGGAAGGGCGGGCAAGGATTGAGGGTTTCTCTCAATTCCCTACGGGAGTTGGAAGCATTTGGTGATGTAGTGCCTAGCAACCCTCTCGATTTGCGTCGTTTGGTCTGTGCAATCGGGTACTTGCAGTCCTGTGTCCGGATTACGGACGATCGGCGTGCTGTAGTCTCCGTTCAGAAACTTTCGCACTGCCTCGATGAGTTCTGAATCGACCGCGAGTTCCTGAATCGTTTCGAGGAACAACTCCTCGTCGATTGATGAGGTTTTCTGCGTTTCTGTCATGGCGCGCTCCCTAGAGGCTGCTTTTGAGTAGGCGGTCAACGCTTGGCGTCTGGATAGAACGTGAGGTGGTAGGCGTCGAAGCGTAGCTCACCGAGGTGCGGGAGCACCTGAAGGAACTCGCGGATGTAGAGAGTCGCGGGCGAAAGCCGCTCGGGAATCAAGCGATGAAACGGGTCGGGTAGCGCAAGTTTTTCTGTCTTGCCGATATAGTCCAAGCCCAGCGGAGTCTCGACACGAGGTTGGCTCTTTTTGACCAGCCAACCGGTTGGGGTTTTGGTGAACTCAAGTTCGACGATCGTATAGCCGAGCTTTCCTGTTTCCCCAGCCGAACATGAAACAGTGAACTTCTCGTATTTAGACTTCGTAGATGCGTCCATGCAACGCTCCTTTCAAGGTTCGAGAGGACTATCGCCTAAGTCTGCATAAATGTCAAGATAGAGGGTAGATGGTAGAGAATAGAGGGTAGCCAAAAATATAATGAAAATCGTCGGCTTGACCGACGATTTTCACTTGAATGTCTGGTTTATTTCTTCTCCAGCGGAATCACGTTCGCGAACTTGGCGTTTTTGTAGGCGCCGGTGTAGCGGCGGACTTTGCGGTCGGTGAATTTGACGATGCCGTTGGCCACCGCGAAGAGGGTGTCGTCGCTGCCTTTGCGCACATTCAAACCCGGACGGATTTTTGTGCCGCGTTGGCGTACCAGGATATTACCGGTTTTGGCGAACTCGCCAGCGTACAGCTTTGTGCCCAGGCGTTGACCTTGGGAATCGCGACCGTAACTGGTAGAGCCGCCGGCTTTTTTGTGGGCCATAGTATAGAGTGAGTAGGAAGTAGAAGCAGTACGGCGTCAGAAACCCGTTCTACTCACTACTTTTGACTCACTACTTATTCTTAATTCGGATGCCCACGAGATTACGCGGAAACTTATCACTTGTCAAGTGTGTTGCGCGAGGGTAAATTGGCTTTAAATATGACCAAAACACCCGAGGAATTCAGGGCGGAAATCGAAAAGGTGTTGGTTAAGCTACGCGAAGGCATCGCCGAGCACGGTGGCGAGATAGAATTGGCCGCATGCGATGTCGCGACGGGCAAAGTATCCATTCGTTTGAAAGGTGCCTGCGTGGGCTGTCCATATTCTGACTTGACCCTCAAGGTCGGAGTAGAGGAGACGTTGCGCGAATTCATCCCCGAAGTCACCGAGGTGGTTGCAGCCGCTTAACGCGAAACGTAACATACCGGCATGGCGTTTGAGGAGTGGCGCAATTCGATCAAGCGGGCCTGGCACGACCCGTTCATTCGTTGGACGAGCATTTTGGAATTAGTCGCGATCTTGGCCGGTTCGGCTTTTTTTCTGTGGCGTCTCATCCCCGAGGGTTTACGTTCCGGCGTGTTGATTCTGCATTACAATATTTATTTGGGGATAGACGATGTGCGTGTCTGGCAATGGATTTTTTTCGTGCCTGGCGCGATGCTCGTCGTTTATCTCGCCGACCTGATCGCGGCTTGCGTCTTGCTCAAAACGGATGAGTTGGCCGCGCGCGCCTTGGTCGCGCTGACCGCCGTGCTGACCGTCGCTTGGGCAGTGGCCGCCTTCTTCCTCATTCTCGTCAATCTTTGATCTATGAGCCTCACCACCTTCAATGTCGTCCGCCTGATCGTGATCACTTGGTCATGTTTTTTTATCGCCATGCTTTGGGCGCCGGTCCTGATTCGGTTGCTCAAGAAATACGGCCTGGGCAAATCGATCCGCAGCGCGGACGCGGCTCCGATCGCCGCTGGTTTGCATCAGCATAAAATGGGTACGCCGGTGATGGGCGGATTGGTGATCTGGATGACGGTCACGGCGGTGATGCTTTTTCTTTCCGCGGGCTGCGCTTTGCGCGATTCAGCCTGGTGTTCGTGGAACTTCCTGTCGCGCGCGCAGACGCTCTTGCCACTGGGCGCTTTAGTGTTGGCGGCGCTGGTGGGGTTGTTGGATGATTATCTGAACGTCAAAAAAATCGGTCCGGCCGGCGGTGGTTTGCGCATGCGCCATCGCCTCGTTTCCTATTCACTTATCGCGTTGGGCGGCGCTTGGTGGTTCTATTCAAAACTCGACTGGGACATCGTGCACGTGCCGTTCAGCGGCAATTTTTCGCTGGGCTGGATCTACATCCTGTTCTTCGCCTTCGTCATCATCGCGACTTCGCATTCGGTCAACGTGACCGACGGCTTGGACGGTTTGGCCGGAGGCCCGCTCATGGCGGCCTTCGCGGCTTACGGCGTGATCGCTTATTCCCAAGGCAAAATCGAATTGGCGATTTTTTGCGCCGCCATCGCCGGCGCGACCATGGCTTTCCTGTGGTACAACGTGACGCCCGCGTCTTTCTTCATGGGAGATACCGGTTCGATGGCCTTAGGCACTGCGCTGGGCGTCGTCGCCATGCTGACCAATCAACCGTTCTTGCTGCCCATCATCGGGCTGCCGTTCGTCTTGGAATCACTCTCGGTGCTCATCCAGGTCGCTTCTAAAAAAATTCGCAAGAAAAAAATCTTCTTGAGCGCACCGGTGCATCACCATCTCGAAGCCTCGGGGTGGAAAGAGTCGCAAATCGTCTTCCGCACCTGGATCATCTCGCTTTTTGCGGCCGGCATCGGCGTCATCCTGGCTTTGACCGACAAGGTCTGATATGAGCCGAACGGCGCGACCCATAGACAAGATGTTCCTCGGCCTGGTGATCGGGTTGACGCTTTTCGGATTGGTCATGCTGCTTTCGGCCAGCGGGCCGTTAGCCTTATCCAAGACAGGGGATAGCTGGTATTACTTCAAGCATCAAATGCTGAACGGTTTGATTCCGGGCATCTTTGCTTTTGTCGTCCTGTCTTACTTTGATTATCGCAAGCTTAAATTTTTGGCTTTGCCCGCGCTCATCCTTTCGATTGGGCTGCTCCTTCTGGTCTACATCCCCGGCGTGGGTACGCGTTTGGGCGGCGCCGGACGTTGGGTGCATTTCGGTGCGCTATCTTTCCAACCTTCCGAGTTCGTCAAAGTGACTTTTTTGATTTACGTCGCGGCCTGGCTTTCGACGCAACGCGAACGTCGCGCTTCAAATCTGCAAGAAGGCTTGCTGCCGTTTTTGAGTGTGCTCGGCATCGTCATCCTGTTGCTCATCCTGCAGCCTAACACCGGCTCCATGGCTGTCATCGCCGGAGCCTCGCTCATCGTCTACTTCGTGGCCGGAGCGCCGCTGGGTTGGTTTGCGGCTCTGGTTGGTTTAGGCTTGGGACTCATCGCGCTGCTCATCAAAATCACGCCGTATCGCACGCAACGCTTGATGACTTTTTTGCATCCCGAGCTTGATCCGCAAGGCGTCGGCTATCACATCAACCAAGCGTTCCTGGCCATCGGTTCCGGCGGACCGTTCGGTCTGGGTTACGGCCATTCGCGCCAAAAATATTCGTATCTGCCGGAAGTCGCGGGCGACTCGATCTTTGCCGTCCTGGCCGAAGAACTTGGATTTTTTTTGAGCGTCACCTTCATCGCCGCGTTGGCGCTTTTGGTCAAACGCTGTTTCACCATCGCGCAATCCGCCGACACGGAATTCGGCCGCTTCTTGGCCGCGGGTATCGGCGGTTGGATCGCCATTCAGACCGTACTTAACGTGGGTTCGATGATCGGACTCTTGCCCATCACAGGCGTGACTTTGCCGCTGGTGAGTTACGGCAGCTCGGCGCTCGTGGCGACGGCGGCGGGATTGGGAATCGTGGCTTCGATTTCACGGCAGGCTAGGATTAGTAGTTAGTAGTTAGCATTTAGTAGTTAGGGCCCTAACTACTATCTACTAAATGCTATATGCTTTCCCCTATGACGAAAAAAATCCTCTTATGCGGCGGTGGGACATTGGGACCCGTCACGCCGCTCATCGCCGTGATTCGACGCATGCGCCAGCTCGCGCCGGGTCTTGAATTTGCCTGGGCAGGTACGCCGGACGGCCCTGAAAAATCTTTGGTGGCGCGCGAAGGCATCCCGTTCTACGCCGTGAAAGTCGCCAAGCTGGCGCGTTTTCCCAGCTTGAATTGGCTGACCTTTCCTTTTGATTACACCGCAGCCAGCGCGCAAGCCGCGCAAATCATAAAACTTTTCAAACCTGATTTGGTGGTCGGTGCCGGCGGTTTTACGCAAGTTCCCGTGATGCATCAAGCTTTGCGCAGCGGGATATCTTGCGCCATCCATCAACTGGATCGCGACCCGGTGCGTTCCAATAGCTTGCTCGCCAAACGCGCGGCCATGGTGACTTGTTCGCTCGGCTGGTACGGCAAGGAGCTAGCGGGCAAAGCGCAAAAAGTAAAAACGCCGTGCCGTTTCGACGGCGTGACGACGGAATCCAAAAAAGACGCGGCAGCCAAATTCAAACTCGACGCGACGCGACCCATCGTCTTCGTGACCGGCGGCGGAACAGGAGCGCGCTCGCTTAATCGCGGGCTGACTAAAATTTTAACCACGTTGCTCGCCGAAATGCAGGTCATCCATTTGACCGGTAAAGACAAAGGAGATGGAGCAATCCAGCGATCCGGTTATTTCGTGTCCGATACTTTCGATGAAGCAGGCATGTTAAGCGCTTATGCGGCGGCTGACCTCGTGGTCTCACGCGGCGGTTTCGGCTCTTTGTCCGAGCTGGCGGCGTTGAGCAAGCCGGCCGTCATCGTGCCGCTGCCTGGACCACAGACTGCAAACACCCAAGCGCTCAAAGGCGCCATCCTTGAAGTCAGTCAAGATTTTGGATTCGAAAATAGATTGGCGAAAGAAATTCGTGATTTGTTAGCCAATGTAAATCGTCGACAAGAACTCGGAAAAAGATTGCACCTGGCGCTGCCGACCGATGACGGAAGCGAACTAGCGCAAAAATGGCTGGGGTTGGTGTAGATAAGATCTGCGCGTTCGGTGATCGGTTTGTGTCATTGCGAGCGCATATACTGAATGCGCGTGGCAATCTCCGGATTCCAGAGATTGCTTCGTCGTTGCTACTCCTCGCAATGACAATTTTAGATTCGGCTAACCTCCATTGACAGCGCCTCTAAAATGAGGTATAAGTTTTTTGTACCTTTACCCCTAGCGAGGTGAAAATGATTGGTGAATTCCAAAGAGTTTGTTACATCGGCGAGAGCGACGCCCTGCCTCCGCCCGGAGGATATCGTTTCGACCGGCTGATCGGGTATCTTGGACGCTTGCGCGCCGAGTCTGCCTTCAAGCCCGACGAAGTCAAGGATCTAGTCGGCCTGCTGTGCGACGACGAACTCTTGGCCGAACTCTCACCTGACGAACAGACGTTCGTGCGCGTCACGGTCAAGCCGACGATCAACGGCGTCCTACAGCGCTTCGAACGCGAGCGCCGCCGAGCCATGAACTACAACTGACCGCTCCGCGACACCCCACCCCAGCGGCATCCTTCTCCGGATGCCGCTTATGTTTTATTTGCTTGATTTCCGACTCTTTGATACTTTGCCGCCAATCGAACCTTTAACCAGGGGAATGGCCAATGTGCGGATGTTCTAGTAGGACAGGGTTGATTGGCGGATGCGTTCCGCGCTGGTGGCATCACCACGGCGGCAAACTTCGGATTAACGAAGCGAATGAGTCCAAGCTCGTCTTGAGTTCGAGTACGGCCGAAGTCACGATCGAGAGATCGAAAGGTGCCGACTACCTCAAACGCTTTTACGTGTATTGGCGCATAGTCCATAATTCAGTTTCCGCCGAAGTTGACGCGGGTTGTCGCGTCTTCAAACGCAAGCAATTGATTTCGGCTTTCGGCATCACCGAAGAGAACGGGGATGCGGCGCATAGCCCTGTCGCGGAACGCGAAGCGCCTGGCTTCTTCGTCAGCCTCGGCGATTACCTGAACATCCCCGGACCCGGCACCGGCCACGACCTTGACCCTAACGTCTCGATCCTCATCGACGACGAAATGCGCCAAGCCGTGCGCAAGCTGCTCGGCCTCTGATCCTTTGGCGCCTCCGCGCCGCAACCGCACCCCTTTCTTCGGGGTGTTTTGAATACAACGAGGATTGACAAGGCCCGAAAAAAATGTAATCTTCTCTTGTTCTTCGAGAAAGGAAGAGAATGCAAAAAAGGGAACTCAAGCGTTTGTATGGCCCGGGCGTGGCCGATTTCCTCACGAGAAGGCTCCGCCTGCTCTCCTCATGGCCGCGTTACAGGTGTCCCGACGTGTGCAGCCGTCCATGCTGCAAACGTCAGCGCTTGTTCACGTATGTCGATTTGTTCGACATCCTGATGCTGGCCTACGCGCTGGATCGTAAACCCTCCGACATCTTTCGGACGCATGTCGAAATCGGAGCAGAGGTACACTCGCTGGGCGGGCAAATCTATCCATCCCTGTGGCATGTGCGTTGGCAGCTGAAGCGTCCTTGTCCGTTCCTCGACAAGAAGAACGGGTGCAAAGTCTACGAGAACCGTCCCGTGAACTGTCGCGGATTCCCCGAGACGCGGCACGCCACTCGGTTCCTAGTCGAAGACGTTGAGCAGGATGCGGACGATCGAGATTTGTACGGACCCGACTACTTCTGCCTTCGACCAGAAGCCCCGACGGGCTATGTCCAAGACAAGCTCGACCTCTTAGCCGGCTTAGCCTCGGAGGCCATCCTCGAAGAAAAGGTGTCGACCTTGATCCTGTTCGGCGAAGCACCGTGTGTCTATGACCTAGGCGATGATCTTGACGAGATAAATCGCATAGCTCGTGCAAGCGAGAATGCTCCGACGCCCCAAAGCGTCATTGCCCACAATCGCAAAGTCATCGAGACTTGCGGAGCGGACATGCCTTGCGTCAATCACGATGCAGTGCGCCAGATGCTGATCCGACGCGAACAAAAATATCGTGAGCACACGCTCAAAGTCTTAGACTCGTGCGCGACGGCGGCGGGAGCCTCGGCGATAATCATGCTTGCCGATTTTCTTGGCGCGAAAGTGCAAGACATGGATCTCAAGGTGGTCGAAGAGTCGGTGCTTAAGCTGGAAACAGGTGGGAAGATCAGAACCGTCTCCTGCGCCTGTTGATCCCTGAATCTTTGGCGGTCTGATCTTACATCAGACCGCTTCTTTGTATCAAATGAATGAGGCCGTGCCACGTGAACCCTATCGAACGCTCTGCCCCGTAAAGCGCACGAGGTTTTTTCTTTATGCGCCACGGGGCTACGTAAAAATCCCATTTGAGAATGGGATTTTTACGTGGTGCGCCCGGCGGGAATCGAACCCGCGACCGTTGGCTTAAAAGGCCACTGCTCTACCGACTGAGCTACAGGCGCGTGGGGGGGGCTGGTATCTGGTATCTGGTATCTGGTAGCTAGTAGCTAGTAGCTGGTATGGATATCGAACCCGTCTGGCTACTGTCTACCGTCTACCCCCTACCGTCTAACTCTATTTCGCGCTAAGATATTAGATGAAGTCCCCAATTTTTTCAAGCCCCATGCGTATCTACATGCTCGGTTGCAAGGGCATACCCGCCTCGCTCGCCCAAGGCGGCGGTATTGAGACACACGTGGAAAAGCTCGCCACCAAGCTCGTGGAGTTGGGTCACGAGGTCTTTGTCTACGTCCGACCCTATGCCAACCCCGCTGGCCTCAAAAAATATAGGGGCGTGAACCTGATAACTTTGCCTAGTTGGCATCGCAAGAATCTTGATGCCATCACGCACACTTTTCTGGCTTCGCTGCACGTCCTCTTCAGGCGCGCCGACATCATACACTACCACGGCGTCGGCCCTTCGACCCTAGCCTTCATCCCGCGCCTCTTCAAGTGGCGGTCTAAAGTCGTCGTGACCTTCCATAGCCGCGATCGCTTTCATGCCAAGTGGAGCATTTTTGCGCGCTGGTATCTGATGTTAGGCGAATGGACTTCGGTTTTTTTGCCCCACGCCACCATCGCCGCCTCGCACTCCATCCAATTATTCTGCCGCCTGCGTTTTAAGCGCCATGTCTGGTATATCCCCAACGGCGTGGAGATCCAAGAACACCATCCCGGAACATCGGCTCTGGCCAAATTAGGCTTGGAGCCCAACAGCTATTTTTACACGCTAAGCCGCATGATACCGCACAAGGCGGTCGAGGATGCCATCCAAGCCTTCAAACGCATCGAGACGGATAAAAAACTCGTGATCATAGGTTTTGCAGGCGAGAATACGATTGAACGCGGTTATCTCGAGAAGCTGGAAAAGATGGCTAAAGACGACGGCCGAGTCATCTTTCTAGGTCGCCGCACTGGCACCGAACTGCATCAACTCATGGCCGGCGCTTTCGCCATGATTCATCCTTCACGCAGCGAAGGTTTGTCAGTCTCGGTCTTGGAAGCCATGTCCTACGGCAAGCTCGTCGTCATGAGCGACATCCCCGAAAATCTGGAATTGATCGATCATTCCGGCATCGCATACCGCTTAGGCGATGTGACCAAACTGGCCGAGGTGCTGCAGTGGCTGGTGACGGATCCGCAAGTCGTCGAAGAAAGGGGAAAACGCGCGCAACGCGTCGTGGCCAGGCTTTATTCATGGGATTCGGTCGTGCATCGCACCGAAGCCCTCTACTCATCGCTCCGTTCTTATGCGTTTAAAACAAGCGCTCACCCAACTAAGAAGTAAACACTCGGCGCTGGATGCCAATCGACGCAAGCTCCAAGAACTCGCTGGCGCGGCGCAAAGACTATCCAAACAAACTATTTTCGCGTTGCAACGCGGAGACGGCGCGGGGGCCAACAAGTTGCTCACCGAAGCGCGGGAGACGCTGCTCAAAGGCAAAAAAATCCTGGTCCATGAACAACGGTTGACCAACGAAGGCATGTGGCGCGCGGCACTGGAAGAATATTGCGAAGCTTCGTTTTTCGAGAAAGCCGTCAGCGGCAAAGATCTTTTTCCGCCGCAAGACGTGACCGAAGACACGGATATCATCTTAGGCGCTCTGTCCGATTTGATCGGCGAGATGGTGCGTTTGGCCGTGAACGCCGCGATCGAAAGGAATAAAGAAAAAGTCGAAGAGATATTCAAACTGGCTCAAGAATTGGTGGAATTTTTCCTGTCGCTGGATTTGACCGGCAACCTGCGCAGCAAAGCCGACCAAGCGCGACAACACCTGCGCCGGCTGGAAGAGGTGAGATACGATCTGCTGAAACTATAAACGAGAGGGTAGAGGATAGCCATTTTTGTTCTGGCTACTCTCTACCCTCTACCCTCTAACTTATGCAATCAGTCGCCGCGATCATCGCCGCGTACAACGAAGAACCGACGATCGGGGCGATAGTCAAGACTTTAGTCGAGTCGCGTCTGTTCCGTGACGTCGTGGTCATCAGCGACGGTTCGACCGATCGCACGGCGGAAATCTCGCGCCAAGAGGGCGCGACTTTGGTGCATGACTTGCCCTGGAAGCACGGTAAAGGCGCGGCGTTGTTGCATGGCTTGGCCCATACCGACGCGGCGATTATTTTTTTCTTGGACGCAGATCTCAAAGGTTTGACGCGTGAACATCTGCTCAAGATCCTTAATCCCGTGACGCAAGGCAGGCTGGCCATGTGCGTGGGTATCCGCGATCGCGGCAAGCTGGCCATGAAGCTCACGCCATATTTGCCGCTCATCGGCGGCGAACGCGTTTTGTCGCGCCGCATCATCGAGGATATACCCGATAAATACGTCCAAGGTTTCATGGTGGAGTCGGCTATGAATTATTATTGCCGCTTCCACAAACTCCCCTACGGGACGGTCGAGCTGCCTGGTTTGACCATCCGCCGTAAGATGCAAAAAGTCGGATTCCTGAAAGGCGCCAAGGAATATCTCAAGATGGGTTTTCAAATCGCCAAGGCCATGTTCTTGGTCAGGCTGGGCCGGCTCAAGGGAGAAATCGTTTGACCTGATTCTTGACGCCGTTGCGAGCCCGTGGTATTAATCATACCAATCATACCCGTCATATTCAGCTATGAAACATTGCGACGAAAAAATGGATTTCACCGTCCTGGGAGAAAGGGGACAGGTGGTCATCCCCAAGGACATCCGAGACGGCATGGGCCTCAAGGCCGGCGAACGCTTGCTGGTATTTTATGCCGATCATCACGCAGCCGTGGTCTTGGTGCGCGTCGAACAGATGCAGAAGATGGTCAAGAAAATCTCAAGCAAAATACGAAACGTGACGAAAAAGATGAAACTATGACCGTCCCGAAAATCCTGAAACGCAAAAGCACTTACCTCATTCTGGTGATCGTACTCGCCCTGGGCGGCTGGTGGTGGTTGGCTAAGAGCGGCAATAAAACGACTTATGATACGGCCGCGGTGGAAAAGCGCGACCTTTACCAGACGGTCGAAGTGACGGGCGAACTCAAACCCGCGGAGCGCATTGAGCTGGCTTTTCAAAATAGCGGCAAAATCAAACTCGTCAACGTCAAAGTCGGCGATCAGGTCAAATTGGGAGATGTCTTGGCGCAGCTCGTAGGCGACGATGTCGTGTTCTCGGAGCGTAATGCCCGCGCCGCTTTGAGAGTGGCGCAAGCCAACCTGAACGCCAAAATCGCCGGCGAAACGCCGCAGGCCATTCGCGTAGCCGAAACCGCGGTCGAGCAAGCGCAGGCCGCCTACCTCAAAGCGCAAAAGGAACTTGAAGCCACCAAAAAAACCACGCTGGATGCGGTGGCAACGGCGCAAAGCGCAGTTGATACGGCGCAAAACGGCCTGAACAATTCCGGCGCCATTACCCAGCAAAATATCGATAACGCCTACGCTTCGGCGCGCACGGCCTTGGCCACAGCCCTTGGCCCGTTGCAGACCGGTTTGACCGATGGCGATCAGATAACCGCCGTGGACAACACGGCAGCCAACGCCAACTATTCGACCCTCCTGGGTATCTTGGATGCAGGTTCGATGGATCGGGCTAAAAGCTCGTATGCCACAGCTCGCGATTCCAAGAAGATCGCGGAGGCGGCTGTCAACGCCCTGAACACTGCCTCGACCAAAGAACAAATCCAAGCTGCGGCGGATAAGCTTCAGACTACCATCGGCTTGGTTCAGTCATACTTGTCCGATGTGCAGAAAGTTTTGGCCGCCAGCTTGACCAGTTCATATTTTACTTCAACCGACCTGGCAGCCAAAAAGACCGTGATCGATACGGACCGCACTGCGGTTTCGACGCAGAACACGACGATTCTTACGGCTACGCAAACCCTTAAGAACACCGAATTGACCCGCACCCAGAGCGTGAGCGCACTTCAAGACGCGCTCAAGACCGCGCAAATCGCTTTAGCCACGGCGCAGACCAACGCCGACGTGGAGGTCAAAGCCGGCGAAACGGCCGTGACCGTGCAAAAAGCCGCGTTGGATGCCGCCAAAGCCGCACTCGACCTGAAACGCGCCGGGCCGCGCGCGGTCGATCTTGCACCTTTGCGTGCCGCGGTGGAACAGGCTAAGAGCACGTACGACAAGACTCTGAACGATCTGAAGAAGAACGAAATCCTGGCGCCGGTGGACGGTGTGATCTCCGAAGTCCTGCCTGACGTGGGCGAACAAATCACGCTGAACGTAACCGTCATCAACATGGTAGGCACGGCGAGTTACGACATCGAGGCCAAGGTGCCTGAAACCGATATTCCAAAGATCGAAATCGGACAATCTGCGGTCATCACGCTTGACGCTTACGGTGATGACGTAAAATTCAAAGGCACGGTGTCGGCCAAGGATCCGGCGGAGACCAAAGTGCAAGATGCGGTCTATTACAAGATCCGCGTAAAGATCGAGCCGACGGACAAAGAAATCAAACCCAGCATGACCGCCAACGTGACCGTGACTACCGCCGAAGCCAAAGACTCGTTAGTCATCCCGCTGCGCGCCATCCGTACGAGCGACGGCAGCCAGCGTTCGGTGCGCGTGCTCGTGAATGGTGCGCCGCAGGACAGACAGATCGAAATCGGACTTAAGGGTGATGAAGGCAAGGTGCAAGTGACGAAAGGTCTGACCGAAGGCGAGCAGGTCATCACCAGCGAAAAAACCGGAGCATAACGAGATGGACGTCATCAAGATAGAAAAGTTGACCAAACAATACGAAAACGACGAGGTCGTGACGCCCGTGCTTTTCGGGCTGGACTTCACGATACCGGCCGGCCAATTCATAGCCATCATGGGGCCGTCAGGTTCCGGAAAATCAACCCTCATGCACATCCTGGGCTTCCTCGACACTTTGACCGAAGGCAGATATCTTTTCGAAGATCAAGACGTGTCAAAGCTAGATGATGATGTCCTGGCTCGCATGCGAGGCGAAAAAGTCGGTTTCATCTTCCAAGCCTTCAACCTGCTGCCCAAGACCACGGTTTTCGATAACGTCATGTTGCCGTTGCTCTACTCCGATGTGCCGCTAGCCAAACGCCGCGACATGGCCATGGAAGCCATCGAGTCGGTGGGGTTGGCGCATCGAGCCAATAACCTTTCGAACCAGCTCTCGGGCGGCGAACGCCAGCGTGTCGCCATCGCGCGCGCCCTGATCCGCAAACCGCCGGTTATCTTCGCCGACGAACCGACCGGCAACCTGGATTCCAAATCAGGAGCGCAAGTCATGCAAATCCTGCAACGTCTGAACATCGATAAAGGGCACACCATCGTGCTCGTGACTCACGAGACTTACACCGCCGAACACGCCGAACGCGTCCTGCGCCTCAAAGACGGGCTGATCCAGTCCGATGAACCGGTAAAACACCGCTGTTTGGCGACGGGAGAACTCATCAAATAGCTATCATCAATGCCAAATGACGAATGCCAAATGCCAAATTGCATGCGCCTGAATTCGTCATTTGTAATTTGGCATTTGTAATTATTTCTTATGCTCTGGCGCGACTTGGCGGATAGTTCATGGCAAAGCCTCATTCGGACGCGCAATCGTTCGCTTTTGACCATGTTCGGGATCGTCGTCGGCATCGCGGCGGTGATTTTGTCTTTATCCATCGGCGAGGCGGCGCAATCTTTCATCTTGTCACAGATTTCTTCCTTTGGTTCTGATAAACTGATCATCCATCCCGGTCCTAAGACGCAGACCGAAAATCCCAGTCCATTCGTCGAAGAATCGCTGGTCATGAAAGACATCAAGCGGCTCAAAAAAGAATCCGCTTGGATGCCGATGGTCTCCGGCGAAATGATGCAGTCCGACATGATCGTGGGTGAGGGAGTGAGTAAAAATATTTCTCTCCTCGGTACGCTGCCAGATGAGATCCTGATTGGCGGCTATGACATGCTGCAAGGCAATTTCATCACCGATTCGGACGTGGAAAGCCATACGCGGAGCGTGGTGCTTGGATATTCGCTGGCTGACGAGATTTTCGGCCAAGCGTCGCCGTTAGGTCAAAGCGTCAAAGTCGGTTCCAATACTTACCGCGTGATAGGCGTCATGGACAAGGCAGGTACGCAATTTTTCCAAAACCTGGATGAGCTGGCCTATATACCGGCGACCACCATGATTGACCTGTACGGCAAAAAATCCTTCGAATACTTGATTGCCAAAACGAACTTGCCGTTGGATGAATCCGCGCGGCGCATCGAAGACATCATGCGCGAACAGCATGACATAGATAACCCGACCGGAGATTTGGCGAAAGATGATTTTTTCGTCATGACCCAAGCTGATGCCATCAAGACGGTCAGCCAGGTGACCTCCGTCCTGCAGATTTTGCTCTCATCCATCGCCGCCATTTCGCTTTTGGTCGGCGGCATCGGCATCATGAACATCATGTTCGTCAGCGTGACGGAGCGGGTGAGCGAAATCGGGTTACGTAAAGCCATCGGCGCGCGCTACAAGGACGTGTTACGCCAATTCCTCACCGAAGCCACGATCTTGACCATCGTAGGAGGCATCGCGGGGATAATCTTAGGATCACTCTTGGCTTTCATCGCCATCCAAGTCATCAACTACTATCAACCGGGTTGGGTGTTCACCGTTTCATGGGTCGGCGCGCTTTTAGGCGTCGCCGTCTCAAGCATCATCGGTCTGACTTTTGGTTACCTGCCGGCGCGCAAAGCGGCCAAGCTAAGTCCGATCGAGGCGTTAAGGGCCGAATGAAGATATGTTGATTCGCGATGTGGTCATGATCAGTTTGAACAGCCTGCTGCGCAACAAAGCGCGAGCGTTTTTGACCATGCTCGGGATCGTCATCGGCATAGCGTCCGTCATTTTGATGCTCGCGGTGGGGAACGCGGCGCAGGATTTCATCATGTCGCAAGTCGCGTCATTCGGTTCCGATTTGTTATTCGTGCGCAGCGGACAAGGCGACGGCAAGCAGCTTGGGCCGCCGACGGTGACCAAACAGGTCATCACGGTAAAAGATTTCAAAAAACTAAAAGAACAAAGTTGGGTCAGATCCGTGGACGCCAACGTCTTCACTTCGACCATAGTAGATTACGAAAGCGAAAGTTTGCGCGCGCAAGTCGAGGGCACGTCGGAGACGGGCGCCAGCATCTTCAGCGTGGAAAACGAACAAGGTTCTTATTTTACGTCGGAAGACGTGGATTCCAAATCAAAAGTCGCGGTGCTGGGACACGATATAGCGCAGGACTTATTCGGCGTCGAGAATCCGCTGGGCAAAAGCATTAAGATACAGAAGCAGAATTATCGGGTCATCGGAGTCCTGCAGCCGGCGGGGACTCGTTTTTTCACCAATCTGGACCGCCAAGTCTATGTACCGTTCAGCGCGTTGATGGCGCAGTTCAACATGGAAAAGTTGCAGTTCATGAGCGTCAAGACCGGCACGGTGGCGACGAACGAAGCCAAGGAACGGATCAGGATCATCTTGCGCGAGTCGCATCGCATCGATAACCCCACCGGCGATTTGTCTAAAGATGACTTCTTTATCGCTTCGCAGGAAGATACGGCACAGCGCGCCGGCATGATTGGCACCATCTTGAGCGTGCTCTTGAGTTCCATCGCCTCGATTTCGCTGGTCGTGGGCGGCGTAGGCATCATGAACATCATGTACGTCACGGTGACCGAACGCACGCGTGAAATCGGATTGCGTAAAGCCATCGGCGCGCGCGGCCAAGACATCCTGCGCCAATTCCTATACGAAGCTATTTTTCTTTCGGTCTTCGCCGGCATCTTAGGCATCATCGTAGGTATGGGATTTTCTTGGCTTGGGTTGCAGGCTTTGGCGGCGTATCAAAAAGGCTGGACTTTCAACATGCCGTGGTCCGGAGCGGCTTTGGGCTTTGGTGTTTCCGTGGCCATCGGCATCGTCTTTGGCTATTTCCCGGCGCGCAAAGCCGCCAAACTGAATCCTATCGAAGCGCTGCGTTATGAGTGACATCTTGCTTATCGCGCTGTGGAGCGTGGTTTCGATCCTGACCATCGCTTTGGTCTTAGCTACCCTGTACATGGGTTTTGAGGTTTGGGCGCTCATGAGTTTTGCGCCTTTCGTTTCATCGGGCAAAAAAAAATTCAAGCTCATGCTCGACTTAGCGCAGATAAAAGAGGGAACTAAAATCGTTGAGCTGGGATCAGGGACAGGGGAATTGTGCCTCATGGCGGCCGAACGCGGCGCGCAAGCTTTGGGCATTGAGTTGAATCCGCTGCTCGTGGCTTGGTCGCGTTCCCGCGTTCGGGCGAAAAAATTGCAGGCCAGATGCCGCTTCTTGCGCAAAAATCTTTGGCACGCCAAGCTGCCGCCTGATACGGATGTGGTTTTTCTTTACGGCATGCCCTACAGCATGCCCAAGATTTGGAAAAAACTGCGCAGCGAAGTCAAACACGGAACCCTCATCGTTTCAAACGGCTTCAAATTCCCGGAGCGTCGGCCGGAGAAAGAAGCGGCGGGCGTAAGGCTGTATAGGATGGAGTAAGTTCTCGTTTTTCGAACGGTTGATTTATGTAGGGGCGACCCGTTGGGTCGCCCCTACGAATGCCAAGATTTGACATGGCTGACATGATTTGTTAAGAAGAACTGCGTTTGATACGAGGAAAACCGTACATTTGAGGAGGAGTCGAATGGGTCCAGAGAATCCCGTTGTCGTCAGCACCAAAAAAGTCCTCGATGAGTTTGGCCTAAGGTATTCCGTGACCATGGGCAAGGCCATCGTCCTGGAAGGCGGTTTCAGCGACTCGCTGAAAGCGTTGAGAGTCCCGACCGTCAGCCAGGCCATCACCGGAGGAACCGGCTTCATCAACGGTCAGATCGCCCAGCGCAACATGCTACCGGCTCGGAGAGCGCTGCTAGCGCACATAGTAGAAATCCTGAAGGAGCGGGGCGCGACGCTCGAGAAGAAGGACGAGTTCCACGGACCGACTGTCGACGAGGCGTACCACCTCATCGTCGAAGGAATCGAACTCGATCTCGTGCTCATGCCGAACTGACCAGAACATCTCGAGGCTGCAAAGCTTCCATCAAGCCCCCTCGCGTCTGCGAGAGTCGAAAAGGGCTTGTTTTTTATCTTAAATTAGCGACTTGACGCACTATTCAGGGCGAGTTATCCTCTTAGCACTCAAATAGCCGGAGTGCTAATACATGGAAGATAAGCTTAAAAAAATCTTAGTCTGCGTGGTCGAAGACGTCATCCGCACCGGCGAGCCGGTCGGTTCGCAGTATTTGGTCGAAACCTATGGTTTGGACGTCAGCCCCGCGACCATCCGCAATTGGTTCGCGGAACTTGAAGAGCTTGGTCTTATCACTCAAACGCACACCTCGTCCGGTCGCGTGCCCACGGAAAAAGGTTATCGCCTTTACGCGGATGAGCTCATGGGCCGCAAATCGTTGGCGCACAAAGTCGCGCAAGATTTGGAGGAACGTTTGAAGGTCGACGGCGAACTTGATCAGCGTCTCAAAGCAGTCGCCAAATACGCAGCCGAACTCATGCATGGCGCCGTCGTCTTGGGTCTGCGCGAGAACGACAGTTTTTATACCGGCTTGTCTCATCTCTTCACGCAACCAGAATTTCGGCACTGGGGCCAGGTCGTAGATTTGAGCAGCGTGCTCGATCGTTTGGACGACGTGCTGATGCGTCTGCGCCAAGAACGTTTCAGCGAGCCGCAGTTGCGCATCGGATCGGAATGTCCTTTCGGCAACGCTTGCGGCACGGCACTGGTCAGCTTACGCGGCGGCGCACTCTTCGGCATCATCGGCCCCATGCGCATGGACTATCGCCAAGCCCTTGCCATCTTGAATCTCATGCAGAAAAACGTTAACTGATATGACCGACAACGAAGACATCCAAGAAGAGAAAACAGAAAACGCGGAATGTGTGCAATGCGCAGAATATCTGGCCGGGTGGAAGCGCGCCCAGGCGGATTATGCCAACTTGAAAAAGGAAGTAGAAAAAGAAAAAACGGAATTTTCCAAGTACGCCAACGAGCGCTTGCTTGAAACGCTTTTGCCCGCCGTGGATCAATTCGAGACCGCGTTGGCTTTCAAACCGGAGCTCGCAAGTTTGCCGGAAGAACAAAAATCCAAATTCGAGAATTGGTACCACGGATTGTCGGCAGTCAAATATTCATGGGACAAGGAATTCGCCGCGCTCGGCCTGGAAAACATCAAACCTGAACCCGGCCACGACTTCGATCCTTTGCTCCACGAAGCCGTCGGGCAAGAAACGGCGGCAGACGGCGAAGACGGCAAAATCAGCCGCGTGCTCCAAGCCGGTTGGCGCCTCAACGGAAAACTTCTGCGCCCGGCAAAAGTAATCATCGTTAAAAAGTGAAGTTGGAATTTAGAATATGGAATTTAGAATCCTGACTTTCAACTTCCAAATTCTATATTCTAAATTCTAAATTCACTACCCCTCCCCAACCTATGTCACTCATCAAATGGACTCCTTTCTTCGAACCGTTCGAGAACTTCGACAAGCTGATCGAAAATTTTCCGTCGGTCGTCGGCCGCGGACAAGGTCTGGTTCCGGCGATAGACGTGTATGACACTAAAGACGCCGTAGTCATCGAGACGGCTTTGCCCGGCGTCAACGCCCAAGATGTCAAACTCGACGTGGAAAACGGAATCTTGACCATCAGCGGCAGCTCGGAGCGCAAGACTGAAGTGGAAGAGAAGGATTATTACCGCAAAGAAATCCGCGCCGGCTCTTTCATGCGTCAAGTGGCTTTGCCCTCGGGCGTGAAGGAAGATCAAGCCAAAGCCTCGTTCAAAGACGGCATCCTCAAGATCGAGATGCCCAAGACCGAACAGATCAAATCTAAAAGCATAAAAATCGACGTGAATAAAGAATAAAAACTCTAACCCCCATATGCCCAAAATCCTCGGAATAGACCTCGGAACAACCAACTCGTGCATGGCCATCGTAGAAGGCGGCCAGCCGAAAATAATCGAAAACGCCGAAGGCACCAAAACTACGCCTTCAATCGTTGCCGTATCCAAAACCAACGAGCGTCTGGTCGGCCAAATCGCCAAACGTCAGTCGGTGGTGAATCCGGAGAACACCGTCTTCAGCGTGAAGCGACTCATCGGCCGCCGCTGGGATGATGCGGAAGTGCAGCGTGATCTGAAGTGGCTGCCGTATAAACTGGTCAAGCACGATGACGGCTTGCGCGTGCTCATGGGCGGCAAGGAATATTCGCCGGAAGAGATTTCGGCCATGGTTTTGCAAAAATTGAAAGCCGACGCCGAAGCGCGTTTGGGCGAGACGATCACCGAAGCCGTCATCACCGTCCCGGCCTACTTCGACGACTCGCAGCGTCAAGCGACCAAAGTCGCGGGCGAAATCGCTGGCCTTAAAGTCTTGCGCATCATCAACGAACCTACCGCCGCGGCGTTGGCCTATGGTTTTGATCGCAAGAAGGACGAGAAAATCGTGGTCTACGATTTGGGCGGCGGTACGTTCGACGTCTCGGTTTTGGAAATCGCGTTCGACGCGACGACCAACCAAAACACGGTCGAGGTCAAAGCCACCAATGGCGATACGCATCTGGGCGGCGATGACTTTGACCAAGTCGTGATCCGTTGGATCGTCGACGAATTCAAAAAGCAGGAAGGCATCGACTTATCCAAAGACACTTTAGCCTTGCAGCGCATCAAAGAAGCGGCGGAAAAAGCCAAGATCGAGCTGTCGAGCGCCATGGATACCGAGATCAACCAGCCTTTTATCACCAGCGACGCCAACGGCCCCAAACATCTGTTAATCAAACTCTCGCGCGCCAAGCTCGAAGAATTGGTCGGCGGGTTGGTGGATAAGACGCTTGAGCCGTGTCGCAAAGCTTTGACCGACGCCAAACTCACGACCGGCGAGATCAATGAAGTCATCCTGGTTGGCGGTATGACGCGCATGCCGCTCGTGCAGCAAATCGTGGAAAAATTCTTCGGCAAGAAGCCCAACATCTCGGTCAATCCGGACGAAGTCGTGGCGGCGGGCGCGGCGGTGCAAGCCGGCAACTTGCAAGGCGACATCAAAGGCGAGCTTTTGCTCCTTGACGTCACGCCGTTGTCGCTCGGCATCGAAACCATGGGCGGCGTCATGACCAAAATCCTTGAACGCAACACGACCATCCCGACTTCAAAGTCGCAAATTTTCTCGACCGCCGCAGATGGACAAACTTCAGTCGAGATTCATGTATTGCAAGGCGAGCGCGAGCTTTCCGCGGATAACCGCTCGCTGGGACGCTTTACTTTGGCCGGCCTGCCTCCCGCGCCGCGCGGCATCCCGCAGATCGAAGTGGCTTTCGACATCGACGCCAACGGCATCTTGTCGGTCAAAGCGCTCGACAAAGCCACCAACAAAGAACAGAAAATCATGATCACGGCTTCGACTAATCTGTCCAAAGACGATATCGAGAAGATGAAACAGGACGCGGAGCTGCACGGCGCCGAAGATAAAAAACGCCGCGACAACATCGAAGCGCGCAACATGGCCGAAAGCATGATCTACACCACCGAGAAGATGCTCAAAGAAGCCAAGGATGTCGACGAGGCCGACAAGAAAGCCGTCGAAGAAAAACTCGAAGCGCTGAAGAAGCTCAAAGACAGCGAAGACACCGACGCCGTCAAACGCGCTGGTGATGAACTCGCCCAAGCCGCGCAAAAAGTAGGCGAAGCCATGTACCGCAAACAACAGAATGACACTTCGACCGTGAATCCGAATGAACAGAAAACAGAAGGTCAGAAAGACGAACAAAATCCGCAAGAAGGTGAATTCAAAGAAAATAAATAAATTTTTACAAGAGCGTAAAAAGTAGAAGGTAGCCAAACCGATTCTGGCTACTCTCTACCATCTACTCTCTACCATCTAACCAATATGCCCGAACAACCACAACAGCCCGTGCCCGGTCAGCAGATTCAAATCAACGCCAAGCCTGAGATTTTGAGCGGCGCTTATTCCAACGTCATGCGCGTCTTGCATAAGCCGGAAGAATTCACGCTCGAATTCATCAACGTGCAACCGCCGGTGGGCGAGCTCGTGGCGCGCATCATCACGACCCCCGGCCACGTCAAACGCATCGCTAAAGTGCTGCAAGAAAATTTGGAGAAATACGAAGCGCAATTCGGCAAGATCCCTGACTACGAAGGTCCGACCACGAATTCGGAGATAGGATTCAAGTCGTAAAAAAGAGAGTAGAAAGTAGAGGATAGCCAAAACGGTTCTGGCTACTCTCTACCATCTACACTCTACCCTCTAGTCTAATGTCCAAAGACTTCTACAAAATTTTAGGCGTCGAGAAAAACGCCAGCGAAGAGGAGGTCAAAAAAGCCTTCCGGCGTTTGGCGCACGAGCATCATCCGGATAAAGGCGGCGACGCGCAAAAATTCAAGGACGTCAACGAGGCTTATCAAATCTTGGGCAACAAAGAAAAACGCGCGCAGTATGACCGATTCGGCTCCGCGGCGTTCGAGCAGGGCGGTTTCGGCGGATTCAACCAAGGCTTCGGAGGTTTTGAGGGCACAAACATTAATTTCGATGACTTAGGTGATCTGGGCGATGTTTTAGGCGGCATGTTCGGTTTCGGGGGACGTAACAAGCAAAAACGTGGGCAAGATATCCAAGTCGACGTGACTCTGGATTTTTTGGAAGCCGTTCACGGCGTTCCGAAGACCATCAAACTCTATACCAACGCGCCATGTTCGATGTGCCAGGGTACAGGAGCGGAACCGGGAGCTGAAATGGAGTCTTGCAAAACATGCAACGGCCAAGGCCGGACCATGCGCGCCACACGTACAATTTTCGGCACGTTCCAAACAGCGGTGACGTGCTCCGAATGCGGCGGCGCGGGCAAACGTCCGTCCAAGCCATGCAAACACTGTTCCGGCGGCGGCATCGAACGCAAAAGCCGCGAACTCAAAATCGAGATTCCCGGCGGGTTAGATGACGGCGAAGCAATCAAAGTCACCGGAGAAGGGGAATATCCCGGATCGGGCGGCAAAGCCGGTGATTTATATATCCGCGTCCGCGTCAAAAGCCATCCCACGTTTTCACGTGAAGGTTTTGACGTGCTTTCGATTCTTCATTTGCCGTTCACGACTTTGAGCCTGGGCGGTGAAGTCGCATTGGATACCGTGGACGGTTCGGGTACGCTCAAGATCCCCGAGGGAACGCAACCCGGCACTATTTTTAAATTGCGTGGCAAAGGTTTTAAATACTTGCGCGGCGGCGGTCGCGGCGACCATCTGGTGACAGTGGAATCGGAAGTCCCGCACAAACCCAGCCGCGAGCAGCGCAAAGCTTTAGAGGATTTGAAGAAATTAGGGCTCTGAAAACTTGTCATTACCCGGTTTAACCGGGTAATCCAGGGAAAAAAGCAAATCCAAGGTGAATTTTTCTCTCTGGATCCCCCGCTTTCGCGGAGGATGACAGGAGAGAAAGCTTAAGATGATTATGTGTTATAATCGCTTTATATGGACGCTGTTCTTCATTTTTTTCAAAGCATCAACTGGTCAATGCCGACGTGGGATTTGTTTATCCTGCTATTCTTCCTGATCGGCGCGCTGCTATATGGCATATCGTTGGGGCGTGACCGCGTGATTGTGATTTTGGTTTCGGTTTACATGGCGCTCGCCGTGGTCTCGAATACGCCGGTCTTGTCCTCGATCAACATGTCTTTGCACGTGAGCGAAAACTTCGTGCTCAAGATCACCTATTTCATCGGCATTTTCGTCGTTCTGTTCTTCCTTTTGTCAAGAAGCGCCTTGCTCAAGACCATCGGCGGCTCAAACTCACCAGGCTCATGGTGGCAAACTATCCTGTTCAGCATTTTGCAAGTCGGACTGCTCATCAGCATCACGCTCAACTTTCTACCGAATGAATTGACGCAGGGTCTATCGGATGTCACTAAACAAATCTTCATGAGCGACAACGGCAGAAGCGCCTGGATGATCGTCCCCATCGTCTTGATGGCCCTCGCCCCAAGGCAAAAGAAAGCAGAAGCTTAATAAGAATCCCTTAGACAGACGGTCGAAAAAATTGTCATCCTGGGCTTAATAGACATTCTGTGGTGCTGGAATATTCATTTCTTGGCTTGCGTTAGCTGTAATCTGGGAACAAAGTCCGCACACTTGAAGAATATGCCAAAAAAAACACTGTCCGACA
>JBAZZT010000006.1:0-93218 GCA_041658705.1 Patescibacteria group bacterium
AAGTCCTCGAGGTGGGGTCTGGGGCCGAGAGTTGAGCTAACCGCAAGAACGCTTAACTATATACATGTAAGCGAATTCGAGGCCCCAGCGGTTTTTGCATACTTTTTGGCGGCAAAAAGTATGAGGTTGTATTTGATGTCAGTATTTTTTGCATTGCCCCGAAATGGTCCGATAGGTACGATTTGAGGCAATGAGCGGATCGAGGTTTTTCCCGAGGGTCGGCGGTCAAACGGGACTAAAGTCAAAAAATTTATTTTTTCGCAAAAAAAAGTGGACACCTTGTAAGGGGTGTCCGAGTTGAGAAGATGGTCAGGGCAAAAGCCTGTCGTTCGCTTTTTGATTGTGGTCTCAAGCTAGTGACAAACCTTCCTTCGATGGGACCCGCCACATCGTGAATGAACCTCGACTCGAGCGATCATCATAGGTTTACCTTCCGATACAGGTTAACCTCCGACCGTCCGAACGTGGCACATTTCCCTTTCCGTCTTTGAGAGAATTCCCTTGGCTTACGTCCGAGGACGCATGGCTTTGGTTTTTCCCGCAGGGTTGCAGATCATGTACTCCTTTTTCGACCTTTATGGGGTCTAGCCGGTTTGGACATGCCCAATGGGACATTCCGAAACTATCCCGCACCGGTTAGGAGCGACGCGTGTCTTTGACCATTTTCAGGTCTCGTCCACGCGCATCTGCGCAGGCTTGCTTCAAGGTTCACTTCGGAACGGGTTCGACGCCACGTTTCTGCACCATGATTCGTCTCGCGACTAGGCATGACACTTACTCCGCTGCGCGAATGACCGCTCCCTCTCGAACCTTGTTGCTCGCCTCGGTTTGATGTTTTGGACGAAGTTGCCACTTCGTGTTTCCTCACATCGCACCGCTACTGCAGTAATCTCTCACAGGTCCTACAGACCCCATGGAACAGGCTTACGCCCGTGACAGGCTTTTCCGGCCCGTCCCAACGACTGAACTTCCGCACGAACTTCGATTAGGTAGACTTTATCTTTTTCACTGTCCGCATCAACTAATCGCTTCCGCTGTTTTGCAGCTTCCACTTTCGCCATGGGCCAGCCTAATCGCCGTCGTACGAACTTCTTGCCGCTGAATGCTCACGAAGAGAAGTTTGGCCGAAGCCTCATTCCCCCTCGTTTGCACCATGGAATCCATACGTTCAAATCGATTCGTTCCTTCGTCCTCACGGACAATCTGACAATCGCCCTCTGGTTAGAAGCCGAAGCCTCGCGCCAAAAGTTTTTGAGGATCTCTCCTCGCAACGCCTGCCTGATCGGGAGCTATCTTGCCGTCCGCCCGACATTTTCAGCTTCTCAAGTTTCCCCGGATGCTTACTTGCCGTGTTGGACAGGTCGAATTGCTTCCCTCGGTCCGAATCGTGTTGATCAATTTCAAATGAGCGTAGCCGGTACAATATTCCTGTCCGCAGCAACGCGTCAAGTGATTTTTGTGGATAAGTCGGTTTGCCTCAACGAATATCAGATTGAAACTGGAGTCAGAATCTCGAATCTAGAATCTAGAATTTCGTTTCCGACCTTCTACATTCCATATTCCAAATTCTATATTCCACATTCCATATTCCATATTCCTGCCCATTTCCTCGCGCATCGGTTATCATCTTTGGCATGAAACCCATCGACGGACGCGCCTTAGCCGCGCACTTGCGTGAAGGTTTGAAGAAAGATATCGCCGCCTCCGGCCTGCATCCCAAACTGGCCGTGCTTTTGGTCGGCGAAGATCCGGCGTCACATCTTTACGTCTCGTTGAAGGAAAAAGCGGCGAGTGAGGCCGGCATCGAAACGGATATCCGCCGCCTGCCTTCGCATGTCACGGACGACGAGCTGGTCAAGACCATCGAGGACTGGAACGCGGATGATGCGGTGAGCGCCATCCTGGTCCAGCTGCCGTTGCCTGACGGACATGACACGGATCGCGTGATCACAGCCATGTTGCCGCGCAAAGATGCCGATGGTTTCCATCCTAAGAATGTGGACGCGCTCCTCGCGAGCGAAGGCAAGATCATCCCGCCGTTGCATCAAGGCATCCTGTACTTGATCGCCCAAACTGACGTGGCGCCCAATTTGACCGAAGCCGTGATCATCGGCGGCGAAATATTTTCCGCGCCTTTGGAATATCTATTGAAAAAAGCCGGCGCATTCGTCCAAATTTTCAAACCTGACGAACTGGATGCAGACGCGGTGAGGCAAGCCGGGATCATCGTCATCGCCGTGGGTCGCCCCAAATTCCTCCAGCGCAACATGATCAAAAGCGGCGTCTGCATCATCGATGTCGGAACCAACCGCACGCCGGACGGCCGCACGGTCGGCGATGCGGATGCTGAAAACTTAAAAGATGTCCCGGGCTGGCTGACCCCGGTCCCGGGCGGCGTCGGCCCCATGACCATCGCCATGCTGCTGAAGAATGTCTTCGAGCTGGCAAGAGACGAGAAGCGAAAAGAAAAAAACATTGTCATCCTGAACCCCGCATCGAGTGCGGGATAAACTCCGCGCTAGCGCACTTTCCTCCTGTCATCCTGAGCGGAGCAGCAGCGCAGTCGAAGGACCTTTATCAGCCATCGATTCAGAACTCTCAACTCAACTATAAAGGTCCTTCGACAAGCTCAGGATGACAATTTATTTGAAACCTACACAAAGGGCGCATGACCATGCGCCCCTACTCTCTATACCTCCATCCCCTTGGGCATCGAAGCTTTGAGTTTTTTCTTTCTGATGTACAGCGCGGCTACGACGATCATGCTGATCTCTAACGCGTATTGAATGAGCAGTTCAGGACTGTTGAAGGAAAAAATGAATTGCCCCCAAATCATCCAGTCGTAACTCATCTGCAACAAGGCGCTGACCACGACCCAAACGATCACCAATTCGATGATTCCCTTTTTCGTCGGTGCGCTCGGATGCAAGGCCCAGTAGGCAAAAGGGAAAGCCACGGCCGAAGCCAAGATCCACATGGGCAAAGCCAACCACCAGCCGCCCAAACTTTCGGGAACGATGTATTGGATGGCGAGCATCAAGACAAAATACATGATGACCCATTTGAGGAAAGCGATACCGATGTAGCGTAGAAGTTTCATAGCATTTAGTAGATAGTAGTTAGTAGATAGTAGTTAGGGAAGATAACGAGTCGTGGGTCACTTACGACTGACCGACTGATCATCCGATCAACTTCCAAACTAAAACCGAACCGAAAGCGACGGCGCAAACTCCTGATACGACGTAACGCCAGACGAACTGCATTCCGTCTTTACCTTTGAGCAACTTCATGGCCAAGAGTGCGATGAGCAGCGCATTGATCGAAGAGATGATGGCGCCGACGAAATCCACGGTGTGCAAAAAGTTGCGGCTGGTGACGAGCAAGAGGAACAATGGGATGCCGAGCGCAGTCAGCCATGACCAGAATTTAGGCAGCCCCGCATCCAGATGAAGCATGGCTTTGAAACTCTGGATGAGCGTGATGAATGAAGTCGCGACGGCCAAAAATCCGACCAGCGGGATGAGCCAGAAAAACTGCGCGGGAATACCCAGGCTTAAGTCAGCCGGATTGGAAGTCAACCGCGCGCCGATTCCAGCGTAGACCAGCGTGCCGAAAAGCCACATCAAAAAAGCAGCGGCAAGCGATCCGCCGGCCACGGCCAAGCGCGTTCGTCGCGGATCAAAATTCAAAATCGCGCCGACTTCCGGGATCACGCTCCAACCGAACAAGCTGAACAGGAAGACGCCGACGAAAGGCATGACCTGGTGCCAATTGCCGCCTTGGAAAAGCGCGGGATCGACCCGTCCGCCATAAAACCACACCACCGCCAATAAAAAGACGATGAGTAACACCGTCATCCAGGCCTCGACCCTCTGCACAAGCTTCAGTCCGACGAAAACCACGGCTGCTCCGCCGACCCAAAAAAGAATCTGCCAAGCGAGCACCGGCAAGTACACTCCAAGATGCGTCGCTACGGCGGCCAAAAAATCTCCACCCAAAATCAGATAGGCTAGGCACGAACCGCAGATTTGCGCCGCGTAAGTCAGATAACCGAATGTCTTGACTTTACTGCCGAAAGCTTTTTCTAAATGTCCAGGGAAGCGATGCAGGGCTGTGCTTTTGTCGCGCAACACGATTTCCGCGTAAAGCAAATGGATGCACAAGACGACGAGCGCCACTGCCCAGTAGACCAAAGTGCCGACGAAAATGCCCATGGCTTGCATGGCCGCGGGCAGACCGAATGTGCCGGCGCCGATGACGGTGCCCAGCATGGCAAAGGTCGAACGCCGGAAGGCGCGACTTAAAGGTGGCATCGCACAGGATTATACCATCTTTTCAAGAGCTTTTCCCCATTTCAGCGTCTTGCAGCGCCGCGCTTTGGGATGTACGGTCTTGGCGTATGGAACTGGAAAAAATCCCGCCGCAAAACCTGGAAGCCGAACAGTCGCTCTTGGGCGCGCTGCTCTTGGATAAAGAAGCTATCATCCGCGCCGGTGACCAAGTCGCACCCGAGGATTTTTACGCCGACAAGCACCGCCAGATCTTCGAGGCCATGCTCGACTTGTATCGCCGGCATGAACCGATCGATTTGCTTTCGCTGTCCAACCGCTTGCAGGAAAAAAATGAACTGGAACGCTTGGGCGGGCGCGCTTACTTGATCCAACTTTCCAACGTCGTGCCCACGGCGAGCAACGTGGTCAACTACGCGCAAATCGTGCAAAAAAAAGCCACCTTGCGCCGGCTCATCAACGCGGCGGGTGAAATCTCGCGCCTGGGCTTTGCCGAAGCCGAGGACGTGGACGTCATCCTGGATCACGCCGAACAAAGACTCTTCAACGTCTCGCAAAAATTCCTCAAAGCCACTTTCACCTCGATCCAAGACATCTTGGACGGAGCTTTCGAACGCATCGACGAGCTGCATAAAGAAAAAGGCAAGCTGCGCGGCACCTCGACGGGTTTCGCCGACTTGGACAACCTGCTCGGCGGTCTGCAAAAAAGCGACCTCGTCATCCTGGCCGCGCGGCCATCGGTGGGCAAAACATCGCTGGCGTTGGACATCGCGCGCCACGCCGCGGTGCGCAACAAAGTCCCGACCGGAATTTTTTCGCTCGAAATGAACAAGGAGCAGTTGGTGGATCGTTTCATCTGTTCCGAAGCCAACGTCAACTTATGGAGTTTGCGCACCGGCCATCTATCCGAGTCCGGCGACAACGACGACTTCACGCGCATCGGCCACGCCCTCGGCATGCTGTCCGAAGCGCCCATCTACATCGACGACTCGTCCAGCGCCAGCATCATGGAAATCCGCACCAAAGCGCGGCGCTTGCAGATGGACAAGGGCTTGGGCCTGCTCATCGTGGACTATCTCCAGCTCATGGAATCGCGCAACGCCAACTCCGACAACCGCGTGCAGGAAATTTCGGAGATCACGCGCGGCCTAAAATCCATCGCCCGCGAACTCAACATCCCGGTGCTTGCGCTGTCGCAGTTGTCGCGTCAAGTCGAGATGCAAAAACCCGCCATCCCCCGCCTGGCCCACTTGCGCGAATCAGGCTCCATCGAGCAAGACGCGGATATCGTCATGTTCATCTACCGCAAAGCCGCTGACCGGAACTACCGCCAAGACGATCTCTCGCCCGAAGAGCGCCATCTGGCCGAGATCCACGTGGCCAAACACCGCAACGGCCCGGTCGGCCAAGTCAATTTATATTGGGATGATACACGCGCCAGCTTCAAGAATCTGGCCAAAAAATCGCAATATGGCGGGCCGTCGCTCCCACCCTCGCATGCGCCGCAAATCGGAGAACCGGCCAAGCCCGCTTTCAATCCTAACTCCCCAATCGTCGCGACCCCTCCGCCTGGCGGACCTTTTTGATATACTGTCAGGTATCCCTTCGACTCCGCTAGCGCTACGCTCAGGGAATAAAAATTATCTTTATGAACAAGCCTAATCCGTTCAAAACCGAAAAACCGCCCGAGAAGAGCACCGCTACGAAGTCGCTTGAGAAACGCGCCCGCGAGCATCCGGAATACGCAAAATGGGAAGAGCGACTCGAAAAGGTGACCGCAAGCAGCGCCGAGGACGCCATGGAACATCTAGAGACAGCGCCGGCGGACAAGTTGTTGATGGAAGCCAAGCTGCATTTTTTTCGCGCCGCCATAGGTTCTGATGTCTGGGGATTCAGCGGAACGGGCGAGCATTTGCGCAAACCGCAGGAACTGGCTAAAAAGTACGGACTCGACGTCAACACCGCCGAACAGCTCGTGCAAAACGCCCGGCAAGAAGTGGAAAACTTCGCCTCACGCTTCGACCACTACAAATTCAAAGAGGTTGCCGTGAAAGAAATCGATAAACTCGAATCATCCCTCGCAGCGTAGGACTTGAATTCGTAACGACAGAAAAAAATTTGTCGTCCTGAGCTTGTCGAAGGAACTTTATAAGCGTTGTCTGAACCGATGGTTGATAAAGGTCCTTCGACTGCGCTGGCGCGGAGTTTACCCCGCACTCGATGCGGGGCTCAGGATGACAATTTATTTTTCTGGCTACCGTCTACCGGCAGGGCGCATGGCATGCGCCCTGCCCTCTAATTTAAATGACGGGCAGCGTATGAGGCGCTGCCCGTCGAGTTCAGATGAAGCGATGCATGATCGCTCTGAAGCCGTGGCGATCACGGCCTTCTTCGATTTCCGCAGCCTCTTCCATGATCTCTTGAGGATCAGTCAGGCTGCGGGGATCGGCGAGATCCGGAGCGATGGCTCCGAGATCACGCATGGCGACGTCCACCGGAACCGGACCAGTCCTGTTCCGCCTGCGCTTGCCCTTTGCTTTCTTCATCTCCAAGCCCTCCAAAAGGAATTGAAGACTATACAGCCTTTCCCCGATCTTGTCAATCAGCGCGGCTTGAAACCGTCGAGGAAGCGCCGGATGATCTGTCTGAAGGCCCAGATGTCCAAGCCGCGGCTCGCCGGTTCGGGCAAGCGGTAGACGCTGTATTCCTTGGCCCAAACCGCGGCCACATCCGCATCGCTCTCGTACACCGGCGTATCCAGATCCACCGGCAGATTCTCCCACAGATGACCTAATTCTGCATCGTCGGCATCGAGGATGATGGTGAGTATCGTGGATGCCGGGTCCTCGAAAGGGTTGGGCACCTTCTCGCGATTGCCCCAACATTCAGTGAAGCTTGGCGCGAACGATGCCAGGGCTTTGAAGCCGCGATGTTTGTACACGGGCTGCAAGCTGGTCAGGATCACGTCCTGCATCCGCGCTTCGTTTTGCGCAGCGAGCTCGCGTGCGATGTCCGGCAAACACAGGACTTCGTGGAATTCGGTTTGCATGACCGTCGCCAGGTAATCGCGCCGCTCTTGCGTCCCGCCGCAGATTGCGATCACCCGCTCATGCAGCACCCACTCGCCGCCGCTGACATAATAGTCCTCACGCGAAGCCACGAAGTCCGCCAAGACTTCGCTGGACAAGACATCCGTCACCTCGACCGCGCGCTTGATCCACGACGGAAAGACGACGGACTCGTCTGGCGACTTGAGTTCGCGCTCGATGACCACGGGCTGCCTACCTTCGTCCGGCTGGCCGAAGGGCTCGTGGAGCAGGCTCACGTGCCAACCATCTTGGTGGACCAACGTCTTGCGCAAGACGGCGGGCGTTTCAGCGACCAGGCTCTGCGCTTGCTCTAGATCGAGCTGCCTTTCAGCCTCGCCGCGCACCAATCCGGTACCCGTCTTGACGGCCTCGATTGCTTCGCGGCCGTCGATGATGCGGATGCGCTTGCTCGTGCCCTCCGGCGCATCCAAATAGCCTTGGACCAATTCGAACCTCGGTCCGTTCAGCGCCGTCCTGTCCATCTCGCGCACCACCCAACGCCGCTCGATTTCCTGTTTCGCCTCCATGGCATCTCCCTTGTAAGGTTCTGGCGAGACCTTATCATTTTTCGGCTTCAGGTCAAGACTCGGCTATCGCAGCGGCTCTGTACGAAACAGCAGCTAGTCTGTAAGCTTGGTCATAATATGTTCAACAAACTCAAGCAATTCAAAGACATCCGCTCAAAAGCCAAAACCATCCAAGCCGCTTTGGCGCAGGAAAGCGCAGAGGGTTCGTCGGGCTGGGGTAAGGTCAAGATCGTGGTCGATGGCAACCAACACTGCAAATCCGTGACCATCGACCCGTCGGTCATGAGCGACAAGACCAAACTCGAAGAGTTGATGCGCGACGCCTTCAACGACGCCATGCAAAAAATCCAAAAAATCATGGCCACCAAACTCAAAGATGTCGGCGGCTTGGATATCGCCAAAGACTTGCAGGAGATGATGGGAAAATAGCTAGCAATTAGACGGTAGACAGTAGCTAAATTTTTCGGCTACCGTCTACCGTCTACTCTCTACCGTCTAATTTATGCCTTCAATCCCCCGCCCCATCCATGACGCTGCCGCGGCTTTCGACGGCTTGCCTGGCGTCGGTCCGCGTGCGGCGTTGCGTTATGCCTATTGGCTCGCGGCGCAACCCAAAGAAGCGGCTTTGTCCATGGCGCGCGCTTTTGAGCGGTTGGCGGTCGGTTTGAAAAAATGCGAGATCTGCGGTGCTTGGAGCGATATCGAAGGCTGCCCCATCTGCCCTGATGCGCGGCGTGACGCTACGCTGTTGTGCATCGTGGGGACGAGCCAAGATATCCGTGTCATCGAGGAGTCCGGGGCGTTCCGCGGCAAATATCACGTGCTTGGCGGCTTGCTCGATCCGATCGAAGGCAGGACTCCCGAGACTTTGAATTTGACTGCGCTGTATCGCCGCTTGGAGAGCGATGCCGCGGTGAAGGAAATAATCATCGCGCTCGATCCCGATGTCTCCGGCGACATGACGGCGCTATATCTCATCAAACAACTGGCGCGCTTCCCCATCAGGATCACACGCCTGGCGCGCGGTTTGCAGAATGGCGCGCAGATCGAATACGCTGACGGCGCGACCATCGCGGATGCGCTGCTCAATCGCCGCGACCTCTGACGGCTAAGCTTGACGAAAGGCGCGATTTTGTGTAGAAAATAGAGTGCTCTTTTTCGAATCGAGGTAACATGGAAACAAAGTGCCCGTTCTGCGAACAGCCCTACACCATGGGAGGAGCTTGCTCCAATCCAAATTGCGGCATGGTGACCGACCGACCCGGGATCCACGCGATTCCGCCGGCGGCGCGCGTTTCGACCACACCCGAATCCAAATCCAAGTGGATGGATGACGGAAAATGTCCGCGCTGCGGCGACCTGCTGCAGGAGCGCTTCAACTTCTGCCCTGCTTGCGGTCGACCACGACAACAGGTCATCGACCCATACAGCCTGGTGAGCGGACGCGGGCCAGGACAACCCGGAGTACCCCACATCAGACCGGGACGCCTGCCGGAAACGCAACCGCAGATGCATTCCAGCTCACACCGCTTGGTCATCCCGCGCAACACCACGCGGGGCGACAAATGAACCTGCCACGTTCTACGTGGACGCGCCCCGTACTTTACGGGGCGCTTATTTTTATGCCGTATACCAAAGCACCGGGCTTTACCCGATGCTGTTGATTTTGACCTTAGTGAAATGCTGACGATGACCCACCCGGCGATGGTACTTTGACTTGGCTTTATATTTGACCACGGAAATCTTAGCCGCGCGCCCGTGTCCCACGATTTCGCCCTTGACCGTGCCTTTGACCGTCGGCGTGCCGAGCTGCATATCTTTGCCTTCCTCATCCGAGATGAGCAGGGTTTCGAACTCCACCGGTTGGCCCGGTTCGATATCCAATTTTTCGACGGTCAAAACCTCGCCCTCCTGGACGATGTATTGCTTTCCGCCGGTCTTGATGACTGCGAACATAGTGGGGCGATATTACGGAAAATGCCCAAGATTGTCAAATCCCTTGACCGAGCTTGGTTCCCGGGCGGATATCCAGACGCGCCGCCACGCCGGCGTTCAGCTCAATGACCTTATCCGCGTCGAACAACGGGTCGTGCCTTTGAGTCAGCCCCAAGCCGCGCGGCGGATACAAAGTCACTACCTCCTGCACCTCATCGCCCTTGATCCAGATGATGTCGAGCGGGATTTCCGTGTCCTTCATCCAAAACGGATATTTGCCCGGCTTATCGAAGATAAAAAGCATTCCCCTGTCCGGGGCAAGATTTTCGCGGCCCGACAGACCTTTGATGCGCGTCGCATCGTTGTCCGCGACTTCCAGCGTGAACTTTTCGCCTTGAATCGAAACGGCGCGCTCCGGCTGCGGCAGAGTTTTACCTCGAGCGGAAAGGAAAGCGCCCGCGATGATTACGACGGCCAAGAGCGAAATACCGGCAAAAGTTTTTTTCATATGATTTTAAGTATGAATCATTCTGGCTACTGCCTACCGTCAGGGCGCATGGCATGCGCCCCTACTGTCTACCGTCTATTCTTGCGTGCATAAAATCCCGCCACGTATGAAGCGACCACGGCCAGGATGAAGAGTCCGAGGATGAGAAAAATCTTGCCTTTAGTCTGCAAGGTGAGCGCGACGACTCCGGCCGAGAGCGCAATCAACCACATGAGCAAGACGGCCAGGCGATAGGGCAAACCGGCAGCGAGCAGTTTGAAGTGCAGATGACTGCGATCGCCGCGATACCAGGGCACGCCGCGTCGGATGCGGCCGAGTGCGACCAAAATTAAATCCATGATGGGCAAGGCCAGCACGGCGAGCGCAATGGCGATCTTGGCCGTCGAGAGTATGGCCAGCACGGCGAGCGAAAAACCCGCGATGAGCGAACCGGCCTCGGCCAGATACTGTTTGGCCGGATGGCGGTTGTGCGGCAGAAAACCGAGGAAAGCTCCGCCCACGATGCCCGAGATGAGCGCGATGGCGGGTTGAAAATAGGCGCTGGAGAGCGACAGCGCGCCCACCAGTCCGGCGCCGATCACGGTGAGTCCGGTGACCAAGCCGTCCAACCCATCTAAAATTTTCGTGGTGTAAGTCGCGACCACGATCCAAGCCAGCGTAATCAGATCAGCCGGAAACTGGCTCACGCCCGGCCACCACGAAACCAAATCGCGCGACCACCAGACCAATGATAATCCACCGTGACCCAACGGCTGCGTGACTTGCGCGATGGTCGTACCCGTCTCAAGCACGACGAACGCCGCGGCCAAAGGAAACAGAATTTGGAGGTGCGCCGGCAATTCTTTTCGATCGTCGATCAAGCCGCCGACGAGCAAGATGACGAGGCCGACCAGGAATCCGGTTATCTGCAGCGGTTCGAGTCTTGTCTGCTCAAGCCAGCCCAAACCGCCAGCCAGTCCGATGAGCGCGATGACGACGAGACAAATACCCAAACCGCCCCATTGCGGCATAGCCACCGCATGCTCACGCCGTCCGCCCGGATAGCTCAAGGCGCCATATTTCCAAGCCAAACGCCGCGTCGCGAAGGCCCCGACCCAAGACAAAATGGCTGCCAACAGCGCAGCGCCCAAAACCAGGATCAATGCAATTTCTCTGTCGTTCATTCGAAAAATAATTTAGAAGCTGATATAGAAGGCGATTTAAAAGATAGTTTAAACGAAAATTACACAAAATGCCATTTCCTCAAAATGGTCCGATAGGTACGTTTTGAGGAAATCTGGCATTGACATAAAAGTAAAAATCTGGCAGCGGTATTAGTATGATGAGGAAGTCCAAAGACAAGCTCGGTTGCGTAACAACAGCCATCCTGGAAATGCTGGCTGTTGGAGGGACGGTGACGCTGATCGGATTTTTGTCGCAAGGCCGCACGGCACCAAAACTTCTCAGAGGTTTGAAAGAGTATTCGGTTTGGAGAATCAATAAACTATTAGCTCAACTTAAACTACGCGGTTTCATACACTACGATCCGGATGATGAATTTTCCCCAGTACTGCTGACCGAAAAGGGATTTGTCAGGCTGGCCAAGGAAAAAATCAAAAGTCGAGCTTATCCGAAATGGGACCATCTGTGGCGTTTGATCGTTTTCGATATTTCCGAACAAAAAAGAACCCGTCGGGCATTCCAGCGCAGCTTGACTGAAATCGGCTGTTTTAAAGTGCAACGAAGTATTTATGCCTATCCGTACGATTGTAAGAATGAGCTCATGATTTTGGCTTCAAACAAAAATATCAAACATGAAGTCGCGATTTTTACCGTTCCATATTTGGCCCAATATGAAAAATCCGCACGCGACTTCTATTTTTCACGCTAACTAACTAACCACAGCTGATTTCCTCAAAATGGTCCGATAGGTACGATTTGAGGAAATGCGCAATCAAACAATCTATTTGATTTCTATTGATTTAACAAAGTCCTTCAACTCTTGTTCGGTCACGGGGTTTGCTCCGGCACTCAAATCAAATTTGAAGATAGCCAACTGATATTTTTTCTTTAAGGGGACAAAAACATAAGCCGTATTTTTATTCAATGGGTATTCAGGTCCCAACTCGTCCCAATCCAGATCCCTCTCTATTTTAGTCATGTCCTGATACGTCATCAAAGCGACTTCGCCGCCCGAAACCTTATATCTCTGCGGTTTTTCGTAAGGAAACATGACCACTCCGTTCTTGGTCGGCAAGCTTGAATTATCGCAAAAATATTTTCCGCGAGCAGTGCTGAAATCAATAGTCGCACCGCAAGCTAAATAGCCGGGGCTCGTTTGATCGCCGAATTTCAAATAAAATTCCTCCCCGGCGTAATCGCCTCTTTGTTCAGTCAGCTCGGCCACGCCCCACTTAACAGGATAAACGAACGAAAGTCCCAAGACATCGCTAGAATAATGCAATTTCAAATCCGTACCTACGATTAGTGATTTTAGATCCGTGACTTGTTGTTGTAATCCAGTGACTTGGGCTTGAATTGATTTACCGCTGGTTGGTTTTGAGATGAAACCTATGTCCAGTGGCGTCGCTGTATATTGCGCAATGAGCAAGATACAGACGGCTAAGCTGAACGAGGCGATGACGAACGCAAGCCACGGCATGACGATGGAACGCATACGGCTTATCTTTTTTGGATTGGGCATATTTTTTCAAACATGAAAAGCTTTTTCGACTTTGAGCGTACCATCAGCTTGCAATACGACCATGTCTTTGCGTCCCACGGCGTTTTGCAGCAATAGATCGGCCAGCGCGTTGTCGACTTTTTCTTGGATTACGCGGCGCAGCGGACGCGCACCGTAGAGCGGGTCGAATCCGGCGGCCGCCAAATCCTCGACTGCTTTGTCTTCGACGCGGAAGCCGATGCCACGCTCCGCCAAACGTTTGGTCATGCCGTTCAAAAGCAGCCACGCGATTTGGATCACGTTGTCCAAAGTCAGCGGTTTGAATACGATCACGCCGTCGAAGCGGTTCAGGAATTCGGGACGGAAGATGCCCTTCAACTCGGTCTCGAGCAAGCCGCGCTTGATGTTTTCGAGCGGCGTCCCTTTTTTAACTTCGTCTTGGATGTATTGCGTGCCGGCGTTGGACGTCGCGATCAGCATGGTGTTGGTGAAATCGACCGTGCGGCCCACGCCGTCGGTCAAGCGACCATCATCCATCACCTGCAAAAACAAATTCAAGATATCGGGATGTGCTTTTTCCAATTCATCGAGGAGCAAAATAGTGTAGGGCTTGGCGCGCACCGCCTCGGTGAGCAGTCCGCCGCGTTCATCGCCCGACGCGCCGATCATGCGGCTCACGCTGGCTTTATCCTGATACTCGGACATGTCGAGGCGCACCATCGTATCTTCTTTGCCGAAATATTCCGCGGCCAGCGCTTTGGTCAGCTCGGTCTTGCCCACGCCGGTCGGCCCCATGAACAAAAAGTTGGCGATCGGACGCTTGCCTTCGCGCAATTCGGCGCGCGCTCTTTTCAGCGCTTGGGCCACGGCTTTGACCGCTTCGTCTTGTCCGATGATGCGCTCGTGCAGTTTATCTTCGAGTTTAAGCAGCTTGCCCGCCTCGCCCTGCGTCATTGACTCGACCGGGATGTTCGTCTTCTCATGCACGACCTTAGCCACGTCGTCCGCCGTGACGAAAGTCTTTTCGCCCCGCGCCTTGCGCGCCAAGACCGCCGCTTCTTTGGCCACATCAAGCGCCTTCTCGGGCTCGGCTTTGTCATGCAAAAACTTCGCCGACAGCGCGGCGGCTTTTTCCAGCGCGGCGTAGGAGAAAAAAACTTTACTCTGATATTCGATGTAACCGCTCTTAGCCATCAAGACTTGCAGCGTGTCGCCCTGTTCCATCTCCGCCACGTTGACGCGCGCCAGCTTGACGCCCAGGCTGCGGCGTTCCAGATATTTAGTCCAAGCTTGCGGCGTCGTGGTGCACAGCGCGAGCAGATAGCCTTTATCCAACTCGTTGGCCAGCATCTCAGCCAGGTCCATCGGCCCGCCCAAGCCAGCGCCGGTCAACGCTTCGATGTTGTTCAAGACCAAGATGATGTTGCCCGAGACCGCGGCTTCGTTCAGGATGGACATGAAGCGCTCGGCGGCGAGCGACGGATCGCCGGCGGCCAGGACTTGCGGGATGTGGATGGAGACCAAGCGTTTATCGAAAAGTTCGGCCGGCACGTCCTCTTCCACCATGCGCCGCGCCAGTTGTTCGACGATGGCGGTCTTGCCGCTCCCCGGTTCGCCCACCAACACGACCGAGCGGCGTCCGCTCTCGATGCCGCGCAGCAGCTCATTCATCTCGCGTTCGCGTCCCACCATGGGGCCGATGTAACCGTTCTTGGCGGCCAGCGTCAGATCTTCGCTGAAGCGATCCAAGAGCGGCGTCTGGCGCGCTGTCATGGCGCGATTCATCGTGGATTTGGGTTTGAGCGAGGCCAGGATGACGAAGCGCTCGTGGTCTTCGCGCAGCCGATCCTGCAACCTGATCCATTCGCCGACTTGCACCACGTGTCCCGGCGGATAACCCAGCTGATCGAGCATCTCGGCCACATCGCTGCTCGCCTTGAAAGCCTGCAAAAAAATCTCCATGACGCCGACGTGTTTGCGGTAATGGCTGCGCGCATCGGCATAAGCCAAAGCCAAGACGCGCTTGGTGTCGCGCGACAGTTTGACCGGCGGATTGCCGGCCGGACCCATACTCAATAGCCGCGCCATCGGGCCTTTGACTTTATCGAATGACAAGCCCAAACGGACCATGAACAAGCCGCCGGACGCGCTCACCAGCGCTGAAGCGAAGAGCGCTTGCGGCGTGACTTCGGTGCGCCCCATGTTCCTGGCCAGGATGTACGAAGCTTCGACGATCTCACGCGCTTGCAGAGAAAAATATTGCGCCACGTCAAAGCGGTGCTTGGAGGGCGTCGCCTTTTCCACATCGCCCTTGAGTTTGCCCCAGTTGGGCAGGACTTTTGAATCGTTGGTGAATTCCGACAAACGGAAGACGAGATAGCACACGGCGAGCAAGGCGAACCAGATGAGCGTCACGTACCAGTGTCCAATCGTCCAGAACTCGAGCGTCTTGAGCGCGGCGATAGCCTCAAGCTTGCTCACCTGCCAAAAAAAGATGACGAAGATGCCCAAGATCGCTCCGAGCAGACCGACGTGGTAGAGGGTGTCGGCGCGCTTGCGGAATTTGCGCGACGCGATCATGAACTCGTCGATCGGTTCTTCCCAGACCAAAAATCCGTCTTCCGCCGGCACGCCGATCCCAGCGCCGCCGCAAGCTTTGCAGTTGACCGAAAGCCGCGGATCGCCTCCGCAAGCAGAACAGACTATGGCTTGAGCGTCTTCCATATCACAGTCCTATTTGATTGAAGAACGCGCCTTTGATGCCGCTCGTGATGCCCAGAGTCAGAAAAACCGGCGGCGCCGCGATCCAGGCGATTATGCCGACGAAATAGACCAACGCAATCACGACCACGGCCACCAAGCGGCCGATGAGCACGAAGAAGCGCATCATGATGCTGATCAGGCGGCTGGCGCGGTCGTGATAGCCGTACATGGGCACGAAAAAATTCTTGAGCCAGATCTTCAGACCAAAACTCCGTACGCGATAATTCAACGCACGCCACGCTTTCAGCACGATCTTTTTAAGCCCGGTGGTATACCACCACACGGGGAACCATAAAAAGCTCCCAAAAAAATCCACCAACAGAGTTTTGGAAAACTGGATTAGATGCGTAGTCACGCCGCAAGTATAGCAGAAAGATAGACGGTAGACAGTAGACGGTAGACAGTAGCTGAAAATGAAAAGTAGTTAGTAGCTAGCATTTAGTAGTTAGGGAGTCTGACCCTAACTACTAACTACTGAATACTAACTACTTTTTTCCCGTCTATCCGCTGCAAGCGCCGCCAGAATCAGATAGAACCACAAACCTGAAAGGCTGAAATCAAAACCAGTCAGTCCGGCGACGAGATACGCCGCCAAAGCACCGGCCACCGCCGCGACCCACGACCTGCTCCCGGAATGCTTCAGCTGCTGCGACAGTCGCTGCGCGGCCAAGATGCAAACCGCGATAAAAAGCATCAAGCCGGCCAAGCCCGCGGCCCACAACACATCGAAAAAAATATTGTGCAAGCGATCGGCGATAGACGGATCAGGCACAGCGTAATCCCGATTCCTTTCGTTTTCGTTTTTGACGCGCAAGATGGAATAGTTTTCGTAAGTGTCGATCCCGTAACCCAAAATTGGTCGCCGCGGTATCAATTCCGCCGCGTATTTCCACTCCGCCACGCGGGCCAAAGTCGAGCCCTGGCTGAAATCGGCGGTCGCGCCGACGCGATATAAAAACGAATTGCTCGAACGCATCAAAAACGGACGGAACGTGAAAAGTCCCAACGCGACGGTTAAGGCCAGAACTCCGATCAAAGCGGCGAATCCAAAATACCACCGCCTGCTCCTTAGTTTGCCTAGAACGACGTAAACGAGGATCGCGGCGACTGCGGCTAGCCAAGCACCGCGCGAATAAGTCAACCCGACGGCGCAAATCGCGAGCAGCGCGGAGAGGATCGCGACATAGCGAAAACTGCGCCTTCGACTTTCTTTCCAAACCACAAGACAGATCGGTAGTGCCATGGCCAGATAAGCGCCGAGAAAATTCGGATGGCCTAAAGTCGAAAAAGCACGCGTGGGACCGGATCGGCCGTAAATCGGAAAAGCGTGATGCAGATAACTCAAATCGATTCCAAACCATTGCAAGATGCCGTAAACCGCGATCAAACCCGCCACAAAACTCGTGGTGACGGCGAAGATGCGCCAATCCGCGTCTTTGGCCCAGGTACGAAGCGCGAAATAAACCAGGGTCAGACTGGCATAAAAAAGCAAACCAGTGGAGCGCTCGTAAGTCCCGAAAAAACTAGCCGCCGGATTGACTGAAAGGATGCTGCTCAAGGCCAAAGCCACAAACAGCAAGGCCACGGCCAAATCAAGCCGGTTCAAGCGTGCCACCCAAGCACTCAACCGACCTGCCTTAAAAAAATACCACGAACCGATAATCAGACAAGCGACGCTGCCAATCAACAACAGCAAAATCTTCGGCGGTTCATAGGGGAACTCGGCGGTGAATTCCATCACCCCCGGCAAAAGCGCCAAAAAAAATAGGAAGATGGACATGCGGGGGGGGTAGTCGAAAGTTAAAAGTCTAAAAAGTAGCTGGTATCCAGTAGCTGGTTGCTGGTATTCCGAAATACTAGCTATGAGCTACCAAATACCAGCTACTCGAATATCTACTTCTTTTTGATCGGCGAAGTCAGCGGAATCTACCGGCATTTGCCACCCAAGCAATCCCGATCCTGGGTACACACATTCCCCTGCGCTGCCTTAGGGCCGCCGAGGCAAGTCTTGCGTGACGGCGGATTGGTCGGCTTGGTCGGCGAAGTCAACGCGGCGTACTGACATCGTCCACCCAAGCAATCCAGGTCCTTGGTGCACTTATTTCCCTGCGCTGCTTTAGGACCGCCGACGCAAATCTTTTGGGACGGGTTGGAACGTAAGAGCGCAATACCCGCGGCAAGACCCAAAGCGGCGACGGCGACGATGCCGACGATGACTGCGGTCTTGGTTTTAGTCTTAGTCTGGGTAGCAGTTGAGATATCTGGCATATACAAATAAAAGAATTATTGCCTGGATGATAGCAAACTACGCCGCGTAAATCGATTTTTCGTCAAGTGTGGGATAGAGAGTAGAGGGTAGAGGATAGTCAGACGTAGGGGCGCATGCCATGCGCCCAGGCAGACGGTAGCCAGAGAACATAAAACAAATGTCATCCTGGCACGGCGTTCGCGAACGCCGTGCCCTTGAGCGCAGCGAAGGACCTTCCTCTGGCTGATTCCGTAGGGGCGACCCGTTGGGTCGCCCCTACGGGTACCTAAAGGAACTGGAAGATTCTTCGGCCGTCAGACGGCCTCAAGAATGACATCCTCTTATTACCAAAAGGGCGCACGACCGTGCGCCCCTACGTCTGGCTACCGTCTAGTCAATTGACTCCACTGTCCGCTCGCGGAACAATAGGCGCATATGCCCTATCTTGAATATGCGGTTGGAGCCATCGTGGTCGCGGTCATCGCTTACGTTTACATCGCAAAGTACCGCCAAGACAAAGCCGCCAAACCCGCTGCTGGCCCGTCCGCCTTCACCCAGGATCTAACCGAACGCGCCCGCCTAGGCAAACTCGAACCGGTCATCGGCATGGAAGACGTCATCGAACGGCTGATCCACGTGATCGCGCGCAAAACCAAAAATAATCCGCTCATCATCGGCGAACCTGGCGTCGGCAAGACCGCGGTCGTCGAAGGTTTGGCGCAAAGAATCGTCAAAGGCGAAGTGCCCGAAGCCTTCAAAGGCAAGACGCTACTCTCGTTGAGCCTGGCCGATCTCATGTCAGGCACCAAATATCGCGGCGAGCTGGAAAAGCGGCTGCGCGAATTTTTGCAGGGTCTCGAAGACAAGCCGCGGCAATACATCCTGTTCATCGACGAGATCCATATGCTCGAACAAGCGCGCGGCTCCGAAGGTTCGCTCGACATCGCCGACATCTTCAAACCCGCTTTGTCGCGCGGCGAATTGCAGATCATCGGCGCCACCACCTGGCGCGAATATGAAAAATATCTCAAACCCGACCAAGCCATCGACCGGCGCTTCCAACCCGTGCTGGTCGAAGAGCCGTCGCGCGAGACCGCCATCCGCATCTTAGGCGGCGTCAAAGAGACCTACGAAAAATTCCACGACGTCTGCATCCCGCAAGAGACCTTGGAAGCTGCCGTGGATGCCTCCATGAAATTCATCCATGACCGCTTTCTGCCCGATAAAGCCTTCGATGTGATCGACGAAGCTTGCGCTAAAGTCTCGATCGAATCGTCGCGCCCGCATGCCGCAGCGCTCGGCCTGATCCACGCCGCGTCGGCTAAAGCCAAAGTCGAATGCGCCTTGGAATCCAAAATCGTGACCCCGCAAGACGTGGCCGACGTCGCGGAGCAATGGCATACGCATCGCACGAAGCCAGTGGGGTAGCTAATAAACGGCGAACAGACTTTCTGTCGTCCTGAGCCTGTCGAAGGATCCTTATCAGCAATCGAAACGGCGCTTAAAAGATCCTTCGACTTCGCTTTCGCTTCGCTCAGGACGACAACTACCGGACCTGGCTACCATCTGCCTTCTACTCTCTACCCTTTTATATTCGAATTAAAAACTCCTCCTAGCACGCACGCCGGAGGAATTTTTGGGCCTCTTTAGGGCTCGTTCCAGGCGGTGATGCACCTCATCGTCTGGAACGAACCGTCAGAGATTTGATTTGAGACTGGCTACTGTCTACCGTCTACCGTCTAACTTCATTTTGCCAAGGCGTAGGATTTGGCCGCCGGGCTGACGTAGGCGACGCGATCTTCGGGGATCAATCCCAGCTCCGTGGCGCGCGCGACGAGCAACTGCACGGAAGACGTCTCGGCCAACTTATTCTGCAACACCATGGTTTCGGTCTTGAGCGCCTCGACTTGTTTCTCGGCCTTGCGCAACTCGTAGCTTTTGGTCGCCGCCACGTTCACCTGAAAAATGTACAGGATGCAGAATAGCGCCGTGACACCGCCGACGAGCATATTCCAACCCGTGATGCCATACGGCAGCTTGCGTCCGAGGGATTTAGGCATCCCTAAAGTGTCATATGGCCGGGTCATGGAATAAGCGTGTGACGTCATACTTGTTTGTGTTTTTGCGTTTGGTATTAGGTTCGATTTTTTTAGCGGCGCGCAGTTTTGCGCTGCGTGAGCGCGGATTGGCTGCAATTTCCGCGGCGCTTGGGACCAGCGGTTTTTTATACAGCGGCTCTAAGTCGTGTGCGTCGCGGAAAGCGCGCTTGACCAGCCTATCTTCCAGCGAGTGAAAAGAGATGGCGGCGATGATTCCGCCCGGCTTAAGCATGCCGGGTGCTGCTTTAAGCGCCGCTTCCAGCGCTCCCAGCTCATCGTTGACCGCGATGCGCAGGGCTTGGAAGGTGCGCGTGGCCGGATGGATGCGTCCGCGTTCGTAAGTGCGCGGTACGGCTTGGACTATGATCTCGGCGAGCTCCGTGGTGCGCAGGATCTTTTTGGTCTTGCGTGCGGCGATGAGCGCCTTGGCGATGCGCCGCGCGAATTTTTCTTCGCCATATTCGGCGATAATCCGCGCCAGCTCGCTCTCCTTCCAACCGTTCACGATCTCGGCAGCCGTCAATTCATTCGTGGGATCGAGCCGCATGTCGAGCGGCCCCGGGGTGGCGAAAGACAGGCCTTTTTGGGGATCGGACAATTCGTCGGACGAAAATCCGAGATCCAGCAGGATGCCGTCAAGCGGTAAGAAACCTGCGTGTTCGGCGATCTCCGCCATGTCGCGGAAGTTGCCGCGCTGGCCGATCCAACGCTGCCCGTATCCGGCAAAAGCTGTCTTGGCCCGTTCCAGCGCCATAGGATCCACGTCAAGCGACAGGATCCTGCCGTGAGGCGCTGACAGTTCCAAGAGTTCCCGCGAATGCGTCCCGCCGCCCAAAGTGGCGTCGAGATAATTCCCGCCTGACTGCGGCTTGAGCGCATGCATGACTTCTTGAGTCATGACCGCCGTATGGATGCTCGCACCCATAGCTAGATCGCGGAGCCGAGGCGTTCGGCGATATCGTTGCCGGCGGCTTCGGTCTTGGCCGAATATTCCCGCCAGGCTTGTTCGCCCCACACCTCGAGCCGGTCATACAGCCCGGTGATCACGACATCCTTTTTGAGATCCGCATATTGGCGTAGATACTCGGGGATGGTGATGCGACCGGACTTGTCTACCTCCACGTCCATTGCGCCCGCAAGCATGAGCCGGGCGAAGGCACGGGTATCGGCTTGGCCCAAAGGCAGCGCGGCTAATTTTGCCGCCAGCTTTTCCCAAGCCTCCTTAGGGTAGACAAATAACGAGCGATCCAAACCGCGCGTTACGACAGCTCCCTGAACAAGATCGTTCCTGAACTTAATCGGGACGGCTAAACGACCTTTTTCATCGAGCGTGTGATGGAATTCGCCGATGAACATTTCTTTTCCCACTTTTCCCCACCAAGACCCATTCTATGCCACTGTGTTATTCGGGTCAAAGGTATAAATAACGTATTTTTATATCTAATTTAAGGCAATAAATCGTTCTTTTTTTGTTCCAATGTGGATAAGACCATTTCCCACCAACCATAAATATCTTGGAGAGCACTTCTTTCTATTATTTTTCCATTGATTTTAAAACCACGTCGCTAATTTGACCGACCGCGTCAAATTAGTGACAAAACATCTGGATAACGTGCAATTCTAGATAAGATCTTCAGTTATGCACATGCAACAAAAAAACACGGCCCAATTTAGAACCATGTCGTCGGAGTCTGCGAAAAAAAATTAGCCCCGCATTCCCCTACCTCGTAGCTTACGGTGATAAGCGATGGCGAAACGATGCGCTTCGTCACGCACACGAATCAAGAGGTCTTTATAACGAATGCACTGGGCGCAAATTTCCTTGTTATTTTCGTCGCAAATCAGCTCATCTTTGTCGCGTTTAGGTCCCTTGGCTACGCCCACGACCGGAATTCCTAAATCGAATTCGCGCACGACTTGCTTGGCCGCGTTGACTTGCGCCCAACCGCCGTCGATCAGCATGAGGTCAGGTTTGCGCCACGGATTGCGCAACCGGCGCGCGATGGTCTCGCGGATACTGGCCACGTCATTCGGACCCGCGACCGTCCTGATGCGGAACTTGCGATATTCGGCTTTGGCCGGCGCGCCGTTTTCGAACACGACCATGGACGAGACCGACGAAGTGCCGGAGATGTTCGAGATGTCGTAGCCCTCGATGCGTCCGAACAAGTTGATGACGATCTCCCCTTCCCTGATCTTATCGATGTCGTCGTCTTCGCGCTTCAAGATAGCCACGTCTTGGATGTGTTCGAGGAAAAAGATGCGATTGCGGATCTCCGCCGCGCTTTCGAAGTCCTGGCGTCGCGCCGCCGCTTTCATCTCGGTCTTGAATTGCTTGATCAAATCGTCTTTCCGTCCTTCGAAGAACTTAATCAAGTCGCGGATGATTTTGGCATAATCTTTTTTCGATACTAGACCCACGCATACGCCGGGGCACTGTTTGAGATGCACGTAAAAACACGGGCGCTTTTGTCCGGGGATGCAGGTCGACCAAGGTATGGCGCGGCGAATCAAATCCAACGCGGCGCGCAGCGACCTAGCTTGGGTATATGGACCGAAGATGGCTTTGTATTTTTTTCGCGCGTCGTCGCCGAGCTCCGTGCCGCGCACGAGCAGCGGTCGCGGAAAATCTTCTTTGGTGATGACGAGATAAAGGAAACTCTTGTTATCTTTGTCTTTGATATTGTAAGGCGGAAAATAATATTTGATCAGGTTAGCCTCAAGGATCAACGCTTCGATGACCGTAGGTTTCACGATGTAATCGATGGAACTGATCTCACTCACCATCTTCTCGATGCGCGCGTCGTGCGCTTTTTGGAAATACGAGGTGACGCGGCGCTTGAGTGACGTCGCTTTGCCCACGTAAATAATCTCACCCGCGGCGTTCTTCATCAGATACACCCCGGGCTCATCCGGCAACGCGCCGTTTTTAATCTTAATCTTTTTAGGGATCATGCAGCCAGCGTAACAGATTATTCGCTCCGGTCAATAATTTCATCTAAGGTTGTTTATCAAAACAAATCTCTGTAAAACACGATTTCCTCAAATCGTACCTATCGGACCATTTTGCGGAAATGCGAAAAAATCCGTGGCGGCTTTTCAGATGCCCGAAAATGGATGTAAGATGACGCGCATGGGATTTTCCGACGAACTACAAGGTGCGGCCCAAACCATTTGGGATTTTCTTTTGGTGTCTGAACCAATTGAAAAGGCCGAAGCTATTTTTGTTTTCGGAAGCAATAACATGCGCGTGCCAGCTCACGCCGTCGCGCTTTTCAATCAGGGCCTCGCGCCGCTGATCCTCGTATCCGGCAACGCGCCCCGGCTCAAAAAAGCGATTTTTTCAAAACCCGAAGCAGTCGTCTTTACCGACGCCCTTCGACAAGCCGGCATCGCTGCGTCCTCCATCTTGCTTGAGACGCAAGCGACTAATACTGGTGAAAACGTAAGGTTCGGGATGGAAAAACTTTCCGAAAATGGGACAGTGCCCACGCGTCTGATCCTGATTTCAAAGCCTCCCCACATGCTTCGCTGCAAGGCGACGTTCAAGCGACATTTCCCCGATTTGAAGACGTTTGCGAGTCCGTCGCCGGGCGAAATGGAAATCTATCTTGAAATGAGCCGCCAGAATCGCCCCGACGAAGATCCGATCAAGCGGCTAGCCGAAGAGATCGAACGGCTCGTGAAATATTCCGAACTGGGTTACATCGAAAAAGTCGAGATACCGCAGAGCGTGATGGAAGCGGCGATGCGAATCAAAAGTCTGATGGCTTGATTTTTACTTGAAATATTTCTTCAGGAATTGGCCAGTCGCGCTTTTGGGGTTTGCGGCGATGTCTTCGGGTTTGCCTTCGGCCACGACTTTGCCGCCTTTGTCTCCGCCCTCCGGACCCAGATCGATGATCCAGTCGGCGTTTTTTATCACGTCCAAGTTATGCTCAATGACCGCGACGGTGTTGCCGCGGGCCACCAACCTTTGAATCACCTCAAGCAATTTCTTGACGTCGTCGAAATGCAGACCCGTCGTGGGTTCGTCCAAAAGGTAAAAAGTGTTGCCGGTATCGCGCCGCGCCAATTCGGTCGCGAGTTTAACGCGCTGCGCTTCGCCGCCCGAGAGTGTCGTGGCTGATTGCCCTAATTTGATATAACCCAAACCGACCTCCTGCAGGATCATGGTCTTGTCGTGGACCGGCGGGATGTCACGGAAAAATTCGTTCGCTTCTTCCACCGTCATGGCCAGCACGTCGGCGATGTTCTTGCCGCGATATCTGACCTCGAGCGTCTCGCGATCGAAACGTTTGCCTTTGCACACGTCGCAGCGCACGTAGACCGTGGGCAAAAAGTGCATCTCGATGGCGATCTGACCGTGACCTTCGCAGTGTTCACAGCGCCCGCCCGGTACGTTGAACGAGAAGCGGCCGATCTTGTACCCGCGCATACGCGCCTCTGGAGTCAACGCAAAAAGTTCACGCACGTGATTCCAGATCCCGGTATACGTCGCGGGATTGGAGCGCGGCGTGCGACCGATCGGCGACTGGTCCACGTCGACGATCTTGTCCAGCCATTCCAAACCCAAGACCGCTTCGTGCTTGCCCGGCTTGGCCGTCGAACCGTGCAGCTTTTGCGCCATGGCGCGGTACAGCACGTCGATCATGAGTGTGGATTTTCCCGATCCCGAGACGCCGGTGACGCACACGAAGCGCTTGAGCGGAATCTTGACCGTGATGTTCTTGAGGTTATTCTCCGCCGCCTTGCGGATGGTGATGAATTGTTTGGCCGGCGGACGCGGACGCGACAGCGGGATTTCCGTCTCGCCGCGCAGATAGGCGCAAGTCAGACTTTTTTTGTCTTTCAAAATCTCGGGCATCTCACCCGCCGCCACGATATATCCGCCGTGCTTGCCCGCGCCCGGACCGATGTCTACTAGATAATCGGCCGCCGCGATAGTGTTCTCGTCATGCTCCACGACGATGATGGTGTTGCCCGCGTCGCGCAATTTCTCCAGCGTCCCCACGAGCTTGGCGTTGTCTTTTTGATGCAGGCCGATGGTCGGCTCATCCAGCACGTACAACGCGCCGACCAGGTGCGAGCCGATCTGCGAAGCCAAGCGGATGCGCTGCGCCTCGCCGCCCGAGAGCGACCCGGCGATGCGATTCAAAGTCAGATAATGCAAGCCGACGTCGAGCAGAAACTGCAAGCGCGCCAAAATCTCCCGCGTGATCGGTTCGGCGATAGCCTCTTCGTTCTGGTTCAGCTCCAACAGCGCAATGTGCTCATAAGCTTGGTCGATGGTCAGCGCCGTAAGATCCACGATGTTCATGTCGCCGACGAAGACGTGCAGCGCTTCGGTGCGCAAGCGCACGCCCTGGCACTCGGGACACACTTCCTCCGAAAAAAGTTCCTTGGTGCCCAAGCCGTTGCAGGCGGGACAAGCTCCGTACGGCGAGTTGAAGGAAAAAAGCCGCGGCTCGATCTCGGGAAAAGCAAACTCATGGTTCGGACAAGAAAAACGCGCGGACATCAGATGCTCCGAATCGTCATCCAAAAACACGATGACATTATCCTCGCCGCGGTCCAACGCCGCCGCGATGGATTCGGCCAGACGCGAACGCAGTTGTGTGTTGCCTTCGACCGGCCAAGCCAGCGGCACGCGGTCGATCACGACTTCGATGGTGTGCTGCTTATAACGTTCAAGCGGCACGCGATCCTTAAGCGAACGCCACTTGCCGTCCAATCTGATCTCCAAAAATCCGGCTTGATACAGATCCTGCAACAGTTGGTGATACTCCCCTTTTCGGCCGCGCACGAGCGGCGCCAAGACCACGATCTCGTTATGCGAGTCGCGATTTTTGCGCTTGACGATCTCCGCCGGGATCGAATGGATCTCGGAGGTGCGCTTGAGCGCCACATCCACCATCTCATCCACGGTCATCTTGCGGATCGGTTCGCCGCCGATGGGACAGCGCGGATGCCCGATGCGCGCATACAGCACGCGCAGATAATCGTAGATTTCCGTGATCGTCGCCACCGTGGAACGCGGATTCGCCGAATGCGCTTTTTGATCGATCGAGATGGCCGGCGACAGACCCTCGATTTCATCCACGTCCGGCTTGTCCATCTGGCCCAAAAACTGGCGCGCGTACGCCGACAGCGACTCGACATAACGGCGCTGCCCCTCGGCGAAGATCGTATCAAAAGCCAAGCTCGATTTGCCCGAACCTGACACGCCGGTGAAGACGATGAGTTTATTGCGCGGCAAATCCAGCGAGATGTTCTTGAGATTATGCTCGCGCGCTCCGCGGATGGTGATGAATTCTTTCATGGAGATAGAGGGTGGCCAGATACATTGTCATCCTGAGCGTAGCGCCAGCGAAGTCGAAGGACCTTTATCAGCCATCGGTCCAGACATCGCTGATAAAGGTCCTTCGACAAGCTCAGGATGACAAATAGGCTCAGCAGGTGAATCACTTACGACTCACCGACTCGTGGCACTATAAATAACGGAAAACGGCGCCCTGGCGACGCGTACCCATGACTATACGGCAAACCAAAAAGCCTGTCGAGGACGCATGTGTTTCTTCTTTCGTCATCCCCCGGTTCAACCGGGGGACCCAGAGAACACAACCCTTCCGATGTTTCCGAGGTCTGGATTACCCGGTTGAACCGGGTAATGACAAGGTTTATTTTTTTGATTTTCCCGCAGCGATGACGAATTTTATGCCTACGCGCGCTTTTCAAAATGATGTTTGTAGATATTGCGGTAGATGTGCGGGCGGCAGATTATGCCGATGATTTTTCCGTCTTCGACCACCGGCAGGCGGCTCACGTTGCGCGCCAGCATGACCGCGCCCGCGCGCATGATCGGAGATTCCGGATCGATGGTCAAGACCTCGCGCGTCATGAATCTTTCCACGGGCTGATTCCTGATCTCATCTATCTTGTTCTCCCGCTCCTCATAATCCGTGTAACTCTCCGGATGCTCGTAGTAACTCTTATAGAACGGATACATGATGCGGAACAAATCTTTTTCCGACACCGCTCCGACCAATGTCCCTTGCGCATCCACCACCAGGGCGCCGCTGACGTCGTCGGCATACAGGATGCGCGCGACTTCCTCGTATGGAGTGCCCACAGGTATGGCGATGACCTTGGTCTCCATGATGTCCCTGACTTTCATATGGATAAATTTTTAGGCTTAAATTTCTAACGTCTAATTAGTAATGTCTAGCGCCCGCAGGAATTAGTCATTCGTCATTTGGCATTTGTAATTCGTCATTAACCATTGTCCACCATCCACTTGGTTTCTGCAACCTGCTCCAAAAAAATCATTCGAAGATCCTAAAGTCCTGTAAAGCAAGAGTGAACACGCTACGGCGAGGAACCTGGCCTCTTGAAAGCCGGGGCTTTGTGCGCTAAGCTTTCGGCGCAAAACTAAACAGCCCGGAGAGGTCGCATAGCGGTCTAGTGCACTTGCTTGGAAAGCAAGCGTACCGCAAGGTACCGAGGGTTCGAATCCCTCCCTCTCCGCCACGTAAAACCGACCCATGTGGGTCGGTTTTACGATAGTCCGGATCAATGTTAGGATTTATGTAGTCGTAAAACTATGAAGAAGTATTTATTGGGCGGGTTACTATTTGCTGTTCTAGAAATGTCTCTTTATGAGATTGGGTTTAAATTGAGTGAAGTTTGGTACAGTTATGTAAACAGAATTGAAGATTATCAAAATTTTTGTAGGGCTCTAGATTCGGTTGGAAATTGCCTTGATTTTCATCGGCATACATTCTTCGCATGGCTTGGGCTCTTTGGAGTTCCTTTGATTGTTCTTGTTCTATTTTTTATCTTGCTCTTCAAACAGAAAAAATCTAGGAATGCCTTATGTCTTATCGTTTGTTATGCACTTCCGATGCTCATTTTCCATTTCGGTCTTATTCATATTCATAGCATAGATGAGTTGTGGCAGTGGCTTGAGATTGCAAATGTCTTCGGGGTGATATCGTCAGCCGGAATCATTATAATTAGTTTTTCCGCCGCAGGAATATTCTATTTGCATAATCGGTTCCTACAAATGAAACGGCTCTCAAGAACATGATCTGTTCAGTATTAATAACCCGACCCACTTGCCTCAAAAACGTTTACCGCACCGTTGACATTCACTTCTTCTGATGCCACGGTATACCGCGTCATAACTCGAACTTTCATCTAGAAAGAGGTGGGGCTTGAAATTGGCGTGTTCAATCTTGGTGCTGATCTTCATGGTCGCGCAGTGCGTCGCTTATGTCACGGCGATCCGAAAAAAGAAGGGCGTTTCACCGGCTCTTTCGACCTGGATCATCTTCCTCATCGGAACATCGCTAAGCATGACGACCTACGTCCTGGCGAAGAAGAAGGATCTGCTCTCCGGAGCCATGCTCGGGCTGGACTTCCTCGGCGTCGCGGCCATCCTCGTAGCGATTCTCGTGTGTGGCGACCGGTCCATGCGCTTCCGTCCATTTGAAAAATCATACCTAGCCAGTTGCATCACCGTCGTCGGGTATGGACTGGCGACGGGCGATGCCTTCGGCTCCAACCTGTTTGCCCAAGTCATCATCGTGGCGGGTTATCTCCCGACGTTCCAAAAATTCCTCCGGGAAAAAGTGAACTCGGAATCCTACTTTGCGTGGAGCATGGGGCTCCTCTCCAGCATGTCCGGCCTTGCCCTGGGCCTGTTCGGACATGACACGCTGGCGACCATCTACGCCATCAGGACCTTCGTCCTCATCACAATCGTCCTTATCATCATGTTCGCCTGCGACGTGCGCCAGTCACGCCTGCGGACGTCCTAGCATCTCCTCAACGTCAGCGCCGGGCTTCTCCAACGCCCGGCGTTTTTGCGTCGAAGACCCAAAATTTGGTACCATGCTAGCGCAACGCGATTGATTCGCTTGCCATGAAAAATATGTTGAAAAAAATCGTCGTCACCGCATTGCTTCTTTTGCTAGGCGGTCTGACCGTTCAAATCGCCCGCGCCGTCCCCGCCGCTCCCAGTCCGACTTGCGAGATAACCGCCACAATCACGAGCGTCAAAAAGAAAACCAGCAACTTCAAGACGGAACAACCCTCAAGCGAAAGCTTCGATTATTACGGAGTGAGACTGAAGATAATCTCAAGTTCGCTTTACGCCAAAGATGGAAACGGCTTATGTGAAGATTTGGCTAAGCTGGAAACAGATTCAATCGTCGTGCCGGATGAGTATGAGAAAACTCCGCTAAAAGCCGGGCAGAAGATAAAAGCAAGAATGCACTTCGGTGGAGACGAGCGACTCGGTGGATATTTTCTGACTAAAATCGAAGTCCTTTCCGCAGGCGTGGCGACGGACGAGGAAGACAGCGGTTCTTCCATCAAAAGCTCTGACGAGATATCCAACATGTTGGTCGAGAAGAATGAACTTAAGACCGTCGAGACCATCGAACTGGATTCGGAAAAACAACAATATTCAGTCGTCGGCTGGCGCAACGCAAAACTTTTCTTCTTCATCCCCGTATCAGTCAGGCTGGAAATCAAAATCAACGCGGCAGACGGCAGCATCCAAAGCATCAAAAAACCCTGGTGGAATTTCCTGGCCAGGTGACGACCAGCCAGATTAGTCCATCGCACTCCCCACCGCCATAAACAAATCCCATTTTCAAGTGGGATTTTTATGTTGCGCACGGTTCTGCGTATGTCTCTTGATGTATTCCTCCGCGTGCCGCTTATCGAATTTTTTATTAGCGCCGTATTTTTTCAGCGCCAAGCGCCAGGCCAGCAATTCATCTTCGTCAATATCGTAGTCAGCGGCGTTCGGAATTTTAGCCAATCCTTTTTCATGCGCCAACTCGTGTCCCATCTCGTGCGCCAATATGGTGAAGGCACGCGGCGTCAGGCCATGTTCATCTTCCTGGGTCAATTCGGGTTGAATCAGGATCACTTTCCACGTCCGAATGTAGCACGCATCGCCGTGCGGTAAAGATCCGTCGGTGGAGCGCTCGTCAATCTTGGAATAAAACGGCCCGGCGATTTCGGCGGATTGGAATTTTTTGTATTCCGCATGCTCACGCACATCGGCAAATCCCTTTTCGCGCAAAAGTGCGTCTACCACCAACCCGTCGCCTTGCTGACTGCCCCTAAAACGCCAAGCCCGGTCCCGGTGTTCAAGCAGTTTGACCGGCGCTTCGGATTCGATTCGCTCTTTCATATCCCGCCCATAATAACACAACGCCCGCTGCGAGATGCAGCGGGGTGAAACGGTGAGGGTGCGCGATCAGACGTGCTCATGTTGTTTGAGCACGCGGTCGTAGCCGCCTTGCTCGAGCCACTCGACGAGCGCACCGGCGAAGAGGATCAGTCCGAAGACTAACGCGCCGAAGCCGAACCAACGACCGAAATCCGTGCGATATTGCTCGAAGTAGCCTGATCCGTAGACGATCAGCGCCAATGTAGCCGTGAACGTGAACAGCCTTTCAAAGATCTTCATCTGGCCTCCTTTGGCCTGTTTTGGCTTATCTGTCGCAGCTTTAAAACAAATAAATATAGCACAAAACGGCCATTTTGTCAAGAACCGACGGTCGCTGAAAAAGGTCCTTCGACTGCGCTACGGCTCATCTGACGAGCCTGCGCTTCGCTCAGGATGACAGTGATTCTGTCGTAGGGGCGTGTGCCACACGCCCAGGACTGGATTATCTGTCCATTTCGAACAGGGCGCATGGCATGCGCCCCTACGGATCGAATCCCGCGTTACCAAAATCCCTCCTGGCCGGAGGGATTTTTTTGCTAGACTATTATTTCTTCAGGATGCCGTCGATGACTGTCTTGAAGTTGCTTAACGGCTGGGCTCCGGAAACGAGCGTGCCGTTGACGAATGTCGCCGGCGTACCCTCGACTCCAGCGTCCGCGCCTTCTTGCTGGTCCTTGGCGACCTTGGCGGCGTATTTGCCTGAATCAAGACAGCTCTTGAACTTAGCCTGATCCAAGCCGATCTCTTGCGCCATCACCGGCAAACGCTCCAGCGCTATACCCGTACCGTTGGAAGTCGTCTCGGTGAAGATTTTGTCATGCATTTTCCAAAAAGCATCGTTGCCGCCCAAATCGGCTGCGCACTCGCTGGCTTCGGCTTCTTTCCCTGCGTTCTGATGGAATGACAACGGGAAGTGGCGGAACACGAGCTTTACGTCATTCGGATAAGCCTTGGCGATTTCGTTGATCACTTCAAAGTGGCGCTTGCAATATGGACACTCGAAGTCGGAATACTCGATGAGCGTGACTTTGGCATCCTTAGGACCCTTGACGTGATCGTTCGCGTCGACCGGTTTGACCGGACCTGCGGCCTTAGCTGGCTGTTGCGTGTCAGCGCTCGGATTAGCCGGCTGATCCGCGGCGGTCGGCTGAACCGTCACACCGGCGACCTTACCCGTCGTATTCGTGGCCAGTTGGATACCCTTGCCGCTCGTGACTGACCAGACGAAGAACGCCAGCATGGCGGTCGTGCACACCGCTATACCGACGAACAATCCCATGAAAAACATGGTCTTAGGCGTGCCTTCGAACGGACCGACTGAATTCTCGTTCAATGAAACTTTTACGTCATCGTTGACCGGGAGGTCTTGTTGCATGTTCATAAGCGTCAAAATTTAATAAGCAAAAGGATTTTACGCTCTAGACCCCGAAGAGTCACGCAAAAAGTCAAGGGGTCAAGCTTCACGCGGTCTGCAGATACGAAATCATGTCCACCGCGGCCTTGCTCCCCTCGCCCACCGCGATAGCGATCTGTTTTTCGGTCACGTCCGTGACATCGCCGGCGGCCCAAACGCCGAGCCTCGAAGTGCGATTACGCTTGTCCACGATGATCTGACCAAGCTTGTCTTTTTCCACGAAGTCGATGAAGTCCGAGATGGGCTTGAGCCCGACTTCGATGAACACGCCTTGCGTCGCCTCTTTGCGCTCCGTCCCGTCGGGACCCATGAGCCCGATTCCGTCGACGAACTTTTGGCCCAGGATTTTCGCCACGCGCGATCCGCCCAAGAATTTTATCTTGGGGCTGGTGAGACAGCGATTCTTCAGCCTGGCATCGCCCTTCAATTCGTCGTTGACCGCCACCAGGGTTATTTGCGCCGCGTATTTTTCCAAGAGCAAAGCCGCGTCCATGGCGCTGTTGCCGCCGCCGATGACATGGACCGTCTTATCCTTGAACAGCGGCGCATCGCACGTCGCACAATATGTCACACCACGGCCGTAGAATTCCGTTTCGCCTGGGACTTGCAGCTTGCGATTGGCTTGTCCGGTCGCGATGAGCAGGGTTTTTGTTTCGTAGGTCGCTTTATCCGTCGTGACCGCGAACTCCGCGGCTTGCAGCGCGATGCCGCGCACCAACTCGCCTTCGTGCAATTCAAAGTCTTGCTTATAATCCTCCAAATGACGTTTGAACTTTTCCACCAATTCCACGCCGGAAAGCAGATGAAAACCTAAATAATTCTCCACATCTGAACTCCACAGCGTCTTGCCGCCCAACTCTTTGGCCAGCAAAATGAATTTTAATTTTTGCCGCGCCAGATAAATCGCGGCCGCCATGCCCGCCGGACCTCCTCCGATGATGATGGCGTCGTACATAATTCAAGCGGCCGAAGTTTTAGGCTTCCAGCGCTGCGACATGCCGTACGACGCATAAATCAGGAGTGGAATAGCGAACCATTGCGTCGGTGTAAGATAAAGATAACGCGTATCCGCGATGCGATAAAAATCCAACCCCAAGCGCTGGATGGCTTCAGACGCGAAGAAAGCGTAAAGGAAAAATCCCGGTCGATGCGACTTGCGATCCAAGACGAGAAATAGCAGACCAGTCAGCAGACCGCCGATAGACAGATACAAACCAAGATCATGCCGCGCGCCGCCCGGATACTGCACGGCCAGCAACGAATGCGACAACGTGCCGGGATGGTCATGGATCAAAAAACATCCGATCCGTCCAAGCATGATGCCCCAGGGCAAACCCCAAATCGTCGCATCGGCGTAACGCTGGAAATCGAGTTTGTGTTTTTTTATGACGATGGCGAAAGCCACGATTGCGCCAAGCAATCCGCCGAACATGGCGAAGCCTTGATAGCGCGGATCGATGAGGTCGAGCGGGTGTTGGATGAAGTGCGTCGGATCGTAAAAAATCGCGTGGAACAGACGCGCGCCGATGAAAGCGGCGATGAACATCCAAAACGCCGCGTCCCAGACGAAATGCGGCTTCAGTCCCTTGGCTTTGGCCCGTCGCGCCGAGATCCAAGCCCCGACCAAATATCCTAAAGCTACAAAAGTCCCCCAAGTTTGGAGCGTTAGGCCGCCGAGATTATAGGTATGGGATTCGAGCCAAGGGATCATAGGGGCACCTTGTCATTGCGAGCGCATAGACTAATCGCGCGCGGCAATCTCTGGATTTCGGAGATTGCTTCGTCGCGTAAAGCGACGTGGTCGCCACGCGACTTTACGTCGTCGCTACTCCTCGCAATGACAATCGAGTTCATAAATCGAGTGATAAATCTTTCCATTCTGGATTCATTAAGTTCACCAAGTCAACTTTCTTCTTTCTGGAACCGGCTTTAATTTGCTTCTCGCGACCGATCGCTTCTCGCACGTCTTCCCCGGCTTCATAGTATACGAGCTTATTGATGTTATATCGCTTCGTGAAATTTGCATCGTTTAATCCTGCTTTATGCTCATCTACTCTGCGCGCCAAATCGTTCGTGACTCCGGTGTACAGAACTGTATTAGAAGGGTTAGTCATCATGTAGACGAAATATCGTTTCGACTCCATACATCAGAGATTGCTTCGTCGCTGCTGCTCCTCGCAATGACAGGGACGAATATTTCGCGGTTTCAAAGTATATTCAATGTCTTCAACGCCCGTTCGAACTCATCCAAGGCCTGACGCGCTTGGCGCTGCGAGATTTGGAAGGAAGATTCGTGCGCCAGTTGATTGCGCAACTTGTGCGCCCACCACACGTTCTTGAGATTCGGATATTTGTAGCCGGCGACTTTGAGGCGCTCGCCCAACGTCTCGCCCGGCATCATGATTGATTTTAATCCTGAATCCAAAAGATTGTCCGCTTCGAGCAGCGCGAGTTTGGCGCCCATGAGTCCTTGCTCGCTGGTTTTACGCAGCTCTACCCAACGCCGCCTGATTTCTTCGCGCGACAAACCCGTCAACCCGGGCCGCGTCAACAAACGCTTGAGACGCCAAGCCAGCCAAACCAGAACAGCCAAAACCGCCAGCGCAGCCACGGCAATCGCGATATAAACCCAAAGCGGAGTCCCGCTTGCGCTTTCGACTATGTAATCTTCACCCATGGATTGAGTATACCGCAATAATCACGGAACACGGAGCACGAATCACGGAGCATGTTCCGCGTTCTATGATCCTTGCTCGTAGACTCGTACTGCTGCCAGGAGTTCGGCTTCGCAAAAAGCGCGGCCGGTGAGGTGCATGCCGACGGGCAAAGCCTCGGCCGTGCCGCAGGGCACGGATACCGCGGGCAACCCCGCGACGTTCACGCCTACGGTAAAGATATCTTCAAGATACATGGTCAGCGGATCGGCGGTCTTCTCGCCAATCTTGAAAGCCGTAGTCGGCGCGGTAGGCGTGAGCAGCAAGTCGACTTTTTGCAGCGCGTTATCGTAAGCGCGGCGGATCAACGTCTGCACTTTTTTGGCTTGCACATAATAGGCTTCGTAATAACCGCGCGACAAGGCGTAGGTGCCGAGCATGATGCGACGCCGCACTTCGGGACCGAATCCGGTCGCGCGCGTCTTGGCGTAAGTCTCGAAGATGGGCAGATTCTCAAGCCGCAAGCCGTAGCGCATGCCGTCGAAACGCGCCAGGTTGGCCGAGACTTCGCATGGCATGAGCACGTAATACACGGCCAACGCTTCGTCGACATACGGCAAATCCACTTCGCTGATTTGCGCGCCTAATTTTTCCATGACTTGCACCGCAGTCTGCACCGCGCTGCGCACGCCCTCTTGCATGCCTTCGCCCCAAGCTTGGCGCGGCAAACCGATCTTCACGCCGGTGAGATTTTCTGTCCAAGCCGGTACAAACGGTTCCTGCTGCGCTGTCGTTTGGTCGGCCGGATCGTTGCCTTGGATGGCCGAGAGCAGGCTGGCGGCGTCTTCCGCCGTCTTGGCGAACGGCCCGATTTGATCGAGCGAAGACGCCATGGCAATGAGACCGGAGCGCGAGACGCGGCCGTAGGTCGGCTTGAGACCGAGCACGCCGCAAAAAGCTGCGGGCTGACGGATGGAGCCGCCGGTGTCGGAACCGAATGCGCCGAGGCACATGTTGGTCGCAAGCGCCACGGCGCTGCCGCCGGACGATCCGCCCGGCACGCGTTCGGAGTCGCGTGGATGACGCGTCGGTCCGTAGGCCGAATGCTCGGTCGAAGAGCCCATGGCAAATTCATCCATGTTGGTGCGTCCCAAGATGACCGCACCTTGTTCCTTGAGTTTGCGCACCGCGGTCGCATCATACGCCGCGATATGGTTGGCCAAGATTTTCGAACCAGCCGTGATGCGCTTGCCCTGATCCATCAAGTTGTCCTTGAGCGCCAGCGGGATGCCGTCGAGCGGGCCTAAGATATTTCCATCCGCGCGCCTGGCGTCGGATTTTTTGGCCGCCGCCAACGCTTCGTCGGTATAGACTTCAAGAAAAGCGTTCAAAGCGCCGTTCAAGCTCCTGATCTGATCCAGGCAAGCCTGGGTCAAATCCTTCGCGGAGATTTCCCCGGCATCAAGTTTTTTCCGCGCTTCAGCGATGGTGAGTTCGTTCAGTTGCATAAAGTTAGAGGATAGAGAGTAGAGGGTAGAGAGTAGCCAGAATTCGAGTCGACGGCCTGGCTACCGTCTACCTTCTACTCTCTGCTATTTTCCTTTCGGCTTCTCGAATACTCCGGGCGCTTTAAGCAGGTCGCCACTGCGCGCCGGAAAATTCGCGAGGATGGTTTCGCGCGCCAACTCATCAACCGGCTGCGCGATATCTTGGCGCCATTCGGTCCTGGCCGGCATGCTGGCCGGTTCGACGCCTTGAGTCTCGACTTTTTTCAGGCGGTCGACGAAACCCAAGATCTTGTCCAGATCTTTTTCGGCCGCGGTGACCTCGTTTTCATCGAGCTCAAGCCGCGCCAAATCAGCCAACTGTCTGACTTCTTCGCTGGATAAAGCCATATGGCAAACAGCTTACATTATCCGTTTTTATTTGGGTAGGCTGGAAACTAAAAAGAAAAAACTCGTAGTCTCCAGGTGGGGTCTGGGGCCGAGAGTTGAGCTAACCGCAAGAACGCTTAACTATATACATGTAAGCGAATTCGAGGCCCCAGCGGTTTTTGCATACTTTTTGGCGGCAAAAAGTATGAGGTGCATTTGATTTGTTTTTTTGCCTTGCCCCGAAATGGTCCGATAGGTACGATTTGAGGCAATGAGCGGATCGAGGTTTTTCCGAGTGTCGGCGGTCAAACGGGACTTCGTCACTTTCCGCGTGGAAAGTGACCAAAGACGCCGGGGGTCTGCTATACGCTGCAGGTATGTCTCTTGGTTCATCTTGCGGCTGGCTTGACGCAAACCCCCCGGACCCCCGCCTGGCTAGGGAGTTTTAAGCAAAAAAACGCCGCCCAGGGAAGTCTGGGCGGCGCGCAGTGCCGGTTTAGGCTGGACCCGGTCAGCCCGGGATCCGCGTGAAATAGTTGAGCATGATCATGATGACTCTCGCTCCGCCGGAATCCATATCGAGCAAACGGAATCCCCAAAAGAATTCCCCTGTCTCACGGCGCAATGGGTCGAAGATCATCCCGCCGTACTGGACATCGAGCGGGAGCGCGGTCCTGAAAGCCCCGGCTATCTCCAGTTGGTTCGTCAGTTCAGCGCATCGCTCGTAAGCCGAAGGATTGGCGTCCTGAAACCTCTTCAGAAGACTGAACATAGCCACCTCCAAATCGAATGAACTAAAAAGACCCTGCCAGAATTTGTTTCAGAAGTCAAAGACGGTACAGATAAATTGTCATCCTGAGCGGAGCAGCAGCGCAGTCGAAGGACCTTTATCAACTTTCGGTTCGAACTAAGTTTAAAAAGGTCCTTCGACTGCGCTCGACTCGTCGGACGAGCCTTCGCTGCGCTCAGGATGACAGCGGAACTCACTCTCCGATTTTTTTCAGAAAAGCTTCTTCGTCCAAGATTTCTATGCCGAGTTTTTGTGCTTTGGCGAATTTCGATCCTGGATTCTCCCCTGCCACCACGTAAGTCGTGTTCTTCGAGACTGTTTCCGAGGATTCGCCGCCCAGCGCGCGGATTTTTTCCTTGGCCGCTTCGCGCGACAGAGCTTGCAGCATGCCGGTCAAGACCCAAGTCGTGTCCGCGAACGGACCTTTGGCTTTCGACTTTTGACTTTCGACTTTGACGTGCTTAAGCAGATGGTCCAAACGTTTTGCTTCGCGCGGATCGGAAAGAAATTCGACGATGGAATCCGCCACGATTTCACCGACTCCCTCGACCGCCGCCAGTTCGTCTTTGCTCGCCTCGCGCAATTTTTCGATGCTCCCGAAATGCTCGGCCAAGTCGCGTGCCGTCTCCTCGCCGACATGACGGATGCCGAGCGCATTCAAAAAACGATCAAAGGGCGCGCTGCGATGGGCTTGAATCTCAGCGTAAAGTTTTTTGGAGGAAACGTCCGCGAATCCTTCGAGAGTCAAAAAATCGTCGGGCGTGAGTTCGTACAGGTCGCCCGGTTCGCGCGCCAATCCCGTCTGGATCAATTGTTCCGCGATTGCGTCGCCGAAGCCGCGGATATCCAAGGCGTTGCGTCCCGCGAAATGCAGCAGGCGTTGGAATTCTTGCGCAAAACAGCTTTTGTTCGAACACATGGTCGCGACTTCGCCTTCTTTACGCTGGACCGGCGAGCCGCAAATCGGACACTTATCCGGCATACGGAATTTTTTTTCTTTGCCCGTGCGCAGCTCCGGCAGGACTTTGATGATTTTGGGTATCACGTCACCGGCTTTTTCCAGGATGACGGTGTCGCCGATCTTGAGGCCGAGCCGCTCAATCTCATCTTCGTTGTGCAGCGAAGCGTGGGTGACGGTCGTGCCGGCGAGCTTGACCGGATCCATCACGGCGACCGGCGTGAGCGCTCCGGTGCGTCCCACGGAAACTTTGATCTCGCGCACGATCGTCGTCCCCTGCTCCGCCGGGAACTTCCAAGCCAAAATCCCGCGCGGCGTCTTGCCCACGATGCCCAGCAAACGGAACAGCGCGTCATTGTTTACGTTCAACACCACGCCGTCGATCCAATAATCCAGTTTGTCGCGCTTGCGTCCGATTTCGTCGAAAAATTCCGCGACTTCGTCCAACGCTTTCGCATAACGGCAATTAGGATTGGTGGGCAGACCCAAAAGCGCCAAGAGTTCATGCGTCTGTTCATGCGTCGTCGTACCGTAATCCCCGACCAGCGCATAAGCGAAAAACGACAAGCCGCGCTCGGCCGCGATCTTAGGGTCGAGCTGGCGGATGGAACCGGCGGCCGCGTTGCGCGGATTAGCCAACTCCGGCAGTCCTTCAGCTTTAAGTTTTAAATTTTGAGCTTTGAGCTTGCTCCTTCGCATGAAGACTTCGCCGCGCGCCTCGAAACGTCCGGGGTGTTCGATCAAGAAACGGCGCGCTTTTTTTTCATCCAACTTGCCGCGATGCTTGGCCAGGAATTTTTCGATGTCTTTTTCCGGCGGCGTGCGCAAGGTGAGCGGCACGGCTTCGATGGTGCGCAGGTTATGCGTGACTTCTTCGCCTACGCTACCGTCGCCACGCGTCGCTCCCTGCACGAACATGCCGTCTTGATATAGCAGCGAGACCGCTAAGCCGTCCATCTTGAGCTCGGCGAAAAAATCGAACTTGGCGCTGGGTCGCAGTTTTTTCAGCCTGACCAACCAGTCCTCCGTCTCTTGGCGCGAGAATGAATCTTCGATCGAGAGCATGCGCGTCTCATGTTTGACCTTCTTGAATCCAGGCAACGGCTCGCCGGCTACGCGCTGCGTCGGCGAATCCGGCGTGATTAAGTCAGGATATTGCAGCTCAAGTTCGTACAACTCGTGCTTGAGCGAATCCAAAGCCGCCTCGGATATCTCGAGCGCATTCAAGACATGATATTGGTAGCGGTATTTATCTATCTCAAGACGCAACTTTTTAACGCGTATTTCGGCTTCATGGCGGTTCATGCCCACAGTTTAGAGGCTTTTCAGACGAATGTCTAAGGCAAAAGAGGCTTGACCTAAGGGCTGAAAGATGCAAACCTGAAACCAGGAGGATGGTCAATGAGAACGGAACTCGAGAATCTGAAGCGGCACATTGCGCTCTTTGAGAGGTTCTACGGTACGCTCATCTCGGAGGGCTTCGACAAGCCGGATCTCCCGCTCGCCTTTGCCTTCGAAAGCAACGCGTATAGCTACTCGGCGACGCTGCCGGCTGACGGCCTATACCTGACGCTCGGACTGATGACCAAATTCGATTCAACCGCCCCCGTCTGCCAAGAAAACAGCATCAGTTTTTCGCTGGAATCAGGCAAGGCAGACGGCAACCGTTGCGCTATCGACTTGTATCACGAAAGCTCCGAGACCGATGCTTGGGAGCTGGGATACACTGATCCCGACGATACCCACGCTCTTGATCGGTTATGGTGTCTACTGCAGCCGAGCTTCGAGTCCATCACTGGCTCACGAGGCTTGTTGGTCGAGAACGATGCCTTCAGCGCCTTCAACCTGCTGGTCAAATACTTCCTTAGTGTCCGCGCCAATTCCTGAACGGCAAGCGGGGACATGAAGCCCGTCAATCTGACGGGCTTTATGTTTTGACTTTTTCCTCATGCTCGGGTAAATAGCAACCAGCTATTTATCAAGGAGATCACGCATGTTGCATCCTGATCTTGATGACCTCAAGCGGCATATCGCAGTCTTCGAGCAAATCGCGTCCGTGTTGACTGAAATGGGTTGCGGGCTCGAACCGACCAGCAGCGAGAATGACCACGACATCTATCTCGTGGGCATGTTCGAAGAATGCCTGGAGCTTGCTCTCGTGCTCCGTTTGCCACGTCTGGAACTCAAGGAGGCGGATTCCGGTCCGGGATTCGAGGAAATCAATAATCCCACTTCGGTTTTCTTCAACTTGTGCTTTATGGAGTTCGTCGACTGCCGCTACACGCTCGAATTCACCACGAATGACGGAAGGGAAAAATGGACCGTCGACTGTTCGGCGGGTTCACCTCCGCGAACGCGCGAGCGGCAGCTTGACTCTGAACGAGTCATGGATGCGATCTGCGAGATCGCCCGGCTCTTTCTCGAGATCAAAAACGAGCGCGACCTCAAGCGCGCAGAGTCAGTTGCTTTGACGGGAAGCTTCCCCGTCTGAACCCCAGCCCGTCCCCCCGACGGGCTTTAATTTTTTTATTTACCTGAGCGAAGCGTTAGCATCCGTAGGGGCGACCCAACGGGTCGCCCCTACTTAATCAGCCATCGGTTCAAGCGTCGCTTATAAAGGTCCTTCGACAAGCTCAGGATGACAATATTTTTTAATGCACAAATCTGGCCACTGTCTACCGACAGGGCGCATGGCATGCGCCCCTACATTCTTGTATCACGGACACAGCGGTGCGCCGGCGCCTTTGACCAGTTGGCATTCGGAGAAGATGACATAACCGAACAAGCCGGAAAGCACGTCGAGCTTAGGCATGGTCACAGCGATTTTTTGCGTGGCTTTAAGATACGTGCCCTCGGCGGATAGCGTGATGTCTCCGGGAACCGGCTTGGCCGCGCCCACCGCGTCATACGGTTGAGCCACCACATTCGTCGCCGGACAGGTGTAGGATTTTAGCCTGACGCGATACGCCCGATCTGGATTGTCGAAGACCACCGTCATCGCGCCCGTGGCATTCTTGGGCAAAATCTTGAATTGTTCGTCATCCGGGAATTGCGGCACGCCAGCCACGATGTTCCAATACGCATAACTCACTTCGATTTCCGCCGGGCACCCGGGATTGACGTCCCAGCGCAGCGCCAGCGACGAGATGCCCGCTGACTGGGTCAAATTATCTGGATCGAAAAGATCCAGCACCGCAAAGTTCGACGCGGCGATGGACGAGAATCTTTTGGACGCGACTTGCTCCAAGCCGCTAGTCGATTTCCAACTTGAACCGTTGGGGTAAGTTTGGTCCAGCGCTTCCACGTCAGCCAGCGTCTTGCCGTCCTTGCGTATCTCATATAACTGGCGCTCCACGCCTGAATCGGCCAAATAATATGCCGCCGCGCTGCGGTCGGTCTGCGCCGCTTGCTGCGAACCTTCGAGCACGACCGTGCCGATGCCGATGCCCGCCAAAAGGATGATCATAGTCATCATGATGGAGAGAGGTAAGATGTTTCCGTGGGCGTGGCGCATACTAGCGTTGATACAAGCGTGACGACACCGTGGTTTGGGCATCAAGTTTGGAATATTCGCGCGGACTGTCCGCCACAAAATCCAATCCGATGAGCAGAGTCACGATGGGTTGGTAATTGAGGCTGGTATCGGCAAAGGGATCGTTGGCCGGCCGGACGAAAAACGACAGGCGGTTGACGTTGACGCGCTTGGAACTCACCACGCTCCAGGTCACGTCGGCGTCGCGCTTCATAGCCAGGCAATTCGTGACTTTAGCGTCGCCGCAATCTGGATTTTGCCGCAGCGCCAAGGTCACCCCTCCGTCGGGCGTAATGAACCTGATCTGGTCCAACTCGTCGGCCAAAGGCGCGCCGCTGTAATCGATTTTATTGCTGCGTGCCAAGCGCACGAACATCTCGGTCATGAAGCGCATGTCTTGAGCCAGGACGGATAAATTCGCGATCTTGCGATGTTGCCGATTGAACGAAACGAAAGTCTGCACTAAAATCGCCGAGACGATGGAAAAAATAAACACGACGATGAGCATCTCGAGCAAGGTGAAACCCGGACGTTTCGAATGTCGAATGTCGAGATTCGAGATTCCAGCTTCTAGCTTCATTTTCTTTCTATTTCCAATCATACAGATCTTCGTATAACGAGGTCTCGCGCGTCGTTGTTTTGATTGTCCATTGGACCAGGGCTTTCACTCGCACGCCGACTACGGGACTGCAAGCGGCGGGAGGATTGTTCGGATCGGGCGGATTGGCCGGATCGCAGATGGGATAGAACGTGACCAAACGTCTGTATTGCGTGACGTCGCCGTCGACACCCAGGGTTTGATTGCGGTTAGCAAAAAATCCGACGGGCGCAGCCAGCCTCACGACGCGCGCATCCGGATCACCAATGGCGTTGGCGGTAAAATCAAAAGTCGGATCAGCCGCCGTGCCGATCCAGAGCGGAGTCGCCGTAAAATCACCGGCCAAGCCCTGATTGAAAGCGTTGCCGGCCAGCCAATTCGAATCGCGCGTGTGTTTAGCCAACTCCAACGTCTCGCGCGCCAAATTGAGCGCGGTCAGACCGGTGGTGTTGCGCTCGACCAGGTTTTGATTGGAAAAAATCAGCGTCGTAGCCGCAAACAGACCAGTGCTGATCACGGCGATGGCCAGAATAAGTTCAATCATGGTTTGCCCGGGACGAGTCATAGTGGCGAGTAGGGGCGCATGGTTATGCGCCCGTGACGGTAGAGGGTAGCCATAAAAAAATCCTATTCGACGGAGATCCTGCCAGTCAGGGAATTAAGACTGACGGTTTTAGTTTCGTCGGAGACGCTGTGCTTGAGGGTGATGGTCAAGTTTTGTTCTTCCAGGCAAGTCGGGCAAGCGTTGATACGCATGGAACCGTTTTGGCGCTGAAAAGCCACGTCGGCATTGGGCAAGGCCGCGACGCCGACTACGCTCGAAACTTTGACGTTCGGCGCGCCGTTCCGCGCGAACTCCCGCGTCAAGAATGCTTCGCCATTTTCCATCCGCAAATTGTCGGTCAAATCGCGCTTGGCGAAAAAAACATAGCTGGCTGAATCTTCGGTCAAACGCAACCCGATCGCCGCCGGAGGATACGGATCGCAGGCCCCGGCGCAATCCGTCGTGGACTGCTCGCACGAAATCCATTCGCCCACGGCGGTTGGGCAGAACTTCAGGTTCTGCGCCGAAAGGGCGCGCGCCTGCGCCGAACGCAGATCTGACGCGACCAAGCGTTCGGCCGTGCGCAATTCATCCTTCATGCGCGTGGCGCGCAAATCAAAAATCGCGATGACGGCGATAAGCCCCAATATGCTGATGCTGATGAGCGCTTCGCCAAAGCTGAAACCAGGGCGTTTAGATATTTGCATAACCGAGTCGGAAAAAAGCCAGGATTTGCGGCCCGAACCATAACGCGATGAGCGTGCCTGCGGCCAAAGCCGGAGCAAACGGCAAACGGCTGCCGCGTTTCAAGATTCCAGTCAGCAAACCCAACGCAGCAATCAAACCACCCAATACGTACGCGGCATAAATTCCAAGCGCGACTCCCGGCCAACCTAAAACGCAGCCCATCAAAGCTCCAAACCAAATGTCTCCCGAACCAAGCCAGCGTCCGCGCGACAGCAACCATTGCAAGCCGAAAAAAGCTGTGGCTCCGCCAGCCGCCAGCAAAAGCATAAGCCAAGCGCTTAATCCGCCGGGTATGAGCCAAATACGGAAGACGAGACTGAATACGCCTAAACCGGCCAGATATTCGACGGGCAACTCTTGCCAGCGGATGTCCATGACGACCGGGACGAGCAGTCCGACGGAAACGATGAATTCAAACCAGAAGACCCAATCCGAAAATGGGTCATGGCGCAACGCGGCGACGATGCCTAAAAGCGCAGCCGTGGCTTCGACTAACGGATATTGGAAATGGATTTTTTTTCGGCACGACGCGCAGCGGCCACCCAGCATGAACCAAGATAGGACAGGGATCATGTGCCGCGGCTTGAGGGTCGTCTTGCACTGCGGACAAGCCGAGCGGCCGCCGATCGAAACATCCTCGTGCCAGCGGATGATGAGCACGTTGGCGAACGAACCTAAAACGCCGCCCAGCAAAGCGGCAAAAATTATCCCTACGATACGGTCAATCGGCATTTGGGTAGAGGGTAAAACTAAATTTCTAATGACTAATTTCTAATGTCTAATGCTCGTCAGGATTTAGTCATTAGAAATTAGTCATTAGTCATTCTAGTTACTCTCTTCAGCTTACCGACTATTTATTTCTCTTCATCAACCTGATCCACGCCGTCCGCGTGGGCATACCAAGTGCCCGCCGGTCCGTAAGCCGTGTCGCGTTCGGTCACGAAGCGCAACGCATAGCCGTTGGACGAACCGTGATAACGGTAATACTCCCCTGCCTTTGGCCCCAGCGGCGCTTGCTGCAGGATGATCGGATCGGCCGCTTGGTCGCGCGCGCTCCAGCCGTTGCCCGAAAGGACGTCCGCGTTGGCGCCCGTCCGGCCCAAATCCACCGCTTCGCTCGTCGGATAAGTGGCTTTTTGCAGCCAAAATTGGGTCAACGCCGCGCGCATCACGCTCACATCCGAGACGCGCTTAGAATCGCGACTCGCCGCCCGCGTGAGGTTAAGCGAATATATCGCCACCGCCGCCAAGATACCGACGGCCGCGATGACGACTAAAAGTTCAAGAATGGTAAAACCCCGCTGTTTTGAAAAAGTCATATTCTGAAGCCAAGTATAGCGCACCGTGGGGACTAAGAAAACATAAAAAAGGCGGTAGGCAAAAATAATTTGTCATCCCCGCTATATAACCCGTCATTACCCGGTTCAACCGGATAATCCAGAGAGAACAAATCCAAAGTGAATTTTTCTCTCTGGATCTCCCGCTTTCGCGGAGGATGACAGATGGGGGCGGAGGATGACAGAGGGGGAGGCGCGTACGACAGAGGAGAATGGGGGGGGGAAGGTCAGAATGCATGTGGCCGAAAGAACAATTAAAAAACGCCCCGGATGATTTCCGAGGCGTTTTCAAATCTTAGTTCAATCAGTTGACCAAACCCGACTGGTTGGCCGTATGGTTCTGGCCAGCGCTCAAACCTTGCACCGTCGAACCCTCTGTACGGAAACCGAGGATGAAGGATGCCGGCGTGGCGCCGCTGAAGATCGTGTAATCGCAATCGGCGGCTGGCGGGTTGGCGCACATGCCGGTCAAGGTCGGATCCTTGACGGTGCCGAAGTTGATGTAGCTGTCGGTCAAATCAGCGCCTCCGGCGCAAGTACCGTTACGGAATTTGAGATCCTTGATGTTCAAATGTCCGGCCGGGATGGCGGAGTTATCGCTTTTGCACAGGGTCAAACTCGGATAATCCTGTGATGCCGTGGCGATGGCGCCGACGACGGCACGGACATCCGCTACGCGCTTGGCGTCGCGCGCTTTGGTGCGGGCGCTGCCGAAGGCTACGACTGCCAGGGTCGCCAGCAAACCGATGATGGCGATCACGACCAAGAGCTCGATGAGCGTAAAACCTTTTTTGCTCTGCATAAGTTACGTTTTAAAAATTGACCTTAAGGGGTCTTAATAATTTTAATGTCGAAAGTATAGCATGTATAAAGGAACACGGAGAAAGTTATCCACAACCTCTAGTTGCCTCCAGATAACGAGTACAGCGGCAAGAGGATCGCCGAGACCAGGACCGCGACGCCGGCGCCCAGGACGAGCAGGATGACCGGTTCGATGAGTTTGGTCAGGTTGCCGACCATGTTGTCGATTTCGCGGGCGTAAAAAGCGCTGACCCGCAGCAAGATGTCCTGCGTGCGTCCCGTGCCCTCCCCCACCGTCAGCATCTGGGTCATCATGGTCGGCACCACGGAATAGCGTTGGAAAGCGGTGATGATGGAATTGCCGTCGTTGACCTCGCGGATCGTCTCGAGCACCGCCCGTTTCCAGACTTCGTTGCCGATGACGAGCGAGACGATCTCAAGCGCATCCACCAAATCCACTCCGCCATGCAAGAGCGTCGCTAGCGAACGCGTAAAACGCACCACGTAGACTTCACGGAAGAGTTTGCCGAAAATCGGGATATACAACTTGACCCGATCCCACTGAAAACGTCCCGGCTTGGTGTTGATGTAAGCGCGAAAAGCTATGGCTGCGCCGATGGTCGCGAGGATGATGAGCCACCAAAAACTTTGGAAGAAAGAGGAAGTCCAAATGAGCATGCGCGTTGTGATGGGCAGCGCGACTTGCGCTTCGGCCAGCACCTGGACCAGCTTAGGCACGACGAAAGTCATCATGACGAAACCCACGATCACCATGGCGAAGACGATGAAGGCCGGATAGATCATGGCGCCTTTTATCTTGCTCATCAGGTCGAAATCTTTTTCTTGCTGATCGGCGAGATATTCCAAAGTCTCGCTCAACTGCCCCGAAGTCTCGCCCGAGCGCACCATGTTGATAAAGAAGGCGGAAAAGACTTTGGGATGATGCGCCAGCGCGTCGGACAGACGCGCGCCGCCCTCGATCTCGCTGGCGATCTCGTTGAGCACGCGTTGCAACACGGGATTTTCGCTTTGGCGCGCGATGTTGTGTACCGCCTCGGTGATGGGCACGGAAGCCGACACCATGACGGACAACGCTCGCACTGCGGCGACCATGTCTTTGGACTTGATGCGGTTCAAAAAAGCGAAGATGTTCTGCGAAGCCGCGGCCATGCCCTTGTACGGCTCAATCAAAAGCGGCGCAAAACCGCGCTCTTCCAGGGCTTGGTTCGCGCTGGCCACATCTTCGGCTTCGATCAGGCCGGCTTGAATCTGTCCGTCGAGGGCTTTCGCCCGATACTTAAATGTCGCCATGTCCCAGCAGTGCTTTTACCCGTTTGACCGTCTCCTGCGGCAACGAATGCGCTTTGATGACATACCCGGCGGCGCCCAGCTTCATGCAGCGCTCTACGTCCTCTTTTTGCCCCAGGTTTGTCAGCACCAAGACTTTGATGTCATGCGTGGCTTGATCGGCTTTCAATTTTTCCAAGACTTCGAAGCCGTCCATGCGCGGCATGAGCAGATCCAACAAAACCAAATCCGGTTTGTCTTTTTGCGCCAGCTTGAGTCCATCTTCGCCGTTGTTGGCGAAGGCCACCTCAAAACCCTCAAGCTCCAATTTTTGCGCGTAGATGCTGGCCAAAAATCCATCGTCTTCGATAATCAGGATTTTTTGTTTCATATAAATAGAGGGTAGAGAGTAGACGGTAGACGGTAGCCAACCGGAACTTTAAGTTTTAAACTTTAAACTTTGAGCTTTCTTCTCACACGTCCTCCTGCACATCCTGGCTCAAGCGGAAAATTTCGTCCACGGTGGTCAAGCCGTCCAGCGCTTTGAGGATTGTGTCTTGGCGCAGGCTCAAAGCTTCCTGCCGCGCCACTTCGGCTTTGACTTCTTGGATAGGGAAACCTTTCTCGACCAAACGCCGCATCTGATCGTTGAACTCGATGAGCTCGGCCACCGCGACACGTCCCAGATATCCCGTGTTGCCGCATTTGGCGCAGCCTTTGCCGTGGTAAAAGACGAGTTTGCCGTCAGGGTTGAAGCCGGGCGCGAAATATTTAGGCGGAATTTTTTTGATTTCTTTATGCAATTTTTCCACCGTCACGGCCTCGACTTCGAACGTCTCTTTGCAGTTGACGCAGATTTTGCGCGCCAAACGTTGGGCGATGCCGATGTTCAGCGTGGCCGCGAGCAAAAACGGTTCGATGCCCATGTCCACGAGGCGCGGCACGATGCCGAAGACATCGTTGGTGTGCAAAGTCGAGAACATCAAGTGGCCGGTGAGTGAGGCGTGGATGGCCAGCTCCGCCGTCTCGCGATCGCGGATTTCGCCGACCATGATGACGTTCGGATCTTGGCGCAAGAGTGAGCGCAGACCGGCGGCAAAGTTGTAACCGATCTCCGGTTTGACCTGCGATTGGTTGACGCCCTCGATGTAGTATTCGACCGGATCCTCCAGAGTCGAGATGTTGATGCCCTCCGCGTTAAGCATGCTTAAGCAGCCGAACAGCGTGGTGGATTTGCCCGATCCGGTGGGACCGGTCACGAGGAACATGCCGAACGGTTTTTTGATTTGCTCTTTGACGATGGCGAAGTGTTCTTTGCGATAACCCAACTGCTCCAAAGTCGGCGCGCTCGAGGTGGTGTCGAGCACGCGCATCACGACTTTTTCGTTGTCCACCACGGGCAGAGTCGAGATACGGAAGTCCACTTTGCGCCCGCCGATCTCTTCCGTGATGCGGCCGTCCTGCGGGATGCGCGTCTCGTCGATCTTCAGGTTGGCCAAGACTTTGATGCGCGAGATTATCGCCGGATGGACGTAGATAGGCAAGGTCAAGCTGGTACGCAACACGCCGTCGATGCGATAGCGGACGCGCGACTCGCCGCCGATGGGTTCGATGTGGATGTCGGAAGCGCCGCCTTCGACGGCGTGGCGCATGATGACCGAGACCATGCGCGAGACCGGCGCGCCTTTGAGCACCTCCTCCAATTTTACCGTTTCTTCCGGTTTTCCCGCGCGCTGCGCGAACTGGCCCTTGGCTTGAGCTAGGGCGGTCGCGACTTCGACCCCCAAACCTTTGAGCTTCTTGAGCAAGCTCATGATCTGCGCCGTCGGCGCGACCACGATGCGCAGCGACCAACCGCGATCCGACGCCATGAATTCCAACGCCTCGATGGCGCTGATATTCTGCGGATCCAACAGCGCGACCTCAAGCGTCTTGCCGTCAAACGCCGTGGGCACGACGTTGTACGTTTCCTTGGTGCTTTGCGGGATGAGCTCAAGCGTCTCTTTGGGGATGAGGCGCTGGGTCAAATCGACGAAGGGCAAAGACAAAGCCTCGGCCCTGGCCTGCGCAAAAATCAAATCGCTCACGTAGCGTCCGCCGACGGCCGCCTGCTCCAGGGTCTTGCCGCGCAGAAGCAGATCTTTGATCATGCCTAAAGCCTTCGCGTCGACGAGGTTTTTGGTTTCTAAAATCTTGAGTATCTCTTCATCCATAACTTTTATTTAGGCGCTTGCACGGGCGTGCTGCTGGCCATCGTGAGCGGCATAAAAGGATTGCTGCGGCCTAAGCCCGTGAGTTCAGGCACGCCGTCGCCCAAGGGTTTGAGGCGCAGGAATTTTTCGTTTTTCGACATGTCCACGCGCGGGTCGAACTTTATTTCGCGGCGCGACACGGCCAGCGGCGGAACTTCAATCGGAGCCAGGCTCGTGGCCAACAACCAGTAAGTAAAACCTAATACCGCCAAGCCCCCCAGGACCAGCACGATGCGTGAAAAGATGGATGAAGTGCGCATGTTATTTCGCCTCGGACGTGGGATAGATGTAAGTCCGGAGCTGCAGACCGTAGGCTAAATCTTTGCTTGAAGCGCTGGCCGCGGCGGCGGTGACTCCGACCACATCCATCAGCCGCAAGTTGCCTTCGATGTCGGACAAGAAGCGCTTGAAGGCAAAATAATCGCGGGCGCGGATATTGAGCTGGATCTCGACCGGCACGGCTCCCGCCGGTGTCGTGGTCGCGGTACTGACTTTGGACGGGACGACCTTGGCTTCGGTAAAATTCACGGTGTCGATGAGCACGTTATCGCGTTCCGCGGCCGTCTTGAGTTGGAGCAAAATCGATGGGATATCCGATTCGGTCGGCAGCGCCTGGTCGACTTGTTCCAAAATCTCTTGCGGGATGGATTGCGCGGCGCTGACCGAAGCTTCCACGCGCTTGAGATATTCAGTTTGGCTTTGCGTAGCCTCGATTTTTTGTTCGGTCTCGGCCTTGAGGCTCTTGACCTGGTTCAACAACGGGCGGTGCACAAAGACGGCACTCAAGATAAAAGCCGCGATCAAGAAAAGATAAGCCGAAGCGTAATATTCGGTGAAGAAACGCGAAGTCTTAGGAGCTTTCTCCTGGGCTTCTTCCGGCTTGTTCAAGTTGTTCGCGTTTTCAGCCATACGGGTTTAATAATCAATAACCAATATACAATAAACAAATTGTAACCTGGATTCTGGAAATGCTTGGTTATTTTTCATGATTGTATATTGTTTATTGGTTATTGCTTATTGCTTCTTGTACCTCCGGCGCCATGGCGCTGTCGTTCAAGCTTAATTGAATCTGGAACTGCACGCTTTTGAGCTTGGTCGGATCGTCGGTGTCGTAGACTGCGTTGAAACTGGACGAATCGGCCCGCTTCACGAAAGCCGCGCGGCGGAAAGCGGTCAGTTGGCGCGCCGCCGATTCGAACGAGTCGGCGGAAACCGCCAAGCTCACTTTGCGATCCGTGCTCAAAGTGAACGAGTCGTAGTACACGGTGTTGACCGTCACCTGTTCGATTTCCTTGAGCAGCCTGGCGGGACTCACATGAGCATCAAGCAAGCCGGATAAGACGCGCAACTTTGGTTCAAGATTCTGGAAGGCCGACCAATCCTTCAATCTGTGATCGATGGATAGTTTGACTTGATCGTACTGGCGATTCGCCTCTTCAAGTCCGGTGTTGGACAATTCAAGCTGGTAGCGCAACAGACCATAACTCCCGACGGACAAGACCACGAAAACCAGCATCGTGGTGATGAAGGTGAAGCGTCTTTTCGGGATATCCACGCGCAACAGTTTGAGGTCTTCGGCCGAGACAAAGCTGACGCGCAGCGGTTTGCGCACGCGTTTGATGACGCGCACGCGCCGCGGCGTCTTGGCGAAAGGCGTGATTTGGACTTTAGCCAGCGGCTTGGCGCTAAGCGGAGCGATGGGAGCCGGAGCTGGCGCACTGGGAATCGTTAGCGGCGCTACGCCTGTTACCGACGCGGGTTTTGCTTCGGCTGGCGCAGTGCCTGGCGGCGCTTCGGTCGGCGCAATCGCGGCTGCGGGTTGAACGGCCTGGGCAGGCGCAACCGGCGCCGGTGGCCTGAAAAATTGCGGCGGCAGTTTGGGCGGCGCCTCCAGCTCGCGCGGCTGAAAAAGCTTGGCCTTTAGTTCTTCAAAAAAAGTCGTGACGTGATAGGCAAAACGCGTGACGAACGGTTCGTTGGCCAAGACCTGTTCTATCTCGCCCTCGTCGACTTCGATGATCTCGATGTCCTCGCCCTCTTCCACCGGTATGAAAAAATTCAACTCCGATCCGTTCTTCGCGGGTTTTTGGGGCTGCTCATTTTTTTTCATCGCTTCTTCCTTTCCACGCAGCTCTTCAGGCAGGAGCGAAATGTTATCGGACACAATAATAAATTACGAATGCCAAATGACGAATGCCAAATTATTGAGGTATTCAGTTTTTAATTCGTCATTCGTCATTTGTAATTTGGCATTTACTCTATATCCCTCATCGCGCAGCCGATGGCCACGCTGAAGCGGGGTCCGATCTCATCGAGGATGGGGCGCAGATCTTGCGGATAAATGACGCGCGCCCACGGATCGCCCAGATACGCGTTGACGTTCATGAGTTGAGTCACGAATTCCGGCAAGCGCGGCAAAAGCGAGGCGCCGCCGGTCAGGATGATCTTATCGATGCGTTTCGGCTGGCCTTCTTCGCTTTGACCCTGATAAAGATTGAAGGAGTACCTGATCTCGTCGATGATGGGCTTGAGCAGCGCGGTCAGGATCATGTTGATGTCGCCGGTTTGGGCGAAAGATTGCATGGCGCGGATGTCGCGTTTCATGTTGTCGGCTTGCTCGAAGGAGATGCCCAGCGTCTTCGAGATGGTTTGGCTCACCGTCGTGCCGCCGGTCGCTATGGAACGATTGAGGAAAGGCACGCCGCGTTCGATGATGGAGATGTTGGTGCGCACCGCCCCGATGTCTATGACCATGATGCTGGAGCGATCCTTGCCGATGAGCGCGCGGATCTCGGCGAAGGCCTCGGTCTCGAGCGAAATCAATTCCAGTCCAGCCTTTTTCACCAAGTCGATATATTTCTGCACCAAGCTTTTGGGTGCGCCGGTCAACAGCACGCGCGAAACTTTCTTGCCGCCTTCGCCGGGTGTGGTGTCGACGGTCTTGTGATCGAGCGAAATTTCTTCCAGCGGCACTGGGATGAGTTTTTTGGCTTGCCATTGGATGGCGTCGTTGGTCTCTTTTTCGTTGCCTGCCGGGACGCTGATGATGGACGAAAAAACGGACGAGATGGGCAAAGCCGCGATGGTCATCTTGGTGCTGCACTTGGCTTTATCTACCATCTTGCGCAAAAAAGCCGCGGTCTTATCCAGATCGTCGGTAAAGGCTTTGTCCACCGATTCGCTGGGCAATTCGGCGTAGGCGTAAGTCACCAGCCGGGCCCGGCCTTTTTCATTTTTCAGCTCGACCAATTTGATCCCCGATCGGCCGATGTCCATGCCGATGTAGCTTTGGTTCGTGGGCTGCTTGGAAAAAATTCCCATACGGGGCAAATAATAACCAATAATCAATAAGCAATAAGCAATGAACGATGATTCGGAGTTGTCATTGCGAGCGCATAGTCCAAAAGCGCGCGGCAATCTCTGACTTCCGGAGATTGCTTCGTCGTCGAACTCCTCGCAATGACAGGCTGAATCATGAATCTTTGTTTATTGTTTATTGGTTATTGTTTATTCGCACCTAAAAGGCGTCTTTCTCGAGCGGCAACGATTTTGGGATATCCGACATGCCGGGCGGCGGATTAGCCACGGCTCGACCGTCGAAAATGACCGTCTCCGCCGCAGTGGCGGGATGGCCTAGGTAGTTGCGTTCTAATTTTATCTGCCGCGCGGCGAGAAGTCCAAATACTTGGAGCGGCGTGATATCCACGCCTCCGCTCGTACCGGTGTAGATCGTATCTTCGGCGAAAAACGCTCCCGAAATCTTGCTCACCGAAGGTTGAAGCGTGATATTTCCGCCTGCTCCCACGGCATTCTTCTTGACGATGACGCCGAAGGACGCGAGATTGCGCAGCGCCGTCACGCCGACGGCCGGTTGATAGCCCAAATCGCCGATGATGTTCAAATCCCCTTCGACGATCAACAGACCGTTCCCCCGCCCCGTGCCGCCCGCGCCGTTCAAAAAATTGCGCGCGTTAAGCACGGCATTACCCGCCACATGATAGACGTTGCCGCCCAAAGTCGCCAAGAATTGCGGCTGCACCGTGATATCGCCCGGCGCCAATTCCACGACTTTGCCGAAACGCCCGGCCAGAATGCCGCGGATATCCAAACTGCCTAAAGTCCCCTGATAGCCGGTGCTTGATTTGGGCAAGGTGAGCGTAGGTTGACCCTGCTCGCTGCAACCCGCGGTGCTGCCGAAATTCGAAATCGCTCCGCTCGTGGTCAGGCAATACGTGCCTTTGGATTTTGAAGTCAAATCACCTTGGATGCCTTGTTGCGCGTAGACGTTGCCGAACTTGGCTTCGATCCAAGCCGGCACGCAAGCCGGGTCGGCACTTTGGCAATTGACATCGGCGCAATCGACTGGACCGTTGCCGTCATTATCCACGCCGTCGCTGCATGCCAAGTGAATATCCGGATTGCTCGCCGCCTCGCCGATGACGGCGCAGCCAGGAAAAGCGGCGCAGCCAGGATCCACGCAGTCGATCTTGCCGTTGCCGTTGTCATCCAATCCATCGGCGCACAAATTCACGCCCGCAAAGTTGGTGTTGATCCCGTTCTCAAGACAAACCGGGTCGGGGCTGCATTTTGGATCGGCGCAATCGATCGGCCCGTTGCCGTCGTCATCCAGTCCGTCCTTGCACAGCGGCACGCCGAAAGCATTGACGTTGCCCGGCTTCTCTTCGCAAGACGGATTGGCCGCGCAAGCAGTGTCAGCACAATCGGCGGCGCCGCTCATGTCATTATCCACACCGTCGGTACAGATCTCGCTCAAATTCACGTGTGCGTATTCAAAATCAATGTAGCCGAATCCGCTGCCGTCTGAATTGCCGTTCCAGGCCAGGCTCGTGATGACGGGATGCGCCGGAGGATTGGCCGACTGAAACCATTTGGTCAAAGTGTTATACGAGACGTTGTAGTTATGTGAGCCGCAAGTGCCCAAGTCTTCGCAGTTCAAAGAAATCCAACCCTTGTCGCCCTGGTTGCAGACTTTGGCCCAGCCGCGCGCTTTGAGGACGCCGCTGCCGAAATCGAGTTGTGCCGTAAGCAGACCAGAAGGCGCTGCTCCCGCGCAAGCCGGATGCGCCGCGCACGAACTCCCGAAACACACCCAACCCGCCACATCCGACCAAGCGAAACCTTTTATCTCGCGCGTATTAGGATCGACGTTGACGCCGTAATCGCCGCACAACGGCTGGCCGCATGGGTTCACGCTGTTCATCGAAATCCAACCGGCATAATCAGACCACAAAAAACCTTCGACGTTCTCCGTCGGACTCGCGTTAGCCACCTTGACCGGCGTACCGCCGAACTGGATGAAGGTGACCAAAAAAACCAAGGCGAAAAGCGCCAGTAAACCCGAAATCCATTTACCTTGTCGCCAATTAAACTTGCGGCGTTCGACGCCGTGAGATTTTTTTACGCTTCGTTTTTTGCGCGTGGCGCGATATGGGCTCATCGAGCCATATTATAGCATAAAAAATAGAGGGTAGGCAGTATAGGGGCGCATGCCATGCGCCCTGTCGGTTGACGGTAGCCAAAAATCCGTTCCGGAGATTTCTCGACTGCGCTCCGCTCCGCTCGAAATGACGAGAGGAGCCATCTTTTTGTCATTTCGTAAAAGTGCATTTCCTAAAAACCCGCGGCCGCGGGTTTTTAGGAAATGCACTTTTTATAAAACCGAAGGCTTATCCATAAAATTATAGAATGGCCGAGTGGAGAAATCCCTGGATCAATTGGCTATCTTCTACTCTCAACCTTCTACACTCTTTTCCCCTCATCCATCGCCTGATTGGATAACTTATCCGCGTGTTTATTCATTTCGCGCCTGACGTGCCGATAACTTACGCGACCATGGAGCTGGGTCTCGAGATTCTTCAACTCCAAAAATCGCTTAGCTAAATCAAGATTCTTCACCTTATATTCGCCGCGCGCTTGTTTGACCAAAAGCTCGCTGTCCGCCACGACCTCGACCGCCTCGGCGCCCAAATCTACCGCGCGCTTCAATCCTAAAATGACCGCGTAGTACTCGGCTTGGTTATTGGTGGTCACGCCGAGATATTCTGCGTGCTCTTCCAAGATTTTACCTGTTTCGTCCAAGATGACGACGCCGATCCCCGCAGGTCCCGGATTACCGCGCGCCCCGCCGTCGGTTTGGATGGTCAATTTCATAAGTGGTAGGGGCGCATGGTCATGCGCCCGTCCTAGTAGCGAGTAGAAAGTAGAGAATACCTGGTGGGGATAATTCGGTAAAACGAATTGCGCGGTATCACAGTTTTTTCCTATCGGCAGTTTCTGTGATACGGCTTCATGTTCGACATTCGATATTCGTAATTAGCTCTCTTCTCCCGCCTCCCTCACATCCAATATCTTGCATTGGATTTCGCGACGGCCGTTCCATTCGTTCACGCCGACTTCGAAGGCGACGTCCTTGTGTTGGCCGATGCCGAATTCCTCGGCGCGCACACCAAAATTGAAACCGATGAAGCGTTGCGAGCGTCCTGTCGCGTCGCGCAATGAGCAGCGCAGATGATTATGTGTAGCGCCGACCAGATCACACGCCGCCACGCTAAGTCCGCGCAGCATGAAAATCGGCCGCCGGTTGCCTTCGCCGAACGGTTCGAACTTGGTCAGCGTTTCCGCGAGTTTAAAATCCAAATCAGCCAAGGCGAGCTCGCCGTCGATCGTCAAGGTCGGCATGGGTTGGTCTTTGAGGTTGGCCAGCGCGTCGGATTGCAATTTTTCGATCAAGACTTTGATATCCAATTCCTGCGCAAAAGAAAAACCGCAGGCCTGCACGTGGCCGCCCACGTGGGTCAAGACGCCTTCGCCCGCGCGCCGCACCGCTGCCGTGATGTCGTATGCCGCGAACGAACGGCCCGAGCCGACCCAGCGTCCGCCATGTTTGCCGATGGCCACGGTCGGCTTGCCCGTGCGGTCGAGATATTTCCCGGCCACCAGTCCGACCAGCGCCGGCGACCATTCCTCCGACCAAAAAGCCAAGAGCGAAGCGGTTGGCGCCGTACTGAACTGGACATCCGCCTCTGCGATCATGCGCGCCATGGCTTTTTGCCGTTCGCGATTTTGATTTTCGAGTTTAAGCGCCAGCTCCAAAGCCGTCTCCTCATCCTCGGCCAACATGAGTTGCAACGCCAGCGCGGCGTGATCCATGCGCCCGGCGGCGTTGATGCGCGGACCGATGGCAAAAGCCACGCTGTAAGCGTCGACTTTGCCCGGCGTGCAACCCGCGACTTTAAGCAACATGTTCATCCCCGGACGCCGCGATTTATTTAGGACGCGCAAACCAAAAACTTCGAGCACCCGATTCTCGCCCAACAGCGGCACCATGTCGGTCACGGTGGCGATGGCCACATAATCAAGCAGCCACTTCTCGAAACCTTCGGGCAAATCAAGTCCGCGTTCGCGCGCGCGCCGAGCCAGTCCGCAAGCCAGTTTCCAAACCACGCCCACCGCCGCTAAATCCTTGAACGGATATTTTTCTCCCGGCAACTTAGGATGGATGCAGATGGCGTCGGGCAGCGTCTCGCCGAATTGATGATGATCCACGACGATCGTCTCCATGCCCAAAGCGCGCGCCTGCGCAATCTCGGCGACATTGGCGATGCCGCAATCCACGCTGATGATGAGCGAGGTGCCGGCGGCTTTGAGCTGTTCGACGGTTTCGGCATGCAAGCCATAGCCCTCTTTATCGCGATGCGGGATATAGGAGTCGATAAGTGAATTTGGAAGTTGGAAGTTGGAAGTTGGAAGTTTTGAATCTGACTTTCGACTTTCGACTTTAGATATTCGACTCTCCAACTCGCGCAACGTCGAGATGAGGACTGCGCTGCCGGTCACGCCGTCGGCGTCATAGTCGCCGTGCACCGTGATGTGCTCCCCTGCTTCAAGCGCGCGAAAAATACGCTCGACCGCCTGCTCCATCTCGCGAAACAGAAACGGGTCGTGGATGCCGGTCGTCCAGTCCGGTTCCAAAAAAGCTTCGACGTCTTGCGCCGTGCGCAACCCGCGATTCAAAAAAAGCCCGTACGCAGCCGGGTGAATAGCATGACGCTCGAGAACTTGAATAAGTTCCGCTTCAACGACAGCCGGAGGCTGCGCCAAAATCCATCGTTTCGCCATCGTCCGATTCTGGCATGAGGGATGGGGAAAGGCAAAGATGGAGGGTAGAGGGTAGCCCGGAAAATGTTTTGTCATCCTGAGCTTGTCGAAGGACCTTTTTAAGCGCTGGTCTGAACCGATGGCTGATAAAGGTCCTTCGACTCGCTCGAAGCTCGCTCAGGATGACAATAATATTATTTCTAATGACTAAATCAAGAAGATGTTTTGGGAAAGACAAGGAAATGAACGTCACCACTCCAACCGTCGCTCCCAGCATCACCGCCGCTAAGACGGCGCTTGTCACCATTCCAGCGCACGCATGGGGAGTCGCGCAAGCCGTCGGAGTCGGTGAACCGATAAGCGAGCGCATAAATAAATCGTGCGTTTACGCGTTGGAGCAACTTCTCCTCATCCGTCAGCGTCGCGGGATCTGCATCCGGTCTCCAGAACTGTTTAGCGAAGGCCAACAGTTCTTCGAGGGTAGCGGGACGGCAACCGGCTGCATCGATGGCTTCGATAACTTCTTTTTTAGTGAGACGATCAGGATGGCTCGGGTTCTCTCGTTGCTTTTTTGCGATGACGTCTCCGATATCGAAGACCGTGGCCATACGATCTGATTCTTTGTGTTCTTTTGCCTGGGCGATTGCTTGAAGCAATTCCTCGCGCTTCTGCAAATCATCGAAACCGATGTCTCGTAGGTCTTTATCGGTCAGGGCGAAATCAGATAGCGGACGACCTTCGCGATACTCGTTCAAGACATAATCGAATCCGTAGCCAGCCTGTTTGTCTTTGAGGATGTCGTGTGAAGGTAAGACGGTAAAAGTCGGGACATCACGCAGCGTGACGTGACCCTTCTTTTCGACGGCTTCGTTAAAAGCTTTTAAGAGGTCGGCCACCTTTCGCGCATCCTGCGCTGATAATTTCTTGTTCTCTTTAAGCTCTTCGAAATTCTTGGCTCCGTATTTGGCGTAGACTTCTTTTATCTGCGCCGCGAGGTTATCCGCATACTTCCTCACGTTCGTCGGCAAATCCTGCCGCTTGATGTGGGAAGTGGCAAGATTTGGAGCGGTTTCGAAAGGATTCGTGCTCATGCTACCCGGAGTTTAGATTGAAATGCCCACAGAATCAAATGCTTCGGGACTTTCGCATTCGAATAACCATGCGTTGTCATTGCGAGGAGTAGCAACGACGAAGCAATCTCCGATACTGCATCAGAGATTGCCACGCGCTTTTGGATTATGCGCTCGCAATGACAGGCAGTTCGTAAAGCGATAAGTCCTAAAATAAATCCCCGGCTTTCACCGGGGATAAGATTTCAGGCATGGCTACTGCCTACCAGTAGGGGCGCATGACCATGCGCCCCTACTGTTCAGAACAGCGGCAGACGCCAAGCGGTCCACGAGCCTAAGATGTCCGGCTCGCCGCCTTCGCGCACGATGCCGTACAGATAGTCGCCGGAATCCAGGACGCCTTCGTACATGAAGCCGCCGCGCGCGAAGTCGAGGCTGCGTCCTTTGATTTGTCCGGACGACGGCGCCGAGTCGATCGAGAGATAGCGACCGTCCTGCAAAATCGTCACGTCAGTGCAGCCGGTGTCGAAGGTCGAGCCGAAAAAACACCATGCGCCTTCGAGGTTGACCGTGTTGTACACCGACAACGTGCGACATACCGGCGCGTAAGCATCTCCGCCGGGACGCGGGATGGCGCAGACCATGAGTTCAGTCGCGGGTTCGACCCAGGCGTCGGTCAGCGAGAACAAATCGTATTGCGCCGCGAGTCGCCGGACCTGACCCGCCGGCTTAGCCGACCAGGCGAGTGAGGTAATTTCCGGCTCCTCCATGACCCAGACGTAATCCGCGGAGACTTCGTACGAGCCGTTGTCATCCTGGCGATACGCCGTAGCCACGACCGTGTCGCAGAATTTACCGTCTGCGGCGTTCAACGGCACCGCAATCTCGGACGGAGCGTAGTCGCAGGTCGTGATGAGCAGACCAGTCGGGATGTCTTGCTGGTTCGGCGGATCGACATTCGGGATGGAGCTCGCGACGGAAGCGACCAGCGTAGGCTGACGCGTTTTGTTCGAACCCGCATCATTTCTCGCCCGCTCTTTGCCGATGACCTGCGGGTTTCCGAAGACGGGCGGGATTCCGAGGCCGACGCCGACGAACGGAGGTTCGGCGGAACGCTGCGGTTCTTCCGTCCCTTGGATGCAACCGAACGTCAATGACGCGCATGCCACCAAGACGATTTTTTTCCAAGTCTTCATTCTGACTGCTCCTGACTGTTCCGCGATGCGGAAGTTTATAAAAGGGCGAGTGGCATTTGCCAGTCGCCCGCACCTGATTCCAACATACCGAATCCTGATTAAATCGCAATACCTCTATGGCCTGTGGATAAAAAAAGAGCGGGCCGAAGCCCGTCCCTGAAGGATAGTGCGTCACCAGACGAAGATCTGGCGCATCTTGCCCATCGCTTGGATGTCGGAGGGGCGGATGAGCGGACCAGTCTGGCATTTGCGTTGCATAAAGCAGATAGCCTCGCCGTCGGGGTCGAAACTGTTGTCGGGGTTGAGGCGACGCGCTTTCACGTCGAATCCGCGATTAACGTCATACACCACGTACCTGGCCTCGGCCCTGGTCGGATCGTCGGCTTCGCCGTGCGCACCGACGAGAATCAACACTTGCTGCTGTTCGCCTATATACACATGCAAGGACGTGTACTTGCCCAGGACAAAACGTTGAGACTTGATGACATCACCGACTTGGCAGGTCAATTCCATCGTCCACTCCTTACGCAAAAAGTACCGCCAAAGTTTTATGCCAAGGGCAAAAATCAGTCAAGCGGAAATTAGAGGGTAGGGGCGCATGCCATGCGCCCTGACGGTAGACGGTAGACGGTAGCCAGGCAGACAATTTGTCATCCTGAGCGAAGCGATAGCGAAGTCGAAGGACCTTTATCAGCCATCGGTTCAGACCAACGCTAAAAGGTCCTTCGGCAAGCTCAGGATGACAATATTTTAAGAACGCGCCTATTTTTTACCTACTAACTAAAAATAACTCGCGAACGGCGCGATCAGGAAAAAAACCGTGGCGAAGGCGACCAGCGCCACCAGCACTTTCCAGATTTTTTTGAAGGTTTTACGTTTCATGTATATAGAATCGATTGATAAAAGTGTCCTAGGATTTGGAAGAAGAAGACTCACGCGAAAGGCAGACACCGATGAAAAAGCCCCGATCGTTACGAGAGCACCCGAGCACATCCGCGCCGGGCGAATCGGCAAGGCCGATGCACACAAAATTCCTATCCGAGGAGCGAACATCAGACCAGTGAAAATTATTCGCAAGGATGCGTTCGCCTTTACCTTTGCCGTTGAGATTTTCGGTAGCGATCAAGTGGAGGGCGGTGGCGTAGAGCATCTGGAAAGGTTCAGAACGATGGAATTGATCACGAGGTATGTCGAGCTTCTCGGCGTATTCCTCGATGACGAATTCTTGGGTGTCTCGGTGGTCAAATGTGTCTTCTGGTTCGTGAGAATGATACTTATTCTCTGAATCGGGGATGGTCTGTTTGGAGATGAGCTTCCATTCGTAGTTCAAGCCCAGTTGAGTGAAAAAAGACTCGTTCTTGTTCCGATCGGTGTCAGCTAAGAATTTGCCCAACCCGAGCTTGGTATATTCCGCTTGGATGAGTCCATTCATGCGTTCTCCGGTGAGCGGTTTGCCATCCTTGTCCGCGACGAAGAGCACGAGCATCTCTTCGACGCCGGTTTTTTCTTTGATCTCTTTGGATTTGGCTAGATCTTCGGAGGTGTATGGGATGGGTGGGACTTTTGAGATATCGATGAAATCCTTTCCAAGCATAGCTTCTACGTCTTCTATGCCGTGAACGTTCTCGCGGCCTAGGATTTCGACAGCTTCCCGCAGACCAGGTTCGACCTCTTTCTTTTCGACTGCATTCTGGAAGGCTTTGAGCAGATCCGCGACTTTACGCGCATCTTGCGCTGATAGTTTTTTATTCTCTTTAAGCTCTTCGAAGTTCTTGGCTCCGTATTTGGAGTAGATATCTTTTATCTGTGTCGCGAGCTTGTCGGCATATTTCCTGACCGAAGTCGGCAAATCCTGCCGACGGATGCCGGAAGTATAAGGTAGCCCTTTCGACCACGTTGAACGTGGCGCGGCAGGTTCAGGGACTATTTTTCTTTGGGGGATTTCGAAGGGGTTGTTGGACATTAGAAATTAGTCATTAGTCATTCTGGCACTCACGACCGCCGACTATCTTTCTCTTTCTTCCCTGCGCAGCACTTTGATGAAAGTGTCCGGCGGGATTTCGACCGAGCCGACGCCTTGCGACAGCATCCGTTCCTTGCCTTTCTTCTGCTTTTTGAGCAGCTTCGATTTACGAGTATAGTCGCCGCCGGACATTTTCGCCAGCACGTCTTTGCGATATCCCGAGATGCGCTCCGAGGCGATTATCTTGGAACCGATGGCAGCTTGGATCTTGATCACGAACTGCTGGCGCGTCAGCGTCTCTTTTAAAGTCGCCACGACTTCCCTGCCCCGATGGTAAGCTTCGCTCTCGTGCAAGAGCATGGAGAAGGCCGGGACTTTTTTCTCCGCCACCAGGACATCCAGCAACACGATCTCCGACGGGCGATAGCCGATCAACTCGTAGTTGAGCGAGGCGTAACCCGAAGTCACGCTCTTAAGTTTGTCATGGAAATCCACGATGACGGAGGATAGCGGCATCTTGAAATGCATGACTACGCGCTTGGCGTCGAGATAATCCGTGGCCGTATATTCGCCGCGTCGATCATTCACCAGGGACATGACGTTGCCGATGAATTCGGCCGGACTCACGATATCCACCGTGACCCACGGCTCGCGCGTCTCGCGCAGATGCGACGGATCGGGGAATTCCAAAGGCGAAGTCACGACGCGCTCCTCGCCGTCAGTCATAGTGACTTCGTAGGCGACCGAGGGGCTCGTGATGACGAGGTTCATGTCGTGCTCGCGGCGCAAACGTTCCTGCACGATCTCGAGGTGCAGCATGCCGAGCAAGCCGCAACGAAAACCATAACCGAGCGCCGGCGATTGTTCCGGTTCGAAAGCCAGCGCCGCGTCCGAAAGTTTGAGTTTGAGCATGGCCTCGCGCAGCCTCACGTACTCGTTGCCCTCGCGCGGAAAGATGCTGGCGTAGACCATGGGCCTGACTTCCTTATATCCGGGCAACGGCTTGGTATCGGCCGCGGTTTCGGCTCTGGCGATAGTGTCACCCACGCGCACCGCGGCGATGTCTTTCAATCCGGTCACGACGTAGGCGATCTCTCCGGCTTCGATTTGGGGCGTCGAGACGTAATCGGGTTTGAGATATCCGACGTCGAGCGCTTGGCCCTCGGTCGCGGTGGCTAAGAATTTGACCTTGTCGTTTTTCGTCAGCTTGCCGTCTTTGACGCGCACGTAAGCCACGACGCCGCGATAATCGTCGTATTTGGAATCAAAGATGACGGCGCGGAAATTTGCGCTGCGTTCGCCTTGCGGCGACGGTACGTCCTTGATGATGCGTTCCAAAATCTTGTCCACGCCCTCGCCGGTCTTGGCCGAAGCCAAAATGATCTCGTCGCGCTCGCAACCGATGAGCTTCTTCAATTCTTCCGCGCAACGCTCCACGTCGGCGGCGGGCAAATCAATCTTGTTCAAGACCGGGATGATGGCCAAGTCCTGCTCCAGCGCGAGATATAGGTTGGCGATGGTCTGGGCCTGCACGCCCTGCGTCGCGTCGACGAGCAAGATCGCGCCTTCGACCGAAGCCAGCGAACGCGAAACTTCGTAGGTGAAATCGACGTGCCCCGGGGTGTCGATGAGATTGAGTTCGTACTCGATCCCGTCCTGCACATAAGCCATGCGCGCCGGCTGCAACTTGATGGTGATGCCGCGCTCGCGTTCCAAATCCATGGTGTCGAGCAGCTGCTCCTTCATCTTGCGTTTGTCTATGGTGTGGGTGATCTCAAGCAAACGATCGGCCAAGGTTGATTTGCCGTGGTCGATATGCGCGATGATGCAAAAATTTCGGAGGCGGCTTTGTTCCATTGTATTCAATGCCAAATTACGAATGACGAATGACGAATTCAGGAATAATTTGGCATTTGTAATTCGTAATTTATAATTACCTAAATGAGTCTGCCTTAAAAAAAGGCTTTTGGCAATGGCTGAAGCCGCTAAGAAAAATAGTTCCTGAGCTAGTCGAAGGACTACCGAATAATAGGTAGCCCTTCGACAGGCTGAAGGAATATTAAAATAGTTCCTGAGTTTATCGAAGGACTACCATGTCGGAATAGGTAACCCTTCGACTGCGCTAGCGCTGCGCTCAGGGAATATTTATTTTAGAATCGTGGGGCCCTGAATGACGGGGGTTTGGGTCGAAGTGGCGATCTCGCCCGGGATGACGCCGCGATCAGGCGCGCTGAAAGTGGTCGTAGCCCGGCTGTCGAGCAGACGCAGGAATTGCAGATATTGGACTCTATCCTTGAATTGCTCCGGCACGGCAGGCGCGGCGCGCAGACGGATGGGTTGGACGGGACGGAGCATGAGCGCGGAATCCAGTTTACGGATGCCGAACAGATAACCGCTCGCCATGCGCTCGCCGATGCTCAAACGGCGCACCAGGGTCTTGAGCGTCGCGGGGTCGGTCGTGGTGAGTTGCCGCGCCGCCAATCTGACGCCTTCGCCGGCCAAAACCGTGATGTATTTTTTGGCGTCGACGACCGGATCCATGGTCGCGCTCGGCGAAATCTCGACTTTATGATCAGCCACTTGCACCTCCACCGCGTCGCCTTTCAATTCCATGCCGAAAGAAGTGCCGCGCACCGTGGCGACCACGCCATTTCCCTCGACTGCGTATGATTCGCTCGGTCCCAACAATTTTTCCAGGCGCGTCCAGACGCGGCCGGCCATGAGTTCAAGCTGCATGAACATGCCATCCTCGGCTCCGGCCAGCAGCACTAAATCCGTCCCCGCCTCCAAACGCGAAGCTCCGGCCTCGGGGTAAACAATGTAAACCGTGCCGGTCGTGACCGAGACTTCGTCGCCCGAAGCGAGTTCCAATCCATCTACGCCCGAGAATTTCGATCCGCCGCGCGCCACCTCCGCCGCCGAGAGATCTTCAAGTTTAAGATAGGCCAGCGCGTTGCCGCTCGAATTTTCGTATTTGGTTTGATCAAGCGGCGCTGCCGTTCCGTTCGGCGTCTTGCCTTCTGATTTGGCGATTTGGACCTGATTCTTGTCCGGCGCTTTGACGATACGCGGACCAAGCTTGAAACATCCCGCGCCAAAAAACGTTAAAGTCGCCACGACAGATAACAAAAAAATCTTCTTGGTCATAAATCAGGAAGATTCTATCATCAATGAAAGTTAGAGGATAGAGGGTAGCCAGAAGGTATTTTGGGATTTGTATTTAGTATTTTGGGCCGACCCGAAATACTAAATACATGCTACAAACTCTTGTCATCCTGAGCTTGTCGAAGGACCTTTATAAGCCTCGTCAGAATCCGATGGCTGATAAAGGTCCTTCGACTCGCTCGAAGCTCGCTCAGGATGACAAAAAAATATTTAGCTGCAACCTACCGTCTCTTTACAGCCCCTGCGCTTCTTCGGCGCCGGCGACTTTGGGTTTGTGTTTGAAGATTTTGCGTTGGAAGGCGGCTTTGAAATCGCGCAACTCTGGAGATTTCAAAAGAGCCGCGACCACGACGAAAGCGATGCCGCCGGCCGCGCAGGCTGCCGCGGATTGCAGGGCCACTTCCCAAAACGTGCGCAGCTGATAGACGGTACCGATGTATTGGCGCGCGGGATATCCCGCCGCGATGATGGCCAACGAAGCGATCAAGGTCTTCAAGATGGAAAGCGCAAATTCTTTTTCGCGCAGCGATCCGTGCTGGCGGCGGAAAAAATACCACAGCAACGCGGCGTTGATATAAGTCGAGACGGCAAAAGCCAGCGCCAAGCCGACCACGCCAAGCGAATCTTTGAACGTCCAAGCCAGCGCCAGCGTGACGCCTTCGGCCAGCACGCTGATCACGAGCGGCGTGCGCGTATTCTGCACGGCGTAAAAAGCGCGCGCCAAAAGCGGGATGAGCGCTTGGCCCAACATGGAGAACAAAAAGATGCCGAGCACATTGGCCGTGCGGATAGTGTCGTTCCAATCGAATTGGCCGGCACCCAAGACCATACGCACGATCTGCGCACGCAACAAAAAGAACACCGCCGTGGACGGGATGATGAGGAACGCGATCTTGGAGGCGGCGGAAGTCAGTTCGCGCTTGAACGTCTCCCAATCTTTGAGGCTGGCGGCGCGCGACAACAGCGGAAAAGCGGCGAGCGCATACGAGATGCCGAAAACGCCGACCGGGAAAGACTGCAAGTTGTTCGCCAAGTTGAAAATCGCGACCGAACCAGCGGCCATGACCGAGGCAAAAGCCAGCAGGATGATGAGGTTGAATTGCGAGACGGCGAGTCCCACGGTGCGCGGCAGCATGAGTTTGATGATGCGGCGCACGCCCGCGGGCTTGAACGACGGCCACGGGATGCGCCCCAAACCCAGCTTCGAGACCACGCCGGCTTGCACGATGAAATGCAGGAACGCACCCAAGACCACGCCCCAGGCCACGCCCGTCACGCCGATGCGCGGCGCCAGCACGAGCGCGCCCACGATGATACCCAAATTATACAAAACCGGCGCCAACGAAAAAGCCAAAAAGCGTCGCGTCGCCTGCAAGATTCCGCCCATGACCGCCGAGAGGCCGAGCAGAAAAGGCGAGAGGAACATGATGCGCGACAAGTTTACGGTCAGCGCGGCGTTGTCCGGCGAAAATCCCGGCACGGTGAGCGGCACGATCCATTGCGCCGTGACTGCGAGCAGCACGCAGGCGATGGCCATAGCAAAGCCCACGGCCGAGACGACTTGCGCCGCCAACTTCCAAGCTTCTTCTTTACCGCGCGTCTCAAGATATTCGGAAAACACCGGGATGAAACCGGCCGACAACGCGCCCAGGATGATCAAAGTATAAAGGAGATCAGGAACGCGGAACGCGGCGTAATATACGTCCAACTCGTGTCCCGCGCCGAAAGTCGAAGCCAAGACCCGGTCGCGCAACACGCCCACCAGCCGCGAGGCGACCGACGCCAAACCCACGATCACCGCTGCCGAGGTGAGTCCGCTGATCTCGCCATTCCACCACTCATGCAATTTTTTACGCAGCGCCATAGGTGATTCGGCTGATCGTGCCGACATTCGAAATTCGACATTCAAAATTCGTCTTCAAGACCATGTCTCGCGATTATGCCCGATTATGCTCGAAGAGGGAAGATGCGGAGAATCAAAATATCTAATGACTAATTTCTAATGTCTAATTCCAACCGATCAGTCATTAGAAATTAGTTATTAGTCATTCTTGCTGCTGACTTTCTCCTTCCCCTCCCCGCCCATCTCGAACTTGTCACCGCCCATCTCGTATTTGAAATAATCCTTCTTGATCGCGCCCTTGGTCAGCATGTGCAATTCTCCGAAAATATATTTGAGCGCGATGGACAAGCGTCCGTCTTTGTCCATGCGCCGGACGGAGATGCCCACGGGGTGGGCGCGTAGAATTCCGAACTTGAAGCCCTTCTTTTTGGCGCGCTGCACATAATCATGGTCCTCCGCGAACACGATTTCTTCATCAAAACCTTTTATGCCGTGATGCGCGTGGCGACGTGCCAGGATGCAGCCGCCCCAAGCGTGCGGACGGACTTTTTCCGTGACCACGACGTAGGCGTTATAAGCTTGATGGAAAACTTTATCTATGGGTTTTGGGTTCAGAGGTTTGAGCGCACAAGTCGCCACATCCAAATTCTTGCGCTCCATCTCGGCCACGCAATCCTCCAAAAAACTGTCGCTGGGCAACCCGATGTCGGCATCGAAGAAGGCCACGATTTCGCCTTTAGCCTCGATGGCGCCCTTGTTGCGTCCCGGTCCCGGCATACCGCCTTCGACTACGCGCGCGCCGTAACTTTCCGCCACCTTGACCGTCTGGTCCGTGGAATGCGCGTCGGCCACGATGATTTCGTAGTCTTTAAAAGTCTGCGCCCGGATGCTTTGGAGCAGGGCAGGCAGGGCTTTCTCCTCGTTCTTAGCCGGAATGACTATGGAGAGTTTTGGCATAATATCGGGGATTGCATCGAGCGCTTCCAGGCCCCGTGTTTCGGACAGAAGCATCGCATAAAAGACGGCTTTTGTCACGCCTTCAAAAGCCAATACGCCGCGATGCCGGCGGCCACGGAGACGTTCATCGATTCTTTGCTGCCGTGTTGCGTCATGCAAATCAAATCGTCGCATAAGTCGCGCAAGGACGGCGCCAGGCCTTCGACCTCGTTGCCCAAAAGCAGCGCCGCTTTTTCCGGCGGTTCGTATCCGGCCAGTTCACGCGCTCGTTCATCCAGTTCGAGTCCGATGATCCTGAAACCTTGCGTTTTGAGTTTGGAAATGGTTTGGATGATTTCTCCTTTTTCCCAAGCCACGGATTTTTCCGCGCCCAACGCCGTTTTGGCCACGCGCGGATGATCGGGCAACGGCGTATATCCCGTCAACCACAACTTGGCCACGCCCAGCGAATCACAAGTACGCAAAAGCGACCCGACGTTCTGTGCCGAACGGATGTTGTGGGCGAGGATGTGGAGGATGGGCATCGGTAAAGTAATAATCAATATACAATAACCAATAAACAATGAAAAAGAATCACGCGGCTTGGTCAGTTTTCCCTTGAAGAGATTTACGGATGACGAGGAAATGATCATCCTGCTGGAACCAAACGCGCCCTAAGGAGCTGGCACGCAGGTCGCGTTCGCCGCCATGCGGGCGGAGGACGAAACGAATCAACGGGTTGATGCGTCTGTCGTCGGAACGCGAGAACACAGAAGCCAGGGTGTAGATACATGGAACGTTAATGCGTTGGAGCAGCTTCTCTTCATCCGTCAGCGTCTTGGGATCCGCTTCCGGGTTCCAATGCTGTTGGCCGAAGGCAAGCAGTTCCTCGAGCGTGGCAGAACGATAACCGGCTGCATCAATGGCCTCGAAAACTTCTTTGGTGGTTAGAAAGTTTGGATGATCGGGGTTTTCTTGTTGCTTTTGCGCGATGGCATCTCCGATGTCGAAGACTGTGGCCTCCTCTTCCTGTTCTTCGTGTTCTTTGGCTTGAGCGATTTCTTGGAGCAATTCCGTTCGTTTCTTCTGGTCGTCGAAACCGACATCTCGCAGGTCTTTATCGGTCAAGGCGAAATCTGACATGGGACGGCCTGCGCGATATTCATCTTCCCAAATATATTCAAATTTGAAGCCGGTCTGTTTATCATTGAAGCTGTCTGGTGAGGGCAGGGTGTCAAAGTTTGGGATGTCATGCAGCGTGACAGACCCCTTCTTCTCGACCACGTCCTTAAATACCTTCAGAAGATCCGCCACCTTCCGTGCGTCTCGCGCCGACAGCTTCTTGTTCTCTTTCAACTCCTCGAAATTCTTGGCTCCGTATTTGGCGTAGACTTCTTTAATCTGCGCCGCCAGGTTATCGGCATACTTCCTCACGTTCGTCGGCAAATCCTGCCGACGAATCCCGGAAGCGTAAGGCAGCCCTTCGACAGGTTCAGGGGCTATTTTAGTTTTATGGATTTCGAAGGGGTTGGTGGGCATGCTATCGGGAGTTTAGATGAATAAAGCTACAATATCAATTTCGTGTCCTGACTCCGTCCCAACGAAAGGTCCGATAGGACAAAACGTTGGGGCGGACGTGGAATCGACATCGGCGATTGGTTATTGTTTATTGGATACTTGGTTATTTTGAATAATGATTGCTTATTGATTATTTTTCGTATACATTCCCGTCATGCGTTTCGGACATCGCGTGCAAGGTACGATCCAGGGCTTTGATGACAAAGGCCGCGGAGTTTTCGATCAGTTTGCCATTCCTTTCTCGACCACGGGCGACGAAGTGGTCGCGACTTTCACCGCGCGCGACCGTAAACAAAAAATCTGCAAAATCGAATCCATCGAAAAACCAGGAGCGGATCGCGTCGCCACGGTCTGCCCGCACGCCGGCGTCTGCGGCGGTTGCTTGTGGCAGCACATCAGATATGAAAAACAGCTTGAGCTTAAACGCGACATGGTCAATCAGGCGCTTGCGCAAGCCGGACACGAAGAACGCGTGGCTGAAGTGATGGCCTGCCAAACCGTAGAGCTTCCGCCTTTCCATTTCCGCAATCGCATGGATTACGCCGTGGGTTGGAACGGAGAGATCGGACTTAAGGAATTTGGAGCGTGGAATCGCTATCTTGACCTCAAGACCTGCTTGCTTTTGGAACCGGGCGTGGAACGGATCTTGGTGCAGGTGCGTGAATGGATGCGCTCTTCCGATCTTCAGCCGTGGGACGCCAAATTTTATACCGGCGATGTGCGCTATGTCGTGGTGCGCGAAGGCAAAAACACGGAGCAGCGCTTGATCGTGGTCGTGGTCAAAGACCAGACTCGCGTGACGGAAGCGATGCGCGATGATTTGCGCGAGCGGCTCTCCCCTTTTGCGACTTCGCTTCTGCTCGGGGAACAAAACCTGACGACCGACCTCTCATTCGCCCAAACTTTCGTCGCGCTCAAAGGCGAGGCGTATCTCGAAGAAATCGCCAACGGTCTGCGCTATCGCATCCACCCGAATTCTTTTTTCCAAACCAATACCCGCATGGCGGAAGAATTGCAGAAGTGCGTACTGGATTTTTTAAATACGAATGTCATCCTGGATTTGTATTGCGGCCTTGGATTCTTCGGGATCTATCTGGCCAAGAATCTTCCTGCTGCCCGCGTCCACGGCTTCGAGCTGGATGAGCACGCCATCGAACTGGCCAAATTCAACGCTGCGCAAAATGGCGTGGCAGAACGCTGTGAGTTTTTCGCCGGCAAAGCCGAAGATCTGGCCTGGAAAAATATTCCTGCCGATACGCTCATCCTCGATCCCCCGCGCTCCGGTCTGCATCCCAAAGTCCTCAAGACCGTGCTTGAGATGAAACCGCAAAACATCATTTACGTATCATGCAACTATCATCGGCTCGTCGAAGAATTAAAATTGCTCAAGACGGCATACACAGTCGAAGGCATTAAAGCTTTTGACTTATTCCCCCACACGCCGCATGTGGAGGTCGTTGTTTTTTTGACCGCGTGCTCAAAAAAATGTTAATTTATGCAAACAATTGTTTTAATGAGCTATGAAAAAATTCCTCGAGCAAGCTTTTAAAGCGCCGGAAAGATGTCCTTATGGGTATGAGGGAGTCAAGCCAATCATTTGTCGGGAATGTCAAGGGATAGAAATACCTCCGGTCGGCATTTTCTTGAACCCCGCAGAACAAGAACAATTATTTAAGGATATCGAGAGGGCCAGGGAGCTGACACGGGCTGAAAACATAATGCACTTGCTGCACAACCTGCAAGAGAAGGATGACTACTTGGAAAATGATCCGGCCTACTTGGAACTGCAAAGGCTGCAAGAAAAATTCAATCAATTAAAAATGGATCAATTATTGTTCTTGGACAGATTGGAGGACATGGATTCCAGGTTGACGATGGGAGAAGAGAGAGAAAGAGATTATAAATTTTTTGAGAGTGAAGTCGAAATACCAAATGAGGACGAAATGCGGTCGCTAAAAAATGAATTCGCCTCCGGCCAGCCACTGCTCAAAAAATATCAGGCTTGGAAACAACGAACTGCGGAAGGTCAAAAAGGGCAGCCCTAAAAAAGGTCGGTCTTGATGGAAATTTTTTCATGCACAAAAGCGGCGCTTCTGCTATAATCGGCGCATGAAATCTGGATTCGTCATGCTGGCGGGACGCTCTAATGTGGGCAAGTCTACGCTTTTGAATGCGCTGGTGGGCAGCAAAGTCTCGATCGTCAGCCCCAAGCCGCAGACCACACGCCATCCGGTGCGCGGCATCTTGCATGAAAAACGCGGACAAATCGTCTTCGTCGACACGCCCGGAATTTTCATCGGCCGGCGCGACAGGATTTCCAAAAAACTCAACGAGTTCGTCGAAGAGACGCTTGAAGGAGTCGACGCCATCGTCTATGTCATGGATCCCACGCGTGAATTCGGACCGGAGGAAGAACGCATCCAGAATATGCTGCGCGTGGCGCAAGTCCCGAAACTCGCGGTCATAAATAAATCCGATCTTTCCGCCAAGGAACAAAGATTCCTGGCGGTTTACGAGAACGCCGATATCGGCCAACTCGCGAGCCTGCGGGTGAGCGCCAAAAACCACAAAAACTTGAATCGTCTGGTGGACGCGCTGTTTGCCGTGCTGACCGAAAACGAACCGCATTATCCTGATCTACAACTCACCGACTTGGGACATAACCAATGGCTTGAGGAACTCATCCGCGAAAAAATCTTCCTCAACTTGGAACAAGAAATCCCCTACAGCATCCGCGTGACGCTGGAGGAGTTGGAAGTGCGGCCCGACGGATCGCGTTACATCCAAGCCAACATCTGGACCACGTTGGATCGCTACAAAAGCATGATCATCGGCAAACAAGGCAGGATGCTCAAGCAAATCGGCAGCGCCGCGCGCAAAGAGCTGGAAGCCGTGACCCTGGCCAAAGTTTTTCTTGAATTGAGAGTCAAGGTCGATCCCAAGTGGCAGGAAAGATTCAGCTAGCTAGAGGGTAGACGATAGACGGTAGCCAGACGCATTGTCATCCTGAGCGGAGCAACAGCGCAGTCGAAGGACCTTTTACAGCAAACCGTTCCGCTGATAAAGGTCCTTCGACAAGCTCAGGATGACAATTAGACGGTAGCCACTCAAAAAAACCATGTCGCGTTTTGAAAAAAATCCCTTCAACGTTCCGGCTTTCATCGCCAAGAAAAGCGGGGTTTTTTCAAGCGAGCTGCGGAGTGCGCATACGCCCCAGGAGAAAGCCATCGAACAGCGTTTTCGTGAACGCGCTCATGCCGGGATCAAAGAATCCGAGATCGAGCGCTTGCCCACGGTTTTTGATTTACACGCCTATCTCGAAGGGCAAAGCCATGTCGAAGCTTGCGCCAGCGCTTTCAGCTGCGATCCGTGGAAGTACGAACCGATTTTGTATCAAGACCTCGGCCTGCTTTTGCTGGAGCGTGAAGACACCGAAGATGAGCTGCGCAAAACCGACCTCACGCGTTTGATCGCCAAGCTCCGCGGTTTCATCCGCGCCGGTTCATGGATGACTTATGATCGTATCGATCTCAAACGCGAGATGCCTAAATTCGACGCAGCCCTGGCGCGGCATACGCATGACCTCGACCGGAATCTAAGAAGCATCCAGGACCAAATCGACGACACCAAGCTGCAAGCCTACGATGCCGCATGGAGCCAAGAACTGACCGATGAACGCGACCGTCTGCGCCGTTTAGCCGCCGTATTCAAACTCATCCCTGAAGCCTTGCACGATGGAGTCATGGGAGATGCGTTGGAGGAAGCGGTGCGCGCTTTCGACGCGATTTACGGAAGACTGTCTTTGAGCTTAAGGGGGGTGTCGGCCGCGCATGGATCCGACAAGGCGAGCGACGGAAACAAGAACATCGCGCAATTGCGCCGCGAAGTCGATGCCCTGCGTCCGCTCCGCGATGTCCTGTATCTGCGCCGCTTATATCCGAATTTAGCTAAGCTGACTTTAAAGTAGGGGCGGGGTCACCCCGCCCTTCGAGGGGCGCGGAAACCGCGCCCCTACATTCATCTCACCCGCTTGACGCGTTTTTTTGTCTAAGCTATGCTGCTTTTCAGCTTCGTTCTTTTCTTTTCTTCGAGACCATCCTCAAGAGGTGCTGCGGAATGAGAGCTAGGAATTTGGAAGCGTATGATCGCCACACACGTCCCAACCAGTTAGAGATCGACCGCCAAGCGATGGAGGCGCATGGCGTGGAGATCCAGAGGACGAGCGCGCCGCCCGAGCCGCCACGCGCGATGACGAGTGTCGTCGCGCAAAGCAAGCTCGCGCAGCCCCGCAGCAACGCGTAGTCGCGCGGCAGACAACCCAAGCAGTAACCTACCGGCGCTTCGCCGGAAACAGCGAACTTCGCTCGACACCCGTCATTGACGGGGTCTTTTTTTAAAAGCAAGTAGTTAGTAGTTAGCATTTAGTAGTTAGGGGAGGTCTGAACCCTAACTGCTATCTACTAAATGCTAACTACTCCCCCCCTCATCTCGGCGCGTCTTTGATTTCCGTCACGTCGTAATTCATCAGACCGTTCAGCGCGCCGGCTTGGGGGAAATCATTCAGGTGCATGTAAAGCACGAGTGGATTTTGCGGATTCTTCAGCACCGCGAACTCCCCAAACCAACTCCTGGCTTTGATGGCTTTGACTTTCGTATCCAAGCCATTGACCTTGAGCGGCAACTCAATGTCATCTTTGTCCGCTTTAGCCAGAAAGACATCGACTCGCGGATCAGCGGCGGCCGCGCTCGACAAGCCTTTCAAACCGCTGGTGAAGGCCTTGGACAAAGCGAACTTCTGCTTGATCATGGAATTGAACAGGCCGAAGTCGAATGTGCTCAAACGCGAGCGCGACAAATTTTCGTAGACCTGTGACGAGGTCCAGATAAGTCCCGTGCCCAACGCATTTTGTTCACCCTCGATCCAATAAGCCGGAGGGAAGATATCTCGCGCCGTACCCAATTCAGAACCGATCATGCTGCCGGTTATTTTTTGATCCGTCTTTCCCTCTTTGTACGTCAACGACCACTCGATCTCCGCGACATTTCCCGGAGCGAATCTTTTGATCACGATGTTGCGTACGGCTTCGGTCCCGCCGAGCTTCAACTCTTTGGCTAAAGAAACCGCCGCGCCGGTATAGGTATGTTTCATGCTTACGACCGAACCGGCCGCCAACGTCAATTTACCGGCCAGCTCATCCGGTCCCAAGCCTTTTGGATCAAGAAATGCCGTTCCGCTCGGCGTGACCGGAGTAAACGCGACCTGTGGGATATTTTGGCTCTGCTTGCAACCCCAACCGAAAAAAACCAAGGCCAGCGTCAAAATGAGGATTTTATTCATAGCTTAATGGATGTATAGTTGAATATCACGTCTTTTACGCCCTGCGCACGCTCCTGTGAAATGATGTGCATACCGGGCAAAAGACGCAGCAAAACCACGCCTGACAGCATAATCGCAAGGATAAGGATTACGCAACCCGCCGTGCAAGTATCGCCCAACGACCGACCGGACCGCGCCCGCTCATTCCTAGCTTGATTTGCAGCCGTCTTTAAGTCCATAATGGAGGCAGGATAATGGTTCAAAAGAGGAATGTCTAATGGCTTATGCCAAATTACGAATGCCCAATGCTTGAATTCGTCATTTGTAATTCGTAATTTTTAATTGATAAAACTATGCCCAAAGACATGAATCGCAAACTTAAGATTAGCGACCCGGCTCCAGACTTCACCCTGGCGGATGAAAACGGCAACGACGTCACGCTGTCGTCATTTCGCGGTAAGAATAACGTGGTCTTGATTTTCTACCCCGGCGACATGACGCCAGGCTGCACCATGCAGTTGTGCGCCATCCGCGATGACTGGTCAAAATTCCAAGCCGTCGACACCGTGGTCTTCGGCATTAACCACGGTGATGCCGAAAGCCACAAGCGCTTCATCGCTGCGCACGGCTTCCCCTTTCCTCTCTTGATCGACAAATTCAAAAAAATCAGCGCCCAGTACGGCGCGACCGGGATGATCTTCAAGCATCCCATCATCAAGCGCAGTGTGGTGGTCGTAGACAAAAACGGTCGCATCGCCTTCATCCGCACCGGCATGCCCAAGGATTCCGAAATCATTAAAGCCATAAAAAACTAAATAGCATTTAGTAGATAGTAGTTAGTAGCTAGGGTTCGTACCGCAACCCTAACTACTAAATGCTGACTACTAACTACTCTCTATGTCCGAACCAAAACCGCTTCCCTTTTCCGCGCCGCTCCAAGGCATCTCGGAAAAAACAATCGCCATCCACCACGACAAATTGTACGTGGGATACGTGAATAAAAAAAATGAGATCGCGGAAAAACTCAAGACTTTGTCGCATGGCGGCGATGTCTCAACCGCGAACCAAACTTATTCAGAGTTACGCGCGCTCAAGACCGATGAGACTTTCGCGATCAACGGCGTTTATCTGCACGAAGGTTATTTCGACTTGCTGGGCGGTGACGGCAAACCTTCGGGCGTGTTGCTCGACGCTTTGACCGAGAAATACGGTTCGCTCGACAACTTCCTGAATTACTTCAACGCTTGCGGCATGGCGGCACGCGGCTGGGTCGTACTCGCCTGGGATACGCGCGAACAGACCCTACGCATCTTCACCGCAGACGCCCACAACCAAGGCGGCGTATGGGGCGCGCTTCCGGTCATCATCCTGGACGTCTACGAGCACGCCTACTTCATTGACTACGGCTCTGATCGCAAAGCCTACATCGCCGACTATTGGAAAAACTTCAACTGGGCAAAGGCGAATGAATTGTTCAGCAAGGCTGTAGGCTGTAGGCTGTAGGCCGTAGCCAAATAAACTTTAAGTTTTAATCTTTAAACTTTAAACTAACTTTATGTCCCAACTCGGAAAATCCGCGCCTGACTTCAAAGACGTCACGGCGTATCAAAAAGACAAGACTGACTTCATCAAAAAAAGCTTGACGGACTATACAGGCCGCTGGCTGGTGTTCTTCTTTTATCCACGTGACTTCACCTTTGTCTGCCCGACCGAACTCAAAAGCTTCGCCGAACATGAAGCTGAATTCGAAAAGTTGAACTGCGCGATCCTCGCTGCCTCCACGGATTCCGCCTGGAGCCACAAAGCCTGGTTCGAACGCGACTTACCCATGATCAATTATCCCGTGCTCGCCGATACTACGCAGCGCATCGCACGCGACTACGGAATCTTGAATGGGGATAACGGCGAAGCCGAACGCGGACTCTTCATCATCGATCCGGAAGGAATCGTAAAATACGTTCTCGTCAGCTCTGGTTCGGTCGGCCGTTCGGTCAAAGAAACGTTCCGCGTACTCCAAGCTCTGCAATCCGGCGACCTCTGCCCGGTCGAATGGACACCGGGAGAAAAAACCTTGGGCAAAGTATAAACACATCCCTATCGTCGCTTCCGTCCAACGCATCCCATTTCCCCAAATCGTACCTATCGGACCATTTTGGGGAAATGGAGTTTGGCGGATTATTTAAAAATCGATTTGCGAATCAATTGAAAAATCCTGCGCGTGCAGGATTTTTGATTTTTTGATTCCTGGGCGCATGACCATGCACCCCTACAATCTATCCTTTCACCTTCAACCCCAACGCTTCTTCGAGCGCGTTCTTGTTCCAGCCGACGATGATCTGGCCGTCGACGTCGACTACTGGCACGCCCATCTGGCCCGACTTCTTGACCATCTCATTGGCCGCCGTCGAATCGGAAGCGACGTCTATTTCCGTAAAAGCAATTCCCTTCTCCTTGAGGAAATCCTTGGTCAGCTTGCAGTACGGACAGGTTGGCGTGGAATATACTTTTACTGTCATATGGTGCGAAAGAATTTTTCTTGCGTTCAGTATATCACAGCTTTACTCCAAAGACTTATCCACAAGCTAAATTCTAAAACATCTCCGGAGATCTCGGCTCGCGCTGCTGCTTGGCCGGGATGATAAAAGGAGTAGGGGCGAATAATCATTCGCCCCTACGGAAACAATTCTCTATTTCACCAACGACTGTAAAAATTTCACCAACAATCTAACACCGTAACCCGACGCGCCGTAGGGTTGGTCGGGGCGGGTTTCGCGTTCGGTATATGAAGGACCGGCGATATCGAGATGCGCCCACGGCGTGTCGCCGACGAAAGGTTTGAGGAAGAATCCTCCGGCGATCGTGCTCGCTTGGCCTCTGGTTCCGGTATTCTTCAAATCCGCGATTTTTGATTTGACGTGTTCGGCGTAAGGTTCGTAAAGCGGCAGTTCCCACAACGGCTCGCCGGTCTCGCGCGCAGCGGCGATGAGGCGATGCGCCATCTTGCCATCCGTCGTCATGAGTCCCGCGATGTCTTCACCCAAAGCCACCACGCAAGCGCCGGTCAAAGTCGCGATGTCGATGATCATGTCAGGCTTGAGCAACTTGGCGTAACACAGAGCGTCGGCCAAGGTCACGCGACCTTCGGCGTCCGTGTTCAGGATTTCGATGGTCGTGCCATCCATGGCTTTGACCACGTCGCCAGGACGATAGGCGTCGCCTCCCGGCATGTTCTCGACGGCCAAAAATATTCCGTGGACTTCGAGCGGCAAAGCCAGGGCAGACAGCGCGGAAAACAGACCGACCACCGTAGCTGCGCCAGCCATGTCGATTTTCATGCTGGACATGGAATCGCCCGGCTTGATGTTGAGTCCGCCCGAATCGAAAGTCACGGCTTTACCGACGATGGCAATTTTCTTTTTCGCTCCCTTAGGACGATACGCCAGATGCACGCCCATAGGCTCACGCGCCGAACCGCGGCCCACGGCGAGCGCCGCGTCCATGCCGAGCTTTTCCATCTCGGCTTTGTCCAAGATCTTTAGCGAGACTCCATGCCCTACAGTTTTTTTCGCCGCTTCGGCCAAATCTTGCGGCGTCATGTGGGCGGATGGCGTATTGACCAAGTCGCGCGCCAAATTGGTGGCTCGCGCCAAAACACTGCCGCGTTCCATCCCCTCTTCCGCCGCTTTGGCCGCCCGCGCATCTTGCTCGCACACGATCACGGTCTCGACTTCGTGCGGTGGTTTGTCTTTTTTCTTCAACGCGCCGTGATAGATATGAAAACGATAAGCCGACAAAAGCAGACCTTCGGTCAAAGCTTGCGCCGCCGAACGCGGATCCATTCCCCCGATGCTCGCGCCATGCAAAATCGTCGTGACTTTCGCGGCGTGCGACTGTTGGCCGAGTTTGACGATTTGCCCGCCGACGCGACGCAGCGCATCCAGATTGAAATTTTTCTTTTCACCCAAACCCACGACCGCGACTTTGCGCGCTTTGATCTTGCCCAAAGTCGGGAAGATAAAATGCTGGCCTAGCTTGCCCTCGAAGTGATCCTCGGCGATCAGCCGACTAATCGCTCCGTCCAGCGCTTTATCGACTGCGCCGGTCGCGCCCCCCGGTCGTACGACACCCTGAAATAAATTTACCACCAGAAGATCGCAAGGCTTCGAAAGAATGTCGGCTGTTTGGATTTGGAGTTTCATGAAATTAGAGGATAGAGAGTAGAGGGTAGAAAGTAGCCAGAAGGGAATGAGTAGTTAGCATTTAGTAGTTAGTAGTTAGGGTCAGAATCGGAACCCTAACTACTAACTACTGACTACTGACTACTCGCTCACGGTAGATTATAAAAGCCCCGCACGCAACAGCGCCGGGGCAAGGGTCAAGAGGTGGGAAAGTCGGCGTTCGGGTAGAATCCCGACAACGCCTGCGCCATGGGTTCGATGAGATCCTGCGGCAGAAAGTCTTTGAGCCGAAGTTTCTCGAAGCGGCCATCGCCCCACTCGCGGTACATGTGGAGCATGTCTTTTTTCTCTACGATCACCGGCCAGCCGTTCTTAGCGGCTTCCACGGTCAACCGATGTTCGGGATTGATGCAGATAGGATGGCTGACCAGGCGCAGCACCGGCACGTCACCCATGCTGTCGCCGATGTAGGTCATGTCGCCAAGATTCAAATCGTTTTTCTCGACGATGTACTCGACGCCCGCCTTTTTGTCCGATACCCACTCGTGGGATTTTCCGCCGGTATAGAATCCGCCTTCTCTCGGATGTTCTGTCCCTAGGCACAGGTACACCTCTTTGGAGGCGGCGAATTCCCTGACCAATTCGACCGGCGAACCGGAGATGATGAAGCATTGACGCGGTACGGATTTGGTCGCGAGGTGCAAGGCTTCCGTGAAGACATGCACCAGCTTGCCGCACTCCCGCACGACTTCATGAGCAGCGAATTCCACGTCGAACACGCGGATTCCCCTCATCCTGCCTTCATCCTGGTAAGCCCTGACTTGCGAATCCACGAACTCCGCAAAAAGTCCTTCGCGGTTCTTCCACTTGCAGTAGGCTTCCTCGGCGCGAGCCAGCACGATGCGGGGCATGATTCCCAGCTCGACCATCTTCTTGATCAAGAGATGGAACCCCTGATCCCGCAACCAAGAACCATCGAGATCGAAACCGGCGGCCGGTGACAACGATTTGCACGAACGCTTGCCTTCTCCACCCATGAGACTTCTCCTTTGCAAGGTGCTTGCTTAAATAACAACAAAACGCCCTTCGTGTCAAGGGGAAAACTAGCAACAAGCAACTAGCAACCACGTCGCTGATTCTGGTTGCTTGTTGCTAGTTGCTCGTTGCTAGTTATTTGTTTATCTCAATTTCTGCTCGATGATCTGTTTGAACTCATCGTAGCTCGGCGGATTCGGCAGTGCCTGGTCGTTGACGAAAATCGTCGGCGTCGACTGGATGTCTTTTGCCTCCCAAATTTTGCGCTCCGCAACGACTTCATCCGCAACTTTAGGATCGTCCAAACAGGTGTTGAAGGCTTTTATGTCCAGGTGCAGCGCATCGGCATAGCGCACCAGATCTTCGCGCTGCAAAGCAGCTTGGTTGACCAGCGCCGCATCCACGAATTCGTAATATTTCTTTTGCTGCGCCGCGCAATACGAAGCGATCCCCGCTCCTTTGGCGTTAGGATGCGATTCCGGCAAGATGAAAATCCTGACGCCGTATCTGATTTTGTCTTTGTAATCTTCGCGGATGCGCTTCATGATCGGGTAATAAGCGCGGCAGCCCGGGCATTGGATATCCAAAAATTCCACGATGGTAACGCGCGCATCAGCCGGTCCCTCAAAATACGTATCGTACGGCAAATCCGCCAACCGCGCTCCGCCTCCCGAACCGATAGTCAGGTTTGAATTGCCGTTGGTCTTGGACAAAAGCATGGGCAGAGCGATGGCGCTCGCGATGCCGAAGAAGATGAAAGAACAAAGGAAGACTTTGAGCTCACGCTTGACCAAGCCATCGCCGAGTCTTTCCTCGCCCTCGAAAAACGACAGGATGAAAAGCACGGTCGCGCACAAGGCCGACAAGAGGCACCAAAAGCAAAACGCTTTGATTTCGAAAGCCTGCAGCAGCGTCAGGAAGCCGGATTCGATGAAGCCAAAAAAAGTCGCGCCCAAAGTCACGTCGCGCCAAAAACGCGGACGATGATACGGACGATACGTACGCATGATGAGCGAGACGATTATCGCGGCGTAGAACAACAAACCAAGGAAGGGCCGCGGAATGCCGAAGGTCGTCGCCCAAGACGAAGCGCGTACGGCTTCGCAACCTTTGACGATGCCGCACACGATAGGCGCGCCGGTAACATATACGATCGCCAGATAACCGGAGGCGAACAAACCCACGAGCGCAGTCCAGAGCATGGCGCGATGCACCCAGACCATGCGACGAAGCGAAATTGTTTTGGTGTATTTCATCGGATTAAGTGAGAGTGAATATGGAATATGGAATTTAGAATATGGAATATGGAATTGGAACTTCTAAATTCCAAATTCTATATTCCAACTTCACTTCCTTCCCCCGCAACTCTGCGGACTCCACAGCCCGCGTTGCGCTATCTTGGCATCATTTTCCAGTTTTTTCAACTCCGCCTTGCGTTTGGGGTTAAGTGGGAAAGATAGATAGGCATAAGCATAACCTTCGCGCACCATATAGGCGTTCACGTCCGTCCCGTCCTCCAAATACACATTGCGCAGCAGACGCCCGTACTTATCCAACTCGTCGGCTTGAAGGTCAGGTTCGAGACGGATGCGCTTGCCGTCCGCGAGCTCGTGCATCTTGGCCGATGCCTGTTTGCCGAAGCATTCGACCGGACGGCGCGGGTCGACCGTCTCGGGTGTGTTGATGCCCAAGAAACGAATCGTGTAAATCTTATCCTCCCCATCCAAGCGGACTTTTATCGTATCTCCATCTACGACTTTATCGACGGTCGCGTTAGCCGTGAGGGCGGTGCTGGATGGCGTGGGCGTCAATATTCGCGTCGTCGTCGTGGCGACTTGCGGCGCCGGTTTTTGAGAGCTGCCCCCAATCCATTTGAACTCACCCGTCGTAAAACCGCGTCCCAACGCAAGCACGGCGATACCGACCAAACCCAAAAGGAGATAGTGAAGGCGTTTTGCCATACTCAAGCATCTTACATTGTGCCGCTTCAGGCGGCTATGCCATACTTGGCCTGTGAATAAGATTATCGCCTCTATCCTAGTCGCAGCCGCTGTTTTAACAGCCCTGACGCTGCTGACGAAACCGCATAACGAAATTTGTTGCGCTTTCGCGGCCAATCGTTATTTTGGTTGGCCGGGGACTTTTCTCGTGTTGCATAAGACCACAGATGATTTGAACGAGGCCAAAAAGGTCCTCACCCTATCCAACTCCGAGCTCATGCGACAAGGTTGGGAACTCGACTGGGGTTATGATTTGGAGAGTTGGTCGTTCAACGCCAGCACCTCATTCCTCGTCGACTCTCTCATCTCGCTTATGCTCGGGTCTGCGGCAGTCGCCGGATATTCTAGCCTGAAAAAATATGCGCTTAAAAGAAAATCACCAGCCGACGCCGGACCGAGCGCCTGATCCATACGAAATCGCCATGCTGGCGTGCGAACTTTCGGATGACGGACCGATGATAGATCTCCACGGCGATAGCGTGGACATGGCGTTGCACGAGCTCGAGAGTTTTTTGCATCAAGAACTCATGGCCGGCAGCGAGGCCATCGGCATCATCCATGGCAAAGGTGAAGATAGATTGCGCAAAGCGGTTTGGAAATGGTTGGAAAAGCAAAAAGAAAAAGAGCTCGTGGCGGCATATCGCGGCGCGAGTTTGAATTTAAGCCAACAACTCGGCACCACTTATGTCGCGTTGCATCGGATAAAATAGTGACTAGAGGGTAGAGGGTAGCCAGACGTAGGGGCGCACGGTTGTGCGCCCTTTTGGTAATAAAAGACTGTCATTCTTGAGGCCGTCTGACGGCCGAAGAATCTTCCAATTCCTTAAGGCATAGGAAGATCCTTCGCTTCGCTCAAGGATGACATTGGCTTATATTTTCCTGGCTACCCTCTATCCTCTAACTTTATTTTTTTGACATCAAATTCCAAATACGCTAAAAAATCAGCGGAGGCAGAGATGACACAGCCTAAAAGCCACGTTCTTTCACCCGAAGATGCTGTCTGGCTCGAGCGCTTGGAAAGCGAAATCTGGAAGAAACACATCGACGATCCGCACAATCCGTCCGAAACCACCTGGTACGACGAAACGCGCAAGCTCACCCCGGAGGAGTTCGAGCGCCTCAAGATGCTCATACTTGAATATGAGCTGCCCTGCGAGCCCGGCGGCGGCACGTTCGGCTTCGGCTTCAGTCTCTACGTTTTCAACCATCCTCCGTCATCCGGGATGAAGCCCCAGGGCCTCATCCGCATCACCGGTGGGCATCTGGAAATTGAACCGGGTCATAAAAACTGGGGCAAGATCTGGGACACCTTCGAACCCTTCACCCATTCGGCTCGTAACAAGGAACTCCTCGCCGCCTACGGCATGGAAGCTCCACGCGGACGCAAACACTACGAATACTGAACCTGCCCGGAGACGCTCTCTCCGGGATTAGTTTTTAATCTGGTGGAGACTTCTCTCTGGATTACCCGACCGCGCCACGTTCAACGTGGTTGAACCGGGTAATGACAAAAAGTTTTCTTCGTCATCCTCCGCCCCCACTCTCTCTGTCATCCTCCGGTTCAACCGGGGGATCCAGAGAGAAAAACCTTTCCAATGTTTTCAAGGTCTCATGAGGGAACGGGAATGACAGAAAGATAAGACCGGACCTTTCAGTCCGGTCGAGCAGTTCACGGCGCCCGGGCGGCGATCTTGTTCAGTTCGCCGCGAATCCAGGCGAGTATTTCGTCGGGTTTCAACCCGACGTTGGTGGCGGGTTTCAACCCTCTGGTACGCATCGCGGCTGCGATGGCGCGTTCGGGAGAAATCGCCTCCAAAGTATTCTGGCCCGAAAGGGTCAAGCCTGAACAATCAAGGTGAACTCCGTTGATTCCCCCTCCCTCGATCCGTTCTTCGCCGATGAGGATATAACGACGGCTGGCGGCAAGGAGTTCGCAGGCGGCGTGTCCTTCGTCACTCGCCATGAAGCTCTTCAACTCTTCGGTGGCGCGTTTCTGCGCCTCGGGAATGACTGAAACGCTTTTGGCCTTATAGTCATCCCAATACCGCGCCGCGGCTGCGAGCCATTTCTCCTTCATTTCACCCTCCATGCAAAGTCCTGGCGTCATCTCGCCACGGACCTGCTGATTTGTCAATCCTTTGCCGCTTAGAGTAAGAATGAGATAATACAAACAGGTCAGTTTTAAACTTTAAATTTTGAGCTTTAAGCTAACTCTATGTGCCAAATGCTTAATAAGGTTTCGTGGAAGGACGCTTTTTACGGAGCCGTCATCTTCCTCGTCATCGCGACCGTAATCCACCTGGTCGAGTCGATCCTTACCATGAGCTACTACACGAATCCCGAATATTTCGGGTTGTGGAGCAAACTCATGATGCCGAGCGCCGGCCCTCCGCCGCCATCCTTCATGCTGGTTTCGGCCCTGGTCAATTTTATCGCGGGCTTCGTCATCTCCGTACTCTACCAATTGGTCAAAGATGAGATGGGGCAAAAGTACTGGACTAAAGTCTGGAGCTTCGCCGCATTCGCTTGGATCCTCGCCACGGTCTTGTTTGCCGGCACGGCTTTTCTGCTTTTCAACCTACCGTTGGGATTGCTCGGCGCATGGCTCGTGAGCTCGGCCTTCATCTATTTCTTGACCAGTCTTTACCTGGCGAGGAAGTAAGAGTTGACAAGCAACTAGCAACAAGCAACTAGCTACCAAACAATCAAAAGCAACCAGTGATAATCTGGTTGCTTGTTGCTAGTTGCTCGTTGCTTGTTACTTATAATACCCCGTCCCGATCACCCAATCAAAGGGTTGAAAGTACAGGCTGTAAGCGCGCTTGGCCGACGGAGCGGTCTCGCCCTTTTTGGGATAAAAATAATCCGTGAACCCATCGCCGCTCTTGGCCGCCTGATTGATCTTCTGCACATACTTGATGCCGTTCATCTCGGCATCCCAACGGTTCTGGCCTTCGACGGTCTTATCGCCGTACAAAACCACGTTCACGCCTTGCGCCGTGTCGGCGAAGAAGTAACCGTCCGTGCCGAAACGCATATCACGCAACAAGTCGGCGCCGAGCTTTTTGGCGTAGCTCAATTTTATTTCGCCTGTTTTGACCTTGGCGTTCAAGGCGGTCAGCATGCTGTAAGCCGTCTGGGCCTGATACTTGATGAGTTCATCCTGGCTCGAAAGCTGCGCCACTGGCTTGTTGTCGGACGTGGCTTCGGATGAATCGTAAGACACCCAATATTTCTCGAGCGCCAAACCCAAAAGCACGGCGGCAACCGCGATAACGGCTACCGCGACCGCAGTATAGTTCTTTTTATTCATGTCAAAGCAAAGGTAAAAAATTTAGATGGCCCAAGTATAGCATATGGATAGAGGGTAGAGAGTAGATGGTAGCCAGTCAATAAATTCGTCATCCTGAGCGAGCTTCGAGCGAGTCGAAGGACCTTTATCAGCCATCGGTTCAGACCAGCGCTTATAAAGGTCCTTCGACAAGCTCAGGATGACATTTGTTTTTTATATTCTGGTTGCCCTCTGTCCCGATTGACTTTTCCCCCATGTCGTCATATTCTTTGCCCGCATTCGGGGATCGTCTAATGGTAGGACAGCGGCCTTTGAAGCCGTGAATCTTGGTTCGAGCCCAAGTCCCCGAGCCACGCAAAATCCCGCCGAGAGGCGGGTTTTGTGTTTGCTGCTCCGCAGTCGGTACCTCGCAGGCAGACACTGGCAGTTGTAACTTATGCCGCCGTCTTCTACACTCCCGATATTATGCAAGATATGTTGATCAAAGCCAGGAACGCATTTTTCCATTTTAGCTATACCAAGATACTGAAGCCTTTTTATTTTGCGCTGGATCCAGAGATGGTGCATAACCGGATGCTGGGAGTCGGCGCGCTACTGGGACGTTTTTCACCGACCCGCTGGCTCACGCGCGCGAGTTTCTTTTATTCCAATCCCAAACTCGAACAGACCATCTTGGGCATAAAATTCCCCAACCCAATCGGTCTCGCCGCAGGATTCGACAAAAACGCGGAGATCACCGACATCTTGCCCGACGTGGGTTTTGGTTTTGAGGAAGTCGGTTCGATCACCGGCGAAACTTGCGCCGGAAATCCTAAAAAGCGTTTATGGCGTTTACCCAAGTCCCGCTCTTTGGTCGTTTATTATGGATTGAAGAACGACGGTTGCGAAATCATTCGCCGGCGTCTCGAAGGAAAAAAATTACGCCTCCCGCTCGGCATTTCGATTGCCAAGACCAACAGCGCGGCGACCGTGGAAGTTGAAGCTGGCATCGCTGACTACGCCAAAGCCTTCCAGACCTTCGCCGACTTCGGCGCTTACCTCACAGTCAACATCAGCTGCCCCAACGCTTTCGGCGGTGAGCCGTTCACCGATCCGGAAAAACTTGAACGTTTGCTCGCGCGCCTGGACCAGATCCCGACTTCGCGACCGGTCTTCCTCAAGCTCGCGGCCGATCTCAAGGACGCGGAGCTTGACGCCATCTTGGCCGTGGCCGAGCGCCATCGCGTCCACGGTTTCGTTTGCACCAACTTGACCAAAGACAGGAGCAATCCGCTGATCAAAGACGCGCAGGTGCCAGACAAGGGCGGCTTGAGCGGTAAGGTCGTGCAAGAGTTATCCGATCGCATGATTGCGCAGGTATACAAAAAAACCCAAGGCAAAAAAATCATTATGGGTTGCGGCGGCGTGTTTACCGCGCAAGACGCCTACAAAAAAATCCGCCTCGGCGCTTCGCTCATCCAACTCATCACCGGCATGATCTACGAAGGGCCGCAAACCATCGGCGCCATAAACCAAGGTCTGGTCGCGCTGCTCAAAAAAGACGGCTACGAGAATATCAGCGTGGCGATAGGCGCGGATAACCGAGTTTAAGCTTCGCGTCTTCGTTTTTGACACATATAGTAAATGTCATCCTCGAGCGAAGCGAAGGATCTTCCTATACCTTAAGGAATAGGAAGATTCTTCGGCCGTCAGACGGCCTCAAGAATGACATTCCACTTTATCAGCGACCTAAAACCACGGCATTGTGCCGCGATTTTTGTTTTATGTTTTTTCCGCCGCATGCCGCGCGGCATCGAACGCGGCCAGCCATTTCTTTTCTTCAGCCAACTCCAAGCAGCTCAAGCCCGACATGAACAAATATCTTTCGCGCGGATCGAGCGGCAAATCCAAAATCTTGTTCCACGCCGCGAGTTTGGATTCGGGCAGGCTGATGACTTGGCAGCCGCGCGCCAAGATCCAGTCACGAAAGGCGCAGCCGAATAAAGGATCACGCGGCTGAATCACAGCTTCATACAGGATGTGCTCGGTTTCCTGCGGCGTGACTTTAAAGGCGGATTGAAGTTTTTTCAGTCCGTTCAAGCGCATGGATTCGATCTCTTTCCCCAATGACTTCTCGCCCGCTTGCGACAGCATGCACGAACCGAATCCCGCCTCCGAGACGGACAACTCACCGAGGAACTCGAGGTCGGATGCGAAGAATAGGATTATTTCTTTCATACTTGTCCCGTGATGAGCCAGCGATATTTGGCCAGCAACTTTTTGCGTGCCGCGATTTTTTTATCTTCCGACAAACTTTGCCATAACATCGAAAAAGCGCGCGCCTGGCCTTTGACGTAAGACATGGGTAAAACGTTGATTATATTTTTCCACGCGTATTCGCGCTCATTGACGATGTAAGTCGCCAAGAGTCCAAAAACTTGGTCCAAGCTGTCATCGACTTCCTGGTTGAGAGCGTTGGCGCGATCCCATGACTTGGCTCGCGCTTCTTGACTGAAACTGTCGGATGGAATGTCGAGGGCGTGGGTAAAAAAATCCCTGACGCTCTGATCCACGATCTCCATCAAAGCTTGATGCACGCGCCGACGCCTGAATTCTTTGAGCAAAGTCTCTTTTGCGGCCTTGTCGTTCCGCGCCGCTTCCCAGGGTTTGAAATCGGGAGCGCTGGACTTGAGCGCGTACTCGACATGCCGCGCATTTTTAAGCGCTTCGCCCGCCGGTAGGCCATAGCTCGCCGCCAAATGCGCCGCGAACGCGCGCCGCCAACCTTCCCAAGCCTTGACCTTCTCGATCCCAGGACCGGCAAAATTAATTCCCTGCGCCATGAGTTCTGCGTGGTATTCCTCCGGCTTATTCTGTCTACTATCGTCCTTGATCGACTCGACTTCTTGGAACTTGATGCGCCGCGGCGACGAAACCAATTCGACCGCGTCATGCCGCAATCTGACGCTTTGCTCCGCGTCAAGCTGCGGGGCGTGCCAATCGTTAGCATGCGCCAACTCATGGGTCAAAGCTTCGACGAAGTACGATTCCAGCTCGCTTTGCGCATCTAGCTTGAGCAATGATTCTGAATTGATCTCGATCCTCACCGGGCTGCCGTCGTTCGGATGGATGGTGCGACCGTAGTAAGAAAAAATCTCCAGCCCGGGGATTTTTATTTTTTCGTCCACCGGGCGAAAAGCGATGCTGGCCACGATGCCCGGCTGCGTCCAGGCGCGCGGCAAACGCGTCGCCAGGAAATCGCGCAATTTTTCCGGCGCCAAATCCAGACGTTCGAAACCTTTGAATTCAACTGGCCGCGGATTCTTCGTCTCGGCGAACTTATGGCGCCGGCGCCGATGTATTTCGGTCGAAGTCAAAAAAGGCACGCTGCCGTAATATTCACGGTCGCGGGTGAGCATGTCTTCCAGATTTGGATCCCTTCCGAGTCGCTGCAGCTCCGTGACGTCGGTCAGCACGCTCCCCTCTTTATCCCAGGCGTACGCTACGCCGGCGATCTGCAGCGTGCCGCTGGCGCAACCCGCGCTCTCGACGCCACCCAAGAATGCGGCCAGGGTCGCGATTTTTTTCGCTGAATGCTTAAGCGACTCGCACATGGCTAGGCGCTTGGGATCGAGGGGTTGCTCTTTTTTCTTCGCGCGTTCCGAAAACCGCGCGCCCTTCGGCGGCAAATCGTTGACAGGAGTTTCGAAACGAACGGGTTTCATTTTGTTGCCGCTTTTCCGCGCGCGCCATCAAGAGCTTTCGACCACTTAGCTATCTCTGCATGCGGCAGATTACGTATCGCCGAGATGAGCACGCAGCGTTCCTCCGCTTCAAACGGCAAAGCCAGCATTTTCTCCCAACACCCCAGCGCTTCGGGCGAGCAAGTGCGTATCTGCAACCCGTTCATGATGACCCAATGGCGAAAAGCCTCGGTGAAGCGTTTGTCGCGCGGCATGATTTTGTCTTCAAAAAAATCGTAAGCCGCGCCCGCCGCCGACTCGTTACGCTTCTCGCCCATGATCGACAATCCGCTGGTCTGCCACTCGCTGATTTGTTTACCCAAAATTTCCTCGCCGTCTTTCGACAGCATGAAACCCGCGAACATCCCCTCTTCCGAAGTCAGCTCGCCTAAGTAACGGTAGTCTTGATCGAAGAGCAAAGAAATCGTGGTCATATCCGTGTCTTGGGAGTCTTGGGCGTTCCCGTCAGCGTAATTCGGGCGTAAAAAATGAATGACTTGCGCAAATTAAGGCGTTTGGCTTCGGGGACTTTTTTCCACTGCCGCGCGAACCAATTGATCTGGTTTTCGATTTCCTGCGTCCGATCTCCTCTGGCGTCCTTTTCCCAATAGCTCGACCTGGTCCGCCTGGCCGTCTCCAACAAAGTCTTCCAACCTTGGAAAGCCTGCGCACAATCTCCGGGTATGCGTCGCGCTATCTGAAGTTCTTCAGTCATTTGCGACCCTGACTTAGTCTTCATGTATTTGAGTTCTTTTTCGGTGAAGCTCGCTTTGCCCTGATCCAAACCATATTCTATCTCGCGCCGCAGCTCCGCGTCCGCGATAGCTTGCGCCAGCTCCTTGAACCTGGTCCAACGGTAATCGGAGATGACCTTGTGTTCGGTCTTTAACCGTTCTTCGAAAGCTTTCCACGGCGCGTAAGCGGAATCTATCTTGTTGAAATACCATTTGACCAAACGCGCATTTTCCACGGCTTGCTCTTGCGACGCGTCATATTGGTCAGTCAAAATCCCGGAATATTCCACGACCCAAGTCTCCCAATTTTTCGCCGTTCTTTTGGATGCGCTTGGTCCGAGCGCGCTGCTGATGAGTTCGGCGAAGTATTCGGTCGCTCTTTCGTCATTGGCGGACTTTTCCTTGCCTGGTTTAGCTTTGATGCCTTCCGGGTACCAAAATCTCGGCCGGCCTTGATCCTGCGACGCCTGCATGACGCGGAAACGCAATTGCAAGCTATCCTCCTGGGTCAATTCCGGCGAAGAACGCCAATCATTGGCGTGCGCGAATTCGTGCGCCAAAACGTCGCTGAACAAAAATTTAAGATTTTCTTCCTGCTCTTTCTCCTTGAATTTTTCGCTGGTGAGCGAAATCTCTACCGGACCACCGTTGAACGGCACCGAACAATGGCCGTATTCCGGAAGATTCTCGAAGCCGGGGTACGCCATGGGGACAAAATGCGGATCGACTTTGATGCTCCCGATGTTCGCCGGACGTGACCAGGCCGGCGGAAAAGCCGCGGCCATGTAGGCACGCAAATCTGCGGCTTTGATGCCGGCTGCCTCAAAACCCTCCACCTTAGTTTCCCCTGCGGCGCTGTTTGCTTTTTCATGTCGCAGTCTCTGGCGAACCAGATCAAGACGAACGGATCCGACTTTTTCGTCCAAAGTCTCGAGCATGACCTCGTTCGACGGCATGCCCGTCTCGGGCTCGGTCAATTTCAAAGGCTGACAATAGTCCCACAAGATGGCAAAGTCATCCCTGTTCTTGTATCCGATAGCCGCTGACACGCCGATAAAGGCGAGACCGTAGACCGCTGCGCTACGGCGCAAATTTTGCATGAGCCGCGCGCGTTTCGACTCTGGCGTTTCCTTTTCCGCAACTCCGCTTTCCGGCGAGGAAAGTCCGATGGGAGTTTCGTAAGGATTCCTGGCCATGTTATTTCTTCAGATATTTTCCGACCGCGGCCCACGAAGACAAAGCGACTAGGAGCGCGAGCGTGCCGCCTTGGGCCACGGCCAAACCAAAGATGTTGCCTTGGAAATACGCGATCAGACCGGGTTCGCTGCCGTCGAATAGCCCGCGCAGATTAGGTTCAAGATAAGCCAAGGCTAAGGCGACCCCTCCGGCGGATATGAGCAAAGCGAACAGCGCCAGGAAGATGCCTTCCAACACAAAAGGCAGACGCACGAAAGCGTTGGACGCGCCGACCAAGCGCATGATGCCGATTTCCTCGCGCTGCGTGTAGATGGCGACGCGCACCGTGTTGAACACGATTAAGATGGAAAACAAGGCGAACACGCCGATCAATCCCGCGCCGAAGACACTGACCGACGCGCCGATCTCGCGCACGCGGTTGATGGCAAAGGCGTGGTCGTCGAAATTCTTGGACTCGATGGCAAAATCGAACTGCGGATTTTTTAGCGCTTCAAGCAAAAAAGGATAATCCGCCGGTTTGCGCGCTTTGAGGATGAGCACGCCGCCCAAAGGATTCTGCTCCAACTCGGCCAGCGCATCCAGCACCTTGGGATCGTTTTGGTTGGCTTGCTTGAACTGGGCGAGCGCTTGTTCGGCGCTGACCAGTTCGGCGGACTTGACCTGCGGCAGCGCGACCATGGCGAACTTCGCCTGCTCCAACACGGCTTGCGGCGTCGCGGCGGCGAAATACACGGACACGTCGATCTTATCTTCGAGTTGACGCACCGCGCCGGTCAACAACGCGTTTACCCCCAACAACACGTTGACCGACAACAGCGCCAGCACCAACACGAAAACCGTGGTGAGCGCGAGCCATAGGTTGCGCACGAAATGTTTCCAAGCGGTGACGATGATCCGCCACAAATTGATGAATAAGGACATTTATGCGGGGATGAGATATTTGCCGAGTGCGTGGTCGGCGATGATCTTGCCTTCGTCGAGCGTGATGACGCGGCGGCGTAACGCATTCACGATTTCGCGATTATGCGTGACCAGCACTACGGTTGTGCCGAAGGCGTTGATCTTGAGCAGCAGGTCGATGATCTCGCCGGCGTTGATCGCATCCAGGTTGCCGGTCGGCTCGTCGGCGAGCAGGATCTTGGGGCGATGCACCAGGGCGCGCGCGATGACCACGCGCTGTTGCTCGCCGCCCGAAAGTTGGCGCGGAAAACGCTCCGCTTTATCGTGCAGATTCACGATCTTGAGCACTTGCGGCACGACATCGCGGATGCGCCGTCCCGGGATGCCCGCCACCTCAAGCGCAAAGGCCACATTCTCCAGCACGGTTTTTTTAGGCAGCAGCTTGAAATCTTGGAAGACCACGCCGATCTGGCGGCGCAAAAAAGGAATATCGCTCGAGCGGATCCCGGTGATGTCCCAGCCGCCGATCTCGATCTTGCCGCGCGTCGGGCGCTCTTCGGCGATCAAGAGTTTGGCCAACGTCGTCTTACCCGCGCCGCTGGCCCCCACGATGGACACGAATTCGCCCGCCCCGATATTCAAATTGATGTCCCGCAATCCGGGGACACTTGGATGATAGACTTTGGAAACACGTTCAAGACGTATCATTTGATGATGGAATGATGCCTCTACGCGAAGCGGAGTCTCCGCGTCGAGACTTACAGCGGTTCAACGGTCACCGCGACGACACCGGCGGAAAGTCTGGCGAGCTGTTTGAATGCCACGGCATCCAAATCAATGGCGCGTTTGGGAAAAATCCGGCGATCCGGTCCGTAATCATTTACCCTGACGATCACGGACTTACTCGGGTCGTCCACGCGCTTGACTAAAAGTTTCGTCCCCTTGGGGAAATCCGGCGAGGCTGCGCACAGGCAACCCTTATAACGATACCACGTCGCATCGCCTTTTCGAAGCCCGCGCGGCGCTTTATTCAACCTGACTTCGTTGCCCGGAGCAGCTTCGGCGGTCACGTAACCTTTTGCGCTCACGCTAGTTCGTCCCACCCAAGTGCCGGATACGTTTTCTTCGATGCGCCAGTCTTCGTTTTTACCCAAAACACCCTCCGTTTTGAGGGCTATTTTGATTTTCTTCGGCCAAGCCGCGACATCCGAGGTCCGCACCATGTATTGCGTCGGACTGGCGGAAAAAATCTGCAATTCCGCTTCTTTGACCAAACTCCCCGCATTCCAAGACAAAACCAACCGCCCCGCATCGAGCTGCAAATTGACCGCGCGCCCGATAAAACCTTGGTCAAGATGAAAAACGCCAAGCTCCGCCGCTGCCGCCGGTTGGGCAAAACAAACAAGAACAACCAACGAACTGGCGAGCTGCGATAAGATTGTCCTCCGTTTCATGCGTCGAATATCCTAGCAACTGATTCGACGAGAGACAAGCATCGTCCTGCCTCGACAATGAATTCACTCAAGTATCAAAGTGCCGAAGGGTCAAAGGGCCAAAAAAGAGACAAAAGAAAATAAGCGTCACTTGCGGAGGCGAAAAACAAACGAGCGGGACAGATTCCAGGTAATCCCGGGAGTAGCCCAGCCGCTGTGCAGCCACGTCCCATCGGCGTCACGTGCAACGTAGAAGGCGCGCGGGCTGCCGACGGGAACGATTATCTGTTTCATGGCGATCCTCAACCATTCATCGAGAGGTTGATCCTTATAATCCAGACGGAGATGCGGGCCGACTTCTGCCGGGCAGAGTTCGAGGCCAAG
>JBAZZT010000007.1:0-85533 GCA_041658705.1 Patescibacteria group bacterium
CTTTGAACAGATCAGCCACCTTACGTGCATCTTGCGCTGATAGTTTCTTGTTCTCTTTCAGCTCTTCGAAGTTCTTCGCTCCGTATTTAGCGTAGATTTCTTTTATCTGGGCAGCCAGCTTATCGGCATAACGCCTGACCGAAGTCGGCAAATCCTGCCGACGGATGTGGGAGGTGGCGAGATTCGGGGCGGTTTCGAAGGGGTTAGAGTTCATGCTGTCCGCAGTTTATGCCATCGAAGCCACGGAATCAAATTAGGGGGGGGTCACGCGTTTTGCATCCAACCCTTCTGTCATCCTCGCCACCGCAAGCGTAGGGGCAATTCATGAATTGCCCCTACGTGAATCTGAATCGCTTCTGGATCCCCGCTTTCGCGAGGATGACAGGGGGGAGCGAGGGAAGAATGGGGCGCGGAAATAACCGGGGGGGAATAACGACAGATGTTTATTCCGTCTTTAGTCACTCCATCTTTCTGAACCCGCGCCCGCCCTATGGAAACGGCCTGAAAGACAGCACGTCTCGTGTCTCCGTGGACGTCAGCGATCCCTTGCCCGCCATCACGCATACGAGTCGGTTCACTTTTTGGTCTTCTTTGCGCAGCATGGAGACCATGTCCCCTTTCAGATCAGCTAATTTATCGTCCAAATAGCTTTTGGTGACCATGGTGGCTTTGATGGACACTATATCTGACTTCATGCTGCCAATCTCCGTTTTCATGCCGCCGATTTCAGACTTCATGCCGCCGATTTCAGATTCGATTCGGTCGAACCTCTGGTCAACTTGACCGGCGAATTCGCCGATCGCTTCCAAAATTTCTTGTTTGGCTGCGTCCTCCATATTGATTCGTTATGGGAATGGTCTAAAAGACAGTACTTCCTTGGTTTCTGCGGGCGTTAACGACCCCTTGCTGGTCATCACGCACACGAGTCGATTCACTTTTTGATCTTCTTTACGTAGCATCGAAACCATATCGCCTTTCAAATCCGCGAGCTTATCATCCAGATAGCTTTTAGTGACCATAGAGACTTCCATCCGACCCACGCGGCCTTCGATTTTATCGAACCGCCTGTCGACTTGTTCGGCAAAGGAGCCTATCGCTTCCAAAATCTCTTGTTTGGCTGTGTCCTCCATATTGATTCGTTATGGGAATGGTCTAAAAGACAACACGTCCTGCGTCTCGGCGGGCGTTAGCGATCCTTTGTCGACCATCACGCATATGAGTCGATTCACTTTTTGATCTTCTTTACGTAGCATCGAAACCATACCGCCCTTTATGTCAGCCGACTTGTCGTCCAGATAGCTTTTGGTGACCATGGAAACCTCGATTCGGCCCACGCGGCCTTCAATTTTATCGAAACGTTTATCGACTTGCTCGAAACGCTCATCCATATGCTGGGCCAAGACTTGTATGGATTCGGCGATATCGGCCACGGATTCCGAAACTCCCCGGATATTGGAATTCAAGGTTTTAAAATCCCGCGATGATATTTTTGAAAGCTCCTCCATATATCTAATTGCTACCACGGTCACTTTAGATGCGCAATATCTCTATCGGCTGTGGATAAAATTATCATTTTAAGATTATGTCTAACCCCTCCGTCTTCCTGAATCCGATGCGGTCAGGGGCTTCGTCGCCGAGGTTCAAGGCTTGGCCGAAGACAATCGAATCGTCGCCGTAGCGATCGCGGATCTTATCCATGGCTTGCGACGCCAGGCGCCGCCGGTCATGTGTACGCGACCACGAAGACACGTTTTCATCCAAACGCCGTTGGTCGGTGGGCGGCGACAGATTGACCAGGGTCACGGCCAAAAAATTTATGCGCTCGCCGTGCCACATCTCGCGCAAAAGCTCGGTGGCCGCGCCTACGAGGGTGAATGAATCTGAAGCCGGTTCGTCCAACAGCGTGTAGATGGTCCCGCCTTCGCCCGGTCCGGGAGTCCAAAACGAACCACGGACATCCGGGGAAACAAAATTCACCTGCAGGCCATACGGACCGGGCCGGAATCCGACCGAGACATGCACCGCGCCGGCTTGTAGATCCAGCGCGCGCAAACGCCGACCCGCGCGCTCGGTCAAACGGATGAGCGTGGCCAGGACTTTGCCTTCTTTATTCACGCGATCCGGCACGCAATATGAGTGGCCGATGGATTTGGGCGGCTCGGCACCATCCGTCGCGGTGATTTTCTCGAACTCCATGGCGTGCAGGCGACACCATAGATACAAGCCATATTTGCCGAAAGCGCGCATCAGATTGCCTACCGGATATTTTTTGATCTCGAGCAGCGAATGGATGCCTAGGCGCTCGAGCCGCCGCCGGATGCGCGGCCCGATGCCGCAGACATCCTCCAAATCCAATCCGGCCAAGACTTCGTCCAGATTATCTTGGTCTATGATGACCAGGCCGTTGGGTTTTTCGAGCTCTGACGCGGTCTTGGCCAAAAAACGCGTGGGTGCGATGCCGATGGAGCAGCGCAACCACTCCCCCACTTCGTCGCGGATGCGCAAACGCGCTTTGCACAATGCCCAGGCCGCCTCGGCCGCGTCGCGATACCAGCCCGTAAGGTCCAAAAACGCTTCGTCGATGGAATAGTGCTCGACTTTATCCGTGAGTCCGTGCAGGATGCCGAAGACGCGCGAGGTCACGGCGCGATACTTAGGCGGATCGTTTTGCACGAACACGGCGCTCGGGACTTTTTCCCGCGCTACTTCGACCGACATCCCCACCTTCATGCCCAAACGCTTAGCTTCGATGGAGGCGGCGATGACGCAACCTTTTTTATGCAAATAAGCGCATACGCCCAAAGGCCGACCGCGCAAGGTCGGGTTGGCTTGCTGCTCCACGGAGGCAAAATACGAATTCATGTCCACGTGGGCGATGAGTTTGGTTGAAATTGGGGGCAACATAATGGATAGGCCATCGGTCGACGCGCGGTACGTCGGTCGCGAACGACGTACTGAAATGATACTTTGTTTTTAAGCCGTCATCTCAAGCGCAAATGATTCAGACAGATCGTTCCAACGGGGATTAAGGGTCGAAATAAGCCATTCTTTTTTATCCCGACTCCATCCTTTGAGCTGTTTTTCTCTTTCAATCGCCGAGATCACATCCGCAGTCGTCTCGAAATAAACCAGCCTATCCACCCGATATCTATCCGTGAAACCAGGCAAGACATGAGTCCTGCGTTCCCATAACTTCCTCCGCAACTCGTCGGTCACGCCGATATACAGCACGCTGCCGATGCGGTTGGTCAGGATGTAGACGAAATACCCCATACCTCCACCGCTGCCACAAATCGTAAAATATTTCAAGAGCCGAGCCCGCCATTCCGATTGGTCGTGGCGACATTTAATTTAAAGGACGGCCATTTCTTCGAGTCTCCATTCGAGGCTATCTGTCGAAAAGGATAATCTGAAGGCATCGCCTGAATCGTCGGAGACGGAAAAGAAGAAGATGCGCTCTCGCCCGCGGCGCTCGCTATGCACCAAGTTCACCTTCTTCACCTGATAATAACGACCGTCCCACTTGAAGGTCATGGGCTCGACCCGCTCTTTCCGAAAGGCGACCAAGACGTCGATCGGCTGTGACGGTTTAGAATACATAAATAGGAATTGTCTTTCTTAAACAAGCCAACGACCAGGGAACTACACCTAGAGCTTCTTACCCTTCTTTATTCGGATTTGGATGCGGATAGCAACACTTCACGGAGTCCAGATACTCTACGCCGCAAAAATATTTGCAAATCGACACGTTCTTGATTGCGCATTTGTGTCCGTTCGTACCTTCAGCCTTATTCCAGGGGCACTTATCCTGCTTCCAGGATATTTCGCCCTCCGGCGTCGCCAAGTCGATATCCATGTTTGCCCCGTCCAATTTTATTATGTTTTCCTCGTTCATATTTATGCGCGCTACAGGCTATATGCTTCTTGGCTATCTCATCGAATACTGTCGGATGACCGCCCGTACCACGCCTTGGATCAACGGGTCGTAGCAATAAATAGGCTTCATCGTGGAGTTGGCGGGTTGGAGGCGGATGCGGTCGCGTTCGCGATAGAACTTTTTGAGCGTGGCGTATTCATTATCCAGGAGCGCCACCACCACCTCGCCGTTTTTGGGCGAAGGATTCCTTTCGACCACCACGTAATCGCCGTCGAAGATGCCATCTTCGATCATGGAGTTGCCTTTGACCCGCAGCACGTAAGAATTCGCGGAGTTGGGCACGAGTTCGACCGGCACGGCGTAAGTCTCGTGCTCCTCCACCGCCTCGATAGGCGCGCCCGCGGCGATCAATCCTTTAAGCGGCAACATGACGCTTTTGCCCCACTGCACGGCTTTGTCCGTCGGTTCGAGATTGCGCCCCTCACCATTGCTTTTGAGGAAGCCGCGCTCGCGCAACGCCTGGATATGTACGTGTACCGTCGAAGGCGAGGCTAAATCCAAGCCTGACGCGATCTCGCGGAACGACGGCGGATAACTTTTTTCGTTGATGAAGTTGACGATGTAATCCAAGACTTCTTTTTGTTTGGGGGTTAAGGGGGGCATAAATCAATTACGAATTACGAATGCCAAATGCCAAATTTTTGTGGCCTTCGGCTTTTATTCATGAATTTTCAAGTCTAGATTTTAATGTCAGTTGTATCTTTGAAAGAATACGACATAGTTCTTCGCACTTTTCATCCAATACCCTTGCGTCTTCTTCTTTTAGATAACCGCTATCATGCAATAATCGCAACCAATAACGAGTCTCTCTGGCTTCTTTGTAAGCAATCGTCATCTTGGTAAAAAAATCTCTATCTGATTGCCCACCTATAGCCTCTTCGACATTGGCGCCAATCGATGTCCCGCTGCGCAGCAATTGTTTTGATAACACGAACTCTTTTTGTTCGCCCACCAACTTCTTATAGAGATGGACCGTGGCCAAAGCGAATTCATAGCTTTTATCCTGTATTAAATTACCCTTCATAAATTCGTCATTTGGCATTTGTAATTTGGCATTACCCCTATACGAACAAAAATAGAACACTTGCAAAAGCCCGTCAAGAGGCGGAAAATGCAAGGAATATGGAGCTTAAGCGATTTTTTATCCCCAGCACGAGGCTCGGCGGGTTGGAACGAGAATCTGAAATTGTGTTTTTTCTTCACACATCGTTGCTCTGCCTCTACTCTACCGATTGAATTTAACTTAATAGCCTCTGCCTGAAACTATGGAAAAATTTTTACCCGCGAAACCGGAACAGAAAGAAAGTGAAGGTAAATTTTCAGTCGAAAGAAAATTCTCGGTGATGCACTACGAAAGTAAGTGGCCTCCGTACGATCAAAGAGAGCGCGGGGTGAAACCGGAAAAAAAGAGCGGGTCCATGGGCGATTTATTGAACAAAAAAATAATCCGTGGAATGCGCGAGGAAATTTCAAATAAACTGTTTGCCTCGATTGAAGAAATAAAAGAATTCATCACTCATTTTTTGAATCAACGCGTCACTGAAGATGATTTTGGAGAAATGGCCAGCGTCAAACCCACCCTGACGGAAAGATTCGGCCGAGGAAAAAAATTCGTCGAAATAACCGTGCAATGGCTTGATCCGAACAAAGACAAGCCGGAATATCAAGACCCCAAAGATCCGTTCAAGTCAATCGCCAGACATGCAAACGATCCCTGGTTTTCCGTCAAAGTTGTCGAGAAACAATAAAACAAGAGGCGGAAAATGCAAGGAATATAAAAAGGAGTGCCCTAAAGCCAAATATGGCTATGCGAAACCGAACGATAAAAAATAATCATAATTCCATGGAACTCAACCGACTCCAAACCGAAATCTACAAGATATTTTTAAGCAACTCCAAACGCGATAACCTCAAAGTCGACGAGGACTATCTGGTCATGAAAATCAACGAGGAACTGGGCGAATTCGTCCAATCTTATCTGGTCCACAAGAAAAGATGCCGACCGGAGAAATATCTGGATCCAAAGGAATCGCACCGCGAGATGGCCAAGGAGCTCTCGGATGTGGTCGGCTTGGCTTTCGTGATTTCGAAGATGCTGAAAATCGACCTGGAGGAAGCCCTGGCCAAGAAATGGATAACCCGCGAGTGGATAAAGACATGATCGAATACAACGACGGCACGCGCCGGGCGGATGTCAGGCCCGGGTTGCATGTCTTTATCGTACTGAAACAGGACCAAGGTTCCGGGAAATTGACCGAGGGCGTGGTGCAAGACATCCTCACCAGTTCTCCCATTCATCCGCGCGGCATCAAAGTCCGTCTGGAAACCGGCGAAGTCGGCCGCGTGCAAGCCATCCAACCGTTGGATTCGAAGGGTTGAGGGCCTGAAGAACAAGCGCCGAGACGCCGTGGAATTACGTGTTATACTTTCAAAAATCTTATGTCCAAGCCCCTTGCCTTCAATCCATTCGCCGCTTTGAACCAGCCTAAAAGCGGCGAGCCGACCGTCCCGCGAGCGCTCGACGCCAAAGCCCAGATGAAACGCTGGGAAAATCTGACCAAAGGCGAGATTGCGCGCCTCGCGTCGTTAGGTGCGGACAAACTCAAATTCGCCCCGGTCCACTTGCCCGCACAAATCGGCGACAAATCGCTCGACACCGTCCGCGTGGGCCTCTTCGGCACCGATCCGACCAAGGCGCGCGAAGCCTACGTCCACCTCTGGTTCAATGAGGATAAAAAAGGCGAGCGTAAATTGGAATTCGTGATCAAAGCCGACGGTCGCATCGAAGGCAAGATCCCATCCGCTTTGGCCGCTGACTTGTCGCACGAAAAAATCATGCGCGAGGTGCTCGAACAGTTCGAAGGGTTGAAGCTTGAAGGTTGGCATTTCTTGGACAAGGATGTGCTGCCGCCGGGCCAACTCGAGGAAGCGCGCGGGGCCAAGACCGGCGAACGGCGCAAAGGACCGGCGGTTCCCTCCGAAACCGATCCGCGCCGCGTCACTTTTTACGGCGAGCAGCGCCAAGCCCTGCTCAAGCTCATGACGCGCAACCGCGGCGCGTTCAACGGCTACTACGTCATCGTGTTCCCGGGCTTCGTCCTCCTCGACAACGTGGTGCAGAACAATGCCGCCTATTTCATCGACGGCACGCCGGAAACAATCGATCTGCCCATCGGCGCGGATGAAGAGGAAATCAAACGCACGGTCGAGGTCCTGCCTTTTTCTGAATGGCTGGAAAAACCAAAAAAGGAATTGCGCCGCGCCGGTTTCACGCGCATCCAACATAAAGGCGACACGTGGGAAAAACAGCTGCAGGCAGAAATCGATCGGCGTCTGGAGGCCCAAGCCTGACGGAAACGATAGTCCTTCGATGAATTCAGGAGTTATTTTCTAGACATTGGAAATTAGACATTAGTCATTTTTTTCAATATTCCCTGAGCTTGTCGAAGGGCTACCTAATTCCGACATGGTAGTCCTTCGATGAACTCAGGAACTATTTTCTAGACATTAGTCATTCTGGCCGCCTTCTACCGTCAGGGCGCATGGCATGCCACGGCGTTCGCGAACGCCGTGGCATGCGCCCCTACCCTCTATATAAAAAGTCCCGACAGGCTGCCTGTCGGGTTTTGTCATGCTTGGTTAGTGGAAGGGTCGATGGTCACGGCTCCCAAGCGGAGCGCGGCGGTCCGCGACTTTAGTTCCGCGAGACGGCGCACGATCCCGTGGAGTTCGGGCCATGTCGCAGGCGGCGCCAAGCGGGCGACGTATTCGAGTTGCAGATAGATCCGTTCGATCGCGAAGCGGCGACGCGCATCCAGGAACTTATACTGCTCGCTTTTTTCCCAAATGCCCATGACACTAAGCCCCACTTCGAGCTGCTCGATGGCGAGCTGGCGATAATCACGGCGCGACAAGATGATGCGCAGCTCGCGTTCGCGCCGCTCCGTCTCCCGCGGCGATTCGAGGAATATCCTCAAGGCTTCGACGTTGCCCTGCCAGCTGACGGCCGGCTCATCCAGCCTCTCGAAAGGCAGCTTGAGGCTGCCGTCCGGGTGACATGGAAAGATGGGGCGCTTTCCCCGCGGTGGATCGCGTCCTGCGCGCTTTTTCTTGGCCAAAGTACTTACCTCCTTATCCAGATAAACACCAAAAACCCTAAGCGTCAAGCCCATGCGGTCAATCCTGCTCTTCTATCATTCGGATGAGGTCAGGCTTTCGTCTTCTTCCGCGACAGCAGGTAAGAGTAAATGATGGGCACGATGACGACTACCAGGACGACGGGGAAAAAGGCCAACCCGTAACTCACCCAGACGACTGCCTCGATCATCGCGGCCAAGCCGCCCAAGACGAACATCCAACCGGCCAGGCGCTGGCTCTTTTGCCACACTTCCGGATCATTCAAAGTCCATGGCGTGCGCAAGCCGACGAAATAATTTTGGCGGATCTTGCCCATGTAGTTGCCCAAGACTACGAAAAGGATGCCGATGCCGAACACCACGGCACGACCCACCAGCGTGTTGTACTGCGGGTAGAACGTGACGTACATGGTGACCGCGAAAATATACGCCATGAACACCAGCAGCGCGGTCTGGATCATGTTCCACGGGCCTTTGAAGACTTCGTAATTTTCTTTTTTGGGATCGATGCGGCTCAAGAGCGGGAACAGGATGAGGAAGACGAGCCCGACGATCGGTCCGATCAAAACGCCCACCCATTTCGGGCTCCAGGCGTTGGGCGCACCGTCAAAACCCCAATGCGTCGGCACCATATCGGGCAACCTGGGATAAAGGATGAGGGCCGTGGCGAACATCGCGGCCACGATCAAGATGCGGATGATGGTGGCGCGGCTAATCTTGTTTGTCATAGTTGAAAAAGTTAAAGATTTTTTCGGCCACTTCCTCGAAGACCGACGTGTTGAGCGAATAAATGATGAACTGTCCCCGCCTCTCGGTCACGACCAACCCGGCGCGCTTCAATATATCCAGGTGATGCGAGAGCGACGCCTGGGTAAAACCAAAGTGCTCGTGGAGTTCGGTCACGGATAAATCTTTTGCCTTGAGCAAATCCAGAATTTTACGCCGACTTGGATCAGCCAAGGCTTTAAATATGCTATTCATAGATATTTGTCTATATATTAATACAAGTCTTAAACCCCGTCAAATCTTGAAACAGGTAGGTTATAGGCAGTAACCAAAACTCTTCATTTCATTCCCTCGTCCCCCCTGTCATTCCCTCGTCCCCCCTGTCATTCCCTCGTCCCCCCTGTCATTCCCTCGAAAGAGGGAATCTGAAAGCGAGCCGAACCAGATCCCCACAGGCGTAGGGGCAATTCATGAATTGCCCCTAAGTCTGCGGGGACGAGGATAACGAATGGGAATTAGGATCTCTGGTTATTTGTCCACAGCCGACTGACGCTCTTGACAACTTCTCTAAAATTTGGCAGCGGTATAAGTAAGCAAACCAAAACCTATGCCATGTAAGACAAAAATTATAGATGCAGCTGGGCGACCTTTTATCTTTCTTCTGGCATGAGGATCAAGACTTCAATTCACGTCACAAAATCTAAATCTTAATCAAAGGTCAAAAAGCTAAAAATAATTTTTGTCTTACATGGTATGCAAAAACACCGCACATCTTTACGGCGGCTGGTTTCGTGCGCCCTCATGGTCGCCACAGCCGCGCTAAGTCCCTTGAATGCTTTGGAAGTCCGAGCTGCAACGCCCGCCGTCGTGATCGGCGAGGTCGCTTGGGCCGGTTCCTCGCTCTCGCAGGCCGACGAGTGGGTGGAGCTGTGGAATCTGTCCGACTCCCCCGTCGCGCTCGCCGGTTGGTCGTTACGCGGCGCGGGAGAAAGCGGACGGACCATCTTTTTTCCCGCCGAGGCGGTGATCCAACCCGCGTCAGCTTTCGTCATCGCTAATTATTCCGCGTCCGACACCAAAAGCGCCCTGCTCTTTGCCCCGCAAGTCGTGACCACGACCGTCTCGCTCTCGAACTCCGCGCTCGTGCTCGAGCTCCGGGACGCTGAAGGCGACCTCGTGGATGCCGCGGGCGACGGCAAAACGCCTTTCGCCGGATCGAGCGCTACGCCTAAAGCGAGCATGCTGCGGCAGCCGGATTTGACCGGGCAAGATCCTTTAGCCTGGAGCACCGCGACCTCGTCGCAAAACTTAAAAACCGAAAATGCTGACTTGGGCACGCCGGGCATCTGCGACGGCTGCTTGCTGCTTGAGGCGACACCGGAACCGGAGCCAGAAGTCGCCGCCGATGCGACTTCGACCGAACCTTTGATCGACGATACAGCGACTACGACTGACTCTATCGAGTCTTCCGTTTCTTCGTCCGAGACCGGGCTGGACGAAACGGCGCTCGAAAGTGCCTCGACGACGGAAAATGCCACGGAGACCCTGCTGTCCGGATCAGCGACGACGACGGTTGCGGTCGCGACATCGACTCCGGACATCGTATCCCTGGAAATCACGGCGACAAGTACTCCAGCGACAATCCAAACGGAAGTTCAAACCGCCAGTCTTGCCTTGACCCCCTCGGCGCCAGCCCCGACGGCAGCCTCTTCGACTCCGTCCAAGCCGAACTTCGGGATGTTGCGCTTGAACGAAATCATGTCGAATCCAGCCAGCGGCAAAGAGTGGGTGGAGATCATGACTTTGGACGCGGGCAACGCCATCAATCTGAAAGGCTGCCAGCTTTTTGACGGGCAAGGCCGGATCTATACCTTCAAGACCAAGACCCTTGATCCCCTGGTGAACCGTTATCTGAAATTGGAGCTCTCGACCGCGCGCTTGAACAACAACGGCGATTCCGTTTCCCTTTACTCGCCCGAAGGCATGCTCATCGATAGCGTGACGTTCCCGAAAGTCGGAAAAGGCCATACTTGGATCCGCCATCCCGCGCAATTCAACGCCTGGGTCGAAAGCGCGCTCCCCACGCCGGGAGAAGAGAATGCCTACGCGGAGACGATGGCGACGAACGAAGCCGCATCCGATACCGTCACGCTCCCGATTGAGCAAAGCGCGACGGAAGAATCTGCGGTTTCTTCCACCCAGTTCATGCTTGAAATGACGCCGCTCGCGCTACCTGTCGCAATCAACGCCAAGACGACGGAAATTGCGCTCAAAAAAACATCGAGCAACGCCGCCAGCAAAGCAGCGACGACCAAAAGCTCCGTCAGCAAGAAAACAAAAACCGCGACGCAAACAAAAACACCAACCAAAACCAGCGCCAAGACCCCGACCGATCCGATAATCCCTTATACCTTCGATATGCTCCAAGACACCGATCAGCTGCCCCTGCGCGTCCGCCTGGAAGGCGCGGTCAGTTCGATCCCCGGCCTCCTGACCGGCCACGCCTTTGTCCTTAGCTCTGCCGCCGGACGCGGCATCATGGTCTCGGTGCCCACCAGCAAAAAACTCCCCGAGCTCGGCAGCGGCATCGCGGTGACCGGCAAGCTGCAAGTAAACGACAAGGGCATCCCGTATCTCAAGCTGCTGACCAAGGACACGTTCGTGGCGGCGGAAAAATTCGCGCCACAACCGCGCGCCGTCGATCTGACTGCGCCGTCCGACGAGGACACCTGGGCGCTCATGGCGGTCACGGGCACGGTCAAAGAAATCAGCGGGCGCACCGTCAAACTCGACTTGGGAGACGCGGAAATCCAAGTCGCGATCCGCTCGGTGGTCAGATACCGGCCGCAGCGCTTGGTCGCGGGCGACTTGATCAACGTCACGGGAGTGCTTGATCTGACCAAAGATACTCCTACCATCCTGCCGCGCGTGCCGGAGGACATCGTGCTCTTGAAACATGCCGAACCTAAAGCCCTGGCGGCGGCTCAAGCACCCGCTCCGATTCTCCCCGGCTGGACGCCTTTGGGCGCCGCCGCCGGAGCCATCGCCGTGACCGAAAGCGCCAAACATCTGCAGCGCCGGCGCAAACAAAAACAACTCGAAAAAAAACTCACCACGCTCACGGAAGGATAGACGGGACGCTATTGATTGATATTCCCTGAACGCAGCGAAGGCTCGTCTGACGAGCTCGAGCGGAGTCGAAGGGCTACCTAATTCCGACATGGTAGTCCTTCGATGAACTCAGGAACTATTTTGAAATATTCCCTGAGCGAAGCAGCAGCGCAGTCGAAGGGCTACCTTATTCCGAGCGGATTCATTCATCCTTATAATGATCGAAGACTTTGGCGCATGAAACGAGCTTGCCGTCCGCGCCGAAGATGATCTCCCACACGGACGCCCGCGGAAAAGACACGTCGTGGATAGTCTCGTAATTTTTGCCCTGCAGCTTCAAAAGCGCGCTCACCATCGGCTCTCGATGGGCGACGAGTAGGGGCGAATGATCATTCGCCCCTCCGGCTTGCTCACGCGCTTCTTCGATGACCGAAACGACACGCTCCGCCATGTGCTCCATGGTTTCGATCTCCGCATCATGCATCACGGGCGGCGGATTTCGATCATAGCCCGTGGCGGCGTTGAACTCCGTGACCAAGCGATCGAACCATTTTCCGACTTGCCACTCTTTGAGGCGGTCGTCGGACTTCAGGCGCTTGATCCAGAAGACTTCCGCCGCGATGCGCGCCGTCTCGACCGTGCGCTCAAAAGGCGAATGCCAAATCTCCGCGAACGACAGACCTGCGGACTTCATATCTGCGCACAAAGCCGCGATCTGCCTTTGGCCGCGGGCGCTCAAACGGATATCCGGCCCGCCGAACCAGTCATCGTGCTCGGTCATCCCGTGCCGCATCAAAAAAATCTTAGGCATGACCGAAATTTAACCCACCGTCGGCGTGGAGTCCAATGCTGTATCTTAATTTTGCCTTTTTGTCCGCTTCTGTTAACGTCCAAAGGCTTTTGCACTTTGGACAAGGGAGGACAGGATGGAAAAGCAGAATTGTACCGTCAGCATGCATTGCGAAGGCGCGACCGGCGGCGACCAACTCGTCAGTTTCACCTGCAGCCCCGAAGATAAAGCGCAGGCGCTCGAAGCCCTCAAATTTTTCCGGTACATCAAGCCGCCTGTCTCCAAGCAGGTCAAGCTGGTGGGACATGGATTCTATGGCGAATATTCGCGCTTCGACATCGTCCAGCGCAAGTATCATGGCGCGCACGGCTATTATATCGAATCGCTTGAGATCAAGGATGCGCCCGACGGCCGCTGCGGCTGCGTACTCCACGAATATATCGTGGGTTCAGGCCATTATTTCTACGAGTTCGAGACTGCGGAACAAGCCGACGCCGCGTACGAATGCACTGGATGGTCGTCGCCTCTCAATACGAGCGTAGAGGAACGCGTCAAAGCAATTCCCGGCTTCAAGCGCCAGGTCAAATGCGGCCCGCGCCTGCCCTGGTTCTACGCCGTCGGCGATCAGCATATCGCGGGAGACGTCGTCTTCCCCGACTGCATCATGGAGGATCCGGTATATCGTTTCGGCCGCCTCTTCGTGATCCGCGGCTACGACGGCTGCCTGCGCGTCTCCGAATGCATCGGGGTCCGTGTGGAATGTTCGCCGTACGACTCAAACAAACTGCGTCGCGTCGTCTTCTTCGAGGACGGCTTCATCTGGCGCGAGGGCGAAGGCCAGCCACCCGAACCTCTGCGCGGCGACCAGCTCTGGATCCACGAGGCCATGCTCAAATTCGAACACATGCTGGCCGGCAAGCTGGCCAACTTCGTCATCGAGTTCATGAACGGCGGCAACTTCGTGGGCCGTCTGAAGCAGGACGCCAAAAAGAACTCGCCCGGCAGATACTGGGCCAAGGTCGAGCTCATGGATGGCGCGATCCTCGAAGGCGAATTCGACTTCAGCGCCAAAGACGCCAAGCGTCACGCTTCAGTCGAAGACTACCTGCGCACTCTCTACTCCGACCGACGGCCGATGAAGAGCCTGAACGAGCTGCGGCGCAAATTCCGCAAATCCTGGATGGGCGTCTTTGCCCCTCCGGAATGAATCTACAGTCGCGCACCCCCTCGTGCGCGGCTTTTTTATTTTGCCCTTATCTCGTCATGGTATTATGCTTTAAAGACCGCACCTTCAAGTCAGCCGGAAAGGAGCCCGCCGTGGACGCCGAACACAAGAGAAAGATTGAGGAAGAGTTCGCGCACATCTCCCAAAGGCTTGATTCTCCGGAAGGAAGAATCGAGGCCGAAGCCCAAGTCCGCGAGGAACTTTCCGCCGCGCGGGAAGAACATCGCCGCTTCTTGGCGAGATCTCGGGAGCGCGGATGCTCGCGCGTCGTGTTCCGCTAGGCTAAAGGAGTCGCCCATGGACGCCGAACAGAAGAAGAAGATCGAGGAAGGGTTCTACCTCATCCGCGGCGCACTCGACACTCCGGAGGGTCAAGCCGAAGCCCAAGTCGATGTGCTCAAGGAGCTCCGCGCCATCATGGAAAAGCACCGCCGCCGTACGCGGGGGCATCCACGCGCCGTGTACATCTTGGTTCCAAGGCGCGCGCCATGACTCAAGCGCAAGACGACGAATCCCCGCATCCGCCCGACGCGACCCTCACGCCCGATGAGCGCGAAGAGCGATTCATGGAAATGTACCTTTGGCTCGACCACGAACTCGGCGACCGAGACCAAAAGGACCTCGAAGCGCTCGAAGCCTCAACGCATATCTTCGTCCGCTGAACCCACCCCCCCTGCCGCTCGGCACGGGGGATTTTTTAAAGCATCAAAAAAACCGGCTCGCGAGATTTGCGAACCGGAAAGTCATTTAGTCGTACGATGTGTCTTTGTGAGACACCTGCTGCATCCATCAAAAAGAGGCGCCTCGGGCTATCGTCGCAAGGGCCTCTACGGTGCGCTGGTCAAATGAGATTTCGATGCCGCAACACAGAGATGGCGAAGTCAGCTGCTCGCTCAATCTCTGCCGCCTCGATAGCTCCCCAACTTAGGCGAGGGCTGTACCCCTCGTAGAAGTAGGTTCGCGCGATGTCCTGAAGCGTTGGGCGCTTCGAAAACTGTTCTTGTAGTGCACTCTCGAAGGCCTTGTCAGGAAAGGAGGGGTGCAAAGGATCGTCTTCCATTGTGGCAGTCGCACAATGTGTCTTTGTGAGACACCTACTGCATCTATCCGCATCGTGGCTGTCGATGTGTTCTTCGAATTTTTCGTCCCGCTCAATTGGTTTTTTCATTTTTTCTTCTCTAGTTCGTCTTCGGCGGCCCAGTCGAAGGTCCAAGCGAGATGCCTGGACCGTCAGAGGGAAGCCGAAGGTTCATTCTTCCTGGCCTGGAATATTTTTGACGAGTTCACGATGTTCTCGTTTATCGCTTTGCTTCAAAAAAGCAATGAGATATGCACGCATGCGGCCGGGGTGCCGCTCATTAAACGCTCGTACCAGCGTCTCTGCCGCTTCATTTTCAGCGTATGTGTGTAATGGATTCATCGCTCGTGGATTTCCCCCTTTCGGAATCGGCGGTCTTGCGATGGCACCGAAGAGCGTCTCATACGCCATGAAGTAGTAGCGAAACCTGGCCGCCTGAACTACGCGCATCCCCACTGAACCGATATGCTCCTCGAACAACGAATCTGGTGTCAGTTTTGATTTCTCTTCCATTTTTCTTCCTCCTTTTTGTCCGGCCACTTAGTCGAAGGTCCAAGCGAGATGCCTGGACCGTCGGTCAGAGGGGACTGAAAATCATTAGTTTACCGCCCTGAACCAATGCGAACGTTTCGGGTGATCCTCAAGGTACTTGTCACAGATATCTCCGCCCATATCCTGAGCCTCTCCAGGAACGAGTTGGCGAAGATATCCATGAGCTTCCTCAAGATCAGAGCAATCGCGGGCGACATGTGGATCGCCATAAAATTTTCTGTAGTAAGCCGATCCGTAGTAATCAAGCCTTGCGGTCTGCTCCACATGTCGACGAAGCTTCAAGTTGTTAATGCCAAGCAACTCTGACTTTAGGCACTCCTCAAATTGTTCGTCGGGATGTGAGTTGCGTGGCCCGGCTTTACCTGTGCGCTTCTTCATCTGTCCCTCCGCTGCGGCAAGTTGTCGATGTTGGATTTTTCGATCTGGATCGACTCGCGATACAGACCGAAGGCTTTGATGACCTTGGCGTAATCCTCCGCCGAGAGATTCGACAGCTCGTCCGCGACGGACAGCCATTCGCTCTTTTTGAGTGAGTTGATGATGCCAGCCGCTTGCAACCTGGATGTCTCGCTACATGATCCGCGCATGGGAGTCTCCTTTGTCCAAAGTACACAACCAACATAGAAGCAAACGGTCATATTGTTAAATATTCTGGAATGTATTTCGGATTTAGATTAGAAATTTGCTTATTTTAGAGGAAAAGTGTATACTCATTTCGTCAATTATTTCCGACGTTATGAAAAATAATCTTCTTGCTTGGTTGACTTCGATGGGTTTGGACGAGCAGCGTTCGGCCATTTACTTGGCGGCTTTGTCGCGCGGCGAAGCTTCGGCGGCGGATTTGGCGCGCGACATGCATCTGGCGCGCACGGCCATGTACGACAATTTGCAGGCGCTGGAAAAACGCGGGCTGATCAAGACCGTCCGCCACGGCAAACGCCTGACCTATATCCCCCTCCATCCCAAAGAGCTGCTGCGCAAGATGGAAAACCAAAAAGAGCAACTGAAAGATTTGCTCCCCGATTTCCTTTCGCTCTTCGCCGAAAAAGCGGCCGCGCCTTTTGTCCAGACTTTCAACGGCCCATTGGCGTCGCGCGAAATCTTCGAAGACATCCTGCGCGTGGCGCACGACGAGTACGTTTATTTCTCCCCGCCCGCCGAGACCTTCAAACAAATCGACCGTGCGTATATCGCCAAATGGATCGGGCGGCGCGTGCAAAAAGGCATCCGCTCACGCTCGCTCCGCGTTCCGGCCAAGGAAATCAAAGATGCGCTGTTCGCCGCGGGCGAAGAACATCTGCGCCAAATCAGATATCTGCCCGCTTATGTGGATCTGAAATCGACTATCTACATTTACGGCAATAATATCGGCATCATCTCGACGAAATCCGAGGACGCGGCCTTCATCCTTTACTCGCCGGACTTGGCTTTTTCGCTGAAACAAATCTTCGAGTTCCTATGGAGCATCAGCACGGCGAAAACTTAGAATCCTTGCGCATTCAGCGGTTGTTTGTTATCTTCTAATCCGTAAAAAACACGCGGGTATCGTATAGTGGCTATTATGCGTCCTTGCCAAGGACGAGAGACGGGTCCGATTCCCGTTACCCGCTCCAAGTGAAAGGCCGACCGATGAGGTCGGTCTTTTGCGTTGTCGAGCGGGTAACGGGAATCGGACAAGAAAGAAGCCTCGACACTCGTCGAGGCTTGCGTTGTTTTCGGCCTTGACCGCTTATCGCATATTCCCTAACCTCACGCTTAGTGAATTGCCACCGGAGGAGACTGAAATGTCGCATGCACCTTCAGACCGCGAAATCCCTGACCTTTCGACTCTCACGCCAGCCGAGTACGCCAAGCTCGACAGACAAAACCTCGAGCTCATCCACCGTCTCGCATTCCGCGCGAACCAAGGACTGACGCACCGGGCCTTTGCCGACCAGTCTGTCGCCTGGATCCTCATCGCCGGTGCCCCGGGCAGGATCGTGGCGCAAGGCAAGCGTGATGAGCGCATCTCCGACGCGCAAATCAATGCGCTGGAAGAACGAATCGGACAGGTCTGCTACTTCTACTCCCGACCGGACGAGCTGGTCGAAGAGGTGCCAGCTGGATTCAAGTGCGACGAACCGCGCTTTCCTTGGGCAGCACCGCAAACAGAGCCGCTCGACCCCAGCCGGCCGATACCGATCGGCCCGTATGTCGACGTCCCGCGCCGCGCACGAGCGTCGGGTGGCAGGCCGCATCGCCTAGACTATCCCCCACTCGAGCATGACGGTTATCCTCCGCCCGACCGCATGAGACCTGCGGACCCGAACCGCTAGCCCGCACCTTCTTCCGCCCTCACCCTAACCCGCCCCACACCGGCGGGTTAACTTCTTTAATAATCCGTCGGTTTTTATGCCTCGGACGTCAGTGCTACCATGCCCGCATGGGCAAGAATCAAAATCCCGAGGAACTCGCCAAGATCCTGTTCGAATTCTCGTATCGCCACGAGATGCTAGGCGTGCCGTTCAAGCCGCGTGCTTATCAGCTCGCCTCCGAATCGGTCGGGGCGTTGGGCGGCGAAGTCGTGGAGACTTGGCGCAAAGACGGCATCAAAGGTTTGAAGAGTCTTCCCGGCATCGGCCAAAGCATCGCCGAAAAAATCGACGAGTATTTCCGCACCGGCAAGATAAAGGAATACGCGCAGATGAAAAAAAGTTTTCCCGTCGATATCTGGGGCTTGTCGCGCATCGAGGGTCTAGGCCCCAAACACATCCGCGATCTTTACGCGCATCTAAAAGTCAAAGACGTAGATGATCTGAAGAAGGCGCTGAAGGAACAACGCATCCGCAAAATCCCGCGCTGGGGCGCGAAGAGCGAAGACAAGCTCGCCCGCGGCTTAGGGCTCATGGAAAGCTCGTCGGAACGCAAACTCTTGGGCGAAATTTTGCCCGTGGCCGAAGCCATGGTCGAAAAATTGAAACGGATGAAAGGCGTCAAACATTGCGTCGTCGCAGGATCCATCCGCCGCATGCAAGAGACCGTGGGCGACATCGACCTGATCGCCACGAGCGACGACCCCAAAGCCGTCATGGATGCTTTCGTGAAGCTGCCCCAAGTCTCGAGCGTGCATGAAAAAGGCGCGACGCGTTCGTCGGTCAGGCTCGCGCTTGGTTTGGACGCGGATCTCCGCGTGGTACCGGACAAAGTCTTCGGCGCGACGCTCCAATACTTCACCGGCGACAAACGCCACAACGTGCTGTTGCGCGAGTTGGCGCTGTCCAAGGGTTTTACTTTGAATGAATACGGACTGTTCACGCTCAAGCGCGTAAAAGGCAAACACCTGCCATCGAAGCTCGTGGTATGCAAAACGGAAGAGGAAATCTATTCCAAGCTCGGCATGGACACGCCGCCACCCGAGATCCGCGTGGGCGCCGACGAAATCGAAGCGGCGCTTAAGCATCGACTCCCCGCTCTCTTGCCTTACGACGCTCTGCGCGGCGACATGCACACCCACAGCACTTGGACCGACGGCACGGCCTCGATCGAAGACATGGCTAAAACCGCCCAAGCGCATGGCCTCACCTATCAAGCCGTGACCGATCACACCAAAGCGCTGGCCTTCATCCACGGGTTGGATGAGAAGGCACTTTTGAAACAGTGCCGAGAGATAGATGCGCTGAATAAAAAACTGCGCGGCTTCACTTTGCTCAAAGGCACCGAATGCGACATCTTGCAGGACGGGACATTGGATCTCGCCGACAGCGCGCTGGCTGAATTGGATTGGGTCGGCGTCTCGATCCATTCGCACATGCGTTTATCCCGCGCCGAACAGACCAAGCGCATTCTTAAAGCCCTCGCCAATCCGCAGGTGGACTGCTTTTTCCATCCGACTTGCCGCTTGATCGGCCAACGCGAACCCATCGAACTTGATCTGGACGAAGTCTTGGCGGCGGCGAAAAAATTCCGCGTGGCGCTTGAGATAGACAGCCTGCCCGACCGCTCCGACCTGCGCGACGCCCACGTGCGCGCGGCCGTGCGCGCCGGAATCGCCATCACCATAGACACCGACGCGCATCATCCCGACCACTACGCTTTCGCCAGGCTCGGCATCGGCGTCGCGCGCCGCGGCTGGGCGACCAAAGCCGACGTCCTGAATACGCGCAGCCTGCCGCAACTCAAAAAATATCTGGAGAAAAAGAAACGGAAGTAAAAAAACCGCGATTATAGGTATCCCTTCGACAAGCCCAGGGAATATTGAAACTAGTTCCTGAGTTTATCGAAGGACTACCATGTCGGAATAAGGCAGCCCTTCGACTGGCTCAGGGAATATTCAGTTTCATGGCTCCCTTTCAGAGATTTCTCCGCTCGGCCCGTCTGACGGGCCTCGGTCGAAATGACGAGTGGGGGGGGTTGTCGTTTCGACCGATGACCTATCAAAAAAATTTAGAATGGCCGTAGGGGCGAATGATTATTCGCCCCTACCGATAGCCGATGAATCCTCCCCGGCCTCACGGCCGGAATTTTGCGGCGGTGTTGATAAAATACTGTCATCCTAAGCCTGTCGAAGGACCTTTATAAGCAAAGGACGATTGCTGCTAAAGGTCCTTCAACTGCGCTGCTGCTCCGCTCAGGATGACAGTTCCTTGTTATATTTTTGGGCTATCGCCTACTGCCTTTAGCCTATTGCCTTTTTCAAACGATTTCTTCGAACCGAATCTTGTTCTCGTGCTCCCCTGCTTCGATATGCGCGAGCCACAATTTGGTCTGCAACTCCGGCCAGCGGGTCTTTACGATATCGCGCGCCTCTTTTAGGTCACCGATGAGTTTGTTGCGTTCGACTTCCGCGTTCTCGAAAGCGCCGCGGCCGCCGTAAGCGCCGCAATCCGTATGGTTCATGAGATTGACCTCGGCCATGCCATGCAGGGTCTTCGAGATTTCGATCTGCCGCAAGGCAAAATCCCTGGTTTCCGGATTGACGATGTTCTGGGCCGCCCCCGCGATGGACACCAGGTCGGCGTCATCCATCATCCCCTTCTCTTGCATGAACTTCTTGAGCTCTGAACCGAAACGGAAATCCATGCAATGCATCAATAGATAGCGGCAGTTGTGGGACATAGGGGGAAAATGAATTTGGAATTTGGAATTTAGAATTTGGAAGCTAGAAGCTAGGTTCAAATAGTAATCGCCCCGAGGGCCGAGGGCAACTCTGTGATTCCATCGCTGCCGCTGAAGTGGCCTTTGTCTTTTTCGATGATTATCCTGGCGCCGAGTTTGTCTTTGAAAATTTCCGCGTCGCTCAACGGAACCAAAGGATCAACGGTGGGAAAAATCCCGACGAACGAGGCGGCGCGCTGCTTCACTTTTTCCCAATCGATCGGAGTTTCAAGCCAGGGCTTGGCGGTCAAAATATCTTCTTCATCCTCATTCGCAATTTCGGATAGATGAACCCAGCCGGCCAAAAATACGGCTTTACCGATTTTTTCGCCCTCACCCAAAGTCTCGAGGTATCTCAAAATGGTTTGCGCGCCGATCGAGTGGCCGAACAAAATCGTATCTTCATCCGGTCGACCAATCTGACTGCGCAAGAAATCGACCCACGTCTCTATTCTCGGCCGCAGCGGTTCCGGCATAGCTGGCACGAACACTGCATATCCGGCTTTCTCCAACTCGCTCTTCAACCACGGAAAACACCCTTCCTGCGGAGAGCCGTCCCAACCATGGATGATGAAAACGCGTTTGGACATATCAAAATTATGCCTGACTGGGCATTATCAAACCTCTGCAATGTCTTGAGCCGCAAGCGCATCTGAACTGTTCTCCCCGCATGAGGATCGGACGGTAATCGTAGGTGAGCTCTTCTCCTTTCTTGATATTCCGAGCGGCCAAATCCAAATTTCCTCTGTTCAAGACATTCGGCTCACAGCTGTGATTGAGATATTTCGTGTCATCCAAAGGATAAACCAAACGATTTTTCTTTTTATCCCAATAAGCAAACTTGCTCAAAGTCTGTTTATACCTCGGAGAGAACTTTTTGGCCTGTTCTTTTGAATAATACTTTTCCTTCTCCCCGATCCTGACGATCACCGAACCTTTCTTGATTTCCTTCTTTGCAAAAATCCCTTTGCCCTTTATACGGCTCTTTTTCAGAACTACCGGCACCATCAACATAGATTAGCGTGGCTACGAATAGCTTAACGTAGGCTTGGTGCCCGGGGTGGGACTCGAACCCACATGCCTTGCGGCGCCTGATCTTAAGTCAGGTGCGTATACCAATTTCGCCACCCGGGCGTAATTATCTTTACCCTTTGATTTTCCCAATGTTTCTTCCGCGATGTGTTGGCTGAAGACTGTGGCAATTAGGACATAAAATACGCAAGTTTACAAGCCGATTGTCAGTCTTATTTCCATTTACGTGATGCAACTCGAGAGGTTGATATCCATCTGCATTCTTTTTATTCCACCCGCATATCTCACATTTTGGTTTTTTTATCCCCGCCTTAAATAGGCGTTTTTTTAGTTTATGACTCTGGAAGGCGCTATCCTTCTTCAACACCTCCTCAAGGGATATCCGAGGAAAAGATAGCCCGTGCAAACCTTTATTCCAAGCGGCTCCTTTAAAGTGGCTGTAATCGATATCGTATTCACTCAAATAGCGCTGGACCTGAGAATAATTCCCTCCGGCCGGGACCAATCCCAAGCGCTTGATTACTCCACGAAAACTGGTGGATTTTTTCGCGGCCTCCCGAAGTTCGGCTATAGACCATTTCCGTATTCTCATGCAAACAGTATATCAAAAAGGTATACGCCTCGTAAACTAACTATTTCTGCGTATACCAATTCCGCCACCCGGGCGTGATTTTCAGCTCGCGAAATCTTGGGCGAGATTTCCCAGCTCGGTTTTTTCGGATTCCAACTCGTCCCTTAATTCCGACAATTCCATGAGTTTGGCTGTCCAAGCGTTCTTGAGCACATGATACGACTGCGTCTTGTTGTCCTCAATCACGTCATTATGCGGCACCCTGTCCTCGAGTTGCCCCAGATTGGAGATCCATAACGCAGCCGCGCCTTCGAGGTTCTCGAACGAACGCGTGTTCTTCTCCAGCATCCCCAAAACCGTCTTCTCGTATTCGCCGCGGGCCAACTCGCTCGGGTCGGCGCTTTCCATCCGGAAATTTTTCATCTCGCCCATATTTTTATGCGTTCAAGTTTTGCGCCAACCAGCTTAAGCGTGAATTGACGTCCTCCGGCATGCCGTCGATCGCCTGTTTCGTCTTTTCTCCCTGGACACGTAAAAATTCGATGCGCGAGTCGATGGCGTGCGCCTTTTGCGCGATGGCCTGCAAAGTGGCCGCGCGATGGATTTGCGGTATGTGTTGCAGCGGGCTTAGGGATGTGACGAGTTGGGATGACATAATGTGACGCCACTAGACTAGCTTAAATAAAAACAAAAAGCAAAACCATCTAAAACAAAAGGTTCTAGGTTCTGGGTGCTAGGTGCTAGGTTCAGAACCTAAAACCCAATACCCAGAACCTAGAACCTGATTCTATTCAGAGATCGCTTCGTCGTCGCTACTCCTCGCCACGGCGTTCGCGAACGCCGTGGCTCGCAATGACAGAAGGCGATCATGAATTTTTTTCGCAGTGTCTTCTAGGGATAAAAAAACGCCCGCAATGCAAGGCAGTGCGGGGCGCGATGTAGCGACTCGTCAGTCGGACGATTGGTCGCTGAACCAGACTTTCTCGACCGGCAATCCGGCGGGGTCGCTCAAGGTCACGCTGCCGACCAAATAAATCGGCGGCGTCGGACTCCAGCAGTAACGCTCGTAAACCTTGGGCCGATACTCCAGCTTTCCCGTCTCGGCGACGTCATGGATCGGCCTTTTCCACTCGAGCATGTCTTGGAAAATCTTCCCGAGACAGGCCTTGGCCGAACTTTCGAGCTGTGCTTGGGCGTCTCCACCCTTGGCTGCGAATGCGCGGACAAGCTTCTCGTCCGGGACGATGCGGAACTTGGCGCTCATCTTGGTCGCGGTGCCGCGATTCCAGGCGACATCTTCCGTGGCCTCAAAATCCTGGAGCACGACTTTGCCGCGCGAGAACGGATTCACGAAGAAGCTGCCGTCGAGATTGGTCCGACCGTTCTTCACGATGATCGGGCGGTTGCTATCCACGCTCCAGGCCTGGACGTACGAAACCGTGAACACGGTTGTCACAATCAGCAGCGGCCAAGCGATTCGCCGTGACCACCGACTGAATCCGCTATCCCAACTGATACCGACGGAGGGGAGAGAAACAGTGGCAACCAATATCGCGGAGAAGTTAAGCCAACCGTTCCAGGAGATGTATCCGAACTCATACCACCAGTTCAATAACATCAGCCCTATGAAGGCGAGGATACCCAGCGCCCTGATCGTGTACTTCACCCAACGTCTTTGCCAAAGCTTGATCGGCTTGGCCGGAGTCGCGACGGATGAGTCTGATTCCATGATCTCGCTCCTTGGAATGAACGTCGAAACCTGATGTTTCGATTGTCGCCAGCCTATATCCAATCAGCCTCGATTGTCAATAAGCAAAGCCGTCCCCGAGAACAGGGACGGCGTGGCGGTTCAGAGGCGGATCGGGCGGTTGGGAGCGGGATCCGAAGGCGGGGTGTATGGCGCGGGACGGCAATCGTCCAGCTCCGGGATTTTCACGGGCAAGATGTCCTGCGCGCGCGGCACATGCGTTTCCGGATAGTCGGAGCGCTTGAGGCAGCCGTTGAAGACGAAGCCGAGCGCAAAGCCGAACATGAGCCAGAGCACGGACAGCCCGATGATCAGACGCCAGAGTCGAGCGTCGGGACGGGCTTGAGGAGTCGGTCGGCAACGTTTCCTGACTCGCGTTTCCATCACACCTCCCTAGGGGGCAAAAGGTACTTGACCAGCAAACCATAAGACACGGGGAGAGACAAGCTTGATCAGAGATCCCGGCTCAAGGCCGGGACGACATATCTTGTCATCCCGCACTTGGATGCGGGATCTCCGGAGATTGCCACGCGCTTTTGGATTTATGCGCTCGCAATGACAATCAGGGCAGCAATTCGACTGCCACGCTCGAGTTGCGCTGGCATGCTAAAATATCCGTCGGTAGTGATAGTAGTTAGTAGTTAGTAGTTAGGGGGCCAGAATCCTAAAATGCTATCTACTAAATGCTGACTACTTGCCAAGTATGCGTTCGCCTTTCAAGAAACTTCTGAAAAAACTCGGCCCTGGTTTCGTCACTGGCGCTTCGGATGACGATCCTTCGGGCATCGCGACTTATACGCAGGTCGGCGCGCAATTCGGTCTGGGCCAGCTCTGGACCACTTTTTTGAATTTGCCGCTCATGATCTGCATCCAAGAGATGGTGGCGCGCATCGGCATGGTGACGGGCCAAGGGTTGACCGCGGTGCTGCGCAAACATTACGCCAAACCCGTGCTCTGGATCGTGGTCATGCTCGTCTTCTTCGCCAACACCGTGAATATCGGGGCGGACTTAGGCGCCATGGCGGACGCGACCGGATTGCTCGTTCCCTTCGTCCCCTTTCCGCTCCTGCTCATCGGTTTTACGGTGCTCATCCTGATGCTCGAGATTTTCGTGACTTACCGGACCTACGCCCAAATCCTCAAATGGCTGGCTTTCAGCTTGTTCAGTTACGTCATCACGGCTTTCATCGTCACGACTAATTGGTCCGAGGTCTTGCGTTCATCCGTGCTCCCGACCTTCTCGTTCGACAAAGCTTTCGTCACCGGCATCGTGGCCCTGCTTGGCACGACCATCTCGCCCTATCTCTTCATCTGGCAAGCCGACGAAGAAGTGGAGGAAGAGATCGTCGCGGGCAAGAGTTCAATCGCGCAACGGCGCAACGCATCCGCCAAAGAAATCGCCGGCATGCGCCAAGACGTCGCGCTCGGCATGTCGTTTTCCCAAATCATTACTTTTTTCATCATCGTCACCGCGGCCGGCGCATTCTTCCGCCACGGACTGCATGACATCCAGACCTCTTCCCAAGCGGCGCTAGCTCTGGAACCGTTGGCCGGCCGTTTCGCGGCCGCGATATTCGCGCTGGGCATCGTAGGCACGGGGCTTTTGGCGGTGCCCGTGCTCTCGGCCTCGGCGTCTTACGCCCTTTCCGAAGCTTTGGGTTGGAAAAACGGCTTATCTAAACAGCTCAAACAAGCGCATGGTTTTTACGGCGCCATCACCATCTCGACCATGATCGGCCTGATCATCAACTTCATCGGTATCAATCCGATCAAAGCGTTGTATTGGACGGCTGTGCTGAACGGCATCATCACTCCCCCGCTCATCCTCATCATCCTGCTCATGGCCAACAACAAAAAAATCATGGGCCGCTGGGTCAACGGCCGTCTCGCCAACTTCTTCGGTCTCTTCACCCTGGCCCTGACCACTGGCGCGGTCATCCTGCTCTTCGTGCTGTAGGGACTGCGCCTTGACTACTGCTGCTTTTAGGGCTACTTTCCAAGCGGTTCATTCCACAAGGAGCAGCGCATGGCCATGGTCTTGTTGTTCGAGATGTCAGAAGACGACCGCCAGTGCGATGATTGGCCGACCTACAATTACCGGCTGGACACTTTCGGACAAACCGTCAAACGCGTCCTCGATCCAGCTGAACTTCCCGAAGGCTATCGGACTCACGTGTCGGGGCAGAACGTGCACGGAGTAACTTGGGTCCCCAAACCCTATTGTCCGGCCAAAGAAAAGACTCAACCTTTTGTGCCCATGGCGCTCAAGGAGAGTCCTCTCTGGATCGCCTACAGTCTCTGTTGCCTCGGCAAGCACGTCCGGATCGAAGAGAACTTGAGAGGCGGAGTGCGCCACGCCAAGGTGATTTCCATCGACCCCTGCGGTACCAAACACCGCGAACACCCGAACAGCGTGGCCGTGGATATGCACGGGCTGCCACCCACGACGCAACAGGTGTTACGCGAAGCTTTGCGCCGCCCCTTCTACCGCGTCTTTCTCGACGGCCTCGCGGCTTTGGCCAAGAGCCTCCTGTCGACTTGAACGCACGCAGCGTCGAGCACTTGCTCCGCTGCGTTTTTTTGTTGCTTGAGGGCACCTACACGGAAAGGGCGCATGGCATGCGCCCCTACCCCGTCCTGCCCTTCCTACTTATCAACCTCCGCCCCCCCCTCTGTCATCCTCCGCGAAAGCGGGGGATCCAGAGAGAGAAAAGCACTTTAGATTTATTCTCTCTCTGGATTACCCGGTTGAACCGGGTAATGACAGGGGGGTTTTCGTGGTCTGGATTCCTGCTTTCGCAGGAATGACGAAAGGGGGGCGGTCTTGACGGAACCAAAAAAAAATGTTAACTTTCAACGTCAGAAAACGTCCTTTCCCCAGGGGAGATTCCGATGGTAGAATCCGAAAAGCAGACTGTCCAGCCGCTCCGCGTGAATTGGCGCTCGGGAAATGAGAGACGAGAGGTGATCAAACAGATCATCAAGCTCCAGGAGGAACTCATTCGCGATGTGGGAGAGAGTATGCGAGGTCTTCCGGAACCCGTCGCCATAGAAATCACGGGCAAAAGCACTGGGTCCGGCGTCAGATTCGAGGTTTTCTTTTGCGAGCTCCTGGGGATTTCGAGGGAAGAGTTCCGTCGCGAGGTAACGGCACGCTGAAAGAAACTCAACGCAGCGTCGAGCACTTGCTCCGCTGCGTTTTTTGTTACCCTGACCGATAAAGGTCCTTCGACTTCGCTAGCGCGGAGTTTACCCCGCACTCGATCACGTAGAACGTGACACGGTGTGGGGCTCAGGATGACAATAATTTTCCCCCTCCGTGTCTGTCTACTCACTACTTACTACTTACTACTCTCAACTCCCGCCCTTCCCTAAAACCCCACTAACCTTTAAGCTCTAGCCATATGGACGAGGAAGAGCGCTTGATTGCACCCGAGATCCAAGCTGCGGAGACGGCCTTTGACGTCACGCTGCGTCCGACGTGCCTGGCCGAATTCGTCGGCCAACCCAGAGTCAAAGAGAACTTGTCAGTCTTCCTCGAAGCCGCCAAAAAACGCGACGAACCATGCGAGCACGTGCTGCTTTACGGTCCCCCGGGACTGGGCAAGACCACCCTCGCCCACGTGATTGCGCGCGAGATGGACACGCACATCAAAGTCACCAGCGGACCGGCTTTGGAACGCGTCGGCGACATCGCGGCGATACTCACCAACCTGGAAGAAGGCGACATCCTGTTCATCGATGAGATCCATCGCCTGAATCGCTCGATCGAGGAAGTGCTGTATCCCGCCATGGAGGATTTTGCGCTCGACATCGTGATCGGCAAAGGACCGGCGGCGCGCATCTTGCGTCTCGATCTCAAGCGTTTCACTTTGATCGGCGCGACCACGCGCATGAGTCTGCTCTCAAGTCCCTTGCGCGACCGTTTCGGTTCGGTCTACCACCTGGATTTTTATGGTTTGGACGAGATGGCGCAGATCGTCAATCGCTCGGCCCGGTTGTTGCAGTTTCCGGTGGACGACGAGGCGGCACGCATCATCGCGACGCGCTCGCGCCGCACGCCGCGCATCGGCAACCGGCTGCTCAAGCGCGTGCGCGATTACGCCCAAGTCAAGAATGACGGCCGACTCGACCAGAATATCGTGGCGGCGGCTCTGGATGCGCTCGAAATCGATCCGCGCGGCCTGGATGAGACCGACCGTCGGACTTTGCGCGCGCTGATCGAAAAATTCTCCGGCGGTCCCGTCGGGCTGACCACTCTGGCCGCGAGCCTGAACGAAGACATGGCCACGCTCGAGGAAGTCATCGAACCGTTTTTGCTCCAAGAAGGTTTTTTGAATCGCACGCCGCGCGGCCGCATGGCGACCGACGCGGCTTATGCGCATCTCGGCCTCGCTACCCCGCACCGCGACACGCAAGCTGGTTTAGAGATATAATGACTAGACAGTAGATGGTGGCCTTATGTCATCCCGCACTTGATGCGGAATCTCTGGAGATCCCGGCTCAAGGCCGGGATGACAGAAAAATTGGCTACCATCTACTCTCTACCCTCTACTCCCATGATTCCTCTCATCTACTTCCTCATCGCCTGGGTGGTTTTCCTGGCTATTTACGCGCTCATGGCGCTGCTTTCGGTCGTCCAGATGCTGCGCTTCGGCCTGACCGGACTCGGCACTTATCTCTCGACTTTCTTTTATCTCGCCGTCGCCAGCGGCGCCCTCATCGTTTGCGCCCTATATTTCTCCGGCGTGGATTGGACCGGCAGCGTCAACCTCTTCGGCGACGTAACATCCTCGGTGATCTTCAGTCCTTGAAACTCTGGAAGATTTTACGAAAACTTTAAGCTTTAAACTTTAAACTTTGAGTTGACTCCCATGCTCGATTTGCATCATCTCCCCGGATCCGATCTGCACGAAAGCAAGATCCTATATTTCCGCCGGCACTCGATCACGCTCCTGCCGCTGGCCCTGATTACGCTGCTCGTGATTTTGATCCCCTTCGCCGCCTATTATCTGATAAGTTTCTTGAAGCCGGAATTCTTCGCCGAGCCGGGTTATTTGACGCTCTTCATCTTGGGCGCCAGCATCTTTTTCCTCTTCGGTTCGCTCTTTGCCTTCCAGATGTTCATCGAATACTGGCTCGATGTCTTCATCCTGACCGACCGCCGCCTCTTGGACATCGACCAGCACGGCTTGTTCGGCCGCACGGTCTCGGAATTGCGCCTATATCGCACGCAAGATGTGACCGCGCAGGTCAAAGGCATATTACATTCGCTCCTGGATTACGGCGATGTCTTTGTCCAGACCGCAGGTGAAGTCGAACGCTTCAAGTTCGAAGACGTGTCCCACCCCAACCACGTGGCCAAGCTGATACTCGAGATGTCCGAAGCCGACCGCAAACAACAGCTCGACGTAGCGATCGAAGAATTCAACGTGCCGGATTCGCACCATGCAGACAAAGAAAACCTGGCGCGCAAATTGGAACCGTGACGAAACAAAAAGGCTCTCCAGAACGGGGAGCTTATTCGTCAGCTTCGCAGCATGACTTGCAGCCGCGAGATTCGGATTTCGTGAGCCATAATCGCTTCGTCGATTCGTTCGAGATGCATGGCGTGACGCGCGATATCTTCAGCCCACATGCGTATCAGGTAGATGTCAGCCGGCTTGTCCGAATCAGAACCATGCAGATGCAATTGCTTCCGGGCATGGTTGAATTCGACAAGGAAATACGAACGAGCAATGCGCAATTTGTTGCCTGCGCGCCGCAGACGGTGAATCATTCTCCAGGCTTCTTTGGCATTCATGGTCGACTCCAAAGTACGCCAGTGGTTTATCATCCAGTGGATGCCGAGTCAACTAATTTCAGTGTTCGATTTGCTAATAAAGATCCTTCGACCACGTAGAACGTGGCACAGCAAGCTCAGGACGACAGGAGGGGAAGACGAAATGAACCATGTGCTTTATAAAGGTCCTTCGACAAGCTCAGGATGACAGAAAGGGGAAGACAAAATTAACTTATGTGCTTTATAAAGGTCCTTCGACCACGTAGAACGTGGCGCAGCAAGCTCAAGATGACAGGATGAAAAATATTGTCATCCTGAGCGAGCTTCGAGCGAGTCGAAGGACCTTTATCAGCGTTCTATCCCGATTCCGCCAAAGCGCGTAAATCCGCGAGTGCCTTTAGTTCTTCGCGGCTGGCGCGGAAATTTTTCGTCTCTTGCTGCGATGCTCCCACCGCTCGCGCGGCTTCACCTTCTTTTTCCGATAGATACTTCAAAAATTTAGCCGAAGGTTTTTCGCCGCGCGCCACGGCCACCATGCCTTGGATCACATCCACGACTTTACCGCGCAAACCGTCCATCTCATCGCGTACTTCCGTCTCTTCCTGCTCCAACTGTCTGACCCGATTGATGAGTTGCTCTTGCGGAGAACCCAGCGCCTCGATATGCGTGAAATCGTGCTTGGGAAATTTTTTGCGCGGCCCGATTTCTTTCAAGCGCGCATCCAAAAGCCCGAGCTTGTCTTGCAGCGGCTGCAGCAAACGTTTTTCCGTCTGCGCCAAAGGCTCCATGCCGCGCTGCTCGATGGATTTTTCAATCTCTTTTTTCTTTTCGGCCGCAGCCGCGGCTTTTTTCTCGAAAGAGGCGCGGTTCGCTATCTGCCCTTCCGGAGAATTCAAATTCACCATCTCTCCCCCTTCGGTGCTGATTACCGTCTTATCCAAACGCAATTTTTTCATAAGAATATTAGGTATCTCTTCGACAGGCTCAGGGAATATTTATTAACCGTAGGGGCGAATAATCATTCGCCCCTACTACTAAAATGACGATTATTTATAGATCCGCTTGAGATCAATTCCGGTGTAGAACCACTTGAGTATCTGATCCCAGGTCTTGCCTGCGGCCGCCATGCCTAAAGCGCCTGTCGCGCTCATGCCCACGCCATGACCCCACATGGTCTTGCCCGCGTCCCACGGCACTTGCACCCCCACAAGCCAGGGATACGGCCCGCCGCCCCACACCTCGGTCCACGAACGCGTCCGACCGTCGGAACGCGAATAGTATGGTGTGATGGCTAACTTGCCGGCGTAGGTCACGATCTGGCCGCGCGTGGCGTCCACGGCCGAAACAACGGCGGGATCGCGAATTTCCGCGCCATAGCCGCGATATACCTGATCATATTTGGCGTCAACGATGAAGTACTCGTCGGCGTGTTTAGTGCCGCGCTGCACGTGATACATGGCGTAAGTCCGCGCCGCGGTCAGCAAAGCTTTTTGATATTCTGGCGGACTGGAATTTGAAGTCTCACCGATGCCTTTCAAATACCATTCGACGGGTAGTTCGTTGATGAGCCAGACCAAATCGCTCGACGGCGTGTAGCGTAATTCCAATTTACCGCGGAACTTGTTGTCGTTCGCGCCCGGCAGCCAAGACACGGGACGCGAAAAATCCGTGACCTCGAGCGGCGCCAACACATCCGACGCATACGCCACGTAATAATTGGTTGACTGCGTAGTGCAACCCGGTCCTTCGGCCGTGTAGACTTTATTCGTTCGACTGTAGACCAGCGTGACGGATTGTCCGGCCGCAAAGGTGCAGACCGTGGCGCCGTTTTGGTACAAGCTGAATCCGCCGCTCACGGCTTTGAGCACCGAACGGTCGTCGGTCGTGGAATAGAGGCCCACGCGGATGATCGGCTCGTCAGGCAAAGCGGATAAATCAGCGGTACTAGGTGCTGGGTTCTGGGTGCTGGGTTCAGGTTCGATGACACCGTCCGCCGTCACGGTGATCGGGATGTCGATGAAAGCTTCTTGGACTTCTTGCCCGTCTGCATACAGTTTGAAACTCGCTTTATAGTCTCCTTTGAGCACCGGCGCTTTGACCGTGAAGGCAATGAATCCGATTTGTCCCGGAGGCGTGGCACTCTGCGCCCGACCGGCTTCGGTGGTCGAGAGCCAAGTGTCGTCGCGCACCGAGGCCGTCGCGGCAGTCGCTGCCTGCACGCCCGTGACTTTAGCCGAAAGCGAACCCCAGGTGGCGGTGCCGGTATTTTTGATGCCGTAAGTCAAAGCCATGCGCCCATTGCCGGCGAGGGTGAGTTGCTTGATCGAAGAAAGCAGCAAGATGCCTTTATAGACAGCGGCCGGAGCAGGCGTGGCTTGGGCGATATTGCTCGCGACTTTGATGGGCAAAGACAGACTGCCGCCCGCGATCCAAGCTTTGTCTTCGGCGGCCAAGATGAAATTTTCTTGGTAGCTTCCCTCTCCTGTCGGGGCTTTGAGTTGGAATTCGAAGTGTCCGATCTGGCCTGGTTTGACCGTAGCTTCTTTGAGCACCACGGGTTGATAGGTATTTTTCCACGTCGTGTCTTGAAAAGCGCTCTTGCGATTGTCCCTGCCGGTATACAGCGAGACGTAATTGCTTCCGCTCGAACTCCAGGTGGCGCTGCCCGTGTTCTTGAAACCCACGGTCACGCTGCCGCGAGCGCTCGGCTGAAGTTGCCATTCCAATCCGCCTTTTTCCGCCAGCTCGGCTTGATAGGCGACGCTGCCCGGCGTAGTCGTCACGATCGGAGTCGCTTGCGCTGCACCTAAAACCACGAACTTGACTCGAGACACCGAACCTTTGACCCATTGGTTAGTCGCGTAAGATAAAAGAAAGCGCTCTTCATATATCCCGGCTTGCGGCGGAGCTTTGACCCAAAACGTAGCGCTGGCGGTCTGACCAGGTTTGACCGTGGTTTGAGTGATCAACCCCGGCAAATCATTTTTGAGCCAACTTGCATGACCCAAGACCGACGTGTCGCCGTACAGGAAAAGCGCCGTCGCCGTCTTGCCGCGCGTCCAAGTGCCGGTGCCGGTATTCGTGAATTTGAGGGTGACTTGTTGAGCCGTACCAGCTTGCAAAGTCAGCGTGGCATCAGCTGTCGTAGCCGTGTAAGTCGCGGCTTGGGCGATGGCCGCGGAACCTAAAAAGGTCAAACAGCTCAAAAAAAACACGGACCAAATCCGCGTTAACCCAAAGTCTGCGCTTTTACCTCCGCGCGATCCATGTGTCTTTGACTTGTTGAAAATAAGCGTGAGTAGACACATAAAATGCGTTTTAAACAGCCTATTCGCCCGAACCAGCTCACCCGAAGCATTAGGATAACATTTTTTGGCTCAATGGTCAATAAAAACAGGCATTTTTAGGTCTATAAAGCCAATAAGGACGGTTCCGGAGTCCTTCAAACTCAAATATATTCCCTGAGCGCAGCGCTAGCGGAGTCGAAGGGCTACCTATATTTCGACATGGTAGTCCTTCGACAAGCTCAGGAACTATTACTTATATTCCCTAAGCAAGCGAGGACTCGTCCGACGAACCTTACGTGTCATCCCTTTCACGCTCGGTCAATTCATGCGAAAATGCCTGCCATGAGCGAAACACGGCTATTAGCCTGGAACACGGCAGCCCAAGCTTTGGGCAAGGTCATCTCGACGGCTTTGGGCGTGGTGGTGGTCGGTCTCATGACCCGCCTCTTGGGACAGTCCGGCTTCGGCATGTATACGACCGCCGTGGCGTTTTTCCAAATCTTCGCCCTCATGCTCGACTTGGGCATCAACGTGATGCTGGTGCAGATGTTGGGCGAACGCGCCGGCGACAAGGCCTACGAAGATCGCGCGGTCAGCGCCACTTTCACTTTTCGTATCCTGACCGCTTTGATTCTTTTGTCCGCCGCGCCGCTCGTCGGTCTCTTCCTCGATTATCCTTGGGCGCTCAAGCTCGCGCTCTTCGCCATCTGGGGTTCGTTCTTCTCCAGCGCGCTGAACCAAATCGTCATCGGCGCGCAGCAACGCCATCTCAAGATGAAGATGGTGGCCGTCGCCGAAGTCGTGGGCCGCGTCGTGCTCTTGGCCGGCGTGCTCTTGGCATATTACCTGCATTGGGGTTTGGTGCCGCTCGCGCTCATCATCTCAATCGCCGGCTTCGCCAACTTGGCTTTGAACTTGCTCGCCGCGCGTCATTTCGCCAGCTTCAAGTGGAATTGGGATCCGGCGTTCTGGAAAATCCTCATCAGCCGCGCTTGGCCCATTGGATTATCCATCCTGTTCAACCTGATTTATTTCAAGGCCGACACTTTGGTCTTGTCCTACGTCCGCCCGTTCACCGAAGTCGGCGTGTATGGCGCGGCCTATCGCGTACTCGAGATCCTCGTGACCCTGCCTTTCATGTACTCGGGCGTGCTCTTGCCCATGATCGCTAATGCTTGGGCCAAACAAGATCGCGCGCGCTTCCAGCAACTCATGCGCAACTCCTACACGGCCATGACGCTGCTCGCCGCGCCCATGCTCGCCGGCACGTTCGTACTCGGTGAACGCATCATGACCTTCGTGGCCGGGCCGGACTTTACGGCTTCGGGCGGTGTGCTCAAGATATTGATGCTCGCCGTGGCCATCATCTTTTTCGGCACCGTCTCGTCGCATGCGGTGGTGGCTTTGGATGCGCAACGCCGCGCCATCCCGCTCTACGTCGTGACCGCGCTCGTGACCCTCGCCGGTTACATCATCTTCATCCCGCAATACGGCATGTGGGCCGCGGCTTGGCTCACGGTCGGGTCTGAATGCGCCGTGGCGCTGGGCACGACGCTGCTCTCACTGCATCTTTCGCAGACGCGCTTGGATTGGTCGCCAATCATCAAATCCCTGCTTTGCGCCGCAGCCATGGCGCTCGCCATCCAACCGCTCAAAGCCGCGTGGCTGCCCCTGCCTATATTCGCCGGCGCCGCGATCTACATCATCCTCACCCTCGTGACCGGCGTAGTCTCCAGACAAGCGCTCAAGGAACTCTTGCCCTTCCGCCGTAACGCGGCTGATCTCACTCCTCCGCTCGTATGAACATTCTTCTCGCCATCTTTGCACTCGCCTGGGGCGTCTTCGCCTGGTTCCGGCCGCGCCGCGCCGTGCTGCTCTTCCCGCTTTTTTTGCCCGTCTATTTGTTGCGCGCCAAATACTTCGGCTTGCCGACCACGCTGCTTGAGATGCTCTGGGCCGCGACGCTTTTGGCCGCGCTGCTCCGCTTGAAATCCGCGCCCTGGCACTTGGCGCGCGAGCGGCTCAAAGCTTGGCTCCCGCCGCTCATCCTGTGGTGCAGCGCTTCAGCCATCGGAGTCGCCATCGCGCCCGACCAAATCGCCGCACTGGGGCTTTGGCGCGCTTATTTTTTGGAGCCGGTGTTGTTTTTCATACTCTTAGTCGGCGTGCTGCAAGATAAAACAGACCGCGCTTGGATCATCCGCTGTTTGATCTTGGACGCCTGCCTGATCGCCGCATGGTGCGCCGTGCAATTCTTGACCGGCTACGGCATCCCGCATCCCTGGGATACGGCAAGCCTGCTCACCCGCCGCGCCACCGGCCCTTTCCCCTACCCCAACGCCGTCTCGCTCTTCGTCGCGCCGATTGCGGCGCTGTGCGCTGGACTCTTGATGAAGTCGAAAGTTGAAAGTCGAAAGTTAAAAGTCTACGACTCCATATTCCATATTCCATATTCTATATTCACTTCGTGGCTCGGTTTCCTCTCCGCGACCAGCGCCACCTTGCTCGCCAAAAGCGTCGGCGGATTCTTAGGCATCTTAGCCGCGACGTTTTTGACTTTGATGGCGCGCACCAAAACACGCTTTTACGCCGTCGCGGCGCTGATCCTCGCCGTCATCGTCATCCTCGCCGTCCCGCAAATCCGCGTACCCGTCGTTTCCACGCTGTCTTTCAAGCATTGGTCGGGCAAAGTGCGCCTCATCATGTGGGGCGAGACTTGGAACATGCTCAAAGACCGCCCGCTTTTTGGCGCCGGCCTCGGCGCTTATCCCGCGGTCTTCAAGCCATATCACAAGGCGACCTTCATCGAAATTTTCCAATACCCGCACAACATCATCTTGAATTTGTGGAGCGAGCTGGGTTTGCTCGGCATCGCCGCTTTCATCTGGCTCGCCGTCGTCTGGCTCAAGACCGCGCGCCGCGCCGGACTCGTCTTCGCCTTGCCGCTCGTGGCGATATTAGTGCAAGGTTTGGTCGACGTGCCATATTTCAAGAATGACCTGGCCATCATGTTCTGGATCTTCGCGGCGCTCACGATTTCCGCGTCTCGTCATCCCGCAAAAGACGCGCCATGAAACGACGCCTTCTCCTGATCCTTCTTCTCATCGCCGCAGCCGCCGTACTCGTGGCCTATTCTGCGAAGTTGAAATTCAACATCACCGCCCCGTTCGCCAAACCCGCCGCGCCCACCATCCCTGACAAGGGCATCACCGTTTTCGTCGCCCGCATCTGCACTTATTGCCACGCAGTCGATCGCTACATCGTAAGCAACGGCCTGGATAAAAAAGGCGTGGACCTGAAAGATATCGAAACCGACAAACCAAACGAAACTTTGTTCTACAAAATCGCCGCCCGCTGCAAGCTCTCCGCCGTCACCCCGCTGTTGTGGGATGGGAAGCAGTGCGCAGCGGGAGAAGAGAAAGTTTTGGAGTATTTGGGGAAGTTGAAATAAATCATCCGTCACGAAACCCGGCTTGATATTTCTCGAGGAGTTCCATGAACCAAGCAGCGCTTAATTCAGTATGCGGATCACGCTTATGGTAAATGCTCCCCTCGGGATGACCACTCAACAAACAAACTAATCCTTTTCCATATTCAAATTGAATGGCGTAGCGTGCGCTTTGGCGATCCTGAAGCAAAATCGAACCGGAAACATCGCGGAGATCCGGCTTGTTTTCACAGACGAGTTCAAAACTGCGACCATCCGTCGTGGTTACGGGTACGAACTCCACTCCAGGATGACTTACCGCTTCCCCCGGATAAAACCCGAGGCACTTCTCACCGGCAACGAAGGCTCCTGCGCATATTCCGACGTAAACACCGCCCTTCTCGACGAAGCTTCGGATCGCTTGAACATGGGGCGAAAGCGCGTCACGAATCCGAGCAATCGAACCTCCCGGGACGATAAAGATGCCAGGAACCGGAAGGTCGTCCAAACCATGCTCGCATACCCGCGCATAATCGCTGTCGCGTATGCAAAGAAGGTTTTCGATATCCTTGGCTTGATACGCCCCATCACCGACGTACAGTTGAAATGTCGTCATAAGCTAACGGCAGCATAGCCACTTTATCGATAGGACACAATCAAGCCTGGATAGCCGCATGTACGTCCAGGGAGAAAAAAGTTTTGGAGTATTTGGGACGATTGAAGAAATAAAAAGAGCCCCGCGAGATTCCGCGGGGTTTTATGAAGGTCGTCGTTCAGGGGACTTGCGGGATTTGCGACTTCTCCCTGCTCAAGTCGTTTTGCACGGCGGATTCGATGCCGCTGAAGGGGCTGTTCGCGGGAAGGAATGCCATATCTGGATCGATGAAGTTGTTATGCTCATCTTTCACCTGCACGTGCAGGTGGATGGCATTCGAGCCGGTTTTTCCGGTCGTGCCGAGCCGAGTCCAGGGCGATACACCGCACGGTTTGGTCTCCGTGCAATTTTCGAATTGCGCGGAAATCGTGGTAGCGTGCAGCAGCTGGATGGTGTTCTTGGTCCTGTCATCTTTCACGTTGATCGTCTTCACTGCGCTCCCGGGTACTGGCCAGGCCTTGCCATTGACCCCTGCGGTGAAAGGCAGCGATGTCGCTTTGCTGTCCTCGCGGCTCGCGAAGTCGATTCCGCGATGGGTTTTGATGTGGTCAAACTGATTCGGGTCGATGATGACGCCCGGACCCAACGTCACCACTTGCCCGTTCTTGAGATATGCACGCTGCACGAAATATTCGGAGCTGCGCATATTCTTTCCCAGGCCAAACTTGTCGGCGGTCAAGGGTTTAGGCAGCGCGCTGGCCGCGAGCTTTTTCTCCGCTTCGAGCTTGCTCAATACCGCGAACCAGCGCCTGGCCCGAATCATGCCTTCCAAGGCAAGGGTGGCCTGCGTGCGACACCGAAACGCTCCCATCTGCTGGAACTGCATGTCCGCGATGACCTGAATCACCCGATTCAGATCATTCTCGATGCGAGAAGCGAGATTAGCGATCTGCTGATTGCACTGTCGCTGCTTGCTCTCGATCACTTCGGGAGGCGCGGGCAGCGGGTCGCCGTTCACCTCGGTGAGATGGTCTTCGAACGACTGCCCAGTCTGACGCACGATCTCGGAGGCTGATCTTCCGCATTGGCTGCAATACATCCCAGCCGCCAACTCGGCGAGCGCCTGATCGCATTCTGCCCTTAGCTCGAGCTTCTTCGACTCGAGGTCGCGCATCTCATTCTCAAGCCGCGACTTTTCGTTCGTCAGGCTTGCGATGCGGTTGTTGGCATCGATGATGCACTGCTTGGCGGTGTTCAGGCGCGCTTGGCATGCGCCGAGATCCGCCTGCGCTTCCGCGCTCGTGCGATACCCCGTGCCGGCGGAAACGTTCGCCGGACCGATCAATACGGCAACAAACGCGAGGAACATGATCGCGACCAACTGCCTATTTTTGTGAAGGTTCATCGGACTCTCCTCCGTTGCATTCGTCCCTTTTGCCACGGAACTTGTGCAAAATAAACCATTTTTGAAAAACCGTCAAAGGTTAGCGGACGCGACCCTGCGCCCAGCCAGCGCAATACTTGAGTGCCGTTTTTACTCCATGCTATGATATTTGCACTATGAACCTGATTGCACCCACTGGGACAATTGAATAGTTCCGATGTGTACCCGAGCTGCCGTCGCTCGGGAGAGTGCTGAATTCCCTCCGATGAGGAGGGTTTTTTGCATCTTATAAGCATCACCAACGGAAAAAATTACCCCGTGAGGTTCCGCCTCATGGGGGCCTTTTCTTTTTTAAGCGCAATTTTATCTGCTGAATCGTTCATATAGCGCAAAAACGGACGCATGATTTTGAACTTAAGCGAGGCTGAAAACTTACGTTCGGTCAAAGCACCCGTTTTTCCTGATTGCCTTTACACACCAAGCACTGAACATCCCACCAAAGATATCTGGCCGCAGCCTGGATGTTTACATCCGCGTTGCTTGCCAACAAGGCGTAGACCCGCGCCTTTCCCACTTTTTTAGCCCGTTCAGTGCTTTCAGATGCCCCGTGCCCCTTCAATAAGCTCGTGACGACGTGGTTCTATAATTCCATGAACGGTTTCGCGAACGGATCCTCCAACGGACGGCTAAGATGATCGCGCGATTGAAACATGGCGAATTCTTTCTCGTATCCGATATATGTCGTATCGGTATATGTTCCCACTTCTTCTCCAAGGATGGCAGCGGAATTGCAAGAAACGGCGTAAGTGATTTTCCCCTTAAGCAGAGAAGCGTTGTCTTGGGCTTTAATCAAAATCTCTCCATCTTGTCCCGTGACGCAATCATCGCTTCCGTGGCCGTTCAGTATCACTAAATCCGGGCTCGTTTTACGCAACCGTCCTTCCAAATCAATCCTTCTCGCTTTTTGGTCGGCGAGATCCATCACGACAAGACCCTTCCTTTTAGCTTCTTCGATCAAAAACAGCGACCAAGCTGAAAGATATCTCGTCGCCGAATCATAATTTGGACGCGTCACCAACATCATACCGTCGCTCGTTCTTTCCAAGACCGAAGCCATTCAAGTTCGATTTCTTCAATCTTATGGCCAATGTCATCATTTGCATTCACATGACCGATCAACTCGTCACGCGAAAAGCTGCCGTCGGAACCGATGGAAATCTGCATATCAGAAGAGAGTACGGATAACCGCGCAATCACGAGCTTTCTGATTTCTTCATCCGACGTCTCGATTTTAGTATTTTCTGCATTGCTCATATGACTTGAAGCTGATCGAGTTTCTCAAGAATCAAGGCGGCGGTAGGCGTATCATTTTCTACCTCAATATAAACCGCCTCCCAGCTGACTGGTCCAATCGGTGAATCTAAAACTGCCACGATCTCTTTTCTTACCCCGAGCGGTAGCGTCGAATAGACCTTCAAAAAGCGTTGTTTAAGATCCATACGCGAATTTATTCACAGGGTAAAGCAAGGGAAGGCTCTAGGCAAACATCATATCCAGGATGGACAAAAACAGCTTCGGTTTATCAGTGCCTATCTGGAAACAACTAAAAGCGCCCTAAACACGAATCCGGCGCGTTTTTCGAGCAGCTACCCGGTCTGGTCTGGGTTATTTTTTGATCTTATAGCGCAGCGTCAAAAGTCCGTCCTTTTCTTCCGTTGCGATGAGTTCGGCGTTGAGTTGAAAATCATTTCCGGAAAATAACGGCATCCCTTCTCCGATGAACACGGGTTCGACGTTCAAGATGGCTTCGTCGATCAATCCTTGCTGCGCGAACTCGGCGTTGATCGTCGCGCCGCCCGCGAGCAAAGCTGCGTCGAAGCCTTTTTCAGATAGTTTCTCCAAAGCGTCTTGCGGCGAATGGGCCAGGGTATAGCCGGCATCAAGCGCGTAATCGGCAGTGCGCGAGATGACCACTTTCTCGACGTCGGTCAGTCCGCTCAAGCTGTATTCAGGTCCCCATGACTTGAGCGCCTCGTACGTCTTGCTGCCGAAGATCAAGTTGCCGTGCTCTTTTGCCAGCTGGATGAATTTTTTCCAGTTTTCATCCGACAAAAAATCCTCCTCGCCGTGTTTCCGAGCGATCATGCCGTTTATCGACAGCGCCGCGTATAAAGTGACTTTCATGCTTGGAGGTAGTTTGACATATTTGGCCGAAAAGCAAAACATCCTAAAATAGGATAAAATTATAGACAACGCGTATGAATAAGCGAATCCGGACACAGGTCGAGAAATTGCTCGCAGGCACGGACGTGGCCATCAATGGAAACCGTCCGTGGGACCCGCAGATCCATGATCCGCGCTTCTACTCGCGTGTCCTCTCCGCCGGCTCGCTCGGCCTCGGGGAATCGTATATGGACGGTTGGTGGGATTGCGCGCAGCTCGATGAATTCACCGCGCGGATTTTGCGCCAAGATATCCGCTCTCGGCTGCGTCCGAATCTTGCGCTCATCGCGGGCGTGGTGCAGACGCGCTTGCTCAACCGACAAAACACGCGCCGCGCCTTCCACATCGGCGAAGCCCACTACGACATCGGGAATGACCTGTATCAATACATGCTGGATAAGCGCCTGACTTATACCTGCGGATATTGGAAAGATGCGACGACGCTCGACGAAGCCCAAGAAGCCAAGCTTGATTTGGTGTGCCGCAAGATCGGCTTGAAACACGGCGAGCGCGTGTTGGACATCGGTTGCGGCTGGGGCAGCTTCGCCAAGTTCGCAGCCGAAAAATACGGCGCGCACGTGGTCGGCATCACGGTGTCGAAAGAACAGATCAAGCTGGGCCGGGAGTTGTGCCAAGGCTTGCCCATCGAACTGCGTTTGCAGGATTATCGCGAGATCAATGAACCGTTCGACCACATAGTTTCGCTCGGCATGATCGAGCATGTCGGCTACAAAAATTACCGCGCGTATTTTAAGGTCGTCAAAAGATGCCTCAAGGACGACGGTTTGTTCCTCTTGCACACCATCGGCGGCAACCTCTCGGCGACCGGCAACGATCCCTGGATCGAGAAACATATTTTCCCCAATTCGATGCTCCCCTCGATCAAACAACTGACGTCGGCAGCCGAAGGCTTGTTCGTGATGGAAGATTGGCATAACTTCGGTCCGGATTATGACCGCACGCTCCTGGCTTGGCACGACAATTTCGAAGCGCATTGGGCAGGACTCAAACAGCGCTACACCGAAAGATTCCACCGCATGTGGCGCTATTATCTTTTAATCTGCGCCGGGACGTTCCGCTCGCGTTCGAATCAATTGTGGCAAATCGTCTATTCCAAAAACGGCACGACCGGGAGATACCACGCGGCGCGCTGACCTCAATTGACCCGCCTCAATAAATCGGCTAATCTTCCACCGCTCGGAGAGTGTCAGAGTGGGTGAGTCCGCCACAAGCGGACGAACGGGCGAGAAAACGAGCCCAGGCGACCACTCTGACTCAAGTTTTTGCCCGAGGCTTTGCCGAGAATATTGGAGAGGTGTCAGAGTGGTCGAATGAGCCAGACTCGAAATCTGGTGTAGCCGCAAGGTTACCGTGGGTTCGAATCCCACCCTCTCCGCCACGTAAAATCCCCCGCACAACGGGGGATTTTACGTGCCCCGTGGCGCATAAAATAAAAAAGTTCGCGCTTTACGGGGCTCCGGTAGTGCGGGGGATCACGTGGCACGCCATTGACAGGAAGTATTTTTTCTGGCAGCGGTATAGACATGCATTACGTCTACATCCTCAAAAGTCTTACGGATCAAGGTTGGTATATCGGGTACTCGGAAGATGTACATCAGCGCTTTAAGGATCACAATGCAGGTCAGAACGTTTCAACCAAACCACGACGACCACTTGTATTGATCTACTACGAGGCATATTTGAATAAGTTGGATGCGCTTGGGAGAGAAAAATTTCTAAAAAGCGGTTCTGGAAGACGATTTCTTGAAAAACAAATGCGGCATTATTTAGAGACGCCATGACAATCTAGTATCGGCAGACCCGAGCGCCTCAAAGCGTTCGAGATCTGCGCGGTACGATTGTGACCAGCAAAACCGCCCGAAAGGGCGGTTTTGTAAAATCAAAGCTTGAAAAGATTGGGCTTGATGCCGGACTCGGGTAGGCGTCTATCAATACGTTCTAATATAACCTTGATATCCTCAAGCGATACTGACTCGGTCTTAACTTCAGTCTCTGTTTTTTCGGCTAGTTTCTTTACCCGCCTAAGACCGCTGATAATAATCTGATCGCCGACAAAATGAGAAACAAACACACCGGTCACTAAAAGAATGATAGCGCTCATTAAAAATGTAATTGGGCCGGTCAAAAAACTAAACATGTCTGCAATCATCCACACTCCTCTGAAAAAGAATACGATGCCAATTCCGCTTAAGAACGCGTACAGAATTGGCCTTCTGCTCAGGTACGAACGAACCTTATTTTCTAAGTCGTCAAAAAAGTTCCATAGACATGAGACGATCGTTTTTTTGAATTTGTTATGATGATGCATAATTTTTTGACGCACCTCCAGGCAACCATCATTCTACGCTCAGTTTGGCGCTTAGTCCATGAAGACTCCGATTGAGACACATCTCTCAATCCCACAGAACTGTCTCATTTTGGAAATCCGACCCCGACCCACTTGCCTTAAAGTTGCTTTCCGCCAAACCCTCAAAAAAGCTCTCAACGCACCACACTGGCGGGGTACTTAACCCGCCGACACCGCCAGACGAAAACGCTTCACAAGATGAGGCGTTTTTGCATAAATGTCTCCCTTTCCCTATCCTATATCCATATGGACGACCAGTTGCTCGCCTTGTGCATGGATAAAAGAGGCCAGCCTAAACCCAAAGATGAATGCCGGGCGGATTTGATTAACCATTTGATCCTAGAGCAAGGCGTGGACATAGATGAGGCCGAGGATATTGCCGAAAAAACCCTGCGCGAAGCTGGATTCTGGAACGAGCCGGCCGAAGTGCCGACCGAAGTTGGTACGACGACGGAATAAACCGAAGATTTCTCCGCTCGGCCCATCAGACGGGCCTCGGTCGAAATGACAAGAGGGGGTTTTCTTTTCTTGTCGTTTCGCAAGTGTGCATTTCCTAAAAACCCGCGGCCGCGGGTTTTTAGGAAATGCACTTTTTTTAAAACCGATGACCTATCCATGAAATTATAGATGACCGTAGGGGCGAATAATTATTCGCCCCTACCGAGGGCTGATAAAGGTCCTTCGACTGCGCTGCTGCTCCGCTCAGGATGACAATAACTTTTGAAATACGCTTTCTTGGCTACCATCTATCCTCTACGCTCTACCCTCTAATTTAAAGTTATCCACCTTTTACTCTTGACGCAAGCGCAGCAAATATGAGAAGAACTACATATGTTGCGCCGACGATTCGGTGTCAGGTATCAAATCCACTCCGCGGGATCGGAAGACGTGACCCGTCTCCCCTGAAAGTCCCGGGAGTTTTTTGTTCGCCGTCCGGCGCCTGGAAAAATTCAGTCGCGGGCCGGCGAGCGATGTCCGTCCGCATCGCGGATGCACTCATTCACCCTTTGCGGTGACTCACGGCCGATCCCTGCACGTGTCGCCGTACCCATGCTTGGCGGCGACGCCGCAGACAGGAGGAAACTCCCCGATCCATTCGGGGAGTTTTTTCTTCCACCGTCCTCCGCCTCCCCCTCTGTCATCCTCCGCTTTTTCTTCTGTCATCCTCCGTCTTCGCTTTCGCGAGGATAAACTCCAGCGGGGGATCCAGAGAGAAACCTTCCAATGTTTTCTCTCTGGATTACCCGGTTGAACCGGGTAATGACAAGTATGGATATTCAAATACCCCTGGCAGCAAGCGCTACCAGGGGTATCGAGAGAAGATCAGGATCTCAACGGGCCAGGGAGGCTCGGAAATCCGATCTGCGGAAGGTCCAATGTGCCGATTCGTTCTCGCGGCACTCGAGACAGTACGGACTGATGGTCTGGTTGGTGAAACCGTGTTCCACCCACAGACCGGGTCGCGCCTGCACGTAGGCCGTGACGCGGGTCTGATGCTTGTTCAAGCCACCGGCCTCCACGACCTTGGTGAACATGACCGTGGCGCCGGGCGGGATGGTGTTGGCCAGCCTGATGGCGCCGTTCTCGAGCACCGGGATCTTCACCATCACGTCGTAGGCGTCACACTGGAACGGCACTTCGCGCAGGCCAGCGTTGACCTCGATCCAGTGATCCGCGACGTAGTTGGTGTAGACCACCATCATGTCGACGGGCAGCTTGCACTTGGTCATGGATCCCGTCGGGATGAAGACGCCGTTGGCGTTGGCGAGGACCGGCGTGGCGGGAAGAATGCTTCCCTGCTTCTTGGTCTCCTCGTCCTTCTTGGCGGTCTTCGCACCCGGATTGTTCTTGAGCGCATCGAGTGCGGCGTGAGCCTGATGCTCCAGGCACTCCGTATACGCATCGGGCGTGACCAGACGCTTGTTGCACGTCTCGCCGTAGACTCCGTCACGCCAGTTGCTGGAACGGTTTAACAGGTTGGTGTTGGCCCCGCCGCAAGCGACGAGGGTCAGACAGACGAGCACGAATGCGAATTGAGCAAAGCTCTTCATGACAAACCTCTTTCAGGGACGGCACGCCGTCCCCTTGGCTAGAGTCAAATTCCCCACATGTTACTTCTTGCACTTCTTGCCCTGGGCCTTGAGCGCTTCGCAGGCCATCTTCTTGGCAGCTCGCGCCTCCGCGACCGCATCTTCCACGTCCTCCTTGGAGGGTGCGTCGGAAGCTGGTGTGGTCTTGGCCGAGGGCACTGCCAGGACTCCGGGCACCGTCGCTTGCTGCGTGACCCTCATGCCGAAAGGCGTGGGATCGAAGGTGACGAAGGGCACGGGCATGATCATGCCGGGCATGGCCATCCCGAGCGACATCCCTCCGACTCCGCCGCCGCTCGTCACGCTGCGGCAGTACATGTCGGGGAAGGGCATGTTCTGGTTGGTCACCATGCACTCGTCGTACGCTTCCTTGGTGTTCACTTCCGTGTGCTTCGTCGTGTTGAACTTGCTCTGGACTGCGATCGCCGAAGTAGTGCCGTTGGGAGTGACGGCCCGACTTGTTTCCGACATCGTTGCGCAACCGATCGACCATGCCAGCACCATGCCGGCAAAGCAGACCACGAAATTCCTGCTCTTCATGGGAGAGTCTCCTTTCCACGTTCCGTGGAAGTTTGAGTTCACTTGTCAAAGCGTTAAAACAGGCTAGTCAGACACCTGTCAGAACCGATTAATATAGCAGAAAAATCGGTTTTTGTCAAGGTGTCGACTTACGTTATTAACGTGTAATTTTAGATAAAATTTTACCCTCCGTTTTACGGGAGGGCAGGTGGGACTAGCGGCGGAAGTAGGCTCCGGATGACATGCCGAGCCCGAAGGTATTGGCGTAGGGGTAGTAGGGCCAGCGGAACTGCTGTTCCTTACGTTCCCCGGCGAACCACTTCTGGCACTCTTCGTCTGCATCGGGTTTGCCGTGGTATCGCTGTAGGCACTCTTCCCAGAGCGAAGTGCGCCGAATCTGTTCCTTGACGCTGGAATCCGACAGATGGATGTCCACGACCGTCTTGCCGCCTCCGTTCTCGATGGTGTTGGTATGGCTGCAAGCCGCGGTCAGCAGGCCAGAGAGGACGACGAAACCGAGTGTTCTGATTCTATGCATTGACGCTACCTTCCGTGAAAAGACCATGCTTTTTACATACCATTTATCGAGGAGAGTGTCAATGCGGGATTAGTCAGTAGACGGTAGCCAATGTAGGGGCGCATGCCATGCGCCCAGACGGTAGACGGTAGCCAAAAATAAGAGGGGGTCATTCTTGAGGCCGTCTGACGGCCGAAGAATCTTCAAATTCCTTAAGGTATAGGAAGATCCTTCGCTTCGCTCGAGGATGACAATTATTTTTATTTTCTGGATACCGTCTACAGCCTACCGTCTACAAGCTAGTTATAAGAAAGGACCCTTCGAGTTGAAGGGTCCTGGTGCAGCCCGGGTCGGCGGGCGGGCTAAGCGTAGTAGTTGTGCCAACGCAGGGCGTAGGCGTCGCCGATCTCGAGTACGTCGTCTTTGCCGAAGACGACAGTGCCAGTCTTCTCGACTTGGCTGTCGAAGATAATCGGCTCGCCGTTCTTGTAGATGCAGCACGGGTGGGCATCGAGCATCTTGAACAGGATGTAGCTGCCCTGGCGCGTCAGACTTCCGCGGACGAGCGCCTCTTGGCGCGGAAGGTTGATGCGGCACTCGTCGGATGAACCGATCGTCACGAGCTGGCCGAAGTCCAGCTCACCGCGCTCGAACAAGAGCTGTGTCGGTCTGACCTGGTCCACCTTATTCAAGCCGAGCGTGATCTTGCCGGTGGCGTCCCGGATGAAGCCTTCGCAACCCCGCATGATGACTTCGAGGACGCCCTTCTCCCGAAACGTGAACCTGGGCACAGGATAGATCGAGGTTTGCAGGAAGTTCTCGACGAGCAGCTTTGGTTTTGCCTGGCGCGGCCTGTCGAGAGCTGCGTCGAGATACTCCTGGTAGCGCTCAAGCCCCAGGGCATGCTTGACCGCGCTTTCTTCGGTTTGCAGGAAGCGCAGCAACCTTTCGCAAATCTGGTCAGCCTCGGCCGGACGGACGGCGCGAATCAGCCTGGTTTCGGTCAGCAACTCCACCTTCAGCTCCTCGACCATCGAGCGGGCGCGCCTGCTGCAAGAGCTGGCGGTTTCGGACTGGTCCCGATTCGTGCTAAGCCAGCGCTCCTTGAATATTTCATTCAGCTTATCCGGCGCAAGCTTCTTCCCATTGTCCTCAACGAATGCTCCTCCGAGCAACCGCATGTGGAGATGGTTGAGCTCGACGGTCTGCAACCCGGTGATCGTGCAGAAGCAAAGATACGGCTTGACGAAGCGGACATCGACGAGCCGCGAGCCGTCGATGAGTACGAGGCCTCCGGCGCTTTTCACGAACTTGATCTCGTGGATGAAGGCCAGTGGAATGCTCAACTCCTGGCCTTCGCAGCGGACGTCGATCCACTCATCCAGGCAGACGCCGAAGAGCGTGCGCTTCTGCGATTCGACCAGGGCGAAGGATGAGAGGGACTTGCCTATCGGATCTGACGTGAGCATGCGACGCAGGCTCTCGATGTCGATCTGATCGGACTTGGGCATACCAGGAGGCGGTGCTGGTGTCGCTTGATAAGATCCGCGACTCCCGCCGCCCAGCAGATACAGCAGCCCGACGCCCAAAGCGACGGCACCGCCGACCCGGATGAGCGAACGGACCGCCGAAGCCGCCGTGTTGGCGATGGCCGCGCCTTCGCTGGGGCTGACGTCCAAGTAGGCACCGCCCAGCGGCGCGCCTTTGAAGCTTCCGCCGATGAATGCGCTTTTCATATCTCATCTCCTCGCAACAGTTCGACGCGGCAATAGACTGACCGCGCAGCGCCGGGACATGGCTCTGACCATACCTCCACGACTTTGGGCTGCTTCGGATATTCGCCGCTCAAACGAATCCGGCAATTTCTTACATCCTTGCAACCTTCGCCACGGGTGATCAACCAGTTGCACTCAAGCGATGGCGGATCGACCTTTTGACCGTCGATTTCTCCACGAGTGGCCAGCCTGCCGCGAAAACATTCCGGATCATCTTGTCCCGGAAAAAACTTGGCCAAGCTCTGGTCAGAGACGGGTACGGTGAAGACCTTGGTCTCGACTTGAGGCGCCGTCTTCTTCTGGCTCGCCGCTGCAGCCTTCGGTCTGACATTAGACTCATAATACATACCGAAACCGACGAGTCCGAAGATGAGTCCGAGACCGAAAAGGGTTGGCAAAAGTGCCAATCCGAACGTCAGCTTGAGACGCCGGGATGCAGTGGTGGCTGCGACCTGGATCTTACGACTCTCCTTGGTCGCGGAAAGCTCATCGAGCTTGTTTAGAGCGGCGCTAAGCTCCGCTTCGAGCTGCGCGATACGCAACTGCTCTGCCGACTTGGGCGTCCCATCAGGGTTAAGCCCGGAATCTGACTCACTTATCACTACTGGCATGGTGACCTCCGTCTTTGATTGTCCAAGGACCGTCTGAAACGTGAAAGGACGATCCTTTTCAGGATTGGTCTTTTTATTATATTTTAGGCTTTTTGTCAATGTGGATGACGTATAAGAGTAGGGGCAATTCATGAATTGCCCCTACGCGATATAAGAAAACCCCCTGCAACCGAGTGGTTGCAGGGGGTGGCGAAGCAAAGTGCTAAGTAAGTAAGGAGCGGCTCAAGGATCTTCGTCGGGATCCTTGGCGCAAGACGGGGAATTCGGGTTGCGCGAGCAGTAACGCTCCGCGCCAGGCTCCCCGTCGCCTGATGAGGCCACGCGTACCGGAGCGTGCCGCCGTGCCTTGCGCTCGGCGTTGGGTCCGGTCTGGGTGGCCGAAATAGCAGGCTTGGTGAGATCCGGAGGCAGGGTCACGAGGATCTCGTGCGAAGGTTCGGTCTCGTTTCCGATGTAGCGTGCCACCACGCGATAGACGTACGTATTGTTCGACACGACCGACACGTCGTCGAAATGCGTGATGCTGCCTTCGGTCAGTTGGGTGAGCGCGGTGTAGCTGGTCTCGCTTGAGAGCCGACGCTCCACCGTGTAACCCTTGGCCTGGTGGATCTCGCTCCAGGTCAACCGCACCATCGAACCGCGGGGCTCGGCTTGGGGTGCGGGCATCTTGCCTACGGACAGTGTCTTGCCGCGGTTCAGAGCCACGGTATCGGCGCTTCCCCAGGTCACGGCCCGCAGCACCAAACTCGATGCGCAGTAGAGTACGAGGATGGCGAACGGCGCAGCCAGGATCCAACGCAGCGCTTGCGCGCGCGAGGCGTTGCCCGGCTTGAGGACGAGGAAGAGCACGAGCGCCGCGACCCCGCCGACCACCGCCGCGTACCAGGGCAGGATGCCAAAGCTCGTGTTGCCCAGCAGCAGGTCAGCTTCCACCGCCTTGTACATGCCCACGAGCGCCGTCCACACGTTCGGGAAGAACGTGCGCAGCAGCATCATGGCCATGAGCGCATAGCCGAGCTTCTCGATGAGAAGCGCGGAGCGCAGACGGCGACCAAGGATGTCGTGCCCGGCTGCCGCCAAGAAGCTGTACAGGATGAAACCTGCGAAGCTGACGGCGAACATGGCTCGGCTGGACCTGAAGTCAGGGTCGAGGACTCCCACCATGAGCACCGGGTAAAGCGACAGGATGATCCGCGCCTTCATGGCGTAGACCGCCGGAATGAAGCGTTCCTGATCGGCGAGGTTGACGCCTTTCTGGACCGCTTCGAGCGCGCCGTTCTTGCCCTTGGCCGCGATGTGCGTGACCATGCGGACGAAGTAGTTACTGCTACCCTCCGCGACATCGATGCCGAACGTGGCCAAGCGGGCGAAGAAGTGAGCCGTCGCGAAGACGATCTCGATGGCCACCACGATGAGCACGGCGCCCATCACGGAACAGCCCACGGAATGCGTAGCTTGTCCGCCAGCGAAGAGCGCCGCGCCGAGGACGAGCAGCCCGAGGCACGCGTAACCGAGCACGTTCCAGGCGGAGTATTCGCCCGTCGCCCTCAAATCGTTGAGGACGAGGAGCGCCAGCGTAGCGACGCCGACGACCAGCGTAACCAGCGCCCAGACACCTCCCCCATCTTCTTGCATGAGGAGGTTCCAGACGCCGAAGCCGGTGGCCAGGGCGATGATTATCTTGGCCGCTTTGGACAGGCTACGCGAGATCGGGTAGATCACCCGCTCATAGAACTGGTCGGCGAGATTGCCGGCGAGGGTCAGCGTACCCGGTACGCCGTTGCGCAGACTCTGCAGCAGGGCGTCCACCCCGGCCCTGGTAGCGGCGCTACCGAAGGCGCGGGCAGAGGACAATCCGATGAGCAACGCTACTAGAGCGACGACACCAATCACGATGGTTTCCATTCGAGCAACTCCTTAGCGGCGCCCGCGGCGTCGCCGTGCGAGATCTTGTTGCAGCCTTGTGTTCCAATCGTCCAAGGCCCGATTGCCCTGGTCGACGATTTCGCTGGCGCTTTTGAACCCGGCGCCGGGCTTGTCGATGGCCTTGCCAGCGAAAGTCTCGACTGACTTTAGCAGCTTGGTCATGATTTGGCCGATCCCCGTAGGCGGTTTTTCCGCGCCCACAGTCGCCTGGAGATAGGGCATCCAGTCCCGCGCTTCACGCCGGGAAAGATCGACCAGGAGCTTCACGACTTCGTGCCGCGGACCTTTGATCTTGTCGCGGTACTTGTCGAATTCCAGCTTGAGCGACTTGGGGCCGAGTGCCTCTTCGGCTTCTTCCTCGGTCATGCCGCCCGCCACCATGGCCGCCAGCAACGCCGGTCGCTGTTCCGCAGCCGCTTCGTCGAGCCGAGACAACTCGAGGTATTTGGCCACGAGTTGGTCGCGCTTGTCTTGCGGCAGCGTGAGCAAACCCTCTTTGTACCCGACCGACTGCATCACCTTGGCCTGCAAGGCCTTCTCCGCCGCGTTCAACGCGTCGGCCTCGTCCTTGGGGGTGACCTTGCCTTTGCGCGACTGCGCCTCGCCGATGCCGTGGATGAAACTGTCGATGGCTTCATCCGACATCGCGATGTATTCAGGATTCACGCCGAGTTTTTCCAGCGCGTCCTTGAACGCTTGCGGGGTCTGGATGGATGCGGCCACGAACGAAGTGAAGAATTCTCCGACTCCGGGAAGAGCCGTGAGCCAGCCCGTGATGCTCTCCACGTTACCGCCCAACTTCTGGATGATCGGGTACGACCAGGCCAGGTCGAATCCGGATTCGCCCATCTTGTGGGTGATCATCTGCACGAGGTTGGATAGCATGCGGTACTTGAAGCGCGGATTCGCTGCCAGATCGGCACCGTCCATATTGTTGTTACGCCTGCCGCCCCTGCCGCGTCCGCGTCCTTGTCCGCCACCGCCACCGCCTCCGCGATTTGCCGGATTGCCGCCGTTATCGTCATCATCGTACGGATTGTCGTCGAAGTTGCTGACCATGATAAACCTCTCTGTCCCGTCAAACGGGACAATGTTCTGTTGTCAAAGCCGCTCCCGACGAGACAGAATGCCTCATCAAGAACGCTTTAAAATAGCATAAAATGGTGATTTTGTCAAGCGGGGCTGTACAGATGAAATAGAGGGTAGAAAGTAGAGGGTAGCTAGAAAGATAAATAGTCATCCTGAGCGGAGCAGCAGCGCAGTCGAAGGACCTTTATCAGCCGTCGGTTCAGACCAACGCCTATAAAGGTCCTTCGGCTGCGCTCAGGATGACAATTTTTTTGATACAGAATAGCCAAAAACTGGCTTAAACAATAAGAAAACCCCCCACAGAACATCGGCTTTACTGTGAGGGGCGAGAGTGCATGCTATGGCCGGCGGAAAACTTGGCCAGTCGCAGGCTTCCCAAGGGGGCGATCAATTCCCGTGGGCATGGTGTGTTTTCAAGTCTCTGCAACGAGACGCCGATTTTCACCAATTCGGTTACCCGGCGGAAAGGTACACCGGTGGCCAGATACGATCGCGAACATGGCCAAGCGACACGCCCGAATGCGCTGGTCGGTGATGCGCAGACGAGCACCCGTGAATCGGGCCGCGAGGCAATGCGGTCCGATCAGCGATAAAAAAATATCACGCCTTCGAGGGAGCGTCAAGATTAGCTAGCTGGTAGACAGTAGACAGTAGAGGGTAGAGGGTAGAGGGTAGCCAAAAAATATAAGCAAATGTCATCCTCGAGCGAAGCGAAGGATCTTCCTATACCTTAAGGAATTGGAAGATTCTTCGGCCGTCAGACGGCCTCAAGAATGACATCTCTCTTATTACCAAAAGGGCGCACAACCGTGCACCCCTACGTCTGGCTACCCTCTACCCTCTACTTTCTACCTTCTATTTCAAACGCCACGCTGTCGGGATTATCTGCGATCTTCTCATATCTCGCGTCGGCTGCGACGGCTTGGATGAATTTGGGATGTTTTTTCTTGCTCGCGAAAATGAATTTCGCGTCCAGCTCATGCATCAACGCAAAACGTTCGTCGGCGGTCGAAGTGCTGTTTTCCCACGTCACATCGCGCACCGCGTCGGATAAGCTGGATGAGGCGGCGTACAGGAAAGTCGGGTCCAGGCCGGAGACGTAGCGCAAGCGATCATCGGCGGCGAACAACATGGGGAACTCGTCCCAGCTGGCATGGAACACGCGGTCGCCCGGCGCGGCGCGGCGCGATATCTCGCGCAGCGTCGCAGCGTAAACATCATCCGGATAAAGCGCCGGATGCGCATCCGTCCAGACTTTGACGACACCGCGCGCGAGCAAAGCCACGATGGCCAGACCTGCGAAACCTAAATAAATCTTGCCCTTCCAACCCGTGAATCGCGCGAGCATGTCGCGGAACAGTTTACCCGCATCAACGTGCGACCACAGCACTGCGCACCACAAAGCCAGGATGGGCGCGAGATATTCCACGTTGCGCCGACTCTTGAGCGCCAGTGCCACGAAAACGGCGAGCACCCAGGCGAGCGCCACGGTGAGTTTGGCTTTTTCCTGTTCAAGCGGTCGGCGCGCTGCGATGAACATCCCGATTAAACCCACGCCCGCGATGCAGATCCAAATCGCGAAGGAGGAAAAAATGCCGCTGATGCTCGGCGCATACCATTCGCTGCCCATGGCCACGCGGTCGAGCGGCGTGCCGAGCCCGATCACGAACGCCTGATACCACAAGAACTCGAGGATATGGTCGCGGTTGGGGTGAATCAGAAGTCCCGCGGCGACGCCAGCCAAACATACCGGCACGCTCTTCCAATATCCCTCACCTAACGCCGCGCGCCAACTTTTTTCCGCCACGAAAATCTCGTAACACGCGGCTCCGGCCGCCAGCAGGATGAGCGAACCGATGAGCAAAAGAAAACCGCCATGGGTGAGCGCAAAAATGAACGCGATGAACGCGAGGAGCCAGTATCTCTTGCGCCAAGCCGCATACAAACCGCAAACGTAAAGCAACAGCGCGAGCGGCGAAGCTTTGGACAAGATGAGACGGAACAGCGCGGGCTGGGTCAGAGCCAGGAGCGCGGTCCAGAGCCAGGGTGCGGGAAGCTTGAATCCGCGCAAAACAGCGTAGAACAAAGTGAGGAAAGCGGCGGCAAAAATCACGCTCGCGATACGCAAACCTTGAAACATGCCGAAAGCGGCGCTGAACGGCGCGACTGCGGCGTGAAAAAGAAAATGCTGGTCAGCAAAAGTCCGACCCAGGATCGTCAGGTCGAGCCAGGGAAAATTCGCGAGCGGCCCATACTGCCACACGAGCGCCGCAGCTTTGGCATGATAAAAAGCGTCCGGATCGACAAAGCCGTTCCACGGCATGAAGATGGCGAACCAAACGAGCGCAGCGCTGAAAACCAACGTATATTCTAGGACTTTGCGACGGGACATGGGGTAAGAGTAAACAAGCAACAAGACGTTAACAAGTAACGAGCAACTAACCAGTCCAGGATGCTGATAAAGGTCCTTCGACTCGCTCGAAGCTCGCTCAGGATGACAATATTTTTTATCCTGTCGTCCGGAGCCTGCTGCGCCACGTTCTACGTGGTCGAAGGACCTTTATAAAGCACGCGGTTAATTTTGTCTTCCCCTTTCTGTCATCCTGAGCTTGTCGAAGGACCTTTATAAAGCACATGATTCATCTCCGTTTTCCCTCCTGTCATCCTGAGCTTGTCGAAGGACCTTTATAAGCAATCGATCGTCTTTAAGTCTGGATTGACGCTTTTGATCAGATCCATTTTCTTCTGCCTTCTCCAATCCTTTAAGTTGCTTCTCCCGTTTCAAAGCCTGTTCAATCCGCTCAAAGCTTTCATAGTAAATCAGGTCCACCGCATTATATTTTTCCGCGAAACCCCAAACCGTCTTTGCCTTATGTTGGTTTAATCTTTTACCAAGTTCATTCGTGACGCCAATGTATAAGACGGTCCTGAATATATTGCTTAAGATATAAACGTAATATCGATTATCCATTCTTTACAGCTCTCATGGAACGGACTGACCGTCAATAGCTCAAGCGTTGTTGATAAAAAATTCGCCCGACCACGAACTATAAAGGTCCTTCGACTCGCTCGAAGCTCGCTCAGGATGACAGGGGGTTTTTTAATCCTGTCATCCTGAGCCTGCTGCGCCACGTTCTACGTGGTCGAAGGACCTTTATAAGCAATTGTGTTTTTACTCTCTTCCCCCCCCAACCAAAACCCCCCGGCGGGACCGGGGGGTTGTTCGTTGCGCAACGAACTTTATTGCGTCACGTTCAGGAGCGAACCCAACACAAAGTTGGAGATCGCGAACGCCGCGACCACGATCACCAATCCGATGATGGACTGCATGATGATGTCTTTGGCTTTTTTGGTCTTGGTCTCGTCGCCGGCCGCAGTCATCCACAGGAAACCTGCGTACAGGAGCAAGACGAGGAAGACGACTCCCAGAAAACCCAACGCCACGTTGATGATGCTGCCCACGATCTGCGGCAGCGTCTTGGTGGAATTGATGTTGGCGGCTCCACCGACTTCGCCCGCCATCTGCTGTGCGCGCTGGAACGGATTGGTCTCGGCGAGCACCGCGAACGGCATGGCTAAGGCAGAGCCGACGACCGCTACTATTTTGTTAAGATGCTTCATAATTCGATTATCTGTCTTATGGCGTAGACTACTGCGGCGGGTTGTTGGATACTCCAGTGTTCCCGCCCAGGGATGCCCGGCTGATCTCCATGATGATGAAATTGGACAAGGCGTAGGCCGAGGCGATGATGACCAACCCGATGACCGCGTTGGTGATCGTCTGCCTGGCTTTCTTCGTCTTCTCCGAATCGCCCATGGCCGTCATCCAGACAAAACCTCCGTACAACAGCATGACCAGCAACAGGGCGCCCAAGATGTAGAACGCCGAATTGATCAGGCTGCCGATGACTTGGGTCAGTTCGGGCGGCTTGCTGCCATATACGCTGGCGCCGGCGCCGATCAAACCGGTCTGCAATTTGGAGCCGACCGTTCCGTCTGCTGCGAATGCCTGGAGCGCAAAACTCATTGACGACACGATCGTCGCTGCAATGGCTGCGATTTTTGAATGGATCCTCATAAGAGGTTTGGCCGGTTTATTGGTCTTGGGTCGCGGTGACCAGACGTGAAATGACGAAACTCGTGATGGCCCATGCGGACAGGATGATGGCGAGACCGATGATGCCCGAAACGATCAGTTTGCGCGCTTCGGCTGTCTTCTCGTCATTGCCGCCGGCGATCATCCACTTAAAACCTCCCAGCAGAACGATTACCACTGCCACGATACCGAGGAAACCCAGGGCCACGTTGATGATCCGGGCCGCTGTCTGGCGAATATCGCCGGAACCCAACTTGATGGTGGATTGGATGGCGTTGACGCCCAAGTCGTTAGAATTGAGTTCATCCGCGGCCAGCGCTGCCATCGGCAGGGCGAAGGCTGCGGCGATGCTCAATGTCGCGGCCGTAGCCACGATCTTTTTTATGCTTTGCTTCATGTCATGTCACCTCCTCTCGGGTAACAGATGCTGATTTTCATGCGCGAATATGATAACAAACGAGCAGGAAGAAGTCACGAAGACAAAAACGAGTAGCTGGTATCTGGTAGCTAGTAGCTAGTATTTTCCGGACATACCAGCTACTAGCTACCAGATACTCGCTGCTTGCTACTTGCTACTACAACGCTCCCCCCGGCTGCATGCTGGCGGCTAGTTTGCTGATGAGCGTGTATACGATGGCGTAAGCGCCGATCACGATGGCCATGCCGATGATGGCGTTGGTCAGCGTCTTCATGGCTTTTTGCGCTTTGTCGGCATTGCCTCCAGCCGTGAGGTACTGGGCGCCGCCGTACAAGAACATGACCAGGAGCAGCGCGCCGATAAGCGGCAATACGACTTGGATGATGCGCGCGACCAATCCCTCCACCGTCGCGCCGTTCAAGGGATCCTCAAGCCCGCAGCGCGGCGTCTTGCACTGCGCCCAAACCGGCCCGGCTTGCAGCAGGAGCAAAGCTGCCGACACCGTTATCTTGCGCATCTTGTGTCCCATATCATTGTAGAAGTTGAGCCGACGCGCCGGTCGGTTGGGCGTTGGCGCCCGCGGTGGAAGAAGTATCGGTGGTCAGCGCTTTGATGAAGTAGAATGAAATGCTGTAGGCGAAGATGATGATGATGAGGCCCAACGCGGCGTACTTCATGGCTTCGATCGCGGTCTTGACCCGGTCGCTTGAACCGGCCGTCATGTAGATCACGCCGGAGTAGATGAAGACGAGGAGCGCAATGGCGCCGGCGAAGCCGAAGAAGATCGAAATCAAGCTTTGGAACAGACCGTAGATGCCGCGTCCGCCCATGGGATCATACAGCGCAATCGTACCCGCCGACACGGGACCGACGCTGCCCGAAGTGGTCGTGACCGCTTGCCCAGCTTTGCATTGCGGCAAATCAGGCTGCTTGTCGCAAAGGGCTTCGACGATAGGCGCGGCGCCCTGGGGAATGACGGTCTTGGCTTTTTTCACGCCGCAACACGTCGTGGACAGGATGTTGTCGTTGCATTTGCCGACTTCGACTTTGCCTGACAGCGAAGTCACGCAATAAGTCGAACATACGCCGCCGTAGGCTTTGCACTCGGCTTCGGTGGCCGGCGTCTCCGCGTCGGCTTTGACGCCGTGGCTCGGGAACGAGATCCAGGCAACGGCCAACAGCAAACAAAAAAAGTATTTCATATCACGTGCCTGACAAAGCTTTCACCAGATAATTCACGATGGTCCAAGCCGCCATCACGATGAGCATGCCGATGGCGCCGCCTTTCATGGCCGTCGTCCCCTTCTCCACCGAAGTCTTGTTGCCGAAGGACATCAGATAGCGCGCGCCGCCGTAGATGAAAGACAGCAGGAAGAGCGCACCCGAAAGTTCGATCAAGACGTTGGCAAAAGCCGCGCCGGTCATCACGAAATCCTCGACGCTGCAATTGCCGTCAGACCAGCAACTTGGCTTCACCCCGACGCGCAACGACTCTTTGTATAAGGATGGGCTGCCGCCAGTCGCCGCAGGAGGGGTGCCCGTATCTGCCGCCTGGACCGCGGGCAGCGCCAAAAACAAACCCAGGGATGCGCTGCACAGCGCGGCCAGAAAAAACAGTTTGCTGATCTTTCGCTCAAAACACATAGGTGATGGTCTGCGCGATTATTTCCGCCGCCGTGTTCACGAGCGCGGGATATTCCTCGACCGTCTTGCCCTGCGCCGCGTCGATCAGATCGTTGAAAGCTTTGTCCGCCGCGCGCGGGTCGTTGCCGCGGTACCAGGATTGCGCGGTCAAGACTTGCGAGGCGAAGACGCCCACATCCTCATCCTCAAGCTGCGCCGGTAAAAGCGATTTTTGCGCCGCCGGGCGTTTAGCTAGATCAAGATATTTCTTGGCCTCGGCCGGCTTGGCCATGAAGTTCACGAAATTCCACGCCACGTCCTGGTTCTGGCTCTTTTTGGCCACGCTCCAGGCCCAATAATTCGCGAAGTTGGCCACCACCGGGCTGTCTTTGATCTGCGGCAGCGTAGCGATGCCCAGATTGAGTTTCGGGGCGCGAGCTTTGATGGTCGGCAGCTGGTAACCGTAGCCGAAGAAGAAAGCGACTTTGCCGGTCACGAACGCCTCAAGCGAGTCGGGTTGTTGGGCGTTCCAGGTATAGACCGCTTTGTTCGGGTTGGCGAAGTCGGTGTAGAAGGCCAGGGCTTGGTAAGCCGGAGGCGTGTCGCGCAGCTCCTTGAGCTTATCCGGGATGTTGGTGAAAGCCGGCGTGCCGTCGTCAGCGCTCATCTCGGCGCCGTTCTGCAGCATGAGCGCGGACAGGATGTCCGGCGCGCGTTCCACGTTGGCGCTCGTGCCTAACGCCGCTCCGGATTGCAGGATGTTGCTGTTGCCGTCGAGTTTAGTCAGTTTCTGCACCGCGGCTTGGAAATCATCCCAGTCAGCGGGGATGGTCGCGATGCCCGCGGCGTTCAACAAATCTTTATTGACATACAAGCCCAGCGTATCCACGGATAAAGGTAAAGCCATGATGCGTTGTTGGAGATCTTTTTTATCCGGTGTCGTCGAGACGTCGACCGTGCGCACCATGTCCTTGGCCACGATCTCGGGATAATCATTCTTGAATTGGCGCAACGTCACCGAGGGTTCGTTCTGGAGCGAATAGACCAGTTCTTTTTTGAGCGTGCCTTGCACGGCCTGCACCGCCACCTTGGTCGAAGCCGGCATGGGCGCGAGCTTGGATTGATACTTGCCGATCCAAGTGTTGTGGAGCATGAAGACGTCCGGCCCCTGGTCTTCAGCCAAAGCGTTCAGGATCTCATCCTCATATTCCTCCAGCCTGAAACGGCGATATTCGATTTCCACGTACGGATGGAGCTGGCGAAAATCCGTCAGCAGCGGAGCGTATACATCCTGGTCATCCACCACAGCCCAGACTTTGAGGGTTATGCGCTTGGACGCCGCGATGGTCGCCGCGTCAGGACCCTGGGTGCAACCCGCGCCCAACATGGCCACGAGCGTCAAAGACGCCGCGAACCTCAAGGCCTGGCGTCGAAGATGTCTAAGATTTTTCATACCAGCCACATTTTACCAAGCCGGCGGATAATGGCCAAATAAGGTTCTAGGTGCTAGGCACTAGGTTCTGAACCTAAAACCCAGAACCCGACTATTTGCTTATTGTTCATTGGTTATTGGTTATTGTTTATTCAATCTCCTCACCAATGCCCGCGTTTCCCTGGCCATATCCGGACGCTTGAGCGCGATTTCGAGGTTAGCTTTGAGCCAGCCGATCTTGGAGCCTGTGTCATAGTACTCCCCTTCGATGCATTTGGCGTAGATAGGACGCTGCTTCATGAGGCCGAAGATGGCATCCAACAGCACCAGCTCGCCGCCGTGTCCCTTTTTGGTCTTTTCGATTGCCCCAAAGATGTCGGGAGTCAGGATGTAGGCGCCGATCGAAGCCAGGCGCGAGGGCGCTTTTTCCGGTCCGGGTTTTTCCACCATGCCTTTGAGTTGATACACGCCGCGCTCGACTTCGGCCGCCGGATCGATGATGCCGTAATGCCGCGTACCGTCGTCATCCACCGGGATGGCACAGAGCACCGGGTCCTGGTATTTGTCGAAGACCTCGATCATCTGCTTGAGCCGCGGTTTCTTGCCCACGATCACCTCGTCGCCGAAGAGCACGGCAAAAGGTTCGTCGCCGATCAGACTCTTGGCGTTCAAGACCGGCGTGGCGTTGCCGTACGGGCCTTTTTGGCGGATGTAGATGAAATTGGCGAGTCTGCCGATGGCGCGGATCTCCGCCAGCTGCGCTTTTTTGCCCGTGGCGCCGAGCCAGGCCTCGAGCGTCTGGTTGTCGTCAAAGTGGTCTTCCACCGCGCGCTTCGAGATGTTGGTCACCAGGATGATATCCGTGATCCCCGAGGCCACCGCCTCCTCGACCACATATTGGATGACCGGTTTGTCGATGATGGGCAACATCTCCTTGGGCATGGCTTTGGTCGCCGGGAGGAAACGCGTACCGAACCCCGCTACCGGGATGATGGCTTTGCGGACTGTGGACATATTGCGCCAAGTATACCCGGATTGAAGCGCGGGATGGAACCCCATGAGATACCTGAAAAGAATCTGTCATCCTGAGCGAGCTTCGAGCGAGTCGAAGGACCTTTATAAGCGTTGGTCTGAACCGATGGCTGATAAAGGTCCTTCGACTACGCTGCTGCTCCGCTCAGGATGACAGAAGGTTTTTGGCTACTCTCTACCCTCTATTTTAAAAGGTTTTTAGCTACTCTCTACCCTCTACCATCTACCCTCTATTTTAAAAAGAGAGCGGTTAAACAACCGCCCTCGTGCGAGGCGCTGAAGCGTCAAGCGACCAAGGCTTCGAGATTCTTGGCCACAGTCTGCTCCCAGCTTGCCGATTCCTTGAAGACTTGGGCCAGGTATCGAATGAGGTGGCGCGTGCCTTGTGGCCAGTCGTCGACGACCTCAAGCTCTTTGTCGTCCGGTCCCGCGGAGTGCACGTGGCGCGACTCTCGTTCGTCGGAGATCTTCACCTTTCCGTCGATTTGGAAGGCGTAGGTCCGGCGACGGCGACGGATCGTATCCCGCGGGAAGAGAGTGACCGAGAGCGGGCCGACTATGGTCATGCCACATGGGTAGATGCACATGAGCGGACACTCGAAGTCCGGATGCGGCAATTGCTCACACCAGATGGTCACTTTGTCGACCGGACTCCCGAATGCCTGCCTGACTTCTTCCAGGACTTTGAGCAAACTGGTTTTGGCGTATGGATCCGTGTGCTGCGGAAATTGGATGCTCATTCTCTCTCCTCCGAAAATCTTGGCCCGGGTTTCAGACAGCGGATTCCAGCCGCGCCGTCGTCTGCATTTCCCACGCCGCCGATTCCTTGAGGCGTTCGGCCAGGGACTGAAGCAAGTGCTTCATGCCGTCTTGCCAGCTCGCCAATTCCTCGAGTTTGGTTCTGACTTCGTCATACACCACGACCGTTCCGTCGAACTCGAACTCGTAGACATTCTCCGAAAACCTTAGGCGGTTGGTGGCGCGTAACGGCATCACGCTGACATGCAAGGCCACGTTGTAGACGGCAGGATCGCCCATGCGCGAATAGAAAAGGTAGCAGGCGTTGGACTTGGGGTTCTCAAAGGCCACGCCCATCCTCGCGCTATCGGGACTATGTTCGTAGGGACAGATGCTGTCGACGAGCTTCGTCAGGCCTGCGACCAATTTTTCGGCCGCATCGCTTTCGTCGTGTCTGGGGATGTCCATCTTGATCTCCTTGAAAGGTGCGCCGTAGGTTTAGCCTAAAATGACCCCGGGTGTCAAAGAAGGCAAGTAGTTAGCATTTAGCATTTAGTAGTTAGGGTCAGGCTCCCTAACTACTAAATGCTAACTACTAGATGCTTCCCTACGCCCCCACCCTGAAATAACACACGTCGCCGTCTTGCATCACGTAATCTTTTCCCTCGATGCGGGTGAGTCCTTTTTCGCGGCAAGCTACCTCGCTGCCGCAGGCCACGAAATCTTTCCAGTCGGTGATCTCGGCGCGGATGAAATTTTTCTCGAAATCGGTGTGGATGACGCCCGCGGCTTGTGGCGCTTTGGCGCCGCGCCGCACGGTCCAGGCCCGCGTCTCCATTTCGCCTGAAGTCAAAAAAGTCACCAACCCCAAGACGTCGTAAGCTTGCTTGATCAAGATATCCAAACCCGACTCGCTAAGGCCGAGCGCTTCCAGATATTCTTTTTTCTCTTCCGGTGAGAGCGAGGCGAGCTCGGCTTCCATCTTGACGCACACCGGCACGATGCGGCAGGTGGCGGTCGCGGCCAAGGCGCCCAACGCGGTCTTCCACGAACCGTCCGCGAGTTGGCTTTCGCTCACGTTGACCAGATACAACATGGCTTTCATGGTCAGGAGCTGGAGTTGTTTCAATTCCTTGAGCTCATCTTCGCTCCATTCCAAATCGCGCAGTTGCGTGCCTTTTTCGAGCGCGGTCTTGGCGCGGCCCAGCGCGACTTGCAGAGCCTCGAGCTCTTTGGTCCGCCCGGCTTTGAGTTGGCGCGAGACGCTGTCGACTCTTTTATCCACGGTCTCAAGGTCGGCCAAAGCCAACTCGATGCCGATGGTCTCGGCGTCGCGTTCGGGATTTATCGTGCCGTCCACGTGGATGACGTTCGGATCCTCGAAGGCGCGCAAAACCTGTGCCACGGCGTCGCACTCGCGGATGTTGGCCAAGAATTTGTTGCCCAAGCCTTGGCCTTCGGACGCGCCTTTGACCAAGCCCGCGATATCCACGAACTCGATGACCGTATGCACGATGCGCCCGGACTTGGAGATCTTGGCCAACTGCGCCAAACGCTCATCCGGCACTTCCACTACCCCCACGTTGGGGTCGATGGTGCAGAACGGAAAGTTGGCGCAATCCACGGCCTTTTTGGTGATAGCGGAAAACAACGTGGATTTCCCCACGTTAGGCAAGCCAACGATTCCGATTTGCAAAGGCATAAAGCAGAGGAAGACTACCTATAAACCGGTTTTCTTTCAAGCCGTGGCGCTAAACAAAATGGCGGCACTTGTGATGCCGCCGAAGTTCTTAAGGGCTCTTGTCTTTGAGCAGGTTGCGGAAATACTTGATTGCCGCATCATCCCCCGCCCAGCCGATGCCGACGACGTAGCGCTTTTCCATGCGCTCAAGCGGATGGTCGCTCCACGCATCGTTCCAGGCCAAAGGCATGACCCTGACCCCGAAGTTGACCGTCATGCCGTTGAAGGTCGGCATAGCGATGCCAAGTCCCCCCGTGGGACGCAGCTTGACGGTGTTGTCCGTGACCCCGGCCATGAGCGACATGTCCACTTGCGCAGAGAAGCTCGCCGTCGTGAGGTTCATCTGGCCTCCGGTTTCGGCCGGGACGTACACATCCTGGCGACGGTTGTATTGCATGCCGCCGTAGGCCAACCACGAAAGATACCAATCCAACGAACCTTCGTAGGTGTACCAGGCTTTGACCACATCAGCCGAAGCGCCGAACACGGTCGAAGCTGCGCTGCGCGCGAACTTGCGGAGACATTCGCGGAATGTTCTTCGCGCTTCAGTCTCTTCAGTCCTGACCAGTCTATCAAGACAAGTCTTGCGACCAGCTTCGTCTTTTTGATCTTGGCACGCCTCATCGCGCGCTTTGAGTATTTTCTCGGCCGCTGGCTTTAAACACTTCTCGCCGAAAGCGCGATTGAATTCAGGATCGTGGTCATTCCAATGTTGGAGGGAAATGGCCACGGCTCCGTTAGCCGAAGCAGCGTGCTCCATCATGCCCGGGCTCTTGGTGGCGCCCAACGAGACGTTGATGCGCTTGAGGAATCTTCCCAGCAAAGGAGTCTTCTCCAAGAGACCGAGCTTGGCGCCCGTATCCGACTCAAGCTGATAGATCCGGTAGGGTGAAAACGAGACGCCGGCCGTACCGTAAGTCCCGTTGTCCGTGATGACCACCGGCAGCTGCACCGCAGTCAGGCGCGTTTCGCTCGGTCGGAGCAAACCCGATTGCGCAGTCCCGAATACGTTTTCCGTGGGCATCTGGGGCTGAAGCGGTTCCGGCGCTTTGGGATCGGTCGGTTTCTCCGATCGATTGTTCTCGCCCAAGGTGTAGCTGATGTTGTAGTTGAAGGTGTTGTAGTTGGTGACGGGCGGCGCGACCGGGAAAGCGAGGGGCATGACTATGATGGTGGTATTGCCGCAGCCGTTGTCAGGCAGCGCAGGCTCGCAGGGATTGGGAAGTTGGACAACCGGCAGAATGGGCGGCGCAGGAAGACACTGCTCCAGACCTTTCTTATAGGCTGCCATGTATTTCTCAAGCAATCCCCCGGGCTCATAGCAACCATGCAGTTCATGCGGTTGGGTCCCGACCTTGATGTTCGGATTGATGTTCGGGCATTCCTGGGCCAGGCCTGCCCCTGGCTTGCTCGACACCTCGGTTATGAATGCTTCGACTATTCCGTAGGCCTTGTCTGGCCGATCTCCGCAGCGTTCCAAGAGTTTCGCGAGCAAGCTCTCGGTGTACACCTTGAAATTGCTGCAGCACGCTTTGCGCGGTTTATCGGTCGGCTGCTGCGCCAAGACCGGCGCGGAAACCAATGTCGCGATCAATGCGACGAACAGACTAAACAACGCGATCCTGGCATTTCGCTGCTTCATGACGCTCCTCTTCAGGTTATGAAAGAGCACGACGCCAGCTATGTATCATTTATTAACTCAAGAATCAAGCCCTGCCTCTAGATTTCGCAGCTGACGAAAATCTTGACCCAAGAGGACAATCCGGCCGCAACGATGTGGCGCTTGAGGATACCTGACCAGTCGCGTTCCGAGACCCAAACGCTCAAATGGATACGTCGAAAAGACAGCGCGCGCAGACAGCGCCGAAAATTTTGTCGCGCTTTGGCAAAGACCTCCGGAACGTCGAACGAGACGATGGTCACAAAACCTTCGGGCAGAGTCGGCGGCGGTGTCTTCTGGGCCAACAATTTTTTTCCTGTTTCGGTAAGATGATAGGCCAAGCGTCCATCCTCCCATCTTTTACCCATAAGTCTCTTCTTGACCAGTCTCGCCGCCGCACGCTTGAGTCTCAAGCGTTTATTTATAGCTTCGATGGCTTTGACTCCATCGACTCCGCAGCTTAAGACAGCGTTCGGTTTCCGGACGATCAATTCAAAATTCTCGATGCCATCGGCCACGGCCTCCAGCACCGCCCATCCGATTTCCGCAGCCATTTTTCTTCCCATAAAGTCTCTCCTTATACCGCTACACCAATTTGACCGACCGCGTCAAATTAGTGACAAGACATCAATATACAGAGTCAACCGAGCTACGAAATTGAGTTATGCACATTAACGCAAAAACTCCGCTTTTACGGAGTTTTTTTGTTTGGTGGACCACGTCGAATTATGTTTGGACTAATTTCAGCATTAGCTAAGTCTCTCGAAATCAAATACCTCGGCTATTACCGAGGTATTCGACGTGGTGGACCTTAAGGGATTTGAACCCTTGACCTCTTCCATGCCATGGAAGCGCTCTAGCCAGCTGAGCTAAAGGCCCGGGATTAACTGCGTTTTCAAGGGAAGCTCTCTAGCCTCCGCCAGAGGCGGATCAGCCTATGGCTGAAGCTGAACTAAAGGCCCGGGATATTGCTTACGGCGTGCCTCTATTTTGGCTACCCTCTACCATCTACTCTCTACCCTCTATTTTCGCATGCGCAGATTGCCACAACTTAATAGTTGAGTCAATTCAAGACGCGCAAACGGATAGCCAGCGGCAGGCGGTCGCGCGACACTCCCCTTTTCCGGTCATATTCTTTAAGTGCGCCGTTCAGCTCGCGCACGTGATGCACTTGGATCAATGCGTCTTCGTCTTCGCCCGTGACTGGGATGGCGTGCCAGCGCTCGGCTTCGTGCGTCGCTTCGCGGATGGCGCAGAGCAGATATTCTTCTTCAGGAAGATACAGCGAATCCTCCGTATCGCTGCTTGCGGGCAAGATATCATCCCTTTGTTCCATGAGTTGGATGGCGACCGTGCCTGCGGGCGCCTGTTCAGTTTTGATCGTCTCGCGTGGAACGGAAATCTTTTCACCGCGCAAGGCTAATTCAGAACCCAAAATCTCGATCCTCTCCTGTGCTTCCGCTTCGTCCTCCCGATTTTGCCAGTACATGAGATCGCGTTTCAGGTCTTGGGCGGGACGCGAGGCTGCGTCCAAACGCAAAAAAGCTTGGCGCATGGATTCCTGTAGCCCCTTGATCCGTTCGGCTTCGGCTTCCGAGCAGCCTTCGTCCAGGCTCCGGATGCTTTGCGCCAATTCCTCCATGCGCTCCTCGTAGGCGCGGAAAAGTTCTTCCAACCGTTCCGCCAAATCACGCTGGCGCAAAGCGAGCTTGTTCTTTTTGCCCGTGGAAGCGCAAGCCGCGCTTTTAAATGCGCGGCTTGCGTCGCCGGACTTCGGCCCGCCTGCTAGGAAGGCCGCAGCTTTGTCCAGCCAGGTCATGGGTTTATTTTTGGACTTCGTTCAGCGGCTTAGGTCCTTGGATTTGCTCCTTGACCGGTTCCGGGATGGGCGTCGTGGTCGGCTTGGCTTTTTCCTCCTTGAGCTTCAGCAGCGCCGCTAACCGCTCATCCACCGTCTGGTTGCCGGGATTCAGCTCCTGGACCTTTTTGACTTGCGCGATGGCATCATCCAAGCGACCGCCCTCCTCATACAAGGCCGCCAAGAACCAGCGGGCGTTGGAATATTTCGGCTCATAAGCCACGATCTGCTCGAACAAGTCGCGCGCTTTGTCTTTTTGGTTGTTGCGATAGTACAACAATCCGAGTTGGAAACCGACACCGACATCGGTGCTGTCGGCCGCGAGCACCAGCTCCATCTTGGCGATGGCTTCGGGCAGCTTGTTCTGCCGCTCGTACATGATGGCCAAGTTGTAGTGCGCCAGGGCGAAGTCGCCTTTGAGCTGGACTGCTTGATTCAGGTATTCGGCGGCGTGGTCGAGCTCGGCCACCATCTTGGTCTGCGCATCGGCGCGCGCTTTTTCATCCTTGGTGTTGAGCAGCGTGGCGTAGGCGTCGGCGCGCATGATGTAGATCTTGCCGATCTCATCGGCGAAGGTCGGGTTGTTCGGTTCGAGCTTGGCCGCTTCCTGGAAATTCTTGATAGCGAATTCGTCCGCGCCGCGCGTGAATGAGGCGATGGACTGGTAGATCACGGCCAGGTTGGACCAGTTGTCGACGTTCTTGGGCGAGACCTCGGTGGCTTTGCGCGCCGTGTCCACGGAAGCGGAGACTAAGGCGCTGATCTCCTTGGCTTGATCGGCGTTGGGATTGGGCACTATCTTTTCGTTGAGTTGGATCAGATAGGCTTGCGACAAGTTGCGGTAATAAGCGTCGTTCAGGCTGTTCAGGGCCACGGCTGAATTCAGTTTGTCGATGGATTGCTGGATCGGTTTGCCGTCGCGATAAGTCAGCACGGCTTTGGAATAATCCGCATCGGCGACCAGGCGTTGGCCGGAAAGCCACAAGACCGAGACCGATCCGACCGTCACCAAGATGAAGATAATCGAGAGCAACCCCATGTAAGCCGGTTTGGCTTGGCCGTCGAGGTTAAATTTGCCGCGCGCGACCAGCGTCCCCAAGAGACCGAGCAGGAACCAGAAGAGGAAGTGATGCGCTAAATTGTAGTTGTAGAAGAAAGCGCTGAAGACCACGGTCGCCCAACCGACGAACACCGTGAGATAGGCCTGCCATTGATCGTCATCCTTCTCTTTCAACAGATGCAAGATGCTTTTTACGATGGCCGAGATCACGAGCATGAGCCAAAGCGTGATGCCCACCAGTCCGATGGTCGGCAGGAGGGTCAAGAAGGTGGAATAGCCGCGCTCAAAGCGATACGTCCAGAAAGGCGAGGTGTTCACGCTGGGCGAGCGGTACTGGGAATAGTCGTAGATCCAGGTGCCCGGACCCGTGCCGAAGACCGGATTGGAGCGCAAAGCTTGCTTGGCGATGTCCCATGAGTGCGTCATCGACGGCGCGACTTCAGCCGGCAACGACAGCTTGAACGGCGTTGACCAGATGAGGAAAATCACCGACACGGCGCAGATGAGTCCCGGCACGATGAGCTTGATGGGATGCTTGACCGCGCGGGTGCGGATGGTCGAGATCGCGACCAAGAGGAGCGTGCCGAAGAGGATAGCCGCCCAGCACACCCAGAAATCAATCATGGCGACATACACCAGCGGCAGCAGGATAGCGACCCAGACCAAAATCTTGGCCAACAGGCTCCCCTTGCTGCTCCGGCCCAAGACGCATTTTTGATCCTTGCAACCCAAGACCATGAGCGACGAAGCCAGCACGATGGCGACGGACAGGAACACGCCGAGCGAGTTCAGGGTGCCCACGGTGTTGAAGGTCTTGGCCGACAAAGCCGGGAAGAGCCAACCCAAGGCATACGCCCCGTTGATCTGCAGGATGCCGTAAAGCGCGGCCACGACCGCTGATCCGAGGAAGGCCAGGATCAGGTGATACAGGAAAGACGTCGAACGGACTTTATTGACCAGGATAAAATACAGCACCACGAAGCAGGCAATGCTGGCGAAAGCCCATTGCATCTGCCCGAAGTTACCGACCATGGATAAATAGCGGTCTTCGGAGAACAGGCTGGTCACCAGATAGCCCAGTCCGAACATGAGCACGACGAGATGCATCCAGGAACGCGTTATCGTCATGCGCCGTTCCAGGATCGCCGCTCCGATGTGGCACAGGAGCGCGATCATGGTGAGCGCCGCGAGCAGGGTCTGCTTATTCAGCTCGAGCACGTCGAGCGTCTGCGGCAGGAACCACAGCGGCATCAAAAAGACTACCAGGTACAGACAGACTGACGAGATGGTGTTCAGGATCTTGATGGCCAGCGCCGGTTGGAAGGCAGCGCTTTCCGGCATCGTCCTGATGTCACCTGCGGAAAAATTATTGATATCCATATTTTTTTAAAAATACTTTTTCAAGCAGGGGAATTATAGCATGGGGTAGAGGGTAGAGAGTAGGGGCGCATGGTCATGCGCCCTTTTGGTGATAAGAGGCCGTCATTCTTGAGGCCGTTTGGTAATAAAAGAATGTCATTCTAGAGGCCGTCTGACGGTCGAAGAATCATCCTAATCCTTAAGGAATTGGAAGATCCTTCGTCGCGTCGGACGCGACTCAAGGATGACATTTACTTTTATCTTTCTGGCTATCCTCTATCCTCTCGTGATTCCTTATGATTCCTTCGCTGGGTTGACATTTTTTTAAAAAAGTGCTATACAGTAATTGTACATTCGGCAATTGAATTAGGTTTATGCGTCCGTCAAAACGCACGGCCCCAAGCAGGAGACACGGTCATGGCCAAAGGCAATCTCGTTTCTACAGTTTTTCTGTTCGCAGCGGCCTGCGCCGCTACCGGCATCATTGCCTGCGGCGATGATTCCACAGACCCCCCCGTGGGAACCGCGGGTACGACGGCGACCGGCGGAGCTGCCGGCAAAGATTCCGGCGCCGGCGGCATTTCCGGCACTGGCGGAGCATCCGGCAAAGGCGGAGCAGGCACAGCCGGCCAGGGCGGAGCCCCCAGCGGCTGGAAGAAAGGCGTCGTCGGGACCACTAAGGGTCCCATCGAACTGTCCAAGGGCTCCGGGCAATTCCAGGGACAGTCGAACAACACCGGTGTGATCACGGTGCGCAGCAACCCCGGCGTCCCCGGCACTGGCGGCGACAGCGGAGCAGCCGGAGCAGCCGGCGATGCGGGCCAAAGCGGCAGCGCAGGTGATGCGGGTACGGGCGGTACACCCGGAACCGGCGGCAGCGGAGCTGAAGCTGGCTCGGCTGGAGCAGCCGGCGACGCGGGCCAGGCAGGTTCGGGCGGCTACAACACGGCGCCCACCATCGACCTCGGCGGCATCACGCCGGACTTCGAGGAAATCTGGTTCGCCATCCCGCCTTATACCGAATACATCGACGCCACCATCCCGCCGCTCACTGGAGTCCTCAAGAAGGACGGCACGCTCACCGTGCTGAACCACTTCCCCACCTGGACCCCGACGGATCATGAGCTCACGGTCGAGTGCTTCTCCCCTGTCCCCACGAACGTCAACGGCCAGGGCTTGCGCTACTACGGCGGCTTGTCCATGGACACGGCCGACTGCCTCGGCCGACACTTCTTGGTCTCCAACGCCGCGGACAAGATCTGGGAGCTCTTCCCGGACGGCACCAAGAAAGAAATCGCGAGCGGTATCGAAGGTGGGTCAGCCATGTTCTGCCATCCGACGGATGGTTTCCTCGTGGTTTCGACTCTCCCGAAATACGAGAAGTGGGCCGCACAAGACTCACTGCCGGTCGTGGGAGCCAAGCTCCTCAAGATCGAACCGGTAATCGAGGACGGCGGCGAAGTCTGGAACGTGACGACCATCGCCGAGATGCCCATCACTCCCGACTATCTCACCACGACCAATGTCGCGGGGTGTTACATCTTCCCCTTCACGAGCTACAGTCTGCCCTTGGGTCTGCGCATTCCCATCACGATGCGCCCGGACAATACCTACCTGGTGGCAGATGTCGGAGCACGCAAGATATACACCGTCTCGACAGATGGCAGCCAGATCACGCTCTTCGCCGACACCGCTCTCTTCACGGCTTCGGTCATCCTGGCACCCAACGATGTCGTGTACACGGTGGACGCGCCGATCGTGGAGCTGATCGACACCACGGTCGGGATAGTTCGCGGCACCGTGATCAAGGGTTTCGACGGCACCGCCTGGAAGAGTGTCCTGGAGTTCACAGGGTACGAACCCTACGTGAACAACATGTCCTGGGCCATGCAGCCATACAACTGCGAGGTCGAGTATCCGGGCAAGTGGTGCTTCCAGCCTCTGGGCGTGTACACCAAGGTGACGTACGGAGCACAACCCACCCTCTACGTCATGGACCCGATCAAGGGCTCGTTCTCGGCCGTGCCTCTGGACATGGGTTCGGGCGGCGCGGGCGGCGACGGAGGTTCCGGAGGGACTGACGTCGGCGGCTCGGGCGGCACGGATGTCGACGGTTCCGCTGGTGCAGCGACTGGCGGCAGCGGCGGCACTGACACCGGAGGTTCTGGCGGCAGCGGCGCCGAAGCCGGCTCGGCTGGTTCCGCAGGTGACTCGGGTTCTGCCGGCGCCGGCGGCACCTGAACCCAAAACGAGCGCGGACGAATCTCCCGCCCACGCTCCTCTACCATTCCCCCGACCTTCGCAGAAGGTCGGGGGGATTTTTTATTAGTGAGGTCTTTACTCTCTGGATTACCCGGCCGCGCCACGTCCAACGTGGTTGAACCGGGTAATGACAGAATAAAGATATGTCATCCCCCGGCTACTTCTCTGTCATCCCCCGGCTACTTCTCTGTCATCCCCCGGCTTGACCGGGGGATCCAGAGAGTAAATCGCACCAACTCGGATTTGTATTTTCAATCAAATCAATCTTCCAGTCTCGTTTCCACTTTTTAAGTCGCTTCTCACGATTCAAAGCCGTCGTAATCGAATTCGTGATTTCGTAGTAGACCAACCTATATAAATGATGTCTCCCCGTGAACGAATCTACTCCTGATGAGCGATGTTCAGATATTCGACGCTGAAGGTCATTAGTGATTCCAATATACAGCGTGCCGTTCCTATGATTGGCCAGAATGTAGACGAAGTATTCCTTTTCCATGATATATAGCTGACAAATATCAAAGTTGGAGTCAAGAGCAAAGATAGGTGGGGATTACTCTCTGGATTACCCGGTTGAACCGGGTAATGACAGAAGGAAAATACGTCATCCTCCCCCTCCTGTCATCCTCCGTCCCTCCCCTTCGTCATCCTCCGCGAAAGCGGGGGATCCAGAGAGAAAAAACACCAATTGAAAACCGCCCAGCTTCCCGGGCGGTTTTCGCATGTATTTTTGTTTGCTTCGTGTATTGATTTTACTTTGTTTTGTTTTTTGATTAAGGGGTCGTGCTTGTCGTCGTATCCGTCGTGCTGGTCGTGGTCGGCGTGTCGATTATCGGAGGAGTGCTGGTCGTCGTGTCAGTCGATGTCGGAGTAGCCGGAGCGGTCGGAGTCGATGGCGGCATGGGGCCGATCGAGTTGCCGGACAGATTATCCACGGCGGCGTAAGTGTTGTCTGACACGTAACGCACTGTCCCCTGCTTCATTGGTTTGACCATCCAAGTGAACTCGATGTCGATCGACGCCGGTGCGGCGAGTTTGATGTCAAAGCCGGTATCGCTGCGGTTGGCGATCCACCAATTCCCTGCCGGACCGGCCGGGCTCGCGTAGACCATGGGATAAGCTTGGATTGAAGCGTATGACACGTGCACTTCGCTGGCTCCGACCTTGACCAAGGCCAGACCCGAGACTTCTGTGGTTTGCGCGCTAGACACCGCTGTCTCCGCAGTCGTGGTAAGTCCGGCCGAAGTGCCGGCAGGCGTGATCCCTGCCATGTATCCAGGCTTCACGAACACGCTGATCAGACCTTCTTCCGCGCCGCTATATTCTTCCAACGCCACACCCACCACGCTGCCGGCGCCGGTCGCTTTGATGGCTACGCCGGAGATATCGGAACCAGTCAGATAGTCGCCGACGCGGATGGCGCCGTTCTTGGAACTCACGCGAGTCGGCACGCGTCCGGCCAAAGCGATCGGATAAGTGCCCTTGGCATAAGCGCCGGTCACGAAGCCTGGTCGCGTGGACACGATACCCAGCACTGGCTGGTTGGAAGCCGTGGTGCGCATGACCTTGTTCACGCCCGCGGGATCGGCGGTCACCAAGTCGCCAGGCGTCAGCTCTTGATTCGAGGCATAGCGCTCGGAATAGTCATAGGTCGAAGACGTCTGCCAACCGTCGGCGTTGGTGGCTATATAGGTAGAGGTCGGCGAAAGGGTGTCATCCACGTATATATAGGTAGAGGCGGAACCCAGGCCGGTGGTCTTGGAGCCCAAGTACAGGCGGCGGCCCACGGTCAGATCGCCCGTGATGCTCGCATCGCCCAGGTTGGACAGCGTGAGCAAGGCCGTGCCCGAGGCGTTGGTGACGGTGAAGTAGGATGAGGTCGGCGAGACGGTGTGATTGAACAGGTTGAACTTGGTCTCGAGGGCTTGATTCGCCGCGCCATCCCAAGCCGAACCCGTAAAGGTGAAGAGGTGGGAGTCCACGGCTGGCATGGACGAACTGGCTTGGGCCAGCGGCGGCAAAGCCAAATTGCCCGTGGCGTCTATCTTGAGGAAAGCGGTACCCGTGGCATAAGCCGCATCGATCTCCACGCCTTGGAAGAATTTATCCGTACGGAGATCCAGCTCTTTGACCGCATTAGTCAAAGGCACGACGAACGAAGCGTATGACAGGCTGTACCACGAACCCGATTCCGCCGGAGTCACCAAGCCGCTGAAGGTGACGCCGAGTTGGTTCATCGCGCCTTCGACTTCCTGGGCGATGAAACCGTCCTGAATCATGCCGCCGGTATTAGACATGCTTGAAGTCGCGGTGTAGTTGTAATGATGCGGAGTCAAGAGACGAATGAAGCTAAGTCCTAGCGCATCATCACCGATATTCTCCTTAAGACGGCTATCCGAGAAGTTCTGCCAGGGTGAAGAACCGCCGACCGTCTGTCCGCTGCCGATGTAAGCGTAGCTGCTAGTAGATACTGTCGCATTGGCGCCGATGGCGGTCGCGTTGGTTATCGTTCCCTTGCCCGTAGCCACATCAGCTTGGTAGCCCAAGAAAGTGTTGCTGCCGCCGGTCGATACGGTCTGACCCGCGGCATAGCCCATGCCGGTATTGAAGTTGCCCCAGGTGGCGCTGACCAAAGCGTTTCCACCGATGCCGATATTGTAGAGGCCTCTTTCCGCGCCAAGGGCGCTGGCGCCGATAGCTATGTTGTGCGTGCCGGTCACTGCGGCTCCCAGTGCCTGATAACCCATAGCGACGTTTAGGCTGCCTGTCGTGTTGGCATCGAAAGCCAACGAGCCTATGGCGGTATTATCAGCACCCGAGGTGTTGGCATAACCAGCTTGGAAGCCGACGAAAGAGTTGTCGTCAGAACCGGCGATAAGCCTGTTGCCGGCTTGGGTACCGATATACACGCCCTGCTGGTTGCTGAACGGGCTTGGTCCGGTGCCCGCATTGGCACCGATCGCGACCGTATTTGTCGCGGAGATGTTGTAGAACATCGAAGCATAACCCATGGCGGTGTTATTGCTACCCGAGACGTTATAGTAAGCGCTGACCGAGCCGATGGCGGTGTTATTGATGCCGACCGCGCCCTTGTTCCCGGCATAATGGCCGACGTATGTGTTGTCATTCGCGCCGTTGCCGATTTCGCCGCCCGCGTTGACGCCGATCATGATGTTGTTCTGCGCGGAGTAGGCTGCCGTACCAGCGCCTGCGCTATATCCGATGGCAATGGTATTGGTGGCGGAAACATTGTTGGTCAAAGCGCTTCTGCCGACGGCTACGTTAGCCGCGCCGGTCGTATTCTTGTACAAGGCACTGACGCCGACGGCTACGTTACCGTCGCCCGTCGTATTGTTGTTAAGGGCCGTGTAACCAAGACCTACGTTATAGCTGGCCGAGACGTTCCAATACATGGCCGCTTCACCAAGCACTGTGTTGTAATGTCCGTTGACGTTAGTATACAGCGAATTAAATCCGACAGCTGTGTTGTATAAGCCGATCGTGTTGTGGTTCATGGAAAATGCACCAATGCCCGTGTTGTAGTAACCCGTGGTGTTCGCATACATCGCACCGGCTCCCAAGGCGGTGTTTTGGTAACCGCTGGTGTTCGCATACATCGCACCGTCGCCGACGGCCGTATTGAGGCTGGCGGTGTTCATGTACAGCGCGTTGCTGCCGATAGCCACGTTATAGCTTTGCGTGGTGTTGCTTTGCAAAGCATTGCTGCCGATAGCTACGTTGTCTGTGCCTATGTTCGTAGCCGTCGCGGCGCTGTAGCCGATTGCGATGTTGTTATTTCCGGATGAGTTGGTATACAAGCTCTTGTAACCTATGGCGGTGTTGTTGTAGCCGGTGGTCAAAGTGGCCAAGGCAGAGTTGCCTAACGCGGAGTTGTAATTGGCGCTATCCCCAATCTGCTGCATCGTGCCATAGCCCACGGCGGTGTTGTAGCTGGAAGCGTAAGGGGTAGTGGCGGAACCGCGCATGGCAGCATAACCAAGGGCGACGTTTTGGGTACCGGTTTGGCTCAAGTACAAGGCTGATTCGCCCGCGGCCAGGTTGAAGTTTCCTGAAGTGTTGGTATACAAGGCACTGACGCCAAGAGCCGTATTGTCGCTGCCCGTGTTCGAGAGGAGTGCCCCGGAGCCGATCGCGGTGTTGTAATTGCCGGTTTGATTGGAATACAGGGCATTGGAACCATAGGCAACGTTGAAGAAACCTGTCGTATTGCTATATGCGGACTGGAAACCGACGGCCGTGTTCGTGGAGCCGGTGGTGATGGCCAGCATCGAACTGGCGCCGACCGCGGTGTTGTAGGAATGTGAATTAGCGGTCGCGCCATACAAAGCATTGGAACCCAAAGCCGTATTGTAGATACCTGTGCGGTTGCTGAAGCTCGCCAGGACGCCGACGGCCAAGTTGTCGTGGCCCACGGTATTCGCATTCATCGCCTCTTCGCCCAAAGCGGTGTTAAGGGAACCGGTGGTGTTCTTGTTCAGGGAATCGGCGCCGACCGCGGTGTTGAAATTACCGGTCGTGGTGAGTTGCATGGCCCTGGCGCCGATCGCCGTATTGGCTCGATCCGTTCCCGTGTACAACGCCTTATAACCCACGGCGACGTTGTCGTAACCCGTGGCGTTAGTGTACAAGGTATCGCTGCCGAGCGCGGTGTTTTGGTAAGCGGTGGTGCCGTTATACAAGCTTTCAAAACCCACGCCCGTGTTATCCGCTCCGGTCGAGAGCTTATATCCGGCATACGCGCCGACTGCCGTTCCTCTATCATGGGAGTTGGTCATGCTCCCCAAGAAGGCATAGGAACCGACCGCGGTGTTGTTGCTGCCGGTCTTGTTGTAGAAGTTAGCAGCATAACCCATACCGGTGTTGTCCGCGCCGGAGGTGTTGGATGACAAGCTTAATTCGCCAAAGGCGCTGTTCCTGGAACCCACGCTGTTCGAGAACATAGACTGCGTGCCGAAGGCGCTATTCCTCTCACCGCTGGTATTGGCTCCCAAAGCCTGATAGCCGACGGCGGTGATATACGAAGCGGTATTGGCGCTGCCCAAAGCGCCGGTGCCGACGGCGGTCACGAATGATCCCAGGTTGTTCAAGGCGGCGTTCTGCCCGATCTTGATGGTGAAATTCGAATCGTTGCCCAGGACCATGTACCTGTTGCTCGCATTGTAATCCGTGACGGTGAAACCTTCGTTGGATTGCCAGAGCTGCCAGGTGCTTGTGCCGATGTAGGTCGATGAGGCCCAGACATCGCGGAAGCGCGCGCCGGATGTGCCGAGGTCATAGGTCAAAGTGGTGGTCGGGATGATGCTGCCCGTCGTCGAGACGCCCGCTACGCCGATCGGCAAGTTGGTGAAGTTGCCGTTGGTCGTCACGGCCAAGAGCGTACTGCCGCCGGTGATGCAATTCGTGCCATCCCCCAAACACACGGTCTTGCCGTTAATCCTAGCATCCCCAAGATAGGCAGTGCCGGAGGCGTAAATGTTACGCCAGGCGAATCCCGTGTTCATACCGAGGTCGTAGGCGTTATTGTTTCCCGCCAACATCGTCCGATAGTTGTATTGGTAGGTCGCGGAATCCGCCGCGTAGATAAGGGAACCGCCCTTCACGAGATAGAAGTACGACGGGTCGGTATACATCCCCGAGTTTGTCTCCGAGGCGAAAGAGAAAGCGGGAGCGGCCAATGTTCCGCGTCCTGCGAGGAACTGATTGCCGATCACCGTGCCCGAGGCATAGATACCGCGCCAAGCTGTACCGAATACTCCCAAATCTTTGGAATTATTTCCCACAGGAATTACGTTGTTCCCGAATTGCACGGCTGACGAAAGAATCGAGCTTATAGTCAATCCTGCCGTGGCTTGAAGGGTAGCCGTGCCGTCGGCCAGCATGTTCATCCTGAAGAACCTATCAGTAGAGGTGGAGTATAAGGCCAGGTTGTTCTTTGTCGAGGTCACGTTTCCGGAGAAAAGAGCGTCTCCACCGTAGACCGTGCCGGAGGCGTAGATGTTTTGCCAAGACGAAGTCCCAGAGCCGAGATCGTATGTGTTGTTGGCGTTCGGACCGACATTGCCCCCGACTTGGAGTTTGAAGTTGGATGGGGTCGTGGCGTTGATGCCGATGTTACCGCCGGTATCTATCCTCATACGTTCCAAGCTGCCTCCTCCAGTCAAGCGGGTATAGAACGACATGTAACCGCCATACGTCCCGTTCCCCGCGTCTGCCTTCAAACCTTTGATAGCTGCCCAATTAGCATAATTCGTATTTGCAGTGATATAACGGCCGCCGAAAGCCAGGATGCCTCCAGTATCTGCCGCCATTTCATCATTACTTTCAATGCTGACGGTTGAACCTTGACCGGCTTGGGTTGAACCTACAAAACTTGCCGCCTGTCCAGCTATGTCGGCATCCGTGTTAGCAGTACCACTGACAACTCCCAATTTGCTTCTTGGCGCAATTGTTCCGACGCCCACATTTGCTCCATTCGGGTTAAGAGATAATGGTCTGGTGGTGTAACCGGTTCCAGGATCCAAGGATTGAATGTAGAAATTATTATTTGCCACATCAGCACCCATGACCATGGCCACTGCACTTGTGCCATCTTCAATCTTAAACCCTCCCGTTCCTTCATTATTGTATGTTGAGCTCTTATTTACTTGTAATTTCGCTCCTGCAGTTACCACGCCAATGCCAACATCCCCAGCGTTTGTCATGGTTAGGAAGGCATTTGAGGTTTGAGCCGTAGTCCTATCGAATGCTCCGCTGTTCCTGCCGATCATGAAGCTGTCCGTAGAAGAATATGGGTTACCCATGAACCAATTCACGCTTCCATTGATTGTGGTGAAATAACCAGCTCCCCTGCCGGCGGCATTGGACTTGGCCCTGAACTCGCCCTCCACGTAATCCGCTCCACCGTTGCCTTCCGATAAAATTTCATTCATGCCTGCCGTGTAAACATGAAGTTTCGCGCCCGATGCCAAGGCTGTCGTTCCAATACCCACTGCGCCAGCATTATCCATGTAGATCCCCGTGTTCCAGTCCGCTGGATTATCTGTGTCATTGGCGCCGCCGTGAGTCTGAAGTTGGAGTTTTCCTCCATAAGCTGAAGGCGGGGAGGAATAGGCGGTTATCCGGGCATTTCTGTAAACATTCCTGAAAATAATGGACTCGCCCGTATCCGCCGAAGAGCCGCCATTTTTTATGGTTAGCAAGTCTATCTTGGCCCCCTCGCTCGTGCTTTGAACATGCAGAGGAGTACTCGGGCTGGCTCCGAAGCCTACCCAACCGTTAAAAGTTTTAGTTCCAGCAAACGTCTGAGTCGAAGTCGAAACTACGCCCGGCCATAAAGCAGTAGCTACTTCCAAATTATTTGACGACATTTCGGATAACCACAAATCGCTCCAACGGATCTTGCCGGTGCCGACATAGTTGGGCAGGAACATGAGTTTGACGTAAGCCGTGCCCCAGAAGAAGCGGTTGGCATCTTGCGTACTTAGCTCGTCCACTCCGCCGATGAAGCCCTCGTAACGCGTCCAGTCATTTGGAACATTGGTATAACTGGCGGTGATGTATTTATACGTGCTGCCGCTGTACAGGTTGCGCACTGCGGTTCCGGTTGCCAGAGCCGGGCCAGGCCAGGCCGAAGACAAGGTGATGTTATTGCTGGAGATCCCTCCGTCATGCCAGGTGCTGGTGGCGACGTAGGCCGCGTAGTTGATTGATTCATTGCGGGTATACGTGTAGTTCGGCCAGGTATAGCCCTTACTGTTCGTGTACGGCCACCATGAAAAGGCGCAGGAATAGTATAGACAGCCCGTATTCAACCAACCGGTGGCATTGGCTACGTGCATGACCGTATCGCCTGGATTGAGTTGAGCGGTCAGCGTCGTATCGGTTGAACCGGGATATTTGACCGAGTTATCCGGCGTGACGGCATTGCCGTCGATATCAAAGGCTACGACGCCGGCATATTGCCTGTTGGTCGGGTCATAGTCCACACCGCCCGTGTCGCCATGTTTCGCCCAACCCACCATGCGATAATATTTGGATACATCGACCGGAATCAGCTCGTCCGAGAATTTAGACACGTAAGCGCCGTCGTGCAAGAACGAACCCAGGCCGCCGTGCACTTCGTTTTGCGAATAAGTGAAGCTGCTGAAATTATAGTTACTTCCCATCAACCCGGAACCATTGGTCACCAAGTTCATGCCGCGCGATAGCACGTAGCCGCGGTTGACGGCGCTCAAGTCCGTGACGGGATTGCCCACGTTAAGCATGCTCGTACCCGAGGCATAAATCCCGCCGCTGGTATAAAGATCCTTCCAACGCAGCGAGGAGGAACCGAGATTATAGGTAGCGGTTGTATCTGGGCCAACATCACCAAGTACCTGTAGCTTGAAGGATGATGGGGCTGTGGAGCCAATGCCCACGTAGCCGGCAGATGTGATCGTCATTCTTTCAGTCGGCGCCGTATCCGTAGTTACATCTCTGGTAGCGAAGAAAATAGACCCTTTTGTATTCCCGTCTACGGCTGTTTCTTTATGTCCGATAATTACCGGTGGATTTACTCCTGCGAGATAACCCATTCCAATTTGAGCCAGGTCATTAATATTCCCTCTTGCGCCAACCCATATATTAGGCGTCGTTCCAATGGCGGTCACGTCTGTTGTCGGAAAACGCGCCGTATATGCAGCCGCTAATGTCCCGAACTGTGAGCTCCCGGCAACATCCAATAGATACCCGGGAGTTGTGCCGATGCCGACGTTGCCAGCGGCTGAAATACGCAAGCGCTCAGTTAAGGCTACATCAGTCCAGTCATTCCGAGTTGAGAAAGTCAAATCCCCATAAGTATTTGCAGATCCACTGGTCAGATATCCTTTAATGGCCGCGAAACCAATAGAATTGGCCGCGCGTGACTGTACGTTGCCGAAAACAAGAGCACCGCCATCCCCTGCTGCACTACCATTGGTATTGAGCATGAGCATACCTCCGCGGCTCCCCGCATCAGTAAGTCCGGCTACTGTTTGGCCCGTACCATAAATTTCTGTTTGTGCAATAGGGGTCGCCGTACCGATGCCGATGTTGCCGGTAGTTCCTTGGACTAGCAACCCGGTCGAGTTGCTGGGCGTTGCCGATGTTGAATCGTTCGAGGTACGCACACCGAGCAGAAGGTCGCTGCGACCAGCACCCTCGGCCGCGCTCGTGTAGAAAAGTCCTGCCTTGAAATAATTCGCAGTAGCATCGGTGGTGGTTTTAAAGAAAAGCCCCGTATAACTCCCCGCCGTATTGTCGGTTTGCAAGCTGATGCCGTTTGCCGGTGATGCGTTCGTCACCCCGTACACATGCAACTTGGTCAGCGGTGCCGTTGTCCCAATACCGATGTTGCCGCTCAATCCCGTAATTGACAGTGCATCCGCAAAATCCGTTGACCCGATTGACAACCTGTAACCATAATTTGTCCCGCTTATGCCGGTTACCTGTTGGGTAAATCCTCTTGAGGTGTTAACCGTGCCATTCCAAATCCCGCCTAACAACTGCAGATACGGAGAAGATTTATGGGTGGTATTAGAAGTTGATGGTGCAGAAGTCGATAGCCTCAATCCCTCGTCAGCTGCGGTCAATGGTGCAACTACGGTCGCTAGTTGTATATCTAATTTTGCTCCGGGGCTTGCCGTCCCAATTCCCACGTTGCCTTTTTGCGTTCCTCCGCCAATAGTCATGGCTACCGCTAAACCTCCCGCATTGCCAGTCACGAAATTGATGTTGCCAAATGCTCCGCTGCTGGCGTTGTAGCTGTTGACTATGTTGGTATCAACATATGTCCCGTATCTGAACGGACCTGTGCCCCCGGCATTTTGTTCTAAGTCTGTTGTATAAGAAGTGTTGTTGGTCACCCTTAGTATGCTGCTACCGCCGCTATTAGCTGGCTGACCTTCGATGTTCGCCAATACCCGATTCGTTCCTACTGTTTCAGCTGCGTAGACATTAAACAATGAGTTCGGGATTGCTGTCCCAATGCCGACATATCCTTTGCCATTAATCGTAAGTCTGTCGCTGGTGCCGAGCGCAGTCGAAGATGAAATCTTGAACTTGCCTTGATCGGATTTGTCAGCTCCGATGGTCCAGCTTTGCGTTCCGCCGTCGGTCGAAGTGACGTTGAAGCCGAGGTCGGCGTCCGAAGTAAGCGCGCCTGAAGCCGTGAGGGTGAGACGGTTGGCCGGGACGGTCGCGCCGATGCCGACGTTGCCGGTCGCCGCGATCCTCATCACTTCCGGAGAGTTGACATAATTGCTGGTGCCGCCAGCGGCCAAGATGACATCACCACGTGACGCCATGACGAGCCTCTGATCTGCGCCTGCCGTGGCATAGTTGTATATGCCGGAAATGCCATCCACTCCGTCGCTGGGCCTGGAGAAAGCCAGCCCAACTGACCCGACCGAGAAGTCAGGCAGCACGGAAGACGTGATTTCATTGACTGTAATGAATTTATTGCCAGCCGGCATCAGCTTCGTCTGTCCCACAACTTGAAGTGGGTAAGACGGATTAACCGTCCCAATACCGACATTCCCTCCGCTCAAGATGGTCAACCGGCTGGCGTTGTTGGTCTCGAAGGTGAGATTGTTCGCATCATTAGTGCCGAGTGTCCCAGTCGTACCGAAGCTATTTCCGCCCTGGACAAAAGAGTTGCCTAAGCTCAATCCGTTCACGTATAGGTTAGTCGTCGAGACGTAGCCTGAAGCGTCGATGTTGGTCGAACTCACGTTGTTGGCGAACAAGCTGCGCCAGCGATATGTGCTCGAACCGAGGTCATAAGCGTTGGTCGAGGAAGGACCGACGTGACCCGCGACTTGGAGCCTGAACCAGCTCGGGTTGACGGTGCCGATGCCCACATTGCCGGAATTGTTTATCCTCATCACTTCCGTCAATCCACTAAGTGTCGCCGCCGCGCCGCCGTTGTTGACATAGAATCCCAAGGCGCCATTGTAGTCGGCGTTTGAGTTTTGACGGATGCCTGCGATGCCGGCGGTGAACGTCGGGTTGTTGCCGTCACTGAATACGAACCCAGCCGCTCTCTCCGTTGCGTCCGGTGCCGCGCCAGTCCTTCCGAAAATTCCGACCAAAGTCCTTGTCCCGACACCGGCATCAGCAGTCCTCACATCGAGGGTAGCGGCGGGCGTCGTGCCGATGCCCACTTTGCCATCGCTCAAGATGGTCATCCGGCTCGTGTTGTTGGTTATGAGATTGAGGCTATTCGCATCCTTCGTGCCCAATGTGCCGGCAGTGCCGAACGAGTTGCCGCCTTGGACGAAGACATTGCCTGATCCGCCACCGCTGACGAAGAGGTTGGTGGTCGAGACGTAACCCGAGGCGTAGATGTTGGTCGAACTTACGTTGGCGATCGAAGCCGTGCCGGAAGCGTAGATGTCGCGCCAAGAGCTGGAAGCAGAACCGAGGTCGTAGGCGTTGGTGGATGATGGACCGACGGATCCCGCGACTTGGAGTTTGAACCAGCTTGGGTTGATCGTGCCGATGCCGACGTTGCCTGAAGCATTAACCATCAAATCACCTGTTAATTGGCGAGCATTCATTTTTACCCCCTTGTTTCCGGCGGGATAAAGATACAAAGACTTGATTTCCGCCTCCGTTAGAGCACGATTGTACATTCTGAATTCATCCAAAGGTCCGCCAACATTGTAACCCAGTCCACCACCAATGACAGTTATAGGATTAGTATCAAGCGCGATATTTAGTGCGATTTGACTATAATAAACACCATCAACATATAACGTGTAGGTTGAACTACTATTGAATACAACGACGTAATGATGATAAGTACTGTCGTTCGGAACGACATATCCAGTAGTATTCATGGTGGTATTCCAATACCCAAATTGGAAAGTGGCATCAATCATTATGTGATGAATATTTGAGGATGGTTGATTGGCGACAGCCTTCCAGGTTGCGCTTCCACCGCGCTTAAACCAGAAAGAAATCGTTGAATAACCTGTTTTACCGAAGCCTGGACTCGGGAGAGTCACGCTGTTACCCGTAGTTGAAAAATCTAAAGCCTTACCCACTTTACCCGCTACGGAAGAGGTCGCCGTGATTGTTCCATCGTTACCATTTCCGCTTCCGTCGCTAGCGACCGTCCCGCTCCCCTCATCAAATGCATAATAAGCGTACAAATCCTCATCTCCGGGCAAAGCAACCTCATTCCCCGCGTATAAATATTTATTGCCCCGGCTTATGTTCGTACTACCATTGATATCTAATCCATAAGCTGGATTCACCGTCCCGACACCCACGTTGCCGCTGCTCAAGACGGTAAGCCTGCTCGTGTTATTGGTGATGAAATTAAGATTGTTGGCATCCTTGGTACCCAAGGTTCCTGTGGTCGAGAAGGAATTTCCGCCTTGGACGAAGACATTGCCTGATCCGCCACCGCTGACGAAGAGGTTGGTGGTCGAGACGTAACCCGAGGCGTAGATGTTGGTCGAACTTACGTTGGCGATCGAAGCCGTGCCGGAAGCGTAGATGTCGCGCCAAGAGCTGGAAGCAGAACCGAGGTCGTAGGCGTTGGTGGATGATGGACCGACGGATCCCGCGACTTGGAGTTTGAACCAGCTTGGGTTGATCGTGCCGATGCCGACGTTGCCTGAAGCATTAACCATCAAATCACCTGTTAATTGGCGAGCATTCATTTTTACCCCCTTGTTTCCGGCGGGATAAAGATACAAAGACTTGATTTCCGCCTCCGTTAGAGCACGATTGTACATTCTGAATTCATCCAAAGGTCCGCCAACATTGTAACCCAGTCCACCACCAATGACAGTTATAGGATTAGTATCAAGCGCGATATTTAGTGCGATTTGACTATAATAAACACCATCAACATATAACGTGTAGGTTGAACTACTATTGAATACAACGACGTAATGATGATAAGTACTGTCGTTCGGAACGACATATCCAGTAGTATTCATGGTGGTATTCCAATACCCAAATTGGAAAGTGGCATCAATCATTATGTGATGAATATTTGAGGATGGTTGATTGGCGACAGCCTTCCAGGTTGCGCTTCCACCGCGCTTAAACCAGAAAGAAATCGTTGAATAACCTGTTTTACCGAAGCCTGGACTCGGGAGAGTCACGCTGTTACCCGTAGTTGAAAAATCTAAAGCCTTACCCACTTTACCCGCTACGGAAGAGGTCGCCGTGATTGTTCCATCGTTACCATTTCCGCTTCCGTCGCTAGCGACCGTCCCGCTCCCCTCATCAAATGCATAATAAGCGTACAAATCCTCATCTCCGGGCAAAGCAACCTCATTCCCCGCGTATAAATATTTATTGCCCCGGCTTATGTTCGTACTACCATTGATATCTAATCCATAAGCTGGATTCACCGTCCCGACACCCACGTTGCCGCTGCTCAAGACGGTAAGCCTGCTCGTGTTATTGGTGATGAAATTAAGATTGTTGGCATCCTTGGTACCCAAGGTTCCTGTGGTCGAGAAGGAATTTCCGCCTTGGACGAAGACGTTACCGGAGCCGCCGCCGCTGACGAAGAGGTTAGTCGTCGAGACATAACCCGTGGCATCCAGGTTGGTCGTGCTCACGCTGCCCAACCGTGCGGTGCCGGAGGCGTAGATATCTTTCCATGAGATATCCGCCCTTCCGATATCCGTAGTGTTATTTCCTGTGGCATAAAGCGTGGGGCCGACTTGGAAACCACCGGAGGAAATACGCACCCTTAACGCCCCATCGGTGCTGATGTCCAGGTTGCCGAGTGCGGGAGACGAGATGCCCGTGTCAGTATCGGTCGCGAAGAACAGGGAAGGTGCAGCGTAATTGCCAGCCGATATAGCTACCTTGGCAAGATTGGCGGTCCCGCTCGCATAGACGTCGCGCCAGGACGAAGACGCGGAGCCGAGGTCATATGAATTCGTGGATGAAGGTCCGACGTTGCCAGCGACTTGCAGCCTGAACCAGTTGGGATAATCAGTATTGATGCCGACGTTGCCGTCTTTATCAATGCGCATCTTTTCTGTTATGCCTCCATTGCTCGTACCGAAAGATAGGTATGAATCAGTCGATCCTGTCTGCAATGCCGTACCAATATAAGACAAGTCTGTGGCATTATTTTTGAACTTAATCCGAATTTCTTTATTGATTGCGCTAAATCCGCCCGCGTCAAGTGTGACTTCGTCAGTATTGGATGATATACCGTTCAAATCCTTAATATATAAATGTGATGTCGGATTCACCGTTCCGATACCCACATTCCCTCCGCTCAAGATGGTAAGCCTGCTGGTGTTATTCGTCTCGAACGAGAGGTTGTTCGCGTCGTTGGTACCGAGCGTTCCGGTCGCACCGAATGAGTTGCCGCCTTGGACGAAGGCATTGCCGAAGCTCGTGCCGTTCACGTAAAGATTCGTCGTCGAGACGTAGCCCGAGGCATCCAAGTTGGTCGTGCTCACGCTGCCCAACCGTGCGGTGCCGGAAGCGTAGATGTCGCGCCAGGAACTGGAGGCGGAACCGAGGTCGTAGGCGTTGGTGGATGAAGGTCCGACGTGGCCTGCGACTTGGAGCCTGAAGGATGTCGGGTTGACGGTGCCGA
>JBAZZT010000008.1:0-73920 GCA_041658705.1 Patescibacteria group bacterium
GGACAAGTTGAAGCCAGACTCAAAACAAGGCGCGGTATCAAGTCTGAGGCTTCGATGGAACTGCTCGTGAATGAGTTGCTGCTCCAAGTCTCACCCCAAACCATCAACCAATAATGCAACAGTGCCTTCCCCTCCGTCATTGCGAGCGCATAATCCAAAAGCGCGCGGCAATCTCTGGATTCCGGAGATTGCTTCGTCGCGTAAAGCGACGTGGTCGCCACGCGACTTTATGTCGTTGCTACTCCTCGCAATGACAGAGGTAGTGGATGACGGTCGATCGAAGAGCATACGGAAATATTTAGAAATCCTCGCCGTCAGGCCGAGGAGGATGTCATTTAAAAAATGAACGCCCCGATTTTCGGTCGGGGCGTGAGTTTCAGAGTCCGGCGTTTTTTTCTACCTCGTGCCGGAACGATCTGCTCGTGAGCAGATCGCCGATCCAATGGTATTTCGTGACATAGCGCCGCGTCTCGCCGGGGAGTTCGCGGCAGCTCTCGTCGAGCCACTTTTCTTTGCAGGCGTAGACCGCGTCGCGGACCGTGGCCATGTTGGCGTTGTAGCCCGCGGCGAAGAGATACGATCGCTCGACGGGATGGCTCTTCAGCCAGGCGGCGTACGTCTGGTTCTTCTGCACTGCCCACCACTGGTTGTCCGCGTGCAGGATCATGGTCCTGACCGCTGGTTCGTGTTGGGTCCGACCTTGGTCGCGGTCGCCCGGCAATCCGGCTTTGGGATAGGCCGCCGCCAGGCTCGAGTAGGTCGTGGGCATGATTTGCGCCAGACCGACCGCGCCGACGCGGCTGCGACTCAAGGGATAAGCGCCAGGTCCGTTCGCGGCCAAGAGGACGAGCGTCCGATTGACCATGGCGAGCCGTGCTTTATCGTCACCTTCCACGAAGCGCGTGTCGTTGAAGACCTGCTCGGTCAGGACCAGGGCGGCGATATGCTTCTTGTCCGAGCTTTCCGTCACCTGGCCGTTCAGGAACAGCGACCTGACGCCTTGCCTGTCCAGCGTCGCGGCCGCCTGGTCGTACAGACTTTCGAGATAACGCAGACCCGCGGTGCGCATCTCCGGCGTATCCAGCGAGGATGAGTACGGGGCGTATGCCAGCTCGCGAGCCTGGCCGTCTAACTTCACGACCGTGAGCAAAGCCACGACCGTGCGATCCGGCGGATGGGTGATGGCGAACGGGACGTTGATGCCGACGCGCGTTTTCTGCCAGCCCGCTTCCAACGCGACCGTGTAGTCCGGCGGGTCCGAGCGCTTGTCTTGGTACACGTGGACCAGGGTTTGGTTCGCGTTTTTGTCCACCGCGATCAGGATGTAATCGCCGACACAACGCTCCGGTCCCGAACCCTTGCCGCCGCAGCGAGCTTGGTCGAAATCCTCGTCATTCAGGCGGCGCAGTCCCGCGCTGACCGCTTTCTGCAGGTCAGCCGGTACCTGGCTCTTGGTCTCCGGCCCAGGCGGCACGAGGAGTGTGCCGGAGTAGCTGCCTTTGCTGTTTCGGTTGAAAAGCAGGATGGCAATCAATATGGACAGAGCACAAAGCCCACACACCACGGCTACGATACCGAGATTTATCTTCGTCATCGTTGACTCCTTATCGCGAAAAGGACGATGTGAGAGTTCATCATTTTTTCGCGAATAAGTCAATCATCCCATTTCCGCCATCTTAGCTTGAAGATGGCATCTGAAAGCAACCCTGTCATTCCCTCGAAAGAGGGAATCCGGAAGCGATTCAAACAAATCCCCACAGACGTAAGGGCAATTCATGAATTGCCCTTACGTCTGTAAGAACGAGGCTGACAGCGGACAAGCGGACGCATATTCAGCCGAATCGAAACCACGGCCGTGAGGCCGTGGTGGTTCAGACTTTCAATTTCGTCATCAACTCGTCGTAGCTCTTGGGATCTTCGCGCTTGAGGTACTTCATGAGCCGGCGACGCTCGCCGACTTTCTTGATCAAGCCGCGGCGTGAGGAGAAGTCCTTTTTATGCGTGCGCAAGTGCTCGGTCAGATCCTTGATCTCTTCGGTCAGGATCGCGATTTGGACCTGCGGCGAACCGGTGTCGGTCGCATGCTGCTTGAATTTTTCGATGATCCGCTTCTTCTTGTTGGGATCCAACATGTCTTTGGTCGGGGACTGGCGCCGCGCCGGATCCGTTCGGAATCTCGATCGCAGGGTCAGTGCCCGGATGCGCGCTCCACCCCGTCGAATGACCGGATGGGCGTATTTGATTTAGCCCAAAGAAAGTAACACCCGTTTGATATTCGGTCAAGACAGCGGTCTGAACGAGCAAGCCCACCATGGAGAATGGTGGGCTGTGGAGTCAGTGTGAGGAGGGAGGATGGGATGAGGCGTAGGGCGAGATGCTGCCGCCGTCCGCCGGACTGTTCGGTGCGGTCGCGGAGTCGTCATCTGCTTCGGACAGACTCCGAGGAGCTGCCGCGGCCGCTTCGGACGGACCGACGAGCGCTTGGTGCAGCTTCACGAGTCCTGCTTCGTTCTCGGCGATCTCGCTGCGGACCGCCTTGATTCGGTCCATATGATCCCGTTCCATGAGATCTCTCTCGAATTGAGTCGCCTCGTTCAGGTGCCGGACCGGTTGTCCGAGGAGCTTTCGTTCCTGCGCCTTGAGATCCGCGATCTTCTTTCCCAGCGCCGTGATCTCGGCCTGGCAGGCCGCCGCCGCGCGTCGCTCTTGCTCTAGTCGGAGTCGACGCAAGCCTTGCGCATAGGTGACTTGGGTGACCGGCGGGACAAAGTCTCGGCCGTCCAAGAGCGCCGACAGGTCGAACGATTCGAGCGGGTTGGTGATCTCGAAGCAGACGGTGCACTCGCCGAAGTTCAACACTCCGCGCGCGCAATCGGACAAGTCGGCCGCGTAGACGGCGCCGAAGCTGCACAGGTCGATGTCGCAACGGTCGTAGAGTTCGTCGAGGCGCCGCACGTCGCCGCACAAGTCCACCTCGCCCTGCATGTCCTCGGTGAAGAGGAGGAAGTACCTTCCGTTCTCATGCAAGAGGAGCGGAAAGCGTTCGGCCACGATTTCGTTCTCGCCGTTCAACTTGACCGTCTGCTCTCCCGAACCCAGAAAAACCGTCGCGCCGGCCGGCAAGCGCCGCGTGAGCGAGTCCAGGTATTTCTCCTGGTCCATCTCCGGCGGCTTGTGGGCCAGGAGCAGGTCTTTCCGCCCCTGGCGGATCTTGCGCGCATCCTGCGGCGTCAGTCGAAAGTTCAAGACAGTGATTTCGATTGCCGGGATCTTCATTCCCATCTCCTTGTGAAAGGGCCCCTGGTCATCCGAATGATGAATCTTCATACCTTAAAACTGCCGCTTTGTCAATGCTGGCAGCGTATTCAGAAAAGTAAAACCGCCGTCGCGCGAGATGCGTTGACGGCGGTTGAGTCTGGAGGCTTCAGCTAGCTGGAGCTGGCCGGAGTTCCGGTGAGACGATCCTTGAGGTCGATCAGGACTTTGCGTTCACCTTTCCGGAACGCTTCCTCGGTCCATTCGTCACGCAGCCAGTCGAACAGATGCCCGGCCTCGTAGGCGCGCTGCATCTCGGCGACCAGCGCGACCAAGTGGGTCCCGAGCTTCGGCTCGTTTCCGAAAAGCGTATTGTCCCTATTGCCGGAGTACCAGTACGGATTATTCGCGACATTGAAGCTCAACAGCTTTTGCGAATTGTTCCGCAGGAAGTGCATGGTGTCGGCCGTCAGCTCCAAGAGCAGGGGGAAGACGCCGGTGTTGGAGAAGCGCGCCAGGACGAAGAACGCCGGGCAACCCCTCTTGAACCCCACGACGTACGGGTCGATGGAGCGGATCCATGTCAGGTTCATCCAATCTCCGCCCGGGATGTCGAGGTACGGGGTCATGATGACCACGCGGTCGAACACCTCGCGAGCTTCGCGGATGAGCTTGATGACCGAGGGCGGGATGACGTCGCCCTTGAACTGCTTGATCGAGCGGCAGCGGCGATTGAACATCTGGAACACGTCGTGCCAACGCCTGTTGCTAGGCAGCAAGGCGCAGATATCCATGGTCGCTGCCTGGACTTGCGGATCAGGCCTTCGTTTCGCGTCCATGAGATCGCCGGCCGTCCCTGATTCATTTCCTTGCAGGTCGAAGAACCAGACCGGCGCGGCCATGAACAGCTCGGGCAGATGGCGCAGAGGCAGGACCGTGCTCGAGCGCAGCAGACCGTGGCTGGCCATGAAGCCGAAGACCTGTTGGAGCTTGCCCACAGTCTCGACTTTTTCCGCCGCGTTCGGGATGGAACGGACGAGCGTCACCAGGCTGCCGATCACCGCGGGAGAGACCCTGGCTCCGGGCAGCAACCAGCCCTGTTCCAGGATCCAAGCCAGCAAAGCGCGTATCGCCGTGTAGCGCTTGTACTCCTCCTCCGTGAGTTGGGCTTGCTCCTCCATGCCAAGGTCGCGGCAATTCTGGACAGCTTCGGCCACGAGCGCCTCTTCCGCTGCCGCATCGAATCCCGTGACTTGGTGGGTCAGGCCGATGTTCTGGAGACCGGGGAACTGGGTGAAGAGGTATTGGCTAAGCAGGTCCGAGAGCTGCGACGGGTCGCCGTTCAGGACGACTTCCGGCGGCTCCTCCCGCGGCACGCCCTTGAGCGGCTCGTTGGCCGCCGCCTTGGCGACTTCCTCGGGCGGCACCTCCTTCATGCCGAAATGCGGCGAGCGCGCATCAGCGAGCGCGACCTTTCCCTGGGTGGTCGCGATGAGCGCCAGGCCGGGGATCGGGGTTCCCTCGTTCGGCAGCAACTCGACCGCGCACACGACTTCCGCGGTGTGGGCGCGGAAGAAGCTAGCGCCGCGCACCTGATCGGGCACGACTTGGAACATGAGGTCCAAGCCGACTTGCAGCGGGGCTGCGCATTCATCCTGATGGATGAAGATGTCGTGCGTGGTGGCCAGTCCGTGTTCGCTTCCGTCGGCTTTGCTTACGCTTCCGATGGTGATGAAGCCGTAGCTTTCAGCAGGCTTGAAGCTGCCCACGCGGCCCGAGTAACAATCAGTGGTTGTCTTCATTCTAGCACTCTCCAGTCAGCAGATGCGGACGAAGCAGTCAGCATGCAGAACTTGATAGGAGCGTCCGTTTCTCCTCCACAAGCCCCAAGCACCCACAACGGATGCGCAGGAAAATGGAGGAGAAAAACGCGGTATTCTCAAGGTTCGATTTCTCGAAAGTCATAACATTTTGTTGACCAAAATGTCAATCCCGGACCCGCTGGCTATTATGTTATCCTGATGGTCGTATGTTCTACTTCATCGGCTATCGCCTTAAGGGCAGCGACGAGGCTTCGGTCGAGAATTTGCGTCAAAGAATAGCGCAGGAGTTTGATGTCCACGCCGCGCTCAAGATTCCGCCGCATTTCACCTTGTTTTATCCCTTTGAACTTGGAGACGCATCCGACGTCGAACGCGCGCTTGTCGGATTTGCCGCAAGGCAGGAGCCATTCACGGTCGCATCCGAGAAGTTCGCCAGCTTCGAACCAGCCGTTTGGTTCATCGAAGTGGAGCGTGGAGGGAAGGCGCAGGCGTTGCGCGACAACCTAAAAAGTCTGCTCGGCGATCTGGGAGTTACCGAGGACACCAAATACCCGGAACCTTTTCATTTCCACATAACCGTCGCGTATAAGGATCTGGCGCCGGATAAATTTGCGCAGATAGGAGCTTGGTTGGACGGTCGCGCTGCACCGATAAAGAAACTGGAGATCGATTCGATCACCTTATTCGAGAAACATGATGACCGTTGGCTTGCGCTCCGGGATTTTTCTTTCAGCCAGTGAGTTCATTGTTCATTTTGCGACGCAAGTCTATAATCGAGGCATGTCAGCCCAATCTGTTTCGCATTATCTGCGCAAGTTCCTCGAATATCTTGAGATCGAGAAAGGCCGTTCGCCGCTCACCGTGCGCAATTATGATTTTTATCTGCAGCGTTTCATCACCTGGGCCAAGGATCCCAAACCGGACGAGATAGATTACGAGCAGATTCGCCAGTATCGTTTGTATTTGAATCGCTTGGAAGATCCAAGACGTGGCACGCTCAAGAAGTCCACGCAGAATTATCATTTGATCGCTTTGCGTTCCTTCCTTAAATATCTGGCGCGCCACGATGTCGAGACGTTGTCGCCGGAAAAGATCGAACTCGCCAGGCAGGGCGCGCGCGAACCGTCTTTCCTCGACGCCGCCGATCTGGAACGTTTGCTCGGCGCGCCGGAAAAGACCGACGCCCCCGAAGTCATCAAAGCGCGCGACCGCGCCATCCTCGAACTTTTTTTTTCGACCGGCATGCGCGTCTCCGAACTCGCCGCGCTCAAAAAAGATCAGGTGAATCTGGAGCGCGAAGAATTTTCGGTGCGCGGCAAAGGCGACAAAGTGCGGGTGGTCTTCTTGTCGCACCAAGCGCGGTATTGGCTCAAGGAATATCTGAAGCGACGCAACGACGAATGTCCTTTCATGTTCGTGCGTCTAGACCGCGCCAAATCCGACACCGCAGAGGTCGGCTCTTTGACTCCGCGTTCCATCGAACGCCTGGTCAAAAAATATTCCGCCGCCGCTGGCATCCCCAAAAAAGTCTCGCCGCATACGCTGCGCCATTCCTTTGCCACCGATTTGCTCATAAACGGCGCCGATCTGCGCAGCGTGCAAGCCATGCTCGGCCATTCATCCATCACCACGACGCAGATTTATACCCACGTCACCAACCAACAACTGAAAGAAGTGCACCAAGCTTTCCACGCGCGACGGCGGAGCGGAGGAGAGGGAGAGTGACTAATGACTAATTTCTAATTAGGACTTCCGCCATCGTCGTTCTGCTCGTCATTGCGAGCGCATAGTCCAAAAGCGTGCAGCAATCTCCGGAGATCCCGCATCAAGTGCGGGATGACATGGAGGGGTGTGCGGGAGTACGCATCTTTCTTCTGTCATTACCTGGTTCAACCGGGTAATCCAGAGAGAAATTCAACCTACATTTAGTGCGCTAGCAGCGAGTCAATGTCCGCTCTTGGCGTTTTTCAGGAGCAGTCTCACCAGCCTGATTTCATCGTAGCCAAAATCATCGCCGAGGCTATTTTTTATCGGCGTCAGGAATCCGTCAGGGCTTTTTTCTACGGCTCGCGCGATCGTCTCGAAGCGGTCGGACGGGAAGTGTATGTGCTCGGTCGAAAGTTTGAGGCCTCGGCTCACGGCCGTCTCCAGATGTTGCAGGATCGTGCCGACGCTCAAGCGCCGGATGAGGGCGATGTTCTCCAACTTTTTGCCTTCGTTGCACAGGCGGGCCGATTCTTTGACCGTATCCGACACCACCCGCACCGCGCGCACGGTCTTGCGCGTCTCCGGCGGTGCTGAATTTTCTTTTAAGTTATTTTCTTGGGCGTAAGCGCAGATCGTCTGCAGGAAGCGCGCCCCGTATTTGGATGATTTTTCCGCGCCCACGCCGAAGATCCCGAGCAGGCTGGCGTGGCTTTGCGGAAAACGCCGGGCCATATCTTGGAGCGTCCGGTCGCCGAAGATCATGTAAGGCGGAAGCGACGATTCAGCGGCGATGGCGCGGCGTACGATACGCAATTTCTCGAATAGGATCTGGTCGAAGTCTCCAGCCGCGGGCTGCTCCGTCTGGAGCGTGACCGGGCGGCAGATATCGCAAGCGCCGCAGCCGCTCTTTGGCCAGTCTTCCCCAAAATAACCGAGCAGAAAAGAGCGGCGGCAGGATTTTAGTTCGCAGTATCTGGTCATTTCATCCAGCTGGCGCCGGGCACGTTCGCGTTCCGCCAAATCCTCCATCTCGCGGATGAAGAATTCATGTTTGAAGCGGTCTCCGGCGGAATAGAAAAGCAGACAGTCGCTGGGCAGACCGTCGCGGCCCGCGCGTCCAGTCTCTTGATAATAGCCTTCGACGGATTTGGGCAGATCCATGTGCGCCACGAGCCGCACGTCAGGCTTGTCGATGCCCATGCCGAAAGCGATGGTCGCCGCGATGACCGGGACTTGGTCGCGGATGAAGCGTTCCTGCACGCGCGTCCGCTCGGCTGCCGAGAGGCCGGCATGATAAGCCGCTGCCGCGATGCCGTTGGCCTTCAGATCGGCTGCGATTTTCTCCGTGCCTTTGCGCGAGAAACAATACACGATCACGGCTGCGTCGGGCCGCTGGCGGATTTCCCGCACCAGCCGTTCGAAAGATTTCTTTTTCTGTTCTACGCGGTAGTTGAGGTTGGCGCGATTGAAGCTGGATTGGAAGATGCGGCCCTGTTCCAGCTTGAGCTGGGCCACGATATCGTCGCGCACGCGCTGGTTGGCCGTGGCCGTGAGCGCGATCATGGGCGTGCCGGGGAATTGGCGGCGCAGCTGGTGCAGGTTGCGGTAGTCTGGCCTGAAATCATGTCCCCATTCGGAGATGCAATGCGCTTCGTCCACGGCGAACAGGCTGATCTTGAGCGTCTGCAAAAAACGCAAGACCGAGGGGATAGCCAAACGTTCCGGTGCGAGATAGAGGAGTTTGTGTTTTCCTTGGGAAGCCGCAGCTTCGACTTGCGAGATTTCCGCGGGAGACAGCGTGCTGTTCAAAAAAGCCGCTGCGATGCCGTTGGCGGTGAGCGCATCCACCTGGTCTTTCATGAGCGCGATGAGCGGCGAGATGACGACGGTCAGCCCTGGCAGACGCAACGCCGGCAGTTGGTAGCAGAGCGATTTGCCTCCGCCCGTCGGCATGAGGACCAGGGCGTCTTTCCCCGCCACGCAATACTCAACGATTTCCTGCTGCATGGGCCGGAACGTCGCGTAGCCGAAATGTTTCTTCAAAAGTTCGAGCATAAGATCAGCATGGATATTGTCACATTCTAGCCTCTCCTCCTATATACTGCGTTCCATATAGCAGACAACCTGTCAAGCGATTGACCCAAGGGTCTTTATCCTATATATTCGCAAAGAAATCATGTCCCTGTAGCACAATGGATAGTGCGCCAGCCTTCTAAGCTGGTCATGATGGTTCGATTCCATCCGGGGACACCATGGAAAAACTCCTTAAAACAGGAGTTTTTCAATAACCAAAAACCACATCCCGCGATCCATCTTTGCCCTCGCCAGACGGGTCAGTCTTAGTTAATACCTTCGCGTTCAAATAACCAAACGCTGTCATCGCAAGTCCTGACATCAAATGCACCTCATACTTTTTGCCGCCAAAAAGTATGCAAAAACCGCTGGGGCCTCGAATTCGCTTACATGTATATAGTTAAGCGTTCTTGCGGTTAGCTCAACTCTCGGCCCCAGACCCCGCCTCGAGGACTTCGACCTCCATCATCCTGTCATTACCAGGGTCCAACCGGGTAATCCAGAGAGAAATCCATCCCTATCTCTCCTCTAGCCAATCAGGCGGGGGTCAGGGGGGTTTGCGTCAAGCCAACCGCAAGAGCAACTAAGCAACATACATGTTGCGCATAGCGAACCCCCGGCGTCTTTGGTCACTTTCCACGCGGAAAGTGACGAACAATCAAATGCACCTCATACTTTTTGGCGGCAAAAAGTAGGCAAAAACCGCTGGGGCCTCGAATTCGCTAACATGTATAGGTTTGAGCGTTCTTGCGGCCCGCTCAACTCTCGGCCCCAGACCCCACCTGGATACTTAGGAACTTTCATCTTTCTTCATGAAGACCTCCTTTTTGGCCAGCGCTGCGCCCTTCCTGTTCCACGAGCGTCTTTGGAACAGAGTCCCTTAGGGCAAGGTAAAACGTCTTTCTCCTCGGCATTGACACTGGCCTGGATAAGATATTAGCTTGGGTTCGGGAAGCTCTTTTTACATCTGGAGACAGACCATGCCGGACACTGATTATCATTTTCCCTGCGATCTTTTCGCCTGGTTGAGCGCTACGGCTACGGCGTTGACCTGGCGCATCAAAGAGCCGGTCGCCAACGAGCTGCTCAAGTTGCGCAAAGGTTTGGTCGTGCGCTACGGCCAACTCGGCATCTTTGATCTGCAAGCTGCGCTGGTGCGTTTTCGCCGGCTCCTGCCTGCGCCCATCGCCGAGCATGTGCCGCCGGCTGCCTGGGGCGGCAATCAACCCAAAGCGATCGCCGAGATGTTGGAACAGGCTTCGCGCATCAACCTGACCGCGCCGGAACGCGTTAGACTCGACTGGCAGCCCGAAGACATCGCTCGCGAACCGGCGCTGTATCAGCGGCTCATGCGCACGCTCTTCGACGCCTTCATCTGGTGTCTGGTCAGGGAGCGCGTGGGCACTGGAAGCGCCATTCAAGATGTGCGTTACGTCCAGGTATTGGCCGCGCAGTTCCTGGAATTGCACGAGGCGCTCGACGCCAAGAAGGACTACAGCTCCTTCCTGAATTCCTTGGAGCAGGACTCCGATGAGTTGGGGCGCAGGGCGCGTGAACTTGCGGCGCAGGACGGCGGAGCCGAAAAAGCCAAACGCCTGCTGAAGGAACGAGCGCTGAATCTGGATCTCGTAATATATCTGTTGCGGCAGCTGACTGACGATAATACGGCGCAGATCGAACTCTGGAGGATGTACCAAGCGACCCTTCGCCGTGAATCCGAACAGCCGGGCGAATTCGCACAGGACTTGGCCGCGTTCGAAAAGGGCTTTGCCGCCATGGATCCGGACGAACTGGCCGAACTCAAGCGCGCGGCCAGCGACAACCCGCCGCATGATCTGCGTTGGACCAAGGTGCAGTCCGACCCGGCGTGCCGTCTGGAGCTGGTCTGGTTCCATGCGCTCATGGATCCCGGGCTACGCATCCTGCCCGAGACCTACCTCGGTCGCGCCAAAGCAGCGGTGAAGAATGAAGCGCGCGCTCCGGATGCCGCCCGCCTGGCGGTCATCTTGCACGGGATCCTGGTGGCGCCGCAGAAGCCCGAAGGCTGACGCCCTTGCGCCGGATTTCCCACCCACGGAAATCCGGCGCTTTTTAGTCCTAGTCTTGCCAAACCCGGAAAAACAGGTTATAAATACGCGACAAAACCCATAGCATGGTGGCCATAGTTTAACGGTAGAACAGCGGGTTGTGGTCCCGCTGGCGAGGGTTCAACTCCCTCTGGTCACCCCACGAAAATCCCTCGAGTGATCGAGGGGTTTTTGTATGATTTAGAGTAAGAATCAGGCTGGCCGTATTTATATATTCTCCTCTATAATACTTTCATGAAGATATTCGCCGTCGTAGCAAAGGTTCAAATCACCCAGCAACCGCATTGGCTCGAGGGATTTTTTCAGAAACATGGCACCACGTTTGGTTATCATGTCACGTTGAAACAAGTTTGTTATTTGGAAGAAAGAAATATTCAAGATGTTAAACACAGACTCGAGGCTTTTTTTCGAAGTTTAAGTGTCTCTGATCACAAAATTGAATTATCATTTGATGACCTTGTTGTAGATAAGGATGCAGATGGACTTGAGACGATGATGATTGACGCAAAAGAAAACAGGATCATTAATGAATTGCAGTCAGGTATCCTTTCCTGTCTTAAGCCCTACGATGATTTCGTTAACACAGGGACGGAAAAGTATGAGAAAAATTTTAAACCACATATCACGATCGCATCAAATTTAGACCCTGCACAATATGAATCTGTTCGGGCAGAGTTAGGACGAGATTATTTTTGTAAGGGTGTTATCAATGAAATCTACCTTATCATTGCCGACAAACCTGGCGCTGAGGAGGGTGCTAAGCCTGAGAATCAAACTGTGTATCGGCTATAGCGGTTCGAACATCCTCGACGATGTGACCCCATGAAAATCCCTCGTAAAACCGAGGGATTTTTGTATGGCTTTAACGAGAGTTCGCTTTTTATGATTCGGCGCGTTCCAGCTTTTTCGATGCTTCTTCAACCATCCGATTCCTTTGAAGTTCCGCAGCTCGAGAGTTGAGCCTCAGCCGAAGGAATGTGTTTACGTCATCTTCGTTCATGTCTTCCACGGAGTCTCCGATGTAGCGTACGGCGTTCGGATTCCAACCCCAGACGAGAGTGCTTTTTTCATTGAGTGAGTTCAGGGCTTCGACGAACCCATCGGATGGGAAAAGCGCGTCGAGCTCTACAGGCTGCCCATTTTGAGTCGGATGCGTATCTGAATAGTTTCGAAGTGAAAAGAGCTCCTTTTCACCTTCCGGCGTTTTTGGATCAATTGCTTGTCCGTGCTTCAGAATAACGACCGTATCGACGTCGCTGTTTCCCTCTGGGGATTTCTGTGCGTCCATTCTGCTTCCGCAAAGGACAAGACCTAACACCTCCGGATTATTTTTTTGAAATGCAACCAGATAGGAGCGCATGACAGTCTCCAGTTCTCTAATTTCTTTGCTGCGTCGATCTAGCGTAGCCGATAATTCTCCTTGCGATGAGTGTAGGCCAAGGATTCTTCGGATTTTTTCGAGCTGCTCTGGCGTCGCTTCCTTGAGACGAGGTAAGTCATCCGCGCATCGAACCAGGAGCTCATCGATGCTCTTTGGCTTTAGGTCAAAAATTTCTTCTTCAGATAGGACGCCTCCGCACTTGAGAAGACCAGCCACCTTTGACCTGACCGCTTCGAGCTGTGTAGTGTCCGATTCTTGGTGAACTGGTGGTTCAGAAGCCAGAACCGCCGAACTCGTCTCTCTCGGTCTAGGATATTCACTCATAATCGTTTCAAAAGTATGGCACTAGCGTACGCCCATTGCGAGTCTGGGGTGCCAGGTCCAAAAATCATAGAAAAACCCATCATTCTATAGATCGTGGCGTCGTTTATTTGGCAAAAATAGTTCTCACTTCCTCCACGACGGCACCTCGACCTCCGATCTCATGAATTGCAGATGATATAAAAACGCAAACACCCGCACACTGGAATGAACCTTGCGTGCGGGTGCGAGAGTTGAAGGTGCGAAGTGAGAGGACGAACATCTTCAGCCCTCATCATTCTCGGTGTCCTCGGATTTTTTCTGCGTCTCGGTCTTCGGACGCGGGTCAGCGACATCGACTTCGTCGGCAAGCGCTTCGCCCGTGCCGATCGGATCGATCATCATCTTGCCACCGAACTTCATGATTTCCCATATCGCTCCTAGTCCCATGAGGCGACTCCTTTCCTGACCGAACGAATTGATTTCTCTTCATCAAGTATGAGCAAGCGTGTTGTCCAAGATAAGAAAATAGCATCCCCCCTATGGGGATGCAAGCCGTTCGATCTGGGGTTGTCAGTTAGGGGTGCGAGGTCACAAAATCGTCGAAAGGTCACTCGTTTTTCAAAAAACCCCTTTTTCTTGGCTCCCTCTTGCTTTTTCCCGTAAATAGTGTAGTCTGTTGCCTGTAACCAATGATGTGGGTTATCTTTGCTCGTTTGAAGCAAAAATCCACTTTATCTCAATAATTTTTCATTGGCTAAAAAACTATGAAGGGCACTATCTCAGGCAAGAACGACGAAAAGGGGTTTGGTTTCATCACCCCGGAAGGCATGGAAGATTCAAAGGAAAACAACGTTTTCTTCCACACTTCAGCGCTCGAGGGCGTCACGTTTGAAGAGTTGGTGAAGGGTTTCGCGGTGGAGTTCGACAAAGAAGCGTCGGACAAGGGACCCCGCGCCACCCACGTCAAGCGCGCCTAAGCGGATCCGTCAGATGAAAAATCCTTCGAGCAATCGAGGGATTTTTGTATGAGCTCTGACGGGAGTTAGGATTTCTTGGGCAGTATTGCTAGTATTTGGGCATGGAACTCCGATTTCAATACGATCTGAATAAAGACATCGAAAACTACAAGATTGCCTCACAGTCGGTCAATAATAAGACGCCGACAAAAATGCAGTCACGTTATACGGCTGAATATGGTGAAGTTTTTGAAGATCGAAATTTAGAATCATTCATCACGGAATATATCGCGGAACAGAAGTTGGATATGTCGCAGGAAGCTGAACGGATCAAGGCCGCATGGGAACCGATTAAGCCAGAGTTTTTGAAAAGAGTTGAAGCGATGTTTGCGCTTGAAAGCCCGTTTGAAGTCATTCATGTTTTTCTCACCACGGATGGTCGTTGTTCGTATGACATCGAACATGGGTATTTTTTTGTTTCTGTCTCGAGACCATTTCAAAATAAAACCATCATGCACGAACTGCTCCACTTTTGGACATGGTTGGTCTTCCACGAAGAAGTAGAAAGCAGACGCATGACGAAGGAGTGCTATAACGACGTAAAGGAATCTCTGACTGAACTACTCAACATAGAGTTCCAAGATTTATTGGGAGATGCTCATGATGACGGTTATCCGCAGCATCAAGAGTTACGAGCCGCCGTGGGAAAGACTTGGACGGAAACAAAAGATATCAAGAAAACCTTTGAAGTAACGTCGAGACTGTGTCCTATCGGTAATCAGAGATGATGGATGATGGCGGCAGATTTACTATGGCGTTCCGAACGTCCTCGCTCATGTAACCCCGCCGAGGTTAGCGCCCCTCAAGAGGTCTAATTTTGGCATTGGAGAGATTTTTGATTTCGGAACGGTAATTTAAATCCCAAAAAAATTGCCTACCATCAAAACGACACCCGCGCTCAATAGGCAGCCCGACATCTTTCCTACGGCCGAACCAAGCATGGTGCGTTTGTCGCTAATTCTCGCGGCTCGGGCTTTTTCTGCGATCAAGCCCTCGAAGATGCCAGCGATTCCATCTGTTACTGCGTTACCAACGACGCCTCCGATGACAGCACCCATTACACCTCCTATTTCTCCTCCGAAGATAGCCATCACAGCAAGGATGCCATTATCAATTGCACCAAAGACAATATCTGCCCACACGGAGCTAATCCTTACTTTGAAAGGTATCAATGTAATGAGACAGAGCGCTCCCAAAAGGATTACGACCAAGCCGATGAAACGCGTATGGTAGATAAAATAGGAGCTCACCGCCAAAACGACGACGCAAAGTGTCAGAATATTGATGACGGACAGGACGTAATGGTTTTTCATGAGTCTATTGATGGATATTTTCTCATGCACGCGTCAATCGTTCAACCGGTTCTTTTGGCGTAGTCAGGAATGTATGAATGCGGCGGTAGATTCGCCAGAGCGGTGCGGATGACCTCGACGATGTGACCCCACGAGAATATCTTGAGACATCGAGGAATTTTTTCATGCTCCTGACGAGAGGCGGAATTGGTCAATGGCAGCCTGCTCAAATATAATTAAGTTCATGAAACTTCTAGTCGTGGATAATGGCACATCCCACCTTCAGGCATTGTCGGCACTCTTAGCTTCGCACGAGGTAAAAGTAGTTCCGTGGAAAAAATTTTCAGAGAAGAAGATAGCATCCATTGATGCAATTATTTTATCCGGAGGGCACTCACTCCCGGTCATCGATCACGACCGGGAATATGGGAATGAGCTGAATGTGATCCGACGATCAACCCTTCCGATCATCGGTATCTGCTTAGGCTATGAGCTTATTGCCCATGCCTATGGAGCGGTCTTGCGACGTCTGGAAGCAAAAGAGAAGGGCTTCGTTCAATTGAAGGTCGTTCGACCTCACCAGATATTGCTTGGAGTGGCAGAGGCGAACGTATACGAGAGCCACCGCTGGGTCGTGGAACGTGTCACCAAACCGCTCATCGGGCTAGTTGCCTCAAAAGATGGCTACGAAATCATCGTTCATGAATCAAAACCAATCTTTGGATTCCAGTTTCATCCGGAGATGTTCCAAGACGTGACGGTTGGGGATGAAATCATGAAAAATTGCCTCGCGCTGATTCAAGAGGAGCGGTTGATTGGGTGATGGCGGTCCGAACGACCTCGACGATGTGGTTCGGCTGAAGCATCACCCTCAAGGGACGTGTTTTGGTCTTGGGGAATAGGGTATAATCAAACTTGAAGCTAGTCCGTATAATAACTAGCTACCTGAAAAAATTCAGTCTGTTGCTGAAAACCATATGAGCAAAGGCATCGTGATATTGATTACTGCTTTGGTCGTTGCGGGAGCCGCAGTCGGAACGGTGGCGATCGTTCGGAGTATGCCGGAGAAGCCTCTAATGTTTCGTTTTATAGAGGATAAACTTAATTCCATCATCACTCCCAAGCCGCCGCTCGGCGATTTGACGCCCGTGCGCGACCTAAGAGGAACATGGAAATCGTCTCTGGCGGGAAAAGGAGTGCAGGTCTACGGCAAATTCGTGACCGGGCCCAGTGCTACGACCATTTATGAAGATGGGGACATGGAACTGATCATCGATTCGGTGACGAATAATCTTGCTTCCGGCAAATTCCGTTATACGAATTTGTGCGTCACTGGCCAGACGGCGGCTCCAAAACCCGTCGGTACCTTTACCATCCCCAAACAGTGCACGAAAGATACGGGATACTATCCGATAACGATAAGAGTCAGCGGAAGCGCGCTGGATTTCGGTACAGTCACTGTCAGCGGCGCCACAGTCACCATGCAAGGCAGCTACACCACCGACATCATGACCGGAAGTATGACCGCGACCCTGCCTGCTTACGGAGTCCTTAAAGGAGAGTTTCATCTTAACCGGAAATAATAGCTGCGTGTTTAGACCCTTCGACATCCGGCCTATCAACGGGTCGGATTTTGGTTTATAGTCTGGAAGATATTTATGCCGCAGAAGCCCGATTGGTCAGAGTTCTACGCCATCACGCAGCACGCCTCTCCCTCGGCTCTTTTGTTCAAAGCTCTTGGGTACGTTCAGCACAGAGGTAGGGCGATCGACATCGGTGGCGGCGCGCTCAAGGATACGCGTTATCTGCTCGAACAGGGTTTTGAGGTGACGGTCATCGATAAGGAAGAGTTGATGGCGCAGGTGGCTCGAGCGATTCATTCCGTCAAACTGCATTTCGTCATCACTGCATTCGTTGATTTTGATTTTCCGAAAAATACTTTCGATCTCGCATCCGCGATGTTCGCTCTGCCCTTCAACCCGCCGGATACGTTCGAGGCCGTTATCCAAAAAATCAAGGCGTCTTTGGTTCCTGGCGGAATATTTTGCGGCCAGTTATTCGGCGCGCATGACGAATGGAGTTCGAATCCAGACATGACGTTCCACACTAAGGAGCAAGCCGAAAAATTATTCTCGGACCTGAAAATTATCGAACTGGCCGAAGAGGAACGCGATGGCAAACTAGCGAACGGCACGCCGAAACATTGGCACGTCTTTAATTTTATCGTCAGGCAAAAATGAAGTCGATTTTAAATTCATAATTTATGAAAATTCATACAGGTGGTTGTCGTTGCGGGGCGATTCGATTCAAGGCGACGCAAGAACCTGAATGGGTGGGTGCTTGCTATTGCGTGGATTGCCGCAAGATAAGCGGCTCCCCATACGTCGTGTTCGCGGGATACGGAGTTGGCGGCATCGAAATCTTGCAAGGCTCTCCAAAAGCCTACGCCTCGTCTAAAAAAGTCATTCGTTCCTTTTGTGAAATCTGCAGTTCGCCTTTTGCCTACGCATACAACAACGCCCCAGATAAACTTTTCATTCCGATTGGCGTCTTTGACGAGCCTGAAGACTTCAAATTACAAGAACATATCTGGACGTCGCAAAAGTTGCCCTGGATCATCATCCACGATGATTTGCCGCAGCGTGAATAATTGATGCATGTATTATTTAAGTCCGCAGGAAAACGGATCTCATATTTGTCTTAAAGCCGTAAGTATAGTTTCATGTGCCTATGTCCAACTTATGGGATAGGCAACGGAACGAACGGGCGAAAGCGAAAAAAGAACGTGCCAGGTTCAGGTCTTCTTCAAACTTCGGTTCGTCGGAAGCAGAGAAGAGTTGGATTTTGGAAATGCCTCCGGAAGATGCACGGGCGGGCGTCTTGGTCTCCGTCCATAAAAATAAAGTGGAGGTCATGCTCGATTACCTGATAATCGAAGGAAGACTGGCGCCAAACGTCCCGCCGCGAGGACTGAAGGATTTTGCCGTTGGTGATCGCGTTTGGGTGGATGGGGAGGATGAAAAGCAGGTTTTGATCCTTGGTCGAGAGGCGCGCAAGAGTTCCGTTGGTCGTACGAGAGGTGATAGGACGAGACACGCATCGTCCGAGTGGCAGGTGCTCGCGGCGAATGTTGATGTCGGCGTCATCACCGTCGCCATAAAGAATCCGGACCTGCATCTTCAATTCATCGATCGTTACCTCATTCTTCTCCAAGACGGGGGTGTCCAGCCCGTGATTTGTTCGACAAAAGGTGATTTATCTTCCGAACGACCGTCGGTTTTGGATTTTTATGAAAGTATAGGCGTTCCCGTCATCGAAACATCCTGCCTGTTGAATCGGGGTATAGATGAACTGAAAGCGTTGCTCTTGAAGAAGGTCGCGGTATTTGTCGGACAGAGCGGGGTCGGTAAGTCCTCCCTGATCAAGGCGCTCGATCCTTCGCTCGAGATAGCCACCCAGGCCGTGAGTCCGAAGACGGGTAAGGGGCAGCATACGACGACCAAAAGCAATCTCTATCGCTGGGCTGAAGACTCTTTCATCATTGATACGCCCGGCACCCGATCTCTTGGTGTCGAGGTTATTCCAAAAGAACAAATCAGGTTTTTGTTTCCAGAATTTTTTGAACTCGCCGCGGAATGCAAGTATCGCGACTGTCTTCATCTGACAGAGCCTGGTTGTGCCATCAAGCAAGCGTTATCGAATGAAGAACGCGTGATTGACAAGCGGCGTTACGAAAGCTACGCGCGAATGATGGAAGAGTAGATAAACCCAACTTTGCCTTCCACCGATGGAAGCATCAGCTGGTGCGTGGTGTTTTTAGGATGAGCTTGTACAGGATGATGCCGCCGACGAGCGATCCGACGGCTGCCAGGCGGAAGGCGAGTACAGGAAATTCTTTACGGAGCAAGAGATCTGCGCCGAGCTAAAAGTGCCTCAAGACATGAAGTGCGTCATCCCGCAGTTTTTTGACCTGATTAGATCCTTAATACATTCGAATAATTAAGGCCTGGGCCTATCCCCATTCTCTTTTCTGGATTAAACTGGAAGACATGAGAAGAAAGTACTTGCGCGTCGCCTTCATCCATAACGAAAAAAAACTTGGGACAGGAGCGTCATTCATCAACGATTTGATGGCCTGTCGTTTGCGCGAATCGGGAGTTCGGGTGAAAAACTTTTATCCCAAGAATCCATTACTTGATGCGCCGCTGCATCTGAAGGGGATCAGCAACGTCTTGTTTTTCTATTCGCTCCTCGAACATAAGGACGAGATACTCAAATACGATCTGATCCAAGGCACGACGTATACGCCGCTGGCTTTTTTGCCCTTTTCCATCCCCGTGGTGAGTCATTTCGGCTCTACGTCATGGGGCTTTCTGAAGGCCGTGCCTTTAGCTAAAGACCTCGAACCTGCTTTGAGGAAAATTTGGCTTTGCCTGAAGAAAGCCGGCGTCATCCGCGAGTTGAATGTCCATACGCGACGCCCGTTGAGGGATGTCGCGGAGATCGAAAAGCTCGTCGCCCTGCGCGCCGACATGGTGATCGCCACGTCAGATATCGTGCGCAAGGACTTGATCGACGCGGGAGTGTCACCTGAAAACGTGCACGTCGTGCCGAACGCCATCGAAGACTATTGGTTCAGACGGCAGCCCATCGTTCCATCCGAAAATCCCTCCTTGGTTTTCTTGGGGCGAATCGGTTCAGATGTGTTCACCCTCCAACTCAAAGGCTTGGATCGGCTCATCGATTACTATCAATCTTTTCCTTCGCTGCCCAAACATACGATCGGCATCACTTTGAATGAAGGGCTGGTGCAGTGGTGCGGCCAAAAGATTCCGAACCATCATTTTTACGCTAACCTGAAGAAAGAGCTGATTCCCGATCTGCTGAACGACAAAGCGGGGAGCATCCTGCTTATCACCTCGCGTTACGAGGGATTTTCGTTGAGCCTCATCGAAGGAATGTCGCAAGGACTCATCCCGGTGACGTATCCCGTGGGTATCGCGCCGGAGATCATCCAAAACGGCAAGAACGGTTTTTTGGTCAACTCGCAATCCGAAGGCAAAAAAGCCATCGACTACCTCGTGCATCTTTCAAAAGAAGAGCGCCATCATCTGGCGGCCGCGGCTCAAGACACGGCGCGTAAATTCAGTTCAAAAGACATCAGCAAACGCCTGATCGAAGTCTACAAAGAAACCCTGAAGAAACGCTCCAGGAATGGAAGGATTTGATGTTCGGGTCGTAAGGTATATCCTGTCCAGACTATGGAATTTTCGCCTTTCAAGAATGCCGGGTTTGTTTCGGCTGAAATCGCGCCTAGTCAGCTTGCGAAAGAAGTCCTTTCGGACGACGTGCAAACGGAATTCTTGTCCCGTGGTGTCTTTTTTGATGTTTACGCCATCCAAAACGAAAGAAAAGAAACGCGACCTTACGTCCTCAAGGATTTCCGCAGCGGCGACAAGTTGAGGACTCCCCAAGAGCAAGTCGCGTTATTTCAATACCAATACTATGAATGGACTTTGTTGAAAAAAGAATTGGGCGATGAATTTTTTCCTGAATCGCACTGGATCCGCAGCGCCTCGTTTACGGAGGGTGAAGCTCATGCTTATTTCGCCAAACCCGGCGTGACGCCCAATACCTATGTCGAAGTCGCAAAAACGCAGCTTGATCGTCAACTGGGAGACAGATACGGCAGAGATGATGCGAAAAAAGGAAAACTTAAGCGCCTCATGAGCGCGCTCGGCAAAATACACGCCCAGCCAAAGGACGAAAAACCTTTCATCGGAGCGGTGATTCAAGAGCGCATTCAAGGCATCCCGTTTTCAGAAGCTTTGAAGAGGATGGACAAAAAGAAACCGAGCTACGCCCTTTTACGAAAAAATATCAAAGACTTGATCAGTGGCTTGCGCCGCTTTCACGCTGATAACGAGACCTCTGCTTTCACTTGGCATGGACTTGAGAGCGACAACGTCGTCGCTCAAGTGGACGAAAAAGGCGAGCTAACGGGGAAAGTGATTATCTTGGACGGCAACTTCACCGAACGACCAAGCGCTATTTACAGATCAAAAGTCCTGAAGAAGATCAGCCAGAACGTATTCGCCAAGCTGGAGGAGGCTTTTGCGGCGTAGGAAGATTAATTTATAAATTTCGCGTCAACTCCACTCTGCGGAGGTCCATATGTGGCAAACGATATCCTCAAAAGAAGTTTTTTCTCATCCCCGTCTGACGCTCATCGAAGACGAGGTAGTCTTGCCTAACGGAGTAAAGACGTCATATCTCAAGTTCAGAGAACTCGGTAATGCGGTAACGGTTATCTGCAGAAACGAAAAAAACCAGATTCTTCTCCAAAGAGAGTACTCCTATCCACCGAACCGGGATTTATATCAGTTCCTGGGAGGATTCGTTCCATCCGACGAAAATATTTCAGCTGGTGCCAATCGTGAGCTCATGGAAGAAGCGAAGTTATTTTCGAACACGTTAGTTTCACTCGGTGAATATCTGGTGAATAACAGACGGTCTAACGCCAAGATGTTCGTTTTTCTCGCGACTGATCTGGAAGAGCGGGCGTTGCCGGGAGATCCGGAAGAGGTCATCGAAAGTTTTTGGTTCGAGGAGAGTGAGATTGATCAGATGATCGTGTGCGGAGAAATCGTCAATCCGCACGTCTTAGCCTCGTGGACTTTGTATAAGCTTAAGAAGTCGATGAATTAAACTTGTTCCTATAAAACAAGCTCCACCCGGTCGGGTTGGAGCTTTTGAGTCAGGTGCGCTCGGGTCGGGGGACTTGGCGCAGGATGCCGGCGCTGATTGCCCTGTCGAGGAACGCGTCAATCGAGTCGGGAGCGATGGGACGTTCATCAAGGAGCGCTTCACCGGCCAGATTCATGGCTTGCATGGCGATTTCGAAGTCGCTCATCTTGCCTTTGAAGCGGTTGATCGCGCCTTCGACCACCCGATCGAAAAGTTCGATCTTTTCCGGCGTAGTCAGGCAGCCCTTGAGGCCGGGGAGTCTTGATGTGCCTTCCCAGAACAGTTCGGGCGCTATGCCGCTAAGCTCGGACAACTTGGTCAATCCCTGCGGAAATTTTCGGTCCATTGATACCTCCGAGGCACATAGAATGGCTTTTCTTGGATTTTGTCAAGCGTCAACGGGTGAGCACATCATTCCCCTCTGTCATTGCGAGCGCATAATCCAAAAGCGCGCGACAATCTCCGGATTTTTTTTCGGAACTGGCGATGAAGAACGTCCCGAAGTTGTAGGTTTTGATTTCGACATTCCCGAAGATCGTGCGCATCTCTTGCGGAATATCTTTGGACGGATCCCACGCGGCAAAGCGTGAATAGATGGCTTTCACGAGCGGGTTCAACACAGCGAGCCAGCCGCTGAAAAGACGCGCGTCGCAGACCACGAGTTTTCCTCCGACTTTCAAGACGCCGAAACATTTTTGTATGGCGTTTCTCCAATCCGGGACGGCGCTAATGCCCAGGATGCTCAAGACTCCGTCGAAGCCGGTTTTATCCAAATCAAGCTTTGCTGCATCTCCGGCCATGAGCGTGACGTTCGTCCAACCGTTTACCGCGCAAAGTTTTTTCGCCGCCTCGAGCATCTCCGGGCTGTAATCCTGGCCGATGATTTTTCCTTCTGGACCGACCGCCTCGATCAGATAGGGGAAGTCCCTGCCGGATCCGCACGCGACTTCCAAGACCGAATCGCCCGGTTTGAGTCCGAGTCCTTGAGCGGCCGACCGTCTGATGTCGCGGGCGCGACCTAAAAACGTGATGGCGTCTTGCGCGTCATACAACTTGGAGAATCTCCCCCAAAACGAATACACGTGTTTTATTTTTTCAAGTTTTTCGTCCGCCATGATCTTTATCCAAGTATATCAGGTCTTAGTAGGACTTATGCGTTTGGCGTTCTGTTCGTCATTGCGAGCGCATAATCCAAAAGCGCGCGGCAATCTCTGGATTCCGGAGATTGCTTCGTCGTCGCTACTCCTCGCAATGACAGCGTGCGGTTATCCGAACGCGGAAATCCTACTTTGGTTGAGAAGCGCTCGCATTCGTTCTATCCTATATACAATATGCGCCTATCAAAATACGTCAGTCCTGTCCTCGCCCTCTTTGCCTCATTCATTTTTTTGCAGCCAGCTTTCGCCTCCGGGCTGACCATCGGTTCCGTCACGCCGGCAACCGCTACGTCCGGCGTAGCCGTCACTTTTTCGGCCAACGTCTCGAGCAGCGCGGGCATAAAATCCTGCAACCTTTACGTGGATCTTGAGGACATGGGTGCGATGACGATTTCAGGCTCCAGCGCGAGCAAAAGTTACACCTTCAATTCGGGCGGATCGCGCATCGCTTTCGTCTTCTGCAAAGATAATTACGGCGGCATGGCGAGCGGACCGAATACGGCGATTTGGGTCGAAGGCACGATCGTGAGCGCGCCTCCCATGTCTTCGCAGCAGTCGGGCGAAACGCCACCGGCCAGCGACACCCCCAGTTCCTCGCAACAACTCCCGCCGACGGCGCGCAAGCTCATGAAGCTGGCATGTTCGGAAGGTGCGACCGTGGATGATCCGTGCAAAGCCGTGTATTACATCGGCGCCGACGGCAAACGCCACGCCTTCGCCAACGGTAAAGTCTTTTTCACCTGGTATGATAATTTCGATAGCGTCGAGACCGTGTCGTTGCAGGTCTTGTCCGCCTTCCCGCTGGGCAAGAACGTGACTTATCGTCCGGGCGTGCGCATGGTCAAATTCCAGTCGCTGGACAAGGTGTATGCGGTGGCCAAAAACGGCGCCTTACGCTGGGTCGGGAGCGAAGGTCTGGCGCGTTCGCTCTATGGCGATGTCTGGAACAAAAAAATCGACGACATCCCGGATACTTTCTACACGGATTATGTCTTTGGTCTCGATATTACGTCCGCCGCTGATTTCGATGTGAGCAACGAGACGGCACAGGCTCCGACATTCGATTAGCTTGTCATTGCGAGGAGTAGCAACGACGAAGCAATCTCTGGAGTCCAGAGATTGCCGCGCGCAATTAATCTATGCGCTCGCAATGACACAAGCGAATCGCCAAACGCGTAAAGCCTAATTTGATTCCGCGGCTTCATTGGCATAAACTCCGGATAGCATGAGCTCTAATCCATTCGAAGCCGCTCCGAATCTCGCCGTCTCCCACATCCGGCGGCAGGATTTGCCGACTCACGTCAGGCGTCACGCCGATAAGCTCGCAGCCCAGATAAGAGAAATCTACGCCAAATACGGAGCCGCTAACTTCGAAGAGCTTAAAGAGAGCAAGAAGCTATCAGCCCAAGACGCACGAAAAGTGGCGGATTTGCTCAAAGCTTTTCAGAATGCGGTCGAGAAGAAAGAAGTTGAACTCGACCTTGAGGGAGCAAATGAAATCCTAGGCCGAGAGAACGTCCACGGCATCGAAGATGTCGAAGCCGTGCTGGGCGAAGGTTTCGTTGATATCTCCAAAGTCCCGCCTATCCCATACACCACAGACGACCTAAAGAAATCCAAAGAGATCAAAGAAAAAACCGGAGTCGAAGAGATGCTTGTGCTCTTCGTCGCGGATAAGGACGGCGCACCCCTCACCGGAGAACGCATGAACGGACTCATCCAAGCTGAATACGACAAGCTCGGGTTGGGTGAATTCCTGCTCAACACCGCTTGGTATAAGAACGAGGATTTCTTCACGAAGTTGGGCTTGAGCTACGAATGGAAGCTCATCACCAAGCAGACCATCCCCGGTTCAAAGGACAAACGTCATCACTATGAACCCGGAGACAGCTTCACCCACCAAGAAACCCAAGAATTCGCCATCGAGGAATACGCCAAGAACCTCGATATCCCTCGTGATCAACTGCATCGCCCAGAGCCTTTCCGGATGCTTTACGCTACCGCCCTTCACCTGATTGCGACCGAACGTCTCAAGGGCAATGGCAAGGGTGAACGCATCCTCGAGAATAAATATCACTGGTCCGATGTTCGCTCCTCGGATGGGAACCTCGTGTACGTCGGCGGTGTGATTCGGGGCGGCGTGAGCGTTAGCGGGACGACGCGCGGCGATCGGGACGGCGGTCTTGGAGCCTGTGTTTCGCGTGAGCCTTCTTCCAAATCCTTGGATGCTTGACCCCTGGCCCTTGGACCCTTTGGTCGCTTTACTCCCGCCTCCTATGCGCCTATCCTTCCGACATAACGCATTAATTTTCTACCTTTTATGCAAGATGGCATGAAGTGCGAACCCGGAGCCTGCAAGTGTCCGCATCATTTTATGGTTCCTCTTTTCATCCTGCTCATCGGCGTCACTTTTTTGCTCCAAGCCCTGGATATATTGAGCGCTGGTTGGGCGGCCATCATCTGGCCCAGCTTGCTCATCTTGATCGGGCTGCAGAAGCTGTTCAGCCGCATGTGCAAGTGTTGCTGCTGTTAGGACGAATCGAAGATTCAAAAGACCCCGCCTTTACAGCGGGGTTTTTAGTTAGTAGTCAGTATTTAGTTTTTAGGGTCAGGCCCCCTAAATACTAAATACTCTCTTCTTGACCTGCGGCGAAAAATGCGTTAAGAAAAACAGGCACCTTGCAAGGAGAAGCGCATGACAATCGTCTCGGATTATGAGCAACTAGGGTTCACCCAAGTCGTCATCGTGGAGAGTGAGTCTTATTTACCCAAGCATCGTTACGACACGGATAAGACCTACGAGACTATCGTCGCATTCAAGGACGGCATGTACTGCACGGCCCATTTCACTTGGCAGCGATCGCGTGATGGAGCTAGGGGTCACTACATGTCAGGCTGCGAAGCCATAACCCAGGAGCGCTACGCCGAGTTGAAGAAGAAGGCAGAGAGCGGACCCATCACTCGGCCGCTGAACATAGTCCGGCGCAAACCGCGTTCGCTTTCGCGCCGCCGCTACTGAACTCAAGCCGGTAGAGACATTCTCTCTGCCGGCTTTTGCATTTTAGCCGCGTCTTTGTTAAGACCAAGACGTTCCTTTGGCGGTTTGCGAACCTCGGAGGTTGCCCATGGACGATTTTTTGCAGTCTTCCGCGCCATGGCAACTCAAGTTTGTAGTTTGCCTGGCGGCAGGGTTGATAGTCGCGCTGGCGATTCTTTCCATCTCCAAGAAGCGTTTGGCGCGCTTGAGCCAAAAGCCATTTTGTTCGCCCAACTGGATTTCCCTGTATCGTTTTCCGCTGTTCTGGCTGGGCGTAAGCATCTTTTTTTCGATTAGCCCTTTTTGGGGCTGTATCATCGTCATCGCCGCCTGCGTGTGGGACGTGGTGGATGGCAAGATGTCCGTGGGCATGGCGGAAGCGGGGATATTCCGTAGCCGCTTGGACCGTTGGATCGGAGAATGGCTGGATCCGCTCGTCGACAAGCTGACGGTGCTGCCACTGCTCATCATCTTCACGGCCAAAGGCCTCGTGGATTGGCGCGTGACCGGAGTGATCGTCGCCTTGGATAGCGTCGGCACCTTGCTGCGCGACCCCATCGTGATGCTCCCGGTGCTGCTCAAGTCCAGCGACACGCCGCTGACCACCCGGATCTTGGCTGAATTGGATAGACGCGAAGCTAAGCAAGCGGCCTCGCCGGCAGGCAGGAACAAAGCTTCGCCGGCAGGTAAAATCAAGATGCTCGTCCTGTGCGGCGGCATCCTCGCCTGCATGCCGTATCATCTCGGCTGGATCAAAGAGCCAAGGATCCAAAGTTGGGTCCTCGCCCTGGCTGCATTTCTTGGCCTCATGAGCATCCTCTCGCGCGTGAAGGTGCACTCCGCATACAGCCGCTTCATGGATTGGCTGGCTACGTACTTTACGCACAAAGACGTGCTCTGAACTCAAATCGCTCCGCTTTTCGGCGGGCGGTTTTTTGTTTGACAACATTACATGTATAATTGTGACCATGAGATTGCTCAAATCATCCACAAGAGCCCCGATCAAGCGACGCAAAAGCAGGAAAAACGCAGTCCGACGGGCCCCGCGCGACTTCCTCCTTTCCCGCTGGTTCATCGTCATCTTGGCCGCACTTTCGATTTCCTTGGCTGTGGCCAAAATTGTTTATGCCGCTGGAGATTGTACTCTTACGACCTCCGGAAACTGGAGCACGCCTGGAAACTGGTCATGCGCGGCAGTGCCCGACAGTACTTCGAGCGTAACGATTCCGGACACCATGACCGCGACTTTGTCGGCAGAAAGCTATGCTAAAGCAGTGACTGGTTCCGGCGCCGTGAACTCTTTGATTCTCGGGGCGTTCACCTTGCACGTATACGGTAATTTCAACGTGCCCTTATATGACTATTCCGGAGCAAATACCGTAGAGTTTGACGGCGGCGTGGCGCAGTCATTGGACAATTGCGCGGGATTCAACAATCTGACCGTCGCCAAATCAGGGGAAACGCTATCAGGGGAAACGCTCACGGTTCCAAGTACCTGCGTGCCGGGGGTAACAGGAAACTTCAACGTAAATTCCGGTACCATACTTTTTAACGCTTCGACTCCCGTAGTCCTCGGCAGCACGACGATCGCGAGCGGAACGACCGTCACCACTACCGGTGCAGCGGTCATGTCATTCGCCGGACCGGTGAATAACAGCGGGACGATCAGCAACGAAACCGGGAACGCAAATTTCAACGGTACTTTGACTAACCAAATCGGCGGCCTGATAAATACGCAAGACGGCACGTTTTATTTCAACGGAGACGTAGACAACCGCGGGACGATCAACGTCGGCTCCGGCGGTCTGGAGATCAACGCCAACTTTTTGAATTCTGGGACATTCACGAGCAATAACAATGCGGTGAATATGTCGGCCTCGGGTACGACGGATCTTGACATCGACGGCGCGGATTTCGGGAATTTGTCGATCGCCGGCAACCACGACGTCAGATTGCGCAACTCCGATGCACAGGCCTTGTCCCTGTCGGTGACTTCAGGCACTTTGAATGTCGCCGACCGCAACCTGAATGTCGGCAGCGGGGGAACCTCGATATGGAAGTCCTGTTGGGGCGAAGGTGAATGCAGAGTCGGTGTGGTTACTTCCACTTCCGGGAACATTAATCTGGACGGCACCGTGAGCGTACGGGGGAATCTAGGCACTCAAACCGGAAACATCAATACCGTTGATCTCCAGATTCTATCGGTCGGCTTTCTTCCCCCAGTAGTGCTCGGTACTCTGGACGTGGGCTCTGGCGTCGTGTCATCCACGAACTCTTTAAGTGGAGGATTCCAGGGAGCCGGGGTAATCAACGGCGGGTCCGGCACTTTGATCATCGGCGGCGCTTGGGCGACTGGTTTCACTTTCAACAAAGGTTCAGGCACGGTCAGGTACACCACCAGCGTGGCGCAGACGATTTACGGTTACGATTATTACAATCTTGAGGTCTTGACCGCGAATACCGCCACTCTGGACGCCGACGCGACCTCGACGGGCAGTTTCAGCACTGCTTCCTCGACCACTTTCGCCATCGGCAACAACACCTTCGTCGCCTCCGGGTCTGGCTATAACAATTTGGGGACGATCACTCTCGGTTCGGGCCGCATCATCCATCCTAACGACGGCGCGGCCATCACGGACGCGGTCGGCGCCGATGTCACGACCTTCACGCCCCCTGGTTCCTTATATGTCACCGTGACCGACAAGAACCGGAACCTGAACGGCGCGACATTGGAAAGCTTGACCGTGACTGTCACGACCACGGTCGCCGCCGGAGCTGATTCCGAGACCGTGACCTTGGCCGAGACGGGTCAAGCAACGGGGATATTCAGGAACACCACCCCGATCTCCATCGTCGCAGGCACGGTAGCAACGGGGAACGGCACACTCGAGGTGCTGGCGAGCGGTACGCTCAATACGGTTTATACGGACAACATCGACTCCACGGATACGGGTCATGATTCCGCCAGCCTGGTCGTGACCGTGGTCGCCGAGTCAACGAGCACTTATATGAGCGGCGGCGGCGCGGCAGCTCCGATTTTCCTGAACACCCAGCCCATCGCTGGCGCGGCTCAAGCCCTGGGGCCTTATTCCATCCGCTGGAATTTCACTCCGCGCACCAACCGCGCGGTGGGCCATTCGATCGTGGACTCCGCAACCAATCGGGTCATGGCGAGCAGCACTGATTCGAGCGCGAGATATATCGATGAATTCGGACTCATGCCATCCACCACTTATTGCCGCCGCCTAGTCAGGACTTCGGACATGGAGAATCTTGCAGCGACGCAAACCAGTGCCTACTTCCCCTGCGTCACCACGGCGTCCACGACTCTTCCCACGTCGGATTTCCTGACCGACCCCTTGAGTTGGACCCGCGCGGGACGCGATTTGATCCTGAAATGGACCGCGACTTCGACCAGCCCCGGCAGGTACTACGGTTTCTTCCTGCCCTTGCTGCGCCTGTGGTTGGGCGCCGCCACTGCCTTGCCCGGTTCGTACATCCTTTCGCCGCGCTCTTTATTCCAGACCATCGAACAATGGGGTGCGCAGTTCAGACTCATCAATCTTGATCCCAACGTGGATTATCTGCTCCGGCTCATGGGCGCCGATGAACCGTCGGGGGAGGGCGCGCAGGTTTGGCTGTTCGGCACGCCGCGTGAAAGATACCTGTTCAAATTCAACACCAACATGGAGATGATCCGCAAAACGGTCCGCACCCTGCCTTAACCGGCGGCGCCTTCGGTCGCCAGGTAAACAAGTCTTATGAAATCGAAAAAATATTTTTCACTTTCGTCCGCGCTCATCTTGGTTGCTTTTGTCGCGGCAGGCGGAGTTTTTCTTCAGGCTCGCGGCAGCGCCCAAGCCGCGCAAGTCTCGGTCCTGACGTATGAGCTGAAATTCACGAATACCACCGATAAACCGGCCTATAACGTCGATCTCAAGAATCCCATTCCGACGGGCACGGCATATTTCCCCGGCACTTTGGTCGTGGATGGCGTGGCGCAGACCGATGCGCAAGATTCAGATCATGCATATTTCCTCGCTTCTCCCGCAGAGATTCATTTTGCCTGGAGCGAGGTCGCTCCCGGCGCATCGCATAGCATGGAGTTGGGGATTTATCTTTTGCCCGGCGTAACCTACGAAGATATCTTGAACCAAGCGTATTTGCCTCCTCCGGAAAACGCAGACGCACAGACGTTATCCATCATCCTCCACGAGACGTCTGTTTGCGGCAACTCAAAAATCGAGATCGTGAGGGACGCGGATGGCAAGATCGTCACCTCGCAAGGCAAGATCGTCCGGGAAATTTGCGATGACGGTACGCACAACGGAACGGGTTACGGTTGGTGCAAGGCGGACTGTAGCGGAATCTCCTTGCCCACGGGCAAACTGTGCGGCAATGGAAAAGTAGATAAATGGACCAACCTCAAGACCGGCACGGTATACGCCGAGAAGTGCGACGTCGGAGAAGAGAACGGGGAGCCGGGCAAGTGCAATGCGACCTGTTCCGGTTTTTTGGCTGCGGTACCCGTACCTAAACCACCCAAGACCCCGACTCCGCCGCCAGTCACCCCGCCAGGCGAAAGTCCTCCGACGACGGCGATCGGCGGCATGGGCGGCGTGGCGACTCCCGCGACTGCCGAACCTCCAACCACGACTCCCACGATCAGCGAACTTCCGGCCGGCGGCGCGACCAGCGCTGAAGTACCGTCCGGTGAAGAGGGAAGGACGGTTTTGGAAACGCTGCGTGAATTGCCCGGGCGCGTCTTAGGTACTCTTTCGAGCGCGGTTCAAGCCGCATCCAGGATCTTATCCGAACCGGCCGTCGAGAATACCGCAGCGCCTGCCTTGGGCGCCATCGCCGTGGTGAGCGCGGTCTCGGTCGCGGGATATCTTAGCTTCTTCAACTACCTGTTTTACATCTTCACCCAACCGATTTCGCTTTTCTGGCGGCGCAAAAAAGAAAAATACGGCGTGGTCTATGACAGCCTGACCAAACTGCCGCTTGATCTCGCGGCCGTGCGCCTTAAGGATGGAGCGGGGCGCATCATGCAGACTAAAGTGACGGATCGCCAAGGTAGATACAACTTCCTGATCGCCAAGGGACAGTATGTCCTCGATATCGCCAAGCAAGGTTATCTCTTTCCGAGCAGCTTCCTCGCCGGCTGGACGCAAGATGTCGATTATATCGATCTCCTGACCACCGATAAAATCGCGTTAAAGACCGACGGCGCGATCACTTCCAACGTCCCGGTGGATCCCAGCGCGCAAGAAAAGACTCCGCGCCAGATCAAACGCAAAGCTTTTTTCCGCAAGCTCCAAGGCGCGACCTCCATCCTCACCACCTTGCTCGCCTTAGGCGCGTTGGCTTTGGCGCCCAGCTATAAATATCTGGCCTTAGCCATCTTCCAAGTCTTGGTCTACTTGCTCTTCCGCCGACTGTCTTATCGCTTCAAGCCCTCGTCATTCGGCGCGATTAAAGATGCGGCGAGCGGTCAGCCCATCAAGAACGCAGTGGTCCGCATCATGGATGCGCAATTCAACCGCGTGCTTGAGACGCAAGTCACGGATGTGCGCGGCCGCTACGCTTTCCTCGTGGGCAAAGGCAAATTCTTCATCACCGCCAACGCCAATGGTTATGAGATGTTCAAGGGCGGGATACTTGATTACACCGGCGGCAAAGGCACGGCGGTGATAGACCAGGCCGTCAGATTGAAGAAAGCGGCGCAGGCCATCAAATCGTCATGAACCCTTTCGAGAAATTTTCCGCGCCCATGGAAAAGATCGAAGCCAGGCACGTGCCGGAATCAGAATTGCGCATCGAAAGCGCGCGTTCTTCCGGTCCGGGCGGGCAGAAAGTCAACAAGACTTCGAGCAAAGCAGTGCTATTTTGGGATGTCGACGCTTCCGCGACTTTCACGCCGGAAGAAAAAGCCATCATCAAACAGCGTTTGGCCAACCGCATCAACAAGCGCGGCGAATTATATCTGGATGCGGATAGCCAGCGTTCACAACATCGCAACCGCACCGATGTACTCGAGCTTTTGGATCGCCTCGTGACCGAGGTCCTGAAGCCGCGTACCCCGCGCGTCCCGACCAAACCCACCAAAGGCTCCAAGGAGCGCCGCTTGGAAGATAAAAAGCTCCAAGCCAGGAAAAAAGAAGCACGAAAAATCGAAGATTGAGCAACGCCGCCGCAAGGCGGTGTTTCCGTCGTCCGACGGCGGGTCGCAGGAGAAATTTGACAGTTATGCGACAAAAGCTTTTACTAGCGGCGTTCCATATAATTAGCTGTGACAAACTATGAGGGCAACCCCCCGCTCGGAGGAGACCGATGAAGCTCAAGCCTCAACGTACTTTTTGGACGCAGGTTGACCGCCCCCTCGTCTATCTCGGCTCATCCCGTGAGGATGTCGTTCCGGGGTCAGCGTCCTTCATGACGTTTCCCGAGGTCATTCGATCGAAGGAGCAAGATGCCCAGTTGGTGAGCTCATTTACGGAGACCGGTCGTCATGCCCCCGTCCTCGATCTCGACTTCGACGCGAGAGTCGCTAAGTGCGGGTCGGCCACCGCACTACGCGTAAGTTGTCCGCCGGTGGAACGGGGACAAATCGTGCGGCTTCGCAAAAACCTTCAAGCCTGTGGCCTTGTCGGCAAGCAGTCCATCGTGGCAGCCGTGGTTGGTACGCCCGAAGTGACCATTATCTTCTGCGTGCCTATTCGACTCGTGAAGTCGAGTACGCCCGGCCACCACCACCTCTACATCGAGCGTGAGATTTCGTGGGCACAATACCGTTGGCTCCTGCTGGCCCTGCGAGACGCGGGAATCATCGGCAAGGACTTTTGCAAGATGTCCGTGCGCAGCCGGGCAAGTTTCCTTCGCCAGCCGGGCATCAAGAAAGAGGCGCAGGTCTCTCCCGCCGCGTAGCATGACCTAACCTCGCACCTTTGACCGTACGGAGGAGAAAGAAAATGACGACAAGACTCGTGCCCGTAATCGACTGGCGACCCGCCGAAGCTGCGCGCATCGATCCCGTCCCGCATGTTCCGCGAACCTTCGGGCAATCGACCATGTCGGACGAGGACTATGCGAAAGCGCAGGAAGCAGCGCGCAACGGCAACGCCCCTTCCGGCGTCTTGCGCGACTGGGGCTCGTTCCCGCCTGAAACGCCGGAAACTCCGGCCTGAAGACAGCGCAGTCTTCTCGACCCTAGCTCACCTGATCGGTGGGCTTTATTGTTTATTGAAAGGCATCCTCCGGTGTGAGATATTAGGCGCATATGAAAAAATATTGTTTGGTCCCGCTTATGCTCCTGGCCTTGGCCGGCGCAGGTTGCGGTAAATCACAGCCCGCAGCGCCCGCGACCAATCCGCCGCCCGCCAGCACCGGGACAGAGCCTGTCGTGTCCGCCCCCAGCTCGACCCAACCCACTGCCGCGCAGACGGCCTGCCGCGCGTCTACCCCATTCCAACAATTCACGCTGATTGATGAGCGCGTCTCGGATCAGCTCGTCACCGACGCGAAGAGCCTCTTGCCCTCTGACGTTCGCGATAAAACCGTCTTGTTCTCCGCCATCTTTCCCGGCGATTTGGGATACACGGCTTTAGTCTTCTTGAACTGCGGAGAAAAAGAGGACGCATACACGTCTTATCTCGTGATTGTTGATGTGGGTAGAGAGAGTAAACTAGTTGCGACCTTGCCCTCGTACATCACTTCCAATTCGGCGAACGTCTACGCTTTTGCTTTCTGGCTCGGCGATACGACCGAAGTCGTCTTGGCCGGCAAGCCATACGATTTCGGCGCCGGCGGGAGTTGCCAAGCCGTGCCCTACAAAATCTATGATGCGGTGAGCGGTAAACTCGTGAGGGAAATAAGCTTATCGCAGCAGGCCTTGCTCTACGCCGTGAATTTCAAGGCAGTCGATACCGATAACCCATGCGTCGTCGGCAACAAGATTTACGGAATAGATTTCAAGACAGGTAAAAAGTCGGTCATCAAAAAAGGCGGCCCGGAGGATTTTTTCACCCTGGGTAAAGTCATCAGCAAAAATAATAAGCCCGTCCTGCAATACAGCATGAACGGCGAGAATACGGAGCGCGAGTTGGCGTTGCCGTGAGCTTGGATTCACCGAGTCAGCGGAATAAAAAAGACCCCCACATCTTTATAAAAGGTGTGGGGGAGTTAGTTAAGATCGGAGTGCCAGCGCCACTTCCATGAGGCTGCGGCAGACCGGGGCCGGAGCGCTCTGCTCGAAACCGAGGAAAGTCCCGCAGCCGTCAAGCAACACAGCGTGCCATCCGGCGGACTGCGCGCCAATGGCGTCGGCGATAGGATTGTCGCCCACGTGCAGGGCGCGGTCAGCTTCGACACTCGCGGCAGCCAGCGCGCACCTGTAGATCTGCGGGTCTGGTTTGGCGTATCCGACAGTTCCGCTGTCGATGATGAAGTCGAAATATTCAGCCAGACCCAGGATCTCGAGGTCGCGCTCGATCTTGCCGTTGGCGTTCGAGATCACGGCCATAGGGATGTTGAGCTCGCGGATGAGGTCGAAAGCGCACAGCGCGTCATTCGCCACGCGGTTGAAGAGGCACTTGGCCTCGTGCAGCTCGTGCAGGAAGAGGCAGTAGTCGTACAAAGGCTGTCCCAAGTCGGCCTCGCTCGCATTCAGGCAAACCAGGGCCAGGCCGCCCCAGTACTCGAAGGCGAAACTCGGCACCGGACAATTCGCCGAATGCTGCTTGGCATCCTGCTTGAGTATCTTGCGGCGCACCACGGCATCGGCGCGCATGACCTGCGCGGGGCTGACGTAACGCTTGAAGTAGGCCGTCATGCTCTTCGCCAATTGCACGTAATCGGGGAAGAGGAAGGTGTGACCGACGTCGAAGGTCACGAACTTGATGCCTGCGCTGCGCAGATATTCCAGATTGCCTGCCATCTTAGCCTCCAGTCGAAAGGACAAAATCTTTTTTAACCCAAAAAGCCCGCGCGGTCAAGGCTTGACGACAGGATTCAGAGCGTGTTAATTATCCGGTGTAACCACGGGCCACAGCGAGCCCATCCCAAAGGAGAATCGCGATGTTCCTTCCCAAGAAAGTCACGCATTTTTTCAGCAAAGCTTTCCGCGCGGCCGCGGAAGAAGAAGAGACCGCCGGTCTTCTTGAGCTGATGGAGTATGCCAACGTCTTGATCTACAGCTTTGGGCTGTCCATGCGCGGCAAGTCGTCTCCTTAATATCTGAATAAAGCCGGTGGTTGCCTGAACGACTGCGGCAAGTGGGTGACGATAGGCTATGTCGTGCATAGTCGTCTACAGCGTGAAGCCATCTACGACTCGAAAAGAATCGAGCTGCATTTCCACTACGAGCGGGATCTTAAGCTCTTCAAACTCACCGTGAAGTTCTTCGGACCCGGGCGTGGTCATGAGGTTCGATGCCTTCAAGTCGCCTGGAACCAGAAAGGCGGATCGGTCAGCGTGTCTTCGGACTTCTGAACTCAAGCGGCATCCCACCCGGGTGCCGCTGCTTTTTTTATCGTCACTCCTTTCCCTTCGTGTCATTACCCGGTTCAACCGGGTAATCCAGAGAGAGAATAAATCAAAAGTGCTTTTCTCTCTCTGGATCCCCCGCTTTCGCGGAGGATGACAGAGGGGGGGGCGGAGGATGACAGAAAAAAAGACGGAGGATGACAAAGGAGTTGAGATTTGATTATTCTTCATTGGTCATTGATTATTTCTCCGTCCCGTGGTTTCATCTTAGCTAGATGCGCCAGTTAACCAAGGCGCTAAACATATGGAATATCTCGTCTTTCTAGTCATCGCGATCCTTTTGATCTCGATCCGCCAAATCAACCAGTATGAGCGCGGCGTGAGATTCACGCTGGGCAAGTTCAGCGCTTTAGTCGGTCCAGGCTGGCGTTTGGTCGTCCCCGTCTTCCAGAGCATGAAGAAGGTGGATATCCGCACCAAGGCCGTCGAAGTGCCGTATCAGGATGCGATCACCAAGGATAACGTGTCGTGCAAGATCAACGCGGTCATCTATTACCGCATCTCCGAAGCGGCCAAGTCGGTGATCGAAGTCGAAAACGTGTGGAACGCCGTATCACAGCTCGCGCAGACCACCATGCGCAACATCGCCGGCGAACTCTCGCTCGACGAATTGCTTTCGGAACGCGACCAAGCTTCGGCGCGCATCAAGGAACTCATAGTGACTCATACTACGAGCTGGGGAGTGGAGGTCTTGGGCGTCGAATTGAAGGACATCGCGTTACCTGAAGAGATGAAGCGCACCATCGGCAAGCAAGCCGAGGCGGAGCGCGAAAAACGCGCGGTCATCATCAGTTCCGAGGGCGAAGTCATAGCCGCCGACAACCTGCGCAAAGCCGCGGAAATCTTGGCCGTGAGCCCCGGCGCCTTGCATCTGCGCACGCTCAACACCATCAACGACGTCTCAAGTGACGTATCCAACACCATCGTCTTCGCCTTGCCGCTCGAAATCCTGCGCGCCTTCGAACGCTGGAACAAGCCGCAGAGCCAATAAGCAAAAAGATAAAGGACGCGATAAATCGCGTCCTTTTCGGTAAAACAAAACGCATTCAAAATAGTACCTACGCGCCTGGATAGCCAAACGCTGTCATCGCAAGTCCTGACATCAAATGCACCTCATACTTTTTGCCGCCAAAAAGTATGCAAAAACCGCTGGGGCCTCGAATTCGCTTACATGTATATAGTTAAGCGTTCTTGCGGTTAGCTCAACTCTCGGCCCCAGACCCCGCCTCGAGGACTTCGACCTCCATCATCCTGTCATTACCCGGTCCAACCGGGTAATCCAGAGAGTATTCCGTTCCTATCTCTCCTCTAGCCAATCAGGCGGGGGTCAGGGGGGTTTGCGTCAAGCCAACCGCAAGAGCAACTAAGCAACATACATGTTGCGCATAGCGAACCCCCGGCGTCTTTGGTCACTTTCCACGCGGAAAGTGACGAACAATCAAATGCACCTCATACTTTTTGGCGGCAAAAAGTAGGCAAAAACCGCTGGGGCCTCGAATTCGCTAACAAGTATAGGCTTGAGCGTTCTTGCGGTTAGCTCAACTCTCGGCCCCAGACCCCACCTGGAGGACTACGACTTTCATCTTTCTTAAAAAAAGCGCGCGGGTTCCAAGTTGCGGAAGCTCGCGCGGCAGAGGTTCTGGTCCCGGGATCATCACTCACTCCGTTCTCATGGGGAATCGTCGCACTGCAAGATGGCTGTCGTGATGTACTCCTTATACGGCGGCAAGTGGGCGCGATAGTGCAGCGGCGTTCGGGTCTCAACGATGGTGAAGGCGCGTTTTGTTTCCCAGTTGAACCCGGTGTCATGGCGTAAGCGTTGGATTGCCTCGTTGATTTCCTCATTCGGTGGTTGGTCACAGGCCGTGACGATGATGATGCGTTCCATGGCTCGACTCCTTTCTTGTTCCATGGGTTGGGGGAACTTTTGAAAAACGCGATCTGCTTGCGCTTCGCGCGGGAAAATCCTCGGCGTATTTCAATACGCTTCCGGTTTTTACGCGCTCTGCGCGGCGTAGCTCATCGTTTTTCAGAGGGTTCCTCGGGTTGAAGGTGCGGGTACAAGTGCAGTGTAGCACCGACCTCTGAAACGCGCTGAACCTTTATTTATGCGGTTTTTTAATGCTATACTGTCACTCGAAAGCTAACCTCACGTTTACCCACATGGACACCCAAGAACGCAAACGCGTGCTCGAGCGGGATCACGAACTCTTCAAGCGGATCAAGCAAGATCCTGCGGTCGTGGGAGAGCTGTATGATCTGTACGCCGAAAGGTTGTACGCCTTTCTGCTCAAACGCTGCAGCCATAAAGAGACCGCCGAGGATCTGGTCTCGCATACCTTCACCAAGTTCCTCGAAGCCGTACCCCGACTCGAGTGGCGGGGGGCGCCGCTCTCGGCGTGGCTCTTCCAAGTCGCGTCCAACGCGCTGATCGATCATTACCGCAAAGCTTCGACGCGGCACGATACGGCGTTGGATGACGATACTTGGGATCCGCCCTCGGCGGACGATCCGGCTTGGAACACGGAGATCGTCATGGAAGGCGAACGTCTGCGCAGCGCCATGCAAGATCTTTCCTCGCGGGATCAACAAGTCCTGGACCTACGCTTCTTCGGAGGATTCGACACCGCGGAGATTGCCGCGGAGCTTAACGTCTCGGCCAACCACGCCGCCGTGCTGGTGTATCGGGCGGTGGGACGGTTGCGCCGCATCCTCATAACCACAGCCAAAATCGTATGAGCCAGAACAACCAACACGAAAAATCCGCCGAAGAATTGGACGAACTGCTGCGCCGGGGCGCAGAAGAGTGTAATCAACGCGAGCTCAAGCCGTTTTTACAGACAGCTAGGGCCATCGAGCGCCAAGCCCGCGCCAGCGACGGAAAACTTGATTCTAAAGTCGCCTTAAAGCAGCGCTCTGAACTCATTTCTATGGCGGATAAAATTAAGAAATCGGATGTCGAAGTTCGAGATTCGAATATCGATTCACCACATTCGACATTCGACATTCGACATTCCAGCTTCCTCACTCGTCCTTGGTACGTCTGGGCGGGCGGCTTGGCGACCGTCGCCGCGGTTTTGGTCGTGGCGGTAGTGCTTACGCATCCCGGCAGCGCACCGCGTCTGACCGGCCTGTTCGCGAACCGCGCAGAACAAGTCAGTCGGCTTTTGATACCCGAAGCGAACGCGGCGGATGCTTTTACTTTTGCCGCGGAAAAGCGCGGAGCCGATGGCGTGGATACCACGACCTCCTTCATCGTCACGACCAAGCTCGCGTTGTCGGCCGACGACCTGAAGCAGCATCTTGATATCACGCCGGCTGATTCGACCGACGTGAACGTGGTCAAGCCCAAAGCCGTCACCGTCGCTGATTTGGGCGGCGGTAAATTCAAAGTCACTCCCGAGGAAGCGCTCACGCCGGGCAAGGTCTATCGCCTCCAAATCCCGGCTGCTATCGAACACGCGGACGGTTCCGTCACCAATAAAGACTTCACTTGGGCCGTGCAGACGCGCAACGTCTTCCGCGTCACCTCAAGCGTGCCCGCCGACCACGTGTCTTTCGTGCCCGTCAACACCGGCATCGAATTCACTTTGAACCAGCAAAATTGGGAAGATCCCGCGCCGTATTTTTCCATCACCCCCGCGGCTGAAGGTCGCTTCGAGGCGCGCAACCGCTCGCTGACTTTCGTGCCCGCGAAACCTCTGGCCTACGGCCAATTGTACACGGTGACGCTCAAGCAGGGCCTCAAGCTCAAGGACAGCCAGACTGCGCTGGAGCAGGATGCCGTGGTGCGTTTCGAGACGCAGAGTGAAGCTCAATACAAAGCCCAAGTGGCCAAAGAGCAACCTAAGCCGGCGGTCACTCCGACTGACGAATATAACCAAAGCGTGGTCGGCAAGGATGTGCTGATGCCGGTCTACTGGAACGATGACCAACTCAAACAAGTCGACGTCACGGGTTACCAGTTGAGCCGCGATCAAGCCAAGACCTTCCTCGAGGAGCGCGGCAAAGTGCCGGATTACGCGGTCGAGACCAAGCGTCGCGTCTCGAATTACGCCAAGTACGCCAACCAAAAAACCTGGAGCCTCAAAGGCAATTTGGAGAAGAGTACCTATTACGGATATAACCTGCGTCTGCCTAACACGATCGGCGCCGGAGATTATCTGGTGCGCATCGAGACCAAGGGCGCGGAACCGACTTGGACTTTCCTCGAGGTCACGCGCGTCTTAACCTATTCGGTCGCGGACAAGAACACGCTGCTCGTCTGGGCCATGAACGTCGAGACCAACCGTCCGTTGGGCGACATCGCCGTGGCCATCGGTTCGACCCAAGTACGCACGGGGGCTGATGGCGTCGCGCGTTTGCCCGTGCCAGCGGTCTTGACCGCCACGGATACTGAAGCCGGCACCGGCGCAGTCCTGACTTTGGGCGAAGGAACGTTGTCATCGGTTCTGTGGCTGCCCAAAGGTTCGAATTATTATTACGGCGGATACGGGCAGATGAGCGAAGACGATGCCACGCTGGCCTACCTATATAACGATCGTCCGCTGTATCGCACCAACGACAAGTTGTTTGCCTACGGTCTCATCCGCGACCGCGACAATGGCGCGACGCCAAACGACGTCACGCTCGAGCTGGTCAAATCAAGCTATTATTGGGATTATTTTTCCGGCGAACAAAAAGTCTATGCGCGCAGCTCGGTGCAACCGGATGAAAAAGGTTTTTATCGCTCCGAGATGGAGTGGTCCAATCTCGCGCCCGGCTATTACTCGGTCTTGCTCAAGCGCGGTGCCAAGCGCGTGACTCTGCGCACCTTTGAGGTCCGCGATTTCGTGAAGCCTGCTTACACTTTAGATCTGACTTTCGACAAGCAGGAGGTCTTCGCGGGCGACACCGTCGTGGGTGAGGCGCGCGTCACCTTCTTCGACGGCACGCCGGTGGCTGATATGAAGCTTGACCTATCCGCGTCATCTTTGGGCGTGCATCAAACCATCGCTACCGACTCCGACGGACGCGCGACCTTCAGCTTCAAGACCCAAAAATGGGATTGCACGGAAAACTACTCGGGTCAAGATTGGTTCTACTGCGCTTCCACGCAAAACGTGTACGTCTCGGTCGCGCCGTCTGACGGCGAAGAAGCGCAAATCAGCGCGGCAGACAGCATCACGGTGTGGCGCTCGCATGTCTCGCTCGAGTCTTACGTCAACACCGAAGGCGACAAAACGCACTTCGACTTCCAGGCGCGGCGGGTCGATTTGAGCCATCCCGAGTACGTGGATTCCGATACGGTGTTGGCCGAACCGGTGCGCGGCGGCAAGATCACGGGCCGCATCATCGAGCGGACGTGGAAGCAAATCCAGACCGGCACCAACTACAATTATCAGACCAAACTGACTTATCCCGTGTATAAATACGAGCTTGAGACCCGTGAGGTGGGCAAGATCGACGTGACCACGGATGGGGCAGGCAAAGCCAGCTTCGACTTCAAAGTCCCGAGCAGCACCGCGAGCTACCAGGCCATCACGTCGCTCAAAGACGAAAACAGCGTGGATGATTTCGCGGTCAACTACTTCGCCTACAACTCCTATCGCCGTATCTCGAACGATTATATGGCGCCGCCGGACTCGACGGGTTACGTCGATAACAGCATCTACTTCCAACCTCCAATGAGCGAGCAGGAACGCTCTGGCTATAAAGTCGGCGAAAAGGTGAAGCTCGCGTTCTACCAAGGCAAGAATGAATTGCGCCCCGCGGAAACGCCCATCTTCCTGTATGTGAAGAGTCAGCGCGGCTTGAAAGACGCCGTAGTGAGCGACAAGCCGACCTTTGAATTCGACTTCGCACAAGAACTCATCCCCAACGTGACCATCCGCGGTGTGTTGTTCCGCGATGGAGGATTCTATCCGCGCAATTATTCCGCCGGCATAGACACGGCACAGCGTGAACTCAACATAACCGTCACGCCGGACAAGACCTCGTACGCCCCGGGCGGCAAAGCCGTGTTCCATGTCTCGCTCAAGACCAAGGAAGGCCAAGCGGCCGGAGGCGCGCGCGTCGCGCTGGGTCTGGTCGACGAAGCGCTGTACGCCGCGGGCAATGAATGGATGACCGGCGACCCGAATCCGCTGGCTTCGCTTTACGCTTGGGTGGATGATGGCATCATCTTGGAGAACGCTTCGCGCAATCCCGAAGGGAATAATGATATGGGTTTCGGTGGAGCTGAACGCGGCGGGGGAGGCGGCGAGCAAGTGCGGCGCAACTTCAAGGACACAGCCGCTTTTCAGACGTTTACCGCCGATGCGCAGGGTCAAGCCGATATCACAGTCGATCTGCCGGATAACATCACGAGTTGGCGCGCCAATCTGGTCGCCATCACGCCGGACTTGTACGCCGGACAGTCGCGCCTCAACGTCAAAGTCACCAAGCCGCTTTTCGTGGATGCGGTCGTCCCGTCTCCCGTGCTCGTCGCCGACAAGCCGGTCTTGAAACTCCGTGCTTTCGGCATCGCCTTCAAGGGTCACGAACCGGTGAGCTTCAGCGTGGATGCGCCGAGCCTCGGCCTGCTGAACGAAAAAGTCGAAGGCAAAGCCTATGAGCCGTCGTATATAAACGTGAAGACGCTGACTCCGGGCGAGCACACTTTGGTGCTGCGCGTGACGTCGTCCAAAGGCACGGATGCCATGGAAAAGAAGATCACTGTATTGGAATCGCGTTTTGCCAAAGACGAGAAAGTGGAAGTCGAGTTGGGTCCCGGAGCGACTTTGCCTTCGCTCGGCAACTCGCGCGAAATCGACCTCTCCTTCCTGCCTAAATCCCGCGTCCAGTACCTGGGTAATGTGTATCGCTTGAGCTATGCCTGGTCCGATCGTTTGGAGGCGTTGTATGCCAAGCAACTGGCGCGCAAGCTCCTGACCGAACAATTCAATCGCAAGCTCGAAGGCAGCGACGAATCCTTGCTGCGCTTCCAGAAGCCGAGCGGCGGCCTGTCTATCCTGCCTTACAGCTCGGAGGATCCGGAACTCACGGCCAAGATCGCGACCATCGACGCGACGCCTTTCGACCGCGTCGCCATGCAGGGCTACTTCACCGACATCCTGCAGAAAAAAGACGTGAGCCGCGAAGAGCAGCTGCGCGCTTTGTCCGGTCTGGCCGGTCTCGGTGCGCCCGTGCTGCAGCAATTGCAGGACATGTCGGCTCTCAAGGATCTGAATTGGCATGAGAAGCTCGCGGTCATGCGCGGCTTGAACGCTTTGGGCGACCAGTCCGGCGCGCGCAACATGCTGGATGAACTGCTCAAGACAAGCGAAGAGCACGATGGCCTCATGTCGGTCCGCGTCGCCGACGACAAACGATCGAACTACGAAGCCACGTCAGAGGCCGCGGTGGTGGCGGCGGAACTCGTGCATCCGAGCGCGTCCAAACTCGCCGCTTGGTTGGCCGCGAACTGGGCCGCGGATGTCTTCCCGGCTTTGGATAAGATCGCGTATCTGCGTCAAGTCGTGCCCGCGGCTTCGGCTCGGGAGGTCACGATCGGTTATGTGCTGGGCGGGCAAGACAAGACCGTCACCCTCAAGGACGGTTGGGGCGAAAGCGTAAAGATCACCGCCGCCGAGGCCAAGGATTTCCGCATCACCAAAGTGGATGGACCGGCGGTCGGCGTGTTCACGCGGCTGGCTTCCGGTATGCCGCAATCGAACGCCGAACTTTCAGTGGAGCGCCATTATGAGAACGCGGACAAAAAGACCACGACTGAATTCAGCGAAAACCAAGCGGTTTACGTCAAACTTAAAGTGGCTTGGAAGGCCACTGCGCAGAGCGGTTGCTACACCTTGCGTGATCATCTCCCGGCCAACTTGGCACCGCTCGTGGATGTGTGGTGGAGCGGCAGTTGGGATCAAAATCAGTCTCTGTGGTATCCGTCAGACGTGGGTGATGGAGCCGTGTCGTTCATCGTGTGCAATCCTTCGTGGCCGACTTCCAAGTCAGACAACATGCGCGAGGTGACATATAAAGCCCGCGTGATTTCCCGCGGCACGTACTTGGCCGAGCCCGCGATCATGCAAAGCAACGAGACGCCTTCCTACGCCGCGTTGAGCAAGCCGGAGACAGTCACGGTGAAATGAAGCTAGACGGTAGGGGCGCATGCCATGCGCCCTGCCGGTAGACGGTAGCCAGACAAAATGAAGAAAAAGTATTTCATCCCGTTGATTGCAGCGGCGACCCTCGCGGTCGCCGCTTTGGGCTTGGCGGTTGCCTACACATCGCATTCACCAAACTTTGTGCCTATAGACACAAAGTTTGGTACGGGAGAAAACGGAAAATCGGATGGAAGAGTCCCTTCGATCGATTCTCCGGTCCTTCGATCTATCGATACGACTATGTTCGTCAGCTCTCGAGTTTTAGATTCGACCGTGTCGGTAAAGGAAAAAGAATTTCAAGGCAAAGCTATCGCCGGAGTCGTGAATCATCATCTGTTGGCGCCGGACTTGGTCGCGCGCTTCTGGAAATCGCTTAAAGCCGCGAGACCGGACATCAACCGCATCATCATCCTTTCACCTGATCATTTTTCGGCCGGGCGGGGAGAGATTTCCGTCACTGACCGTCCTTACGCGACACCTTTCGGTCCGATGGAAACGGACGAAACCTTCGTCAAAAGCGTCCTGGACCAAGGTGCGACGACGCTCGAGGACGGAAGCATGTTCGAATACGAACACGGCGTGGGCGCGCTTGTTCCTTTCGCTAAACGCGAATTTCCTGACGCGCAAATCGTACCCATCGCCATGCGCAACTCGCTCAACGGTTCTTCCGCGATTGAATTCGGCAAGAGTTTGGCGCGCATGGCGGATGACAAGACCGTCCTGGTCGTCTCATCCGACATGAGCCATTACCTGACCGAAACGCAAGCCTTTAAAAACGATGAGACGACGTTAAAGCAGCTGGAAGACCTGAAGACTGATTTTTTCCGCCGGGGGAGCGATGATTTTTTAGACAACCGCGTCGGCATGCTGGCGCTTTCGGGATTTTTGCAAGAAAAGAAAATCCAACCTTCATTCCAACTCATGGATCATAGCATCTCGTCGCGCTACGGCGGCTCGCCCGCTTACACTACGAGCTATATCACGGGTTTTTGGATAAAATAAAATTCACTTAAAAGCGAACACGACCCGGGCGGGTCGTGTGAGGAGCGAAATCATCTGGGGTCGATGAGCTCGTAGGTGTCTAGCGTCGACGTCCGATCGACTCTGCGACAGCTCAAGCCGAGGGCGGCGCTGACGATCTACAGGACATTCGAAGTCAAAGTTCGGCTTGTACTCGGATCGTACCACAGCCCCAACTGCTTCTCGCGATTCAGGAAGGCTTCGAGCTCTTCGACCTGTTCGAGTTGGAACTCGAGTGCGCCATGCTCGCGGGAAATGAACTCGATGGTATTTTCGAGGCGACCGAGGATAGCCAGGTCGCCACACTTCAACGCCGTACGTCTTCCTTTGGAATCTTTCAGGTACATTTTTCGACTCTCCTTTTTTCTGGAACCCGAAATTTTTATCAAAAAACCGCCGGGGAGTCAATCCCCGGCAGCTTCATTTTCTTTTTTGTCATTCCTGCGAAAGCAGGAATCCAGACCTCGGAGACATCGAGATTTTAATGGTCTGGATCCCCCGCTTTCGCGGAGGATGACAGGGGGGGAGAAACGGAGGATGACAGGGGGGGAAGGCGGAGGATGACAGAAGATATGTTCTATTCGAACAGCGCCTTCAGGATCTCCACCAGCCCTTGGTGTGCCAGGTCTTTGTGGATTTTCCTGCCTATCAGCGGCTTTACGTCGTTGGCCAATTCTTGATCGAGCGCATGCTCGACTTCCGCCGGCATGACCAGATGGATTTGCGCGATTTCGTGCTTGCGTGAAATCTCCGCGAGATGCGCAGCCAATGACCTCACGAAATGCTTGAAGCGTTCCGTGTCTTTCATCTCCGACTCTGGCGAGTAGTTGGTGGCTTCGTTATCGGAAGACCTCTCCGTGGGCGCGGCCAGGCCCTCTAGCTCTTCAATCGAATCACCACCGGCGAGATAGATCTTGGCTTCGAACCTGTCGGCCGTCACGACTAAAGTCGGCTTGGAAAAATGCTGCAATCCTTCTGGTATTTGCATAGCGAATCATTCTAGAGTTAATTGTTTCAGGAATTTTATCAGCGGACGTTCAAAATGCAAGCGCGATTTGATACAGGCCTCGACCGTCTCGAGCAGCGGCACTCGGATCTTCTTTTTGGCGGCCAGGCGCAGGGCGATGCTGACCGTGGCGATGCCTTCGACGGTGGTGAGTCCCAGCTGCTTGGGTTCGTTGACGCGTGCGCCGACCAAAAGTTCGCCGTACGTCCGATTGCGGCTGTGCGCCGAGAGTCCGGTCACGAGCAAATCGCCCAAACCCGCCAGGGAGAATGCGGTTTCAGGCTTGGCGCCGACCGCTTTGAGGATCGTGGCCATCTCGTTCAAGGCCAGCGTCATGACCAACGCTTGCGTGTTCATGGGATATTTCAGACCTTGGCACAAACCCAGGGCGATGGCGTAAGAATTTTTGAGCGCCATGGCATAACCCACGCCGACGATATCGCGTGACTGGCCGATCTTGAGCACTTCGCCTTGCAGGCTCCCGGACAAGACATCGAGCGCGGCGGGATTTTCTCCGGCCACGACCATAGCCGAAGGTTTGCCATGCGCGATTTCGTTGGCGATGGCCGGACCGCCGAGGAGACAGAAATTCTTGCGCAGACCCGGCGGCAATTTGGCGCGCGCCGTGAGCGATACTGGCGCGAGAGTCGTCTCATCCAAACCTTTGGTGATGCAGCCGACCGCCGTGTTCTTGCCGAGCAACGGCGTGACGCCTTGCATGACCTCGCCCAAAGCAAAACTCGGGATGGCCATGAAGACCGCTTCCGCCCCGGCCAGCGCTTCGGGCAGCCCGGCGACGGCTTTGATGTTGCGCGGCAAGGCGATGCCCTTGAGGTATTTGGTGTTCTCGCCTTTGGAATTGATGTCCTCGAACACTTCCGGTTCGATGCAGTAGATGTTGACCGGCCGGCGGTGAGCCGCCAGGACCAAGGCCAAAGCGGTGCCGATATTGCCTGCGCCGATGACGGCGAATGTTCGTGACATATCCGCCAGGATATCATGCGCTATCCTAGAGCGGAAAGAACCTACCTTGCTCGCATGATAAGAGTATAAAAGTGGTTTTTGCGATTTCCTCAAATCGTACCTATCGGACCATTTTGCGGAAATGCTTAAATCCAACCCAACCTGTCATATTCATGTAATAATTCGTACCTTGCCTAAAGGTTGGTGTCTGGCGTGCGACGCAGGAAGATGACGCTGCCTTGCGCAAAAACTATTTTCCAGCCTCTTTGAAGCAGGGCGGGCGCGTAACGTGTTTGTGCATCTTGTGTCGTCAGGATCAGATGAGTGATGCCAGAATCCGTCAGCCATTTTTCCAGCAGCGTCGGGTCTTGTGACTCGAACGCGGTTTTCCATTCGGCTTTTTTGCGCGCGAAATCCGGCGTCTCATGATCATGTCCCACCCAGACGCGGCACAAAGTGTTGGCCGGAGTCCAGACATTCACCCACAGGTCATCTGAAACGACCACGCAGTCCGGCGACCGTTCGGCTTTGATGGATGACCAGGCGGAAAAAAGTTCCTGCGGGCGATAGAACCAGGCCGCGCGAACCGGATCAGCGGCCCAATAAAATTGCGAGACGATGAAGTGCGCCGGGGTAAGTCCCGCCGCCAAGAGCAAAAGCGCGGCGAGAAGAATTTTGAGCGGCCTGAAAGCTGATTTTTTTATCCAATCCGCCACCGCTGTCCAGGCTGGCATGCCCAGCCAAACCAGAGCCAGTCCCAGCGCTTCCGTACCTTTGCGTTTCCATGGCACGGGGAGAAGTAAAAAAATCAACACGGCAACGATCCAGGCCATGAGCCATTCTTCTTCCGGCCGCAGTCGGATTTTTTTGCGCCAACGATAAATGAACGCGACGGCGAAGGGCAGGGTGAATAAAATCCAAGACACAGCGGGCGCGAGCGGCAAGCGGTTGGCTACGGCATGATGCGCAACGAAATCTTTGTCCGCGAGGAGCGGCAGATAGACCGCGACGCTCGCGGCCAGCGGCAGGATGAGAGGCAAGAGCAACGTCAAACGTCCCCTGAAACCAAAACGCAACAGAGTCAAACCGGCGTATATAAGGATGAGAGGGAGGAAATACGGATGGAAAGAGCAGAGCGCGGCGGCGCAGATGCCGGCCCACAAGCAGGATTTGAAATCCGTGCGTTTCAATCCGTTCCACAAAAACCACAATGTCAGGATGAGCAAACTGGCGGACAAGATGATGTGCGGTGCCGCCGTGACGATGTATGACAGCGAGAGTTCCGAAGACACGTCGGGTGCGAGCGGAGTATTGATTTGCCAGGCGCCGAAAGCGTGGATATACAGCGTGTAAAACCAGCCCGTACCGATGCCGAGAAAAGCCAGGAACGCGGCCAAACGCGGCCGTTCGGTCGTGCGGCGCGCGATGAAATAGACAACGAAAACCAAAAATGCGATGAATAACCAGCGCGCACTCTCGAAGACGAAATAGGGTTGGCCGGTAAATCTCGCCACCAGCCCTAAGCTGCTCCAAAAAGGGTCGAATCGGCTTAACCCGGGTTCGATCGCGAATAGATTATGCAGTTTGATTCCGCCTTCCGCGACTTGATTCAGATACGAATAGTAAACTGCGGCGTCGCTGGATGAAGCTAGCCCGATGCCCAACCAACGCGCATGCGGCGGCGTCAGCGTATAGAGCAGCAGACTTTGCGCGGCTTGCAGGAGGATGATGAGCCCCGCCAAGACCGAAGGAAAGATCCAGCTGGTTTTTTTCACATCAGCGCGCCAAAAGCGGGACTACGATATTGACGGTCTTCTTCGAACCGTCGGCGTTCAGGCGATAGCCTTTGGCCAAAAGCGCGGGCACGAGATAGACCGCGCTGGGTTGGATGTTTGAATTGTCGACTTGCAGCGAGACCAGGTCGAAAGCTTGCACCGTGATATCGCCGGTCACGCCGGATATTCCGCCCTGCATGAGCATCTGTTGTGCTTGGGCTTGTCCGATGGCCGGATAATCCGAGCGATCCGGCACGTCATACAGCGTGATGAAGCCGGAGACCGCCGCACTGCGCGCCGCATCCACCGTTATCTCCGCGCCCGAGACGTATGACCCGTCGCCGCGTACCACGTCGCGGCCATCCACCAAGGCGTGATATCTGACCGTCTGTTGGGTGGGGAATTCAGCTTGCCCGCACTGGTTCTTGGCCAGCGCAGGCAATCCGCCGTCGGCTGAAGCGATTGAAGCCGCGAGCGCGCGGACCATCTTGACCGTATCGCGATTCATGCAGAAATTGCGTTCCTGGGCGAGTCGCCACCACAGGTTCCAGTCAGGATAGACGAGCCCTTGGCGATATAGGTTGGGGTTGACTCCGCGCGAAATCAAGAACAAATCGGCGGCGCGTACGATGTCTTCGTTCGACGGAAGTTTGGTCACGGTAAGCGGAGAAGTTTTGGAGTTCAGGTTGGCGAACACCAACTGTCGTTCCGCGGCGTGGAAAGACCAACGATATTCCTGACCGTCGAACCAAGCTAGATCAAATTGTTTCGTCTCGGGTAATGCGCCGACCATGCCGGAGGGAATGCCCACGGAATTGCTGACGTTCTTGAGCTCTGTTTCATTCGGCAAGCCAGTGCGCAGGCGCAGCACCGTGATTTTTTGCGTCAGCGCCGGAAGCTCCGCGGCCAGCGTGATCTTGCCCGCGCTCACTGGTCCCGTGATGCCCGGCAGTTCGCCGAAGCCTTTGAAAGTCGGGATGGACGCCGGCGTCGGCAGATCCACCAACGGCTCGGCGACGCTTTTGACCGCAGGCGACGCCTGAAGACAACCAGCACCGAAAAAAAGCAACGCGCCGACGATAACCAAGGGCTTTAGGTTCTTCATATCTCCTTCCTATATTATCCCACAAACCTGTTCTTTGCCCATGACCCCTCGGTTGAGGGAAAGAGGCGGTAGGTGGTAGCCAAAAAATAAGAGGATGTCATTCTTGAGGCCGTCTGACGGCCGAAGAATCTTCAAATTCCTCAAGGTATCCGTAGGGGCGACCCAACGGGTCGCCCCTACTAAATCAGCTATAGGAAGATCCTTCGCTTCGCTCGAGGATGACAGTTGCTTTTATCCTTTCTGGCTACCGTCTACCCCAACCGCTTGACTTTTTGATATTTATCAGGTATATATAGGAGCCGTTCATTGAAAGGAAAAAGACATGAAGTCTCCCTTCATCACGCGTCTATTCATCGTGACCTCGGTTCTCTTCGTGCTAAGCCTCATCGTCACTCTCTTCATCGTGTCGGGCAAGCTCGTGCTGGTCCCCCTGGCCATCGGAGTCGTGGCCGCGTCTCTCAATGTCTGTATGGTCATTCGGGAGCGGAAGCGCTTGTCCCAAGCGCCGCCTTTCAGGGCAACTCTAAGCCTTATGGAGCGAATGCGGGACCTTGGTCTGGAGTTTAGCCACCATTCCTCTGAAATGGAAATTGCAGGAGGAATTCGTGATTATTTCGTCTATACCGCTGGACCTCCGTTGTGTCAGTATTGCCAGAGCTACGCTGACGAGGTGGTCTGCGGGAACGCAGCCATCAATCCGAGCAAACTAGGCTTCTTCTGCACCAGTTGCGGATGCGGAAGATTGTACAATGAGGTGAATGCGGTTCGGAAGCATGTCGCATTACCCGCCTTGCCCAACGGCAACTTGTTCGGGATCCTGAATGTCCTGGAACGCGACGCACTGGAGAAAGGCATCATCCATGCTCCCGTCGCCGAAGCGCCGAAGCTTCCGGAGGCGACATCATTCTGCGCGGTCATCCAGCACACCGGCGATTTCCGGAACGCACCGCTCAAGGTGAAGGTGGATGTCACCGCGCAATCCGTGAGTGTGATCGAAGGTGAGCTGACGGAACGACCCGACTCGAACCTTCGCCGCATCAAGTGATCTTCCTTACGTCCAGCCGACCTCTCCAGGTCGGCTTTGACTTTTTTGCGGGTTCAGGTTAAATTCCTAGCTACCAACCAGGAAATATGCCCGGCTTATTCCAAATTCCGGCGCGCGATCATTGCGCGCTCATCCTCATGACCGAGCTGGCGGAATGTTTTCGCGCAGGCGAACCGTTGACGTTGCAAGACGTCGCACGACGCATGCATCTGTCGCAAGGTTATCTCGAAGAAATCGCGGGTGCGCTCAAGGCCGCAGGTCTGATTCGAGGCAAGACCGGACCGGGTGGGGGATATGTCTTGGCGCGTCCGCCGAAGAAGATTTCGCTGCACCAAATCCTCGAAGCCGTCGAGGGACCGCTTGAGCTCGTGGCTTGCCAGGCCGGACGCGGCAATTGCCTGTTTGCGGGTAAGTGTTCATCACAAAAGGCTTGGGGCAAGCTGCAAAACACAATCCTCAAGACCCTGAAGAACACTAGTTTGGAACAAACCATTTAGATAGAGTAGCTGGTATCTGGTAGCTAGTAGCTGGTATCGAACAGAACCCGAAATACAAAATACGCATCCCAAAATACTTCCATGCAATCCATCTATCTCGACCACGCTGCCACGACTCCGTTGGATAAACGGGTGCTTGCGGCTATGCTGCCGTTTTTCACGCAGACCTTCGGCAACCCCTCCTCGTTTCATACTCCGGGGCTGCGTGCCAAAGAGGCGCTCGCTGCGGCGCGCAAATCTTGCGCCACGATTTTGAATGCGCATGCCGACGAGATCGTCTTCACTTCCGGCGGCACCGAAGCGGACAATCTCGCGCTCATGGGCGTGACCCGAATGGCTACCCTCTACTCTCTACCCTCTACCCTCTCTCATCCCCACATCATCGCGAGTGCCGTCGAGCATCCTGCTGTGCTCGAACCTTTGGCGGCGCTCGAAAAATCCGGCGCGATTGAACTCACGCTTTTGCCCGTGGATAAATTCGGTCGCGTCGCTCCGGATGATTTAGTTCATGCTTTGCGTCCGGATACCATTTTGGTTTCTATCATGTACGCCAACAACGAGATCGGTACGATTGAACCCATTGCCGAAATCGGACGCTTGCTTCTCAAGTGGCGCAAGACGCACGACACGCCGTATCCGTATTTCCATTCCGATGCCTGCCAAGCCGCTGGCGCGCTGGCGTTGGATGTCGAAAAGTCGCACGTGGATCTGTTGGCTTTGAACGGCGGCAAAATCTACGGCCCCAAAGGCGTGGGTTGCCTCTTCGTGCGCCGCGGCCTCAAGCTCGAACCGCTGGTGTATGGCGGCGGCCAAGAGCGCAACTTACGTTCCGGCACGGAAAACGTCCCGGGAATCGTGGGTTTTGCTACGGCTTTGGAACTCGTGCAAGCCGAAAAAGAGCGCGAAAACAAGCGTCTCACCGTATTGCGCGACCGGCTCATCCAGGGCTTGCTCAAGATCCCCAAGACGCGCCTCAACGGCCATCCGACCGAGCGTTTGCCCAACAACGTGAACGTGTCTTTCATGGATATCGAAGGCGAAGCCGCCGTGTTGTATCTGGATGCGTTGGGAATTTTCGCTTCGACCGGTTCAGCCTGCGCTTCGCAGACGCTCGATCCTTCGCACGTCATCCTGGCGACCGGCATGTCGTACGAAGCGGCGCACGGTTCGATCAGATTTACCTTGGGCCACGGCACCAAAAAGACCGACATCGATTACGTCTTGAAAGTCATGCCCGGCATCATCGAAAAATTGCGCCACATGAGTCCAGTGAATTTGGACATGAAATATTTTAGATAGCTAAAAAATATTGTCATCCTGAGCTTGTCGAAGGACCTTTTTTACTTACCGACAAACGCCCCCTATGAAAAATCCTACTCTCGAACCCGATATCCTGAACCGCGCCGGCGACAACGGTTGGTTCTATTCTGATACGGTCAAAGACCATTTTTTTAATCCGCGCAATTTCATGCGCGACGAAAGCGCTTATGCTGACGCGGCCATGGGCATGGTCGGCAGCCCGGCTTGCGGCGACGCGATGAAGGTTTGGATCCGCGTCGATCCCGCGACCGAGCGCATCATTGATTGCAAATGGAAAACTTTCGGCTGCGGTTCGGCTATCGCCTCGACCTCCATGCTCTCGGTCATGGCGACGGAAAACGGCGGCCTGACCTTGGATGCGGCGCGCCATTTGCGGCCGCAAGACGTCACCGCGCGTTTGGGCGGCTTACCGGCGCGCAAGATCCATTGCTCGGTGTTGGGCGACAAGGCTTTGCGCGCTGCGGTCAACGACTGGTATCGCCGCGCCGGACAACTCGAAAAAGTCGAAGCCGAAGCAGGTCGCGTGGTGGATGCGCTCACGCAAGTGACCGACCAAGACATCGAGCACGCCGTCTTGGACGGCGCCGATACGTTGGAAAAACTCCAAGCCAAACTCAAAGTCGGCATCGGCAATCCCGCTTGCTTACCTGAAGTCGAGCAGCTTCTCCGTTTTTATACGGAAAAATATTTCGGTAAACAATAACCGATCTCGCCCCGACCTCAAAGTTTTTTCACGCGCTGTCATTGCGAGCCACGGCGTTCGCGAACGCCGTGGCGAACGCATAGACTGAATGCGCGTGGCAATCTCTGGACTTCGGAGATTGCTTCGTCGTTGCTACTCCTCGCAATGACGGGCGGGATCGACGAGTGTGTCAGTCTTGGTAGCATTTGATTCCGCAGCTTCTTTAATCTAAACTCCGTACAAAGCATGCCCCCCCCCAACCCCTTCGAAACCTCCAAAACCAAAATAGTCCCTGAACCAGTCGAAGGGCTACCTAGTACCTCCGGTATCCGCCGCCAGGATTTGCCGACCCACGTCAGGAAGTACGCGGATAAACTCGCTGCGCAGATAAAAGAGATCTACGCCAAATACGGAGCCGCTAACTTCGAAGAGCTTAAAGCCAACAAAAAGCTATCGGCCCAAGACGCACGTAAGGTAGCTGATCTCCTGAAAGCCTTCCAGGATTCGATCAAAGACACGCAGCACATCAAAGCCATCGAGAAGAAAATCAAAGCCAACCAACTCCTCGACAAAGACGACCTCATCTTCATCTACGAGACGAAGTCACCCCAAAGCTTCGGATTCCATACAGACCCACGCCTCAAAGCACTCCGCGACCAACGTAACCCCAAGGAAGACGCTCCTATCGTCTTTGAGTGTCAGCCGAACGAAATCGCCTGGAGCAAGGAAGACATCACCAAGAACACCAAAGCCTACATCGGCCCCTTGTTCCCTGGCATCTTCAAACTCCTCGGCCATCTCGAACATCTCTATCTTTCCTTCCCCGAAGGCAAGATCAGGAGACAGACCATCGAGATCGGTGGACAGACCGAACAACAACTCGAAGCAGCATTTGAAGCAGCCGGATCCAAGATCTCGCCCAACGCCCTTCACATGCTGCGGCACGAAGATTTCACGACCGCGAAGAATCCCGAGCAAGCGAATCTCATCCGCCTCACGGTCGCCGACCTCGGTTTCGACCATGACCCGACCACGGATGAAATCTACGCGAAAGCCGAAGAACTCGGCCTCGAACTCTGCCCGGCCGAAGTCGGACCTCATCTTCGTCTGGATTATAAGGATCAACCTCTCGGTGAATGGTTGAGAGTCGCCATGAAACAAATTTCCGATCCCGGCGGCGACCCGGGCGTCTTCAGCGTTGAGCGGCGCGCCGATGGGGCGTGGCTGGACGTCCGCTGGGCGGGTCCCGCGCCTACCTGGGATCCTGACTACGAGTTCGTGTTCCGTCTTCGCAAGTAACCCTTAAATCCTTTGTTTCTTTTTGACCCTTTGACCTTTTGGCACTTGATTGGAGGTGGAAGGAATTTGATACTCCCAAAATAGACGAAGACTCGTCCGATGAGCCGAGAGTGTTGAGGTGAAATAAAAAGAAAAGACGCTCCATCGAGTGCGATGGAGCGTCTGGTTGAGTGAGACTGGCGAGCGTCCTACTTCTTGGGTCTGAAGGCTCGGACGTCGATGGCTGCCGTTTCCGGCCTCTTGCCGTCTTCCGGTTCGGCCATGGGGATGGCCGGAGGGCAGTCGACCGGCATGCCGCGTGACGTCGGTGCTTCTTCTTCCGCGAAGGGTTCGGTAGTAGGAAAGCTTCGGACGCCGTGTTCGCTTCGCGGAGTGTAGTTGTTCCGCGGCGTGGGCATGGTGACGGGCAGAGGCGGAGGGCCGTGCCTTAGCGGCGGCGTCTGCTGCGGAAGCGGCGGAGGGCCGTGCCTTGGCGCTGGCTGCGGTACGATCGCGGCTAGCATGACGGCTGTCTTCGTGCCCTCGGGTCGCGGATCAGGCCGGGGCGGACGACCGGCGGGAATTTCGCGTCGCGTCGCCGTGATCGCGCTATTGGGATTCGGCGGCGGATCGCTCACAGGTTCCTCGCGCGGCAGGGGCCGACGGAAATCTGGTCGCCGTACCGTCGGCGGACTTTCGGGTCGCGGCGGCAAGCCAGCCGGAATTCGTTGCAGGGTCGTGGTGATGGCCGGGCGGCTGGGCACTTCGGTCACCGGTACGTCCAGATTCGCCAGCACCGAGGTCGGAGCGAATCCAGGAGTCGGACAGGCGATCGGGGCCGGTGGCGGATCGCTGGGCAGCATCTCGACGCTCGGATCCCACATCGGAATCAAAGTCACGGTATGTCCGCTGTCCGGTTCCTCGTCCAAGAAGGCCAGCCCGTTGTCCGTTCCTTCTTTGCCGGTCAGCAACTGCATGAGCTCTGGCGTCGAGAGTCCGCGTGCGCCGAGTTCGCGCAGCACCGTGTTGACCAGCGCCAGGAACTGCACTGAAGAGGCCAGCCCGTTGAGCGTTCCTTCTTCGTCGGTCAGCAACTGCTTGAGCTCGGGTGTCGTGATTCCACGTTCGCCGAAAGCCTGCAGTACCGTGTTGACCAGCGCCGGGAACTGCACTGACTCCTCTTGCGCTCGCTTGTCCAGCTCTTGCATGTAGTCAAAGGCGTCGCGTGCCATGGCGCGGGCGTTCATGTCCACCTTCTCATGCTTCTTGGATTCCTTGAGCGCAGCCTTGAGCTTCTCGATTTCAGCCTTGGCGCCCTTGAGCTCGTCCTCGAGCCGCTTCGTTTCCGCTTCGGCGAAGGCTAGCTCTACCCCGGACTCTTCGGGGTCGGGGGGAGGAATCGATGGAAAGGCTTGCAGGATGTCGAGCTCGTGCCGGGCTTCCCGCAACTCTTGTTCCATCGCCGCGAAGGCTTCCGAAGGATTCTCGCGTCGGCTGTCTCGGATCAAGCTCTTCTCGATTACCTCGACGTGTTCGTGGCTCAAGCGCTGCATGCGCTCAAGCACCGCCTTGGTGACGCCGCGATTCCAAGCGATGGTGTCGCGGAGCTCATCCATTGATTCGTTGGGGTATTCGCCGATCGTGACTGACGTACCGGCGACCAGGATGAGTTCCGGGTCATGTTTCAGGCCGAAGAGGAGATTCGGGAAGAGCGGCTTGCCTTCTTCCTTCAAGGTCTCCACCTCGACCAGCTTGGTCTCGGTGCCGAGCTTGAACGCCTTCTTCACGAAGACGACGCCCGAGCGCAAGATGTAAGTCTTGTTCTCCACGTCACGGCAATCGATCACGTCGCCTTCGCTGTACGGCATATCGTAGATCGAGGGTTCGCTGCTCTTGCTCTTTACTTCTGCACCGGTCGCCAAATCAACGACCTTGGCCTTGCCAGGCTTATCCGAAGCCATGTTTGCCTCATTTGGAAAGTGCGGGTTTACGTCTGACGTTGGCACTATACCAACAAACGACCGTATCTGAAAAAGCCCCTTTTGTCAAGGGATTCGCCTGATTTTCGCTACTTTATGGGCTAAGCGGACGCATTTTTACCAAGCGCCGCGAGACTCGTTGGTCGGGACGTTTGTAAATCAAATTTTCGGTTTTTTTCTCCTGCGGAAAAAACGGCACGAGCGCATAACCCAAGCCCTGCAGTTCAGGTTCAAGATTGACGAAGGCGTGCGCCTCGCGGTTCAAGAACCCCGGCCAGATGCAGACGAGTTCGGCTTGCGGCGCCAGCGTGGGCAGAAGCGCGCGCAAGGAGTCGCGCCACAAATCCGAGATTGCGCTCGCGGATTTTTCCAGATCGTGTTTTGTCTCGTTGCCTTTGAGCGGCGGACCCAAATAGCCCTCGGTCACGACTCGATCGACGCCGTGCGCTTTCAGATGTTGCGCCGTGCGCCGCACATCTTGCACGTGCAGAGCGAAACGCGCCGCGTCGTCAGGGCGCAGGATTTTTTCTTTGAGCAACCAAGCGATATTTTTTTGCGTGTCGGCGATTTGTTTGGCTGCGATATCCGAGCCGATGATGAGTTTGGCTTGGCTCGCCAGCGCGGCTTCCATCAGGATCGTCCCGCCGCCGCAGAACGGATCGAGCAGCGTGCCGCCGTCGGGTACGCGCGCCAGGTTGACCATGATGCGCGCCAGCTTGGGCGGCAGCATGCCGTTCAGCTCATCGCGCGCCGGTCGGCCGTAGTCGCGCAAGCTCCAGGCATCCGCATCCTGCACCTCGCTCGTGTAGCCGAGCGCGACTTGCGTGCCATGCACCAGCAGACATACATCCAAACCTTCTGTGGTGAGCTTGAGCTTGGCCACCGCAGCCGGCGTGATCTCGTCGTTGTTTTTTCCCGTGACCCAGCGCGAGGCGAGGCTGCGCGCTCTCAATTCCTTTTTGAACGCGATGGCTTGGGCAGAGAGTTTTTTTTGCGCCGCGGCCGCTCCGCCGTAGACCGTCCAGCCGAAATCGATGCGCTTGCCGCGCAGCCGGGGAGCCAAAATTTCCGCCGCCCGCGCCGCGGAAAAATCCTGCCAGGGCATTTCGGCGGCGATCACACCGAGCTTAACCGTCCCGCCTAACAGGTTCATCAAGACGGGACCATCCCACGCCGGGTCATTGATGAGCACTGCTTTGCCGCAAACGGCGCTAATCTCGGCGTTTGGCCGCAAAGCCGTGATTTCGGCTAAGCTAAGCCGCGGATGGCTGCCAAAAACCAAAAAATTCGACATGCTCATATGCTACTACTATTGACGCGGGACGTCACTTGACTAAGAGCCTGTATTATGATGAATTGAGGCGTTCGCCTGATTGAAGTGAATCGTCCGAATGAGGCTTATAAAGGCGGACGTTCGGACTTTTGAAAAAGGAAGAAGCATGGAAACGGCAAGTTACCCTGTCTGCTTGGAGGGCCGGGCCATGAAGAGGATTCTCGTGTGGTTCCTACCGCTCATGTTGTTGCTGGGTTGGGTCCGTCCGGCGCAAGCCGTCGAGATCGAACCCATGGAGGGCGTCCATTATTGGATCATGCCCAACTGTGGCGACTACGATGGGACGTGTGCCCGCATCGCGCCGAACATCAATCTGAACACGCCGCGCTTCGCGGCCAAGCTGGGCACGACCCAGATGACCATCCGTAATGCCAACCGCACCGGGACGATTGCCTTGTGCCATCGGCCGGGTGACGGCTATCACATGGGCAAGGTCAACTCGGTCGAGGAACGCGGCAGCGATGCCGTGTGGAAGTCCTGCCCCGACGAAAAAGAGCAGTACGTCTACGTGCTGCCCGGTCAGGTGATCAAAATCCCCAAGATCAAGCACCTGTCCTTCGTCGAGGAAGAACGGATCAAGGCCGCGCTCAAGATCTGCCGCACATCGCAGTGCGCGGTCGATAACGCCAAGAAGCTCGGCGCGCAGATCGACGGCGAAAAGCAGTCGATCAACGTGCACGACGCCGACCCCATCATCGCAGAGATCAAAGCCTGCGAGAGCGAGGAATGCGCGGTCGGCGTAGCCAAGCGGCTCGGCGCCAACATCAAATCAACGCCACCGCCCGCGCCTACCCAATCGCAGACGCTCGCGCCACCTCCGGTGACGCCTCCGCCGGCCAGCAGCCAGACGACGCTGGCCGAACCAGTCGCGAGCGCCGCGAATTCCGCCGCCCCACCGGCTCCCCAGCCGAGCGCGGGCGACAAACTCATGGCTCAACTCACGGCCTGCGACGGCGACGATGCGTGCAAGCTCGCCGCGCTCGAAGCAGGTGGCCTTGGCCTGAAGGAAAAGATGTCACGGACCACGACGGTCCAATTCCCGAAGACCTTGTGGCTCTTGCTCGTGCTCAACTCGGTTCTCTGCCTCGCCGGCCTGGTCTACAGCGCCAAGAAAAAGTTGGGGTTCGAACGGACCCTTAAGGCCATCTCGGATAGGCAGACCAAGCAACTCAAGGACCACGAGTCCATCGAAGCCAAGCAAGCCGAAAAGCAGCGCGCAGGCGAGGAACGGATCTTCAGCCTGGCCAAGCTCTTCGACATCCCCGTGGCCTCGGGCGCGAACGTCGACTGCGTCTTGATGCTGCTAAAGCAGGACGGCGAAGACAAAGCTACGTTGCTCGAGACCAAAACCGCGTTGCTAAAGAAACTCGAGACCGGCTTCTGCAGTTTCCTCAAGGACGACTGCGGTAAGGAGCTGAAGCAAGGCGTCGCGCTGGAAAGCTTGTGGCAAGACGTCCGTGAAACAGCGGTCGGCGGCCACGCTGAAGTGAAACGCGCCAAGACCGAGGCCAGGGAAGCGCAAGAAAAGACCAAGGCCGAGGCCCTGGCGTTCGAAGGCCGGCGGAGAGATCTGGCCGATGCCCACAAGGCCAAGGTCGGAAGATTGAACGGTGAGTTGACCACGGCCAAGGAAGCGTTGGAAAAGGCCCAAGAGTCATTCCGCGATTTGGAGGCCATCAAGCAGCACTTCATGCGGATCGCCCCGCTCATGCCCGAGAGCGACAAGACGTTCGTCAAGATCGACAACGAGCTGACCATGCTTGTCGAGAAGCAGGCTGTGTTGCATGTCTTGTGTGACGAGTACGAGGCGTCGGGTGACGAGAAGTTCGCCGCGATCCGGGAACAGCGCCAGAAGGTCGAAACGCGCATCCAGGAACTCCACCCACAACGGGAAGAGCCCGCCCAGCTCCGTGCGGAATTCGAAGGCTTGTATTTCAGGCTGACGGGTTTCAAGTCCACGGAGATCGTCCTCTACGAAGAGGCGCAGCGCGATCGCAACGACGCCGCCGAAGAACGCGGCAAGGCCAAGGTCGAACTCGACCAGGCCGAGGCGACGCGCACGACCGTTCAGGAAGAAGAGCGCCTCTTGCAGGAGCGCGTCGCCAAGTTCGAGGCTCACCAAGCCGAACAGCTGGCGATCCTGAACAGCGGCAAGGAAGCGAAGTTGCGCGAGTGGCAAGACATCGAGCAACGCCGCGCAGAGACGGACGGCGCCAAGCTCAAGGCGCAGTCATATCTCGCCCACATCCTGCAATTGATGCAGGACCTCTTGAACCAGATGGAACTGGGCGGGCTTACCCCCGAAGAGTTCCTCGAACTGAAGAGGCCTTCGGGCATCGTGCAAGAGTTGGCCCGGACCATCGGCGGTCTGAAGCAGACGATCGATCAGGACAAGCAAGACCTGGAAGCGGCCAATGGGAACTACCGGTCGTCGGTCGATCGCGCCAACGGACTCGATGGGGAAGTGGCCACGCTCCGGGACGAACTGACGAAGGTCAAGGCTGACCTGGAGCAGGCCAAGGGCGAGCTGGAACAGTTGAACACGAGCTCCAGCGAGCAAATCACCAAGCTGCAGACGGTCATCACCGATAAGCAGGGCGAGATCGATGACTTGCTTAGTCGGATGCAGTCGAGCGAGGACAGCATCGACCTGGATGGTGATGCCTTGAAGCAGCAGGATCCCCCGAAGGATCTCATGGCGGCAGCCGACGCAGTCGAAAACCCCCAGGGTTCCGGCGCACGCAAGACCAAGGGCTATGAAGAAGGCGAGCTGCTTCCGAAGCCCGAAGTCGCGGTCGACTTTTTCCAGGCGTTGCGCCACGCGCTCGTCTCGAAGGAGCAAATCGTCGTCGACAGCGCAGAAAAGGTTTGGCTGTTGTTCGACTTGCAGCGCCGCAACCTCTTCCGGTTCGGCTTGGCGGGGATCTTCCCCGAAGGTTTGCCCGACAAGCTCAAGGGCATCGAAAAGCGCGACAACGTAAGCGCGCGCCTCGCCAAAGCGAAGATCCCGGACATGCAGTGGTTCTTGGAGGTCTTCGAGCCGAACAGGCCCACCAACTATCCGCACATGGCCACTGCCACGTAGCCGACTCTCGCGTCCGCATTCGGACGCGCCATGCAATCTACAGACTTGAATACGCGCTCCCGCACTCGGGAGCGTTTTGTTTTTGACGAGCGACTAGCAACTAGCGACAAGCAACCAATTTCAGGTTTTTTGGTTGCTAGTTATTAGTCGCTCGTTGCCCGTTACCTTCTTGACGTTTCCTCGGCTCTGGGTTAAGCTCGCAGCGTTAAAAATCTAATCATGGGTGGCCATTCCAGCTTTGCTGGAGGTCCCAAATAGGGACCCATCCTGTGTCCTATGGATCAACGTACTCGCGAGTACGAGTTGCTCTACATCATTTCCGCGTCCTTCACGGACGACGAGATGGGAGCAATCGAAGGTCGCATCAAGGCGCTCCTGGAAAAGAATGGAGCGTCGATAATCTCGACCAACCGGCTGGGCAAATTCCGGTTGACTTATCCTATAAAGAAGCAGCGGCACGGGCATTACGTCATGCTGCGTCTCAACGCCGATACCCAAGCGGTGTCCAAGATGGAAGAGGCGTTGCGCATAACGCCCGAGGTGTTGCGCGATATTTTTGTGCGCGCCGATGAAGTGGGCAGCGATAAGTTTGACCTGGTGCAGTTCACCGAGGTCAACATCGATCTCAAGGCCGAACAGCGCGATCGCCGCGGCAAAGAGGTCCGTCCCGACGAAAAGTCCAAAGCCATCGCGGACATCAAGTCCGGCGTGGCCGCGCTCGAAGGTGAAGACAAGGGTGAAGACAAGCCGGCGGAAACCAAGCCTGATCTCTCGGACGAAGAGCTGACGAAGAAAATCGACAGCGCCCTTGCCGACAAGATATAATCAATGCCGAATGCCAAATTGCAAATGCCAAATTTAATTCGTCATTTGTAATTCATAATTGATAATTGAATTATGAACCTCAACCGCGCCATGATCATCGGTAACCTGACTCGCGATCCGGAGAGCCGCACCATCCCCAGCGGACAGAATGTGTGCAACTTCTCCGTCGCCACGTCATCGCAGTGGACCGATTCACAAGGCCAAAAACAGGAACGCACCGAATATCATCCCATCGTCGCCTGGGGAAAGTTGGCCGACATCTGCACTCAATATCTGGCCAAAGGCCGCAAAGTCTACGTCGAAGGCCGCTTGCAGACCCGCGAGTGGGAAGGTCAGGACGGCGCCAAGAAACAGCGCACCGAGATCGTGGCCGAGAACATGATCATCCTGGACCGGGCGCCCCAAGGCGGCGCACCGCGCGAACCTTCGGCTCCGAGCGAACCGTCCGCACCACCCACGAACTCTTCGGCAGTCGACCCCGGTGTCGGCGGCCAAGAAATCCGTCTCGAAGACATACCGTTCTAAGAAAATTAAAAATTACAAATTACGAATTAAAAATACAGCATACGTAGATCGGAATAATTTGTAATTTGTAATTGAATATTATGCCCAAATCCAAGAACGTCGATCGGCAGTGCGCTTTCTGCCAATCCAACGTAAAAGCCATCAACTACAAAGATACCAACACGCTGCGCCGCTATCTTTCCTCATTCGGCAAGATCGTGCCGCGCAAACGCTCCGGCGTCTGCATGTGGCATCAGCGCAAGCTTTCGACCGCCATCAAGCGCGGACGTTTCATGGCGCTTCTGCCGTATCTCGTGCAATAAAAACAAGGGAGTAGAAAGTAGAGGGTAGAGAGTAGCCAAGAAGACGGAGAAAATCCGTCTTTTGCGTTCTGTGGATTTTCGTATAACATGGCTCCATATGAGCGAAACTCCCACCCGCCAGCGTCCTTCTTGGGATGAATATTTTTTAGCCATCTGCAACGTCGTGGCCACCCGTTCGCATGATGTCGAGACGCAAATCGGCTGCGTGATCGTCAATCCTAAACGCCGCATCGTCTCGACCGGATACAACGGTTTGCCCGCCGGTGTTGACGATTCTTTTTGGGCCAAGGATCGGACCACCAAGGTGAATCTGCCAGGTGTTTTTTCGGACGAAATCGTGTATGAGATAGACAAGTACGATACGATCACCCACGCCGAAGCTAACGCCATCGTGTCCGCTTCGGAAGGGTTGCATGGCTGCACCATGTATTCCACGCTTTTTCCATGCAACGAATGCGCCAAGCTGGTCATCACGGCCGGCATAAAACGAATCGTGTACCGCGATCTCCGCGAATGGAAAGCGAATGCCATCTCCCGCAAATTTTTCGAGCAGGCGGGTATCGAAACCATTCGAATATCCGATTCAGCGGAAGCGAGCAAGGTCTGATATGGATCTGGAAAAGCTGAAAGCGCGATCGCAGATCGTGCAGCTGATGCGCCGTTGGTTCGACGAGCGCGGATTTTTGGAAATGCACACGCCGCGCTTGGTCGGTTTGCCCGGGCAGGAACCATATCTGGAGCCGTTCTGGACGACGCTCGAAATTCCAAATTCCAAATTCCAAATTCCAAATTCACTTCCCGCCGCGCTCATCACTTCGCCGGAATACATGCTGAAGCGTCTTTTGGCGGCGGGCTTGAATAAGATTTACGACTTAGGCCCGTGCTTCCGCAATAACGAACCCTGGGACGGGACGCATGACCCGGAATTTTTGCTCCTCGAATGGTATCGCCGCGAAGCCGGAGTCGAGGATCTGATGCGCGACACCGAAGACATGATGCGCTGGGTCGCAGTCGAAATTCCAAATTCCAAATTCCAAATTCCAAATTCACCCTTCCGTCATCTCACCGTCGAAGAGGCGTGGAAGGAATATTGCGGCATCGAGCTTGCGCCGTTGCTCGAAGATCGCGCGGCCATGGCGCGGACGGTAGCGGAGCGCGGCCAGACGGTAGGGGAGAATGATACCTGGGACGATTTATTCTTCAAGATTTTTTTATCGGAAATCGAACCCAAACTTGGACAAGACGAGCCGACATTTTTATATCGCTATCCTAAGAGCATGGCTGCCTTGGCGCGCGCATCAGCCGACGACCCACGCTGGGCCGATCGCGTCGAGTTATATGCGGGCGGACTCGAACTGGCCAACGGCTTTGCGGAATTGTGCGACGAAAACGAGCAGCGCGCGCGTTTCATCCAGGAAAAAGCTTTGCGCAACAATCTGGGCAAAAAAATTTGGGGATTGGATGAACGTTTTCTTAAAGCCTTGCCCAAGATGGGCAACGCCGCCGGCATCGCTTTCGGTGTGGAACGTTTCGTCATGCTTTTGACCGGCGCGCAATCCATCAACGAAATCCTGCCTGCTTCAGCGCGCGAACGCTTTGTACAATGATATGCTGCAAATCAAGACCGCACGTTTATTGGTCGAGCAGGCAGGCTATGAGCCGGCAAAGATTCTTATGGCCGCCGGCCGTTATGTCGTATTCCGTGCCCGCAAAGGTAAGCGCGACTATGCCATAAAGTGTTCCGAACCTGATGAAGCCGCCAACTTGCATAATGAGTCGGTAGTCAATCGTTTTCTGCATTCGGTCACGCCTCGTAAGGCAGGTTTTATTTTCCCGCGCAGCGAGTTCATCGGCACTGAAGACGGCGCCCTTCTGATATCGGATTTCGTCGCAGGCCGCTGGCTAGGCTACAGGCGGCCAGTCCTGCATTCGCGGCTCTCCCTGCGCGACTTGGAATCAATCTACGAAGTGATGGTTTTCCTGGCGGGTTTGGCGCAGGATGAACTCCCGGAATCGTTGGTCACCCGCGCGCGTCGTGAATTCACGCCTCGGTATTATCATGCCAAGATGGATTGGTATGCCGCCCCGGCCCTGGAAGCGGGTCTGTTGGATCGGGATGAACTCGCACACCTCCATTCGATGGTCGGTCTGCATTTCAAGCGCAGCTTCGCCCACCACGACCTGGTGCCCTGGAACCTGTGCCGTCTCAAGGACGGTCGCCTTGCCGTGACTGACTCCGAGTTCGCTCGCTGGGGCATCGCTTGGTATGACATGGCTTACCTTTATCTGCAGCTGGCCGCCTTGGAAAAGAACCGCGCCCTTGCCCGGCGCGCCTTTCGTTATCTAGCTGGTCGTTTCAAGGCTGAAGGCTCGGCTCAAGGCCTAGAACAGGGGATATTTCCGGCTTTAGCCTTCCGTATCACGGGCAATCTCTGGATCGCCGCCCGCGAGCGAGATAAGCGCCGAGCCGCGCGGTCCGCGCTTGAAGTCGTTTTGTCCGGAGAATTTTCACGTCTGTTGATTTGAATCGACCCGCCTTCTTTGAAGCGTAAGATTCGAAATCATTCGCCGTCCGTTGCCGCTTTGACCGGGTGCTTAGTGAGAGGTTCCCCTTGGTTTTGTCCAGGATAGGGAAGACCGCAAAGCTTCGACAACGCTTTCGGCGTCGAACGTTTCATTATGCTATTGACCGGCGCGCAATCCATCAACGAAATCCTGTCTGCTTCAGCGCGCGAGAGATTCGACGGACAATAATCGATCTCGCCCCGACCTCAAAGTTTTTTTTTGCGCTGTCCGGCACGATCCAGGTTCCCCTGGTAGGGGCAATTCATGAATTGCCCCTACGGAGGACGATCAAAGGGCTAGACATCAAACCCACAAGTCCCGATTTGATTCCGCAGCTTCTTTAATCTAAACTCCGTACAAAGCATGCCCCCCCCCAACCCCTTCGAAACCTCCAAAAGCAAAATAGTCCCTGAGCCAGTCGAAGGGCTACCTTATGCTTCCGGTATCAAGCGTCAGGATTTGCCGACCCCCGTCCGTGAGCTCGCGGATAACCTCGCTGCGCAGATAAAAGAGATCTACGCCAAATACGGAGCCGCTAACTTCGAAGAGCTTAAAGCCAACAAAAAGCTATCGGCCCAAGACGCACGTAAGGTAGCTGATCTCCTGAAAGCCTTCCAGGATTCGATCAAAGACACGCAGCACATCAAAGCCATCGAGAAGAAAATCAAAGCCAACCAACTCCTCGACAAAGACGACCTCATCTTCATCTACGAGACGAAGTCACCCCAAAGCTTCGGATTCCATACAGACCCACGCCTCAAAGCACTCCGCGACCAACGTAACCCCAAGGAAGACGCTCCTATCGTCTTTGAGTGTCAGCCGAACGAAATCGCCTGGAGCAAGGAAGACATCACCAAGAACACCAAAGCCTACATCGGCCCCTTGTTCCCTGGCATCTTCAAACTCCTCGGCCATCTCGAACATCTCTATCTTTCCTTCCCCGAAGGCAAGATCAGGAGACAGACCATCGAGATCGGTGGACAGACCGAACAACAACTCGAAGCAGCATTTGAAGCAGCCGGATCCAAGATCTCGCCCAACGCCCTTCACATGCTGCGGCACGCTGATTTCACGACCGCGAAGAATCCCGAGCAAGCGAATCTCATCCGCCTCACGGTCGCCGATCTCGGTTTCGACCATGACCCGACCACAGATGAGATCTACAAGAAAGCCGAAGAACTTGGCCTCGAACTCTGCCCGGCAGAAGTCGGCCCGCATCTCCGTCTGGATTATAAGGATCAACCTCTCGATGAATGGTTGAGGATCGCCATGAAACAGATAATCGTTCCCGTCGGCAGCCCGCGCGTCTTCAGCGTTGAGCGTGACGCCGATGGGACGTGGCTGAGCCTCGGCTGGGCGCTTCCCGGGAGTACCTGGCGTCCTGCCTACGAGTTCGTGTTCCGTTTTCGCAAGTAACCCTTAAATCCTTTGTTTCTTTTTGACCCTTTGGCCCTTTGGCACTTGGATACTTTGGGAAATTTCGTAAGTAGCACCATGGCTCAATAAGCCAAGATACGAGGCCAGAGTTTGCGGGGATTTATTTTGTTGCAGGTTTTTCAGCATCGAGTAGTCTAGTAAATTGATTATTTGGATAAGGCAAACGCTTGACCGCGCTTCCAGGTTTTGTTAGGTTAGGGCGGTCCTTTAAAGGGGAGAGTGGTGCATGGACGAGAATGAAAGATTCGCGTTGCTGCAAGTGTTTTTCAATGCCCTGATCGATTTGCGGCCCGGGGAGGATCTGCACTTGCCGTACAGCGGCAAAGAATTCGCCGAGGTCGCCCTGCGACTTTCCGGCAGCAACAAATTCGCTTTCGGCTTCTTCACCCCCGTAGGTCCGGAGCGCGAATACGCCGCAGGCATCGCGCACCTGCGTGAGCTCGGTTTCATCAAACTGATTTTCGAAGCGCGGCCCTGCCTCGTGCCCGAGTACAGCCACATCGCGGCGGCGAGATTCGAGGGCGATCCCCGCGTGCCAGCCATCCGGGAATTCGCGCAGGCGTATCTCAAAGCCATCGCCCCAAGCCCCAGCTGAACCATCGGCGCGATCCCATGCGATCGCGCCGCTTTTTTTTACGATTAGAGTACGGGCGTTGACAGACAGGGCGGAACATGTTCTTATGCGACTTCTCGGACCTTCAAACTTCGAGGTCAGATGATGGATAAACAGACATGGCTGTGGCTGATGCACGGCATCGTGCTCGCGGGCTCTTGCCTGGCAGCCTGGATCGAGTTTAAGGCAGCGGAACGGAAAAAGAAGCTACCTGAAAATGACGGGCTTGATCGACAAAGGATAGTGTCTGAAATAGTCTGGTTCGATTTCAGATTCTGGATGTTCGTGCTCATCAGTCTGATGTTTGCCCAGATGTTGGGCGATGACTTGGCTCACTCCAGATACCTGGCATCGATCGCGGATGCGCTGACGCTCATCCCTCTTATCTTCAGTCTGATAACCCGCTGTCGTCACTTGCGGGTCTGATCTGACTCAACCGACGCGCCACTCATGGCGCCTTTTTTGTTTCCAGGGGTTGACGGGATCGCGCCTTTCGCGCAAACTCTGGCCACGAATATGGCTTCAACTTCCGAAATCAAAAAGAGCGTGGTCATCCGCGACAACGGCGAACTCTGGATCGTGACTGAATTCCAACACGTCAATCCGGGCAAAGGCGCGGCGTTTGTGCGTTGTCGGGTCAAGAACGTCAAGACCGGCAAGACGCTTGAGAGGACCTACAAGACTTCCGAATCCGTCGATCTGGTCGAAATGGAATATCGCAACATGCAATACCTGTACCACGACGCGACTGGATATTCCTTCATGGATTCCGGCACCTACGAGCAGGTGACCATGGCGGACGACGACGTGGGCGAGCAGGGCAAGTATCTGCGCGAGGGCATGGAAGTCACGATCACGACCCACGAGGGTCTGCCGCTGGCCTTGCAACTGCCGCGCAAAATGACTTTCAAGATCGCCGAGACCGCACCGGCCGTCAAAGGCGACACGGCGAGCGGCAACGTCACCAAAGAAGCCAAGACCGACAACGGCTTCATCGTCCACATCCCCATCTTCATCAACCAAGGCGACGCGGTCGTGGTCAACACGGATACGGGGGAGTACGTGGAGAGGGCTAAATAACAACAAGCGACTAGCAACCAAACAAAACCCGAATTAATTTTCGGGTTTTTTATCGCTCGCGCCATTACTAATAAAGGTCCTTCGGCAAGCTCAGGATGACAGAACCTTAAAAAATATTGTCATCCGTAGGGGCGACCCATCGGGTCGCCCCCTACGTCGTTTTATTCCTGATACGGTGAGACTTTGAGCACTTCCGACTTTTCGAGCTCACCGCCGATGTAAGCGACGCCCATGAGTTCCGTGGATTTTTCCAGTTGCAGCGTCAGGGTGCACGTGTCCTCGCACATGGCGAGCGCGGGGACGGTCGGATCCTGCCCTTCGATCAGGAAAGTCGGACCGATGCCTTCGCCTTTGGGTGCGATGATCTGGACTTCCACGGCTGTCCCGATTTGCCGCACTAGTTTGATCACGGGTTTGGGGATGGTACCGCCTTGCGCCGTGACCAATAGCGGTTTGGAGATGAGTAAGGCGTCTTCCCGATCGATGACGGCGAAGAATTTCGTGTCGCGATACAACGGGATGGATCCGGCACAATATTTGGAAGTGTCGCAATCCAACCAGCTGATCGGATTTTCGGCGCCGGGCACGATGGCCATCAGGCGATGGGCAGTGATGTCGAGGTTCGAGTTGTACTGCGAAGATACGCTGACGCGCTGCCCGGTGACGGTTTGGAGCGGCGAGGCGTTGAGCTGGATATCCGCGCTCTGTGTCATGACCGTGATCACCGGATTATCCTGCGTTTTGAAACTGCGGCCCGAAATATCCTCGGCCGTGGCGTAAAAAGTGCGCGCGAAAGGCGGCTGCGGAGCTTCGAATGAGTATGTGCATTTTTCCGTCGCGCGGCACACGGCCAGGGGAGTCGTCACGTCCACGGCGCCGATCGTGATTTGTTTCACGCCCAAACCATTACCTTTGAGTTCCGCGGTGAGCTTGACGGTCTGGCCTTCGATCACTTCAGAGTAATGCGTGCTCAAACTCAATTCGCCCAACGCGCTTTGCACCGGATAATCTTGGGTGGGTTTTGGCGCGGGGACGAAATTCAGCGGGCGCAAATTGTCCGCCGGAGTGAGCGTCGCCGACATTTCATCCAGAGCCAGATACAAGCCGGGTTTATCCAAAGCATAACCCACGACATATTCCTTGAACGCGGTATCCGTCAGGTCGACGACTTGCTTTTTCCAATCTTGGCCAGCGTAGTATGCGGCCAACTGTTCGGTTTGGATCCAGTGCAAGACGCCATAACGCGACACGGCGTAGACTTTATTCTCGTTGATGTTTTTTACCAACTTCGAGCCGGGCTGGATCGTCACCTCGCCGACGTAGGGGATGTTTTCGAGATCCCGGTCGGCGATGCGCGTCACGCCGGAAAAATTAGGATACCAGCTCTTGAACACCGTCTCGTTAGGGAAAGCGTAGCGCTGGCCTGCGGCATAAAAATAGACCGCCGGCGTCGAGCCTTTGATGAGCGAGTTAGCCGAGATGGCCAAGGCGCTGTGCGGTAGGCTGGTCAGGGCGAGGGCAAAAATCGAGGCACAAACGAGCAATTTAGTCTGGTTCATATTTCGAGCGGATTTTACCAGGTGCCGGAGCCGATAACAAATAATCAAGAATAGACGGTAGCCGGAATAAAAAATAATTGTCATCCTGGCACGGCGTTCGCGAACGCCGTGCCCTTGAACGCAGCGAAGGATCTTCCTATGCCTTAAGGAATTGGGGTTTGTATTTTGTATTATGTATTTTGGGGTCGAAACCCAAAATACAAATTCCAAGATACTTGGAAGATTCTTCGGCCGTCAGACGGCCTCAAGAATGACATCCTCTTATGACCAAAAGGGCGCACGATCGTGCGCCCCTACGTCTGGCTACCGTCTACCGTCTACAGGCTAGTAAAAAAAAGAACCGCCCGGCCGCAGAACGCGGAGAGCGGTTTAGAGGGTCACGGCTTCACGAGCAAGCCGCCGGAGTACTTGTGCCAGAAGAGGAGGTTGTCTTTCCCCTTGGTCATCGTGCCGACGCAATCCGACCCGTGGAACTCGCCGAAGGAATGCATGGCGACGTTGTGGTACTTGAGTTCGCCTTCGATCAAGTCGACTCCGCGGCCGCCGGCGAAGATGTGTTCTTGGTAGGCGGCGCGCATGGCCTTCTTCACGAGTTCGCTGGCTTGCTTGTCGTGACAAAAGCCGCGGTACTGCATGTGCCAGACTGGCTGATCATCCTGCCAGATGACGGTCGAGCCGAAGCTCTTGGCTCCGTTCACGTAGTACTCGTCCACGTAACGGAGGATGTCGTCGGCGAAGCGGTAGATTTTGACGCCCGGCCTTTCGGGGTCCGTGAACTTGGGTCCGTTTCCGGCGTACGTCACGCTGGCGGCGGCGAAGAAGAAGTTTTGCAGTCTGTCGATGTCGCTCATTCTGACCTTCCTTGCGAATGGACTCAAGAGAGCTAACCAGCGGCAGGATTTTCTGTCAACGACGCTACTCGAGGCTTGAAAAACTTTTAGCCATCTGCTAAAGCTGCGGATAGGAGGAAGAGAATGTCCATCGTCCTTTATATGCAGCCCCAGACCTCGCCCATGGGATGGGAAGATTTCCGCCTCAAGTATCCTCCGTTTTCCGTCGCGCTCGATGGCTTCGTGGCTGACGGCCCGCGCTTCGATGCGCAAGGTCCGCGCGCCAACTTCAACCACCACGAGTGCGTGGATCGCTTGGCGACGCGGGCGACTTGCGCCCAAGTGCTCATGGCCATCCGGCAAGGCTTGTTCCATTGCTTCCGTAATGCTGAAGGTCCGCGCATGATCGTGCCGGTCAACGACTGCGACCAAGACGTGTGCTTGAGTTGGTTCCTGCTCAAGCATCATTATCTGGTCGAGCAAACCATGAACCCGGCCCTGAACCGCCTGGTCTCCATGGAAGATGCGCTGGACACCACCGCCGGAGCCTATCCTTTCCCATCTGATCTTCCGGCTTTGCAGGAATTGGCTTGGGTCTTTGAACCGTATACCCAATTCCGTTTGACCGGCGGGTTGGCGCGGCGCGATCCTGAAGCCTTCGCGTGCATCGTGAGCGATGTCGAGTTGCGTATCATGGCGCACATCACGGGTCGCGGGCAGGCGATGCCGCTGCAAACCAAGTACGAACGCGTGGGCGGCGGCAAAGGCTGGAGCATGGTGCGCGAGATCGGGGCTCAAGCCCGCACCGCCATGTTCGCGGATGGCGTCAGGGCCTTCGTCTCGGTCAGGCAACGCGGCGACGGCGTCTACGATTACGTCTACGGCCGCATGTCCGTCTTCATCCCCTTCGGCATCACGCGCATCTTCGAACGCGCCAACGAAATCGAAGGCTTGGCCTCTGCGGCCGATCGCCACGGCGGCAACGACATCATCGGCGGCAGTCCGCGCATCGCGGGCAGCAAAATCCCGCCCCGCGAGATGGAGCGCCTGGTAGACGAAGTCGCCCTTTAACCTCACGACCCGTGCAAATCCGCACGGGTCGTTTTAATAAATATTCCCGTAGGGGCAATTCATGAATTGCCCCTACGCGGCGGCCGAAGGGACACCTACGTCCAAACCCGCGTGTGGTTGATTTCTTCTTTTTCGCGCAAGGCTTTTTCCAGATTGATATCCAGCTTATTGCAGATATTGAGCAGATAAAACAAGACATCCGCCGCTTCGTGGTCCGGACGATATTTTTGTGAATTCGGATCCGTGTGCATGCCTTGCGTCTTGCGCACCGCTTTGGCCAGCTCTCCGAACTCCTCCATCATGAGCACGAATTTTTCCGTCACGCTCTCGTGATCGAAGCCGCGTTCGGCCGTCATCCGCGCTACGTATCCCTGCAAGTCGCGCAGGGTCGGTTCATTTTTCAATTCGAGCATAGGTTTGGTTTAGATTCTTGTAAGTCGGAGCGAAGCCGTAGATTTTCTTGAATAGTTTTTTGAAAGCGCCGCGGCTTATTTCAGGATACAAGTCCTTGATGAGCTGCAGGAGTTTTTTTCGGCCGTATATTTCGACCAAGGCTTTGACCGCAAAACCCGCCTCCGCGTAAATACCCTGGCCGCCGGTGCGGAAATAGTCGAGGCAAGTCATGAGCTTTTCCGGGCGGCCCTTGACCTGCAATTGGCCGGAGACAAAAATCGCCACGCCTTCGTTCAACCAGCGGGGGATGTGGCAGCCGTTGGCCAGCTTGTCGAAGAAAGCATGGCTCATCTCGTGTTTGAGCAGCGCGGTATATTCCCGCTGACTGCGTTTGGAATGCTGACTCTCTTTTTCCATCGACTCATTGTCCAATAGAAAAACATAACGTCCATCATTGAAACCGATGACCCAGCGTTCCGTCTTTTTTTCGGACAAGGCGTCGATAGTCTTGCGATCCGGCATGATGAAAACGCGCGGCAGACCGTGCCACCAGTCCAAACCGTAAAAACCGTTCAAGTCCGCGACCACGGCCTTAAACGTCTTGGACAAGGCCGAGTCATGGTTTTTGCAAAGGGTGAATACCATATCTGGATTTCCCGTACCCGTGGTGGGCGAGGTGGGGGTCGAACCCACAAGGAGTTGCCTCCGCCAGCTCCTAAAGCTGGTGCGTCTGCCAATTCCGCCACTCGCCCATTAGATTTCTCGGCCTGGCCTCAAGCAAAAATCAGTTGCTCGTGTCGGCCGGGGCGCCCTTTGGCGCCCGCGCTAAGCTGCCGTTCGTCGCTTAGCGCCCACTCGCCCTTCATGGATACGGGAATTAACTCTCATGAGAATAAAGTAAAATGACCGATAAGACAACCGAACTGACTATTTTGTAACGGCCGCATCTACCCGGTCAGCTTTTCAAAAGTCCATAATTCAAAATTGGCTGTAAATTAAGAGGTTATTCAGACCTTCTGTCACTAATTTGACGCGGTCGGACAAATTGGCGACAGAAATACGAAAATTTCACTTCAAGGATTGACGGAGATGGCTTTCGGTGATATATAAATGAATCCGACAACGCCCGAAAGGAGAAGCGGAATGCGCACATTCATCATCTGCCTCATTTCGTCCCTGTGCATCATCAGCTGTTCCAAATCGACGCTCCCGGCCAAACCCGCGGAAGCTTCTGCGCCAGCGCAAACCGTTGGTGGGAAGAAGGCGTGTCACGCGGGCTATGACCAAGGGGACTACGGCTGCACGGACGACGACATCTGCCCGAACTTGGGGGACGATGTCCGTACCTTGCCGGGCTACCATGTCATCGGCGTAGGTGGCACATGTCGGCAAAAGTACGTGCACGTCGCCGACGGTTGTCAGCACTTCTTCTGCGGCATCGACGAAGACTGCCTCAAGGCCGGTGGCATCGACGAAGTCGCCTGCATGCACCCCATTGGTTGTTTGATGGTGTTCAAACTCAAGAAGTGAGTCACGGAGGAAAAAATGGCTAACCGCATCATCGAAGGCACTGCCTTCCCGATTCTGCCGAGCATGATCAGCGTCGAACGGCACTTCCATGGAGCCCTAGGCAACTCGGCAACCGAGGCTTCAGCACGGTGGATCGTTCGCTTATGCCAGGAGCTGGCTTCTTGGGGACCTTTCACCCTCGAGCAAATCGAAGGCTTCTATCATCGGAATGGACGGCCCGAAGAAGAATCGTTCCGCTTCAACCGGCTGACCGATAGCTGGGTCATCTTCGCGGCTGACGGCAAATACCGCGTCACCGATGACTTCATCCTGTGTTGCTACAGGGTCAGCCCCGCTGATTAGCAGCGCTCGAGCCGCACCTTCCGTCTGACTTTCCAGAGCGCACCCACCCGGTGCGCTCTTCGCTTTTAGATGTCGGCACTGTTGCATTATTGGTTGATGGTTTGGGGTGAGACTTGGAGCAGCAACTCATTCACGAGCAGTTCCATCGAAGCCTCAGACTTGATACCGCGCCTTGTTTTGAGTCTGGCTTCAACTTGTCCG
>JBAZZT010000009.1:0-50619 GCA_041658705.1 Patescibacteria group bacterium
TCCGCAGTGTGGGCAGATTGGGCAGTACATCCCCAATTACAGGCGGTATTTTGATCTTCAATGCAAATATGGGGCTACAGACAGCGACGAAATGCGGTTTTCATCAACCAAGAATGCAACAGAGCGTAGATGTCCGGGTCTTGACATGGGCGCGTTTTTATGCCAAATTAATCAACCTTTCACAACCCGGAGTTTGAAGCGATGAACGCCTGCAAAAAGCTCATGGATCCGCTCGACGAAGCACGCAGCGTACTTAGCGCGGCGCAGGAAATCATGGTCCTGACCGGCGCCGGCATCTCCGCCGAAAGCGGCGTGCCGACCTTCCGCGGCGAAGGCGGATACTGGCGCAACAAGTCCTACGAGGAACTTGCGTCGCCCCAAGCCTTTGCCCAGGACCCGCGTCTGGTCTGGGAGTGGTACTTGATGCGCCGCCAGACCGTGGCCGCGTGCCGGCCCAATCGGGCGCATGTGGCTTTGGCCGACTGGACCGCGTGGCGCCAGGGCGTGACGCTCCTGACCCAGAACGTGGACGGTCTGCACGAGATCGCCGGTTCCGAGGTGGTCCGGCTCCACGGCTCGCTGTGGGTCAACCGCTGCATCGCCTGCGGTCTGGAACGGGATGATCGTCGAACGGCTTTCGAAGGTCTTCCCATGTCGCCGTGCTGCGGCGCTTTGGAACGTCCGGCCATCGTGTGGTTCGGCGAAAGCCTGCCGCGCGAAGCGGTGATCGCCGGCTTCACGGCCGCGTTCCAAGCCCAAGCCGTGCTCGTCGTGGGCACCAGCGGCGTGGTCATGCCGGCGGCGGAGTTGGTGAAGGAAGCCGCGAATAACCAGGCCATCGTCATCGACGTGAATACCGAAGACGACGCCGTGCCTGCGCACATCAAACTGCGCGGCTCGGCTGCCGACCTCTTGCCGCGACTCTTGGCTTGAACCAGAGACCGCTCCTCCTCGGAGCGGTCTTCTTTTTAACTTTGTCATTCCTGTTTTCCTCGTCATTCCTGCAAAAGCAGGAATCCAGAAAAAATTCGATGGCTTTCCGGTTCTGGATCCCGGCTCGCGCTCGGCCCGTCGGACGGGTCTTCGCTTGGCCGGGATGACAGAATTGTTTTTGGGTCGATTGGGTATAGGTAATATGCCAGCGTCAACTACTTTTCATCTTCGAGTTTGGCGAGCTTGTCCCGCCACGCCGCGGCGCGCGCCTGATCCGGGAATCTTTCCAGCAAGCGGCGATAGCCTTTGGCCGCGGTCGCCGCATCGACCCGCGCGAAAGCGTCGAGTTGGTTCTCGAGCAAACCTATTTCGGCTTCGTCCATGCTCTTCAGGTCTTCCGCCGCCTTTTCCGGCGTCGTTCCCCAGGCTTCGCGATGGAATGTCGCGTCTCCGTCTTTGCCGCGACCTTCTTTAGCTTGATCGTCTTTGGCGAAAAATTCCGATTTCATATTCATGTCGTGCGATTTATTTTCTTCTCCAGCAATTTACGGTTTTCTCCGGCTTGCGGGCTGTCCGGCTTGAGATCGATCTTGCCGTACCAACTGGAAGACATCAGCCCTAACTTACCGGCATGGAATCCGCCTTTGTAATCCGGCAACTCTTCGTCTTCGCCCGCTTGCAGCGCTGTGGCGAATGCTTCTTCCGTATACCAATGGTTCGATGCGCCTTTGCGCAGGGTCGGCCCGTTTTTTCCGAGCAAAGCCAGCGTCTGCGGGGTCACGTTTTCGGGATGAGCAATAGCTTCCTCGAAGGCTTGGATGATCTCCATGACTCGCGGGTCGGCGCTCTTGCGCTCGTCATCCAAGATTCCGGCTTCTTGCGCCGCGACGACGAAGCTCAACATGCCGCCCTCCGCCAGATCGCTGACTTTTTCCAGATGCGGTTTGAGTTTTTCCTCGGGCGACAGCGCGGCGAATTTTTTGACCGCCTGCTCGCGCGCCAACTCGCCGATTTTAGCTCGCCTCTCACCGGTCAGGACGGCGATTTGCTCCGGCTTGATATCCGGCTTAAGAGTCTTGAGTTCAGCGCCGTATTTTTTTTCATCGAAACTTGCGCTGGCCTTGCTCCCCTCGTGATCCTGGAATTTTTTCAGTCCCATGACTTCCTCGTTCCAACCGTAGCCGTACGAAGCCCACGAATATCCGCCGGTATCGATGTTGGCGTGCAAGGTGATTTCTTCGATCCCCGCCACGTCATATTCCTTGAGGCAATCGCGGGTGATGTTGGCGGCCAGGCCGTTCTGTTTCATGCTCTCCGGGAATTCGAGCAATTCATGGTTGACGGATTTTTTCGCCCGGAACGATCCATCCGCTTGTTTTTCCGCCGCGTAGAAAAAATTCCTGAAGATCGTGGCATCGCCTCCCGCGGCGTGGTCGCAAATCATGCCGATATCGACCCGTGCTCCCGTGAGTTCGCCGCTCGCGTGGTCGAGCGAGAATTCCTTGACCATGATCGTGCTCTCGGTTCGATATTTGAGTTCCGGGTTACGGCGCTTGAGATCCATGGCTTTGGCCAGGCGACGCGCGTTGTCGCCGAAGAGTTCTTTTACGGCGATCAGGTTTTGGAGTTTGAGTTCCGCCATGAGCGGAGGTCCGTCTTCGCCCAGCGGCGCATCCAGCGTGGCGTAAAGATCCTTGACGCTTTTGCGGTACTCGGCGTCGCGCAAGATCAAACCCGCGAATTTTTTGCCGACTTGTCCTTCGAGAAAATCAGTCAGCTCCAGGCGCTTTTCGTCGGATCTCTCCGCCTCGGCGCAGACCGCTTCCAAGCGGTCGAAATCAAGTTTGTCGGCGCTCAAGATTTCCCGCGCCTCGCCGCTGAATTCCTCCACGCTGCGTGTCGGTTCGGCTTCCGCCATATCCCAGCCTTCAGGCGTGAACAGGCTCTCGGAGCTGGTTTGCGCCGTCGTGACTTCGGCTTTCAAGTCGTCCCAAGCGGCATCCAACTCGGCTTCGTACTGCTTAAAATCGGCCAGCACGTCATCGCGCTTGAGGTCTTGGATGCGCGAGCGCATTTCGGCGATATTCCGATCGCCCTCGCGCAACATCTCGGCGGCGAGTTTTTCCGGCGGGATCTCGTGGCCTTCGATGCGTTCGGCGAGCGGTCTTTTTTCCGCGGCGAAATTTTGCAATTGCATAAGTCTATTTTTTGCGCGGATTGACCCGCGGCAGGTTGGCGGACACGGCCGCGAGGCGACGCGAAAATTTATCCCACACGTCCGCCATGCGACGATAGTGTCCGTCTTGTTTTGCGGCGGAAATTTTTTGCGGCGGTTTCATAAATCCTGCAAGCGCTTTTTAAGGCTGGCGATTTTTTCCGCGCTGGCCCGCTTTTCGACATGGCGACCCTGCTGGTTAAGTTTATTCTGCACGGCCACGATGCGCGCTTGGAATTTTTTCCACGCCGCATTCAGCGCAGCATTTTTAGGCGCATCCATGCCCGCAGTATAGCACCCCTACGCTCACGTTAAGCGTGTTGCTGCCCGACTCGATTTGCCTGTAGACTATCTCTATCTTTGGATAAACCCATGCCTCCCAATCCCTTCGAAACCGCCCCAAATCTCGCCACCTCCCACATCCGTCGGCAGGATTTGCCGACCCACGTCAGACGTCATGCTGATAAGCTCGCAGCGCAGATAAGAGAGGTCTACGCCAAATACGGAGCGCATAACTTCGAAGAGCTAAAAGAGAATAAGAAGCTATCAGCCCAAGATGCGCGAAAGGTGGCTGATCTGCTCAAAGCTTTCCAGAAAGCTGTCGAGAAGCACGAGATTGAAGCGATCAGCTCGCAAGAAGCCATCGAGATCCTAGGTCGTGAGAATGTCCATGGTATTGAAGACGTAGAAGCCATGCTAGGAGATGGTTTCGTAGACGAATCAAAAGTCCCACCCATCCCATACACTCCGGATGAGCTTGAGAAATCCAAAGAGATCAAGGAAAAGACCGGCGTCGAAGAGATGCTTGTCCTCTTCGTCGCTGACAAGGACGGCAAACCGCTCACCGGAGAGCGCATGAACGAACTCATCCAAGCCGAATACTCCAAGCTTGGCCTGGGAAAATTCTTGCTTAGTGTCGATTTTTACAAGAACGAGGACTTCTTCAAGAAACTAGGCTTGAGCTACGAATGGAAGCTCATCACCAAGCAGACTATCCCTGAATCAAAGAACAAGCGTCATCATTACGAGGTAGGTGATGCTTACACCCACCAGGACACCCAAGAGTTCGCCATCGAGGAATATGCCAAGAAACTTGATATCCCTCGTGACAGTCTACATCGTCCTGAACCGTTCCAAATGCTTTACGCCACCGCCCTTCATTGGATCATGAAACGTCTTAACGGTAAGGTCAGAGATGAACGCATCCTTGAATATGAATATCATTGGTCTGATATTCGCTCCTCGGACAGGAAGCTCGTGCTTGTAGGCCGTGCCGATCCGGTCGGTGTACACGTGGATGGGGCTACGCGCGACTACCAGCATGTCCACGTTGGCGTCTGCGTTTCGCGTGAACCTTCTTCTAAATCCTCGGACACTTGATTCTGGATACTTGGACCCTGGATAAACCCATGCCCACCAACCCCTTCGAAGCCGCCCCAAATCTCTCCGCCTCCCACATCCGCCGGCAGGATTTGCCGACACACGTCAGGAAGTACGCAGATAAGCTCGCTGCGCAGATAAAAGAAATTTACGCCAAATACGGAGCCGCTAACTTCGAAGAACTGAAAGAGAACAAAAAACTATCAGCGCAAGATGCGCGCAAGGTGGCTGATCTGCTCAAAGCCTTCCAGAAAGCTGTCGAGAAGAATGAAATCGAATCGGTCAGCCCGCAGGAAGCCATCGAAGTCTTAGGTCGTGAGAACGTCCATGGCATCGAAGATGTCGAAGCCGTGCTAGGCCAAGGTTTCGTTGATATCTCCAAAGTCCCACCCATTCCATACACCCTGGAAGACCTGGAGAAGTCCAAAGAGATCAAAGAGAAGACTGGCGTTGAAGAGATGCTCGTGCTTTTCGTCGCGGACAAGGATGGTAAGCCTCTCACCGGAGAACGCATGAACGGGATCATCCAAGCTGAATACACCAAGCTTGGCCTAGGTAAATTCCTCTTTAACACCGATTGGTATAAGAATGAGCCTTTCTTCACTCAATTAGGTTTGAAGTATGAATGGAAGCTCATCTCCAAACAGACCATCCCTGGTTCAAAGAGCAAGCGTCATCACCACGAATCAAGGGATACCTTCACCCATCAAGACACCCAAGAGTTCGTCATCGAGGAATACGCAAGAAACCTCGATATCCCGCGTGACCAGTTACATCGACCAGAACCCTTCCAGATGCTTTACACGACCGCACTCCACTTGATTGCGACCGAACGTCTCAACGGCAAAGGCAAAGGCGAACGCATCCTCGTAAACGAATATCATTGGTCTGATATAGTCTCCTCGGATGGGCTCTCTGTGGGTGTCGGCGCTGCCGGTTCGGGTGGTGCCAGCGTGGGCTGGCCTGCGCGTGGCCGCTGGGATGGCGGCCTGGGGGTTTGTGTTTCGCGTGAGTCTTCTTCTGAATCCAAGGACGCTTGAACACGGTTTAACCCTTGACAGCGCTCGTCTTTTGCGTCTTACTGAAGGTGTCATTTACCAGGCGGTGAAACATGGTTCAAGCGGCCAAATGTCTAGACCTGAACGAATCCATTCCGCCGCGCGAGTTGAGCGTGCGTCTGCGCGACGAGCGGCTGGAAATCGGCTTGCGCGGCTTCAAGGGCTTCATGCCGCGGGCATATCACGGCGTCTCCGTCGAATTGCATATCGTGACCGACCGCGGACCGCGCGACGTGCGCGGACGACTCTCTTTTCTGGTGGCCAGTCCCAACGGCTGCCTCAAGATCGATTTGCGCGGCGCATGGTTCAAATTCGTTTTCGAACCGACGCGAGCCGAAGAGCTTCTCTTGGTGCTCATGTGGGACGATCGCATGTGGTCCAACGTGGAATGGCTGGACTTGGATTCCGGCCAAGGCTCGTTGCGCCTGAAAAACGATTTCTTCCGCGCGCCTGCTTCCGCCGACGCGCCCTGACCAAAAGCTCCCCCCTCGGGGAGCCTTATTTTATTCGGGCGGAGACGAGCGCGATGTCGTCGTCTTTCTTGAAGGTCTTGCGTCGCTTGGCCATGAAGCGCAGATTATCCAAACGTTCCGTGGGATTCGTCCCGATAGCCATGTCGTTGGCCAATTCCGCGTAATCCGTCTCACCCGTAGACATGCTTTCGTATTTGTCGATCAGGCCGTCGCTCGCGAGGATGAGTTCGTCGCCCGCATGCAAGCGCACGATTTCAAGCGAAGGTATGGGTGGTTTGGCGCCATGTCCCAAAGCCGCGGTCACGTTGGATTTAAGATCGCCGTATTTGAAGTGCAAGACATCTTTGCCCTCGGCGATCATGTCTTCGTATGTTTCATCCGACGACATGGCTTCGACGCTTTCCGGCGTGACGGGAAAATATATGTCGAGGTCGTTGGCGACTTTGCCCGTCACGGGATCGCGCTGCAGCTCGACGAAGGTCTTGACGTCCAAGCCGTCCGTCGTCTTGATGCCGTAGCGCGTCAGCATTTCTTCCGCCGAATCTTCCGTCGTGACGCGTTCGACGCTGCCGTCTTTGCGTCGGATGAAGGCGCCGCTGTCGCCCACGTTCGCGACGATGGCGTAACGCATGCCGTCCGGGGTCTTATGCAGCAAGCTGACGCAAGCCGTGGTCAAACCGCCGGAGAGTTTGACCAGCTCGTGAGTCCGACTCACCGCCAGGAGCAGCGCCAGGGTCTTGCGCGCCAACGTCGGATCTTTGGCTAAAGTTTTTTTGATCATGCCTTCAGCTTCCGCTCGCCGCTCTGGCGTGGCCAAGCCGCCCATCTTTTCATTCTGCAACCTGAAAAGTTCGCGGCCGACTTCGCCGTTGTTCATCTTTTCGGTCTTGGTCAGTTCTTCGGAAAACACCTCGGGCAATTGCCGCTCGACCGTCTTGCTCGCCAAATCGCCGCGACCATGCGCGCCCAAACCATCCATCACGCCCATGAGCCCGGTGCTCGGATCGACCAGCACGTTGTCTTCGTTGCGGTCACCGCTATATTTTCTGCGCTCCTTTTTTTCCAGCGTGAAATAAACTTCAGCCAAATCAAAACCCGGCATCTCCTGCGCCGGGACGAGCGGTTCAGTCTGGAGTTCGCCGGGCGTTCGCTTCTGTTCTGGCGCGGTCGGCAGATTCGGTACGATTTTTCTCTCCATGCGACAAATATGCGCTATCTCACCCTATTTGTCCAAGGATAAGGTACTAGGTTCAGAAACCTAAAACCCAGAACCCAGAACCTACTTATGATACGTCCTTCCGCCTAAAATCATGAACGCGCGGTAGATTTGCTCTAAAAGCACTATCCTGGCCAAGGCGTGGGGGTAGGTCATGGGACCCAAAGACAGGGTCAAGTCGGCTTTTTGCCTGACCGATTCGTCCAAGCCCCATGATCCGCCAAGCAAAAAGACGATATTTTTGCCCGAATCGGCCAGCTGACCCAGTTTTTTGGAGAAATCAGAAGAGGTCAGTTCGCGACCCGTTTCGTCCAAGGCGATGAGGTAGGAATTCTTCGGAATTCCCTTGTCGAGTTCAAGCGCCTCGTGCGTCCGGGTAAGCTGAATATCAGGCTTTTTTGCGCCTTTTTGGCCTTCTTGCAATTCCACGATATCCAGTTTTGCGAATTGAGAAATGAGCTTTGAATATCTGTGGATAGCCTGTTGATGCCAATCCTCATTCAACTTGCCGATGGCTCTGATGACGATATTTTGCATAAATATTAAGGTCAGAAACGGCTCTTGACAGGTGCTTAGACTTTCTTTATTATAGCCCCACTTTGATACCACGTCCCGCAGAGGGGACCACTGGAGACTAAGTGACTCAAGCATGATTAAAACCGCAAGGTTTCACGGCTAAGCACGAGGCATCTCCAGTAGATTGCCGCTTGGCCAAATCGCCAAGCGTTTTTTGACCCAAAAAAAGAGGTAGCCGCCGGCAAGTGCCTTGAAAGGGATTTGCCAGCGCCTGTCTCAAGAGTACCGGGAGAGGGCCGGCACTTCGACAACAGAAGAATATTGCACGCATGGAATTTCATGCTCTAGCTTCCAGCTTCCAGCTTCCAGATTCTGGTTTCTGCTTCCAGCTAGCGTGATGGGATGTCATACGTGCAAGGCATAAAGTAAAGTACACAAATGTAAGCGTGTATATTAAATCCCCGCGATGCGCGAAAGCGAATCGACGGGGAAGCAATTCGTACACACCTGGGCTATCCGGCACGACTCGAGTAGGGTCGCGCATCCGGATGGCCGAAGCACATAAGGGCGTACGGTGGATGGCTTGGCAGAAGTGAGCCGATGAAGGACGTCGCAGCCTGCGATAAGCCTCGGGGAGGTGGCTAGCAACCTTTGATCCGGGGATTTCCGAATGGGGTAACCTACGTTGGTGAAGCCAGCGTGCCCACGACTGAATACATAGGTCGTGTGGAGGGAACCTGGGGAAGTGAAACATCTCAGTACCCAGTGGAAAAGAAAAAATTATAACGCAGACTTCATGTCTCGCGCGATCTTTCCTGGTCGCGGTGAGACATGATGTCTGCATGATTCCGTTAGTAGCGGCGAGCGAAAGCGGACAAGTCTAAATTATTTATGTGAACTCTTGCACCGAGTTGGACGCAAGTTTGACCGCGGGTAAGAGTGATGAGCTTGGGCTGTCGCATAGATGATGTTGTGGACGGGACGTTCGGCCCCCCAATGGGCCGGTATGTGAGTCGTGAAGCATAGCCGAATCCGCTGGAAAGCGGAACCAAAGACGGTGATAGTCCGGTAGGCGAAATGTTCTCATGCCGCATATGTCTTGATCCGAAGTACGACGGGGCTCGAGAAACCCCGCCGGAAGCAGCCATGACGATGTGGCAAGACTAAATACTCCTTCTGACCGATAGTGAACAAGTACAGTGATGGAAAGCTGAAAAGCAGCCCGGGAGGGCGATGAAATAGTATCTGAAACCGTACGCTTACAGAGAGTCACGGCGGGCGCAAGTCCGTTGTGGCGTTCCTATTGAAGAATGAGCCGACGAGTAAATTCTGCGCTGCTTGGTTAAGTTCCCGAGGGAACGGAGCCGCAGTGAAAGCGAGCCTGAATAGGGCGTGCTCTGCACCGTCATGGTGCAGGGCGTCGTAGCGCAGATTTAACCCGAAACCGGGCGATCTAACCATGGCCAGGATGAAGGCTACCGAAAGGTAGCTGGAGGTCCGAACCCACGAGCCGTGCAACACTCGGGGATGAGTTGTGGTTAGCGGTGAAATTCCAATCGAGCTCGGTAATAGCTGGTTCTCCCTGAAATAGTTTTTGGACTAGCGTTGGTACATAGCGTCGCGGGGGTAGAGCACTGAATGGGAATAGGGGCGCAAGCCTACTGTTCCTAACCAAACTCCGAATACCGTGACGTGTTCCCAGCAGTCAGACCGTGGGGGCTAAGCTCCATGTGTCAAAAGGGAAACAGCCCTAGATCGCAGATTAAGGTCCCTAAATGTATGCTAAGTGTAAAAGGCGGTCGGTTAGCTTGGACAACCAGGAGGTTGGCTTAGAAGCAGCCATCCTTTAAAGAAAGCGTAATAGCTCACTGGTCAAGCTTCCCGGCGCCGAAAACTTACCGGGGCTAAGCATACTACCGAAGTCGCGAGTTCTGCCCCGCATTTATGCGGGGAGGGCGGTAAGGGAGCATTCGCATCTGCGCTGAAGCGGAAGGCGTGAGCCACCGTGGAGCGTTGCGAAGTGAGAATGTCGGCATAAGTAGCAAAAAGACGGGTGAAAATCCCGTCCACCGTAAACCCAAGGTTTCCAGGGCAACGCGAATCGTCCCTGGGTTAGCCGGTCCTAAGGCGAGGCCGAAAGGCGTAGTCGATGGATAGCAGGTTAATATTCCTGCGCTGCCTGTAAGTTTCAATGGAGTGACGTGTTCTTGCATCTCCCGAGGATCCCGGAATGATCCTTTGGGCGCGAAGGGGTGTTGGGTAGGAAAATCCGCCCAGCATAAGCCTCGTTGCGATCGCCAGTCTGACGCAAGTCGGGCCAGGGGAGAGAATGGGGCACCTAGAAAAACTTCTAGAGTTAACTTGCAGGCATCCGTACCGCAAACCGACACAGGTGGGTGGGCGTAAGTGTGCTAAGGTGTACGAGAGAACCCGTGTGTAGGAACTCGGCAATACAACGGCCGTAACTTCGGGATAAGGCCTGGCTGTCGCAAGACAGCCTTCAACAAAAGACGCAAACCGACTGTTTACCAAAAACACAGCTTCCTGCTAAACCGCAAGGTGATGTATAGGAAGTGATGCCTGGCCAGTGTCAGAACGTCAAGCGGAGAAGTCATCCGGATTTATCCGGGGCAGCTTTGAAGCCAAGCGCTGATGAACGCCGGCGATAACTATAATCGTCCTAAGGTGAAATTATTCGTTGCTTTAGTGAGGTGAGAGCCCTCTTTCGAACTCCGAATGCCTCGGAGACGTAGAAAAAAATTTGGCCATATGCTGGAACATCTGCGCATGTCGAAGTACCGCAAGGTGACAATCTTCGACCGAAGCAGACAATCAGCAGGGAAGATCTAGATCGACTAGAAACCCTCAGAGACTACATGCCAGACCCCGATCGATGATTGGGGAAGATATAGTCCGATCTGCATGGCGACATGCAGAACGCGGCAGAAATGACCGCGTTCCGCCTATGGCGGATAACAAACCAGAGCGAAATTCCTTGTCGGGTGAACCAAGTGTTCCACGAAAAAGTGGTCGGACAACACTCGCCCGAACATTGCAGCGATGCGATGACAGCAAACTGACTCATAACGGTGAATCCCACACTCGCGAGACGATCGCGGACGGGAAATACCGTGGGAATCCAGATATGAAATATATGGAACCCGTAACGACTGACCCGAAAGGGGAGAGCCGCAAGACTGCGGCTAACACGTCAGCCCTTGCAAAAGATACATCGTCCAAGAAGTTAGATGGTTCGTATGTGACAGGATTTACAGATGGGGAGGGAAGTTTCCTGGTCTCGTTCAATCGGAGATCTGGTCTTGCGACGGGCATCGAAGTCCGTCCAAGCTTCACGATCAGCCAGCATGAACGGAATAAGGAGATCCTTCTTCGCCTCGCATCGTTCTTTCGATGCGGTGGCCTTCGATTCGATAAACACGATCGAACGATCAAGTTTGAAGTGCGCTCACTTTCCGATCTCCATGGAAAGATAATTCCGCATTTCAAACGGCATCCGTTACAAACGTCGAAGAAACAAGATTTCGAACGATTCGAGATTGTCTGTTCGCTCATGCGGCAGAATCAACATCGTTCAATCGATGGTCTTCGGCGCATAATCGATCTCTCGTATGAGATGAACAATCTCGGCGCGAGACGCTACGATAAATCTTCGCTTCTACAGATGATGAGCAAGGTGAAAGTATAGTCTGATCTCTACGGAAACGTAGAGTTAACATCAATTGGAGTTCCGACCCGCACGAATGGCATAACGAGTTTGCGACTGTCTCCACATGGGACTCGGCGAAATTGCAAGTGGGGTGAAGATGCCCTGTACGCGCAGTCAGACGAAAAGACCCCGTGAAGCTTTACTATAACTTGATATTGGGTCGCTGTTTTGTATGTTCAGAATAGGTGGGAGCCTTCGGGCGACAGTGAGATACCACTCTTACACTATAGCGATTCTCATTCCTGACCGTGAATCCGGTTGGGGAGACAGTATCTGGTGGGTAGTTTAACTGGGGCGGTTGCCTCCTAAAAGGTAACGGAGGCGTTCACTAAGGTCGGCTAGGTACGGATGGAAATCGTACCGATTCCGCAATGGGATAAGCCGGCTTGACTGCGAGACCAACAAGTCGAGCAGACGCGAAAGCGGGACATAGTGATCCGACCGTACGATATCGGACGGCGGAAGCTCAACGGATAAAAGCTACTCCGGGGATAACAGGCTGATCGCGCCCAAGCGTCCACAGCGACGGCGCGGTTTGGCACCTCGATGTCGGCTCATCGCATCCTGGGACTGAAGAAGGCCCCAAGGGTTTGGCTGTTCGCCAATTAAAGCGGTACGCGAGCTGGGTTCAGAACGTCGTGAGACAGTTCGGTCTCCTGTCTACTGTGCGCGTGGAACATTGAGAAGGCGATTCTCTAGTACGAGAGGACCGAGAATCACGAACCTCTAGTGCACCTGCTGTCCTACCAAGGGCACCGCAGGGTAGCTACGTTCGGCACGGATAAACGCTGAAAGCATCTAAGCGTGAAGCCGTCTTCAAGATTAATGTTCGTCATAGGACCCTCCGAGACCAGGAGGTTGATAGGCCGTAGGTGTAAGGCGTGAGAGCGCTTGAGCCGAACGGTACTAATAGTCCAATGCTTCGGCCTTCCGGGAATGAAAATTTCGGATGGCAGGTGTGTCACGTCGCTCTTGAGCGACATGATCGAAGCGAATTGCTGGATTTATGCCTTGCACATACGACCTCCTGTCAGGAGAGTCGAAAGTGAAAAGTCTAAAGTCAAAAGTCTTCGATTCCGACTTTCCACTTTAGACTTTCGACTAATTTCGCCTTCGATCCCGTAGCCCGACGCAAGTCGGACTCATCGGGACCGGTGGCCAAAGCGAAGGGGTCACACCCGTTCCCATTCCGAACACGGAAGTTAAGCCCTTCAGCAGCGATGGTACTTGGACCCAACTCGGTCCTGGGAGAGTAGCCCGTTGCCGGACTAAACAAAAACACCAGTAATACACTGGTGTTTTTGCATTCCAGAAAACCCCGGGTGCCACGGAGCGGAACCCGGGGAGGAGGTCATTAGGTTTTTTCGCATGAACATCCCTTTACTTCTCAAAGAGATGCAGATATTCCGAAAAGACAAACGAACGATTCCGCTTAAAGCCCGTACTTTCTTTTAATATCTTCTTCTTTTCAAAGAGTTTGAGCAAGGTAATCGCAGATTGTGGTGTAATCTCTAACCACTGTGCAGCCTGTTTGCTGTTCACGATTGGTTGAGTGTATAGCCTTTGTAGGAGTTCTCGGCTAACTTGAGCCCGTCGGCCGAATGTAAGCAAACGACGCTCGACGGATTCGCGCAGATCAATAATTTTTTGGAAAGTTTCGGTTCCGCGTTTGGCAGTTTCCGCTATACCGACAAGGAAAAACCGCAACCAGTGCTCAATATCGTTTGAAACTCTCACCCGGGTAAGTGCGTCATAGTATTTACCTTTATTGCGTTCAAAAAAATCAGATAGGTACAGCGTAGGTTTGCTTAACATCCCTTTATTCACCAAATAGAGGGTAATTAGAAGCCGACCAATGCGTCCATTCCCATCAAGAAATGGATGGATGGTTTCGAACTGATAGTGGGTTATGGCGATTCGAATCAGATGAGGAACTTCGATTTTTTTATCATGCCAGAATTTTTGAAGGTCGCTAAGCAACTCCGGCATCTCGGTTGGGTGTGGTGGGATGAACATGGCATCCTTGAGCGTTGCCCCGCCTATCCAGTTTTGGCTTATGCGGATTTCGCCTGGCGTCTTGTGTTTACCCCGAACGCCGGAGAGGAGGATCTTATGTGTTTCCTTTAAGAGACGAATCGATAGCGGTATCCGTGATAGTTCTTTGACGGCAAAGTTCATTGCCTTCGTGTAGTTTTGTACTTCTGACCAATCATCTCGGCGTTCGGGATCAATTTCTTCTTCGGGCAAGAGCGCTTCATCCATGCCGGTTCTTGTGCCTTCGATGCGACTTGAGGTGATAGCTTCCTTGAAGACGTGCATACGGATGAAGAAGTCCACATCTGGAACAAGGCGAGAAAATGCGTTTAGTTCGGCAAGATACCGCGTTGCTTCTTCAAGAAGGACATCAATCCTTGGATCAGCCCATGCGAAAGGGCGATCGATCGTTGTCGGGCTGAAACTCTTGTATTGATCTTGCTGGCGGTAAAGACCAGCTTTGAATGTGTTGCCTGACATAGTCGTTTGAACTTTTCTTATGAAAAACTGTATTTAAAGTTTACGTCGTAACTTTTAATATGTCAAATTATACGAAAAGGCGTGTCTTCTTTCACCTCACTGATTAATTATCTATCTGCCGCCTATGAAGCGGTGAAAAATAAAGACCGCACCCCGAGACCGAAGCCGCGGGGTGCGGTTTCGGTTGAGGTGCGGTGCGTCAGCGTGGTTGAAGAGCGGCGTGGAGTGAGCGGTGCAGCTCCAGGATTTGCTCCGGTATCTGATCCAGGCGCACGCAGACATTCTCGCCGAGGTACGTCCGATCGATTTCCAGCCCATCGTAGCCGGCGGTCGATCGGCTGAACGGGACGTGGCGCGACTCGAGCCACGCGGCCGCAGCCTCGAGATCGTCGACCCACATCACGATGTGGCCGGTCAATTTTCCCTTGTCGAGGGTGTCGATCATGAGCCCGGTGTATTCAGGCGGCGTACCGACGCAGAGTATGTCGTCGTCCAGCATCTCGATGGTCTTCACCACCGGCGCGGTGCCGAGGACTTCGACCCACAATCGGCCCAGAAAGGAGCGGTTAAGCACCCCGAGGGTGCAGGTATTGACCCACAGGATTTTGAATGACGGACTCGAATTTTTCTCCATCTGTTCCTCCTGCTGGGGAGCTTAGGCATGACCCGCGGGTTTATCAACCCAGGCGGGTATCCTTATCCGCTTAAAAGAAAAGCCGCTCCGAGAGATGGTTTCTCTGGGAGCGGCAAGAGCACTCAAGCTTGTTCGGCGGCTTCGAGGAGCGCTTTGAGGTCGCTCACGATGATTGACACGCTCCAGGCGTGAAAACGCACATCTTCGAATTGGGCCCTGCTCATGAGATCGATGCCGAGCGCTTTGTCCAGCGCCTTGATCTTCAGGCGATCACCTTCGTTGAGCTTGTCGCCCTCGGTTCCGAGGATGTACAGCGCGTCGCCCAGCCCGGTCTTCTCGAGCCCCGTATCGAGGTTTTTGATGCATTCCTCGACCCATTCTAAGGCTTCCCGTTCGAGCTTGGCAGTCTTCTCCGCTGCCAATTCCGCTTCACTAGCCTTGATTCTTTTCAACAGTTTCTTGCCATTATCGGTCAGCATGGGCACCTTCCTTGCGTCTGCGTTTCAGAAAAGGACAGGTCATATATAGCCTAAATCAGGCTTTCTGTCAAGAATCTGCAGGCGTATTTCCCTTGGGACAAAAAACCGCACCCCGAGACCGAGATGCGGTTTGGGTGCGGTGCGGTCAGGGGATTTTGCCGGTGAGGATGATGCGTTGGTCTGGCATGGCGCAGCGGATGCCGTCGACGAGCTTCGTCGATTCGACTTCCTGCGTCGCGACGATCTTGAAATCCAAGCGTTCGAAGATCAGGCGGATGATGGGTTGGTTGATTGAGGTGCGCACCGCGGATTCGGCGTAGCCTCGTTCGCGCGCCAGCGCAAAACATTTTTTGAGCAGTGTTTGCGAGATGTGACGGTTGCGCACTGACGCGGCGACGAACAGCTCGCTAAAGTAGAAGTGCTTGTCCGCCTGCGCCGGCAGCAGCGCGACGATGTCGGCTTTACGTTTGAGGTCAAAGCCTACGAAGCCGCCGACCAGTTCGCCGTTGATTTTTGCCACCAGGAAGATGATGTCGGGCCACGTAAGCATGTCGCTGAATTCACACACGAGTTCCTCCGGGTCGAACGTCTCGAACCAGGGCGGTTCGGCGAAGCAAGTCCGGTAGAGCGCGACCGTGGCGGCCACGTCTGACGGCATGCAGCTGCGGATGACGATGGGGGAGTTGTCGATGACGAGCGAATTATCCATGGTCGGAATCTCCTTTTGACGGCTGACCAAGTTCAGCGCGTTTCAGGTCGGCACCTCGATGAGTTGCCGACGTATACGCGCCGAGTGCCGCGTTCAGATGGAGAACCTATCCTGCGGATTTTCGATTCGACGCATCTTGTAACAAGTTATGCCGTTCATTCCCTGATACTGACCGACGAGAAGCGGAAAGAAGGTTTCATCATCGACGGTCGTCTCGGTGAACTCGTCGAGTTTGTCCACGAGCTCCGCCTTCGTAAGCGAACCGTAGACTTCATAGAATGTCGCCAGCTCAACGCGCTTTTCGGCGCATTCTTCCGGGTCCGTGTTGATGCGCCGGAGAAAATCTTCGAGGCTGGCGACAAGCTTCTCGCGCACTTTCGGCATGTCTTTTGGTCCGCATTCTATTTCCACTCCGCACGGGACGTATTCGCTTAGCGGACCTGACAATTCCGCCGAGAAGCTGGGCCAGATGACGATGCGCGGGATGCGCAGACGAAGTGCGAGTTCGATGTTTTTTCTTTTTGGATTGGTTACGATGACGAAGATGCCGGTGGCGGCGCTCGTGCCGTGCAGATCGATGGTCCAACGGTAGTCTTGGGCCAGGCGGATGATTTCGGCGGCACGGCGCGCGGCGAATTTAGTCGAGCGGATATCTCCGGGCGCGCTGCGGTTCAGGTTGCCTTCGAACTCGCGCTTTCCGGCTTGCAACGCGGGCGGATTGCCGATGATCCAGTCGAAGACTCTGCTGCGCGATTCCAATTCGCGAAGAGCTTCCACGCCGATGGGTTCGTCTCCGTGCGTGCCGCCGATGAACAGAAGTTGTTTCATATGAAGTCGCTAAATGGATAGACAAAACCCCTCCGGGAAAAGAGGGGTTTTCATGTTCCGTCAGACGGAACTCAAACTACGCGCTCTTTTGCCCGCGAGGGGAACGTATGTCCGTGATGCGCCAACCGTTTGAGCATCAGGCGATAGCCGCCCATGCCGTTGTTGAGCCACTTCGAAATCCTGGCGACGGTCGTCGAACTCAAGCCAGTCTTTTTTTGGATTTCAAGATAAGGCATCTCCGCATCCAGCAGCTGCGCCACTTGCCAGCGTTTGGCGATCTCGACGATTTCTTCGTCGGTCAGCAGATCGCGGAAAAATCGCTTGGCTTCACCCAGCGTTTTAAGCTCTAAAATGGCCGTAAACAGTGCTTTCGAGCGAACATTGTCCCATTGCATGACAAGATGATAACTCAATCTTCTACTTTAGTCAAGTAAAGTAGATTGAGCAAAAAAACCGCGCCCGGGGTTGAGTCGGGCGCGGACGGTCAACTTTTGACGGCGGCAATGCCGTCGCAAGTCGGGGATGCGAGCGGAGCGGACTTGAAGAGCGGGCGGATGAAGAGCAGATAGACGACGAGGGCTTCACCCGCGGCATAAGACACGGGTTGGGTCGCGTCGACCAAGGTCCAGTTTTTGACGGCGAATATGGCCGGGATGCATGATACGGCGTAGAGCGCCCACGCGGTGCGACTTTCCTTCCGCGGATCCTTCCACATCGAGATGAAGGTCGGGATTCCGCCGACGAATCCTACGGCCGAGTTCATGACGATGGTGATGGTCGGATCGATCAGGCCCAGTGGCAGGCTGATTCCGGCTATGGCCAGGCAAATCTTGTCCGCCCGAGTCCAGCCGGGCGCGCCGTACTTCAAGGCCAGGAGCATGACGATCAGCGAGCCGCAGGTCGCCCCGACGATCTGTCCGCTCCAAGCATGTTTGAGATGCATGCCGGCCCAGATCGAGGCGTCGAGCAGGACCCAGATGATCCACGACGCTTTGGACGGCTCTGTCTTGCCCGGCGTGCCTGGAGGCAGTTTGCGGTCACGCAGGATGGCCAGGATATACGGGATATTGCCGGACCAAAAGATGACGCCGGACAGCGCAGACAGGAAATCTTTCAAGGTTCTCTCCGGGTATTTGAGGTTTCATCGAAAGAACAGTCAACGGAAATTAGCCTTGTTTGTGGGATTTGTCAATCGCTAAAGCTAGAGGGTAGAGAGTAGAGGGTAGCCAAGAAATCTCTGAACCGATGCTGCTAAAGGTTCTTCGACCACGTAGAACGCGGCGCAGCAAGCTCATACTGACAAAATAAGAGAGCTGTCATTCTTGAGGCCGTCTGACGGCCGAAGAATCTTCCAATTCCTTAAGGTATAGGAAGATCCTTCGCTTCGCTCAAGGATGACATTTACTTTATATTATCTGGCTACCCTCTACCCTCTGTTGACTAAAATCAGCTTTTCATCTAATTTTTGGCCCATGGATCGTTCATTGTTCGAGAGTCTCAAGCGTATCGCCATGGAACGTCTGCCTACCGATGATCCGTCGCACGACTTCATGCATGCCCTGCGTGTGCTCAAGAACGCGACCGCGATCGCCGAAGTCGAGGGTGGAGACGTCCGGATCCTGGTCCCGGCCGCGCTCTTCCACGACATCGTGAACATTCCCAAGCACACTCCGGATGCGCCGAAAGCCTCGCTGCTTTCGGCCAACGTAGCGCGCGACATCCTGCACGGCGTGCCGGACTATCCGGCGGAACTCATCCCCGAGGTCTGGCGCGCGGTAAATGAGTGTTCGTTCAAGAACGCGGTCAAGCCGAGTTCATGGGAATCAGCCGTCCAGCAAGACGCCGACATGCTTGAGGCAGTCGGTGCCGTCGCCATCATGCGCACCTTCTCGTCCACGGGACTGGCGCAGCGTCCCTTTTACCATCCGCTTGACCCGTTCTGCGAAAACCGCGAACCCGAGCCGCAAAACTACGCGCTGGATATTTTCCGCGATCGGCTGCTCCGGGTCATCGGGCGCATGAACACCAAGACCGGCCGCGTGCTGGCCAAGGTGCGCACGGCATTCCTGCACACCTTCCTTGAGCAATTGCAGAGCGAGATTTGATTCGCCTTCATCGGCGGTCCTTACACGGGCCGCCGGATTTTTTTGATTTCTTTCTTTTTCCGTCATTGCGAGGAACAGCAGCAACGAAGCAATCTCCGGCGTTCAGAGATTGCCGCGCGCATTTAGTTTATGCGCTCGCAATGACAATGATTCGGGGGGGTTGCAACGTGCGTTCAGGCTATGTGCTCGCCACGACGTTGCGGAAAATTCATTCGACTTTCGTGGTCAGGTTGCGCATCTCCTCGTCGTCCAAGACGAGGCTTTTCCAAACATCGTATATTTTGTTGCCGCTCGGCTCGCGCAATGTTTCCGGCGTAGGCAACTGCCCTTCGGCCGCGATCTTTTTCCAAGCGCTTTCCGCTTCGAGTTCGATGATTCTGTCCGGACCTTCGACGAGGAAAGACAAGCGCGGATATTTTTTCGGGTAGCGCTTGAAATAATCGGTATACAGCACGAAGGGCAGGACGATGACGCCGTATTCGGTGACCGGTTCGACGGCGAAGCTGGCGTTGCCCGCAAAAATTTCATGCAACGCTTCGCCGAAAGCGTCGAGCTTGTCGGCGAACTGCACGGCTTGCGCTTCGATATCAGCGCGCTCGATGCAGGCCAGGAGAAGATCCTGGTAGCGATATCCTCCCAGCTGCTCCGGATATCGACCGACCAACTGGTCGACGGCCGTGCGTTCATGCATATCGAGCGCCGCCAATTCCCGCGCGCTCATCTTGTCCTTGTTGCCGGCCTGGACGTCTCCCGTGATCATCTCGGCATCATCATGGACCAACGCCATGGCCAGCGCGCGCGCCTCGTCGTAATCCGGACAATGTCGTTTGATCAGCGGACTGATCGCCTCGATTATCTTCGCGACATGCCGTGAGTGCGTCCATAGATTGGAACGATAGAACATCTTGGGGAAGATCGAGTAACGCGTAACTTTGCGCAAAGCATCTTCCCGACCGGGAAAAGCCGCAAGTTCCGTGGCGTAGTTTGTCAGCATGTCCGCAGTTTGCGCCATGCGGAAGAGTGAAGTCAAGGCAGGTTGTTGCCCCTCCGCCCAATCTACCTGTAGACTATCCCACAGATACTCCAATCCATGTCCACCAACCCCTTCGAAACCCCTAAAAGTAAAATAGTCCCTGAGCCAGTCGAAGGGCTACCGCATACTTCCGGCATCCGTCGGCAGGATTTGCCGACTTCGGTCAGGCGTTACGCCGATAAGCTTGCTGCCCAGATAAAAGAAGTCTACGCCAAATACGGAGCCGCTAACTTCGAAGAGCTAAAGGTGAACAAGAAGCTATCAGCCCAAGATGCGCGCAAGGTCGCCGATCTGTTCAAAGCCTTTCAGAAAGCCATCGAGACTAAAGACGTTGAACTAGACCTCGAAGAAGCCATCGAAATTTTGGGCCGCGAGAACGTCCACGGCATAGAAGACGTCGAAGCCATGCTCGGAAAAGACTTCATCGATATCTCCAAAGTCCCGCCCATCCCATACACCGCAGACGACCTAAAGAAATCCAAAGAGATCAAAGAAAAGACTGGCATAGAAGAAATGCTCATCCTCTTCGTCGCGGATAAGGACGGCAAACCGCTCACCGGAGAGCGCATGAACGGACTCATCCAAGCGGAATACACTAAGCTCGGCCTAGGCAAATTCCTGTTCAACACCGATTGGTACAAGGACGAGGACTTCTTCACGAAGCTGGGTTTGAAATACGAATGGAAGCTCATCACCAAGCAAACCATCCCCGATTCGAAGAACAAACACCATCATCACGAACCTGGAGACACCTTCACCCACCAAGACACCCAAGAATACGCCATCGAGGAATACGCGAAGAAACTTGATATTCCACGTGACCAATTACATCGTCCAGAACCGTTCCAGATGCTCTACGCCACTGCCCTTCACTTGATCGCGACCGAACGCCTCAAGGGCAAAGGCGAACGCATCCTCGCGGGTGAGTGGCACTGGTCAGATGTAGTCTCCTCGGATGGGCGCTTTGCGCTCGTCGGCAATGCCGTTTCGGACGGCGCGTACGTGGATGGGTACTCCTGTGACTTTCGGCATGGGGGTCTGGGGGTGGGTCTTTCGCGTGAGCCTTTTTCTTCCAAATCCTTGGACACTTGATTCTTGATACTTGGACCCTTAACTTTTGTATTCAATTTTTTTTTGGTAGAATATCCACGGGTCATTCCGCTGCGGTGCAGCGGAATGTGCGATTAAAAGATATCGCATGGCTATTGCAACCCTCGATTTAGGTCGTGGGTTCGCCTGCCTTATAGAAAAAGCTCACTGCTTGTCCTGTCCTGAAGCGGACTCTGACGGGGTTAGAGAGCGGCCGCTGCGTGATCATACAACGGGAACCGCCAGGACCTTGGCCGAACCCGTGCTGCCCAAGATGGGACAGGACAACAGACGCTCCTCGGATGGGAACTTTGCGAACGTCGGCAATGCCGATTCGGACGGCGCGAACGTGAATAGGAATACGCGCGACGATCGGGGCAGCGATTTTGGGGTTTTGTCTTTCGCGTGAGCCTTCTTCAAAATCCTAGGATGCATATTTCTGGATCTCTAGCTTGTTTGACGCTTTTTTTGTAGGGTGGTAAAAGATTCGGCGTGGACCTCTTGGTGGTTGCAGCCGCCAGAGCAAGGAAAACCTCCCCAGGGAGGGTGCCCCGGAGGCCGAGAAATTGGTCTGACACAACGCCGTGGCTCGCGGGGGCTACCGGGAATCACCGTCCCGGGCGGAGAGATATCAAGGGAAGCGGAAGGCGACAAAAAGGTGCGACGAGGAAGGTCTACACGCCGTCGCGCATTATTGAGACCCCAGCCAGTCCACCAGGACACTTCCCCATAACAGCCGCCTATCGGTGAACTTGGATGCGGAAAAGATCCGCGTCCTCGAGCGGAGTGGCACGGCCGGCCGCGACGCACTGCAACTCTGCGGGACCTGACTCAAGGCCCCGCTTTTTTATCCCCGGAGGATTGACGCCGCCGCTCTTCTCGGTTAAGACGGAGGCAGCGCACTTTACCTAGGAGACTGCCCAGATGATGCCAGTTGATTTAGTCGAGGTCAGGCACGGCGAATCGGAATGGAATGTGGCTATGCATCGTTCGCGCCGTGGCGATAACTCCGATTGGACCGAGGAGTTCCGCGCGCGCCACAGCTCAAGCGCGCGGCTCACGCTGCAAGGCCAAAGCCAGCCCGCGAAGGCGGGGGAGTGGATTCGCGAGAATCTGTGGGGCGGACGTTTTGATCGCTGCTACGTCTCGCCCTACGTCCGCGCCACCGAGACAGCCGGCCTGTTGCAGCTGCCGGACGCGCGTTGGTATCTGGACATCTATCTCCGCGAACGTGACGGGGGCGTGATGGAGCAGATGAACGATGACGAACGCCGCGCCGCCTTTACCAGGAGCATGGAGCTTAGGCAGGCCGAGCCGTTCTTTTGGACGCCGCCCAACGGGGAGTCAGTCGCGACCACCTGCGGCCGCGCCGATCGCGTCCTCGAGACCCTGCACCGCGAATGTTCCGACAGGCGGGTCATCATGGTCTTGCATGGCGAGATGATGTGGGGCCTGCGCGTCTGCATCGAGAGGATGTCGCCGCGGCGTTACCGCGAACTCCAACTCTCGACCGACCCCAAGGATCGTCTGCATAACTGCCAGATCATCCATTACACGCGGCGCGATCCCGAGACGGGCAGGCTGTCCAAGACCGTTGACTGGATGCGCTCGATCAATCCCGTCGACCCCTCGACGTCGCGCAACACGTGGGAGAAGATCGTCCGCGAAGCCTATTCCAACGACGACTTGCTCGCCTTGGCCGAAAAGTACCCGCGCATGATCGACAAATAGCCGGGACTTCAGACCAGCGGGACCCAGCCTGGGCCCCGTTTTTTTGACTTGTATTTTGCGTTCGTTCTGCTAGGCTTTGGCCAGTACTTTTCAGGAAAGAGGGTAGGGATATGCTGCAGATCGCAAGACTTCAGGATTTGAACGGTTTGCTGAAGTGGAATCGGCTGTATGCCTCGGGCAGCCATGTCGGGCGCGTCTTCTTGCATGCCTATGTCGCCGCCGAAAGCCAGACGCCGCAAGACAGCCTCTACGGCATCTATTTCGCCTTGCCGGAATGCGCTTGGTTGGCGGTCTGGCTGGCGGTCATGAATCGGGAATTCGCCAGGAAATCCCGACTCAAATTCCGCTATTCCAAAAATGGCCGCGACGATTGCATCGGCAACCTCGAAATCTTCACCTCCGATTTTTCCGTCATTGCGAGGAGTAGCAACGACGAAGCAATCTCCGGTCTGAAGGAGCTTCCTCCGGAAGCGATCAATGGAAGTGTCCACCTGGACCTCGTCGATCTCGAGAGCTTTCCGGATTTGACGCTGGAAGACATCTCGTGGTGCGACGGCAACCGGCAAGTGACGATCCTTCGCGGCTTGGGTTTTGAGCCTGGTACCGTTGAGCAGCACTCCGAGCGCGTGTTCGCCTGGGTCACGGATCGTGAAATCCCCTTGCTGCTCAAGCTTGATGCCAGGCGGGTGGTGCTCGTGAACGTCGAGCAGATCACCCCGACTGTCCAAGTCGAGCTTTTACCCTCGCTCATCGCTGAACTGCGTAAGCGCATGACCCTGAAGGGCCACGAACCTCCGCAGGACTGCATCGCCTCGTCCTGCGCCATCTGAAACGTCGACGCCTCTGCCCGAGGCGTCTTTCTGTATTTGACATCCCGCTGCAGCGGCAGCAAGCTCTGGCCGGCTCTTTCAAGAAGGAGACGAGATGAACATCATTCAAGATGTGCTGGCCTTGCGTAAGCAGCAGAATGAGACCGATAAGCGGTTCATCGCTCCGCTCAATCCGCTTGAGCGCGCCGGCGTGGAAGATTGGATCAGGCGACAGCGCCGCTCTGACCGACCAAGCAAGGAAGATTGGATTGCCTTGTGGCTTGGTGGCAAACCTTTCTTCGGCGAAGAAATCTCCGCTTTGCTCCGTCGCTCCAAAGCGCACAACATCGCCGAGTGCTGCGATGAAACAGACTCCGCTGCTTTGAGCTGCTGGGCCAAGAGTCCGAATCCGGGATTGCACTTCGTGCTGGCTCGTATGGATTGCACCCGGGTAGCGGTCTTTGAAGCGCAGTACGCTATCTTCATCGACCGAGACGATCCGCAAAAGGGAGCGCGCCTCGGTCCGGCGGCGTTGGATGATGCAGGTCAACCCCTTACGGGATTTGCCTGGTTCGGATTCGACCATTCGGACGTGCTTCACGCCCTCCTCTACACCTGGACCTCCGTTTGCTGCAAAGCCAAGCGCGCCCGTGAGAGACTCTGTGACATTGCCGACAAAATCCTGTTGGCGCAGCCCTGACGACCAGACCCGGAAGCTCTCCGGGTCTTGACTTTTAGGTCGAGATTTGCTTAAATCTTATCCGTCAGATGCTCTAAGCAGGTGCAGAGGCTTACGGAGCAGAAGGATGAACCCTTGGGGCGCCCAGAAAAGGCAATGGCATGCCGGGGCTTACCGGGATTCGACGTCTCGGGCGCATAGGCGCGGGGAGTGCAGCCAAGCGAGGATCGTTCGCGGCCAAGCTTGGCGAAGCCCGTCCGTGCATGCGGACGCTTTCCGCGCACATGCGTCAATCGTCGGAACTGTCGGCGGGAGTAGAATGCGCACATTTTCCTGCCGGTGGAGTGCAACGGACTGATCATCTGTTGCATACTGCATGCTTGTTGCCCGCGACCAGCTTTACGGTCGCGGGCGTTTTTTATCCAAACAGTCCGCGCTCTAGGCGTGTAAATCTTGCACCGCTTCCATCGCCTTTTTGAATTGCACCGCCATGCTGGCTACCGTCGAACTATACTCGGGATTTTTCATCAAGGCAGCGGACCGGTCTTTGAGTCCTGATTTAGCCGCATCGATTTTCCATACGGATTCGTGCATCGCCGCACTTAATTTTTTGCCCTGCTCATCTTTAAGTTTCAAAAGTTCCGCACTCGATGCGCCCTTGGCGGCAGCTTCGTTCCATTCTTTTCCAAGTTGTTCGCCGAGGCTTTTCGGTAAAGCGGAATATTCGATCGGCGTGGATTGTTTGATGAACGAAAGCTGTTGCTTGATTTTTACGCTGTCGCGTTCAGCTTGTCCTCTTTCTTCGTCCAACTTGGCGATTTCCGGGTCCAAAGCTTTCCACGCATCCGGTATGTAATTCAGGCTCTGCATTTTTTTATTCCGATTCTCCGATTCATAGGCGATGACTTTCGGATCTTCGTAATAACCCGGGGATGCGCCTTCGGCCACGCCCTCCGTGAGTTCCTTGGTCATGCTGTCATGGATATTTTTCTTCCATGCGTCCGGAATTTGTTTGTTTGCGTCTATCGCGGCTTGGAATTCGTTACCGATTTTTTCCCTGCCTTGCTTCATCTTTTCCTTATCGGCCGACAACGCTTCTTGAAAGGCGATATTTTTTCCCGGTTCTGATTCTGCCTCCGCCGGACTTTCATTTTTGGCGCTTTCCGCCAGTGCCGCGGCGTCGAGCGCACTTTGTTCCGCGGATAGTTCGCCCATCTCTTTTTCCGTCTGGGCGAGTTGGTCGGCCAGCGCGCCGATTTCCTTTTCGGTTTCAGTCAATTGGCTATTCAAGGACTCGAATTGCTGCTTGAGCGCGGACAACGGTGCTTCGAATGATTGGCGCACGGCTTCGGGCATGGTGTCGCGCAGGGCCTCGGTGCTCTTAAGGTTGGATTCCACCTGGGCTTTTTCGTTGCGCGCTTGCTCGACTGCGGTCTTGGCTTTTTCCAAGCCGACTTGAATCTCGCTCTTTTTCCCTTCACCTTCGCCGATTTTTTTCACTATCTCCGCTTTTTTTGCCGCGACATGTTCGGTCCGCGAGAGCTTTGCTTCGTTCATAATTTTGGGTTAAGATAGATACAAATTAAACCTTATTTAGGTTTCTGGCAATATGGCTAATGCAAAGCGGGCTAAACTATTGGGTAGATTGAAAGAGTTGGAAGGGGAGACGCAAAAGATCCGCAAAGATTTGTCGGCTTTGAATAAAAAGACCAAAACCTTGGTGTCGGATATGCATGGGGCGGAAGACAAGTCGCGCGTAGCCGACATAAAGAAGAAGCTGGGTCTTTGAGCGCGTGTTATAATTTATTTGATGCGACGTAAGGCGAGACATGTCCTACCGTTGAAAAAAATCCGCGAACTCGACCGCGAACTCAAGCCGGTCGAGGCAGATTTCGGATTTTGGCTGCAACACGTCCTGCATTGGCATGCTTTGTTCTTGGTCGTTTGCGCGGTTTTAGCTTTAGGTTATTTTTCACGTTGAACCGGTGTAGCATTTATTAAACCGACGGGAAACTCTGTCCGTCTGGGCGGAGAGGATAAGTACCCGTTGTCATTCCCGCGAAAGCGGAAATCCAGACCTCGGAAACATCGGAAGATTTCTCTCTGGATCCCCCGCTTTCGCGGAGGATGACGAGAGGGAACTGATCGGGGCCACAAGCTTTCCGCGCTTTGCGGATTTTTTATTCCAAGCGTGGTTTAGCGTGCAGGCTTGATTTTTCCCTGTCGGCAAGTAACATACCTAAAGCTATGAACCTCAAGAAGCTGCTGAAGAAGATCCTGCCCACAGGCGCGCTTTCCTATTATCATCTTGCCTTGGCGCATGTAGCGGCGGCCTTCTACGGCTATCCGTCGGAGAAGCTGACCATCGTCGGCATCACCGGCACCAAAGGCAAGACCACGGCGGCCAACTTCATCTGGGCGTGTCTGCAGGCGGCCGGACATAAGACGGGTTTGATCGGCACGGCCAATATCCGCTTGGGGGATGAAGAACGGTTGAACGAATACCACATGACCATGCCGGGTCCGCTCGTCATGCAAAAACTTTTGGCCGAGATGGTCAAAGCCGGTTGCACGCACGCGGTGTTCGAGGTCACGTCCGAAGGCGTAAACCAATGGCGGCACGCGGGCATCAATTTCGATTTCGCGGTCTTCACCAACCTGACTCCCGAACATCTGCCCTCGCACGGCGGGAGTTTCGAAAATTACAAAGCCGCCAAGGGAAAATTCTTTTCGGTCTTGGCTCAAGGCAAGCAAAAAGTCATCAACGGGGAAAAAATCCTCAAGACCATCTTGGCCAACGCCGATTCGGAGCACGCGGATTATTTTTTGTCTTTCACGGCCGAGCGCAAACTAACCTTCGGCTTGTCGCGTGGCGAGCACCTGGCCAGGAATATCTTTGCCAACCAAAGCGGCGTGACTTTCGAATTGGATGGCGAATTCTACAAGCTCAACATCACCGGAGCTTTCAACGTCTTGAATGCGTTGCCGGGAATTTTGATCGCTAAAGAGCTAGGTGCGGCAGCAGACGACATCCGCCGCGGTTTGGAGGACTTGGAAACCATCCCGGGACGCATGGAACGCATCGATTTGGGCCAGCCTTTCACGCTGTTCGTGGATTATGCGCACGAAAAAGAGAGCATCACGGCGGCGCTCAAGACTGCGCGCGACATCGTCCAAAGCTCGCAGGGCAAAGTCATCATCCTGCTGGGCGCCGAGGGCGGCGGACGCGACCCGGCCAAGCGTCCCATCATGGGCGAACTCGCGGCGCGCCTGGCGGATTACGCCGTCGTGAGCAACGTCGATCCGTACGAAGACGATCCCACCAAGATCGCGGAAGATATCGCGCAAGCAGCGGAGAAAGCTGGTCTGCGCCGCGGCACAAACCTCTTCGTCATCCTGGATCGCCGCGCCGGCATCCGCAAGACGCTCGAGCTGGCCCATCCGGGCGACGTGGTGCTCGTGACCGGCAAAGGCGCGGAACAATCCATCGTCATCAACGGCAAAAGCGCACCGTGGGACGATCGCCGCGTGGTAAAAGAAGAACTGGAAAAACTCCTGTCAGCATCCGGCGCATCGGCTGCCCCCTAGCTCGATTTACCTGTAAACTATTCCGTACAGACTTCCGTTTCGAAATAAAACCATGCCCACCAACCCCTTCGAAACCGCTCCGAATCTCACCACCTCCCACATCCGGCGGCAGGATTTACCTTCCCACGTCAGGCGTAAAGCGGATAACCTCGCTGCCCAGATAAAAGAAGTCTACGCCAAATACGGCGCCAAGAACTTCGAAGAGCTGAAAGAGAATAAGAAGCTATCGGCGCAAGATGCGCGTAAAGTCGCGGATTTGTTCAAAGCCTTCAATGACGCAATCGAAAAGAAAGAAGTCGAACTAGACCTCGAAGAAGCAATCGAACTCCTGGGCCGCGAGAACGTCCATGGCATAGAGGATGTCGAAGCCATGTTAGGACAAGGTTTCATCGATATCTCCAAAGTCCCACCCATCCCATACACCACGGAAGAGCTTGAGAAGTCCAAAGAGATCAAGGAGAAGACTGGCGTCGAAGAGATGCTCGTCTTATTCGTCGCGGACAAAGACGGCAAACCGCTCACCGGAAAGCGCATGAACGAACTCATTCAAGCGAAATACGACAAACTCGACCTAGGTAAATTCCTAGTTAAAGTCGATTGGTATAAGAACGAGGACTTCTTCACGAAACTAGGTTTGAGCTACGAATGGAAACTCATCACCAAACAGACCATCCCCGATTCAAAGGACAAACCCCATCATCGCGAAGCATGGGATGCTTACGCCCACCAAGACACCCAAGAATACGTCATCGAGGAATATGCTAAGAAGCTCGATATTCCGCGCGACCAGCTGCATCGTCCGGAGCCTTTCCAGATGCTCTATACCACCGCTCTTCATTTGATCGCGACCGAACGCCTCAATGGTCAGGGTAAAGGTGAACGCATCCTCACGGATGAATACCACTGGTCTGATGTACGCTCCTCGGAAGGGGTCTCTGTGGTCGTAGGCGATGCCGTTTCGCGCGGCGCCAACATGGTTGGGTACCCCCGTGGTGTTTGGAACAACCGTTTCGGTGTCTGTTCTTCGCGCGACCCCTCTTCATCCAAATCTTAGGACACATATTATCGACCCCTTGTCAGGCTTGAGCTTGGCGTTTAATGGCGTATACTGCTTGGGAAGGTCACAAGGTCGAAAGTTAAAAGCCTAAAGTCTCCGGACTTCAAGCTTTAAACTTCAAACTTTGAGCTTTAAACTACCTCTTATGACCCAATGGAACACTTTGCTTAAAACCCTTGGTTTCACTGATAGCGAAGCCAAGATCTACATCATCTCGCTCGAGATGGGACCGTCTTCGGTGCAGGATATCGCGCGCCGCGCCAAAGTCTCGCGCGTCACGACTTACGCCGTGATCGAGTCGTTGGCTGCGCAAGGACTGATGAGTTCGGTGCAAAAAGGCAAAAAGACCGTGTACGCGGCGGAATCCCCGGAGCGGCTCGTCTCGTTCGTGCAATCGCGCATCAAAGACATGGAGAGCACGCTCAAAGAGGTCGAAGTCGGCATCGGCGATCTGCGCTTGCTGCAGCGCGGCGAAAAACCGGTGGTCAAGATTTTCGAAGGCGTCGAAGGCATCCGCGCCATCCTCGACGACATGGTGGCGAGCAACTGCAAGATCGTCTACGAGTTCGCCAACGTGGATGCGATCGAAAAAGTCTTTCCTTTGTTCGAAGGCATAAAAAATATCCGCCAAGAAATCAAGCGGCGCAAAATCCCGGCGCAGGCAATTTATCTCTCGAAAGGCGACATCACGCCGCGCCCGCATGCCGACATCCATATGTTGCCGCGGGGAGTCTTCAATTTCACCGGCGACATCACCGTGTATCAGAACAAAGTGGCCATGTTTACCTTCAGCGGCAAGCTCATCAGCGTGCTCATCGAGAGCGAGGAGCTGGCTCAAACCCTCAAAGAATTTTTCCATCTGGCGCTGACTTCCAAGCAGCTCAAAGAAATCAAAGGACCTGCGGTATAAAAAAAGAGCCCCCCGGTGATGAGACACCGAAGGGCAGCGGTTTTGGGGCCTACAAGCCTCCGTCAGCTTCTAGTGAGCCCACATTCTGTTATCACCTCTTCCTTTCCGGAAGGGCGAGGTTCAGGTGCTCGGACGCAATCTACATCTCCAGCCAGCTGTGTTGCTTGCGACGTCTTTCTCCGTTTCCCGAAGGTACGGTCAGTTTGACGCCGATCCCACAGAAGTAATTCCATGGGACGAGAGGCATTGCCCATGCCTATGCGGAGTTCGGTTGTTGCTGGCTGCCCCCTGACAAGTTTCGGCCTGTACCCTAGGGTTTTGGTAGGTGCCTTTAGCTGGCTCCTCGATTTGGGTACGTGGCTTTTCCTTGTTGGATGCGAGTGCGTGATAGTCCTGGCCGCGCTTATCCTTCCTCTGCGTGATGGGTTTGCGTTAAGCAAGTTAAGGTACGAAGCAGTAGTTAAAGATAGCTCAAACATACAACCTGTAAGACGCTTTGTCAATATAAGAATTGACACTAAATTCAGGACGTACAAAAAAGCCAAGACTTCAATGTTAAAAGTGACGAACGTCGCATATTTTGGCTGAATTTACAGCAGAATTTGGATACTTTTTGATTTTTTGTACACTTCCCGATTGACATAAAAAACACGCCAGAAGACATAAAATCATCCTTTACGTGAAAAATATATCCGCAGCCTGCTTGTCCGTGGATTACAGGAGTCTTGTCTTCTTCCCCCTTTGCGTCGCTTCGGCTAAACTGGTCTCCATCATATGCGCCGCAATGCATCCATCCTACTCTCCATTTTGATCGGGGCTTTGGTCGTCGGTTTAGGCATGGGCTTCTTCTTGAAAAAAGCCAATGACGACCGCACTAAGCTGGCCGGGCAAGCCGAGGAGGCCAAAAAAACCTCGGAGCAAATCCAGGCGACCAGCCTAAAGGCCGTAGCCGAAGCCAGGGGAAAACTGGATCAGGCGAATGCGGAAGTGGAGAAAGCGCGCACCACGCTCCAGAAAATCGAAGCCGAACGCAAGCTCATGGCGGCAGCCGAAGTTTTGACGCCGTCGAAGAACCTGAAAGGCTGGCAGGAAGCGATTAGTCTAGCTATGGGCGTCTCGCTCAAGTTTCCGCCACGCACGGAGATCGAGCAGAATTTAGCAGGTGCGCTGACCGTCATATATTCCAGCGCTTCGAGTTCTACCGTGCCTGTCCGTTGGTTTTCGCTCACGCCCTACGAGCAGCGTTTGGAGAATGAACTTATCTCGACGCTTTACTCCACGAGCACAGCGGTTTTTTTGGTCAAAGGCCACGTGTTATACGGCGTGCGCGGTTATGCCACAGGGAGCCGCGAAGAGACTTACGTGTTGAGGATACTCAAGAACGGAGAACCCGCGAACCTGGTGTGGCTGCGCGGTTCAGGCAAAGCCGGACAGACCCAACCCTTGCAAGTATTGTCTACTTTGGATTTTCAATGAAGTAGGGGCGCATGCCATGCGCCCTGTCGGTAGTCTATAGCCAAACAAGATTAGAAAACAAAAACCCGCTCGCGCGGGTTTTTTCGTAGCTGACATGAATAGACGGTAGCCAGACGTAGGGGCGCACGGTCGTGCGCCCTTTTGGTCATAAGAGAATGTCATTCTTGAGGCCGTCTGACGGCCGAAGAATCTTCCTATTCCTTAAGGCATAGGAAGATCCTTCGCTTCGCTCGAGGATGACACTTATTTTTTTATTCTGGCTTCCATCTACCGACAGGGCGCATGGCATGCGCCCCTACCCTCTACCGTCTGTATCAACATCAGGTCTGGCTTTTTGCTGACGGTCGCGACGGATTCACGAATAACGGCCGACCGCCCAGGTTTTTTCCGTTGAACAAGGAAATCGCTTCGTCCGCCGAGGCCTGGTCGGCCATCTCGACGAAGGCAAAACCGCGCGGACGTTTAGTCTGATGGTCCAAAGGAATCATGACTGACACGACTTCACCGGCTTGGGAAAAAGATGAGCGCAATTCACCCTCCGACATGCGATAAGGGACGCCGCCCACGAAGAGTCTGGCTGACATGGTTATTAAGGTTAAGAATAAGTAGCGGACGACGCGACTCTGGCGTCTCGACGAGGGCCGTCAGGGCGCAGCGCCCGCTTATTTATCGCTAACATGAATAGAGCGCAGTGAGAATACCTCTACGGCCTGTGGATACGCCTCCTATATATACGCCGTCTATCTCCGCGCCATCTTTTTTTCCGCTGAATGCACGATGAAAGCAGATGTGCGCTGCACGAGTGCGGAAAAAAGCGCAGCACATAGAATTTTTTATTCCGCGACGCCTGACCGCATACCCCTTGACAAGCCCGCAGAATATATTTGACAGTTAAAAAATGTGATATACTGGAAGCATGTTTTGAGATTGCGTGTCGTGCGCAAGCTCGACATCGATTCCGCCGTTGCGCGGAACGAACCCACACTGAAAGGAGGTCGATTCACCATGGCAAAGAAGAAAGCCAAGAAGAAGGCAAAGAAGGCTACCAAGAAGAAGAAATAGTTCAGGAGGAAGACATCCCGGCAAAAACCGGGATGTTTTTTTAGGATTTTTTTGTCTGCTTATCTCAAAGTAATTCCGCTTGGCGATCTTTCTTCACGCCTTTGATTTTTACCTGGCCGTACTCGCCGTCGTATCCCGGTCGGATGTCGACCTGACCGTTGCGCATGTTGAGGACGGAGGAGGCGATTTCCGGACCGGCCAGGGCCGCGATTTCCGGGCCCGCCAGCTCAAGCAATATCCCCAGTTCAGTGCGTTCTTGGGCGACCAAGCGTTCCATAATCAGGGCTACTTTTTTGGAGGTTTTGCCGCATTCCACGGCGTCCGCCACCAGCTCCGCCAAGGGCACGATGGAGCGGAAAGGCACGGCCTGGGGCGGTCGCGTACCCGCAGGTCGATCGGACAGTTCGTCTACCCGATAGAGCACGCCGACGGTCAGCGGTTTTCCGCATTTCGGACACAGCCCGCCCAAGCGGCGGGTTTCTTCGGGCAAACACCAAAAATCACAATTGCGATGGCCGTCCGCATGGTACATGCCTTCTTCCGGAAAAAATTCCAGCGTCTCGATGAATCTGCTCCGATCTTTTTCAATCAAAATCCTGCGCAGTTCCGAATACGACGGCGCTGCCATCTCGAAGACGTTGGCCTCGCGCGCCAGCTTGGCGCACGAGTGCGCGTCGGAATTTGAGATGAGCAAGATATCGTCCAGCGCGGAGATGCGCCAGTTCATGGCCGGGTCCGAGGACAAGCCGGTCTCGATGGCGTGGATGTGCGGCGCGAGTTCGCCAAAACATTCTTCAATGGAATCGAAGCCGGATTTTGATCCGAAGATCGAAAACCACGGTGTCCAAGCATGCGCCGGGATGAGCAAGCATTCGGGCGAAGCATCCAAGACTAGTTTCAACAGTTCTTGCGAATCGAGTCCGATGATAGGACGGCCGTCGCTCTTTAGGTTGCACTTGCGTGCTTCGAGGGAGCTGATGAGTTTTTCCAAGGCTTCGAGCGAAGGGAAGAGGACGACGTGATGCAGGCGGCGCGTCTTGCCGCCGCGCGAATAGATGCAGGATATTTCGGTCGACAGGACGAAGCGGACGGGCGACGGGCTGGCGCGCAGCTTGAACAGCCCCGCTTCATCGGCCGGGGCTAGTTTCTCCTTGATTTCATTCAGCCAACCCGGATGCAAGGCGTCGCCGGTTGCCACCCAATTCAGGCCCTTTTTGGCCGCAGCTTGCGCGATATTCTCGAATACCAGGTCCGGCGAACAGGCCCGCGACCATTTTGAATGGATATGCAAATCGGCGATGATGCGCATGGCCTGAAGCATACAGGCAGAAAACTTAAAGTTCAAAACTCGAAAAATAGTAATCAGCTTGCGGGCAATCCCGCTGCGCCATGATTTAAAACCCGACTGTCATCCTGAGCCCCGCACCGTGTCACGTTCTACGTGATCGAGTGCGGGATAAACTCCGCGCCAGCGCACTTTCCTCCTGTCATCCTGAGCGGAGCAGCAGCGCAGCCGAAGGACCTTTTTAAGTAACGTCTGAATCGACCGAATCCAGGTAGGGGCGAATGATTATTCGCCCCTACGGATGCGCCAGCGTTTTGTTCAGGACACGTCTTTCGCGAACGACGGCCTGTCCAAGAAACATGATGCGGCCGTAGAGGCGAATGATTATTCGCCCCTACCGATTGGCTGATAAAGGTCCTTCGACAAGCTCAGGATGACAGTATTTTTTCAAGTTGCGCTCGAGATGATATTTGTTTTGATTCAAAACAAAAGAGCCTCGGAAAATCCGAGGCTCTTTCTGTTTTCAGACTTTAGCGCGTGACCGAGATGGTCTCGCTGTTCTCCGCTGCCGGTGCGCTCACCGTGACGCGGCCGTTGGCGTTCTTGGACACATCGTAGCCCGAGAAAGGCGTGGGGGAGCTCGTGGGATCCGTGGGCATCGAACCGATGTAGGTCTGGTTGAGAGTCAAGACCGAGAGATCGATACATGAGGTCGAAGACACTCCGGTTTGGCAGATGTCTGTGATCGTGGTCGTGATCGTGGCCGGGAGAGTACCGCGGTTGTCCACTTGGTACTGGCTGATGGCGTTAACGATGGCATTCACGTTGCTCCGTCGTTGCGCGTTGTTGGACTGGGCGATCTGGCGCGCTGGGTTAATGGCGATTATCACGATGGCTGCCAGGATCGCGATGATGGCGATGACCAGCAGTACTTCGATCAGGGTAAAGCCTTTTTTGAGGCTTTGATTCTTGACCATAAAAAAAGATTAAGAAAATTAGTGGTTGGAGTATACCATTATTACGGATTGGCGTTAAGTATGAAGTTCAGTCCGCCCGACAGCTTGCTTCCGCGCAAAGCCGAGCCCGTCACCACACTCAATTCAGTCGGATTGATGCCCTCCAGTTTAAGCGGGATGACGGCTTGTTCCGTCGGCAGTTTCAGGGTTTTTCCCATGTATTCGCCCAAACCGGGCATCTGGGACATGCCGCCGCACAAGATGATTTTGACCACCTTGTTGCCGGTCAGGCGCTCGACATAGGCTCGGGCCTGTTCGAACTCTTTGACGATCGGCTGCAGGAAGACTTCCGCACAGGTTCCGACCTCTTTATCGTTGAAACCTTTTTCGCATTTGCGCAGTTCGGCCGCGTCATCGAATATCTTGAGCTCCTTGGCCACGGCTTGGGTCAAGATCAGGCCGCCGGTCTCATGCGTCAGTGACAGCTCGATACCTTCGGCATCCACGAACAAAGTGCTGCTGTAGCTGCCGCCGAAATCGATCAGCGCATAGGCTTTGCCCGGTTCGATGCTGTGTTGCGGCGCGATGGAGCGGGTCAGCGCCGACGACTCCGGCTCCAGCGCGACGAGGTGCAGGCCAGCCAGGGCCAGCGTATGTTCATACGCTTCGACGACTTCCGCGGACGCGGCGGCGAACAAGATGTTCTTCAGTTCTCCGCTGGCGTTCAAGACGGTATAGTCCCAGGCCATGTCGGACAGCCCGAACGGGATGGTCATCTCGACTTGGCGCAGCAGCTCTTTTTCCAGCGCTTCTTTCTCCAACTCGCGCGGCAAGTGGAAGTGATGCAGAAAAGTCTGCGCCTCGGGCAGCTCGGCCACCACTTTTTTGCTCAACGGGCGGCGCGGCTGGGCGTGCTCGTACGTGTCCTGGATGAGTTCGGCCAAGAAGTTTTGGTCGCGGATGAGGCCGTGCTCCATGATGCCCTCCGGTATCTTGACGCTTTTGAAGGAGGTGGCGCTGCAGTTTTTGCCGCGGATGCGCACTTCGAGCAGGCGCAATTTGAGGTCGGAAAAGTCTAAGGCAAAAGCTTGGGGTCGGCTGAAATGAAAGAAATTCCACATAGTTTTAGAAGGTTACTTCTTGCCAAGAGCGGATTGACATCGTGGGATTGACGGTTGCGATGTCCACGTAGATTTTCCTGGCCGCGCCGCCGACCGTGCTGGTTGTGGTGATGGTGCGATTGGCATCACCCGATCCAGTCACGGACAAGACGCGGCAATCATCCAGACCCAAACGGAAAGTCTCGTTTCCGGCGTAAGCAGTCGAGTCTTTTAGTTTGATTAAAGCGTGTTCAGCGCAAGCCGCCGCCGCCGCTTGGGCGCGCAAGGTGTAATCCTCGAGCTGCGACACCTGGCTGCTTGAGATCGAACGGTTCAAGAGCCCGGTGACTATCACCAGTCCGATGGCCGTGAGTATCAAGACGGAGATCAAAGCGATATAACCAGGGTGTTTTTTCATAGGCTGGTCCGTATAGCCGCCGAGCCGCGGTAGATTTGGCCGTAGTCGAAGTCTGGGTTAGCGCTCGGATTGGTGCTGCTCACCGTGAATTCCAGATGGATTGTCGCCGGATCTCCGGCCAAAGCCAAATTCCTGAAGACGAGGTCCGAGATAGTGACGCCGCTCGAAGTGAGGGAACTTGAGGCGCTCGCACCTTCCTTTATCTCAAGCACACCGTCACGCACGCCGAAGGTGCTGGTCGTGCCTGACGCCACGATGATCAGGAAAGAGCTGGTGGTCCCGGCTGCGGGGAGGGTCACGCTGCTGGCGTTGATGGTGCGCGTCATGATCGTCTGCATCGCCGCGCGGCCGTTGCGCTCCACTTCCTCGACGGCTTCGATGCGGCTTTTCCCGCTCATCAGAACCAGCATGATCACCGTGGCTGAAAGCAGAAAGATCGCCACGATAGCGACGTAGATGAGATATTCGATCAGAGTGAAACCGTTTTGTTTCGACATATTCAATTGCCGGCTTGGAGGATGACGAGTCCCGTCGCGGCATTATCCGTCCCGACGTAAACCGTGTTGGTGGTATTCACGATGTCGATGACATGACCCTGCAGATCCAGGTAGCTGAAGATTCGAGGATCGGCCAAGTTGGTCAGGTCGATGGTCATGAAGTCATGGCTGGATGATGATGTCCCGATAAATGCCAAGTTGTTGTTCTCGCCGTTGACCGGGACTTTCATGGCGATGGCGTTGATGTCGGCGCCGATTTCCATAGTACCCAAGGCTGAAGGCGCCAGGGGATTGGCGATGTTATAGACGTAGAATTCCGGAGCGCTGTTGCGGCTCGTCGAACCCACCAGAGCCGTAGTCCCGGTGACGGCCAGGACTTGAGCGTCTTCCAACCCGACCATGTCCGCCGAACCGCCCACCGCCAGGTTGGCTGGGTTCGAGGTATTCACGATCTGGAATTCCTGCAGGTTATTGCCGCTGGTGATGAAGGCGAACGGCGGAGAACCGTCTTTCACGACTACGTCATAGCCGCCGCCGCCCAAGTTCAGACCCCCGAGTTTGACCGGATGAACGGGATCGGTGATGTCGTAGATGAAATAGGTGGCTTGTCCGCCTTGCGGTCCTCTGACCACATGCAGCAAATTTCCGTTGATTGCGAGACCGTGGATGTCTTCGCTGCCGGTGATCTTTATCGTGCCTTCCGCGAAAGGATGGGTGGAAGATGCGACGTCGACGATGTCTATCTCGGATGGATTGTGGCCGCCCGCGCCCAGGTAGGCGGTGTCGCCCGTGACGCGGACCGAGTACAGCTCCTCATCCAGCGAGAGTTGGCTCAACAGGATCGGATTGGTTTCGTTCGTGATGTCGTAAACCAATAACCACGAATCATCATGCGTCACGGCCGTGGTGATATACAGACGATTGTCTTTGATGAACATGGAGGTGATGCCGGCGATGGTCCGCGTCGAAGTGACCACGACCGGATCCGTCCAGGGTGCGCCGGCCGTGATCTTGCGCCAATTGGTCAGGATGGTGGCAAAAGTCGTGCTGGCTTGGTCGGTCGGCGTAAAATTCCAAGTCACGGTCGTAGTCACGGCGGCGCGATCCGCGTCCAACAGGTTTATCTCCACTTGCCGTGTGTAGAAGCCTTGCGTATCACTCGCGCTCGACAAAGCCCATCTGCCGCCTGTCGTGGTCAAACCCCACGTCCCGTTGGACAGACTCGAAAAGTTGTCGTCGCGGATGGCGCGCAAAGCCTCGATTCCCTCCAGGGCCAGTTGGTTGCCGCTGGCTCGTTCAGCGCTGGCGCGGCCGGTGTTCAAGGCGTTCAAATACATGATCCAAATGACCGACAGTCCCACCGTAAAAATCGTCATGGCGAGCAGGACTTCGATCAAGCTTTGTCCGTTGGGGAATTTTTTTAAGCGGCGAGGCATATCATCTTAGATCGACCGTGCCATAAGAGTTCAACGAGACTTGTCGGCTCCAGTCAAGGTAATTCATGGTCCAGTCACCGCTGAAAGTCGAAGTGCCGTAGAGCCGGGAGAAGGTGACTTCGGTGGTCGTGGCTTGGAGCGTGACCGTGGATGGATATTCGACGATTTCATCCGCCGCTTGGTTGCGTGCGGCGTAGGAGGCGCCCTCGAACAGGATGAAAGACGAAGACGCGCTCATGATTTTGAGGCCGTGCGCGGCGCTGTGCACGTCCGCCACGGCTTGCGTACGCGTTCGGCGCAGGCTGTCCATCAAGCTGCGCGCCGTATCATCCACCAGCGTAGCGCGGTATTGATTCAGCGCCGCCGGCAGCATCAAGCCCATGAGGATGAAGCTGATGGCTAAAACCAAAAGCATTTCGATGAGCGTAAAGCCGGAGCGCGAATGACGACTTTCGACTTTCGACTTTCGACATTCGATTTTATTACTTCGGGTGGATGCTGCTGGTGAGTTCATAGATCGGCGAGATGATGGCCAGGGCGATGAACAGGACGATGGCCCCGATGACCAGCAGGATGAACGGCTCCATGTAGGTCGGGAGGCGTTTGGTCTGGACGTCGACTTCGTTGTCGTAATAAGTCGCGAGATAAGACATGGAGTCATCTAACTTGCCGCTGCTTTCGCCGACGGCCAGGATCGAAATCACGTTTTGAGGGAAATAACTCGGATATTTCTTGAGCACGGTCGAGAGCGGGATGCCGGTGGCCATGCGGTTAGCTGCGCGCGCCAAGGCGTTCCGATAGCGGACGTTGGTCATGGCATCAGAGGTCGCGATGAGCGCCTCTTTGATGGTCAGACCGCTGTGGAAGAGCGTGCCGAAGAGCTGGCTGAAGATCGCCAGCTGGTAGTTGCGGGCTAAACTGCCGATGAAAGGTATGCGCAAGGTCACGCTGTGGATGACCCAGCGGATCGGTCCGATCTTGGCTATGATGAGCAAGGCGATGATGCTGCCCGCAGCGCCCAAGAGCGCGTAAATCCCGTGTTTCTGGAAGAATAGCGACATGGCGAGCAGCATGCGCGAGGCCAGCGGCAGGTTGACGCCCATGCTTTTGAACAGCGGGATGAGCTTGGGCAGGATGACCATGGCGATGCCGCCGCCCACGATGAAAGCCATGACCAGCACGATCTCGGGATAGAGCAGCGCGGATTGGATGCGCTGTTTCAGGTCGCGCGAGCGCATCAGGAGCTGGGCCACGTAATTGAGGTTGGCTTCGAGCGTGCCGTTGATCTCGCCGGCTTTGATGATATTGATCGACATCTCGCCCACGTAAGCTTGATAGGGCATCAAAGCGTCGGACAAGGTGCTGCCTTGTTCCATCTGGTGCTTGGTATGCAGCAGGAATTTGCGGAAGATCGAGCTGCGCGTCTGTTCGCCCAAGACGCCCATGGCTTCATCCAGCGGGATGCCGCTGCGCGTCAACAGCGCGAGGTTCTTGAAGAACTCCACCAGTTCGCTCGAGAAAGCGGATTTGATTATCGGATTGGCTAGTTTCATAGGTTAGACGGTAGAGAGTAGACGGTAGCCAGAATGACTAATCGTTGACTGGGATTGTCATTGCGAGCGCATAGTCCTGAATGCGCGTGGCAATCTCCGGACTGGGACTTAGACATTAGAAATTAGTCATTAGACATTCAGCTTACGACTTGATCGCACGTATGATCTCGCCCAAAGTCGTCACGCCTTGGAAGACTTTATCCATGCCGTCCTCCAGCATGGTGCGCATGCCTTGTTTCACCGCCACTTCGTAGATGTCATCCGAGCTGCCTTTGCGCACGATGAGCGGCCGGATCTCGTCCGAGATGAGCATGATTTCGTAGATGCCGAGGCGTCCCATGTAGCCCATGTGCTGGCAGGCGCGGCAGCCGCGACCGTGCGACAACTGGATCTTGGACAGTGGTTTGCCTTTGGCGCGTTTTTTGACGGCTTCGAGCATCTTGGGATCGCGCGCCAAAGCATCCTGTTCTTCTTTGGTCAGGAAATATGTTTCGATGCAGTGCGTGCAGATCTTGCGCACCAGACGTTGCGCGATGATGGTGTTGATGGAGGAGGCGAGCAGGAAAGGCTCCATGTTCATCTCATACAGGCGCGGAAAAGTCGAAGCCGCGTCGTTGGCGTGCAGCGAAGACAGCATGAGGTGGCCGGTCAAAGCCGCGTTGACCGCGATGTCGGCGGTCTCGGGGTCGCGGATTTCGCCCACCATGATGATGTCCGGGTCTTGGCGCACGATCGAGCGCAAGCCCTGGTCGAAGGTCAGGTTGGTGCGCGGATTGACTTGGATTTGGCGGATGCCACGGATGTTATATTCCACCGGATCTTCGATGGTCATCAAGTTCACATCAGGTTTGTTCAAGATGTTGATCATGGCGTAAAGCGTCGTGGTCTTGCCCGAGCCCGTCGGCCCGACGGCCAGCACGAAGCCGTGCGGCATCTCGCAAGCGCGCATGATTTTTTCCAAGTCGTCGGCTTGGAAACCCATATCCTCCAGACGCAAGCGTTGGAAGCGTTCCGAAAGCAGACGCATGACCACGTTTTCGCCATGGGTGATGGGCAAAATCGAGACGCGCAAGTTGACGCTCGCGCCTTCGGATTTGACCTCAAAGCGCCCGTCTTGCGCTTGGGCGTGTTCGTCGGTGCGCAGACGCGACAGGATCTTGATGCGGAAAACGACTTTTTCGTGGAAGGCAATCGGATAGCGGATCATCTCCTGCATGCTGCCGTCGATGCGATATCTGACTACCGCGTCCTTTTCTTCTGGCTCGATATGGATGTCGGAAGCGCGCGAGTCGTAGGCCGAGTAGACCAAAAGCTGCACCAGCTGCACCGTATCCTCGTCGTGCTGGGTCTTTTTCATGCGCTCCAACAGCTCCTTGAGCTGGATCAGCAAGTCTTGCTTGTAGCCTTTGAGCGCTTCCTCGATGCCTTCTTCCGTCGCGTAGGAGATGTTGACCGGCAGGTGGAAGCGTTTTTCGACCAGCTTGAAGAATTCGTAGTTGTCCGGGCGGCTGGTCGCGAACCAGATGCCCTTTTCGCTCATCTTATGGCAGATCGCCTGCTGCCCCATGGCGACTTTTTCCGGTAACAGCGAGAGCATGCTGGGCTCGATGCGTTCGCGCGAGACGTCGAAGAAAGGCACGCCGAACTCTTGCGCCACCAAACCCCCGATTTGCGCATCTGAAACCAGCCCTAATTCGATGACTGCTTCGGCCAGTTCTTTATTTTCTTGTTTAGCCTTGGCTTGGGCTGCGGCCAAATCTTTGGCCGTCAAAAATTTGCCTTCCGTCAGGAGTTCGGCCAATCGTTTTTCAGTCATCGGGTCAGCGTTCATGTTTTGAGGCGATGCGGCTCTTAAAAACGCCAAGTTTCGCGGCATTATTATAGCTTATCCGCAAGTCATGAACAAAGGGGCAAGAGGGTAGAGAGTAGGGGCGCATGGTCATGCGCCCAGCCAGGTAGACGGTAGCCAATCGTAGGGGCGCGGTTTCCGCGCCCCTCGGGCGGGTGTGGGGAAAAAAAATTTGTCATCTTGAGCGGAGCAGCAGCGCAGTCGAAAGACCTTTATCAGCCATAGGTCCATCGGTAGGGGCGAATAATCATTCGCCCCTACGGCCATCCTGCTATTTCTTGGATAGGCCGTCGGTCGAAACGACAAGAAAATGAAAACCCCTCAACGAAAAGGAAAACCACCCTCTCGTCATTTCGACCGAGGCCCGTCTGACGGGCCGAGCGGAGAAATCTCCGAATCTCTATGGTGCGTAATTTTCGCCTAAGATGATCAAGACATCTGGATAGGTGGAAGAGGTGTAAACGGCATCAGTCGTCCCGGTGGGCCATTCATTGGTAAAGATTATGTTTTCCAGTTTCTTCATCGACGGCTCGTTCAAGATGACTTCTTGAGCCGCTAGATTGTCGTGCAGCACGCTGACCAGGGTGGTAGTCGTGAAATGGCGCAGCGCGTCGGTCGGTGGCACGACCTTGAGTCCGAAATCAGCCAAGCGTGACGACAAATACGTTCCCATGCCTTTTTTGCCTGAACCGTTCTGGATGCCGATGATCGAATCCTCTTTATTGGGATTGTTGCCGGAGGGCCACTCCGCTTCAGTCGAAGTCGCGACCTCGCTCACCGCCGCGGTAGTGCTGACGACCGTAACGAGCCGGATTTGATCTTGCAGCAGAGGTTTTGGACTTAGGGACGACGGTTTTTTCCAAATCAACTGTCTGACCCCCAAAATCAGACTCATGACTAAAACCACAGGCAGAATGAACAAAGAAAGTTTGCTCGGCGTTTTTTCCATGTGTTTAAGGATAGCACGCTCGTTGAATATCAAAGCAGGGCTTGCGCGCCCAGCAATCCGCCTGTCATTGCGAGCGCACAGACTAATCGCGCGCGGCAATCTCTGGCGTATACCAAAAAAGCGGTTGCCCGCGGTTTTTTGGCCATGCCATTTTCGTTCGTTAAAACGTCAATGACCCGGTGGTTTTGTTTTTGTTTTGCTTTTCGACCCCGCGTTTAGACGGGATAGGTTTAGTCGCCGTTGATGGGGAAAATTGAAAGAACGAGTTAGCGACTTTTTACCGTAATCTCATTGTATATCAAACTTGCACAATCCTATATTTTCCCGTCAGTTAAGCCGAAAAACTCTAATTTGAAGATGTGGATAAGATGTTGAGAAGGTGAGGATTAAAATAAAACGATCGAGAGCACAGAATCCCGCCGTCTTATCCTCGCTCGGAAGAACAGAATTTTTTGTGGCACCATTATTTCCAAATTGAGTCTATTACATCTGCCCCAAGAAAATCAGCAAGTTGTCCCTCCGGTCTTTTATTCCCGATGCATTTTGCGACCCGTTGAGTCCATGGTACATTTTTAGGGCTGAGTATTTGCGATAATTGTGAAATGACATCCTTGATATCGTCATTTTTTCTATCCCATGAGTTGCACAGATCAAGCTGTGCTTGCTTCGCTCCGTAATTTGAGCTTTCCGCTTTGATTTTAGCATTTGCCGTTTGCCAATCAGCAAAGCCAAGAGAGGTTAAAACTTCGTCTGTAAGGAAAAGATTTTCACTTTCTCTGCAGGCAAGTTTGATATATTTGATATTTGCCTGCGGATTATTTGCATCCGCAGTTGGCAAAGTTTGATCACCATCCAAGAGAGCGAGGCCAATGGGTTCTGTTTGGTCGGTTCTCAAGCTCGCGAAAAGCTTTTCTAAAGTTTTCTGGTAGTTTTTGACCTCGTTTGCGCCGTTGCAAGGAATAACCGCCAAGTTTACTTTGTGGTATCTCGGTACTTGACTCCAAATTTTACTGTCATCATCGCCCTCCACTAAAAACAACGGCGCACCGAATAGTGGCCCCATGAGAGCGTGTCCGCCAAGGCAAGTTGATAGTTCTTGTAAGGTTTTTTCGAATTTGATGGCCTTCTGCTCATTGATCGAATTATTGAGATAGATTACGCTCGTCTTTTCCCCTCCGTGATAACCAAGCGCGGACAGAAGCGTTGTACTGTGTGAGGCGATTATCATTTGCACTTTATATTTATCCAAAAGTTGTACGAAAAAATAGCCAAGGTGCTGTTGAAGATCGGGGTGTAGATGAGTATCTGGCTCGTCAATGAGCAGGACTCTATTAGTCTGATCGTCTAACTCCCACATCGCACAAATTGTCAGTAAATCCAACGCGAGTGTCAGTATTTCGGCTTCACCACTACTTAGTGTATTGACACTAGAGACGCGCTCATCATTCTGGACTCGCTTAAGTTCGTAGGGAGGGTTTTGACCAGTGATGTTAAATTGAAAATCAGGAAGTAAAATTTGTAGAAAGATTTCAATGTCTCGGAGATCAATCGAGCTTGCTTTCGCGCGCCCAGCAAGATTGCCAATCTTAATTAGCAGGGCCTGTATTCGTGATACTGATTCTTGGCGGTATGTGGGAGATAAGTTTTGCTGTCTGCGGTGGGCTCTACTCGGAGCGGTCAGCTCCTCCTGTGATATTCCAACATCATGCGTAATTTCCCCCGCTCTTTCTGGCGATGTGTAGTGATAGGTGCTTTGGTCACTATCCCTCAATGTCCGCAATAACTGACTCTTACCAGAGCCATTTTTGCCAAATAGAATAGTTATCTCGTTCAATTCTTCAAGTTCCCATTTATTTCCGCCGAGATAGGGTGGTCTGTTGATTACCAGATCAGTAAAATGCTTCGCCATAAACTATTCGTGTTTTTTAATAAACTCATTGATTGCCTCGGCAATAGCTTTTCGGCGGAAAGTGAGAAACTCCCGATAGTTAGAAAGTTCCCACAATTTTTTATCAAGCGGAATGAATTGCGAGGTTAAAGCTTCTTCGCCACGCTTTGCAATAACTTCTTTTTCTAAATAATCAATTGGTTCTTTATTCGTGATTTGACGATTTGTCTTTCCGCCGATAAAAGCCATATTCGCAATTTCATTCACTTCTTTCTTTTCGTATTGTTTCAAGAGTGATTTTGGAAAGATATGGTGGTATTGAATTGTATGTGCGTTTCCGGTGTGTCGCTCGGAAAGTTTGAGACCTGACCACCAATCTTTTACGCCGTTCTGCCTCATGACAAAGTAAAGCATTGAGAAAAACGGGCTTCTGATGCCGCGATTATTGAGGTCATCATAATCAACAGAAAATTTCTTAACATGAAGGAAAAGCAGTTGAGTGAGATCGTCAAGATCTTTGCCTTTGAAAAGCACGCTAAGATCAGTGTCAAGAATAGATTCCGACGAACCCATACTGTAATGCCCGCGCATATGGGCTAGATAAAACCAACGCAGTATTTTCTTTCTCTCCGATTCTGTTATTGCTTCTCCATTTTTTAAAACCCAATAAACCGCAATTGGAACAAGGAGAAAGGGAGAGGACAGGAATGATAATTTATCTATTCCTTCTGCCCGCAAAAAATTAATCGCATACTCCAATCCATTTTTTGCCTGTCCCCATGCTTCTCTAAGTTTTTCCTTACTGATTTTACCAACTGTCTTAAATCTGCTTTGGTGAGTGGCAAAAATAACCATCATACGAACCGGTAAGCCCGTTTCTATTATGTAATCTTCGTCATCCTTGAACTCATTGGCAAAATCTTCAATCAGTTGCATGAATCCCTTCCAACGAGAAGTAATCTGTGCAAGTGCCAAGTCTGAGCCACGCAATTTTATTCCGAGAGAATTAACCCGAACGAAAATCTCTGTTACTTCCTCGTATGACATACTCTTTTCCAGAACTTCCATCACATAAGGATAGTCGGCAATCCTTTTTACTTTTTGGAGACGCTCCGAGTATTTATCCCATCGCCCATCTTCCGAGGAAATGTCAATTGATTTGAGTATTTGGCTGTCTGTCTTTTTAAAAATATCTGAAACCGGAACCCAAACAGGATCATTTTGGAGTGCGCGGCTCGCCACAACGAAAGTGCGCTTGCGCATTTCTTCTTGAACATCGCGCTCTGCCGTTTCTTCATCTTCAACATCTTCTATGTCAGCTGTAAATCCATTGTCTTCAACTTCGGTAATGTCTATCGGTGGGCCATTAGGGTGTTCCAAGTTGAAAAGAATATCAATCGGTCGCCTACGATTTCGAACATGAACCGGCTCGCCGCCTAAAATTGCAGAAAGAGAAGTTATGCGCTGTTGCCCGTCAAGTAATAATAACTTTTGCGAAGTTGTTGGCGTTCTGGTTGATTTAACCGCCAACTCCCTCGTCGGCATTTCTTCGTCGGTTTCCCAAACCAAAATCGTACCGGACGGATAACCACGATAAAGAGAATCCAAAAGATCGCGGACGCGCGTTGCAGGCCAGATATATCGCCTTTGCATTTCAGGCAAAGTAAGTTCGCCACGTTGGACTTTATTTACTAATTCGCTGACTTTAATGTTTGTTTGTGCCATAATTTTTTTAGTAAATCATCAACCGAACTGGTTACTTTCCACATATTGATAGCATATAATTATTGATTCGGACATGGTGGCATAGTGAGTGAAGAGGATTTTTCCCGTTCTGGCGTTCCGTCGGAACACAGTTGAGGCACGGTCCACCAACACAAAATCCCGCGTAAGGCGGGATTTTGTGTTGGTGGACCGTGCCGGATTCGAACCGGCGACCTCCGCGTTGCAAACGCGGCGCTCTAACCAGCTGAGCTAACGGCCCTGAATGCAGGGCGAATATTAGTCAAAAACCGTCGCTAGGTCAATGTCAGGCAAAAAGAAGAGCGCGCTTTGGGAAAATCCAATCTGTCATCCTCGCGGACGCGGGGATTCAGTCCTCGAGAATGTTGGTGTCATCTCTCTGGATTCCCCGCTGGAGTTTATCCTCGCGAAAGCGGGGACGGAGAATGACAGAGGGAGAAGCGAAGAATGACAGGAAGGAAACCAAAGAATGACAGGAAGAAAATCAAAGAATGAAAGAGAGTAATCAAAGAATGAAAGGAAGAGGTCGGAGTGATGACTCACTTCGCCGGATTTAACGCCGGGTTGCCGGACAAAACGGCGATGATGTTTTGGGCTGCGACCAGGCTCATGGCTTGGCGGGCTTCGATGGTCGCGCTGGCGATGTGCGGGGTCAGAATCACGTTGGGGAAGCTGCGCAGTTCCAGGTTGTCGGTCAGGTCGCAGTCGATGGCTGGTTCGCACTCGAAGACGTCGATGCCGGCGCCGGCGATGCGCTTGGTCTTGAGCGCGCGCAACAGCGCTTTTTCGTCCACCACCGGACCGCGCGCCGTGTTGATGATGAAGGCGGTCTTTTTCATGAGCGTGAGTTCGTCGATGGAAATCAAATGGCGCGTCGAAGGCAAAAGCGGCACGTGGAGCGAGACGAAGTCCGAGGTTTGAAGCAACTTTTCCATGGTCAAACGCTTGGCGCCGAGTTCTTTTTCGATCTGCGGACAGGCGTGCATGTCCGAGTAGACGAGGCGCATGCCGAAACCTTTGACCCCGCGCCGCGCCGCGGCCGCGCCGATGCGTCCGGCGCCGATGATGCCCAAAGTCTTGCCATACAAGTCCGTGCCGATGAAATTATTGGGTGACCAGCCGGTGTATTTTTTGCCTTTGGAGAAAACGTCGGCTTCGGGGATGCGTCGCGCGAGCGAAATCATGAGCGCAAAGGTATGTTCGGCCACCGCTTCGTTGACTTTGTCCGACGGCGTATTGGTCACCACGATACCGCGTTTCTTGGCCGCTGCCACATCTACGTTATCGAAACCCACCGCGTAGTTGGCCACGATCTTGAGTTGCGGCCCGGCGGCTTTCAGCACTTCGTCGTCGATGCGGTCGGTCAAGAGCGAGAGCAGCGCGTCGACGCCGCGCACTTTTTGCAGCAGCAGTTTGCGCGGGATGATCTGGTCTTCGGGATAGACTTCGACGGCATAACCCTTTTTCTTCAAAGCCAAGATACCTGAATCCGGAAAGCGCCGCGTCACGTAGACCGACTTGCGGCTTTTGGTCTTGGGTCTAGCTTTTGGTCTTGACCAGGGCAATAGAAATTTCAAGGGCATATAGATCAATTATAAATTACGAATGACGAATGCCAAATTAATCCTGAATTCGTCATTAATTCGTCATTTGGCATTTGTAATTTGGCATTTAGATTTCAATCTCGCGGATCTTGGCGCGGGCTAAGTCTTTTTTAGATGGAAAAGCGCGGAGCAGGCCGGCTTTGGGGCCCATCTGGCCGATGACGCCTTGGGCGTTCAGCGCGCCGGCTTTGAGCGCGACTTCGAGATCGGGATTTTTCATGAGCGCGGCCGCGAAACCGGAACCAAAGGCGTCGCCGGCGCCGGTCGTGTTCAGGATTTTGCTCTTGGGCGGCGTGACGTGCCAGACTAAACCGCGCGCTGCGGCATAAGCGCCATTTGCGCCGTCGGTGATGACCAAGACGACACGCGGCAAGTGCGCGAGCTTGCGGATGATGGCATCCAAATGGCGATACGAGGTTTGCGCCAAGGCCGAAGCTTCTTCGCGATTCAAAATCAGTACGTCGGTTTGCATGAGTTGAGGCAGTAAAGCCTTGAGCCCCAAGGCGATTTCCGTGCCGCCGGGATTCCAGGCGACGTGCGTCAATTGTGCCTTGGCTGTCTGGAATATTTTTTTGAGCACAGCCAGGTTGCCGCCGACGTTGGTCACGTAATACCAAGCGGCATTGAGCTCGTTCCACGGCACGCGAGCGGCGTCGATGCGTTTGGAAGCGCCGCGCGCGGTCAGGATGGCGCGTTGGCCTTGACCCATCACAAGGATGATCGAATAAGCCGTGCCGACGTCTTTGTCGTATTGCAAAAATTTAGTCGCGATCTTCAAGGTTTTGAGTTGCCGCTCGATTTCGTGTCCGCCCGGATCGTCGCCCACGCGAGTCACGCACGCCGTCTTGAAGCCCCAGTGCGCAAAAGTCGCGCCGGCGTTGGTCGCTCCGCCGCCCGTCTCGAAGGCCATGCGTTCCACTTCGATCTTGGCGCCGAGCGGCAGGCAGGCGTCGAAGCCGTCCGGGGCGTGCGGGTCGAGGCGTTTTTCGAACTCATGGCTCAAGGCAAAGATATCGCGCGTGGCTGCGCCGAAAGTCACGACGTCATAAACCCGCCGGGCAGGCTTCGTGGGTATCCTCCTGGTTGATTTCATGTAGATATTCTACCATGTTTCGTATATGCATATCCGACCCGTTATTTTATGGCCTGCCGTGCTGTTCACGGCTTTTTCCCTTTTCCTCGCCCCAAGCGTCCAGGCCGACACCATCCGGGACTTCCACGTCGATGCTGCCTTGGATGCTCCGCACAGGCTGCTCACCCTGACCGAAAGGATAAATTATGATTTCGGCGCCGAATCCAAACACGGCATCAAGCGCTACATCCCGAACAGCTATTCGCGCGACGGCGCGACGTATCGTCTGCGCTTGAAGCTGCTCAAAGTCTGGCGCGACGGCCAGCCGGAAAAATATTCAGTCTCGAATTTCGGCGGCGACTTCAGCCTCAAGGTCGGTGATCCCAAAGCCACTCTCACCGGCGTGCATGTCTACGAGATCACCTATTCGACCGATCGAGCCATCAACTTTTTTTCCGACCACGACGAGTTATATTGGAACGTGACCGGCGACAAATGGGACGCGCCCATGGACCTCGCCAGCCTGCAATTGACGCTGCCGGCGGTGAAAAACGCGGCGCTTGAGATGACGTGCTACACCGGTTCTTACGGTTCGACGGAAAAATCTTGCACCGCGGAGAAATTGGCGGAGGGGAAGTTCAGCGTCGCGGCGACGCGCGCGCTTTTGCCGTACGAAGGATTGACCGTCGCCTTCTCTTTCCCCAAAGGCATTTTCCCTGAACCGACCCTGCTCGAAAAAATCTGGATGCTCATCACGGATAATGCGGTGCTGTTTTTTCCGCTCGCCGCCGTGCTCGTCATGTTCTTGATTTGGCGCGAGCGCGGCCGTGATCCCACGCTCGGCAGCATCATTCCGGAATATGAAGCGCCGAAAGGCTGGGCTCCGGCGCTCTTGGCCGCGGCCGAGACCAATGGCAGCGTGCCGAGTCGCGCCATGACCGCGACCATCATCGACCTGGCGCGCCGCGGCTATCTCAAGATCCGCTTCGGCGAGGAAAAACATCTCTTCGGAAAATCCCAGACCTATACTTTCGTCAAACAAAAAGATGCCGATCAGGGCGTAGAGGATTTCGAATCCAAAGTCCATGCTGGTTTGTTCTCGGGCGGGGATGAGCGCGATTTGGATGATCTGCAACAGGGAAAATTCTATACCTCGGTGCAAAGCTTCAAGACCGCCGTGCAGAGCAAGATTGATGCCTCGGGCGCCTTTGTGGCCAATCCAATCAAAGTGCGCAGCGCCTACATCGCGGTCGGCGTCTTCACCGGTTTCATCCTCTTCCTGGTCTTCGGTTCGACTTTGTTGGGCGCCGTCTGCGCCGTCGCGACCGGACTTGTCGTCGCCATCTTTGGCTGGTTCATGCCGCGCCGCACCAACGAGGGCGTCAAGCTTTTGGCTGATATCCGCGGCTTCAAATGGTTTTTGTCGGTGACGGAAAAAGACCGCCTGGATTTCCACAACGCGCCGGAACGCACGCCGGAACAGTTCATGCAGCTCTTGCCCTATGCCATCGCGTTCGGGGTCGAGAACAAGTGGGCGGCGCAATTCGCTTCGCTCACCGTCCCGCCGCCGCAATGGGCCGAAGGCAACCTGACCGGCTTCAGCGCCGCGTTCTTGGCGGTCCATCTGACTTCGTTGCATTCAGCCGCCACGTCCGCCGCTTTTTCTCCACCCTCATCCGCAGGCTCCGGCGGTTCCGGCTTCTCCGGCGGCGGTTCCGGCGGCGGCTTTGGCGGAGGCGGGGGAGGGAGCTGGTAGGATCGAATGTCGAATATCGAATGTCGAAAAATGTAGGGGCGCAAACGTTTGTCATTGCGAGCGCATAGACTGAATGCGCGTGGCAATCTCTGAATTCCGGAGATTGCTTCGTCGCGTAAAGCGACGTGGTCGCCACGCGACTTTACGTCGTTGCTACTCCTCGCAATGGGCTTAATAGACATTCTGTGGTGCTGGAATATTCATTTCTTGGCTTGCGTTAGCTGTAATCTGGGAACAAAGTCCGCACACTTGAAGAATATGCCAAAAAAAACACTGTCCGACATGTCAAACG
>JBAZZT010000010.1:0-50118 GCA_041658705.1 Patescibacteria group bacterium
AGGTTATCCGCGAGCTCACGGACGGGGGTCGGCAAATCCTGACGCTTGATACCGGAAGCATAAGGTAGCCCTTCGACTGGCTCAGGGACTATTTTGCTTTTGGAGGTTTCGAAGGGGTTGGGGGGGGCATGCTTTGTACGGAGTTTATGCTAAAGAAGCTGCGGAATCAAATGGCATCCCTTGCGTCCTGGCTGAAATCCTGTTAATTTATCGCGCAACGCCAGCTTAGCTCAGTGGTAGAGCAATGCTTTCGTAAAGCAGAGGTCCCGGGTTCGAATCCCGGAGCTGGCTCCATAAAAACAATCGGCCGCAAGCCGGTTGTTTTTATGTTGAAAGGATACGTGCCAGATTGTCATTGCGAGCGCATAGACTGAATGCGCGTGGCAATCTCTGAATTCCGGAGATTGCTTCGTCGTTGCTACTCCTCGCAATGACAGATAAGCAAAATGCAACCGAGGCTGCCGATTTGACGGCTGGCTTCATCCCTCTTAAACTTATGCCAATTATGGAACTCCCCCCGAACACCCCAGCGCAGGCTTCGCCCGAAGCCGCCGAATCCCCCGTCGAATACGACCCGAAGACGGATCCGCTGAAAAACGAGGTCGACGGCATCTTAACCGCTTATCGGCTTAAAAAAGGCGAACGCGTCTTCAACCCAAAGACCAAGATGTTCGAAAAGCCGAAGGAAGATTATCCTAACGAAGAAATCAGCCACATCCGTTATCCAAACGGCTTACATCATCCGCAATATGGAAAATTCGCGGTCACGGCGACATTTTTAGATGATTCTCGCAAATTCTTCGGCGGAGGCTGGGTCGAATCATTCGAGGACAAATACGACGCGGAGCGCTGCGCTTACATCATCCGCACGATCGACACGGGTCATCAACCGGAAGTCGTCAGCAACAAAGATTGGTAAAGATAACCAGACAAAAAAACCGGCGTTCAGCGTCGGTTTTTTGATTGCGCATCCGTCCAACTATCTGACTTTCCTAAGTTGCTCCTTCAAGGGATCGAATACAGCGAACTCAATCCCTTGAGGCGAAACCTGGTCAAGATTCACGATGCCTCTCAAGTGAGCCTCTTCATGTTGATATAGCCGAGCCAAAAATCCTTCGATTTTTTCTTTATGTTTCGTACCCTCGATATCCGTCCATTCCATGACGATCCATTCCGGACGCTCGACGTCAGCCGCCATTATTCCGGAGCTTAGACACAACTCCTTATAAAAATTAGTGTCTGGAGATTTTTCAAAAATAGTCGGGTTGATGAAGGTCTGTAGCTTATCGTCCACGAAGGTCACGAAGACGGCTTTTCCAATCCCGATTTGCGGCGCAGCCAGTCCCCGACCGATACCGGCGATTTCTCGATAACGCAACAGCACTTTACCTAATTGTTCACCGATCATTCGGCCTTCCGCGGCTTCGACGGTTTGCGTTTGCCGTCTCAACACCGAATCGCCGACGTATCTGACTTCGGGGATTTCATTCAACGCGCGGCTGAAAGTCGCGACTCTTTCTTTGATGACTTCAATCATATGTGTGTTTCGCGGTAAGAATCCCATTTCCGGAGCAAACACGCAAACCAAAACTCCCGTGCAGGTATTTGTCGCCCACTTGAGAAGATCGAATACAAAAAAAGCGGGACTGGAAGTCATGTCCCGCAGTGTTTAAGTGCGACCGTACAGTCTGGGCGGTGTCAGTACACCCTAAGTTCAGACAGCATGCTGTCATTGAAAACAGCGATTCCGTTCGCGTAGACCAACATGGCGTATCCGCTCCCATCGATGAGCAACGAATTGGCCGTGTAATCTGGGTACATCTGGATGAAAGCTTGATAGCTCGCTCCGATGCCTAGGTTGGTGTCCGTGTTTCCTGTCCACCCCTGCGAGAGCCGGATGGAAGAGAAAGAGTTGTAGGCCCAAATAAGCACAAGGCCATCGTTGCAGGCGCCGATCTCCAGGGTATCGCCGGTTCCGCCTTCGTGACCGCCAACGATGCCCCACCCGGTGCACGTGTTGAGCATCTTCCAGGCGTACGAATCGTCCCAATTTTCGCTCGTACTTATCTTGCCAAGGGAGCTGTGTTTATACTGGGTGGTATCCCAGGTCAGCAGCTCATCACAGGTCGGGCAGAAGACAACAAGGCCGCCGTCGCTGGATACATCACTTGCCACATCGCTAGACACATCTACCCCCGCATCGCTGCCGGCCTGACCCGCGTCTCCAGCATCGTAAGGCGCGTCTTCTCCCGCATCGCTGCCTGCCTGGCCTGCGCTGCCGCCAGTGGACGAACCAGCGCTGCCGGCCTGACCCGCGTCTCCAGCATCGTAAGGCGCATCATCTCCCGCATCGCTGCCGGCTTGACCTGCGCTGCCGCCGGTGGACGTTCCAGCTGAACCTCCGATACCGGACGAACCAGCGCTGCCGCCGAGACCAGCGTCAACCGCTCCGCCAGATCCGCCAATGGCAGACGCATCAACGTTTCCTCCAATCGACGAACCAGCGCTGCCGGCCTGACCCGCGTTGCCGCCCTTGGCCGGGATGTTCTGATCGTCCGTCTTGGTGCCACCGCACCCCATGAAGCATGCCAGCACCAAGTAAGTCACGAATCCGACGAGCTTGCGGAGAAGTTTGTTGCTCATGGCTCTCTCTTTCCTAAGTTGCGATTTGTCGAGGTCCACTCCTGCAGCGCCAAGTTTAGCTATGGCGAACGCAGCAAGTTTCCCCTATTTGAGCAGAAAAATCCAAGGAAGGCAAGGCTAGCAGCTCCTACCTCGAAATTCGTTGATTTAAGCGTAATCAAGCGGAATACAAAAGACCTCCCCATGCAGGGAGGACTTTTGTCTGGCCGTGCCACGTGAGCCGCGTAAAGTAAAAACCGCACCTATGAAGCGCGGCTTTTACGTGGAGCGGGTAACGGGAATCGAACCCGTCTCTGGTGCTTGGGAAGCACCCATAATAACCACTATACGATACCCGCGGAAATAGGCGGTAGGCTGTAGCCGAAAAAAATTAATTGTCATCCTGAGCCCCGCATCCAGTGCGGGATAAACTCCGCGCTAGCGAAGTCGAAGGACCTTTATCAGCCTTGATTTATAGATGATGCTCGATTAATCGCCTATAAAGGTCCTTCGACAAGCTCAAGATGACAATAATTTTTGGACACGCTCCATTTCTGCCTACTACCTTGTGCTTAAAATTGGAAATATTTCCTAACGTCCGGCTTGGCCAGGCGCGTGGTCAGGTATTCATCCAGCTGGGTGAAAGTGTCGGTGGTTCCGCTGGCGAAAGTCGCGGCGAGTTTTTCTTCCAAGACCTGCGGCTTGAAGACAATCTGCTGATATTCCTCCGGCGTCCAGTTGAAAGTGTCTTTAAGATATTTTGCCACTTCATCTTGGGTCGAACTGGTCTGGGTCAGCGCTTTTTCAAAACTGTCTTTGACGTCTTTGTCGGTGATCGCCACCGCCCGTTGCGCGGCCAACTCACGCTCCGCGGCTTCACGCAACAAACGCTGATACGCGTTGTTCTCGAAATCTGAATTGAGCGTCGTCGGGCCGCCTTGCGCCGCTACAGCCGGCGATTTCAGATAGGTCTTGATGGCGTCGCGCGCCTGCAAGAATTGCCCGAAGGTCACGCTCTGCGCTCCCACTTTAGCCACCGGCAAAAACCAACCCAGCCGCCGCACGACCTGCGAGTCGCTGCGCTTGGCATAGACTTCGTAAACCACCCACGAACCAAGCAAACCCACCAGGATGATGACTGCGAGTACGGCCAAGACGCCGCGTCCACCTTTCTTTTTATCGTTGCTCATAATTTTTTTGGTATCCCTTCGACAAGCTCTGGGGATATTTAATTTTATCAAGGCTGGAAAAAATATTCCAACCAAAGTCGCGGATTAGATTTATGTTCAGGCTGGGGCAATATCAGGCTGTCTTCCGTATCCGTCGCGCCGCTTTTGGCCTGGTATCCGGCCAATACGTAAACACGTTCGCCGTCTTTTTTCCAGCCCAATCTTGAGCGCGCGTCAAGTTCTACCCGTTCGGGCGACGACAAGGTCTGCGTCAGTTCGGCGAGTTTGTTCTTCTTTCCTTCCAGCGACTCGGCCTGGCTCTGTAGCGCGCTGATTTCTTTATCCACCGTCCAGCCGCGATACGTCTCTCGGATAGTCGAGATTCCGATCAGCAAAAAAAGCGCCAAATTGGCGATGAGGAACACCGGCAAGCGCAGGAATTTACGCCAGCCGTTAGGCTGTTTTTCCCCGTGGTTCGACATGATGGAAGTTAGAATTTAGAAGTTAGGGAGTGGTGATTCATGAATTTAGAATTTGGAATTTAGAATTCGGAAGTCAGGATTCCATATTCTATATTCCAAATTCCATATTCACTCTTCCAGTTTTCCGTCTTGTGCAAAAAAGGCTTCGGCGACGGCGCTGCGTTCGCGGGCTTTGAGTACGTTTTCGATGCGCACGAGTTCGTCGGGCGAATACTTTTCCAGCAGTCCGCAGATGCGCTTGAGGCGCGCGGCGTGGTCATCGGTCGCGGGATAAAGCGGCACAGTCGGTTGCGCGACATGCTTGACCTGCTGGATGTCGCGGCGCAAGTCATTCAGGAACTCGGCGGTGCGCTCGGGACGCGGGATCATCCGGGCTTCGATTTTGGTACCCGCCGCTCCCGTCTGCGCAGCCAAGCTGCCCATGCGAAAAAAAGTCTCCAATAATCCTTTGCGGCTCCAGGCCACATCGACGATCGAGGGCAAAGCTACTTCGCTCACCAGCCGCGTGAAGAGGCCGCGCTGGTCGACGTCGACCAAACGGAAATTGGTCACGATGAGCAGATCCGCGTCCCACAACAACACCGAGCGCCCGGCCACGACGACGCCGCAAAATACAGCCACCGCGAACAAGATGACCCCGAGGATGCCCCAAGCGAACAAAGGAAAAAGCATGAAGAACGGCACGACGATCAAGATCAAAGCCAAAAACAGGCTTGGAAAAAGCGTGACCAGATGCCGACGCACGATTAGTTTGACCTGCTCGTCGTCCTTCAGTTGCAGCACGTCTTCAATGTGGAACATGCGGGGAATATTAACGGAAATTACTGGAAATTACAAGCAACCCTGACTAAATAATCAATTTGCTATACTACCCCTGGTTTGGTTGCATCGAGACGGCTACGGCTGTCCGAGACCTGACCGGCAAATGCATATCGAAAACGCGAGTGGCCAGCATTCGGTTCGGCGCAGCAAACTATTTCGAAATTTGTCTCTTATGTTTTTCACCTACGATGCATCCGACTTAGGGTCATTTCAAACGCTTATGTTTCTTTTGTTCGCCTTCGGGGAGGAAGTTCTCGGCACTTACGACGCTTTGCCCCGTCTGCTTTTCGAGCTGAATGCGTGCGCCGCGTGCGATTGAACCGCCCTTCTTTGCCGCGACTTCATTCCGTCCATATCCTTCGGCATTTTCAGCCTTGGCGATATGTGTCGTCGAAAGTTCCGCAAGCGCGGTAAAGATGAGCTCGGCTTCGGTCATGTTGTCGCGTAGATTCTCGCCCTTCAATCCTTTGATTCGTTTATGCTGACCGACTGTGATGTCCGACCATTCAGCATGTATCACGTTAGTCAGTTTGGCATATTCGATGCCTTCCTTGACCCCGTGGCCACTCCAGTAGTCAGTGAGTTTGTTCCGTGTTTCCTGCCCGCGCATCCGTTGTTCAATCCACTTTTCCTGTCTCCCCAACATCTGCCAGTTCTTCCTCGCGCGAATCACGGCCAGCTCGGGGTCAACGGTCTCTCGCAAACGTTCATAACCGACTTTGGCCAGCCACTGCTTGAATGGTTCGGCTTTGCGGGAAGGGATGGACTGGATAATCCGCAGAACACCTTGTACATCGGCGCAATTTACCTTTTGCCGTCCGCCCTTGGTTTCGATCAAAAGGGGGGTGACAATCTGTCCCCACCCTTCGCTCAAAAAGGCGTCTCTTAAGCGCATTTTTTTGATGTAATCCGTTGGATTCACGCTATCCGTCAGCACCTGAATAACATCAGGAACCGCGAAGTACCACTTTTCGTCTTTTTCACTCCACACCCGTCGCACGGGATAGTCTTCAAAGATGACGATGGATTTTAAGCTGGGAGAGTCTTTTTTCTGGCGTGGCATATTGTTCTCATGTTAAAGGTTGGCACTTCTTTCAGCAATCGCCTCCGGTGTGGATTTCCTGGGCTGGGTAAACTTCCCATGCCACCGCATGCCAAGGACCGCAACGAAAAACCGTATGCTGAAAAACCTGCAACAAAACAATTCCCCGCAAACCTTAACTTCATATCTGGGGCTATTAAGCCACGGTGATACGTTCGAGTTGGCTCAAAGTGCCAAAGGGTCAAAGTGTCAAAGGGTCTAAAAAGAGACAAAAGAAAATAAGGGTTACTTGCGAAGACGGAACACGACCAGGATGTTCGGATTCCATTGATCATGGGGTGCATAGCGGGTAGACAGTCTCAACTCGATAATGGCGTTCGCGAGCGCGAAGACTTCGAGTTCGTTGAGGGGAGAAGGAATTTGTTTCATGGCGAAAACAAGTGTTTCTCTGGGAGGCTGATCCTCGCAATTCAAACCTAAATGCGGAGCAACTTCTGCCGGGCAGATTTCCAAACCGAACTCTTCCGCTCTTTCGTAGAGCTGATCCGTTGTTGGATGAAGATGGTCGAAACCAAAATCCTTGATTCTTAGACGAACGAGGTCGGCTTGCTCCGGATCTTTCGCAGTCGTGAAATCCTTGTGCCGCAGCATGTGGAGGGCGTCATCGGTAATCTTGAATTTTGTATCTTTGAGCGCTGCTTCTAATTGTCGTTCGGTCTGTCCACCGATCTCGATGGTCTGTCTCCTGATCTTGCCTTCGGGGAAGGAAAGATAGAGGTGTTCGAGATGGCCGAGGGTCTTGAAGATGCCAGGGAAGAGAGGGCCGATGTAGGCTTTGGTGTGTTCGTTGACGTCTTCCTTTCTCCAAGCGATTTCATCTGGAGAACATTCAAATACAATTGGGGCGTCTTCCTTTGGATTGCGCTTAGCTCGGAGCTCTTTTAGGCGTGGGTCTGTCTGGAATCCGAAGCCTTGGGGTGCCTTGGTCTCGTAGATGAAGATGAGGTCGTCTTTGTCGAGGAGTTGGTTGGCTTTGATTTTCTTCTCGATGGCGATGAGGTGCTGCGTATCTTTGATGGAATCCTGGAAGGCTTTCAGGAGATCGGCGACTTTACGTGCGTCTTGAGCTGATAGCTTCTTGTTCGCTTTAAGCTCTTCGAAGTCTTTGGCTCCGTATTTGGCGTAGACTTCTTTAATCTGCGCCGCCAGGTTGTCCGCAAGCTCGCGGACGGGGGTCGGCAGATCATGGCGGCGGATGCCGGAAGTGTTAGGTAGCCCTTCGACAGGCTCAGGGACTATTTTAGTTTTAGGGATTTCGAAGGGGTTGGGGGGCATGCTTTGTACGGAGTTTAGATTAAAGAAGCTGCGGAATCAAATGCTATGACAGATTTGGGAGTCTTGCCGCGAATTTGTAATTTGGCATTTTTAATTTGTAATTTTCCCTACAGCCCATACGTATACAGCGAGACTAAGGCGAAGACGATCGCGATAGTCAAGGTGCCGACCGAGAACGGGATGAACATATCAGCTCCGGACCAGCGCGCGATGAGTAGTGAGGCGACGCCGATCACCTGCAACAACATCTTGATCTTGCCGTACCAATTGGCGCTGATGAATTCTCCGCCGCGGGCTCGGCGAACCAACGCGGTGACGGCGATGGCCAGTTCGACGAAGACGATGATGCCGGCGAAAACCGAGTTGACTTCCCTGGCCACGAACAGGATGACCACCGAGCCGATCATGAGCTTGTCGGCCACCGGATCCGCGACCGTGCCCCACATGGTGATTTGTTTGCGCGTGCGCGCCAGCGAGCCGTCGAGCAGATCGGTCAGCGCGGCGAAGAGGAAAAGCGGCACGACCACGTGCCACTGCTCATACCACAAAAAATACAAAATAACGGGCACCAGCATGACCCGCAACACGGTCAGATGATTAGGCTTAATTTCGCGCGGGATGAGTTTGAGCAGGGATTTAGCCAGAATCCTGTCGTGGAAGTAGAGATGCGCGTTCTCGTTGGTCATGAGCATAGGCCCATGCTACCATTATGCTCGCTTATGGGTGAAAAATACAAGGATTTGATGGCTGGAGGGGTGATAACGGCGGCGTTCTTGATTGCCCATTTTTTTGGTCTGACCGGCGTCACGCTGCAATTCATTTTGTTCTTTGCCGTGTTTTTTCCCGCTCATGCCTTGGGGCGGCGCCTCTTTCGCTACGCCGGCACCCTGACCGCGAGCGTGCTGGGGGCGAGCGTTTTTCTGGCCATCTTCTCCCTGCTTGAAACGGCTGCTTTTTATCTTGGCTTGCGACTTGGAACTCAAACCGATTTCTACGCGCTCTTGGGCGGAATGGTCGTGAGCTACGCCGGACTCATCGTGATTAACGAACCGGAAGCGGAAAAAGCGCCGGCGCACGAACGACTGAACTTGAGTTGGAGCGGCAAAATTTTTCTCGCCCTGGCCATTGCCGGCTTGCTCGGCGCAGCCACATTCGCGATCCACGCCGCCGTGCTGGCCGCGACGACCGATTCGATCCGCACGCCCTGGCCGCTGCTGCCGCCCGGTATGCTCTTGGCTCTGTCCGCGCTCTGGCTCGGCACGTTGCTCATCTTGCGCTTGAGCGGAAAAACCTGGCTGGGTTATGCGGCCAGCGGCTTGGCATTTTTTTCGACGCTGTCCCTCACTCCCCTGATCTACAAAATCGGTTTTGGCTTTGACGGCTTTCTGCATGTCGCGGCGGAAAAAATCTTGCTCACCACCGGTTTCCTCTCGCCTAAGCCGCTGTATTACATGGGCCAATATGTGTTCACGAATTGGCTGGCGCGCGTTTTGGATTTGCCCGTCGAAAATATCGATCGCTGGCTCGTGCCGTTGGCCGCTGCCTGTCTCATTCCGCTCGCGCTGTATGCCGTGCGCCGCGCTTTCGGCGGACATTATGCCGCGGCGCTGCTTTTTTTGCTTCCCTTGTCGGCTTTGGTCGCGACGACTCCCCAATCCTTCGCCTACGTCCTCGGTCTCACGGCGCTGATCTTGTGCCTGGGCGTGAACGAAAAAAATATCCACCCCGCCGCGCCGCTCGCTTTGGCGCTGTGGAGCGCGGCCGCGCATCCGCTGGCCGGCATCCCGCTATTTTTCGTCTGCGCGGCTGTGCTGTTGGCGCGCTTAAAATCCAAACTAGCGCTGGTGCTTGGTTATTTTTCCGCGCTGCTCTCCGCGCTCGCCGTGCCGCTCATGTTTTATGTCCTGGGTCTGCGCGGCGGCACGCCAATCCATTGGAATTTTTCGAAGCTCTTCGCCGCGCAGCCGTGGCTGGATTTTTTCGGCGCTTTCAATCCATACCTGTCCAACCATTTTGCATTATGGGCAGGCTGGGCTAATGCCGTGGCGTTGGCTTTGCCCGCGCTGCTCCTCTTGGCCGCCGTCATCCAAATCGTGCGCTGCAAAGACGCGTCGCGCCATACCGCTCTTATCCTGGCCAGCGCCGCGGTCGCGCTTTATCTGTCCGCCGCACTGCTCAAGAACTTGGGAGAATTTTCCTTCCTCATCGATTACGAACGCGGTAATTACGCTGATCGATTGGCCATTCTAGGTTCGCTCATCCTGGCCCTCGCCGCTTGGCCGCTGATTTCTGATTTGATTGATCGCGCACTCGAGGCTACTCCCCTGCCTTCGGCCGCTTTCCTCGCCTTATTCCTGTCAGTCGCCGCTGCCGCGAGCTACCTGGCTCTGCCGCGCCACGATGCGCTGACCGTGGGCCGCGGTTGGAGCACTGGTTTGACCGATATCGAAGCCGTACGCAGCATCGAGCGGGATGCTGAAGGCGCGCCTTACACCGTGCTCGCCGACCAAAGCGTCTCGGCCGCCGCGGTGCGCGAGCTTGGTTTCAAACGTTACGCCGGCGACGTCTTTTTCTATCCCATCCCGACCGGAGGCGCGCTCTACGAGATATTCTTAGGCATGACGTACAACGATCCGTCACGCGACTTGGCCGCCGAAGCCGGCGCGCTGGGACAATCCAAAATCGTCTACGTGGTGCTGAACGATTATTGGTGGAAAGCCGAAAGCACCGCCGAAGCCTTGTCGGCCCTGGCGGACGACGAATGGAGCCTAGGCGCAACCGACCAGGGATTAGGACATTCCGCTAAAATCTACAAATTCGATTTGAGCAAACCTTCCAAACGCGCCGCGAACAGCGCGGGATCGTGAAGTTCGAGGATCCGTCGTGCTTCTGCCTCGCGTTGCGCATCATTTTTTGATTCCAAAGCTCGCTCCAGGGCAGCGACCAAAGACTCGACCGAACCGGGTTTGAAGATCCAGCCCGCCGCTCCCAGAGTTTCCTTTACGCCACCAACATCAGCCGCCACGACTTTCGCGCCAGCCTGCAAAGCTTCCAAGATGACCGTGGGTTGATTTTCCCATACCCGCGACGGCAAGACAGCGACGGCGCTGGCGGCAAAAATCCGACGCACTTCGGCGTTGGGTAAGCTGCCTTTGAAGGTGACCGTCGGATCGTCGAGGCCTAATCGAAAATAATTGTCATCCTGAGCGAGCTTCGAGCGAGTCGAAGGACCATTATAAGCGTTGGTCTGAACCGGCGGCTGATAAAGGTCCTTCGACTGCGCTGCTGCTTCGCTCGGGATGACATTTGTTTTTTCCTTCCAACTTCCTGCGCCGATGATGACAAGTTTTTTATCCGCCACTTCGATTTTTTTCCACGCCGCCAGCAAGATATCCATGCCCTTATCCCAATCTAAGCGACCGACGTAAACGACTTGATGCGGATTCCGTTCAATCAATGCCCTTTCAGACCAAGCCATCGGATTCGGCACGACTTCTTGCCGCGCAGTCCGAAAGAATCCGCGTTTGATATGCTGCTCCAACAGCCAACGCGTAGGCGAGATGACGATTTGCGGATTGCCCAATGCCGGCCGACGCAGGTTCGACCAGATCGCGCGCCAAATTTTGCGCAAGCTGGAAAAAGCTTCGCCGCTGATGATCTGACCGGACGGTTCGAACAACTGCACGTCATGCAAAACATGCAACCAGATTAATCGTCGTCCCGAACGATCCGCCTGAAGCTGCGATTGATTTGTCATTGCGAGCGCATATCCTGACTGCGCGCGGCAATCTCCGGAGTCCGGAGATTGCTTCGTCGTCGTACTCCTCGCAATGACAGATGATTCAGAAAGTCTGTCGAAATATTTTTTTATCGCTTTCGGCGTCCCGAATCCGCAGCCCGTCAAATTGTGGGTGAGAATGACGTCCGGCTTCCATTCCAAGATGGATTGGACGATTGAATCGTCGGCGCGCAAATCACGCAGATGAAAAAAGAGACGCGACACGGAATTGTTTGATCCGAGAGTCTTGAATTCCGCGCGCGGTCCCCACAGACGCACCACGTGGCCGTGGGATTCCAAGGCCTTGGCATAAGCGCCCGCGATCTGGCCCGCACCGCCGAGCGCATCAAAAACCGCGTTGCTGATCACCGCTATGCGCATATCATTTTTTCATTATCCCTCGTTTTCTTTTCTGTCATCCTCCGCCTTTTTATTTCTGTCATCCTCCGCGAAGGCGGGGGATCCAGAGAAAAAACCTTTCCAATGTTTTCAAGGTCTGGATTACCCGGTTGAACCGGGTAATGACAAAGTTTTTTCGCGGTCTGGATTACTCCTACCGCGCCACGTTCTACGTGGTTGGATCGGGTAATGACAAAATGAAAAATCATAAGCTCTTATAAACTTCTACTAACCCATCCGCATGACGTGACCAAGTGAAGCGCGCCAGCACCCGCTCCCGCGCCGCGCGGCCGAATTCCTCGCGCATCCCCGGATTCTCCAACAGCAAACGCAGATGAGCGGCCAGTTCGCGCGCATCATCGGGAGGCGTGAGCAGACCCGTGACTTTATCCTCCACGACCGTGCGCACGCCAGGCAAATCCGAGGCCACGACCGGCACGCCGCACGCTGCGGCCTCAAGCGCCACCAAACCAAAGGCTTCGGCTTGGGAAGTCGAAGGAAAAGCAAAAACATCCGCGGCGCGATAGACATCCGGCAAATCTTTTTCTTCCACGCGTCCCATGAATTTTGTCCGCGCGGCGATGCCCAAAGCCTGCGCTTGTTTTTCAAACCCGCGCCGCAACTCCCCTGCGCCGCCTAAAATGAGCCAGGTGTCTTGCGGCAGTTCGGCAAAAGCTTTGAGCAAGACGTCCACGCCCTTGAAAGCATGCGGCTTATCCATCCCGCCCACGAAGGCCACGACTTTGGCTGTTTCTGGAATCCCGAATTTTTCCGGACGCCGAGCGCCGGGGCTGAAAATATTTTCATCCACGCCAAACGGCAGTTCGTGCAGCTTGCCTGAATCGACGAAGCGCGCGAATGACGCGTGCCGCGCATAATCGAGCGAGCTGACCAAAAGCGCATCGGCGGAACCGACTACCCAAGGTTGAAAAAAAATCCGATTGATGCCCAAAATCCAATCGCGCGCTGCTTCGACTTTGGCGTCCATATGCAGCGTCATGACCAGACGCTTGATGCTCCCCATGATGCGCAAGAGCGCCAAGACTTCCGCCGTTCCGTAAAAAGGAAAATGCACATGCACGATGTCATAGTCGTGTGTAACTTGACGCAAACGCCACGGATCAGCGATAGCGGTGTTGCCGTAACGCCACAACGCCGGAAAATCCGGACTTCCCGGGGACAGCGAATCCGCCGCGATCCCGCGAGTCCGCAAAAGCTCGACCTCTTGGGCCGCGACTTTGCCGATGCCGCCGATCTGCGGCGGAGCGACACAGGATAGATGCAGGACGCGCATAAAGAATTAAAAATGCAAAATTCCCGGACTGTCATTGCGAGCGCATAATCTAAATGCGCGTGGCAATCTCTGAAGTCCGGAGATTGCTTCGTCGTTGCTACTCCTCGCAATGACAGACAGTTTCATGAATCTGCTTTTTGGTTCTAGTTTTGCATTTCGCATAAGTCTTTCTTCACCAGAAAACAACCGCCAGAGTAATTCGCCGCAGCAGACGGCCGATGGGATTGAGGAGGATCTTGACCACAGTGCTTTCTACGTCTTGATACGCGATGGTCGGCACGGTGAGCGTCAGGATATCCTTATCATCGGCTTTGCGCAGCCGCGCGATTTTCCGGCGCTCGCGCACCAGATATTTCCATGCCGAGGGTTTGAGGAACCAACCCCACACGCGCAGCTTGTCCGGCCACCAACCGCCGAATACGGCAAAGATAAAAATCACCAAATCCGCGGCGATGAGTTGCGGCAAGAGCCAAAGCAAAGTCGCCAGGCGATAATTCTTGAGCAACACGATCCAACGATTGCGTTCCATCCAATACCATTTCGAGATCGAGCGCGAAAATTCGTAGTAGTGCCTGACCACGCTCTCGGGTGCCAGGATGATGCGATAGCCGGCGAGCCTGATGCGCCAGCCCAAATCCAAATCCTCGTGATACATCCAGAGCGTTTCGTCGAAGAGCCCGATTTCACGCAACACCGTATTTTTGAGCAGTACGCCGGCGCCGGAAAAATAAGCGATTTCGGTGTGTTCTTTGGGCGCCGAACTGCGCGCGGCATGATAACCCTGGCTGTAACCGAAACCCAGGTAATGCAGAGCGTTGCCGCTGGTATTGATCTCCTGCGGATTTTGTTGCAGCACGATGAGCGATTGCACCGCGCCGATTTTAGGCTCGCTTTCGGCCGCCGCCACGGCACGACCCAAAGCTCCCGGCTCGAATGACGCGTCGCCGTTCAACAGATAACAATAATCCGCTCCGCGCTCCAAAGACTCGCGCATGACCAGATTGTTGCCGCCGGTGAAAGCCAAATTCTTTCCCGGTTCATGGATCTTGATTTGGGCTATGCGTTCGCCATATTGCGCCACCAGCTCGCGGACTTTATCCAGCGAACCGTCGCCCGGATTATTGTCCACGAAATGCACCGTCATCCGTTCGCGCGGATAATCCTGCTCCGCCAAACCGGCGAACAGCGCGGACATGAATTGCGCGTTCTTATACAACAGAACTATGACGTCTACGCTGGGCGCTTGGTCATTCATGGTTTTTAGGCAAATCTTTGAGCGCTTCGCGGCGCACCATTTCCGTCAGTTTGCGTTCCAAGCGATCAAGTGAAATGAAGATTTGGAAGACGAGCACAAAAAGCAAGACGACGGAACCGTAAATCACAAAGTCCGCGCCGCGGCCGACCCCGAAGAAGTTGGCGACTAACGTAGCCGTCTGGGGCAAAAGCACGACCACACCGGCGCCGATCCAAAGCAAACTCCAAGCCAGCGCTTCGACGAACGAAATCACGCCTTGCCTGGCGCGCTTCCAGGTCATGAACAAAGCGCCGATGAGGACTGCGAGGATGACGAATTGGATGAGCATAAAGTTAGAGGGTGGAGGGTAGCCAGGCAGATGATCTGTCATCCTGAGCTTGTCGAAGGACCTTTATAAGCGTTGGTCTGAACCGATGGCTGATAAAGGTCCTTCGACTCGCTCGAAGCTCGCTCAGGATGACAATAATTTTTGAGATGCGTTTTTTTGGCTACTGCCTATTTATGGAATACACCCAGGAATAATTGCCATGCGACTTTAACCGCATCAAGGTTTTTCTGTCCCTTGGCCAAGGACTCCTGCGTGTAGCGCACTTCGATGGGAATTTCTTTCCAGCGCAAATCAGAACGAGTGATCAACCTCAACAGCTCCGAGCAATGGGCGTATCGATCTTGCTTAAAATCCAAACTGCACGCCGCCTTAGCCGAGAGCGCCCGCAACCCGGACTGCGGATCGGTGAGCTGGCGCGGTATGCCCAGCATGAACAAATTGAACCAGCGGATGCAACGTTGCAGGACGCGCCGCTTTAACGGCATGCCGACTGGCTTCAAACCCATGAAGCGCGAACCCAAGACGACATCCGCTTCACCTCGAGCCAGCGGTTCGATCAGGCTGGGGATGAAACTCGGATCATGTTGGCCGTCCGCATCCAGATGCACGATGATTTCCGCGCCGCGCAACAGCGCCGCTTCGGTGCCGGTCTTGAGCGCCGCCCCTTGTCCGCGATTCAAGGCATGGCGCAATGCCAAAGCTCCAGCGCGCTTGGCCGCCTCCGCCGTTCCGTCCGCTGAACCGTCATCGATGACGATTATTTCATCCACAAAAAGACGGGCCTTTTCGATGACCGATCCAATGCTTTTTTCTTCATTCAGCGCCGGAATAACCGCTATCGTACGCATGCCGAGAGCTTACGTTATTCGGGCGTTTTTGCCAAGAAATAGAGGGTAGACGGTAGCCAAAAATAGACGATAAAACGTGGGGACGCGCGGTGGTGCGCCCATCAGGACGGTAGTTGGTGGGCCAAACACCCTGTCATCCTGAGCGGAGCGATAGCGAAGTCGAAGGACCTTTATCAGCCATCGGTTCGGGGGTCTCTAATAAAGGTCCTTCGACAAGCTCAGGATGACAAAAGATAGGCGCTTGCCGCAAGGCCCGCCAAAGCCGAAACCCAGAGGAAAGTGCGGCGAAGACCCTTCAGCTGCTCTTGTCCTCGGCCGCGGGCCTGTGCCGCGGCTCCCTCTAAACTCTTCAAAGCCCAGGATTCTGCCTGGGCTTTGTTTTTGTTTCGTTCAACCTTCTTCCGGCTCTACGAAGCGGTAAAAATCAGAGGTCTTGTCTGGTTGGAGTTGGCGGATGATGACTTGCTCATCGTCGACCAGCCAATCGGCGACTTTGCCGGAGAATATCTCGACGTTGTCTTTGAAGATTTTCGCGGAACCGTCGGGCTGATTGTGCAGGACGAAGACGTGGCCGCCGGAAATTTTCCAATCGGAAGCTTGGCCGAAAAATATCTCTTCGTTGTCTTTGAAGATTTTATAAGAAGTGCTTCCGGCTTGGCCCTGGATCGTAAAAACGTGGCCGTCGTAGACGTGCCAATGATCGAACGTGCCGGAGAATATCTCGACGTCGTCTTTGAGGATTCTGGATGTGCCGTCGGACCGATCTTGTCGGGTGAAGACTTGGCCGTCGAAAACCTTCCATTCGTTAAATCCGCCGGAGAATATCTCGACGTCGTCTTTGAAGATTTTGTCCGTTCCGTCGCGTTGGGGTTGTCGAGTGAAGACATGCCCGCCGGAAACCCGCCAATCGTGAAATTCGCCGGAGAAAATCTCGGCGCCGTCTTTGAGGAATCTGAAAGCGTCTCCGGATATATATTGCCGAATGAAGACATGTCCGCCGGAAACCCGCCAATTTAAAACTTCGCCGGAGAAAATCTCGGCGCCGTCTTTGAGGATTTTGGATGTTTCATCGGGTTGGACTTGTCGGATGAAGACGTGGCCGTTGGAGACATACCAACCATGAAACTCATCGCGGAATATCTCGACATCGTCTTTGAGGATCCTGGCTGCGCCGCCGGGTTGGGGTTGTCGGATGAAGATATGACCGTCGGAGATCTTCCAACTGCCTACTTCGCCCGGTGACTTCAAGATAAACTCCACGTTCTTGATTCGCTTCTTCTCCACCGCAGCCTTAAAAACTTTCAACAAATCCGCCAGCTTCCGCGCATCTTTAGCTGATAATTTTTTATTTTCTTTCAGCTCTTCGAAATTTTCCGCGCCGTATTTTGCGTAGATGGTTTTGATCTGCGCCGCCAAGTTGTCCGCATACTCCCTGACCGCTATCGGCAAATCTTGCCGCTTGATGTGGGAGGCGGCGAGGTCGGGAGTGGATTGCGCGACTTCGAAGGGATTAGTGCTCATGTTTGTTCTTCCGGCTCAACCACGCGACAAAAAGCCGCAGAATGGTCGGGTTGATCCTGCTTGATGAACAGGCGGCCCGCGGAGACTCGCCAAGCAACTGCCTTGCCGGAGAATATCTCGACGTTGTCTTTAGAGATTTTGCACGTGCCGTCAGGCTGGTCCTGTTTGATGAACAAGTGCCCATCAAAGATGGCCCAACCGTTGAAATGGGAAATGGATCCGGAATATGCTTCTACGCCGTCTTTTAGAATCTTGGAAGTGCTGTTAGGTTGGTATTGCCGGATGAAGAGATGGCCGTCGGAAACAAACCAATTATCAACCTTGTCCTCGAATACCTCCGCGCCATCCTTAAAAATTTTGCACAGGCTACCGAATCGGCCTAGCAAGGTGAATAAATGGCCGTCGGAGACTTGCCAAAAATCAACATCGCCCTTGAATACCTCCGTGCCGTCCTTGAGGATCGTCTTTGCATCATGACCTCGGTGTCGATGGCCGGACTGGTCTGGCTGGATGAACAGGTGGCCTTCAGTGAAGTTCCAAGAAATATATTTACCAGAGTATGCCTCTACGCCGTCTTTGAGGAGCTTTTTTGTGCCGTCAGGCTGGTTTTGCATGACGAAGAAGTGGCCTTCGGAAACGTACATTCTGTGAACAAGGCCGAAGAATACCTGTGCGCCATCCTTAAAAATCTTGCATATGCCGCTATGCAAGAGCTGGCAGATGAACAAGTGACCCTCGGAGACAAGCATTTCATGAACCTCGTCGGAGAATATCTGTGTGCCGTCCTTGAAGATATTGCTCATTCCATCGGGTTGGCGTTGCTGGATAAATACATGTCCTTCAGAGACGTCCCAAGCATGAATGTTCTTAGCTTCAAATAAGTATTCAAGGTTTCCCAGTCGTTTTTTCTCCACCACATCCCTAAAAGCCTTCAACAAATCCGCCAACTTCCGCGCGTCTTGGGCCGATAGCTTTTTGTTTACTCTCAACTCTTCAAAATTCTCTGCGCCATATTTCGCGTAGATCTCTCTAATCTGCGCCGCCAGATTATCCGCATACTCTCTGACTGCCGTCGGCAAATCCTGCCGTCGGATACCGGAAGTATAAGGTAGCCCTTCGACAGGTTCAGGGACTATTTTTCTTTTGGGGATCTCGAAGGGGTTGGTGGACATGCTTTTTATTGGGTATGACCCCACGCGTTCTGCAATCCGTCTGTCATATTCCCGCCAGACTATTCATCTTCCTCTTTTTCCGCCTCTGCAATCTTGACTTTGAGTTTGATTTTGTCGATTTCTTCCGCCAGCATGCTCGCGACTTTGGCGGCCAAACTGCCGACATCCTGGACGTGCGTCCCGTTTTTTCCCCAAATGTTGTTGAAGATTATCTGTTCTTCTTCATCCGGCGTTCCGATTTGGAGGCCGCGGGTAATGACGCCTTTGGCGGTCAATTTATCAACCAAAAATTTACTGGCCTGCGCGGTATTGCTGCCGCCGTCCGTGATCTCGAACAACATTTCCATGGCCCTGCCTTTTTCGAGTTCTTGCGCATACTTCGAGTCGACAGCGTTGTTGATTTTAGCCAGAGGGACGGCGTCGAACGTGCTGCCCCAGTCGTTATTAATCTTTGAGAAGGCACCGAAGCGTTCGGCCATTTCATTTTGCAGGCTGGTTTTTTCATGGGCAAAACCCTTGACCACTTCTGTTTTGTCTGCGCTGCCGAACATGCGGATCTCGGTGTCGACGACGAAAGGTTCGGTCAACCGGTATTGCAGGTTGACAGATTCCTGGAACGCACCCAGTGCTTCCAGGAAAAATACGCTCAAGCGCTTGAGCGCATCGATGCGATCCGGGATCATGGAACCCGAACCGTCCAGCACCAAGCGCACCCGGATGCGCGTCGGATAGAGCACGAAGCGGCGGATGAAATCCTGCTGATCGTAGACGTCGAGTTTTTCCCACGGGATGATGCTGGCCTTGCCGCTGACCAGTTCCGGACCGTATTTTCTGACCAACTGATCGACGTTGAGTCGGCCTCGCTTGAATCCGCTGTACCATTCCTTTTTGGCCGCCGGTTCGATGGACTGCATGAAGGCCTCGAAAACCTGGGAGAGTTGCTTGAGATATGGCTTCACTTCAGCTTGATATCTCCGATACTCTTTAGCGGCCTCCGGCGGGACGTTCATCTTTTTGCACAAATCATCGTCGCTCTGCTCTTGTGCGTCATGCGCCCTGTCTTCCGGACTTTTAGCTTTGGCTTTTTTCTCTGCAGCTTCTTTTTCTCCGGCCTTCTTTTTGCCGGCGATGTATCTTTTGACGTCTTCGGGACCCAATCCCTGTCCCGGTCCGGGATTGGGCGTCGCCCATGGATTCATATCGAAATCCGCTTCATCTCCAGACTCCCCTTCGTCACCCTCTTCCGGCTCGTCTTCCGGTTCTTCCGGCGGTTTGGGCGGGGGCATGGTCTCCAAATCATGCAAGAATAACTTCACGAATTCCGGCTCCACCAGGCGGCGGATCTGTTGGTAGCGCCAACTGGCTTTTTTGGTCGCGGGATTACCCGGGTTGGTTATCCGTTCGAGGACTTCGCGGGAAAAATCGAAGCCCAACTTGCGCGCCATCGCGTCCGAAAACGACTCGTGGATTTCCTTCACCTCAGGCGCCACCAAGACAGCCTGATCAGGCACCATGTACTGGCGCAACAGCGCGTCCGCCAACTGATAAGATTTGGGCAAAGCGGCAAAATCCACGGCTTCTTCCGGCGCCGGCGGCTTGCCGATTTTAAGCGGACTGGTCGGGAACAGAAAGTCACGATACAGCCGCGAGACTTCTTCTTGCTTCGATCCGCGCGACGAGAACATGGCGACGCGCTGTCCCAGGCGGCGGTTGACGTAGATGTCGTCCAAGGCGTTATAGACTTGTCGATGCAAAGTCTTGAACACAAAAATCTCGGCTCCCGACATGGTCCGACCGTCTTTATCTACTTTGATTTGTTCGGAAAAACGCGCGGGCACGGGGACGCCGGTCTTCTCGGCTCTTTTGGCCAGGCTCTCCATGACCTGCGGCGCCAGCTCCCGGGCGCGCTTTTCGATATACCTGAAATTCGCCAGCATGCCTTCCGGATCTTCCTGCAGATCCAGATAGTGAGCTAATTCGTGACAGGTCGACCAGATGATTTGGGCTTCGGACTCGCCGCGTTTGGCCTGGTCCTTGAAATCCTTGAGCGCCAAGGTTATCTCGCGCTTTTCATAATTGATCTGGAAACCTTTGCCTATCTTAAAAGTCAAACTTCGATCCTGCACCAAAGCATGGAACAGATCCTTGAATCTTTCCAAAAAGCGCTCGGCCTCCTGCCGGTATGATTTTTTCTCAAACGCCGCTGGCGCAGCAGGCGGTCGACTTTCGAATTTTGCCATAGAGCTTTCCGATCGGTTACAGGCTGCACTCGTCGCGGATTTCTCGGTCCATGGCGCCCCAAGTCACGGCAGCTTCGTCCAAGGCCCTGATCCTCTCCAATTCATCCATCTCGTCTACCTGTTCCCCGACCTCGACGCTCGGAGCTTCTTCGGCCAATACAAACGAGCGCTCCGGCGCCGGGCCGAACAACAGCTCGATAGTCTGCGCTGCGGATAAGCTAGTCACCTTGGCGGATTTCGAATCTTTTTTGATTTTCTTGAGATCCAAGCGCAAGAGCTCCTGCACGTTGCCGCCCGCAGCCGGCCAACCTTCGCCGGTCGGGAAAAAATCGCCCATGACCTGAAGTTTGTTGTACAGATATGACATCTCTTCCGGTCGCGCCGAGGAACGTATGACGTATTGCTCAAAAAGATAGACGTCCAAAGGCAGCTTGAAGCCTTCTTGCGTCCAAGCGTCCAGGATGCGCAGCAGGTGGCGGATCGAGAGCACGTTCTCTTTGAGCACCTTGTTCGGGTTGACTTGCGAACCGTTGACCGTCGCCTCCCAAGCGCTGCCCAGATCCACGCCGGAAAAAATATCCTGGATGCCGCGCGCCACCCGCGCCAAATCCACCAACTTATCCTTTGCCTTCTCGGGCAAAGTCAAGACCATGTTGTTGTCGAGCAAACGCGTGGCCAACATGGCGAAGAGCTCGTTGTTGCGGCGTTGTTGGCGCTGTTCCTCCGCCGGCAAGCCAGCTGCTTCGATGTCCAAGGATTGCGGCAGGTAATCGTAATGGATGGTGCCGAAGCGCGAGAGCAAAGCCGCATCCAGTTGCTGACGTCCGGGATAGAGCAGCCCGTCCTCTGGTTTATAGTTGCCGGTCGCGATGACGCAAAAACCTTCCTTGACCACGAAGCCCTCCATGCCCGGAAAAGGCGGGTTCACCCTATCCCCCGGATGCAGGGTAAGATAATCGTTAAGCATGATGAGCACGTGATGCGGAATGGCGTTCATCTCGTCGATGATGAGCGGACGACCTTCCCGCATAGCCTGCAACATCGGTCCCAGCACGTACTTGGTCTGCAATGGAGTACGGAAGCTTTCCTGATAGGCATCGCGGAAAATACGATAGGTCTCGGCTTCGAATTTTTTCGGGTTTTCGTCGGCCTCGATCAAGTCCGCAATCTTGGCCCGATGCTTTTTCCAAGCTTCGGCGACGATGGTGGTCTGCGCTTCGGGCGTGGGTGCTTGGCCGGGTTGGATCTCGCGCCCGCCTAAAAATACATCTCCCTCGATGCCGCGGAAACCGCTGACCAACAACGGTTCGCGCTGGCGTTCCCGGTCGGCCAACCAAGCTTCACGCTCTTTTGAGTCGGACGGTTCCGGATTTTCGCGCAGCCAGCGTTTGACGTGCGGTTTGCACAATTTTGTGCGCACGACATGCTTGGCCAGCTCGGTCTTGCCGGCGCCTAATTCGCCATGCACGAACACCGGCGAACCGGCCGCTATCATCTCGGTGATTTTTTCTATCTTATCCGTCACGTAAGGCGTCTCCACGATCTTGCCCTGGGAATCGTAAGCATCCTTCATCTGACGCAACTCTTGGAACCTGACGATGTAATACGCTTCCGGATGCGAGTTGAGGAACTCCTCCCTTTCGGCTTTCAGCCCATCGGTTTCGGCGCGCTGGCTTTTGACGGCTAAACAAAAATCCTCATCTTGAGAACCGTCCTGCAAGAGTTCATCCAAAGCCTCTTCCATGTCTTTGATTTCCGCGGCCCCTTCGGCGAGGCGCATTTCCGCGCTGGCCCACTCCTTCAACCTGAAAGCATAATGACTTTTCAAGCCGAGCTGTTCTGCCGAAACCTCGGCGCCGCCCGTCAGACCTTCCATGGCCCCGTAATTGGCGCAAGCGTTGACGAAAGCTGCGCGCAAACGCTGCCGTATCGCGATTTCTTTGATTCTGCGCTTAGGTTCGTCCTCCAAACCCTCATACGCCTTATCCCAATCGATCAAATCATCGATTTTGGCGCCGTCCATGACCTCCGTCGCCATTTCCTGCAAAGTATATCTGCCCGGCTTTTCCTCGCCCTCGATCTTCGGTTTTTTGGCGATGAGCGCTCGGTTATCAGCTAAAAAATTCTTGAGCTTGAGGCGTAAATGCTGCAGCTCAAGGGTACGCTCATCTAAATCCTTGATTTCCCCCATTTTCTCGGGAGAAATAGGCGTGGATATGAATTTTTCGGACATATTTTTAAGTGGCTATATTTTAAACCATTTCAGCATATTTTGCACATTTTTTCAAGTAGGGGCGACCCAGCGGGTCGCCCCTACGAATCTACCGATTTAATTAAGCGGTAAAAATCCGAGGAACCATCTGGCCGGTCAAAGCGGATAAAAGCGCTACCTGCGGACGATTGCCAACTATTGAGCTTGCCGGAGAATATCTCAACGCCATCTCTGATGATCTTAGATGCACCGTCGGGTTGATTTTTTTGGATAAAGAGATGACCGTCGGAGACTTCCCAATAATCAACCACCCCGGAAAAAATCTCGGCTTCGTCTTCAAGGATCTTGTACGTGCCGTCGGATTGGAGTCGCTCCATGTAAACGTGGCCGCCGGAAACTAGCCAAAGGCTGGTATCACCTAAAGATATTTCGCCATTATCCGTGACGACCATACGCGACCCGTCGGCTCTCCTCCGCTCGAAATAGATGCGGTTTTCTGATGCTTGCCAACTGTAGTTTCTGCCGGAGTATATCTCGACGCCGTCTTTGAAAATCTTGATTTCACCGTTGAGCTGTTCTTCCTCGATAAAAGCGTGACCGTTGGAAACATACCAAAAATTAACTTGGCCGGAGAAAATCTCGACGTTGTCTTTGAGGATTTTGTCCGCGGCAGGTCGTTTTCGCTGGATAAACAGGTGGCCGCCGGAGACTAGCCACGCGCCATCTACTTTGCCGGAAAAAATCTCGTCAGTACCATTAAAAATCTTTGATTCATCCTCGGATTGTCTTTGCCCGATGTAGATTGAACCGTCAGAGGATATCCAGTTATCAACTCGGCCCGGGAAATTGAACAGGAACTCACCGTGCTCGATGCGCTTTTTCTCCACTGCTTCATTCAACGCTTTAAACAAATTCGCCACCTTCCGCGCATCTTGGGCTGAAACTTTTTTGACCTCCTTCAGCTCCTCAAGATTCTTGGCGCCGTACTTGGCGTAGATGATTTTTATCTGCGCCACTAAATTATCCACATACTCCCTCACCGCCGTCAGCAAATCCTGCCGACGGATGTGGGAGGCGGCGAGATCGGAGCTTTGGGGAACTTCAAATGGATTGGCGCTCATACTTCTTCCGGGTTCTTAAGTCGATAAAAATCCGAAGAACCGTCGGGTTGGAGTTGTCGGATGAACAAATATTTCTCGGAACATCGCCAACCGTCTAATTCGCCGGAGAATATCTCTACGTTGTCTTTAAAGATTATTGATCTGCCGTCGGTTTGGGCTTGAAGAATGAAGACGTGACCGTCGGAGACTTGCCATTCGTCGACTTTGCCGGAAAATATCTCGACGTTATCTTTGAGAATCCTAGCCTGACCGTCGTCCGGATCTTGTCGGATAAAAACGTGACCGTCGGAAACCTGCCAATCAAAGAGCTCACCTGAAAATAGCTCCTTGTCGTCTTTCCGGATTTCAGATGTTCCATCGCTTCGGATTAGCCTGATATAGACCTGACCTTCCGAGACCCTCCAATGATTGAGCTGGCCGGAAAATACCTCAACCTTATCTTTGAAGATTTTACGCGAACCATCAGATTGTTTTTCTTCGATGAAGGCGTGGCCATCCGAGACCCGCCAATCTTTTACCTTGCCGGTAAATGCCTCGACACCGTCTTTGAGGATCTTGGATGTTAAAACCGAGAACATCCCAGTCCCAAAGCTCGCAGGTTGATGTTGTATGATGAAGAAGTGGCCGTCGGAGACATCCCATTGTCCATCTCCGCAGGAAAATATCTCGACACCATCTTTGAGGGTTTTGTAATTTCGGCCAGTTTCTTTTTGCTGAAAATACACGTGGTCATCAGAGACCCGCCAATCCATAACCACGTTAACTAAGTTGCCGAAGTTGTAGAGGAATTCCCCATTTTCTGTGCGCTTCTTCTCGACCGCTTCTTTAAAAGCCTTCAGCAAATCCGCCACTCTGCGTGCATCTTGCGCTGATAGTTTTTTATTCTCTTTCAGCTCTTCAAAATCCTTGGCGCCGTATTTGGCGTAAATTTCTTTTATCTGCGCCGCCAAATTATCCGCATACTCCCTCACCGCCGTCGGCAAATCCTGCCGCTTGATGTGAGAGACGGCGAGATCGGGAAGCTCGGAGCTTAGCGGGACTTCGAATGGATTGGCGCTCATGTTTTTTCTTCCGGTTCGATGAGGCGATAGAAGTCTTCGGAACCGTCTGGCTGGGGTCGTTGAAAATAGACTTGGCCGTCGGAGACTTGCCAGCCGTCGGCTTTATCAAAAAATATCTCGACGTTATCTTTAAGTATTCTGTAGATGCCTCCAGGTTGAATTTGCAAGATGTACAAATGGCCAGCGGAGACTTGCCAGCCATTAGCTTGGCCGGAAAAAATCTCTACTCTGTCTTTGAAGAATTTAAAACCGCCTGCAGCGGGTTGGAATTGTTCGATAAAAACATGGCCGTCGGAGATTTGCCACTCGTGGACCATGCCGGAGAATACCTCGACTTTATCTTTGAAAATCTTAGATGTATTGTCGGGCTGGGTTTGTTGGGTGTAAAGACGATCGCCAGCCACTCGCCAATCTTTTGCCTCGCCGGAAAATACCTCTACGTTGTCTTTAAGAATTTTAGATGTGCCTGTGTAGCCCATAAATTTATTGAGTTGTTTCTGTCGGATGAAGATATGGCCGTCGGAGACTTCCCAAGAATGAACTACGCCGGTAAAAATCTCGACATTGTCTTTGAGGATATTGGATGTGCCTTTAGGTTGATTTTGTTGAACGTATAAGTGGCCATTGGAGACGTGAAAACCGTTAACCTCGCCGGAAAAAATCTCGACGTTATCTTTGAATATTTTATGCGTGTCGTCGGATTGTCTTTGCAGTATAAAGGCATGACCATCGATGACTTCACAGTACCCGACTCTGCCTGGAAATTTAAACAGGAACTCCACGCCTTCGATTCGTTTCTTTTCTACAGCATCCCTGAATGCTTTCAAGAGGTCCGCCAGCTTGCGTGCATCTTGCGCTGATAATTTTTTATTCGCTTTTACTTCTTCAAAATTCTTGGCGCCGTACTTGGCGTAGATTTCTTTTATCTGCGCCGCGAGGTTATCCGCATACTCCCTCACCGCCGTCGGCAAATCCTGCCGCTTGATGTGGGAGGTGGCGAGATCGGGAAGCTCGGAGCTTAGCGGGACTTCGAATGGATTGGCGCTCATGTTTTTTCTTCCGGTTCGATGAGGCGATAGAAATCCGAGGAACTGTCGGGCTGGAGTTGCCGGATGAAGGCGTGGCCGTCGGAGATTTGCCAGCCGTAAACTTCGCCGGAGAATATCTCGGCGTTATCCTGGATAATCTTAGATGTTCCGTCGGGTTGATTTTGTTGGATGAAGAGATGCCCGTCGGAGACTTGCCAAAAATCAACCGTGCCGGAAAAAATCTCGGTTTCGTCTTCAAGGATCTTGTACGTACCGTCGGGTTGGTGTTGATCCTTATACACGTGGCCGCCGGAGATTCGCCAAAGACTGGTATCGCCTAAGGATATTTCGCCGTTGTCCGTGACGACCATGCGCGACCCGTCGGCTCTAGTCCGCTCGAAAAGGACGCGGTCTTCTGATGCTTGCCAACTGCGGTTTTTGCCGGAGTATATCTCGTCACCGTCTTTGAAAATCTTGATTTCGTTATTGGGCTGTTCTTCCTCGATAAAGGCGTGACCTTTGGAAGCGTACCAAGTATTAACTTTACCGAAGAAAATCACGGCATTATCTTTAAGGATTTTGCGCGTGCCATTGGTTTGGCTCTGTTGGATGAAAATGTGACCGTCGGAGACTTGCCATTCATTAATCTGGCCGGAAAAGATCTCTACGTTATCTCGAAGTATTTTAGATGTGCCGTCGGGTTGGGTCTGCTGTATAAAAAAGTGGCCGTCGGAGACTTGCCAGGAATCAATAGAGTCCGGGAAATTAACAAGAAACTCTCCGTTCTTGATGCGCTTCTTCTCTATAGCGTCATTCAATGCTTTGAACAGATCCGCCAACTTACGCGCATCCTGCGCTGATAGCTTTTTATTTTCTTTCAGCTCCTCAAAATTCTTGGCGCCGTACTTGGCATAGATGATTTTGATTTGCGCCACGAGGTTATCCGCATACTCCCTCACCGCCGTCGGCAAATCCTGCCGCTTGATGTGGGAAGTATGAGGTAGCCCTTCGACAGGTTCAGGGACTATTTTTCTTTTTGGGATCTCGAAGGGGTTGGCGCTCATACGTTTGAGGACTCATACTTTAAACCCCAAAAGACTCTTGTGGGCAATAGCGAAGTCGATGGTGCGCTTCAAACCCTCGTCCAGACGCACCAGCGGCAGCCAGCCAAGTTTTTCTTTGGCTTTGGTGATGTCGGGCAAACCCAGCTCGGTCATGAAGAGCAGCGGCGGTTCAAAGACCAGGCGCGAAGTCGAGCCCGTCATCTCGATGATGCGCTGCGCCACGTCGATGAGCAGCAGATCCATGTCGCTCCCCAAGTTCACCGGTCCGATGTCGGCCGGCGCTTGCATGAGTTTGATGATCCCGTCGATCACGTCGGAAACGTAGATGAGCGCGCTGCGGAAAGTCTCGTCGCCGTAGATGGTCAGGTCTTTGTTGTCCAACGCGCTGGTGATGAAATCCGGCACCATGTGTCCGTCATACAACGGCATGCGCGGGCCGTAGGTGCGGAAGATGCGCGCGATCTTGGCATCGAGGCCGTAGACTTGGCGATAAGTCTCGCACATCGTCTCGGCGTAGCGCTTGCCTTCGTCGTAGCAGGCGCGAGGGCTAAGCGCGTTCACCGTCCCGAAATCTTCTTCCTTGTACGATCGGTTGTCGGCAGGCCGCGGGCCATAGACCACGGAGGCTGAAGCGAACAGGACTTTGGAATGGAAACGCACCGCCAAATCGAGCGCGTTCTTTACGGCCAGCGAGTTGGCGAGCAGGGTCTGTTGCTTATACTGTTCGAATTTTTTCGGGCTGGTGGGGCAAGCCAGATGATAGATCTCCTGGAAACCCTGAAATTTTATCTTGAAGCGCGTCAGCTCGGGGAAAGCCTCGGGATCGAACGGCAAGTTAAAATCATGCTTGATGAATTCAAAATCCTGGTTCTTGAGCAGATGGTCGATGTTCGATTCCTGCGAAGTGATGAAGCTGTCCACGCAGACCACGCGTGAATCCTGGAGCAAGCGCTCACACAGGAACGAACCCAAAAATCCCGCGCCGCCGGTCACGAGTATGTTCTTTTTGTCGAACTGGACGTCATTAGGCATAAAGTTAGTTTAAAGCTTAAAGTTTAAAGTTTAAAACTGTGGTGTTATTTTCTTTTGACCATTCATCGAAAAATACTCCGATTCTTTAAGCTTTGAGTTTTAAGTTTTAAACTTTAAGCTAGAATGTGATCTGTTGTCGATGCGACTTGGCGAAATCGATCATCTTGCCCAAGCCGTCATCCATGCGCACCAGGGGCAGCCAACCCAGGATTTCGCGGGCGCGCGTGGTGTTGGGCAACCCGGCTTCGGTGTAGTGCGTGAACGGCGCTTCAAAACGGACGCGCGAGGTCGAACCGGTCAGCTCCAAAATTTTCTGCGCGATGGAAACGAGGCGCACTTCTTGATCAGATCCTAAATTGAGCAGCGTGATGTCGACCGGCGTCGACATGTGGCGCATGAGCCCGTCGATCATGTCAGTCACGAAACACATCGAAGTGCGCGACTCTTCGTCGCCCGCGATGGTGATGTCTTTGTTGTCGAGCGCGGACAGCACCATGTCGGGGATCAGATTGCCGTCGAAGATTTTCATGCGCGGGCCGTAAGTGCGGAAGATGCGTGCAATCTTTACGTCCAAGTCGTACACGTCGGCGTAAGTCTCGAGGATGGCTTCGGAAAAACGCTTGCCTTCGTCATAAGCGCCGCGCGTCGTCAGATGGTCGATATGGCACTCGTCGGTCTCGGCGTAATGCGTCTGACCGGGTCGGCGCGGACCGTAAAGCACGGAGGATGAAGCGTAGAGGATCTTGGAATGATATTTGACCGCCAGATCCAGCACGTTCTTGACCCCAACGGAATTGGTCAGCACGGTCGCGATCTTGAAATCGTCGAAGTGCCGTTTGGAGATGGGGCAAGCCAGATGATAAATCTCCTGGATGCCCTGGAAACGCACTTTAAAGCGCTCGAGCTCGGGCATGTTATCCAGGTCGAGCGGTTGGATGATGTCGTGGTTCAGGAATTCGAAGTTCGGATCCTGCAACAGATGGTCGATGTTCGCCACCGAACTGGTGATGAAGTTGTCGACGCAGATGACATGCGCCTCTTTGACCAGGCGTTCGCACAAATGCGAACCGATAAACCCCGCACCACCCGTCACCAGGACGTTTTTTCTCTCGAAGACTTCGTATTTCTGCGCCATAGAGTTTATGAAAAAAGAGCCGCACGCGCTAAGGGGTGGTGCGGGGTGAAACCGGCGCCGCCGGTGACGAGCACGTTCTTGCGCTCGAAAATTGGGGTTTGTTGCATGGCGGCCACATTATAGCGCAGGGGGTGGTTAGTCGGTAGTCCGCAGGAGACGGAAGCCAAGAAGATAATTTGTCATCCTGAGCGTAGCGCTAGCGAAGTCGAAGGACCTTTCCAGCGTCGTCTGAACCGATTACTGATAAAGGTCCTTCGACAAGCTCAGGATGACAATTCTTACGTGCACTTTTTCTGGCTACAATCGACCACTTACCGCATTTTCTGCCTGAACGTAAAATACCTATGTCCCGTAAAAGTCACGCACGCGACGAGCAGGGTGACGAAAACGATGACGTATAAATCGTAAAGCCCGAGTATCCCATGGCCCAGCCAGAACAGCGCGTTGTTCAAGATGAAAGCGACGACCGCGATCAAAGCGAAGCGTGTGGCGGTGCGCAGCGAACGCTCGGCTTTGTCGAAAGTGAAAAAACGATTGGCTTCATAATTCAGCGCCGTGACCACGATCACCGTAAAGGCATATTCCAATTGATGCGAACCGTTAGGCCAGATGAGGCGCGACAGCGCGGCGTAGACCGCCACGTTCAAACCCAACATGACGATTCCGATCAAAACGAAACTAACGAGGCGCCGACTCTCGCTCTTGGCCAACCCCGTGATTTTACCGATCAACGCGGCCATATCGTATAGGTCAGCCAACCTTGTCCCGCCAACTCGCCTTGCGGCGCTTCGAGCGTTTGGATTGAAGACACGGGTTTATCCGCCGAGCGCAAACCAACGGCCGTCGTGCGCAAGAATAATTCATTCCTGGGAGTAACGAAGGCTTGTGTCGTGCCGCTGCGCACGCGACGGCTGATCCAAGCGTCCGTTTGGGTTTGGGGTTTGGTATTTTGTATTTTAGGCTTGGCGTTCGGTGTTTCGTATTTCAAACGCGAACCGGCCAAGACCTCGCCTTGATCGCCCATGATGACGAGCTGACCGTTCTTGGCCGAGATAAGGAAGGCCGGAACGGGACGATTGAGGCTGAAAGGCAACAGACCGCCTGCGGCGATGCCTTTAAAAGTATCCAAGCGGCGCATGCTGCCAGATGGATCCATGAGCCACGCCCGGTTTCCCCCGGCTTCGGTGAGCAAAAGCGTGTCTTTGCCATCGCCGTCCAAATCCTGCGCGGCCATGAGCAATCCGCCCTGCGGTTTAGCGTCCACGTTTCCGGCGGCCAACAGCACTCCGTCATCGCGGTAGATGTTTACCGAATTGGATCCCGTGCCAGCCCAGCTGACCGCGATCTCCGGCCTATCGGCGCCGCTCCAACGCACGAAAGTCGCGCGCACTCCCCGGCGATCACCGGTCGCTCCGACATAAAAGCGGCGCGTAATTTTTCCCTGCGCATCCACCAGCCTGATCTCGGGCGCATTGCCTGGCGCTGCCGCTTGAAGCTGCACGGCAGCGAGCGCTGACTCTGCGTCATCCCGCGCCAAGGCTCGCAATGCATTGACCAAACCAGTGCCGAGTTTACCCGCCAACGCCGCCGGAAGATCCACGAACGGATCGGTCGTAGCTTTTATCCGCTTAGCTAACTCGCTGCCGCTCCACTCGGGATGCACTGTCTTGAGCAACGCCGCGACTCCGCTCACCAGAGGCACGGCGAGCGAGGTGCCGCTTAATCCGTCCACGAAAGCTCCTGTCGGTTCGTGTGCGCGGTTCGTGGCGGGTTGGGCGGCGAAGATATCTTCGCTCGGCGCGCTGACGTCGACGCAAGCGCCGTAATTAGCGAAAGCGGCGCGCCTCCCTCGTTGGTTCAATCCGCTTACCGTCAATTCGCCGCGGCTGCCCGCGCCCTTGTCGCACGCCGGATAACCAGGGGTCAAATCCAAATCATCGCCTCCCAACGACTCGCTGTTGCCGGCTGCGCTCACCACCAATACGCCTTGCGCCGTGACTTGAGCGATGGCTTTCTCGATGCCGCTGTCATATTCGACTCCAGCCACGCTCAAATTGATGATATCCGCGCCATGCGCCGCGGCGTAACGTATGGCTGCGCTGATGGCTTGGTCGCGTCCGTAGCCGTCGGGACCGATGGCCACGAGCGGCATGATTTTTGTGTTGGGGCTGACTCCGACCATGCCGAACCCGTCGGCTTTAGCCGCGATGAGCGAGGACACAGCCGTGCCGTGCACCCAAGACTCGCGTTTGGCCGCCGCGTCAGGTCGCACGTATCCGGTGTTGTTCACGAAGTTCCAACCATGCACGTCATCCACGAAGCCGTCTCCGTCATCATCCTTGCCATTGCCCGGAATCTCATCGGGATTGGTCCAGATATTATCTTTGAGGTCAGGATGGTCGAGGTCCACTCCGCTGTCTATCACCGCCACGACCACGCTCGCCGTGCCCGTCGTTATCGTCCAGGCCTCCGGCACTTGCATCTTGTCCAAATACCATTCCCGCCCGCGAAAAGTATCCTCGCTCAAACCGGCGGCGCTGACTGGTGCGGCGCCGATGAAAAGCAAGCTCAAAAAAATAAACAAGAATGCGCCCTTCATGTCAGCTGGTGATTTTCTTTGATGTATCTTTTCAGATCGGCGACAAAAAGCAAAACTTCGCGCGCTTGCGCGGCTTTGGTCAGGTAGGCCACGGCGCCGAACGGATTTTTCCGTTCTACGACTTCGTGCTGCGACCATTCCTTCGATAAACGGGCGTTCTCCGAAACCAAGTTAGCCATCGCTTCCTCGATTTCTTCGAGCATCTTCAAATCATCTCGATCGAAGACAACCGCGATTCCATCTTCTTCCGCGATCTTTTGCACGCACTCATACAGCATATTGCGCCACAGTTCCAGGCACATGCCTTCGTGCTTGGCACCATATGGTTTGCCTAAATCGTACATTTTATCCATGGCTCGCAAACCCCAAACCTGCAGAAGCAGCTTCTCGCTCAACTTGCGGCGACTCGCCGCGTCCAAGTTAGAGTCGGCCAATTTCGAGACTTCCTTGTTCAAATCCAAAATACGCCGCATGAACCTGTTGCCCTCGCTGAAGGGACGGATTTTTAGGTGCCAGCCAGCCATGCGCATTTGCGCTTCCACGAAAGCCGGGTCCATCGCCAAGGCTTTGGCTCGCGAATCCCTGGCTGCCTTAGCCAAAACATACAGACTATCCAGGGCTAAAGCTGAATATTGCTCCGGATCGACTTCGGTGCGCGGCGGCTTTTCCATATGCTGCATATGATACACGTTCTTGAAGCGAACCCGAAAATCTGTCACTCTTAAGTCGGTTATGCATTTTGGCTTAAATTTCAAGAGGCTTTTGCTTCTTTTCGGCGATTATTGCGTATTCGGGGTGGCGCTGCTCCTCACCCTGTTTTTGCGTTATGGCCGCTTTGACGCGGCGATCCTGGATGCGCACTTGGTGCCTTTTGCCTTTTTAGGCGTGATTTGGCTGGTGACTTTTTACATCAACGGAATGTACAGCTTGTCGCTGGCGCGGGATTCGGTGGCGTTTTTCCGCACCTTCCTCGAGAGCATGATCGTGAACTTGGGCATCTCGCTGGCCTTCTTTTATCTCTTCCCGGTCTTCGGCATCGCGCCGCGCACCAACCTGTTCCTCGACTTCGCCCTCATACTGCTTTTGGGTTATGCCTGGCGTTTGCTCTTCAACAATCGTATCGCGCCGTCGCTCTTCCGCAACCGCATTTTGTTCGTCGGTCACACCGCAGACGCAGCGCGCGTCAAAAGCTTGCTGCAAGAAAGCGCGCTGGGCTTCGAACTCGTCGCCGTGGCCGAGACCGCGCCGGGCACGCATTTTGATGACGGCACAGTCGGCTGGTACGTCAACGTGGATGCGATCGATCGCGCGCTTAAGGAGCGTAACGTGAATACCATCGTCCTGGGCCATCGTCCGGACGAAATCCCAGGGTTGCGCGACGCGCTCTACCGCACGCTGTTTACGCCGGTCGCACTCTTGGACCGCGCTTCGCTCGAAGAGACCTTGACCGGAAAAGTCCCGCTCGAATACGTGACCCAGACTTGGTTCTTGGAACATCTGCGCGAAAATGAAAAGACCTGGTACGAGACTTTCAAGCGGCTGGTCGACATCCTCATGGCCATCCCGTTCAGCCTGCTCACCCTCGCGATCTATCCTTTCGTGGCCGCGCTCATCAAGCTCACATCGCGCGGTCCCGTGCTGTATTCGCAAATCCGCGTCGGCAAATACGGCGTGCCCATCAGAATCTGGAAATTCCGCAGCATGCGCGTGGACGCCGAAGCGCAGGGGCAGCCGCAATTCGCATGCGCCAACGATCCGCGCGTCACTCCGTTGGGCAGATTCCTGCGCGCCTCCAGGCTCGACGAGTGGCCGCAGATCTGGAATGTGTTGCGCGGCGAACTCTCGTTCATCGGCCCGCGCCCCGAACGGCCCGAATTCGTGGAAGAGCTGACGCGCCAAATGCCCTATTACGCTTTGCGCCATCTGACCCGCCCCGGACTCACGGGTTGGGCGCAGATAAACTTCCCCTACGCTTCGACGCTTGAGGATAACCTGAAAAAGCTTCAGTACGATCTGTTCTACATCAAGAATCGTTCTCCTTTGCTCGATGTTTCGATTTTGCTCAAGACTGTAGGCATCGTGTTGCGCAGAAAGGGAACGTAACCGGAAATCTTGAATATTGAATTTAGAATATGGAATATGGAATTCCACATTCCACATTCCATATTCCAAATTCACGACCCCACCCCCCCCTATTCCGCCGGCTCCATCCCCTCGTCGCGCATCAATTGTCTCAATCCTTCGTCGAATTTGATTTGCGGCTCCCAGCCCAATAATTCTTTGGTCAGCGAGATATCGGCACACGTATGCCGCGCTTCGCCTTGGCGCGCTGGAATGTTGGCGACTGGTCCGCCGAAGAAGCGCGCGATTTTGTTGATGCTATGCTGTTCGCCCGCGCCCACGTTCAAAATCTCGCCCTTACCGACTTTATCCGACTGAAGAGCCAGCAAGTTGGCGCGTACCACGTCGAAGACATGGGTGAAGTCGCGCGTCTGTTCCCCGTCGCCCGCTACCGTCAACGGATCCCCGGCTTTGCGCTGGCGCTTGAAATGCGAGATGACGGTGACGTAAGCGCCCTCGTCGGCCATGCGCGGACCGTAGACGTTGAAGTAGCGCAGGGCGACCGTCTCGAGCCCCTGGAAGTCGCTGAATTGCTTGCACAATTTTTCACCGATGTATTTATGCAAAGCGTAAGGATTCAACGGGTTAGGCGGCATATCAGGGCGAAGCGGCATTTCTTCCTGGCTGCCGTAGGCGGATGACGAAGCTGAATAGACCACGCGCTTGACCCCGCCATGATGCGCGGCTTCCAGCACGTGCAATGTGCCCATGATGTTGGCCTGCGCGGTCTCGACCGGTTTTTCGATCGACAACGGGATGCGCGGCAAAGCAGCGGTATGCAAAACCCCTTCGACGCCGACGAAATGCGGTTTGATGCTTTCGAGATCCGTGATGTCGGCCAGGATGAATTCGGCTTGCGGATTGACGCGCTCGCGGATTCCGGTCGACAAGTTGTCGAGTACGCGCACTTTATGGCCAGCTTCAAGCAGAGCATCCACTAAATGTGAGCCGATAAATCCGGCACCGCCGGTGACAAGGTAAAGTGACATAGGACTAGTAGCTGGTATCTAGTAGCTGGTAGCTGGTATTAAGAGATATAACCTATCAGACCGTTTATCAATCTGTAAACATGCTCGGTCTATTCATTCAACGATACATGTGAATCCTTGTTCAAGTATCCCAAGTCCCGCGCTAAAAACAGTTGACTCTGAATTTCAGCCAGGGAACCGCCTGCGATGTTGTAAAAATGCCTTTTATCCGCATTGGTTTTTCGCCCGAATCCTTCAGCTATATTCGAAGCAATCGAAACGACCGAACGTCGCATTTGATTCACCGGTCCATATAATTCGTCTTTCGGAAATGCTTTCGTCGCTTGATAGATACTCAAGGCTAGGGAATGAGCTTCCTGCCAAGCGACTAAATCCGTAAAATTTTTGATTTTTGATTGTTCCATACCAGCTACTAGCTACCAGATACCAGATACCAGATACCAGCTACTTATTATTCGCTTTATCCGGACTCCCCTCTTTCCACTGGATATCAATCCCCTGTCGGCGGCCCAATTCGTTGTTGTATTCTTCCGCCGCTTTGAGCAGGCTCAAATCCACTCCCAACGCCTCCGCCAGCTGGATGAAAGAGCGCGTATCCTTGGGCAAACACTTGCCGCCGTAACCGCGATAGCCTTTGTGGAAAATCTCGAGGTGGGTATTGACTTGGTCGCCGACCACCATGGGTTCGGCTTTGGCGCAATCTTTTATCGCATCGTAATCAATGCCCATCTTCTGGCACAAATCGTAGACTTGGTTGGCGTACGCGACCTTAAGCGCGTAAAAAGCGTTGCCAAAATATTTGACCATCTCCGCTTCCTTGGCCGACATGATCTTGGAGAACGGCGCGCGCGGCAAAAGCCCCAAGACCAGCTCCGCGTCACGGCGCGACTCCGGCGTGTAGCCGACGATCTGGCGCCGCGGAGATTGCATATCGAAATCGACCGTGGTCTCGGTCAGGAATTCAGGATTGAACAGGATGCGCTGCTGCGGATACAGCCGCTGGAATTTTTCCGTCGTGCCGGGGGTGATGGTGGATTTGAGCACGATGGTCTTGCCCGGAGCCGGGATGGCGTCGAGCGCGGCGCGCATGAAAGAATCGTCAAAACCAGAACCGTCGAGATAATACGGCGTAGGCACGGCGATGAAGATCACGTCAGCCTCCAACACGGAAACATCGCTCAAACCTTTGGGCGGATCGTAAAGCCCGGCCTCGATGTTTTGGGTCTTGAAATAGCGGTCCAGCGCTCCGCCGACCATTCCAGTACCCATGATCGCCAACTTATGCATATAGTTCGCAAACTAACACATCCCGCCGCTCTCGACAATGGGAGTCGAAAGTCGCAGGAATCCAAATTAGGACTTACGCCTTTGACGTTCAACTAGCTTGACCCAAACCCCCCTGACCCCCGCCTGGCTAGGCTAAGGAGGTTTGATCAAAAAAAAGGAAAGGCCCAAAGTATCCAGGTGGGGTCTGGGGCCGAGAGTTGAGCTAACCGCAAGAACGCTTAACTATATACATGTTAGCGAATTCGAGGCCCCAGCGGTTTTTGCATACTTTTTGCCGCCAAAAAGTATGAGGTGCATTTGATTTGTTTTTTTGCATTGCCCCGAAATGGTCCGATAGGTACGATTTGAGGCAATGAGCGGATCGAGGTTTTTCCGAGTGTCGGCGGTCAAACGGGACTTCGTCACTTTCCGCGTGGAAAGTGACCAAAGACGCCGGGGGTCTGCTATACGCAACATGCATGTCTCTTGGTTCATCTTGCGGCTGGCTTGACGCAAACCCCCCTGACCCCCGCCTGATTGGCTAGAGGAGAGATAGGGATGGATTTCTCTCTGGATTACCCGGTTGGACCCTGGTAATGACAGGATGATGGAGGTCGAAGTCCTCGAGGCGGGGTCTGGGGCCGAGAGTTGAGCTAACCGCAAGAACGCTTAACTATATACATGTAAGCGAATTCGAGGCCCCAGCGGTTTTTGCATACTTTTTGGCGGCAAAAAGTATGAGGTGCATTCGATGTCAGGACTCGCAATGACAGCGTGTGATTATCTGAAGGCGTAGGTCATACAAATTTACTTTTGACTTTAGCTTCGGACTTTTAACTTTTGACTACAGCCTGTCGCTCAAAGCCCTGACCCAATATCTGATTTTTTGGCTCACGGCTTCGAGATGCTTTTTGGGGATGAGCGGAGAAACAATTTTTTTAAGCCGGCGCAAAAACGCATATTGCAGACGCGCCGCTTCGATCCCGCGTATGACCTTTTCGGAATCGCTGCCGATGAGGAACGCGACATGGGCTTCAGCTGCCGCCGGATCCTCGAACGGGACGGCGAAAACTTCCATGCCGCTCCTGGGTTTCTTCAAGTTGCGCTTCGAACGGACGATTTTGTATCCGGCAGCCTGCACAGCCAGATGCAAAGTCCAGGGCGAAAAACTGGTCAGGTGCGGGACTTGAAAAAAAGATTCCGGCGGTTCCTGCAGATGAGTCACGTCGGGAACGCAGACATAAAGTTCCCCGCCGGGCTTGAGCTCTTGGCGCAAAGCCGTAAGCACGAATACCGGATCGGTGACGTGCTCCAAAACGTGCGAGATGATGATCAAATCGTATTTTCCCGCGGGTTGGCTCTTGAGATAGTCCTCCGCCGTAGCATGCAGGACCGGTATGCCGAATTCTTCGCTCGCAAAACGACCCGAGACTTCGTTGGGTTCGACGCCTTGGACGTTGCAACCGCTCGCCGTGCGCAAAGCGTTGAGCAGAAAACCGTAGCTGCACCCGATTTCGAGGACGCACGACTCGCGCGTCAATTTTTCCACCAAGCCAATAATCGGATATTTCGCCGCGCTGCCTTTACGCTGCGCCCGTTCGCGCGCCTCTTCGACCGATTGGACCTGATGCCTGACTTGGATGAAGCCGCGCTTGTAATACTCATCGAGTTCGGAGGCTGTCGGCGCCGGGTTGGCGTAAACCAAAACGCACTTGGCGCAAATCACGTTGCTGAACGGCACGCTGTAATCGGCGTGCGTCGCGACGACCTTGAATTCCGACGAATGACAGAGTGGACAAGTGATTTTTTCCATACAGTTACGTTTTTTTCGACCGCATAATCGTCTTAAGCATGCGCTTGAATGGCGCCGGCACAAAACGCATGTTTCGTTTTCTGAAGCCGCGCAAAGCATGCCAAGCAAAAGCGAGTTTCATCCTCCGCCGCATTCGACTCATCGGCCAGCTTGCTTTGAGCAACACCGTCCAGGCCACAGCCTCGCGCTCCTCCGTCCGCGCCACGGCCAGAAAAGCCAAAGGCTTGTGCAAATCGCCGATCTTGACCAGCTTAAAGCCGTGGCGCCACAGGAACAGACCCAGGGTATACGGCGTGGGATTAGTCACGTGCGGAAAACGATAAAAAGATTTTCTGTCGCATCCCGGCCAGCTCGCGTTCGGCGTGCCGACGTAAACGCTGGCGCCCGGTCGCATGAGCCGACTCAACGCCGCGCCCATCTTGTCAGGTTCCAAGAGATGTTCCAGGACTTGATGCAGGATGATGAGGTCGAATTTTTTTTCCGCGTTATGTTTTTCCAGATATTCGTCCAGCGTAACGGGATAGACCTCCAGACCGAAAACTTGTTTCGCCGCCTCCGGACCTTTAGGATCAGGCTCCAAGCCGGTCACCTCGGCTCCGAATTTGTCGCGCAAGATGGCCAGCACGTTGCCGTAACCGCAGCCGATGTCCAACACGCTCATCCCCGATCTCAATTCGCCGTCCAAAAATTTGACGATGCGCTCGGACTTGGGTTGAGCTTGGGCGGCCAAAGCCTCGGGCTTGGCGGCTGCGGCTTGGTTGAACTCTTGGGTAAAACCTTTCGAGTAATAAGCGGCGTACTCCGCGTCCGTGGCGCGCGGGTTGATGTAAATCAAACCGCAACGCCGGCATTGCACATTGGTCATCTCGGGACGCACGTCCAGGACCTCGGCATCCCGACTGTTGCACGACGGACAAGATACTTCGGCTAAATTCATACCGCTCTGGTCGTTCCGTAGCGCGCAGTGTTCTTGGCATTCAACATGTAGTGATAGACCGGTTTTTTCCAGACATGATCTTGAGCGGCGCGCGCCAGTACCATGCCATAAGGCACGACGGCAAAACCGTTGCGCTCCAGGATTTCGATGATCTTAGAGAGCTTGTTTTGCGCATTCGTCTTGTCGGCATGATATTCCATGACGATTTCGTTCACCTCTTTCAGCTTGCCGCTGGCATCCAGATCTTCGAGCACAAGTCCTTCACCGCCCTCGATGTCGAGCTTCAACACGTCCACCGGACGATCGATGTATGACGAAAGTTTGGCCGCTGGTACGCGACTCTCCACGTATTTATCTTTGCCTTCGGCCCAAGTCGGTATTCCGGTGGAACTGGTCGGGCTTTGGACATTGTCCCAAAACGACATCTCGCCCGCATGGTCGCATAACGCCACACGCACCGCCTCGACTCCCTCCAAATGATTTTGCTCGATGTTCTGCTTGAGCACCGCGTAATTTTTTTCCGCCGGTTCGAACACCAACACCTTGGCTTTGGGATAACGGGATTTGAAGAACATGACCGTGACTCCGATGTTGCCTCCGCAATCTATGATGAACGTCGGGTCGGCAGCGGGGCTCAAACGATACTCACCGAAGAAATAAGTATCCTTCAGCATCATCTTCAGGTTGCTCAACGAACGGTGTGAAAATTTCAAGCCGGCGAACGGGATTTCGTCCTTGGGCAGCAGCTTGAATTTTGCTTTGAATAAAAAAACGTAAAAACGCGCGACCAAGGACAACCGGGCGGCCGGCGTCAGATCGGTCCGGTTCAACAGGACGTAAAGGATCTCGAATAGATGGATGGGCATAGATGGTTCAATATTGGTCACCGTGTTCCGCCAATTCTTGCGCGGCGCGTTCGTATTCGTGGGGAAAATCTATCTCCAGCCACTTGGAGCCGCTGATGTCGCCGATGGCTATGTCGTGTCCCTGATCAGCCAGCCATTGCCAGGCGTGTTCGACATTGGCGGATGGTCCGTGAGATTGATGCGTTTCCGTGACGGCGCGGCGCACCTGCTCCAATGCCGCTGCGGGACAATATGAAAAACCCACGTAGCCTGCGTGATAAGCGCTAAGCGTCTTTGAGATTTTGCGCATCTTACCCGCTGCATCGAGTTCCACTTTCATGTCATCGTCGCCCAACGCGCGGTCATTGTCGGTGAAGATAGTCAGCGCCGGACCGAATTGCTGCCGCGCGCGCTCGGGGATATCTTGGCGGAACAGATGATCCGCCGTCATGACCAAAAAATCACCCTCGACTTGTTCCAAGGCTTTGGCCAAAGTCAGCAAGCTGCCAGCGCGATAATCTTGGTTCTCGATGAGAATGGCGCCCGGCGCGATGCGCGAAACAACTTCGACTAATTTTTCATGCTTATATCCGCCGACCACGATCTTCCGTTTGATGCCTAAACGATCGAGGAAGCGCAGACCGTGTGCAATCAAAGGCAACCCCGCCACTTCGAGCAAGGGTTTGGGGGTGTCTTGCGTCAAGCTGCCGAGTCTGTTGCCGCAACCCGCAGCTAAGATGATTCCCGTTATTTCCATGGTCGTTCCCTGCTTTGCGCCTGACGTCCGAAATCGCGGTACGCCGCCAAAAAATGGGAATTATTCTTTATAGCTTTTGCCGGCGCGAAGCGCAAGGGCCAGGCGAAAGCTTCGCGCAGCAAGCGGAACTTCATGACTTCGGCGAAGGCCGCGCGTTCGGCGCGCGTGAGCTTGCGTTCGGACTCGTAGCCTTTGAGCAAAACGCGCAATAAAGCTGGACGCAGCTTGCCGCCGGGGAAACACGTCCAAATGACGGTCGTCGCAAGATCGGTCAGGAGCGCGCCGCGGTAGGCGTTATCGAAATCAATGAAGCTCAAGCGCCCCGCGTCGTCCCGGATGATATTTTCGGGTTTGACGTCTTGATGCGTGATGCCTTGCGGCAGATGGTCGTGCGGTTTAAGCCGCGAAAATTCCCGCGCGATGAACTCGACCATGGCCGCCCCGTCGGGAAAATTTTTGCGCACGATTTCTTGGCGACGCGTGCGGATCAGGCGAGCGACTTCCGCGAAACCCCACTGGTCGCGCTTGACCGACGGCAGCCGCGCGTTTTTGAGCAGCTGGTGCATGCGACCCAACTGCGCGCCGACGCGTTTGAGATGCGCTGGCGTCAGGCGTTTGACGGATTTACCCGGGATGAAACCGAACAGCACCCCGGGACGTCCGCGCCACATGACCTGCAACGCGCCGCGCAAATCCCTGAAGATGCGCGGACAGGGAAAATCCGCCTGGCGCAAGGCTTCGAGCAACGTCAATTCGTACGCCGTCTCGCGCGGCGTACGCAGCAGATAATTCTTGAATAAAAAATCACCTTGCTCCGTCAGCACCCGATAATTGCGGTTGAGCATCCCGTGCTTGATTTTTGTCACCCGGCGGATGCGCAGACCGTAGTTTTTTTCCAGGTAACGGCGCAGATTCTTATCCGACGTATTCATAACTGCGCTGGATGGCTTGCCGGATCAGCTCGTCGCTGCACGACACGAAGAAGTGACGACGGTCATGCCACATGGCGCCGATGGCCTTGACCAGGACGAAACGCGCTTCGCCGCCGTGGAATTTTTTATTGCAGCGCAGCATGTTGATGATGTCATCGGGACGGATGTCGCGCGGCACGTTGATGGGCAGTTTATATTTACGCAACAATTCGCATTGCGCAGTGCGCGTGGCTTGGTCCGCGATACCGAGCAGGTTGGCCAATTCGGCCGAGACGCGCATACCGATGGCCACCGATTCCCCGTGCGCCAGTTTATAGCCGGAAAGGAACTCCACCGCATGTCCGACCTCGTGCCCGTACTGGTACACCAGCGCGCAATTGTCCTCGTAAAAATCTTTTTGGATGGCGCCGATCTTGAGCTTGATGCTCTTGCGAATCACTTTTTCCAGAAATGGGATGTGTTTGAGCGGTCCCGCGTAATCCTTGAACATTTTGAAGAAGCTCACATCCTGTGCAAAAGCCTGCTTCAAGCATTCGCTCAAGCCATCGCTCACATAACGATCCTCCAGCGTCTTGAGCACATCCGGATCGACGATCACCTTGAGCGGCGCGTAATAGCTGCCGATCAAATTTTTGCCGCCTTCGCCGTTGACGCCCTGTTTCAGGGCGATAGCCGCGTCGCACTGCGCCAGGACGGTAGTCGGAAAATGGATGGAACCGATGCCGCGATACAACGTTGAGGCCAAAAATCCAGCGATGTCTTTGACCACCCCGCCGCCCAGGGACAGGATGACGGATTTTTTGTCTATCCCCGCGCCCAATATCTGGCTGGCCAGGTTCAGATAAACTTCGGCGCTCTTGGACCACTCACCCGGATCGATTGCGATCTTGTTCACGTGATAACCCAAAGAACGCAGCTGGCGCAAAACGGAATTGCCGTACAGACGATCGATATTTTTATCCACCAGCAGATAGTGGAGGGAATAATACGATTCGTTCGGGATAATTTCGTATTTATCCAAGTGACGCAGCAGTCCCCGCTTGACGAAGACGTCGAAGGTCAGCTCCTTTTGGTAACGATAGGTGATGGGCGCCGACATCCGCTCCAGGCGACCCGTACCTTTGGCGTGCGGCTCCTTGCGCGAACGCAAAAATAATTCCGCACGGATGAGGATGGATGGCGTATTCACGTCGAACCAACGCGCCTTGCCGTAATCGATGGGAATGACAGGCGCCTGCTGCGCAAACAAGCTCAAAGCTTCTTCGAAAGAATGGGTCAGCTTTGAACTACGCGCACAAGCTTGAAATTTGCGGAAGGCTGTCTGTCCAAAATAGTAAACGCCGGACTCCATGGCCGTGAATTCGAGCAGGCGCGTGCCCGTCCTCACGATGCGCCGCTTTTGGGTCAGCACACGCACCGTCGCGCCGGAATTACGGCCGGCCTTCTTGTCCGCGCTGACCAAGGAATAAATCGCCTCATCCTGCCGCTGCGTCTTAAGAAATATCGAGTATGGATTTTTTTCGAAGATGACGTCGCAAACAGTCACGAAGAGAGGTCCCTTGATCCTATCCGCCAAGGCCAAAATCGAGCCGAGCATGCTGGTCTGACTTTCGTCCTGCTCGATGTACTCAAGTTTGGCGCTGATGCGCGAATCTCCCATCAAAGCGCGCTGCACCAGGGTGTCCCCGGGCGCTACCACGATGTGTATATTGTTTATTCCCGCTTCCTGGAGAGCCTCGATATTCCACAGGATCAGCGGCTTGCCTCCGACCTTGACCAGCGGTTTGATGGTCTCAAAACTCTCCAGGCGTTTGCCCGCTCCGCCGGCCAGGATTACGGCTACCGCTTCAGGCTTTTTCTTGCGCATAAACGATTGACATTTCAAGAAATATCGTTCTATGATGAGGTCTGCTTATTTCCACGTGACCTTAGCATGAAAGCCGCTATTCTTCAATCTCCGGGCGTACTGGAGGTCCGGCATGTCGCCGAACCGGTTTTAGGCGAATATGATGCGCTGTGCGCGACGGTGTGTGCCTCCATCTGCAACGGCACTGACCATCACGCCTTGCGTGGCGACGCTTTTTTCAAGATTCCTTTTCCCACTATTTTGGGGCATGAGGGCATCGGCCGCGTGCTGGAAACTGGGCCGCGAGTGCGCACTTTTCACGTCGACGACCTGGTCACGCGCGTCGTCAATCGGCTACCGCCCGAAAGCGGCATCAACGCCAAAGATAGCTGGGGATCTTTTGCCGAACGCGGCATCGTCACCGATTGGCAAGCCATGCGGGATGATGGTTTGACGGAAAGCGTCTGGCGTCCCCACATGATCCATCAAACACTGCCGCCGGATGCCGATCCCATCAATAGCACCATGGTCATCACTTGGCGCGAAACTTTGTCTTTTTTCAGGCGCTTGGGGGCGACGCAGAGCGACAACCTGCTCGTGATCGGCACGGGAGCCAACGCTTTGGCTTTTGTCGAACATGCCCGCAACTCGGGACTCGACATCACGGTCTGCGGCAGTCCGGAACGTGAGGGACTGTTCAAGTCCGCCGGAGCAGGTCGTTTCATCTCCTACCGCGACGCAGAGCTCACGGCTGCGCTCACAGCGGCTGACCCTTTCGATATCATCCTGGACGCCATCGGCAAAAGCGCCATGGCCGATAATTGCCTCCCCGCGCTTAAGACGGGCGGCAAAATCGGAGTCTACGGTCTTGACGGCGCTTTGGATTATCACTTAGACGATGCCCTTGTCCGCGGCTTCAAAATTTTCGACGGAACCGACTACGCGGAAGGCGTCGCGCATGACGAAGTGCTGGAGCGCATAAGCAAAAACCAGCTTAACGCTGATTTATATTTCTCGCCCAATCACGTTTATCCCCTGGAACGCATCCACGACGCTTTGGCTGCCAGTCGCGAGCGCAAAGTACTGAAGAGCGTCATTGATTTTCGCTTGAACTGATCAATCGGCCGATCCAGGTACGCTCGGTCCGGCTTGGGCGACTGACAATTTTTTAAGCGCTTTAAGTTGGCGCGCAAAAGTGACCAACAAAATCAACGTATATCCCGCGCCGTAAGCCGCCACGAACCACTCCAACCAGCCGCCCAAAGCAACGATCGCGAGCGGGATGAGCATGCCATTGGATGAGAAGGTATTGCGTTTGGCCCACGAGATGAAGCGCAGATAGGCGGGACGGTCCGTGTATTTTTTTCTATGCTCCGCAGCCTGCTCCGGAGTTATTTGCGAGGGCTGGATCAGACTCCAATAACGCGTCTCGATCAAGCGCGTAATCAGTTTGGAGACTGCGGCGAGATTGCCCAAGACCAAAAACCAGATATTTCCGGTGCTCCAAGTCGCCGCCAGGCTTAGGGGAAGGAACATGAATCCGTATTGGAAGTCATGGCTCACCGGTTCGGCGTAAATCCCGCCGACAGGACTCCTGGTCTGGCGGAAGCGCGCCACTTCACCATCGCAGCCGTCGAGCACGACTGAAAAAAATATGATGACCCAGCCCAGGACCATCCATCCCCGGTTCAAGGTGAGGAAAAGCGAAATCCCGCAAAAAAACACCAGGACGGACAGGAACGTGATCTGATTCGGCGTGATCTTGGTTTTTAGAAACAGGCGGGTGAAATGGATGGAAAAAAAACGCGCGCGTTTGCCGATGAAGGTCTCACGTTCCGGAGCCGGAGCCGTGGCTTGGCAAAGCTTGCGCAATTCAGCGATGCTTAATACGGTTTGTTCCATACGCAGGGAAAAATAACTCTAAATGACCTTTCGGTCAATAAGAAAACCGCCTTCCGGAAGCCGGAAGGCGGTCAAGCTGGTCAAATCAAGCCATGCAGGATGGCAAGCAGGATGCCGTAGCCGTTGCGCCCGCTTTGGATATGGCAGGCGACGCCGGGGCGGTCCGGGTGCGGATAGCTGCCGACCCGGAAGGCGTTTTCGATCTCGGCGCGCGTCAGCAGGACGGGACGCCCGAAGATTTCGCCGTCTTCCGGGGCCTGGTCTCCGCGCTTCCCCAACCTTACCGCGTAGCTGCGGATAGGTGTGCCGTTGGTCGAGGGATCCGCGAAGAAGTAGCCGATGGCCGAGCCGTCGGCAGCCTGCGCTTCGAGCGGTTTGATTTCCAAGGCTTCGTATCCGGCCTCTTCGAACATCTCGCCGTTTACGGCTTCACCGTACGTCTCGGCGGTCGTCGAGCCGCCACCTGGCAACTCCAGCTCCCAGCGACGCGACACGTGGCGATAGGCCGGCACGAAGAGTAGGCGCTTGTCTTCGGTGTACGGCACGATGACCACGGATTTTCCGTGCACGCCGTTCCGCCACACCAGGCGCTGCCACAAACGATATGAACCGTCGGGCAGCCTGACCGGATCCTGGACCAGCCAGAACACCGGGCTCTCATAGATGATTCCGACGCGCGCCTGCTCGACGGACAACCCACGCATCAGCCGCCCGTTGATCTCTTGCGTTTCGATCTCCTCCATGACACGAGGATCGGTAACGAGTTCGATTTCCCCCCGTTCCCTCGAACCGACCTCACGCAGTTCGACCGGCAAGCCAACCAACCATTCCAGATATTTTTCGATGTGCTTCCGATTCCGCATGTACCTTCTCCTTTAATCGGGACATTTTTATTTATCACAAAACAGCCCCGCGGTCAAGCGAGGCATGAATCCAATCAAGAGCCAAAAAATTTCCACTTATACAGCTTCCACAGATGCCGCAGATAGTTCACGGTTTCGCGCGAGCCCATCTTGCTCTTGCCGATGCCGCGGTTGCGGAAGACATACGGCACCTCGACGGCGCTCCGGTATTTTCCTTTGACCAATATCTCGAGCAGGATTTTATAACCCAACGGCGAACACGCGGCGCCGTCCAATACGTCGCGGCGCAAAAAGAAATATCCGCTCATCGGATCGTTGATTTTGATGCCCAAAGGCCGCGTGAGCAGGGTCGCGAACCAGGACATGAAGCGTCGATACCACGGCCACTCTTCGACCGCGCCGCCCGGGATATTGCGGCTGGCCACGACGAGTTCATGCTGTTCCGCTTGGCGCACCAGCTCGGGGATAAGCTCGGTCGGATGCGACAAATCAGCGTCGATGACGCCCAACAGATTACCTTGCGCTTCGGCGAAACCGCGCAACACCGCCGTAGCCAAACCGCGCTCGCTGCGCACCACGACCTTGGTCGGAAACATGACGTGCTGGGCTCTGACCGTCTGCGGCGTGCCATCGTTCGAACCGTCGTCCACCACGATAGCCTCGAAGTTATGCGCAGATCCCAGCTCGCGCACCGCCGCCTCAAGTCCCTGAAAAAGTTTCGGTATCGAGCCGCTTTCGTTCAAGGTCGGGATGATAAGGGAGATATTCATAGCCGGCTTTTTTCGGCGCACAGAATCAAATTCCCTCCCAAGGCCAAATCCTCCGGCTCCAATAGACACACCTTGCCCGAACCCAAAGCTTTCCTGGACATCCCGGATCCGGGCACCCAACCCAAGCGTTTGGCCGGGATGTGCTGGAGATAAGATAGGATCAGATATTTTTCCCACAGCGCCAGATTTTCCGGAGTCAGCGTGTAACGCCACGCCTTGAGCGTCAGCCCGTGCTGCGCCAAATCCTCTTTCCAAGCTTGCGGCGACTGGAGCCAATAATGTTTGAACTTGCGGTTGATCGCGCCGCTCCAAGTGCGATTGAGCCATGCGCCAAGGGATTTTCCGAAAGACAGACCGGGGGTGAAATTTTCCGACGGCGCGCTGAACAGATATTTTCCGCCGAACTTGAGCGCGCGTGCCACCTCTTCGATCGTCCCGTGCTTGTCTTCGATGTGCTCGACGACGCTGTTGGAAAAAACCATGTCGAGTGAAGCGTCTTCCGCCGGAAGCTTGGTCGAATACCCCACATGCAATCGGTCGTAGATGCCGAGCTTGCTGGCTTTGGAGATTTCTTTGGCCTGCGGATCAAGCCCAATCATCATCCCCGGAGTTCCGTCTTCGTGCCTTGGTTTGCCCACGCGCTCCAACATGATCTTCATGTAGCTGCCGTCGCCGCAACCCAAATCCAAACACGCGCCGCGGAACGGCAAATACTTGACCAAAGCCGCTGCTTCGCCGATACGCCAAACGCAATGCGAATAAGGATAGATCGCGCTGAACTGGCTTAAAAAAAATTCCGTGTCGGTCATATTAGAGAGTAGACGGTAGAGGGTAGAGGGTAGCCAAACATTCTGTCATCCTGAGCGGAGCGCTAGCGAAGTCGAAGGACCTTTATCAGCAGTCAGTGCGGGGACTTTTCCGCCCCAAGCATAAGCCATCACGGGCGGCCTGTCGAGCCTGGGGGTCTTGACCAGATGCGGTAGTCGCCGAGGGTTTTTTCAAGGCGATAACCCGTCAACGCAGACTGCATTTCCGGTAAATCGCCCTCGGTCACGACATTCGCCGGCGGTGGAGTGCCGAACGCGGGTTGACCGATCTTCAATCGATCCGTGATCCTAAGATACTGCCCGTAATCCGCGCCAGGATAAAAAAAAGCGGCTTCCGGCGCGTTGGCGAAAAACCACGTCTGATCAGGGACGGACTTGAGGTAAGTTTCGACCTCGCGCCAATTTCGTCCGTACAACGGCGACGGGTCGCGCCACAGGGCGAACAGGTTGACGCCCAAGAACAGGAGAAGTACGAAAGGCGCGAGCATCTTTGACGCAGGTCGGAGTTTTTCCGCGAACGTTTGGATGCAAGCCGGCAACCAGAACAAAGCCAGAACTTGCGCCACGAAAAAATACCGATACCAACCAGCGGTCCTGAAATAACTTGCGAGGGTCAAAGCCATCACGACGAGCAAGGCCAGCTCCGTGGCTTTCATCTTTTTCCAACCGCGCAGCACGACGTAAATCGCGACGGCCGACAACAAGATGAGGAGATGCAACGGCGTGGTGTGGAGGAAAAAATTCTTGAAGTTAGTCAGCATCGTCGCCGCCACGTCGCTTAAGCCATAGGGATTGGAATAATGCCCCAAGACTTGCGCGCTCGGCCAACCGCCGAATTGCGTCAGGAACCAAACGGCGAACACTAGCAACGCCGGAAGGAGCAGCGCCGCGCCGAGCTTCCACATCTCTCCATAATTCACGCTTCCGCCCCCCTGCTCATTCCCGCTTTTTTTCTTGTCATTCCCGCTCTCCTCCTTGTCATTCTCGCAAAAGCGGGAATCTGAAAGCGTCCGACCCAGATCCCCGCTTTCGCGAGGATGACAGTATCGTTTCCAAAAAATAAAACACGCCGCCAAAAATAAAGCGGGTAAGACCACGAGGAATGACGGTTTGGTCACGGCGGCGAGGCAGAAAAACAACGCCGTGGCGCAAGCCCAACGCTTGCTGTCTGGTTTTTCTTCCCACTGTGCCAAGGAAAAAATTCCCGCCAAAAACAGCGCCAGACCCGGCACTTCGCCCATCACGTTCTTGCCGTTGCCATACCACGGACCAAAGGTAGCCAAAAGCGCTGCGCTCCACACGCCGGCCGCGCGGTTCCAAAGTTTGGCGCCGACCATACCCGCCAACCAAATGCCGAGCGCGATCCAAACCAACATGTAAAGGCGCGCCGCCAAAAGACTCGAACCAGCGAACTTGAAAATCAAAACCAATGGCGCCAGCACCGGAAAACCCACGGTGATGAAGCTTAAATCGGAGAACGAACCCGGCGCGATCTGCAAACCCCAGTGTCCGGTAAGCGCGATGTTCTTCGCCGCTTGAAGATAAATGCCTTCGTCAAACCACGGCCGTGGGCTATCCAATAAATCGTGACTAGCCCAAGCCACGGCCGCCAAAGCGATGGCCAGGATCAACCATCCGTAATGCCAACTCTTGAGTGTATCGAGGCCGCGCGACATGTCACTTCACGGGAAAATTCTTTAGGATTTCCGCTTTGCCCAGCGGCTTGCCCACGGCACCGGGCGGAAGCATGTCAAAAGGCGCCGAGAACCTGGCGGCCACGACCTGCAATGATCCGGGCGCTTCGGCGTGCAAGGCGATCAATTTAAAACCCAGACGCGCCAAGAACAGATTGAGGGAGAAGGGCGAAAAACCCGAGACGTGCTCGAACACGAATAAACCTTTTTTCGTGTCTTTGGGCGCGGAGATGTTAGGCACGCTCAAAAAGAGCAACCCGTCTTCCGTCAAACGCGCGCTCAAATCCCGAATCAACTTGAACGGGTCGAGGATGTGCTCCAAGACTTGGTCAAGCACGATGACGTCGAATTTTTTAGGGAAGGCGCAGCGCTTGTCGCTTAGCCATGTCTCCACGCGACCGAGATAAATCTTTATGCCTAAATAGCGGCGCGCGATCTTAGCGAAAATCGGCGACGGCTCGATGCCCCAGACCCGACAACCGTAAGCGCTTTCGAGCACCTTCAGGAATGCACCAGGACCCGTCCCGACTTCGAGCACCCTGGTCCCCCGCTTCCAAAATTTTCCGAAAGGCTGAAGTTTTTGCTTGGAACGCCGCGTGCGCCAAGCGATGATCTCTTTGATGCTGGCCGCGTCGCCTGTGAAACCGTAGACCTTGGCCGCGTAATCGCCGGTGTAAAAACGCTCGTATTCGCTCGGTTTGGCGCGCGTCGAAACCCACGCCATGCCGCAACGGCGGCACAACGTATTCACGTAACGCCTATGGCGCAGGGTTTGGACAAACAGCGGCGTGCTATCTTGGCTGCCGCAGACCGGACATGGCTTCATTAGCTCAAAGTTTAAAGCTTAAAGCTTAAAGTTACAAATGCAGGCCAAGGGTCAAAGAATCAAGGATCAAGTGTCCAAGGATTTGGTAGAAAAAGACTCACGCGAAAGACAAACGCCGAGAAGGGCGCTCCGAGTGACGCGCGTAAACCTAAGCACGCTCGCGCCGTCCGA
>JBAZZT010000011.1:0-49195 GCA_041658705.1 Patescibacteria group bacterium
ATGCTTTCCTGTCCGACGAGATTCCCGAGAACCCACGATGGCTATTCAGGGTAAGTGAGACGTTTCGTACGCTGCGCCCCAAGTACACGGCCCTGTCAATCGCGCACGTCCTGGTCAAGGACGGAATTCTCCCCCGGGGGACCGGCCTGACACGCCGAGTTCGTGTTGAGTAGCCTCGCATGCCTACGGGCTTTGGCAAATAAGTACTCCGCGTTGACCGACGCCCGCGCAGACGGTCTAATGGCTGAAATACACGACAGGAGGTATGAAGAAACCGTGGAACGTAGAGCAGAGAATCAAGTCATCCGCTCCGGAGGACCAGAGACGTGCCTTGGAAGTCGCTCTGGACGAGGATCCGTATGTGGCTGCCCCGCAGGTGGAAGAGCTTGAGAAGACGGAGCATGAACGGCAGGGGATTGAATGCTCGAAGTCGGGACTGGCCCGCTTGCTGGAACGCCTGCGACTGCCTTCTATCGAAATACCCGATTCCAGGATCCATGTCGTCACCGATCAAGAGTTGAGCCTCAAGATCGGCGGAGAGTTGGAGGGGAAGATGCTCTTCGGTCACATCTACCTCGCGCGCCGCGATCCGCTTCAGTTCTACAGGAATCTGACGCACGAGTTGAGCCACGCGGGGTCTTATTATGGTTTGGGCGTCATCCAAGGCATAGACCCTCGCCGGTTGCGCATGTGGCAGACGCACCTCGGGCTCTCATTCCAACCCAAGCCGCAGAGCGAACGAGGTTCGGAGGTCTACTTCAATGGCTTGAATGAGGGGGCGACGGAGCTATGCGCAAGGTTCCTGCGCAAACACCTGGTGAAGGAGATGCCGGGACTGGAGGATGAGCAGAAGTCTGATCTCAAGAGCTTCGTGCACTATCGGCCTTGCGTGATCCTCGTGGACAGATTGATCAGATTGGTGGCAGAAGAGGAGCAGCTGTTTCGTGAGACCGTGCTGCGCGAGTTGTTGCGGGACTACTTCTCGGGCACCCAGCTGTTCTTGAAGAAGGTCGAGACCCACAAGAAAGGCTCGGTGAAAATACTCCGTTCCATGGACAGCACGCCGGATGACGCGCTCCGCGCCGCCGAAGCGCTTGGCTTCGACGATGCGCGACGGGCGATGTTGACGCGCTGACGATCCGGCGGGCGTCTTCAGTCGTCATCGTCGTCGTACGGATCCCAGTCGCCATCCGCGATTTTGTCGCCCGCGTTCTCGTAGTCCCATCTCACGACTTCGCCTTTCCTTTCCCCGGTCTCCTTGTCGATCACGTACTCGACCCTCGGGACGATCCCGAATTCCCCGCCGCTCTTGTACTCGGTCCGGTATTTGTCGCCCATGGTGTGGCCTCCGTCGCATTAAGCTTGTTGCGCGGCGCAACGCGGGTCAAGAAAGTTCCGACGAAATCACCTGGCCCTGACGCGGAAAAATTCGCGGACAACGGAATGTCGGATGTTGAGACTCTCGCGACGCACGCTTTTCGCCGGCAGAAGCCGGCTGGTCCATCGAAGCACCGAACCTCGATGATGGCCGATGCACTTGAAGGCTCTGCGTACGCTGCGTCCCAAATACACGGCCCTGTCAATCGCGCACGTCCTGGTCCAGGAGGAATCCTCCCCCGCGCGACCGCCTGACACGCCGAGTTCGCGTTGGGCCTCCAGCGTACCGGGGAATCGTTCCTCGTTGATGCGACTCTTCGTGATGTAGGCCTCCAGGTCCGACGCGCTGATGCGGATGAGCCGGTTGCCCAGGCGATGGTAGGGCAGGTAGCCTCGGGCCAGCCAGTCGTAGATCGTGCTCTTGGTGAAGCCCAAGCAGCGTGCTGCCTGCGCCGCCGTCAGGAGGCGCGGAATGGATGGGGTTGAATCGTGTGACATAGAAGTTTCGTTTAGGGATTAGTCTAGTTTCAGGAGGGTATGCCGTCAGTGGGACGATTGGCCCCATGTGGGGATATCTCATTGAGTGAACGACAGTGGCGCCACTGGTTGATTATTGTAGCCGGGCGCAGCGGCCAGGAAAGTGGGCGCAACCGGACGCGCAAGTCCGCTTTCTTGTACCGAGAGGTGTACAAGTTGTCCGGCATGATCACCCGTATCGTCTCTCGGTTGTCGAACTTGTAGCAGTCTGGTGCACCAGGTAAAAACAGCTCCAACGAGCTGTTTTTGCATTTAAATATAATTTTCAAAAGTAATCCGAGAACTATCTTAACCACTTGACTTTTTCGCTGACGATGCTATTTTCTGTCTGCCCTTTGATTTTGTCGATCCCGTACGTCGCGGTGAATTGGGGCAAGAATGGATTTTTGACAAGGGACCAGGGAAAAGAGAAGAGCCATGACGACAAAGAATTACAGTGGACGTGGACGTTGTATGATGGCTGGGGGCGGCTGGCATAGCGATGAATCGGTTGAGCCGACTCCATCGACCGAAGCGCAGACGAGCCCGTCTGAAGTCTCTACCGGCGACGCGCCGAAGGATGAGTCCGGCGAAGAGAGCTCCGCGCCGAACATCCCATTTTCACCAAAAAGACCTCGAAGCATGAGGCAAATCTTGAGCATCGTGGCCTGCTTGTTCATCACGGCAGTCGGCGTGTATGCGACAATCAACACCATCTGGGGGAAAGAACCCTCCGAGGAGACCTTGGGCGAATGCAGGGTCAGGTGCGGCGAGGAGAGTCATAGATTGATTTGCTTCCTTAATCCGCACGGATGCAAGGAAGACTTATATCGCTGCGTCGAAGTTTGCGATCAAAGGTGCTTCGCTGCGGCGAAGAAATGCGAGAAGCTCCAAGGCGAGTTCATCTGGAAGTTCTTCGGTGGTCCCAAATGGGAAAACACGCCGCGCGGCCGATGTTTCCAAGAAGTCGCGCGCACGCCCGTCTGTAGCACCGGAGGGCAATGACCTCCACGCTGGACTGACGACAGTCTTGTACCGATCCGGAAAGATACCCGGGTCGGTTTTTTTGATGAGCAAATTGTGATGCGTCGGCCGTGACTTTCGCATGGACAAAAATGCCCGATTTCGCTACTCTTTGCGCAATATGCCCCGTACTACAACTTCGATATCATGCTATGCATTGCCAACCTTTGAATCTAGGCCGACCATTAAGCCAATAATTAACTCTGCGGTTTCAACCGCCACGCGCATGCTGGTGCGGGGCGGATCGAAGTTGTAGTCACGGGGTATGAAAATGTCCCGTTTGTTCACCAAGACCTCAAAAACCGCTCCGGCCGAGGCTGACACCGCCAATGCTAAATTCCTGTTGCAAGGCGCCTTCGTGCATCAAGAGATGGCCGGCGTGTATTCGTGGTTGCCGCTTGGGTTGCGCGCGCTGAATAAAGTCGTCGGCATCATCCGTGAAGAGATGAACGCCATCGGCGGGCAGGAAATCCTCATGTCAGCGCTCCAGCCGAAAGAGAATTGGGAAACCACGGGCCGCTGGGATTCGGTGGACATCCTGTTCAAGATCCATAGCCAGACCGACAAGGATTATGCCTTGGGTTGCAGCCACGAGGAGCTCGTGACGCCGCTGGTCGGTTCCTTCATCCATTCATACAAGGATTTGCCTCTGGCCGTGTATCAGATCCAGACCAAATTCCGCGACGAGCTGCGCGCTAAGTCCGGCGTTTTGCGCGGCCGCGAGTTCGGCATGAAAGATCTGTATTCCTTCCACGCCACACAAGAAGATCTGGAGCAGTATTACCAAAAAGTCCTCCAAGCCTACATCCGGGTTTTCCAGCGCTGCGGTTTAGATGTGAAAGTCGCCGAAGCTTCGGGCGGAATTTTCACCAAAAATGTCTCTCATGAATTCCAGGTCGTGACGCCGGCTGGCGAGGATATGATTTTGGCCTGTCCGAATTGCACTTTCGCCCAGAATTCCGAAATCGCGACCTTGAAAGATGGCGACAAATGCCCGAATTGCGGCGGCGTCCTGGCGACCGTCAAAGGCGTTGAAGTCGGCAACATCTTCGATCTCGGCACCAAATATTCGGACGCATTCAAAGTCGAATTCACGGATGAGTCAGGCAAACGGCAGACCGCTCTGATGGGTTGCTACGGCATCGGCACGACGCGGCTGGTGGGCACGGTCGTCGAAGCGTCGCATGACGAGCGCGGCATCATCTGGCCTAAGAGCGTGGCGCCGTTCCAGATCCATTTGGTCTCGCTTGGTTCGAAAGATGCGGACACGCAAGCCCGCATCACGGAAACCGCCACGGCGCTGTACGAAGATTTGATGAAGCAGGGGATTGAAGTCTTGTGGGACGAGCGCGAAGCGTCACCCGGAGAAAAACTCGCCGACGCCGACTTGCTCGGCATGCCGCTGCGCATCTTGGTTTCCGAGAAGACGCTCAAGGAAGAATCAATCGAATGGAAACTGCGCGGAGAAAAAGACGCCAAGCTGGTCAAGCTTGAGGATGCGGTGGAAGAAGTTGGTGCTTTCGTAAAGGAATAAAAAACAGCCCGGTAGCGCAAGTCGCCGGGCTTTTTTAGTCCAAACCATTTTAGTCGACGAAGCCGCGTTCAGCGGAACAAATCATAGGCGGCGAGGCCTTTCAGGACATCGCCGGATGCTTCCGGGTTGTCCTTCAAGCGCGCTCCGATGTCTTGGCGCGTCAACCAGATGGCTTTGAGTCCGTCCTCTGACGGTTCGAGTTTTTGTCCGACCAGCTCCAATCCGCCGACGGTCGCGAAGATATAACTTCTGACGCGACTTATGCCCACGTAGGCATAGGGCGCAGACAAGAGCTTCAGCTCGGCGGCGCGATAGCCGGTCTCTTCTTCCAATTCGCGCAGCGCCGCGGCGTGCGGATCCTCCTGGGGATTGACCCAGCCGCTCGGGAAATCCAGGACGCGCGAACCGGTCGTGTAGCGCTCCTCTTCGATCAACAGGAAGCGTCCGGCGTCTTCGGCGATGATCACGCAGTAGGGCTCGCGTTCCAAGACGTAGTAGTTACCCGGCATTCCGTTGGAGAAAACGACTTCGTCATGGCGGATGCTATACCAGGGGTTGGAGTGGACGATGTGGCTTGATAAAGTGCGGATTTTTGCCATGTCGAGACCTTACCAGCGGCAGTCTTAAAAATCAAAAAAGCGCGCTTCAACGCGCTCTTTTGTTAACCTCCGCTCGTCATTTGAAATTCTTGGGATTGCGCGCGAACTCGTGGGCCGTCTCGGAGCTGACTTTCTTTTCTTCGACCAAGAGTTGCAGTTCCTGATCCAAATCCACCATGTGCGCATCGGAGGACGAGAAGATGACGTTCTGCAGTTGTTCGGTGTGGCCTTCGCGCACGATGGTCGAGACGGCGTGGTTCATGACCATGACTTCGTGCACCGGGGTGAGCGTGCCGTCCACGGACGGAATCAAGAGTTGCGAGATGACGCCTTTGAGCACGAGCGAGAGTTGGAGCCGGATTTGCGTCTGCTGGTTGCCGGGGAAGGTGTTGATGATGCGTTCGACCGTCTGCGCCGCGCCGTTGGTGTGCAGGGTGGCGAAGACCAAGTGCCCGGTCTCGGCCAAAGTCAGTGCTGTGGCGATGGTCTCGGGATCGCGCATCTCGCCGATCAAGATGATGTCCGGATCCTGGCGGAAGAGGTGCTTGAGCCCGTCGGCGAAAGACATGAAGTCAGATCCCAATTCACGCTGCGAGACGAAGCTTTGTTTGTCGGCATAGACGAATTCTATCGGATCCTCCAGCGTCACGATATGTTTGGTCTCGTTCTGGTTGATGTACTCGATCATGCTGGCGAGGAGCGTGGATTTTCCCGCGCCGGTCGGCCCAGTCACGAGCACTATGCCTTGCGGCAGTTTGACGAAGTCGAGCACGGCTTCGGGCGCCTCAAGCTCATCCAAAGTCGGGATCGTCGCCGGGATGTAGCGCGCCGCCAAAGCTGGCTCGCGGCTCTTCCAGAACAAGCTGATGCGGAAGCGTTCGCCGTGGGGCAAGGCAAAAGACGTATCGATGTCTTGATGGCGCTCGAAGCTGGCGTAGACTTCGGGCGTCAGGATTATTTTGAATTCGGCGAGCAGGACTTTTTGCGTCAAGACCTCCCCCTCGTCGCGTTTCAGGACTTTGTTGATGCGATAGACAGGCGGATTGTTGACCGCCAAATGGATATCCGAAGCCTTGAGCTCGATGGCGCGGCTGAAAAGTTTATTCAGCAAGGAAGGTGCTTCGCTGGGCATACCATGTAAGACAAAAATTATTTATTCGCTTTTTAACCCTTGATCAAGATTTGAGGCCACATAGCAAAACTTAAAGGTAATCCAACCGGTTTTTATAATTTTTGTCTTACATGGCATATTTTGGGTATAGGATAGCATGAAGAGAGACGGTAGGCAGTAGACGGTAGCCAGAAAATATAAAGCAAATGTCATCCTCGAGCGAAGCGAAGGATCTTCCTATACCTTAAGGAATTGGAAGATTCTTCGGCCGTCAGACGGCCTCAAGAATGACATCCTCTTATTTTTGGCTTTTGGCTACACTCTACTCTCTACCCTCTACTCTCTAATTTATTACAAAACCACCGGCTTTCGCCGGCGGATTTTTTTGATTTTTTACGCTTGCGGTTCCGGTATGGTTGGCAGCTGGTTGAGCTGTAGGCGCTTGAGGGCGTCCTTCAAACCTTTACCCGCTTTGAACTTGGGGACAGTCACCGAAGGGATGATTATTTTTTGAGTGGTGTTCTGCGGGTTCACGCCGGTGCGGCCTTTGCGCGTCCGGGCGCTGAAAGCACCGAAGCCGGCGATGGTGACTTCGCCGCCCTTTTTGAGCGTTTCGGTCACGATCTCCACGAATCCCTCGACCATGTCCTCGGCCTGTTTCTTGGTGATGCCGACTTTGTCGGCGAGATAAGAGATAAGCTCTGCTTTGTTCATATAATTGGGTTGATTATTATGCTTGAATGGTACCAGTTTTCGTCTTAAATATCAAGTAATTCATGTATAGGTAGGATGCTCAAGGCGCGTTTGGTGTCAAGGTCTATCTCTACCATGACGGCATTGGCCTCGGCCGCGCCGCTAGACTGCGGATCATAGGCTTTATGCGTGGGATCGAGAAAACGCCGCACGGCCGATGACTTTTCGAACCCCACAACGGAATCATAGCCGCCGCTCCGGCCCACGTCGGTCACGTAAGCCGTGCCGTTGGGCAGGATTTTGGCGTCCGCGGTGCTGACGTGCGTGTGCGTCCCCAAGACTGCCGCCGCGCGTCCGTCCGCATAGTGTCCAAAAGCTTCCTTTTCGCTCGTCGCTTCGGCATGGAAATCCACCAGCAGCGGCAGATTTTGATACAGCTTGCAGATCTCATCGAAGTAGGCGAATGGACTCGTGGCTTTTTGATCTTCCATGAAGAGTTGTCCTAGGACGTTGACCAAGACGATTTTGCATCCGTTGCGTTCCAAGATTGCATGACCAAGGCCGGGGAGTTCCGGGCGCATGTTGCCCGGACGGATCAAACGGTTTTTCCAGACCGGATCGGAAAAGCAGGGCAAGCCTTGCTCGTTTTCCCACACGTGGTTGCCTGAAGTATAACAATCCACTCCCGCCGCATCCAGCTCGCGCAGAGTCTTGGGCGAGATGCCGCGACCATGCGACAGGTTCTCGACATTGGCCACGACGAAGTCCGGCGCATGTTTGGCGCGCAGGTCGGGCAAGCTCCGGATCACGGCTTTGCGGCCGAGCGAACCGATGAGGTCGCCGAAGAAAAGTATCTTGCAAGTCTTCATGCCAGGCATTATGTCCGTTTTGGCGCTTTTGTCCAGACCTTGTACAAGTCACGGATTGAAAATTGCTCGCGTATCAAAGAAATTGCCGATCGGCAATTTCTTTGATGTAACCCCTGATTCGATTTTCGATTCGGTTGGCTACCGGCCAATTGTCGTCCTGAGCTTGCCGAAGGAACTTTATCAGCCGTTGAATCTGAAAGATGCACAGTCGCTGATAAAGGTCCTTCGACTCGCTCGAAGCTCGCTCAGGATGACAATATTTTTCGAACTAACTCATCGCGTAAAAAAACATAAAAAATTTGTCATCCTGAGCTTGTCGAAGGACCTTTATAAGTGACCTCTGGACCGATGGCTGATAAAGGTCCTTCGACTTCGCTGCTGCGGAGTTTACCCCGCACTCGATGCGGGGCCCAGGATGACAAAGGATTTTGGCTACCGTCTACCCTCTACCGTCTATATTCTTATCTTGCGTATTCGATGACGCGGGTTTCGCGGATCAAGGTGACTCTGATCTCGCCGGGATATTTGAGTTCAGCTTCGATTTTGTTGGCCACGTTGCGCGCGAGTTGCGCCGCGGCGAAGTCATCCATCATGGTCGGATTGACGAAGACGCGGATTTCGCGCCCGGCTTGGATGGCGTAGACCTTCTCGACGCCCTCGAAGCCCGAGGCCACGGCTTCCAATTCTTCCAAACGTTTGACGTATTGTTCGAATGAATCTTTGCGGGCTCCCGGACGCGCGCCGGAGATGGCGTCGGCCGCCTTCACGATCACAGCTTCGAGCGTCTTGGGTTTGTCTTCGTGATGGCCGATGGACTGGTAGCAGATTTCTTCCGGGAAACCGAACTTCTTCATGATTTGGTAGCCCAGCTCCGGGTGGCCGCCTTGCAGGTCGTGGTCAACGGCTTTGCCGATGTCATGGAACAAGCCGCCTTTTTTGCATATAGCGACGTTAGCCTTCAGCTCCTCGGCCATGAGCGCGGCGAGTTGGCCGACTTCGATCGAGTGCTGGAGCGCGTTCTGCCCGTATGAGGTGCGGTACTTGAGCCGACCCAAGATCTGCACCAGCTTGGGGTCGATGCCCGCGAGCGAGATGCCCATCTGGTAGAGCGCGTCTTCGCCGGCTTTCTTGATGTCGATCGCGAGTTCGCGCTTGGCTTCGTCCACGGCTTCTTCGATGCGTCCCGGATGGATACGGCCGTCGGTCACCAACTTGTCGAGCGCGCGTTTTGCCACCTGGCGGCGGATGGGGGAGAAGCCCGAGACGGTGATCAACCCCGGCGTGTCGTCCACGATGAGTTCGCAGCCGGTCAGATGTTCGAGGGTCTTGATGTTGCGGCCTTCTTTGCCGATGATGCGGCCTTTCATGTCGTCTGAGGGCAACTCGACCCAAGAGGTGGTCGTCTCCGTCACCGTGGATGAAGCCAGACGCTGGATGGCTACGCCGATGACGTTCTTGGCTTTGCGTTCGATTTCCTCGCTGTCCATCTCATCCAGCTTGCGCATGCGCGAGAGCAGCGCTTCCTGCGCTTGTTCCTCGACGAGTTTGAGGATGCGCTCTTGCGCTTGTTCCCTGGTCAGCCCCGAGACTTCTTCGAGCTTTTGCGTCTCGAGCTGCTTCATCTCTTCGATTTGTTTTTGCGTCTCGCTGACCTTGGCTTTGGCGCTTTCCAGCGACTTGCGCTCGTCGTCCAACGCCAAAAGCTTGGACGCAAATTCACTTTCGCGCTTCACCAACTCGGCCTTTTGGCTCTTGAGTTCGTCTTCGCCTTTTTTCTGTTCCAGCCGCGCCTCCTCCAAAATCTTGATGGCCTTGTCTTTGGCTTTGACCAAGATGTCTTGTTCCTTGGCTTGAGCCTGGGTCACGAGCGCTTTGGCCTCGGCTTCGGCGTCAGCTACCCGTTGTTTGATCTTGCGAGCTTTTTCCGTGGCCACGTAATCAGCCGCGAAATAGCCCACGATCGCGCCTGCGATTATCCCTAACACAGCGTAAAGCATAAAATCTACGCTCGAACGAAACGGGAATGTTCCGCTATCCTAACGATCTTCAGCTTTATCTAAGTCCTAAACAGGCCAAAAATAGGGGAAATACTGTGGTTTATTGGTCCGAAAGGATAATACCGTGATGTGCAGGAAGATCCGACTCGCGTTTCCGTCCGTCCGAAGCGGTTAAGACTAATGTCGGTAAGCTGACGATAGCAGGAATCGGTCCGAGCGTCTAGGGGGGAATAGAGGGTAGCCAGACAATCGTAGGGGCGCATGCCATGCGCCCGCCCGGTAGATTCCAGAACCACGAATACAAAAAAAGCCCCGACCTGGCGTGGTCGGGTGCGGGCGCTAGCTTCAGTCGGAAGCCGAGCGGAAGGTCTGGGGAGGGGAGAAGCAATGCATGAGCCGGCTGAATTCGCCGGCCGATTGGAGCTGGGGCAGGGTCATCCACCCCGGGAAGCGTCTGAAGTTCAGGCGGATCGCGACCATCTGACGATTGTATTCGTAGGCTTCATGGATCAGCAGGAGCTCCCCGCCGTAACCCTTCTCGACATAAGCCAGTGCGACCTCGAGCTGGTCCTTGTAGCACTTGCTTCGGGTGTGGCCGAAGCTGACCTGCTCGGGCAGACGGGGTTGCATCAGGAAGCTCTTCGGCTCCGCGTTGACGACGAAGCGGGGCCATCGGGACGTCGGTTCGACGATTTCGAGTCTTGCGCCGACATGGACCTCCAGGCCCGACGGGGCGAGCAACGCGCCTTCCACGTTGTTCCAGTCAAGCGCCGAATGGAATTCGCGCAGATGTTTGAGGACCGAATCTTGGTCCGGCAACACGATGCTTTGGCTCATGATCTTCTCCTTGGAACGAACTTTCGCCAGCTTAACACGGCTTCAGATCTTGTAAAGAAAGAGCCCCGAGAGCTTCGGGGCGCGGTTCAATCTTCAGCCAAGCTTCCGAGCGGAAGTTCGACCAGATGGAAGTTGCGGCAGACTTTCAGGATGGGGTCGATGTCCGTATCCACCATCCATTTGAGGTGGACGTAGGGCGGGACCGGGAGCTGGCGAATCAAGCCGGATTCAAGGCGCAAAGTGCAGACCGCGAAGTCACGCGACACCGCCGGTACTTCGCCGTTGAGCACGAACTTGAGCCGTCCGGTATAGCCGCGCACCACGTAGCGGACGGCGACTTGTTTGGCTGTGGCGAATGAGCGGCGCAAACCGACGCGCTTGAACCACATCTTCCCCGGGAAACATGGCGTGCTCAAGAAATTGGTCAGGTCTTCATCCCTGCCTTCGCTCAAGATGTGAGCCGCCGGATTTCCGTTGATGAGGATGCTGACGTCGGCGGCGACGAGACCTGACTCCAACAGTTTTTGGGGCGCGTTCAGACGCCCGTCCAGCCAAGTCCAATTTTCGGGGACTGCCCCGATGAGCGCGTTCATGATGCCTGTGTCCGTCGGAATCTCGAAAGCCAACTGTTTCACTTCAGGTTGGTCCATTTCATCCCTCGTGGAAAAAAAAGAGCGCGACAACATTAGCACATCCTGGCGAAACGTAAAGAGGCTGTAGGCAGTAGGCGGTAGCCAGACAGCCTGACTTTTTTAGGCCTTACGCATTTGGCGTTCTGCCCGTCATTGCGAGCGCATAATCCAAAAGCGCGAAGCAATCTCCGGCGGTGCGTCCAAGAGATTGCTTCGTCGTGGCTTACTCCTCACCACAACGCTCGCGAGCGCTGTGGCAAGCCATGACAGGAGTGATCATCCAGACGCCTAGTTTCTAAGTATCCAGGTGGGGTCTGGGGCCGAGAGTTGAGCTAACCGCAAGAACGCTCAAGCCTATACTTGTTAGCGAATTCGAGGCCCCAGCGGTTTTTGCATACTTTTTGCCGCCAAAAAGTATGAGGTGCATTTGATTTCAAGTTCAAGCCGATTTCTTGGCTAGTTCATCCAGAGTCAAGGCGTCTTTTATGTCAAAATCGCCGATTTTCGTGCGCCGCAGCTCGGTCAGATAAGCTCCGCAGCCCAGCGCTTCCCCGATGTCGCGGGCGAGTGACCTTATATAGGTGCCGGACGAGCAAGCCACGCTGAAGGATAAAAAAGGCCAAGCGTAGTTCATGATTTTAAGTTCGGAGATGGAAATCTGTTTCTTCGGCAACTCGACGCCTTCCAATTTGCCGGCGCGCGCCAACTCATAAAGTTTTTTGCCTTTGATTTTTTTGGCGCTGAAAGCCGGCGCCGTCTGCTCATATCCGCCGCGGAATCTGTCGAGAGCGGATTCGAGGGCGAGTGAATTTGGAATATGGAATTTAGAATTTAGGTCTTCCGCATTCCACATTCCATCTTCCATATTCACTTTTATTTCCCCTTCCGGATCCTCCGTCGTGCTGGTCGCGCCTAAACGCGCCGTGGCGAGGTAGGTCTTGTCCAACCCGGAATATTTTGCGAGCTCCTTTGTCGCCGCGCCTACGCCGATGATCAAAAGTCCGGTGGCGAACGGATCGAGCGTCCCGGCGTGACCCACTCTTCGCGTATCAAAAATCCTGCGCACTTTGTCGACGACATCGTGTGAGGTGATTCCAGCTGGCTTGTCTATCAATAGGATTTTTTCCACGAAGAAAATATAGCTTATTTTGGGCAATTAATCGATTTTTTGCCTCCCATGCCTTGACAAAATGGCAAAGTTTTGCTAATTTGACACATCGTTCTTCCCACCAGGCATGGAGGCCAACAATGATCAGATTCCAGTACCCGTCAGACGAAGTGCGTGATGCCGTGCGGTCGCTGAAGGTTCTTGGGCTGTGTAAGGACTGGCCCGACGCGGACAAGCGCGAAGGGTTCATCCCCAAGCCCGTCGAGATTGCGCTCCTCGAGCAGTCGCGTGAGCGTGTGCTGGAGAACGGCACCTCGTCGGCGCCGCTCGACGCTCTGCAGGAGAGGATCGACGTGATTCTCGACGGCGTCAAGCCAGAGAAGAAGGCGCGAGTCGCTGAACTGCTGTTCTTCGCCCTTGGTACGGATCTCGCCGAGATCGAGAAGATGCGTCAGTCGTTCTGGCGCCCGGCGCACCAGATCTGGGTCAACAAGGTCTGCCAGGAAATTCCGTCAGGCGCCCAGCCGCGGTGCATGCATCCCGAGCGGAGGCACACCATCTTCGCCTGATCGGCTCTTCTGCGCCCGGTTCATCTACGGATGGACCGGGCGTATTCTTTTTATACAAGAAACCGGCCAAGCTGTGGCCGGTGGTGAGTCAAAAGTTGCAAGGTGCGGCAAGCCAGGCGGTGAATTGAGCTTTGACCTCCTGATAGGTCGCAGCTTCGAATTCGATGCGCGGCGGGTCAAGATGTTTGAGCACCCGCGGGCCGGAAGTGCAGTGCAAAGTGCCGTTCAGGCTTTTGTCGGTGCGCCGCCAATAGAAAAGGATCGAGTACGTCCGGTCTTTGCGCAGCAGGTCCGCCAACAGCAGATGGTCGCGAGGCACGATGTCCCACCAGCGGAAATTCGAGATGGAACACTTCGCCGCCTGGGAGATCTCGTTAAAGCGATTGAGGATCTTTACCTGATCGACGACCCCGATATCCTCATTCAGGTTTAGGATGTATTGGCGCACCGTTTCTTCATAGTCAGGGTTATGCGCAGCGCCGTTGACGATCCTGGCGAAGATACCGGAGAAAAAAACTTTATTCTCCAGATTGCCGAGGCAAGCCACGAGCACCATTTCAGCAGCTAAACCGTACTGTTCCATTTTTCCCTCCGCCGCGACTTTACACCATCCACCGGGGATGTGAAGGGTGTTGACGAACGGGCCGTTTTCTGGCAGCGGTATATATAAGGAGCATCACCGCCGTTCAATCAGATTACCGAGATTCGATTATGCAACCCCGGGCGCATATTTTGTGACGATATGCACGCATGAAAGGCAACATCTGTTCGGAGCGATTGAAGATGGAGACATGATATTAAATGATTTTGGACATGCGGTTGAAGGTTTTTGGAACGAAATACCGAAACATTTTCCGTTCATCGAATTGAATGAACATGTCATCATGCCCAATCACGTGCACGGTATTTTGATAATCCGTGATTACGATTCCGTAGGGGCGAATAATCATTCGCCCCTACGGGAAACGCCGAATGGGACATCTGGAACAATCGGTTCGGTTGTTCGGGGTTTCAAAATCGGCGCTACAAAATGGTCTCGAACAAAAACGAATATTCATAACGTCTGGCAACGCAATTATCACGAACGCGTCATCCGCGATGAACGCGAATTGTTCGAAACCCGCAAATACATCCTCGACAATCCTTTGAAATGGGGAATGGATCCGGAATATGCGTAAACTAAAACCCGGCGACCGTCGTAACGGTGGCCGGGTTAGGGAAGGTGCAGCGTAGGGGCGAATGATTATTTGCCCATACGTTCGGGCGCAAGCACGGCGTCTATGTCGACGCCGGTCAAGTCCGCGTCCGTCAGATCGGCGTCGGTCAAGTCCGCGCCGCTGACATCTGCGTATGACAGATTCGCGCCGGTCAGGTTCGCGCCTTTCAGGTTTGCCCTGACCAATATGGCTGACGACAGGTTCGCCCCTGTCAGATTCGCCCCTGACAAGTCGGCGCCGGTGAAATCCGCGAGGTGCGGACGCGCCCTGGTGAGATCCGCCCGGGAAAGGTTCGCCCTGACCAGGATTGTCTGGGTCAAGTCGGCATCGGTCAAATCCGCTCCGAGAAGCTCGACGCCAGTCATGTCCGCGTACGTCAGGATTGTCCTCGAGAGATTCGTCTCGGACAGGTCTGCCCTGAAAAGATTCGCCTCGCACAAGTCAGTTCCGTGCAAGTCCGCGCCGATTAGGCTTGCCCTGCGCAGGTTGGCTTGGACCAAGTTCATATGACTTAGGACCATTCTGGGCAGGTTCACCTCGCTCAAGTCGAGCGGTTTGCCGGGGTTCGATTTCCTCCAAGCGTCGAGCGCTCCGCTAGATCTCGCTATCGAGCAGCGAATCAGAACTTCTGCGAGTTTCTCGTCTGCCATGATCATCTCCTTGTTGTGAAAGACTGCTCAATATAGCAAAATTCCCCCGGAATGTCAAGGAGTCCAGGGACGGGTTAGACGGTAGACGGTAGCCAAAAAAAGAAGATGTCATTCTTGAGGCCGTCTGACGGCCGAAGAATCTTCCTATTCCTTAAGGCATAGGAAGATCCTTCGCTTCGCTCGAGGATGACAATTTCTTTAAATGACAGGATGTTTGGCTACCGTCTACCGACGTGGGCGCATGGCATGCGCCCCTACTCTCTAGCGTCTACTCAAACATTGACTTTTTGCCCTGTTTTCCGTACCCTGCGAGCACATGAATGTATCTGATTTGGCTCGTCGCCTGAAGACGACCCCGCACGAGCTCCTGGAAAAACTCCCGGTGCTGGGTTTTGATATCGGCACGCGCGCCATCAAGATCGACGACGCCATCGCCGACCGCATCGTGCAGAAATGGTTCGAGATGGAACGCCGCGAACGCTTGCGCAACTCGCTCCTGGCCACTCCGGCGCACCGCGAGGGCGATGCCCCGCGCGAACTCAAGGAAGTCTCGTTGCCCGCGGTCATCATCGTGCGCGAACTCGCCGGCCGCCTTAATTTGCCCGTGACCAAAGTCATCCAACAGCTCATGCGCGCCGGCATCTTGGCTTCGCAGAACGAGCGTTTGGATTTTGAGACCTCGGCCATCATCTCCGAAGAGTTGGGCTTCAAGGCTAAACCCGAAGAGACCAAACAAGGCGAACCTATCGAGACCATGCAGGCCATGGACCGGATCAAGGAAATTTTTGAGGCTGAAACGGAGGAAAACCTCAAAGCGCGTCCGCCGGTGGTGGTGGTCATGGGTCACGTGGACCACGGCAAGACCAAGCTCTTGGACGCCATCCGTTCGACCAACGTGGTGGATAAGGAAGCCGGCGGCATCACGCAGCACATCGGCGCCTATCAAGTCGTGAAGAAGGATCGTCCCATCACTTTCATCGACACTCCGGGCCATGAAGCGTTCACCATCATGCGTTCGCGCGGCGCCAAAGTCGCGGATATCGCCATCCTGGTCGTAGCCGCGGACGACGGCGTGCAACCGCAGACCAAAGAAGCCATCAACATCATCACCGCCGCGCATCTGCCGTTCATCGTGGCGTTGAACAAGATCGACAAACCCGAAGCCGACATCGACCGCGTCTTGGCGCAACTCGCCGAAGCGGGCGTCACGACCGAAGCCTGGGGCGGCACCATCCCGCTGGCCAAGGTCTCGGCCAAACAGAAAATCGGCATCGACGAGATCTTGGACGTGATTTTGCTCGTGGCTGACATGAACGCCGACAAGATCCGCGCCAACCCCGAGCGTTTGGCCGTGGGCACGATCATCGAGTCGCACGTCGACAAGGGCGAGGGTCCGGTCGCGACCATACTCATCCAAGCCGGCACTTTGCGCCGCAACGATTATTTGGGCATCGCCGGAGCCGCTTACGGACGCGTGCGCTTCATGCGCAATTGGAGCGGCAAGCAGATGGACGAGGCGCCGCCGGGCACGCCGGTCAAAGTCCTGGGTTTCAAAGTCATGCCCGCCGTGGGCGACATCTTGGAAGTGCCCAAGGACCAGCATGATCTTGAAGCCAAAAAAATGAAGACCTCGATGCAGGTCGCGAGCCAGCTCTCCGCCACCAAAGTCACGCCGACCGAAGGCGAAGAGAAAAAGAAAATCAAAACCTTGAACGTGATCCTGAAGTGCGACACCCTAGGTTCGCTGGAAGCGCTCCTCGGCATGTTCGAGAAGATCAGGCACGAGGACGTGGCGGTCGAAGTCATCCAAAAAGGTTTGGGCAACGTCAACGAAAACGACGTGACGCGCGCCGAAAATTCGCAGCCCTCGGTGGTCTACGCTTTTAACGTGGTGCTCGCGCCGCAGGTCGGGGTCATGGCGCGCGAGAAGAAAGTCGAGATCAAAGAATTCAAGATCATCTACGAGTTGTTCGACGACATGATCAAGCGCCTCAACATCCTGGTGCCGCCCGAGATCATCCGCACGCAGCTGGGCAACTTCGAGACCGTCGCCATCTTCCGCACCGAAAACGGACGTATGGTGGTCGGCGGCAAAGTCAAAGAGGGCAAAGTCGTGAGCGGCGAAAAAGTGCGCGTGTGGCGCGGCGAAGAACCGATCGGCGAAGGCATCGTGGATTCGGTGCAGATCGGCAAACAAACCATGAAAGAGGCCGCCGGCGGACAAGAATGCGGCATCTCGTTCAAAGGCAAAGCCAAGATTCTGATCGGCGACCGGCTCGAGGTCTACCACGAGGAAATCAAAGAAAGAAAGATTGTTATTCCGAGATAGGGAACAGGCCCTATGGGACCAATTGGACCAATGATTAAACCCCGGCGAGCCAGTGCCGGGGTTTCAGTATCAGGTTGTGGGAGTTTGGTTGCGGATGATGGCGTACAGGACCCGCGTCGCGTTGACGAGGATGGTCAAGAAGAGCGCATAAGCGGCGAGACCGCTTAATTCGCCATTCCGTAATCGGAAGTAGACGAGCAAGAGCAGGACTCCGGTAGCGAAGGCGACGAGGAAGCTCGCCAGACCCGCGAGCTTGGGGAGCTTGCTCGGCTTGGCCGGAGTATTTTCCGGCTCATCATCGCGGCTGATCGGCGGCAAGCTGTCGTAACGTTCCATCTTAGCCTCGCATTCCAAAGAACTGCCGCAATCCTAGCAGGCGATAGTATTCAGTAGCAAGTAGCAAGCAGCTAGGGATACGAAATTCCGATTCCTTGCTACTCGCTACTTGCTACTCGTTTAGCCTCTTGCTGCTTGCTGCCAATTTTGATAAGACTGGCTCATGAAGATCCTCATTTTCGGCGCAGGATATCTGGGCCGGCGCCTGGTCGAGACTTGGCCGGAAGCGGTACTCGTCCAAACGCGCATCGATGAGCCTGAAGCCGTGGCTAAAGCTTTGGACGAACATCGTCCGGACGTGGTCGTCAACGCCGCGGGCAAGACCGGTACGCCCAACGTGGATTGGTGCGAGACGCATCAGGCCGAGACTTTCCATTCCAACGTCATCGGCCCGCTCATCCTGGCCGAAGCCTGTCAGGCGCGCGGCATCTATTTGTTGCACTTGGGTTCGGGTTGCGTGTATTACGGACCCTCGCCGGATCCGGCGGGCTGGCGCGAAGACGATCCGGCCAATCCGATTTCCTATTACTCGCGTTCCAAGTATGCGGCTGATCTGTTGCTCTCGCGTTTTCCGAACGTCGGCATCGCGCGTCTGCGCATGCCCATAGATTCGCGTCCCGCGCCGCGCAACTTGGTGGACAAGCTCGCGGCTTACCGCCAAGTCGTGGATGTCGCCAACAGCGTGACCGTGGTCGAGGATTTTATCGCCGCGGCGCATGCGCTGCTCGAGAAACGAGCGAGCGGGATTTTCCATCTGACCAATCCCGGCGTCATGCGCCATCGTGATCTTTTGGCGCTGTATAAGGAATACGTCGATCCAAATCATTCTTGCGAATGGATCTCCGAAGGCGAACTTGTGACGCGCGGTTTGGCCCAAAAAACGCGTTCCAATTGCATCCTGCAATCGCCGCGGCTTGAGGCCTTGGGCATCCATATGCGCCCGATAGCCATCGCCCTGCGCGACACGCTGGAAAAATACGCCCGCCACATGCGGCTCACAGAACATGGAACACAGAACACGGATCACGGGCTACCCTCTAACCTCTACCCTCTAACCTCTACCCCCCGCATGAAAGGCGTCATCCTGGCCGGCGGCAAAGGCACGCGGCTGGCTCCGCTCACCAACATCACCAACAAGCACCTCTTGCCCATCTACGACAAACCCATGGTGTTGTATCCGCTTGAGACGCTGTTGCGCTCCGGCATCCGCGACATCATGCTGGTGACCGGACCGGAATATGCAAACCAGTTCATCAAACTCCTAGGATCCGGTTCGGCTTTGGGCGTGCGCCTGTCGTACCGCATCCAAGATGAGGCCGGCGGCATCGCCCAGGCTTTGGGTCTGGCCGAGGATTTCGTGGGCGCGGACAACTGCACCGTCATCTTGGGGGACAACGTGTTTGACCAATCGATCGCCGAACATGTCGCCGCGTTCCGTTCCGGCGCCAGCGCTTTCTACAAACCGGTGGGCAATCCGTCCGACTACGGCGTGATGGAGATCGACGCGCAAGGCCGCGTGCTGTCCATCGAAGAAAAGCCGCGTGAACCTAAATCGAATTTAGCGCAAGTCGGTCTGTACATGTATGACTCGCGCGTCTTCGAGATCATCAAGACGCTCAAACCGTCAGGCCGCGGCGAACTTGAGATCACGGACGTCAATAATCACTTCGTGCGTCTGAATGAGTTGAAAGCCCATCCGCTGCACGGCATTTGGTGGGACATGGGTACGTTCAAAGGCATGCACGAGGCAAGCCTCCATTTTGCGCAAAAAGCGACGGAAAAAACGTGATTTGATGATTCTGTAGGGGTGCCTGCCTCACGCCCTAGACGACATGCGGCAGACGGTAGACAATAGCGCAGGTTAGATAGTAGTTAGTAGTTAGCATTTAGTAGTTAGGGGGCAGAACCCTAACTACTATCTACTAAATGCTTAATCCCTCTGTCCATCGCTGTTTAAACATATGGAACACACATTCACCGATCAAAATTTTCAAGCTGAAGTCTTGGGTTCGCCGATCCCCGTGTTGGTTGATTTTTGGGCTGTTTGGTGCGGACCGTGCCGCGTCATGGCGCAAGTGATCGAGGAGTTGGCACACGAGATTGCGCCGGAAAAACTCAAGATCGGTAAACTCAATGTGGACGAAAATCCGACTTCCGCCGGTTCCTACAGCGTCATGTCCATCCCGACTTTTTTGATCTTCAAGGACGGCAAAGTCGCGGACCAAATCGTCGGCGCCATGTCGAAGTCGGCGTTCAAGGATAAGTTGGAGAAATACATATAGAAGAATATCGGAATTTCTAATGTCTAACGCCCGTCAGGAATTAGTCATTAGAAATTAGACATTAGTCATTCTAGCTTTGCCTTATGCGCAACGTCATCATCATCGGTTCAGGTCCGGCTGGTTGGACGGCTGCCGTGTATGCGGCGCGGGCCGAACTCAAGCCGCTTTTGTTCGAAGGACCGGAACCGGGCGGACAACTTACGACCACGACTGAAATCGAGAATTTCCCTGGCTTCCCCAAGGGCATCTTGGGTACCGAGCTCATGGCGCAGATGCGCGAGCAGGCGGCGCGTTTCGGGACGGAAATCATCTCGGAGAATGTGACCGCTTTGGATCTGACGGCTCGGCCTTTTCGCGTGCAAGCCGGCGGACAAGACTACGAAACCAAGACTGTCATCATTTCGACCGGCGCCACGGCGCGGCGTTTGGGTTTGGAATCCGAAAAGCAGCTCTACGGAAAGGGCGTCTCGGCTTGCGCCACCTGCGACGGTTTTTTCTTCAAAGGCAAAAAGGTGATCGTGGTGGGCGGCGGCGACAGCGCCATGGAAGAAGCGAATTTTTTGACCCGTTTCGCCGACAAAGTCACGCTCATACACCGCCGTGACGCTTTCCGCGCCTCCAAGATCATGCAAGAACGCACATTCAAGAATCCCAAGATCGAAGTCATATGGAATACCGCGGTCGAGGAGATACTCGGCGTCGCAGCTGGACACGTCACCGGCGTGAAGCTCAAGGACATGTTGACGGGCGAGATGAGCGAGTTGCCCATCGACGGCGTTTTTTCGGCCATCGGCCACGTCCCCAACACCGAGCTGTTCAAGCACAGCCTCGAATTGGACGAGAAAGGTTATATCAAGACCGTCCCCGGCACGCCGCGTACCTCCATCCCGGGCGTCTTTGCGGCAGGGGATGTGCAAGATCCGCATTATCGCCAAGCCGTGACCGCAGCCGGTTCAGGTTGCGCCGCAGCCATCGAAGCCGAGCGTTATCTTAGAGATTAATTCAAAGTTTAAAATTCATGGAATCAGGCTATCGGGTTCGAAAACTTTGAATTTTAAGCTTTAAGCTTTAAACTATCTCCATGTCTGAACGAGCCGCGATTTCATCCAGCCCAGAACGACGCCGCGGCGGTATTTTGGAGCGGCGCAAGACTTTTTTCGAAAAACTTTCGAGCCCCGGCGCCAAATGGTTGGCCATGGCACTTTTGGCTTTGGAATCGCAAGCCTGCACAAAATCGCAGTGGAGCAACGTAACCAGCGCTTTGACTTTGGAGGGCAAATCAGCGGGCGGCAGGCTGGACATCGGTTTTCAAACGCAAGGGCAAAGCATCGGTCCGGGCGTAAGGCTCGAGTCCAAGGCTTGGCCGCCGACCCATAGCTTGAACAGCGCTATGAGTCGCTGGCGCGAAGCCCAGAATTATCGCGGGCGAGTCTTGAGCGGTTACTACGATCCGAGCGAATACGCCGAAGCCAAGAAGAGCGGCAAACCGTTGCCGCCGGATTTCATCAATCTGGTCAAATTCGGATTCATGCCGGGTGATTCGGTCATGGCCGTGAGCCAGGGGACGCTAGAGCGTCCTGAAACCACCCATAAACAGGAGCTTTTGCAGCTGTTGATTGAAGATAACGTGGCCAAGCTGCATCAAGGACTCAAGCTGCGTTATCGCAGCGGATTGCGCTTGAATTTTTGGACTGAACGCGACCTCGAACGGACGGAGAAAGTCGCTTGCATGTTGCGGCCGCTGACCGAGGGAGCGCAGCTCAAGTCCTCTGCCGCAGCCGGCCCGACGGAAAAACTCGAAGTCGCCCTGCTCTCCGGCAGCCAGATAGCCGCACGGACCGAAGTCATGTATTCGGAGGAAAAAGACGACCAGGGTCGTCCCGCGCAAGCTGCTGTAGTCGTGTGGTACAAATTGGATGACGAGTTGACGGACACGTTTCTGGATCTGGAAAAAGAATTGCTCGAACGGGAAAAGGAAGTTTGGGAATCGAAGACCCTGGATGAGGATAGCCCTAAGTTCAAGCAGAAGATCGCCACCATCGAAGACCTTAAGCGGCGTCTGTATTCCAAGATGAACAAAGTGCGCGAAGCTTCGCTCGAAGCGCTTGTGCCGCATCTCATTCCGTTGATCGCCGACAACGAGATCCGCATCTATAATCGCATGAATCGGGAGAAGAAGAGCATGGAGTTCATCGCCGTCGTCGACCATCCGCCTAAAAAAGAAATATGACCAATGATGTAATTTTGCGTGCCATTCCGCACGCCGACCCCGTGTTCGTCGAGATCTTGAGCCATCTGCCCGAGCCGCCGCCCGGAGCTTACGAGCAAGTCGTCCAAAGCCTGCCCGGATTGCATGACCTTTTTTTGCGCAAACGCAACGCCTTGCAAAAAGGCGATGCCGCAGGGCTACGCGAGGTAGTCGAGGCCGAGCTAGCGCAGCTGCTGAAACTGGAGAAAAGCGAGTGACGAAGAACGAATATCGAATATCGTGTCCCGAAATTCAACCATAACTTTAAACTTTAAGTTTTGAGCTTTAAACTATTTCCTATGTCCGCATTCACCAATGCTATGCGGCAGCTTGAATTAGCTGCGACCGCGATGAATCTTGAAGCTGGTTTGCTCGAACGTCTGAAACATCCTGAACGCATCATCGAAGTGGATTTTTCTGTGCGCCTGGACGACGGTTCCAGCAAGATTTTCCATGGTTATCGCGTGCAATGGAACAAGGCGCGCGGGCCATATAAAGGTGGGTTGCGTTTCCATCCCCAGACCGATTTGGATGAGGTTAAAGCTTTGGCTTTTTGGATGACCATCAAGTGCGCGGTCGTGGATATTCCATTCGGCGGCGGTAAAGGTGGTGTCACGGTCAATCCGAAAGAGCTGTCGGCACGCGAGTTGGAAAATCTGACGCGCTCGTTCACTCGCGCCATCGCCGATTGCATCGGTCCGGACAAGGACGTGCCGGCGCCCGACGTCAACACCACGCCGCAGATCATGGATTGGCTGGCTGATGAATATGGCAAGATCACGGGACAGCTCCAGCCGGCCGTCGTGACGGGCAAGACTTTGGCCCACGGCGGATCGGAAGGTCGCGGGACCGCCACTGGCCAAGGCGCGTATTACGTCTTCGAATCTTTCCGCGAAAAACTCGGGATGGATGCGGAGACCGCGACCGTCGCGGTGCAGGGTTTCGGCAACGCCGGGCAAGAAATCGCGCGTCTTTTCCATCATCACGGATACAAAGTCGTCGCCGTTTCCGATTCGCAAGGTGGCATCCATTCCGAAGAGGGTCTGGACATCCCCGAGATCATCAAGCTCAAGAAAGACAGCGGACACATCATGCGCCAGCCGGGCAGCCGCGACATCACTAACGACGAACTGCTGGCTTTGGAGTGCGGTGTGCTGGTGCCCTCGGCCCTCGAGAACGTCTTGACTGCGCCAGTCGCCGAAGCTGCGCAATGCCGCGCCGTGCTTGAGGTCGCCAACGGACCGACGACGCCCGAAGCCGATATGGTTTTCGCCCACCGCGGCGTGCCGGTCATCCCGGACGTTTTGACCAACGCCGGCGGCGTCGCGACTTCATATCTCGAATGGGTGCAGAACAAAGCCGGGGAGCATTGGACCGAGCAAGAAGTCTTTACCCGCCTGAAACCGCTCATGAACGACGCAACACAAAGCGTGATGCGCGTGGCAGAAGAACACGCCGTGCCTTTCCGCGAAGCCGCCTTCATCGGCGCGCTGGAAAGGATTTCCCGCGCCATAAAATAGGCAGGGGCGGGGTTACCCCGCCCCTCGGCCGCCCCTCGAGGGACGCGGAAACCGCGCCCCTACATCCGAGGCGTGGGGGTTTTACTTTAGGCTCGAATATAGCCAATTCCGTCTGGATATATTAGGATGAGTGTCATGGCTGTACGAAATCCAAATTCCAAATTCCAAATTCCAAATTCACCCTTGCGCATCCTCGGCCTCGAGACCAGCTGCGATGAGACGTCGTTGGCAATCTTAGAAGTCGAAAGTCTAAAGTCTAAAGTCGAAAGTCGGATACGTCTGAAGAGACACGAGACCATTTCCCAGATCCCCATCCATCAGCGCTATGGGGGAGTGGTGCCGGAAGTCGCGGCGCGCAGTCATGTGCCCGAAGTCGTCTCGTTGCTTGAACGCGCCAAAGTTTTTAAGCGCGATTCATTCGACGCCATCGCGGTGACGCGCGGTCCAGGTCTGGCCACGGCTTTGCGCGTCGGGATCGAAGGCGCACGCACGCTGGCTTTCCTTTCCGGCCAACCGATCGTGGGCGTGAATCATCTGGAAGGCCATTTGGCTTCGGCATGGCTCGTACCCAAGAACCGGCGCAACTGGAAATTCCCCATCCTATTTTTGCTCGTCTCGGGCGGCCACACCGAGCTCGTGTTCATGCGCGATTTCTGCGTCTACGAAGTCTTGGGTCGCACGCGCGATGATGCCTCGGGCGAAGCTTTTGATAAGACGGCCAAGCTCATGGGCTTACCGTATCCCGGAGGACCCGAAATTTCGCGCCGCGCCGCGCAAGGTAAGGCAGGAAAATTCAAACTGCCGCGCCCCATGTTGAATGATGCGAGTTTTGATTTCAGTTTCTCCGGCCTCAAGACCGCGGTGCGCCGCGTCTGGGAAGATTTGCCTGCGAACAAAAAAACTTTTTTCATCAACGACCTGTGCGCTGCGGTGGAAGAGGCCATCGTCGAAGTTTTGGTCAGCAAGACCCTGCGCGCCGCGCAACGCTTCAAGCCGCAAGCCGTGGGTGTGGTAGGCGGCGTCTCGGCCAATCCCGCGCTCCAGGCTGGGTTGAAGCGGGCTCTCGTGGCTTCGGGCATCAAGTTTCTGGAACCGCCGCGCGGCTTCTACACCGACAATGGCGCGATGATCGCCGCCGCCGGGCTGTGGCATTTGCGTCGGAATGGGTTAAAAGGTTCATGGCGCAGCTTGGAAGCGGAGCCGGAATTGGATTTATGAGTCATGGAACACGGAGCCTGGAACATGGAGCTGCCGGAAGGACGGCGGTTTTGACGCGTCTGGGGAAAAAAGAAAAGTTCGCCGTGCCTAGAGTCGAGGATTGGAAAAAAGTGGCGAAAAAAATCGCGGCGCAGCTTGAACCAGGTTCGATCTTGGGCGTCGCCGGACCGTTAGGCGCAGGCAAGACCACCTTCATCCAGGCTTTAGCGCAGGCGCTCGGCGTTACGCGTCGGCCGCAAAGCCCGACTTTCGCGCTGTTGCGCAGCTATGCCCTTAAACGTGAGCTGCGCGGCATCAAACGTCTGGTCCACGTCGACGCGTATCGCATCGAAAGCCCGCATGAACTGTTGGCGCTGGATCTCGATGAGGAACTTTCCGACGGTCGCAGCATCCTGGTCATCGAATGGCCGGAGAAGATAGAGTCTTGGCTGAAAAAGAAATCGGAAGTCGGATATATAACCATCAAGTAAGTTGTGAGTGGTGCTGCATCCTGTCATTCCCGCGTCCGGCCACAGGCGGATCAGCCTCTGGCTGAAAAGCGGGAATCTAGAAGCGATACGATTCAACGGTTTCAGAAAAAGTGCATTACCTAAAAACCCGCGGCCGCGGGTTTTTAGGTAATGCACACTTAATCCATGCATGCGCGAGGATTACATTATCGGTATCCCTTAGGCTGCCGCGTAGGGGCAATTCATGAATTGCCCCTACGCGAACATTTATATGCCGTAGGGGCGAATAATCATTCGCCCCTACCGAATCAAAAACCACGGCCGTGAGGCCGTGGTAATTCATGTCTTCGTTTTCGGCGGCGGCGCGAAGTGCACCGGCTCCGCGGGTTCTTCTTCTGGTCCCTCTTCCAGCACGCTGCTCATCTCGGCGGCGCGCAGCACCTCTTCGACCGTGGTCAATCCGTCCAGCGCTTTGAGCAAGCCGTCTTGCGCCATGGTTATCATCCCGCCTTTTTGCGCGATGGCGACCATCTCGTATTCCGAGACGTGTCCCGAGAGGATGAGTTTTTCGATGTCTTTGTTCATGCTGAAGATCTCGTAGATGCCGACGCGGCCTTTGTACGGTTGAGTGGCGTCTTTTTTGGGACCGTAGAATTTGAGCTGATCCAGGTCAACTTTATATTCCTTACGGATCTCGGGCGACAGGTGCGACAGCTCGGCGCGCACTTGGGCGAGCAGGCTCTGCGTGAGCGTCACTTCTTCCTTGACTTCGGGGTTGATGCGCTTGACCAGGCGCTGGCCGATGACGCAGTTGATGGCCGGGGCGAGCAAAAACGGTTTGACGCCCATGGACAGGAAACGGGGGATGGCGCCGGCGGCGCTGTTGGTATGGATCGTCGAGACGACCAGGTGACCGGTGAGCGCGGCTTGGATGGCGATCTCGGCGGTTTCCAAATCTCGGATTTCACCCACCATGACCACGTCAGGATCTTGGCGCAGGATGGAGCGCAAACCTTTGACGAAGGTATAATCCTTGGAGTAATCGACTTGGCTCTGGTTGATGCCTTGGAGTTTGTATTCGATCGGATCCTCGAGGGTGATGATCTTGACGTCTTCGGTGTTGAGGCGCTTGAGCATGGCGTAGAGCGTCGTCGTCTTGCCCGAACCCGTGGGGCCGGTCGTGATGATCATGCCGTTCGGCCGTTCGATCTCGCGCTTGAGCGCCTCCCAAGCGCGGCCGCGCACGCCCAGTTGCTCGAATTCGAGGGCGATGGATTTGGGCCGGAGCAGGCGCATGACGACCGATTCGCCGAAGGCCGTGGGTAAAAAGGAAACGCGGATGTCGATCTTCTCGTTGGACAGATAGATGGTGATGCGCCCGTCCTGCGGCACGTCCTCGATGTTCATCTTGACGCCCGCCAGAAGCTTGAGGCGCGCGATCATCTGCTTCCACGCATCTTTGGGCAAAAAAGCCGCGTCGCGCAGATCGCCGTCGATGCGGTAGCGCACTTTGACGTCTTTTTCTTCGGCTTCGATATGGATATCGGACGCGTCGAGCTTGAGCGAGCCGCCGATCAAGAGTGCGATCACGTCGGTGGTCGAGACTTTGGTGATGGTCTCCTGCAGTTTTTTCAGATCCGTGATCTCGGTGGCGTATTTTTGCAAGGTCGCTTCTTCGATGCGCACGCCGTAGATAACTTCTTTTATCTCGGGCAGCGCGGCGTAGACTTTGAGCGCGATGTCGAAGCTCGTCGGCGAGATGATGTAGAGCGCGGCTTCCGCCGAGAATTGCGTGCTCAAACGCTCCATGAGTTTTTTTACCGCGGGCGTGCGGTCGAGTGCGGCGATCCTGATTTGTTCGTCGTTGCGGAAAAAAATGACCGCCTTCAATTCCACCGCCTCGGCGCGGGTCAGGATGGAAATGGCTTCGGGCGTGATGGGATAGCCGTTTTGGAAATCAAGATAAGGCAATCCCAAGGCGCGGGATTTTTCTTGCGTGGCTTTTTCCAGCTCGTGCAGGCGCACGTCGCCGATTTTCTCTTCCAACTTTTGTACCGCGCCCTTGGCTTTGGGGGCAATAGCCTTAGCTTTGGGTTTTTTTGCCGCGGACGCCGAAGACGATGACGCCGCAGCTGCGGGCTCCGATTTTTTGAACAGTTCCTCGATGGATTGCGCCCGAGGGGGCGTGGGGGTGTCGGACATAGGGGGGATCGAATAACCAATAATCAAATTTCAATAATCAATTTTGGGCCTGGGTCAGCAACAGTTTGATTATTGATTATCGGATATCGGTTATTCATACCTTGGAGCGGTAAGCGCCGAAGGCTGCGCGCAACACGCGATGGAGTTTGGGCAAGACGCCGCCTTCGCCCAAGCGGCGGTACAGGAAGGTCCAGGTCGCGAACTGGAGTTGCGTCTTGAATGCCGTCACGGCAAAGCGCGCCGCGCCCAAGATTACGAGCCAGACCAAAACTGCGCCCAGGTACAGGCTTTCGCTGTTCAAGTTCCAAGCCGTGTAAGCGACGATTTTGAACAGAAACGAGACGAAGAATGCGAACCACATGAAGATGAGTTCCAGGGCCAAAGCCAACACCAAGAGCAGCGCGGCGGTCTCGAACGTGGTAAGCCAATTGCGTTTCATGATCCGATAAGCGCGGGACAGCGCATCCGCGAGCTTGGCGCCCTGCAAGACCACAGCGTTGACCGCAAAGACTTGTATGATGCCGATGCCGAAGGCCAGCACTGTCTCGATGAGTCCCAGGACGACGAGCGCCGGATAGAAAAACGCGGGGAGTGAGTTGGACCAGAAAGCCACGGCGAAAAAGGCGGCGCCCATGAGCAGGAACAAACCGTTGGCCAGGATGCTCAAAGCGGCGACCGGCCAAAAAGTCTGCGTGCCGATGTAGAGCGCAGTGCGCAGGTCGGGCGTGTGCTTGAATTTTTTCGCCCCCAAGACATAGACCAAGGCGCCTTGCGCGATGCAGGAGAATCCCAGGATGGCGAGGATCAGCACCGCGCCCAAAGCCACGGTTTGGAGCGTCGCGAAGATGTTCGTGACCGAATTAGCGTCGCCCCAGAAGCCGGAAAAAAATCCGGAGGCCGTAGGCCAACTGAAGCTTTGGTAACGCGCCATGCGGGTGAGCGTATTCAGCACGTAATCGTAGACGCCGGCGGTGAACAGGAAGGCGGCGAAAAAAGACAGGATCCAGTAGCGCCGGTCATGCCATGCGGTGCGCAAGGCATGTTTCAAGATTTCCCGGTAGACTGGTCCGTGATTTTGGCCTAAAGACTTGGGATATAACATAAATCCCAACCATGATATCACGGTAGGGGCGAATAATCATTCGCCCCTACCGTGATTCATCTTGATATCAAAAAGGGCGGCCCCATAGGTCGCCCTTTTTGGCTACCGTCTACAATCTACCGTCTATTTTTTCTTTTTCCGCCTTATCCTCTGCGTCCCTGGGCAAGTGTTTCAGGTTGGCGGGAGGCAGGCCGATGGCAGCCAGGAATTGCGCGCGTTCCAGCGTCTCTTTTTCCAACAGCGTTTGCGCCACGCGTTCCATCTCGGTTTTGTGTGATTTGATGAGGTCTTGCGCGGTCTTGAGTCCCTCGCCGATGATGCGATCCATTTCTTGGTCGATGAGTACGGCGCGCTCGTCCGAGTAGTCGCGATTCTCGTGGATCTCGCGGCCCAGGAAAATCATGTCTTCGCGCTCGCCGTAAGTCCGCGGGCCCAGCTTTTCGCTCATGCCCCATTGCGTGACCATGTTGCGCGCGGTGCGCGTGGCATTCCGCATGTCCAGATTGGCGCCGGTCGTGATGTCGCCGAAGAAGATCTTTTCCGCTGCGAAGCCGCCCATGGCGACCGCGATGTCTTCTTGATATTCCTCACGGCTGCGCATGCTGCGGTCCTCGGTCGGCATCTTGAGCGTATAGCCGGCGGCGCGTCCGCGCGAGATGATCGAGACTTTCTGCACCGGATCGGCGTGCGGCAAGAGGTGCGCCACGAGCGCATGCCCGATTTCATGGTAAGCGGTGATCTTGCGTTCATCCTCATTCATCACATGGCTGCGGCGCTCGGGTCCCAGCATGACTTTTTCGATGGATTCCAACAGCAGGTTCATGGGAATCTCACTGAAGCCGCGTCGTGCGGTCAAAATCGCACCTTCGTTCATCAGGTTCATTAAATCGGCGCCCGAGAAGCCGGGCGTGCGCTCGGCTAAACGCCGCAGCGACACGTCTTTGGCCAGCGGTTTGGAGCGCGCGTGGATGTTCAAGATGGCTTCGCGATCGTTCAAGTCCGGCGGGTCGAGCACCACGCGACGGTCAAAACGTCCGGGACGCAAAAGTGCCGGATCGAGCACATCAGGCCGGTTGGTGGCGGCCATGACAATGACGCCGTTGTTCGGTTCAAAGCCGTCCATCTCGACCAGGATCTGGTTCAGAGTCTGTTCGCGTTCGTCATGCGAGCCGCCCAAACCCGAACCGCGCTGGCGTCCGACCGCATCTATCTCGTCGATGAAGACGATGCACGGAGCGTTCTTTTTGGCGCGCATGAACAGGTCGCGCACGCGCGAGGCGCCCACGCCCACGAACATCTCAACGAATTCCGAGCCGCTCATGTGGTAGAACGGCACATCAGCTTCGCCCGCCACGGCGCGCGCCAAAAGCGTCTTGCCCGTGCCCGGTGAACCCATCAAGAGCACGCCTTTGGGGATCTTGGCGCCGAGTTGGGTGAATTTTTCCGGCGATTTCAGGAACTCCACGATCTCGGTCAATTCATCTTTGGCTTCCTTGACCCCGGCGACATCAGTGAAAGTCACTTTGTCTTTGGAATCTTTCTGAATTTCGCGCGCCCCGGATTGGCCGAACATCATGGCGCGGTTGTTTTGCCCTTGGACCTGGCGGAAAAAGAACCACATCAGTCCGATGACCAGGATGAAAGGCAAGAGGGTGGGCAGGATCGCTCCGAGCCAATAGCTGACGCCGCTCGGTTGTTTGATCTCGATGGGTATGGCTTGGAGTTTTTGCGCGTCGACTCCGTAGTTTTTCATGAGTTCGGCAAAAGACTCGGTCGGCTCTTTGCTGGTCTCGAGCGTTTTTCCATCCTGCAAGATGGCGCTGATGGTCGAGCCTTCGACGCTCACGGATTTGACCGTTCCGGATTGGATGTCTTTGACGATGGTCGTGATGTCGGTTTTTTCTGTCGTGTCCAGGTTGACGAAGGATAAAGCGGTGCCGACGACCACGATCGCGGCCAAAAAAATCAATATGTTGCGCACGGTTTGGTTCATATGTATTTCGCCCATTCTACATCTTTTACGCAGACAGGCGAGTGTAAATGACAGTACGGGATTGAGGGGGATTTGTCGAGAGCGGGGATGGGGCAAGTAGTCAGCATCTACAAGTAGTTAGTAGTTAGCATCTAGTATTTAGGGTTCGGCCCAAAACCCTAACTACTATCTACTAAATACTTTATTGGGCTTGCTAATTTCATCCAGTGGAGTTAAATGCTGGTAGCAGTCCTTTGATAAGGAGGTCCGTCATGGAGCATCTGGAGGTTTTGTGCGTTTCTGAAAACGTCTTCACGGTCCGGGTCCATCAGAATCTTACGTTGCGTGAGTCTTTGGAGTGTCTGGGACCGACGACCGAAATCCAGAATAAGCTGGTCGAGGACGGCTACGCTTTCGACGCGCAGCATGTCGAGCCGCGTCACGGCGAGATTATCGTCAGGCTGGTCCGGGCCATCAAACCCATCGAGTTGCCGCAACTCATGTTCGTGCTCGACCATTACCAGCAGCGCATGCTGCTGCTGCAGGAGTTCCTCGGCTTTGCGGTCAGGTACCACAGAGCCAGCGAGCCGCTCGTTGCGCGCTGCCTCCGTCCTGCACGCCGCTGCGCTCCGCCCATAGGCAAGATCTTTGGCGAGCTGTACAGCCTGACCTATCAACCCGACGGTTCGCGCATCTTGGCGCTCGACAACGATGCCGCCATCGACCTCGCCATAGATACGTCCACGCGCTATTTGATCACGGACGCCTGAACCTTCCGCGCGTTTCCCCTCGGAAACGCGCGGGTTTTTTAATCGGTGCCACGCCGTTGATTCTCAAGACCTTGCTCATATCCGCATTTCCCCAAATCGTACCTATCGGACCATTTCGGGGAAACGGGTCTTTGGATTAAAAAATCCTCTCACGGTTTGCTCGGAGGGACTTTTCTTTTACAGTCTATCTCCCATTTCTGCCGACAGAGGCGAAATTGACGGATTACCCAAATCATGCTAGAAAGTCTTCTGTCGAGGTCAGGCCATAGGTGGCAACAGCATCTGAAATGTCGTTACTCGGTGAAAGGGAAAATAGATGGCAATTGAGCTTACGTCCCAGTTGGCTTTCCGAGTCCCCAAGGTGATTGTCGAGGCCCTTGACCGGCTGGCGAAAAAACTGGTCGAAGAAACTCCAGGGACAGTGACCCGACGATCCGATGCGGCGCGAGTCGCGTTGTATCGTGGTTTGGAACAAGAGCTCGCTCAAGTACGGGCACGGGATACCGAAGGGGAAAACAAGGGTTAGTTCTACGAGACCCGCTTGACTCCGTGCGCTGATTCATCCTTGGATCCGCGCGCGTTTTTTTATCTCTCAAATCATGATTTCTCTAATCTTGCTCATATCCGCATTTCCCCAAATCGTACCTATCGGACCATTTCGGGGAAATGGGTTTTTAGAATAAAAATCCCTCAGACTGCTTGGAGGGATTCGTTTATACCCAAAGGGGCGCATGGCATGCGCCCCTACATTTGGCTACCGTCTAGCTTACGCCGCTGCCTCTTCTTTTTTATCTTCTTTGGGTTTGCGCAGCGAGAGACCGAGGCGATGGTTGTCCGGATCGATGGAGACGATGCGGAACTCGAACTCGTCGCCGATGCGCGCGATTTCGTTCACGTCCTTGACCGGCTTCTGCGACAGTTCCGAGATGTGCGCCAGACCGTGGATGTCCGGGTCGAGCTCGACGAACAGTCCGAACGGGTTGATCTTGATGACTTTGCCCTTGATCATCTGACCGACTTTGAATTTGTCGCCCACCCGCTTCCACGGGTCGTCCACCAGCTTCTTCATGGAGAGGAAAATCTTGGCTCCCTCGATGTTGATGATCTCGGCGCGCACATGGTCGCCGATCTTGAGCACGTCGCGCGGATGTTCGATGCGCTGCCAGGCGATCTCCGAGATGTGCACCAAGCCTTCCAGGTTGTTGTCGAAGCGCACGAAGGCTCCGAAGTCCGTGACCGCCGTGACGTCGCCTTCGACTTTGTCGCCGGTCTTGTAGCGCGAGAGCACGCTCTCTTGCTTGGTCTCCCAGACCGCTTTTTCCGAGACGATGAGCTTGCCTGATTCCTCGTTGACGTCGATGAGCTTGACTTCGAGTTGCGTGCCCACCAGGCTCTTGAGCTTCTCCAGGATGCGCGCTTTTTCGCCGCCGGAGACGCGCGGATAATTCTCGGGCGAGAGTTGCGACACGGGCAAGAAACCCGTGATGGCTTCGACGCGCGCGATGAGGCCGCCTTTGTTGGCTTCGAGGATCTTGACCGGCACGACGGCGCCCGTGGTGAGCAACTCGCGCAGCTTGTCCCACGACTTCTTCCGGTCGGCGCCTTTGAGCGAGAGTTCAAGCTCGCCGAATTCATTATCCAAATCTATGACCGTAGCCTCGACTTCGTCGCCTGCGGTCAGATGGGCGTTGGGATCAAGTTCGGGTCCGCGGACCAAACCTACGACCAAACCGGCGATGTCGATGCGCGCTTCGTTACGTCCGACCGAAATGACTTTGCCCTTTATCACGTCGCCCACCTTAGGATAGGTGGTGTAAGCGGCGAGGCTCTCGTCGAGGAGCAACTTTTCGATCTCCGGAGCTACGGCTTCGTTGATGTCTTTACTGGCTGATTTTGCCATATGAATTAAGGGATGCGTAAGCAAGGCGCTCATTCGAGCGCAGACGCTTCCCTATGGGGTTTTCGTGCCACCCCCGCATGAATTAATGATTTTACGCGGTTACGGCGGTCGAATCTTTCCACTGCCGGGGACTTTATAGGAAGCCGCGGCTTTTGGCAAGATGAGGGAGTATGGGTGGAAATGCCGTCAGGTGCTGGGTTTTAGGTTCTAGGTGTTAGGTTCTGAATCTAAAACCCAGAACCTAGTACCTAGAACCTGGTCCCCGATACCCGGTCTCGGCTAAGCGCGGGAAGATCGTCGAACGCGAAAGTTTTAAGTGTGATAAAATCAACCCATGTCAGACTTATATCTTGATTTCAAAAATCTGCCGACGGTCATCGATTTCATTTCCGAGATCCAAGATTATGCCGGCGACGCGGAACGGGCGACAGTCTCGTCTTTGCTGCGCGAATATGAGCAGGGTAAAAAATTCCATTTGCCCGAGCTGGTCGAGGCGGTCAAGCACATCGCAGTTTCCGCTTGGCCGACGCGTTATGCAGTCAGTCGTTTTTTCGAGGAAGAGGGGAGCGGCGAAGAATTAGAGCGCGTGCTCGCTTCCGTGCGGCCTTCTACTGCGCATATCCTGAAGCGTTTGGATGATTACCTGGAGCTGCACGCTTTGGATGCGCTGCTTAAACATGAAGACGCCGAGATGGCTTTGAAGGACGAGGATTGTTTCGAAATCGCTGAAGTGCGCAAACAATTACGCATTGAGTATTGGAAAACCAAAGGCCAGACGCTTGCGCCCTTGGTCAAAGAGGGTAAGACGCTTTTGTCCGGCTATCTGAAGCGCTTGGATACGCTGCGCGAGCTGGCGGTCGATTTGCCGGATTCAATCGATGAAATTTATTCCAAGCTCACGCATTACGAAGATCGTATCCTATATGAAGGCGAGCATCTGCCGCTCGAAGTCTTGGACGAAGAAATAAAATATTATGTCGAGCAGAAAGAAATCAGTTCGGTGGAATGAGTGAATCACGGAACACGGAACATCTCGCTCATGACCCCATTGCCTCAAAATGGTCCGATAGGACCAATTTGAGGCAATGGGTCTTTGGATCAAAACTCCCCGCGGGTTGGCGGGGAGTTTTGGGTTTTATTTTTTGTAGAGCGTCTTGTAACCGGTAAAGACCGAGTTACCGAGCTTGTCGATGAGACGCGCGCCATAGGTCACGCTCTTGCGGTTGCCGTAAGATCCGCCGCTCACGCTGCAACTGGATGCGTCGGAGCAGGTTTTGACCAGTTTGGCGTTGACCAGGATTTCGATTTTCGCGATGCCGTCGGCGTCGCTGCCCGAGGCGCTGAAGTTGATCTTGTCCCAGTAACCGTAGCCGCCGTCGCGATTGCTTGAAGCGTTGATGCTTGAAGGCTGATCGCTAGGATGTTGCTCGATTGAACCGGTGGTGTTGTCGATCGTATAGCTCTTGCTTTGCGAACTGAACGTGCCCCAGTTGCCGTCGGTGGCGCGGGCATAATAAGTCGCGTTGGTCGTTCCGCCGTAAGTCGTGGCGACGTTCACGCTGCACTCGCGATTGCCGTAGACCACGCCGCCGAAGTCGCAAGTCTTGACCACGCCGCCGTTGGCCAGAATCTCGATTTTGCGGATGCCGTTCAAGGCCCAAGCTCCGACATGGAAGGTCGCGCTTTGTCCGGCGTTGACCGTCGTGACTTCGGGATCGGACCAAACCCAGGTGGAGACTTCGCCGCCCTTGGTGCTGTTTCCGGTCGTGTCTTGGATCGTCAGGTTAAGCGTATTGCTCCAAGCCACGTTGTTGAAATTATCCGTCGCCTTGGCGCTGAAGGTGTGCGCGCCCAACAGGTAATCTCCGCCGTAGATCGTAAGCAGGCAATCGCCGGAAGTCTTGTCGTAATAATTGCACGTGCGTTTGAGATTGCCGTCAGCGTAGATTTCCACTTTTGAGAGGCCGTCAGAGTCACTCGCTGACGCGTACAAATTCACATATGAAGTGCGGTCTAAAACAGTCACCTCGGGATAGAATTTGCTGGTGATAGTGGTGTTGCTGTTGGAATTCGTCGCGCTATCCTGAATCGTTAGGTTGCGCGTATCGCTCCATGAGGCGTTGCCGTTGTAATCGACGGCCTTGGCGTTGAAGTTGTGCTGCCCGACGGAATAGTTGTTGCCGTAGATCGTGATGTCGCAATCCTGCGTGCCATAGACGCGGCTGTAGTTGCAGGTCCGGATTACGTTTCCGTCGGCATAGACCGTAATGCTGTTCAACCCTTGTTTGGCGCTGGCCTGGACGTTCAAGTTCACGTTCGAATTGCGGTTCAAGGTCGTGACGCTTGAATCGAACCAGTTCGAGACGGTGAGATTGCCGTTTGAATTGGAGCCGTTGTCTTGGATGGTGAGCGTGCGCGTGTCGCTCCAGGCTGTCTTGCCGTTGTAATCCGTGGCGCGGGCGCTGAAGCTGTGTTGGGCGATCGAATAATCGTTGGCGTTGATGGTCAAGTCGCAATTTTGGTTGCCGTAGACGCGCGAGAAGTCGCAAGTGCGCTTGAGCGTGCCGTCGGCGTAGACTTCGACGCGGTTGAGGCCTTGCGTCGCGTTGGCTTGCACGCGCAGCACGGTGCTGGAGCCGCGATTCAAAGTCGAGCCTGAAGGATCCATCCAGTTCGAGATCGAGACATCGCCAGTCGCGTTATCGCTCGAACCGCTCACGTCCGTGATGTAGATATTCTGGAGCGGCGTCCAAACGACTTTATCATTCCAATCCGTGATCTTGGCGTTGGTCGCGACATTGGTGTTGAGCGGGTAATCGTAACCGTAAAGCGTGTACGAGCAAGTTTGGTTGCCGTAAGCGCGGTTGTAATCGCAAGTGCGACGCAGGCCGCCGTTCACATAGATTTCCATGCGTTTGAGACCGTCTGCATTCCACGCACCGACGCTGTAGCTCATGGTCTGGTCGCGATGCAGCGAAGATTGGTTGGGTTCGAGCCAGGTCCAGTATGAAGTGCCGTTCACGGTCGTCTGGTTGCTCGATCCGCCCGTCCCGGCCGTGGCGCTTGAATTGTCCACGGTCATGGTCTCTTGTGCAGTCTCGGTGGTATAGCCGAGCTTGTCGGTCGCGCGGACGTACAGCGGGATGGCACGCGTCGAAAGCCCGTTGGTGTAATAGATGTTTTCGTAATCGCAAGTCTCGGCATAGCAGGTCTTGAGCCGCGCGCCGTTGACATACAAATCGATGCGATCCACGCCGTTCGCGTCGGATGCCGTGGCGCGATAGATGAACGTGCCGCCGTTACCCACGCGATAATCGGACGGATTGCCCGCAGTCGTGACGCTCGGACCGTAGCTCGAAGTATAGGTGCGTCCGCCGCCGAAAGTCCCCGAGTTGTTCGTGCTATTAGTGCCGTTGGCGTCATAGCGCACGAGTTTGGCGGTCAGGGGGTTCGTGGGGTTGTAATTACCGAGTTCAGAAACGGCTCCACCGAACAGAACGATGCCATTGCTGTTGCCGGCTGCCGTAATCAGGTAGTCCTTGGTCTCGCCGTTCGAATAGATGGAATTGCCCTTGGCTTCGATGTTCCATTTCTTGTTGGCGATTATTTCCCAAGCCTGTCCGGTCCAGATCGCGGTATCGTTGCCCACCAGCTTAGGCGCCCAATCCATCGGATTCACGGCCGAGAGTTGGGTAAAATTGGACCCGTCATAAGTCCCTGCGCGGAGATACACCGGGGAAGTCGAGGGATTGGACTTCACCATCAGGACAGTACTGCCGTTGGAGGCGAAGACGTTGATGTAGTAATAGCTTTGCGGCGTGGGGTCGATGTAGCTCGTGACATCGGTGAAGCTGCCATTGTTGTATTTGTAATATCCGTACGAGATGGACGAACCGGATTGATTTCGTCCGACCAAAAGCCATTGTCCGCCCGCTATGGGGAGCATCTCCAGCATGACTCCTGAGCGATTTACATAGCTGGGGAGATCATATGAATAGTTGTAGTTGATGCCTGTGGGCTTGGAAATTTGTTGTGGATAATTGTTTACCGGAGTCCATTTGTACAAATTGCCCCGGGTCGAAGAGATCATCCAAGTCCCTTGGTAGCCATGGATGGCGTGCAGACCTTCGTTGGAAGCAAAGGTCGAGCGGAAATACGAAGTCACATCGGTGTAGCTGCCATTGAAATATACGATGTTGAACTGTTCGCTCTGCAAGGCCGTGCCGCTGATGAACATCAAATTCTGACCATCGCTCAAAATTTCATCCACCCGTGACAAGCCCGCGTTGCGGACTTCGAGCGTGATGTCGGACATGGACGACCCTTCGGTTTTCCAGACGTGGCCGCCGGACCACAAATCCTGGCCATCGGTCAGATACCAGTAAGGCGAGGCGTAGGCCATGGCCCAAACCGGACGGTTCTGGCGCTCGTTCAAGAGATACGAAATATCGGTCCAGCCACCACCACCGCCGGCCAAAGCCGGAGCGGAAAAAGACAGAATTGAGGCCGCAGTCAACACGGCCGTCGCAAGGCGTTTAAGTGTCATCATATTTTTTATGTAAAATTAGATAAAAATAGCTGCTGACAGGACGATTTTTTGTTTTGAATTTCGAATAGCTCAATCTAGCAGTAAAAGGGCTTTATGTCAATATATTCCGCTATTTCCGGAAAGTAAATTATAACCTGGGGCTTACTCACTTAACGACCCACCTGTCATTGCGAGCCACGGCGTTCGCGAACGCCGTGGCGAGCGCATAAAGTAAATGCGCGTGGCAATCTCTGGACATCCGGAGATTGCTTCGTCGCCGCTGCTCCTCGCAATGACGATAAATGATTATCCAAACGCATAAATTCCAAAAAGAAAACGGACGACCCGTGGGTCGTCCGTGGAGTGATGGTTCAGCTCTGCCATTCGGGCGAGGTTTTGGCTTCGGCGAGGAGCGCTCGCTTGGTCATCTTGAAGGCTTCGGCGAGTTCCTCCACGAGTACGCCGCGCATCACTTGAGTCAGTCCGCGGATGGCTTCGGCGATGAAGTTCGCGCGTTGCACTTTGTGGCCGGCGAAGGCGAGGAGCGTGGTCACCGTGCTGCGCGCGCTGCTTCCGCTCAAGCCGAGAAGGGTCACGATCCGATCTTGCTCGGCTCGGAAAGCTTCCTGCCCTGCGCAGCGTGCCCTCAAGAGGCCGATGCGGAACGCGAGCATATCTTCCCGGCTCACGTTGCTGAAGGCTTTGCCGGACGCGCGCTTATCCGTCTTGCGCTTGCGCTGTTTCGCCGGTTTGGCGACTTCAGTCGCGGGTGGCGTCGGGGGCTGTGTCGTGGGTTGGCTGACCGGCTCGGTATTCTCCTCCGGCGGTCGCTCTGTCCCGTCGGATTCATCCAGCTTGAGCCGCGCCTTGGCCCTGCGCTCGCGCAAGATGCCCTGGAGCTCGTCGTAGACCTTGAGCACAGCCAAGTCGTTCTTCTTGGCGAACGCGTACAGCGCTTTGACGTCCTCCGCCAAGGTGGGGTTGAGCGCCGGTAGGTATATCTTGACTCGACTCCATACCGACTTGAGGTCTTTGCTGTTGTCCATTTCCTCGACCTTTCAAAAGAGCCTGCTTACGGCGTGAATTTTGCATGTCTAGATCTTTTTGTCAATTCAGCCGTTCAGACTTGACAAAAACCCCTTTTACCCTTTAATGTGTGCAATTCCTTTGGCCAGAAGCCAGGGAACGGCCTTTAGACAACGGACCAGAAAACATGAACAAGGTTAATCAAGAAAAAGCGCAGACTTCGCAGGAAGTGCAGAGCATCGTGATCGAGCTCTCTGGCCTGCAACGGACTCTGCGTGAGGCCGTTGCGGAAAAGATGAAGTCCGAACAGCTCACTACGGGCAGTTTGGCTTCGCGCCTCGGTATCGCCTGGAAAGACGTGAAGCATCTCGTCGAAGGCGGTCGCGGCATCTCCAGCCCGCGCTTGATCAAAGCCTTGACCGGCTACATCAAGCGAGCTGATTTGGCACAACGCCTGGACCAGCTCTTTACCGCCTTGAACCATTCGTCCAAGTACGTCGGCGCCACCGTTTTGCCGGTGAGCGCCATCGAGTTGGTTTTCGCGCTCCAGGACAAATGGGAAAAAAGCGGATTGCTCCGCGGAGAGTTCGCCGCAGCTTTCGGCTCCAAGCTGGAAGTGACGTTGGCAGACGCGCTCGCCTGGAAACACGTCGGCACGAGTGAGTTGACCGATGAGCGGCAAGGTCCGAGGGTCTTGGAGATCCTGACCTCCGCCGAATTCGGCCAACGCCTCGCGGCGGTCCAAGGCGAAAAGAAGCGCCTCATGGAGTCGGCCGTCCAAGACATGGACACGCTCCTGGCGCGGCTGAAGTCCAAGTATGGATCGTTCGATGCCGCGTCCAAAGCGCTGCAGCTCGATCCTTCGACGCTGTATCGGGCGCACAATCTGGATCCGCACGTCTCGCTCGAGACGGTGCGTGGCATCAACGCCAAAGCCAAAGAGCTGCTGTCCGGAACGGAAGACGGTGCGCGGAGCAAGACTCCGCCGCCCAAACCCGAACCCGAACGCGCCAAGGCGGATCTTCCGCAGACCGCGCCCAGCGCCCAGCGCCACAAGCACATGAGCGCCACCTCGCGCATGCTGCGCGACAACGCCGGCGAGACTACGCCTGACGGCATCAAGTTCGTGCTGACCAGCGACAGCTTCCAGATGCTGGATTTCAGCCCCGGCGGACGCGGTTTGGTCTTCACCAAGAAGCAGCTTCAGCTTTCGCGCGCTTTGCTCAACATACTCTGTCAGATCATGCGACCCGAGACGCGGGAGATGGTCAAGGAACAGTTGAGCGGCGAAATCGAGGAGCTCGAATACGCCATCCGGCTCTTCAGCAGCGAATATCCGAACAACCTCTTGCCGCTGCAGGATGCGGCGCGCATGAGCATGGTCGAGAAGAGATTGGCGCACAAGGGAAAAGGTAAGGGAAAATGAAGAAAGCGACAGACGGAACGCAGAGTACGGCAACGGCAACGGTCGCGACCCAGGGCGACGAGATCCAGGCCGACATCGGCCCCGGATTCCTGCGCAAGGTGTTCGGCGGCAAGTCGTTCATCCACTGCGTCATCGAGATGGTCAAGAACTCCCGCGATTGGGGAGCGCAGAACATCGCCATCGCGGACGAGATTCGGCAGGCCTGGCGCATCGCGGACGACGGCGACGGCATGGGCCGCGCCAACCGCAACGCCTTCTTCTCCATCCACATGACCACGGCCAACTCGCCCAAGCAGTCGGGCCGCTTCTGCACCGGTACCAAGCAGTTGCTGTTCTCCTTCGCCAAGCGCGTCAGCGTGCTCACGGCGCCCAAGGAAGAACCGGACGTGGTCTACCGCTTCAGCTTCACCGCCGAAGAGTACGAGAGGATCGTGCTCTCCAAGGGGAGGCGTCCGGTCGAAAAGATGAAGAAGACGGCCGAGACTTGGCCCTTCCCGCATCCGTTCGGCACCGAGATCACCTACGAGCTCGAGGATCCGGGCAGTCGCAGCATCTTGCGCGGCGAGACCTTGGCCAAGGAGCTGGCGGCACGCCTGCCTTGCATATTCCACGATATCGTCCACGTGGACGGTGAACTCATCCCGCCCAAGGAGATTATCGGCGAGATGTTCGAGCTCACGGTAAAACATCCCTATCTGGGGGAGGTATCAGTCGAGCTGTACCAGCCCAAGCGCAAGTCACGCGACGAAGGGCTGCGCCTCACGGCGGTGGAGATCGGCGAGATCACCATGCGCAATCTCTATCGCGTGCTGGGCGAACTGCAGGATTCGTTCCCGCTCTTGTACCTCAAGGATGAGGTATGCGGGATGATCTCGGCCGAGTACGTGCGGCACTACGTCAATGAGGATCGCGATTCGGTCAGCCCGCGCATCGCGGACGACGAACTCACGGTCTATCTCCTGCGCTTCCTCAAGGAGATCGCGCCGCAGGTGCAGAAGAATCTGCAACTCAAGATGGTGGCCACGAGTCCTAAGGAAGCCTTGGATGCGTCGGTAGATGAGCTGCTGATTCTGTTCGACGATTGCTACAACAAGGATCGTCGCCGCCCGCCCGCCCCGCCCCCGCCTGGACCGCCGCCCCCGCCCCCGCCTGGACCGCCTAGCGAGCAGCGCCCTCTGGTACTGCACTTGGACGGTTACGAGTACGAGCTGGGGGAACGCGTGAACGTGGAGGCCAGATTCCGCGAGGACTTGGCCGCGCAACACGCTCCCGGCGACATCCAGTGGCTCAAGACGTTTTCGCGAGGCAAGGATTTTCGTCAGACCCCAAAGGGAATCAGCTTCGCGGTGAGTCAGGTGGGCGAAGGGACCATTCGCGCCGACCTTCCCGGAAAACCATACGGCGCCTCGGCGACTTACCAGGTCGTCGAAAAGCGCCGCTTCCGACTGTCGCGCTTCCAGCACGTCATCATCGTGGGCACGAGCTTTACGCTCGAGGGCCTGAATCTGGACAAGCTCAAGGGCGACATCCGCTGGTCGCTCGAAGGCGTCGGGACTTTGGAGGAAAAGGGCGCGCGAGCCACCTTCACTTCCGACCGCATCGGCTGCGCCGTGATTCACGCCTGCGATTCACGGAATCCGAGCGTGGAATCCATGTGCGAGGTGACCATCATGGACGAGCCGGAAAAACTCATTCCCATCCGGGGAGAGTTCTTCCAACCGCGTTACGACAATATCGCCGGCAACTCGGGCTTCGATCGCCCGACGCTGATGATTCAGGGATCGCGCGTCCACACTCTGATGTTCAACACCAACGGCCTCGGCTATCGCGAGGCTGCGGAAAAGGGGAATGCCACCCTCTTCCTGGCCCAAGCCATCGGCATGGAGTATGCGCGTTTCTCACGCTTCGACCTGAAGCGTGGTGAAATCTCCCAGGATCCTCGCGACACGCAGGCGTTGGTCGAGGAGATTTTGGCCGACGGCCTCAAGATCTTCGAGGAAGTGCTGAAGAACGATCGACAGCGCAACCTCAAATGAAACCCAGCCCGCGGGAACTACACCCGCGGGCTTTTCGATAGTTCAAAGCTCAAAACTTAAAGTTTAAAGTTAAGGTGTTATTTAGTCAGAAATCCTACCTTAAGCCATCGGTAGGGGCGAATAATCATTCGCCCCTACGCCACATCATGTTTCTTGGACAGGCCGTTGTTCGCGAACGACATACCTTGAGCGCAGCGCTGGCGCATCCGTAGGGGCGACCCAGCGGGTCACCCCTACGTAATCAGCAACCGATCTGGAACTCCCGAAAACGCAAGAACTATTTTTAGACATTAGAAATAAAAATCATTGTCATCCTGAGCGAAGCGAAGGACCTATTTAAGCGTTGGTCTGAACCGATGGCTGATAAAGGTCCTTCGACTGCGCTGCTGCTCCGCTCAGGATGACAAATTTACTGACTGGCTACTCTCTACCCTCTAATCAAAAGACCGGAAGGTGGAGTTCCTTCCGGTCGAGTTTCATTCCGCCGCGGTCGGCTTGGGCTGCCGCCCGGCGCGCGTTTTTTTCCGCTCGTCGGCCAAGCGTTGATAAGCCTCCCGCACCTGGGTCTCGGTGAAACCGTGCTTGAGCAGGTTGGCTTTGCCCGCTTCTGCGCCGTGCGGCGTCATCTTTATGACCCAAACCCGGTGGTTGTGGTAGTTGAGCCACGTCTTGTCGCTGGTCTCAAGGCGCTCCACGCAACCTTTGAATTCCACCGTTTCCTGATCTGCCTGAATGAGCGGTTCGACCAACCCGCGCAGCGTCTCGATGTGTTCAGTCCCGCACTTTCCAAGGTAGTGCGTGATCATGAGCACCGAGTACAACGTGGTGCCGATGAAGCCGTTACGGTTGCAGGTCAGGACGTAGCCGATGGCCAGGATGATCTCATAGTAGTGGCGCGCGATTTGGTTCGGCTCGATGGTAGCCCGGGTCTTCGGTTGCTGCGCCACAGACTCGCTTGCCGCAACAGGCGGAGGCGGCGGCGGAGGAACCGTCGCTGAACGCGTTTTTTTCGCGTCCGCGAGCTCATGGCACAGACGCTCGATTCTCCGTTCCGCGAGGCGCATGTCCTCCCTGATTTCTTCGGGCAGACACGGCTTGTTGCCGCGCATATCGTTGATGCCGTTGATGACGTGGAACAGGCGATTCTCCGCGGTCTTGCGGCCCCACTTTTGATCCCGCATGCGTGCCGTGGCTTGCTCGTATTCCGCTGGCGTGACCAGCGCGCCGTGGATTTGGTGCGGCCGCGGCGAACTCTTGTCCAAGCTGCTTTCCTTTTCGGACATGACTTGCCACGCCTTGCCCAGCTTCTCTGCCGTCTCTTGGATCTCGGCGCGCAAGGGGAAGATCTCCTGGAAGATCTTGGTGCCGTAACGCTCCCATCCGTCCTGTGCCGCGGCTTCGAGGGAGTTGAGTTTGGCTAGCGCTTTGCGCGCTTCGTCCATGAGCGACTCCATCTCGGCCCGGCGTTCGGGTTCGCCCCGGTAGCGGAAGGTCTTGATCTCAAAACCTTGATCGCCGGTCAGGGTCTTCGTCGCCAAGATGATGTCGGGATGGTCGGCAGCCAGGAGCTTGGACCAATCATCACGCAGTTTGAGGACCTTTTCGAGTTCTTTGCGCAGTCCGACCTCGATTTCCTCGAGCCGCACGACTGAAGCGTTCATGTCATTGATGGCTTTGTCCCACTCCAGATAGAGCCGATCGGTGTCGCTGTTGGAAGCCTCGATGACGGCGTAAGCGGCCAATTCCTTGACTTTGGATTGCTGCGCGGCCTCGAGCGCTTCGGCGTAGTTGCCGGCGAGCTTGGTGGCCTTGCCCATGAAGCCATACAGCCCATGGCGCAAGCGCTGCGCGACCAAGTCGCAGTCCAACGCGCACAACGCTTCGAGCAACTCACGCATGCCGAGAGCCTCGAACAGCGCCATCACTTCTTCGCCTGCCGTACCCGCGTCGACCAGGCGCTCACGACATTCTTGGGTCGTCTCGTCGAGCTGCCGGAGGATCTCCGTTGCGTTGAGCCCGGTGTTCACTAATGCTTCGGTGCCGTGCGCTCGGATATAGCGGATTTTTCTGTCCCTATCTCCGTACGTTTTGGTATAGATTTCGGTGAGCACTTCCAAGCTGACGCGGCTTAGATCGATTTCGACATAGGTTTCTTCGCCGTTGGGGTGCGGCACTCTAATGAACAGCTCTTGCCTGGCAGTTTTGGATGCCATGTTCCCTCGTATTGGTTGAAAGTGCGTTCCCGGTATGGGAATGCGTCAAATTAGCAGCGATTGTCGAAAAAGTCAAGCCCTATCCCGGAACGCGCGGTTTAATTCTTTGGCTGCGTTTTCCCAGCCCATGACGGCTGGCGGCGCGGGTTTTGGCTGTGTTAATGCCAGTTTGATGGCCTGGACCCAGTGCTGCGGCTTGGCGGGATTGGCGAAGATCGTACCGGGCGTCGCGGTTTCAGGCAGCGCCCCCGAAGTCGAAGCGATGCACGGCGTGCCGCAACGCGCGGCTTCGTGCAACGGCAAACCATAACCTTCATACCAAGATGGATAGAGAAAAGCCGCGGCGCCGGAATATAAAGCCGCGAGTTCCGCGTCGCTAGGACGGGCGATCGGATGGATCCATGTAGGGGTGCATGCCATGCGCCCTGGGCGAGTTCCGTCATCTTGAGCTTGCCGAAAGACCTTTATACATGTCGTCTGAACCGATGGCTGATAAAGGTCCTTCGACTGCGCTAGCGCTTCGCTCAGGATGACAGAGTTTTTTTGTCCAATCAGAACAAGTTCCAGATCTTCAAATCCAACCTCTTGCCTCAACGCTTTCACCGCCTCGATTGCGTTCGCGGCGTTCTTGCGCGGGTCGCCCAGGCCAAGGGCGAGGAGATAACGTCCCGCGAATTGTGGTTCCCGCGTTTCGCCGTCCGCATCAAGCGTCGTCCCCATTTGGATGACTTTGATTTTATTTTCCTCCACGCCCAAAAGCCGCTGCGTGTCTTGTTTGGTCGTTTCGGAAACGGCGAGTAGGCGAGCGGCGTTGCGGATTAAATGTTTCGCGCCGACCGCGTGGTGCCACAGCCTGTCTTTGCGCGTAAACCAACGCGGCTCGATCAAAAACGAAAGATCGTGCAACAGTAAGACCGCGGGCATGTCTCGCGGCAGTCTGCCCACGAATCCCAAATTCGGCATAAAAAAAACTTCCGCCGCTCCAGTTTTCTTTTCGACCGCGCGCGCCAAACTGACCGCGCCGAGCATAGCGAGCGCGCTCCAAAGTTTGTTGGGGATTTTGAGATGGCAACGTCTGACGTTCGGCAGACGCAAATCGTCGGGCAGCTCGGGTTCGATCCAACCGGTGGTGGCCAGGACAAGTTCGTCTTGCGGAAATTCAAGCGCATAAGCGCGGATCAAACGCTGCGCCACGCGACCGACCCCGCCTTGCAGGGGGAGTGCGAACGGCCGCGCGTCCACGATGATGCGCATGTCAGATACGGGAAAGGAAATCAGTCAGCCTTTCCTGGAAGCGGGCTTTGGAAAATTGTTCGGCGCGCCGCCGGATTGCGTTGGGATCATATTGAGCCGGATTGAAACGCATGACCGCATCTGCGATATTTTCCCATGATTGCGACTCGAGGAACTCGCCAGTCTCGCCCGGCACGATCGTCTCGGCTCCGCCGCCGCGTCCATAAGTCAGCACGGGTTTGCCCGCCGCCATAGCTTCGACCGCCGTGATCCCGAAATCTTCCATCTGCGGATGCAAAAATCCGATGGCTTTGCCGTAGAGCGCGATTTTTTCGGCATCCGAGATGTAGCCGGTGAATTCCGTCTCGGGCGCGGCTAATGATTTGAGTTTGGAATATTCCGGTCCCGCGCCGAAGATCTTGAGCGGCAAACGCAATTTGGCGAAAGCTTGGACGATGAGGTCGAAGCGTTTGTAACCGACCAACCTGCCGCCAGCCAGCCAATATTCTCCCGGCGCAGTCGAGAGCGGGATGCGTTCCACGTCCACCGGCGGATAAATCACTTCAGCCTCGCGTCCGTAATAGCGGCGGATGCGCTCTTGGCTGGTTTGGCTGTTGGTCAAAAGATGGGTCGGGCGTTCGGCGGCGAGCTTGTCCCACAGACGAAGGCGATGGAGAATCGGCAAAAGCGCAATGCGGATTAAGCGCGGTTGGCGCAGGTCATTCATGTAACCGATACGGTCATGCCAGAGGAACCTGGTTGGTGTATGCACGTAACAAACGTGTTTCGTCTCCGGCGCAGTGATGATGCCCTTGGCGAATGAGATTGAGGAAGAAATCACCAGGTCATATTCCGAGAAATCCATTTGTTCCACGGCCATGGGCATGAGCGGCATGTACCATTGATCGAGGTGCCACGAGAAAGGGAACTTTTGCAGGAATGAACTGCGAATTATTTTGCCTTGCGCATGTGGATGGTTTGGATTGTAGAGGATGGTGAAAGTCGGCGCGCGCGGGAACATATCCTGGAGCGCGCCTAAAACGCGTTCGGCTCCGCCGTCTTGGATCAGATAATCATGCACCAACGCGATTTTGCGCCTGGGCGCGGCCGGCAAAAGCTGGGGCGGCGCGATGTTTTGGGTCTCGGTCTGCACGGCCCCCATTTTAAGCGTCAATCATGGATTTGTCGGCAATTTTGTCAATGGGATAATAGAGGATAGAGAGTAGAGGGTAGAGAGTAGCCAAGACCTGATTTAAAATTATCGTCATCCTGAGCCCCGCATCGAGTGCGGGGTAAACTCCGCGCTAGCGAAGTCGAAGGACCTTTATCAGCATCGGTTCAGAGTTTTCTTGTAAAGGTCCTTCGACTCGCTCGAAGCTCGCTCAGGATGACAATTTTTCTTTCTGGCTACCCTCTACTCTCTTGATATAGAAAACAGCCGGTACAGGAGGTACAGGCTGTGCTGGGCTGACTGGGTGGGGAACAGATGTCCCCGGAGTTGCGTGGAAGACGATCAGGACTTAGGAACCGCGCCCGAAGCTGGCTAGCAAGACTTTATTCATGGCCTGCTCTTCGCGCCGCTCCCTCATTTTCAGCGCGCGCTTCGTCTTGGCTGCGCGCTGGAGGTAGTCGGCGAGGCCGTTGGGCTTACGCCATTTTCGGGGCGGTCGTTCCACGGCGATTTCCGAGATGCTTTCCGCATACAGGGTTTCGTCGCGTCCGCCGACGAACTCGAAGCTGTAATCGTTGTCGATGGCGATTTCGACGAAGCTCATTATCCCCGTAGCGATGGGGACGTGCTGTCCGGCCGAGAATCCGCCTTTGACCAGCTCGCCTTTGCGGACGCACACCGGAGTTCGGCCATCTCCTCCGCAGAATGAGAAGCCGCCGTTCAGGAAGCGGAATGTGGGGAGCGGGAATTCGTTGTCTCCGATTTCGAGATGCACGACTTGGATCCGGAAGCGGATGGCGCGCTTGGTCATCGTGTCCATGGCTTGGATATTCAGGATCTCGCCAAGCTCCATGTTCCGATAGTCGCGACCGAGTACATCCGTGAGTCGTTGCGTGGAAAGACCGTTTTTCGCTTGAACCATCGTTTCCTCCAAATTCTGTCTATCAGAAATTTGAGGTTTAGTCAATGGGTTAGACGGTAGGGGCGGGGTCACCCCGCCCCTCGAAGGGCGCGGAAACCGCGCCCCTACATCTTGCCATCGCGCGGATTGACTGTCCGTGCGATTCCTGCTACGATTTTCTATCGTTCATTTTTTGCTTGGAGGGTTCAATGGGATTCAAGACATCGACAGAGAAGCAAATCAAGTTCGCTAAACATCTGGGAATCGTCGGCGCGGCGGAGATGGAGCGCGGTCAGCTGTCGGAGCTGATCACTCGTGAAAGCATCAAGACAGCGTCTGCCTGTCTGCGTCGCTGGAACATCCGTATGGGAACGGTGCTGCGTTGGGAGACGCCATTGGGCCACTCAAAGTCATTCGTCGTCCTGGACATCATCTCGTGCGAACTTCGGCTGATGGCCGTGGATGGTTCGCACCAGGCGGTAACGCACTCCATCATCTACGCACAGGACGATCCGCACGAGTTCGAGATCCTATACAGCCCGCCGGAGAACTTTCTACACTGGTTGTGCTTCCGGACACAGGCGAGAAAGCGACTGCTCAACTTGGGGAGCAGACGGGCCGGGGGTTTGAACAAGCACTTTTTCCAGGATTTCGGCAGTCGTCTTGCGTCGGAGCATAAGCTCGCGACGGACTACGACGAGTACTGGAACAAGGCTGTGGGAAACGCGCTGCTGGATAAATTCTGCCAGGAGCTATCAGACTGAACTCAACGCCGCAGGCACTCACCTGCGGCGTTTTCGTTTTGGATTTAATCATCATTTATCAATGCACTGGTCGCGCCTGGGCGATTTGCCGTCCTTGACATTTTGGCCGAAAGTGCTATCTTGGCCTGTCCTGAACCTTTGAGATGGAGGAAATGAATGGAGCGCAAATACATGTTGAAGCGAGGGACGGGTCGGGCGGAAGAAGGCCCGTTCTCATTCATGGTCTTGGCGTCTGCCGCCAAGAAAGGCAACATCGGTCCGGAGGTCGTGGTTCGGATCGTAGGCGAGCGTGGTTGGTTTCCGCTGGAAATCGCCATGTCGCGCCGGGGCGTGGAGCTGTCCGCCGCCAAATCTCCCGCGCCAAGCGAACCCGCCGAGGTCGTTCCGGCGGAGGATAGCGGCACCAGCGCGCTCACCTATCTTCGAATCGGGATCGGGACTTTGCTCACCAGCGTCGGCGTTCTTATCCTGATTTGGGTCGTGGCCGCCGGCTCGTGGCTAGCCAACTCGGGTCAAGGACTGGGCAGCTCGAACATGCAGGCATTAGGATCGGCGGTCTTCAATGTCCTGCTCATCGGCATCCTCTGCCTGATTTCAGGCATCTTGCTCCTCGTGCTCGGCCGCCGAAAGCGCTAGACCCGGCAACTCAAAAGCCCCGCACCATCTCTGGTGTGGGGCTTGTTTTAAATAGACGGTAGCCAAAAAACCAATGTCATCCTGGGCTTAATGTACTTTTTGTGGTGCTAGCGGCACTTCACGCAGAACCATTCGAAGGCTCGTTGTCGATGCAGTCTGTTCATGCCTCGGTGGCTTCTCAGGAGTCCTTTGAACCGACTG
>JBAZZT010000012.1:0-46609 GCA_041658705.1 Patescibacteria group bacterium
CTTTGAACAGATCAGCCACCTTACGTGCATCTTGCGCTGATAGTTTCTTGTTCTCTTTCAGCTCTTCGAAGTTCTTCGCTCCGTATTTAGCGTAGATTTCTTTTATCTGGGCAGCCAGCTTATCGGCGTAACGCCTGACGTGGGTCGGCAAATCCTGCCGACGGATACCGGAAGTATAAGGTAGCCCTTCGACAGGTTCAGGGGGTATTTTTCTTTGAGGGATTTCGAAGGGATTAGAGTTCATGCTATCCGCAGTTTATGCTAATGAAGCCGCGGAATCAAATTGCGTACAATTGTGTCATTGCGAGGAGTAGCAACGACGAAGCAATCTCCGGAGTCCGGAGATTGCCGCGCGCGATTAGTCTATGCGCTCGCAATGACAAAGATACGGAGGTTGCCGCGCGCTGTTGGATTATGCGCTCGCAATGACAGCGCAAGAAAAACTTTGAGGTTTTGATTTTTGAATAATATGTATCACGCAGTACACGAAACGCCGTGCATTATATTCTAATCTCGATGACGCTGATTTCGGGGCGGGTGAAGAGCCGGGCTCGGGTGTTGAATTCGCCTAAGCCTTCGGAAATTATCGTCGGGATGCCGAAAATCGTCTTGCGTCCGCGGTCGACTGCGTTGCCCAGTTTGGCCGGGATGGGCCAAGGATAGCCGAGATATGGAAATCTCACCTGCCCGCCGTGCGTGTGGCCGCACACGACCAGGTCGGCGTCGCCTTCTTTCATGTCCATCAGGATGTCAGGCTCATGCGAAATCAAGATGAAAGGCGTGTCTTTGGACGTACGGCGCGGCAACTGCGGCGCGCCGAACCACAGGCTATCCACTCCCCCCAATTCGAGCTTACGTCCGTCTTTCTCGATCAGGATTTTTTTATTGGTCAAATCCTCGACGCCGAATTGCGCGACGGCTTGGCGCACCAAGTCGGGACGATCCATGAAATCATGATTGCCGAGCACGAAAAATTTGCGTGGCGCTTCGAGTCTGCGCAGCACCTCGAGTTGCACCATGCCTTCGTGGCGATCGCATACAAAATCGCCGCCCAAGACCAAGATGTCAGGATGCAACGCGTTGGTCTCGTTCACGATCCTTTCATACCATTCCTTTGACCTGAAACCTCCGGCGTGGAAATCGGACAGGAAAATCAATTTGAGCCGCACGGCCGAAGCGCCGGCTAATGACACGGAGTAGTCGCGCACCGCGAGCCGCCGCGGTCCGAGCAACATGCCGTATATAAGGAGGCAGAGACAAAACACGGCGACGGCGCACAAAATGAGCCAGCCGCCGCCCCAACGCCAAGTCAAAACCGCGAACCCCAATCCCAGCAGCCCTAACCCAATCGAGACCAAGTCAAAGGTCGCCGGATGGGCATGGCTTTTGCGCAGGTCGAACATAGGGGGTCGTGAATGCCAAAATGTCGAATGACTAATTTCTAATGTCTAGAAATAGTTCCTGGAGCCTATCGAAGGACCACCATGTCGGAATTAGACATTAGTCATTCGACATTAGTCATTCTTATTTGCTGCTTTTCCCCACTAGTATCGCCAGCTCGGCCAAACGGTGCGAATAGCCCCACTCGTTGTCATACCAAGCCAGCACCTTGACCATGTCGCCGTCCACGACTTGGGTGAAAGGCAAATCCACGATCGACGAGTACGGGTTGCCGACGAAATCTGATGACACCAACTCTTCTTCCGTCACCGCCAGCACGTTTTTGTAGCGTGCATTCTTGGACGCCCTGATGAGCGCCGCGTTCACTTCTTCCTTCGTAGTCTTGCGCTTGAGCAGGAAGGTGAAATCCGCGCACGAAACGCAGGACGTGGGGACGCGGATCGAGATGCCGTCGAACAAACCTTTGAGTTCGGGGATGACTTCCGAGGTCGCGATGGCCGCGCCGGTCGTGGTGGGGATGATGTTTTGCGCCGCCGAGCGGGCGCGCCGCAGATCCTTATGCGGACCGTCCTGCAGCACCTGATCCGCGGTGTAGGAATGCACCGTCGTCATCATGGCTTTTTTGACGCCGAAGACTTCGTGCATGATGGCCGCCACCGGGGCGATGCAATTGGTGGTGCAACTCGCGTTGTTGATTACCTTGGCGGTCTTGCCCGCGCCTTTTTCGTTGACACCGATGACGTGCGTCGGCACTCCCCCGCCTTTGGCCGGAGCCGAGATGATCACCCGCTTGGCGCCAGCCGTGAGATGCTGTGAAGCGCCTTCGAGCGAGGTGAAACGGCCGGTACACTCGAGCACCACGTCGACGTTCAATTTTTTCCACGGCAACTTGGTCGGATCTTTTTCCGCCACCACCGGGATCTTTTGGCCGGCGACGATGAGATGCTTGTCGTCGAACGAGACTGTCTTATCCCAGGCGTGATAAGTGGAGTCGTGCTTAAGGAGATGGGCCAGGGTCTTGGCGTCGGTCAGGTCGTTGACCGCGACCACCTCGAATCCGGGTTTGTCGAAACCTGCTTTGAAGGTATTGCGGCCGATGCGGCCGAAACCATTGATGGCGATTTTTGGCATAGAGTTTGGTTGATTATACCTGCGCAGCGACCAAAACCAAAAGCCTCGGTTCCCCGAGGCTCTTTGTCATCCTGAGCGGAGCAGCAGTGCAGTCGAAGGACCTTTAATAAGCGACGTTTGAACCGATGGCTGCTAAAGGTCCTTCGACTCGCTCGAAGCTCGCTCAGGATGACAATCTATATTCCTGGCTACCCTCTACCGTCTACCGTCTACTTTCTAATCTCTACTCTCTCGCTAGAAATATATCTCCACGTCTTCGGTCTGCTTGGTCTGTTGGCCGTTCTTGGTCACGAGCACGTCGTATTGGATGACGGAGTCGCTCTTCCAGCGCACGCCGAGCTCGGTGGCTTGCGGAGTGCCTGTGCCGCTCGCTTCGGAACGCGCGAAAATCACGATGTGCTTGACCGCGCCGGAGGCGAGGATCTCTACGCCGATGCCTTTTTTGCCTGCGGTCGTATCGTCATAACCTGCATATTTTGTGCCGTCGGGCGAGCGGCTGCCTCGGTGCAAGAGTCCACCCGGGCTGACGTCATCGCTTGTCACGACCGGCGGCGGTGTCGTCGGCGCAACGCTCGGACTGGCCGGTGCGTTCAAGTTGCCCTGCAAGGCGACAAGAGTCTGTTCGGTCATATCCAACCTGACTTGCATCTCGGCCAAGGCTTGGGCTTGCGTATTCAGCTTGTCGGAATAATCCAGGAGCGCTAGGGCGGAACCGAGCGCCAGGAAAAGCACCAGCGTGAGCAGCACGGTAAAAGCATAACTGCGGCGCGGCTCTGCTTCGGCTGCGCTCCGCGTAAGACGAACCGAGGCTTTAGCGGGACGCCGTCGGCTTGAGTTCGCTGCGGCGAGTGATGTGGAACGTGGCATAGGATGAGAAATAAAGTTCGTGACTTCTTCAAGTATAACATGCTTCGGCATATTCGTTACAGCGTAGGGGCGAATAATCATTCGCCCCTACGCTCAAGGCAGGCTGCGCCGCGCGTGGTACAATTTTATTTACCCTCATGCCTGATAAAAACGCAGCTACTTGCAACGAACCCAAGCACGCCGTTTGGGCGCTTACCTCCGAACAAGTCTTGAAGCATCTGGAAAGCGGACGACGCGGTTTGAGCGAAGAAGCCGCAGCGCGCCGACTTGCGATTTGCGGGCCGAATTCCATCGGCAAACGTCAGCGTGCCGTGCGCTTGCGCATTTTGGCGCGTCAATTCAAAAGTCCGCTCATCGTCATCCTCTTCCTGTCCGGTTTGACCACTGCGGCGCTCGGCGAGTGGATGGAGACGGTGGTCATCCTGGCGGCGCTGGCGGTCAACGCCGGCATGGGTTTTTGGCAAGAGGATAAAGCCGAGACCGTGGTGCAGAATTTGAAGAGCTACATCTTGACGCGCGCCGTGGTGCGCCGCGGAGGACGCGAACGCGAAATCTCGGCCGAAGAGCTCGTGCCGGGCGACATCATCAAGCTGGCGCAAGGCGCGCGCGTGCCGGCCGACTGCCGCGTCATCTACGCCAACAACCTGGAAGCCGACGAAGCGGTGCTGACCGGCGAATCTTTGCCCGTGGCCAAAACCATCGATCCCGTCGCTGCCGGCACGACGGTCGCCGAACGCCATTCCATGCTGTATTGCGGCACGGTCGTGGTCCAAGGTTTCGCCGAAGCCATCATCACCTCCACCGGGCTGCAATCTGAATTCGGCCGCTTGGCCAAACTCGCCGCGGTGCACAGCGAAGATACTCCGCTGCAGAAAGCGGTCAGCTATTTCACCGTACGTTCGAGCTTGGCTCTGGGCGCATTGACCCTAATCCTGTTCTTCGGCGGCCTGGCTTCGGGGCATGGCCTGCTCGAGATGTTTTTGATCGCGGTGGCGGTCGGCATCTCGGCCGTACCCGAAAGTCTGCCCGTGGCTTTGACCGTGATCCTGGCCGTGGGCGTGGAAAGATTGGCCAAGCGCCACGGCGTAGTCAAACGCTTGCTCGCCGCCGAGACGCTGGGTTCCGTGACCTTGGTCTTGACCGACAAGACCGGCACGCTGACCCGCGCCGAAACCAGCCTGACGGCCGTCGTGCCCTACGGCAGCGGAGCTGAAGCGGAGACGCGGCTCTTGAGTCTCGCCGTCCTGGCCGCCGAAGCCACGATAGAAAATCCCGAAGACCCGCCCGGAGACTGGCGCATCCTGGGACGCCAGATCGAGGCTTGCATCTTGCGCGCGGCCGCGGCACGCAACGTGACGCTGCTCGAACTGAACAAAAAATACACCCCGCAGGATCGGCTGCCTTTCGGTTCCATCCACCGTTTTTCCGCCGTACTCGCGCGCCACGGCGGAGGCTGGAGCGTCGTGCTCATGGGCGCGCCCGAAGCGCTGCTGGAATTCTCGAATTTGTCCGCGACGGAAATCAGGACCGTATCAGGCATCATCAACGAGCGCGCGGCGACGGGCGAAAAAATCCTGGGCCTAGCCTCACGCGAATTCACGGAGAAACCTGATCTGAAAAAATTAGTGCGCGGCGGTTTTGCTTTCAACGGCATCCTCTCCTTCCGTGATCCCCTGCGCCAAGACGCGAAGGAATCGATCGCGAGCCTGCGCGAAGCCGGGGTCAAGACCATCATCGTGACCGGCGACCATGCCGGCACCGCGGAATTCATCGCGCGCGAACTCGGGATATGGGAAGACGGCTGCCTGCTGACCGGCCAAGAACTCGCCGCGCTCGAAGCGCAAGATCTGCCCGCCGTCCTGCGCAGCACCCGCGTTTTTGCGCGCGTCTCGCCGGAACAAAAACTCATCCTGGCCAAAGCCTATCGCGACCTGGGCGAGGTCGTGGCGGTCTCGGGCGATGGCGTAAATGACGTGCCGGCGCTCAAGACCGCGGACATCGGCATCGCTTTGGGTTCAGGTACCGAGGCGGCACGCAGCGCGGCCGACTTGATCCTCTTGCGCGACGACTTCTCGACCCTGGCCGCGGCCGTGCACGAAGGACGCAAGATCCTGAACAACATCCGCAAGATTATCGTCTATCTGCTGTCGCATTCTTTCGACGAACTCACGCTCATCGGCTGCTCCTTCATCCTCGGCTTGCCCCTGCCTCTTAACGCTTTGCAAATTTTGTACGTCAACCTTTTTTCCGACAGCTTCCCGGCCGTGGCCTTCGCCTTCGAGGACCATGACCAACCGCGCCGCCGACCTTCGCTCTTGCGCCGCAGCATCCTCGATCCGGAAATGCGCTGGCTCATCCTGTCCTCCGGCGTCGTGACGAGTTTGATGCTGCTCGTGATCTACATGACGCTCGACGGGCTGCATTATCCGCAACAAGTAGTGCGCACTTTCATCTTCGCGACTTTCGGCACTTACACCTTGGTCTCGGCTTTTTCGTTGCGCAGCTTGCGCCGCAGCATCCTGACCTATAATCCGCTGGGCAACATCAAACTTACCGTGGGCGTGCTCATCGGCTTATTCTTGACTTTCTCTTCAATCTATTTTCCGCCGCTGGCCAAAATCCTCGAGCTCACTCCCCTGTCGCTCGGCTGGGTCATAGCGGTGCTCGTGGTCTGCGCCGCCAACGTCCTGATCTTCGAACTGTCCAAATGGGTGCTGCGCTTTTCCAAAGAAAAACCATAGTCCGGCGTTCTCCTGTCATTCCTGCGTCCACCATAGGCGAATCAGCCTCTGGCCGAAAAGCAGGAATCCAGACCACGAACCCCCCTGTCATTACCCGGTTCAACCGGGTAATCCAGAGAGAGAACAAATCCAAAGTGTTTTTTCTCTCTGGATCCCCCGCTTTCGCGGAGGATGACAAAAAAGAAAGCGGAGGATGACAGAAGGGGGACGGAGGATGACAGGAAAGAAATTTTAGGTTTTACAAAAACGATTGCAGACGGCAAAAAAATTCAAATCTTTGAAGATTTCATCTCCCGCCATTTTTTTATCTTGGCGTGGTCGCCGGACAAAAGTACGGCCGGCACTTTTATCCCGAGATACTTTTCTGGCCGCGTATATTGCGGATATTCCAGCGTCTTGCCGTCGTTCCATGATTCGTCGGTAAGCGAGGCTTGCCGGCCCAAGACGCCCGGGCGCAGACGCGTCACCGCATCCAAGATGACCAAAGCCGGCAGCTCGCCGCCCGTCAAGACGTACGGCCCGATCGAAATTTCTTCGTCCGCGAGTTTTTGCGCGACTCTCTCGTCGACGCCTTCATACCGCCCGCATAAAAAAACCAACCGATCGTATTTAGCCAAACGCTTGGCGTCAGCTTGCGCAAATAATTTTCCTTTAGCCGAAGTCAGGATAATCCTTGTCTTAGCTTTCGACCCTTCGACTGCGCTCAGTGCAGGCTTTCGACTTTTAACTTTTAACTTTTTTATTGCTTCGTCGAACGGTTCGACTTTCATCACCATGCCCGGTCCCCCGCCGAATGGTTTGTCGTCCACGTTGCGGCGTTTGTCATGCGTGAAGTCGCGAAGTTGATGCACGCGCACCTCAAGCAGCTTGGATTTTTTCGCGCGCCCCAAAATCGAACTATCCAAATACCCCGGAAACATCTCGGGAAAAATCGTGATGATATCAGCGCGCAAAGCCTTGGACTTTTTCATGTAGCGCAGTATCGCAGAAATCGTGATTTTGTACAGGGAGTTAGACGGTAGAGAGTAGACGGTAGACGGTAGCCAGACGTAGGGGCGCACGGTCGTGCGCCCTTTTGACAATAAGAGAATGTCATTCTTGAGACCGTCTGACGGCCGAAGAATCTTCCGATACCTTAAGGAATAGGAAGATCCTTCGCTTCGCTCGAGGATGACATTTGCTTATATTTTCTGGCTACCGTCTACTCTCTACCGTCTACAAGCTAATTTCTTTTGACATCTTCCCCTGCTCCGTCTAAAGTCACGCTCATGGACCTTGATAATGCGACTGAAGTTGAGATCCTGCCCTCCATCATCACGGCGTCATACGGGCAACACTCCGCGGATTGGAGAAAGTCCATCGCCGAGCTGCAGACCCATAGGATCAGGCGCTGCGCGCTTTTCTTGACCGGGCTCGACCACGCGGGGCGCAACGAATGCTATCGCTTGCTCTTGCGCGCCAGGAAGTCCGCGCCTTTCACCCTGCCTTTCGTGCATACGCGCAACGACATGGCTCATGAGGAATACCTTTTTTTGGCCACGGAGTTCGGGGCTGATTGTTTCAACCTCCACCCGACTCGGCGCTTTCCCCTGCTTCACGTCCTCGGGCCGGAGCTGCGCCGCAAGGTATTCATCGAAAATGATTCCGAGCTCACGCCACTCGACCTCGTCGACTTCGCCGGCATCTGTCTTGACCTGTCGCATCTCGAAGCTGCTCGACTCAATGCGCCGGACCGCTACACCGCAATCCTCAAGCTGATCCAGGAATACGAAATCGGCGCCAACCACTTGAGCGCCATACGCCGCGACGGGACGGGCATGAGCACGCACTGGCTCGACGATCTGTCCCAGCTTGATTTCCTGGAGGCCTATCCCAAGGAACTCTTCGGACGCTATGCCGCCCTTGAACTCGTGAACCCTCTGGCTCTGCAACTCAAGGCGATCAGCCGCATCCGCGGCTTCCTCGACCTGTGACCAAGACCCTCCCCTCGGAGGGTCGCTTTATTAACTTAAAACTTAAAGTTTAAAGCTTAAAGTTAAGGTAGGATTTCAGACTAAATAACACCTTAGCTTTAAATTTTAAATTTTGAGCTTTGAGCTATCTCTACACAAAACCCCCGAGGTCAATCGGGGGTTTTGTTTGTTGGCTAATTTATATTCCCAAGTCTTCCAGGTCCTTGTCTGTGACCAGGCCTGCTTCACCGTGGGTCTGCTGCGCTTGAGGGGCAGCTGCTCCGCGGCGTTCCTGATGTTCGCGACGCATATCCTCGGGCTCGTAAATCTTGAGGTTGACCCGGGCATTCTCCTTGGCACCCACTATCTTGAGCAGGATGCGGAGCGCACGAGCCGTCTGGCCTTGGCGGCCGATGACATACCCCATGTCCTCCTGGTTGACGTGCAAGGTGATGAGCACTCCCCGTTCATCCACGGTGCGCTCGGTCTTTACGTCCTCTGGGTGATTGACCACGGACTTAACCACGAATTCGATGAACTGCTGATCGCGAAAAGTCTCTGCCATATCGTCGATTTTTCCCAGACTCCGCCTGGGGCGGTTGTCTCGGAAGGTTAGGTTTTCAAAGCGAGATCGGCGCGCCCGACCGATGCCAGGTGACCATTTCTCTGGCGAGAGATTAGCATGAATCTAACAAGCAATCAAGGTTTTAAAAACAGGCTATTTCTCCACTATTTGCCGGTAAAAACAGCAATATCGATTAAGTTAGACGGTAGACGGTAGCCAAATCGTAGGGGCGCATGCCATGCGCCCTTTTGGTAATAAGAGGATGTCATTCTTGAGGCCGTCTGACGGCCGAAGAATCTTCCTATTCCTTTAGGTACCCGTAGGGGCGACCCAACGGGTCGCCCCTACTGAATCAACCAGAGGAAGATCCTTCGCTGCGCTCAAGGGCACGGCGTTCGCGAACGCCGTGCCAGGATGACATTTGTTTTATGTTCTCTGGCTACCGTCTGCCTGGGCGCATGGCATGCGCCCCTACCCTCTATAGAAAAAAGCCAGCTTTTAGGCTGACTTTTTCTTTTCCAGTTTGGCTTTGCGCGACTGGCTGATCGAGACGGTCTTGCGTTTTGCGCCTTCGAGGATCTTTTTGTCCACCAGCAGGTTCCACACGGTCGCCGAAGTTTGGGCGCCTATGGAAATCCAGTACTTGATGCGGTCGACTTTAAAATCCACGGTCGCTGGCTCGGTGCGCGGGTTGAAAGTACCGAGGTTCTCGAGGTACTTGCCCCAAGGGTCTTTGCGCTTATCCGAAACGATGAGGCGATAGATCGGCTGTTTGGTCTTGCCGACGCGGCTTAGACGGATGGTGATCATGAAGATGAAAAATTATGATTTTTGGGCTTTTTGGCCCGAGAGCTTGACGGCTGCCCGCGATAATCCAGCCGCGGGAAGTGCGCACAAAGTACTGCGGCCAAGGGAATTTGTCAACACGCTAGAGGATAGAGAGTAGATGGTAGAGAGTAGCCAGAGTCGGAGCTGGCTACTCTCTACCATCTACCCTCTACTCTCTTGTGACCCTCTACTCTTGACTCCTCCCCCGAAAACAGTTAGGCTCCAAGCCCTCGAACCTTCAACGAAGTCTGAAGTCGTGGCAGTCGGACTTCCCGACTTTCTACTTTTGACTTTCAACTTTCGACTTCAGAGGTGAAAAGATGGTTTTGCGCAGAATCCCCGAATACCCTGTCAAAGCGCCGAAAAGCAAAAACGGCGCGCCCTACATCCGCTGGTTGGAAAGCCAAAGGCGGATCTACGAGCTCATCCTGGGTGCTTTGCCCGATGGCGTTGTGGTCATGCTGCCCGATGGCGCGACCACCTACCTGAACGCCGCCGCGGAGCGCCTGCTCGGTTCGGATTCTGCCGGATGTCTGGAACGCATCCTCCTGGATTCGTTTCGTGAAGCCACGGGCCAAAGCTGCGCCAAACGCCTCCTCGAATGCGCGACGAACGGAGCGGGCTATCGCTGTCGAGGCTTTGTCCGACATGAGTCCGAGGGCAACATCCCGGTCGAGTTGGACATCTCGACTTTGCGCGATAAACACGGCGAGATCGTGCGGCTCATCGTGACTTTCCGCGATTTGCGCAGGGAAATCCAGCGCGAGCAGGAATTGGAACGCCTGGCCATGACCGACCAGCTCACGCAGTGCAAGAACCGCTGGTGGTTCGAAAAGCATTACGCCGACGCTTTCGCCCGCGCCCAAAAAGACGGCAGCTGGCTCGGGCTGATCTTCGTGGATCTCGACAACTTCAAGACCGTGAATGACGAATCCTACGAAGTCGGCGACGGCATCATCCATCAGAGCGCCGAAGCTTTGGCCTCGGTCTTGCGCACCACTGATTCGCTGGTGCGTTTGGGCGGCGACGAGTTCGTCTTCGTGGCCCAAGGCATGGACCTGGCGACCGTGCTCGAGATCGTGCGCCGCATGGCCGTGGCGCTGGGCAATGTCCATTACACCTTGAGCAAACGGCTTGACGAACAGTTCCACGTCACCGCCTCGATCGGCGTGTCGGTGCTGGCCGGCCATGATCCGCGGCTCGCCGAGATAAAGATCTACGCCCAAGAAGGCAAACGCCTGTCCAAACTCAACGGCAAAAACCGTTTCTGCATCCTGCCCCAGGACGAGTCTCCCCAACCCACCCTCGTCCACTGACCCCCAAGCCCCGAACTTTCGGGGCTTTCCTCCAGCGACCTTAACGGGTCGCTGTTATTTTTAGACCGATAAGTCGCTCCGTTATATTTGACAATCTCCAAATTTTTTCGTATCTTGCCGCCACATTCGATAACGCTTCGGCAATCCCATGGCCCCATCGTCTATCGGTTAGGACAGCGGCTTTTCAAGCCGTTAAGAGGGGTTCGACTCCCCTTGGGGCTACCAATACAAACACCACCCAGTCACGGGTGGTGTTTGTGATGTAGGAAAACGTTGCATCAGAAAGTGACATATAGAGTCCCCTTGGTTTTATCGTAAAAAGAAAAAGTCAGCGTCAGCGTGCGGCCGATTTTCATCATCACCAATTGATCGCCTTCGGCTAGATATGTCTTATATCCCAGCCCTTCAAGATAATTTTGTACTGCCATCTTATCGCTCTCGACCACCAACCGTCCGAAGATATATTCCAAGCCGCCGGAAACGTCTTTATTCAGTTTAACTTCGCCGGCGAAGATTTGATTGAGGATGGGCAGAAGTTCTTGATGAATTTGGGTGGCGGATTTATACACCGGTTTTATCTCTTCAGTCTGTGCCGCGTTGGCATAATTTATTTCCGCCCAAGTTTTTGTTTTTGGCGGGATTTGGGAAGGAAAAACTTTCGGCAGAATAGTTGGATTGACTGCTACCGCTGGGGCGACATCCGTGGCGCAGATATCGATGACTTTTGTTTTTAAGACCGGCGTCTTGGGTTGAACTTTTTTATCGATTTTCAAAACCAAACTTTTCACCATCGGCGTAAGATTCTTCAAGGCAAGAAAGGGGCCGACATCTTTGCTGGATAAATCAGTGTAATCGGTAATCATCCCTTGGTCATTAGCGGCGTTGCCGTTGACATCCAATTTGACCAGCAACGTGTCTTGAAAATAACCCTGCCCCATACTGTAGCTATAACTCAAGATCGACGTATTATAACTGCCGGCGATGATCAAACCGTTGTCTGCAGTCGGTTCTACCCCGTAACCATAGACGTAATCCTCCAGACCGATGGTTTTTGACCACTGCGGATTAAAATCCGCGTCTGTTTTTACCAGCAGAACACCGTTATTCAGACGAGTATCGAAACTCTTGGCGGTTTTGATGTAATCTTCCCAAGCCAAAAGTATTTCCGGATCATTGGTGATTTTGCCGTCATCGCAATCCTTTACTCGATGCTTGCTGGCGCACACATCATTCAATTGTTTCAACTTTTCCCCGACGAGCTCGGCCCTATTTTCTTGATCGCTCCGGGGAAGCGGAAGGTAATCCAACTTATAGACAAAACCGTTGTCTTGAGTCTTGATTATTTTTGCCTCGCTTATGTTGTCGCCGAATTGCAGGCCTAATTTTATCGCCTTAGCCCACTCCAGATCGCCGGAATTATTTATTTTGACGGCCGCCAGCGAATATTTTCCGGCTGGAGTAGACCAGATTGACCCGGCGGATAAAATCGGCGACAAAAAACCTAAGGCCAGATAACCGCCGGAGGTTTGCTGAATAGCGAAAAATTTTCCGGCCGCATTGCGCTTCGTCTGATAAGTCATCTTAGTATGACCATCCTCACCGGTCTTGTAGATGGACTCCTCCAAAGGGACGATCTCCAGGCTTTTCGCCCATTCGATTCCGAGATTTGGATTGAATTTGACGACTACCGGCACAGTCGAATCCTCGAATTTTTCCGCCGGACCGCTTGCTCTGCCTGCGGTTTTGACGCCGCCTAAAGCGATAAAACTGCCGTCGACCAATGGTTCGATGTCGACATTGCTCATTTCCATCTTTTGCGACCATTTATTCTTTCCATCTTTATCGAATTTAGCCAGCACAAAATAAGTCGGCGCCGTCTTCTCGCCAAAACCCGTCTGGGTAAAATACCCGGAGAATATGAAGCCATTGTCTTTCGTGGCGTAAACTTTATTCACGCGGTCAGTCGAATAATCGCCGATCATTTTAGTCCAGGCCTGGTTACCCTGCTTATCGAATTTGGTCAGAAAAATATCGTCCCACCTCTCTTTTAGTTTCAAATATCTACTGTCGATGAATCCTGTCCCTTGGCTAGCCATCAAAAAACCGCCATCTGCAAGCTCAACGACATCTCGACCATATTCTTCACCCTTTTTGGCGGCTCCGGCGTAGCTTTTGTCGATTTTTACCGAATGAGCTGATTGAAAAAGCTTGGTCCATTGTTGATTGCCTTTGGCGTCGATTTTGCTGATGAACGCATCATCGTCAGAAATCACTCCCTGCTTATCATTAAGGCTTTGACCGGTAAAAACATAACCGCCGTCTTTCGTTTGCGTAATGCCTCTCGCCTCCGATACATCCTCGATTCGATAATGCTTGACGAAGGTAATGGTTTCATTCCCGTCTTTCTGCGCCTGGACTCGAATGGCTGCCCAGGAAATCAAAGCGCAAAAAATCAGCGCCGAAATTCCAAAAATAATTTTATTATTTTTGAACAAGAATCTCCAATGTTTCATAGCTTAATCTTCGATTAGCATAGCATTTTATTGGCAGCTGCACTAAAGCCCGGCGCAGATCATATTTTGATTCGCCTTGATTCAATCGGCAAAGGAGAATAAAATATTCATCAGAATACAAATTTATGCATAAAAAACTTTTTGGCCTCACCTTAATCTTGGTCGGTGTTTTGATTTTTGCGGGCGCTGGTTGCGCTGGAAAACAAGTCGCCCCAGCTCCGACGAAAGAAACGAATACGAATCAGGCAACCAACAACCCGACGGAAGCCAGTCCGGCAGTCACCAATCTGATAAATGCTGATTCATCAGGTCTGTGTGATTCGGCCACGGAAACAGAAGCACCCAACTCGCAGGCCAAAGAATTGAAGACGATTTTCAACGAGGCTGGCGGCGAGATGAAATTCCTCGCCAATCTCCCGCAAGATGCCCAGACTGGAGATACGTATATTTATGTTTTGAAGAAAATACCGACCACGGCTAAGCTGGAAAGCGCTTTTAAGAAACATGGCTACAAAATAGCGCTGTCAGGCAGTCTCATGGTGGTTTCGAAGAACAATCTTTATTTCAGCATCAGTCTGACTGATAAGGGCGAATGCCAGGAGGTCGTCATCATGACCTCGAATGAGCCGTTTAAATTGGGTGGAGAGGTGACATTGCGAGAGTGCCAAAAATTTTTGGAGATAGGTCGCCATGCCGACATCCGTTACAACAACATGTACGTCGCTTGGACAAGCGCCATCAAACTATTCAATTATTGGTTCATGCTGGCGGCAAAGTATAGCGTGACCAAAGAGGTCATCGAGAGCGTTTGCAAGCAAAAACTTGGTATTTGACCGGCAAGCGGGAAATAAATTAATTACGCTCGGCACAAGATGCGCGGCTTGATTTTTATATTCAGCTGCATTGACACGAATCGCAAAACCTGCTTATGATGATATAGAGGAATGGTCCTCCAGACATCTGCCCGCGCGGCAGGACGCCCTTTCACATCAGAGGTCTAGAATGAGAATGAGAACTTACATCCGTACGTGTCTTTGCCTGGTCGTCGCCTCGTCGTGTGTCATCTCGATAGCCTGCGGCGGCGGAGGATCGCCTGATCCCGCGACCGGCGGCGCCGGTGGAACCCCCGGCAACGGAGGATCGGGTTCGACCGCGACCGGCGGTACGAACACGGGTGGCGCTGGCCTGGGCGGCACAGGCGGCTCAAGCGGAGGTTGCTCCGGGAGCTGCGATGACGGTTTCGATTGTACCGTCGACTCCTGCCTGAATAGCAAGTGCACGCACTCGATCGGGCCGAACTCCGGCGCGACCGCCTGCCCCATCGGGCAGTACTGCACGGTGGAGAAAGGCTGCGTGGCCAATCCCGCCTGCGCCACGGACGCGCAGTGCGTCGAGTCCTTCAAGGGCGACGCCTGCAAGACCAACATCAAGTGCGACCCGAAGTCCTCGCTCTGTCTCTTCGACACGCTCGACAAGGATGGCGACAAGCATCCGGCGCCGGCCTGCGGCGGAGATGATTGCGACGACAGCGCCGTGACCATCCACCCCGGCGTGACCGAGATGTGCAACGGCAAGGACGACGACTGCGACGGTAAGATCGATCTGAACGCCAAATGCCCGACGTACGAGGCATGCACGGCCGGATCATGCGTCTGCCCACCCGAGAATACCTGCGGCGATAGCTGCGTGGATAAGCAGACGGATTCGTCGAATTGCGGGGTTTGCGGCCACGAGTGCGGCTACCTTGCCGATTGCGTGGGCGGACAATGCGTATGCATTCAAACCCAATGCGGCGGCGTGTGCGTGGACACATCGACCGACGAAAATAACTGCGGCGCCTGCGGCAACGTGTGCCCGCCGGGCAAGGCGTGCTCGGCTGGCAAGTGCGAGTGCCAGGGCGGCACCGTCGAGTGCGGCGGCGCCTGCACGTACACGGACTCCGACCCAAAGAACTGCGGCGGTTGCGGAACAGTATGCGAGCTCGGGGAATCGTGTGACGCCTACACATGTTCCTGCCCCTACCCGAAGACGAAGTGCGCGGGCGGTTGCACCAATACGTCCTCGGACAGCCAAAACTGCGGCACCTGTGGACACGTCTGCGGCTCGGGGTTCTGCGTCAGCGGATGGTGCAACAGCGGCAAGGGCGGGGCGGGCGGAGGAGGAGCGGGCGGAACCGGGGGTTCTGCCGGCACGTATGGAGGGGGAGGTAGCGGAGGCAGCACGGGCGGAGCCGGTGGGACCTGACACCCGACACCGCTGCCGCTCATCACCCAATGTGGTAGTATCTGCGGATTGGAAATCCAGATGATAAAGTCTTCGCAGCCACACTACCAGAATCCGTCGTGCGCTCCCTGACGACGATCCTGACCCCTGCACCTTGTTCCTGCCTCTAGACCGCAGGAACGTGACCGACGACGCAACTCTGCGTCGTTCTTTTTTTATCCCTTCATTCCTGGCGTGGAGGGTCCTTTTTCCTGTCGTTTCGACCGATGCGTTTATGCCCGTTCCATCGACTGAATCAACCGCGTCAAGCCGATGCCGCCGCCGAAGCGCGGGAAGAAGGGCAGGGCGAGGAATGATTCGAGTTCCGCTTCGACGCGCTCGCGGCTGAACAGGTCGAAAAGTTTTTGCGCATACTGGCCGGCGCTGATGGAATAGAATTTGGCGCGCATCTCCTCCGCATCAGAACCGCGCTCGGCGCTGCCGATGGTTTCCATGCCGTCCATGATCACGTCGATCTTGCAGGCGCGCCCCAGGCCGTCGCGCTTCATGTTCCAAAAGGGCGAGGTGTGCTCGGGAAAATGTTCGAGGAACGCCGCGCGCCCGTAATCGTCCAACATCTTGCCTTCTTCGACGCGGCTGATTTCGTCCACCCCGTATTTCTCCATGGCGTCTTGGTAGGCGACGTGCGGGAAGGTGTCTTTGTCGCCGTAACCCAAGTGCTCCAAAAGCTCGGCTTCGAGCGCGCGCAAATCGTCCAGCGTGCCTTTGGACTCGAACTCGAACATGGGGAACAGAATCCGATGACGCCCGGGGACCGGATTGGGTTCCTGGCGATAACTCGTACTGACGCAAAACACGCCGGGGATCTCCGGGCGCGTCAGTAATTCATATTCCAGCCACATCTGACCGGTCTGCGGCAGGGGCCAAACCTGTCCCGCATAATTGTAAGATGCGACGGTCGTGGGATCTTCGCACGCCGCGAGGATGCTCAAGCGGTCCTGGGTATGGACTTCGACGAAGCCCCGTTCAAAAAAGAATGCCCTTAAGGCATTCGTGACACGACTGAAGGCGCACACATTCGGCTCGCCGATGTAGGTGTTTCTCATACGCGGATAAAAAAATAGCCCCCAACGGGGCGAATTAAATCGGACTTAGCTTTGGGTCGATCGAGAAATCGATGCATAGCTGACGCGGAGTATACATCTTGCCTGCGCTTGGGTGAAGTGGATAAGTACGCGTAGAGGGTGTAACGTCGTTTCATATGGAAAACGAACAAGCGCGCGAAGAATTCAAAGTCAGCGGCGAAGAGCTGCTGCGGAAAATCAAAGACTTGATCAAACAGGGCAACGCCCGACGCATCATCATCAAAGATGAAAAGGGCGAGACCTTGGTCGAGATACCTTTGACCATCGGCGCCGTGGGCGCGCTCTTGGCCCCGGTCCTGGCCGCCGTCGGCGCCTTGGCCGCGCTGCTCACCAACTGCACCATCGTGGTGATCAAGAAAGATTAGAGCGTAGGGGCGCATGGTCATGCGCCCACGTCGGTAGAGAGTAGAGGGTAGCCAGCTGTAGGGGCGCATGCCATGCGCCCAGCCAGGTAGACGGTAACCAAAAGTCCGTCGTCCACATTATCTTCTGTCATTGCGAGCGCATAAAGTAAATGCGCGCGGCAATCTCTGAATTCCGGAGATTGCCGCGCGCTTTTCGGTGTATGCGCTCGCCACGGCGTTCGCGAACACCGTAGCTCGCAATGACAGCATCGTTTCATCCTCTCCCCCGCTTCCGCTATACTTGGGGCATGAAAAATTTCTACGAAGCCATCGGTTGGTACGGCGTGTTTGCCATCCTCGCGGCTTATGCCCTGTCGAATTTTGAGCTGCTCAAATTGAACTCCCCTGCGTATATCATCCTGAATTTGACCGGATCGCTCGCCATCGCCCTCGAAGCCTCAAAAAAGAAAGACTACCAGCCGGTCATCTTGAATGTGGTCTGGCTCTTGGTCGCCTTGATCGCGCTGGGTCGGTTGGTGGCGAAATTCTGACTAAGAACAAACGTCATCCTTGAGTCGCGTTTGACGCGACGAAGGATCTTCCTATGCCTTAAGGAATAAGTTAGACAGTAGACGGTAGGCTGTTGACGGTAGCCAGAGAAATAAAAAGGAAATGTCATCCTCGAGCGAAGCGAAGGATCTTCCTATACCTTAAGGAATTGGAAGATCCTTCGGCCGTCAGACGGCCTCAAGAATGACATCCTCTTATTTTAACGCGGCACTAGATGGCAGTCGCGGCAGCGCGCTTCATACAACTCGTCGCCGCCGACTTGGATGCGCGGCGCATCGTAGGGTGCAGGCGCGCCGTTGATGAGGCGTTGCGAGCGCGTCGCCGGTTCGCCGCAGCGCATGCACACGGCCGTCAATTTGGTGACCTTATCCGCTTTAGCCATGAGCAACGCCATGGTCTCGAACGGTTGGCCGCGAAAATCAGTATCCAATCCGGCGACGATCACGCGCGAGCCTCGATCGACCAATTCGTCCGCCACGGTCGCGAGATCGGTCGGAAAAAATTGCGCTTCGTCAAAACACACGACGTGCGTGCCGGCGGCGCGCTCCAATGCCTCCGCTGGATCGGCGAGCGACACGCAAGCGCAACTTTTGCCGTCACGCGAGGCCACGGTGCCTCCGTCAGTGCGGTTGTCCACCACCGGTTTGAACACGATGATGGTTTTTTTTGCGATCTCCTCGCGCCGCACGCGGCGGATAAGTTCTTCGCTTTTTCCGCACGACATGCAACCGGCGATCACTTCGAGTGTACCTTTGGACATAAACTAGACGATAGAGGGTAGAGGGTAGCCCGACGTAGGGGCGCATGCCATGCGCCCTGTCGGTAGACGGTAGCCAAGCTACTAGGTCAGTCTCTAAGCTATCTCCAAAGTCCGCCTCACGCAATGTGAATAAGATAGAAGCGCAGTAATCAGGAAGTAATTAATAAAAATTCCCGTAGGGGCAATTCATGAATTGCCCCTACGCGGCGGCCGCAGGGTCACCTATTCCGACATGGTAGTCCTTCGACCACGTAGAACGTGGCGCGGCTGGCTCAGGAACTATTTTTAGACATTAGCCCTTTTAGCTACTGTCTACCGTCTAAAAGCTAGCTATAAGAAAACCGCCCGTGCGCCAAGTGTCGGCGCAGGGGCGGTCAGGTATCACGGAGTCGTTTCTTCGTTCTCGATGAAAGTCGAAATACCGATCACGAACTTTCCTCTCTGGCTAGTCAGGCGAATCAGCGTTCCCGGGACGAGCGTGGTCTTTCTCCACGCCGCGTTGCTCCCACCGCTGACGATCTCGAGCAGGGCGCGCGCCATCTCCGGTGAGAACACGAGGGCGAGCTTGCCGCAGCGACCGGAGGCGGTGAGGTCTTCCCACCAACGCAGGGCCGAATTCGGGATGGCTTCGACCACGCTGTTCCAATCCACGCCCGGCGCGTCGAGCACGGGGCGCAGCTTGAACGATCGACTGGTCTCGAGTTTGCCCTTGAGCAACCTGAAGGGCGCGCTCTGCTGATCCTCGAATTGGACATCTTGCACGTCTCCGACCTCGTTGCGCAGTGTGGCGTACGCGGCTTGCGCTGTTTCATGCGGTCGGTCCGTCTCGTCGAGCACCAGGATGATCCAGGAGTTGCCCTCTTTCGAGAGCCAGCGCGGCACTTCGGGGCAGGCGCGTTCGAACCACGTCGGCCGCTGCCGGTAGACGGGCATGATGCCCGAGATCCTGTCCGGCTCATCCCTTTCGCGCAGCACCGGTGCAAAGTGCGTGCGCTGGATCTGACGCATGATGCTCCTCTCGGGGGCTTCGCCTTGACCGAGCTCCGGCATCAGGATGTAGAGCGTCTCAACCTGCGCATTCGTGGGCAAAATCGCCGTGATCACCGAGTTGTGGTCGGTCACATAGACGACGCGCCCCGACCAGTAGTAAACGCCGTCCTTGCGACGGAATTCGTTCTTGGGTCGGCGCCCATGCCGCTCCTGTCGCGCTTCGACGGGAGCCAGCATATTCAGCTTGCCTTCGCGGCTCGGATGCATGAAGAGCCGGCGCGCATCTGCGCTCAAGACGCGGGAGCCAGCTAGCTCCTCGCGAATCATCTGTTCCGCCAAGTCGCGTTTGAGCGGATGACGGATTACTGCGCTGATCTCGAATCGGCTGGCGCGTTCGGCCTCCAGCCTGCGCTGGATGGCATGAGCCTTGATTTCCGGCTCATTTTGGGGCGAACGCTGCGCAACGGCCATTGGATGCACTTTTCCACCTTCCTTCTTGAGCTAAAAGGTCCAGTTATCATTATACCCGACATGGGTTCATGAATCAGCTAATTTAGCTGATTTCTGCGTTTTTGTCAATAGCTGGCTGGTAGGGGCGTATGCCATGCGCCCTGTTATAAATCCCATCCCTACTCTGTCATCCTGAGCTTGTCGAAGGACCTTTATCAACCAGGATTTTATAAAGGTCCTTCGACTGCGCTGGCGCTGCGCTCAGGATGACAATTGTGTTAAACATGTATCCAAAAGGGCGCATGACCATGCGCCCCTACGCTATATCATCTTGTTCTTTATGCGTGCGCCATCTCCAGGCGGGAGAAACGGGCGATCACGATTTTTTCGCCGGTCTTGGCGATGAGTTCGGTCAGCAGCGCCTCGACTGTCTTGTCGTCATCTTTGAAGAAAGTTTGTTTCATGAGGCAGACGTCCGAGTACCATTTGTTGAGTTTGCCTTCCACGATTTTGGCTTTGATCTCATCCGGCTTGTTCTCGCTTGCCAGCTCTTCCATGAATAGCGCGCGCTGCTTATCCATGACCTCGGCCGGGATATTTTCCGGCGCGACGTATTCGGGATTCATGGCCGCGATTTGCATCGCCATGTCATTGGCGAAATTCACGAAATCCTGGTTGAGCGCCACGAAGTCGGTCTCGCATTGCACTTCGACGATGGCCGCGAGTCTGCGGTTGTGGTGCAGGTAGCTCGCCAAGATGCCTTCGGACACGGTGCGTTCGGCGTTTTTCCTGGCCGCTTTGGCTGCGCCTTTTTTGCGCAGGATGTCCGTGGCTTTCGCCATGTCGCCGCCCGCTTCCTCGAGCGCTTGCTTACAATCGACCACACCAGCGCCGGTCTGATTGCGCAGTTCCATCACGCTTTTTGCGTCTGCCATATAGTAGGCTGTAGGCTGTAGACGATAGGCAGTAGCCAAACCCTTGCTACTTGCTACTCGCTACTTATTTTTATTTTATTTATTAGCCGAAGGATTCTCGCGTTGCACTAATGCGCCGCCGAGGCGGGCGCGGGCCGATTCCCATTCCTGGCGGCCTTCTTTGCAGGCCAGCGCGATGAGACCCGTCATGAGCTCGATGGCTTTGACCGCGTCGTCGTTCGACGGAATCGGATAATCCACGTCGGACGGATTCACGTTGGAGTCGCAGATGGCGACGATCTTGACTCCGCGGCGCTTTGCTTCCTCGAGCGCAGTCTTGTCTTTGCGGATGTCCAAGATGAACACGACTTCGGGGATGCGCGCCATGTCCTGGATGCCGCCGATCTTCTCGTCCAGCTTCTTGATCTTCTCCGAGATTTTTTGCTGTTCGAATTTTGTGTACTTAGCCAGCTCTCCGCGCTCTTGCTTGCGCTTCAGATCCTTGAACAGGCGCAACTGTTGGGCGATGACCGAAAAGTTGGTCATGGTGCCGCCGAGCCAGCGCTTGTTGACGTACGGCATGGCGCACGACTGCGCGGCTTTTTCCACCAGCTCGCTGGCCTGCTTCTTGGTGCCCACGAAGAGCACGCTGCCGCCGCGTTGCGCGACGGATTTAACGAAACCCATGGCGCGTTCGAGCGCCTTTTGGGTCTCTTCAAGATTGATGATATGGATCCCCTGGCGGTGGCCGAAGATGTACTTTTTCATCTTCGGATGCCACTTGGAGGTCTGGTGTCCAAAATGGACACCGGCTTGCAGGAGCTCTACAAGCGTAGGTGACTTGGGCATATTGTGCTGTGCCTTTTAGCCTCTCCACCGCAGCCCAGGGACCCGGCATGTCACAAGGAGATGCAGGGAGGCGCCACGGCACGTCGCTCAAGAGCGACCGTGCCAACTGGACTTATGTTGCGGCAGATGTGAGTTAATTTTAGAAATTTGAGGCGCGAGAAATATAACAAAAGACGCTAAAATTGGCAAGGGCCGGTCGTGTTCCTGCCTTAAGTTCAGTGAAAAATAAGAAGGGTGTCATTCTGAACGCAGACCCGTCCGACGGGTCGGAGTGAAGAATCTTCCGATTCCTTAAGGTATAGGAAGATCCTTCGGCCGTCTGACGGCCTCAAGGATGACAATTATTTTAAACGCACACCCCCGGCTGAAACAGGTGGGGTTTGTGGATAAAAAAGCGCCCCGCAAACTGGATTGCGGGGCTTGGCTGTTTCATCCCTCACGGGACTTTGAGGAAAAGATCTTTGCGCAGCGGTGGCTGGTAATGTTGCACGTAGGTCAGGATGCCGCCGGTGGCGCCCTGCACGAGCCAGCCCACCAACCCGCCGTTGTGGTAGATTTCTGCGCTGCCCAGGCAGGTGTCCCAGCAGGCGTATGACTGCGTGCTGGCGTTGATGTTGGGATGCAGGCCCGGGGCGATGGAGACTTCTATCTTGCTCACGAGCAAACCCAAATCGCAGAGCACGAAGTCGTCGCTGGCGAGCGGCGCGATGCAGTTGCCCGCCACGCCTTTGAACGGATCTGCCCAGAGGTAGACGATGTCGCCTCCAAACGGCACCACGGCTCCGGCCAAACCCACGTTCCAGGCAGCGGCGTCGGGATGCGGCCAGGCGTAGCAGATCCACCAGCCGGCCTGCGGAATCGGACCACACAAGCCGGTGGGGACCGGCTCTTCGACGACATCGATGGTGTCGACGCTTGCGTCAAAGACGTCATCAGGCGCATCGACGGAATCAATGGCCGCGTCGGCATCTTCAATGGGCGCATCCGCATCTTCGATGGTTGCGTCGACGGGATCGACGGCCGCATCTTCGGCGCTTGCATCGCCGTCGTCGGTAGCGACATCATCCGGAGCCTCGACCGAGCTTTCGCTCTCGAGAGGCTCGAAGTGATCTTCCGACGGTTCAAGACCGCCGTCTGAAACTTCCTCTTCCGCGCTGTCCGGCGCCCCCTCTGGGCTGACGGAAACGTCGATCGGAGGCACGTGCGCGTCCCAAGCGGCATCATTTTCCGCCTCGGCCGTGCCTTTGGTATTCAAGGTGCATCCCGCGCCAAAGAACAGGCTCAACACGATCGTCCAACACGCTTCCCTTCCCATTCGATTCTCCTTGCAAAGGACAAAGATCAGAGATCAACAATCTTCGATTGACCTGCGTTCTTTGTCTTTTGGATGAAGAAAAGCGCCTCGCATGCATGGTACACGGAGGCGCTTGAAGTTGTCACGGAGCCTTGAAGAACAGGTCGTTGCGGGTGGGCGCGTTGTAGTGCGCCACGTAGGTCAGGATTCCCGTGGGGGTCTCCTGCGCCAGTCCGCCTAAGGTCTTGCCGTCATGGTAGATGGCGGCTTTGCCCGGACAGGTGCTGCCGCAAGCGTAGGGCGGCGTCGTGCTCGCGTTGATGTGGGCGTGGGGGCCGGGAGCGAAGGAGACCTCCCAATTCTTGCCCAAATCCTCCAAAGCGCACAGGACGAAGTCGTCCAAGGGCGTCGGGGCGATGCAGTGTCCGAACTTGCCGCTGAACGGGTCGGCCCACTTGAGCTCGGTCGTATCTCCGGGCTTGACGATCGCGCCGGCCAGACCTAGCAGCAGCGTGCCGCTGTCAGGATACTCGAGGGCGTAGCAGAACCACCAACCGACGGGCGGGATGGGTCCGCACGGTCCGACAGGCTGCGGCTCCTCGGGAGCATCGGCTTCCTCCGCTGCGGCGTCGATGACGTCAACGATGACGTCTTCGCCGGCTTCAGCCTCCTTCGACGGGGCGTCGGCCTTGTGTTCCAGATGCGCGTCGGACGTTTCCGCCTGACCGTCGTACGATTCCTCGACCGTGACGTCGTGCTTTGGCGCGTCCTTTTTCGCCCCTGAATCGGCGGCGTCCGTTTGGTTGTCTTCGAACAACGCGCTGAACTCGTCTCCGCCGCAACCCAGAATCCAGACTGCTGATACTGACATGAGAAAGAGCTTCTTCATCGTCTTGCCTCCTAATGAAAGCGCCCCGCGTGCAGTGTACAGCGGGGCGCTTGAGCAGTCATGGCGCCTTACGGCACCACGAAGAGCTGATTGGCGGTCTTGGGATCCTCGTCCGACGCCTTGAGAGCGCCGTCGTACTTGCCGTCCTTGAAGGATCCGGCGACCGTCGAGCCCACGCTCGCCACGTACGTCCCCACCGTGGTGACGTTGCCCTTGGCATCGATCTGCGAGAAAGCGTGCTGCGAGATTCCGCCGGTCACGCTGTTGTCGCCGACGCCGGTCAGGAAGTAGATCCTGGTGCCGCTGTAGGCCGGGCCGAAGTCGCAAGTGATGTCGTTCTCACTCGCGAAGGCCGCGACGCAGCCGGGGAAGGGATCGGTGAAGGCGACGTCCGCCTTGTTGGCGAAGGCCGGGTACATGACCAGGCCCGCGAACTTGATGGTCCCCTCGCCTCGGGGATCAGGCGCCGTGAAGGTAACGGCAGCGTGCTTCTCGATCACGATCACGCTGGGAGCGTCGACCGAGGACGTGGCCTCGGGCGTGGCGTCGACGGCGGGGGTCACATCGACCGCCGCGTCACTCTCCGGGACCACCACTTCGGGCTGCCCCAGATTGTCGCCACAGGCGGCCAAGAGGGCCGCGACGAACAGAGTCGAACCGACGATGAGAGCCTTGGTCATGCGAAACTCCTTTTTTCCGCTGAAATGAGCTGTTTGTGCTGCCAGAACTACCGAATGTCATATCCCACCATAAAACGGCCTACATGTCAAATCCCGACGCTGCCGTTTTTAGGCTACTTTGGACGGTCCAAACCCTGGACAAAAGGTATGCCGCGGCTCCGCGCGATGTCGCGGGCTTTTTGGTTGAGCGCTTCGATACCCTTCTCGTCAGCCGCTTCACCGACGACTTCGAACAGAAAATTGTCGACCAGCGGTTCCATCTCGCCCGGCAAGGGGAACCAGCGCATGGCACTGACCTTACCGCGCGATTCGTGCACCAAAATCTTGAAACGCGACATGTACGACTCCCGTGTGAAAGACCTGCGTTCCGTTTACCAAAAAAATGCCGGCAGGGCAAACCAGAGAGGCTGTAGGCAGCGGGTCCAGCTTTCCTGTCGTCCCGCACTTAATCACGTAGAACGTGACGCGGTGCGGGATGACTAATGTTTCAAGTGTCTGGAGATTGCTTCGTCGCGTTAGACGCGATTTCGTCGTCCCGTCAGACGTAACTCCTCGCAATGACAGAATGCAATCATCCAAACGCGTAGGTCCGAAGTATCCAGGCGGGGTCTGGGGCCGAGAGTTGAGCGGGCCGCAAAGACGCTTAACTATATACATGTAAGCGAATTCGAGGCCCCAGCGGTTTTTGCATACTTTTTGGCGGCAAAAAGTATGAGGTGCATTTGATGTCAGTTTTTTGCATTGCTGCGAAATGGTCCGATAGGTACGATTTGAGGCAATGAGCGGATCGAGGTTTTTCCCGAGTGTCGGCGGTCAAACGGGACTTCGTCACTTTCCGCGTGGAAAGTGACCAAAGACGCCGGGGGTCTGCTATACGCTGCAGGTATGTCTCTTGGTTCATCTTGCGGCTGGCTTGACGCAAACCCCCGGACCCCCGCCTGATTGGCTAGAGGAGAGATAGGGAAGGATTTCTCTCTGGATTACCCGGTTGGACCCTGGTAATGACAGGATGATGGAGGTCGAAGTCCTCGAGGTGGGGTCTGGGGCCGAGAGTTGAGCTAACCGCAAGAACGCTTAACTATATACATGTAAGCGAATTCGAGGCCCCAGCGGTTTTTGCATACTTTTTGGCGGCAAAAAGTATGAGGTGCATTTGATGTCAGGACTTGCGATGACAGCGCGTGGTCAGCTGAGGGCGTAGGTATTAATTAAGTCTGAAACCCTACCCTAACTTTAAGCTTTGAACTTTAAACTTTGAGCTCCCTCTCTCACTCCTCGTCTTCCGCCTCGCCTTTTTTTCCGCTTTTGACCGCTTGGATGACTTCGTCGAGCGCGCCGTCCAGGATGGTCGCGATGTTATGCCAGGAATGTTTGATGCGATGGTCGGTGATGCGATCCTGCGGATAATTGTAGGTGCGGATCTTTTCCGCGCGCTCGCCGTGCCCGATCTGGGCGCGGCGCTCGGCATCGAGCTGACTACGTTTCCTTTCTTCCTCCATCTCCCACAAACGCGAGCGCAGGATGGTCATGGCGCGTTCACGGTTTTGGAGTTGCGAGCGTTCATCTTGGCACGAGACTACGGTGTTGGTCGGCAAGTGTGTGATGCGCACCGCCGAATAAGTCGTGTTGACCGACTGCCCGCCTTTGCCGCCCGCGCAAAAAGTGTCGATGCGCAATTCTTTAGTGTTGATGTTGATTTCCGTCTCCTCGATCTCCGGCAAGACCGCCACGGTCGCGGTCGAGGTGTGGACTCTCCCCTGTTTTTCGGTGACCGGGATGCGCTGCACGCGATGCACGCCGGTCTCGAACTTCATCTGTCCGTAGACGCTTTTGCCGGCGATGGAAAAAACCACTTCTTTGAGTCCGCCCAACTCGGCGCGCGATTCGGAGACGAGCGCCGTCTTCCAACCGCGACGCTCCGCGAAACGCGTGTACATGCGGAACAGGTCGGCGGCGAAGAGCGCGGCTTCATCTCCGCCCGTGCCGGCGCGGATCTCGACGATGACGTCGTTTTGGTCGTGCGGATCAGGCGGGATGAGCGCCGCCTCGAAAGCCATGCGCGCTTCGGCCAACCGCGTCTGCGTGCCCGGCAACTCGCTCTCGACCAAAACCTTCATCTCCGGATCGCCGGACGAGCGCGCCGCCTCAAGATCATCCATGGCAAGCTGGGCCGCAAGATAAATCTCGCCCGCTTCAGACACACGGCGCTTCTCATCATGTTCACGCGACAGGGCGCGGAATTTATTCTGGTCTTGGGCAGCCTCGGGCAAAGCCAAAGCTGTCTCAAGCTGTTTGAGTTTTTCTTGGGCTTCGAGCGCAGCTTTTTTTAAGTCGGCCATATGCATCACGGAATACTCTCCACGGTACCACAAACCCGCCTCTTGCGGCGGGTCTGTCGCTGAATAAATCTAAGCCTCGTTCAACTGGGTCGGAGATTTGCGCGCCTTCTTCTCGGCCTTTTGCGCCGCGCGCTTTTCGGATTTGGCCTTTTTACCCAAAGACTTTCCAGCCTTGTCGGTCTTGGCCTGCTTGCGCTCCGCGAACTTTTCGACGCGACGAGCCGCATCGATCAGCTTGATTTTGCCGGTATAAAAAGGATGGCACTTGGAACACAATTCCACGTGAATCTCGGGTACCGTCGAGCCGGCCGTTATCACGTTGCCGCAGGCGCAGATAAGCTTGGCTTCCGGGTAAAATTGGGGGTGGATTTCGGCTTTCATATCGTGGCAGGAGATTAACAAGATTTGGTTTTCTTGGCAAGACTCTTGCCGCAAACGCCAAAATCCGCGCGCGCCGAGTAGAATCTTGACAAAAACAGCTTTAAATGCTAGATTTACCCGTTCCTTAGGTAATCGCATGCGGCGACTGCCTATTAGGACGAAGATCGGAGGAACAATGATCCTTTCACGCGTTGCAGCCGTTTTCGGCATCCTGTTGAGTGTGAATTACGCCTGGGTCCTGCTTGCCATACTCAACGTCCTGCCTTGGCCCCCCGAGACCTATGCCCAAGCCTCCCTGTTCGGGACCATGCCCGTGGTGGTACTGCTCACGATTGTCGCCTTCAAGTACGGCAACCGCGATCGCGAACAGGAAAAGTTCCTCAACACGAGGGCTATCGTATACGGCAGATTGCACAAGGTTGCGGCTAGTCTGCTGGCCGAAGCCGAAGCGACCAAGGATACGACGCGACGCGACGCCTTGCTGACCCAGGTAATCGCTATCTGGGACGCGAATGCCAGGACGAATTGGCCCGAGGTGGGATTTTGTTGGCCTAGTGGCGCACACGATCTCTCCCCGCAACTCGTGCGCGAAATCGTTCGCGTCGCCGATGTCATGGCAAACGCGTTCTATTGGAGGAAAGAGATCGCCGAGAAATACCGGCTTCTGTGCTGGGCCGAATCGAGCAAGACCGAAAAGCCAGCGGACTGAAACCGCTCTCGAACGTCCGACGCGCCTTGTGCGTCGGACGTTTTCATTTTCCTTAATTTCGTTTAACCTTGTCTAGACATGGTAATCCTTCGACAAGCTCAGGACATAAATTGTTTTAAAATTCCATGAAAACCGCTGATTTCGAATATATCTTGCCGCCGGAGCGGATTGCCCAGGAACCTGTGCGACCGCGCGACGCGTCGCGGCTTTTGGTTTTGAATCGTGAGACTGGCGCCGCGCAAGACCGCGTTTTTTCGGAAATCGGTGAATTCTTGCGCCCCGGAGATTTGCTTGTGGTGAACCGCAGTAAAGTCTTCAAAGCGCGCTTGGCCGGCGTCATTGCGAGCGCATATACAAATCACGCGCGGCAATCTCCGGATTCCGGAGATTGCTTCGTCGCTGCTGCTCCTCGCAATGACACGAAGAGGCTCGAGATTTTTCTCCTCCGACCTGAAGGCGCGGTTTGGACAGCTTTGGCTAAACCTGGTCGCAAACTCAAACCTGGTTCGGAAATCGAATTCTCCGACGGTTCGGCTTGCCGCGTCGTCGAAAAAAATCCTGACGGTACCGTCAGCTTGGATTTTGGCGCGACCGCCGCTGAAGTCTTGGCGCTGACCGAAAAAATCGGCCAAGTCCCCACTCCGCCGTACGTGGAGAAAACCGTGACCGATCCCGCGGATTACCAGACGGTCTACGCTAAAGAAGTCGGCTCGGTCGCGGCGCCGACCGCTGGATTCCATTTTACGCCGGAGTTGATCGAAAAGCTGAAACGACAAGGCATAAATTTCGCCGAGGTCATCTTGCACGTCGGCCTCGGCACCTTCCGTCCCATCAAGACCGAAACGCTCGAGGAACATGCCATGCACGAAGAGTGGCTTGAGGTGCCTCCCGAGACGCGCCGCGCCATCCAAGCCGCCAAAACCTCCGGCAACCGCGTCATCGCCGTCGGCACGACTACGGTGCGCGCCTTGGAATCAGGCTTGGAGAAAGGCGCGACGCGAATCTTCATCACCCCAGGCTATCAATTCAAAACGGTCGATGCGCTGATCACGAATTTTCATTTGCCAAAATCCACTTTGCTCGTCTTGGTTTCGGCTTTTACGGGCGAAAAACACGCTGATTCGGACTGGGGCCGCCGCACCATCCTCGCGGCGTACCAAGACGCCATCGCCAAAGGCTACCGTTTTTACTCTTTCGGCGACGCGATGTTCGTAAATTAGAGGGTAGAGGGTAGACGGTAGCCAGAAAATCTGACAAAAAATATTCCCTGAGCGAAGCAGCAGCGGAGTCGAAGGGCTACCTAAATCCGACAGGGTAATCCTTCGACTGGCTCAGGAACTATTCTTTTAGATATTAGAAATTAGTCATTAGAAATTTTATAAAAAAGTCCCCCGGGCCACTAGGACGTGGCTCGGGGGCATTTTACAGCGAAGGCGGACCTCGGGCTTTGGCGCGCATCGCGACTCCTTCTGGGTGCGGACAACGTGCCCGCGACCAACAAAATAGGAATGTACGCCGACGATTAAAGCATGCTCCGCCGGAGGTGTCAAGCCCCGGGGCGCTTGTCCAGGAAGTGCTTGAGCGCTTGGATGAGATCTGCGGCGTCGCCAGTGACCGCTGCGTCGAGTCCGCGGACCTCCAGGCCAAGACGCTGCAGGCGTCGGCTCACGATCCTCCTGTTCGGCCCATCCCAGTTCTTGGAGACCCCAATCAGATACGCGTCGCGGTTGGCCGGCAGGAATGCCGCGAGGGAACGAATCTCCGCGGCAATTTCAGGCCCCATCTTCTCTTCGCCTAACGAGACGTCGAGAAGGATCACGTCGAACGCCCAGGTCTGGAGCAGCTCGCAGGCTATCCCATCGTCGCGACCTTCGATGTGCTGACCTCCCGACACCTCATACTGCGTGGCGCGGAAGATCTTGAAGACTCCCGGAAAAGCCTGCTCGATCTGATCATAGCCCTTGCTGACAGGCATCTCGTCATCGATGATCAACAGCGTGATTGGCATCATTTTCTCCTTGGTCGATTCAGACACCTTGCTCCAGGATGTCATCGGCGTCTTGTCGGCTCTTGAGCAGGTCATCAAGCGCGCTCTTCACCTTCAGGGCAACTTCCTCCGCAGCCTGGCGTGAGCACGTCCATTTCCATTCGCGGAACATGCCCGCCAGCACTTCATTTGGACTTGCTGGCATGCCGGAATAGCGCGGGATCACGTAGAAATGGACATGCTTCACCAACTCACCGAATGAGCAGATGTAGATTCTCTCGGGGCTAACGACGCTCCACAACGCCTTGGTCAAGTCATGCAGCAGCGGGTGGAGGCCGCGCGCCTCCTCGTCGGTCAGCTCGTGCAGATGTTCCACGTGCCGCGTCGTCGTGACGATCAGGAATCCCTTGAGCGGGATCGGAGCGCTGGGATCTTTCCCCAGGGAATGGTCGACAATCCACAGACCGTCGTTGTAGATGATTCCGCCGGGCGGTTGGATCGTGCCGTCCCTGACCTCACAAGGCAAACAACCTGAACTCGTCATGCTCTATCTCCTCGGTTGAAATGTGCGATGGATTACTTAAACACAAAAAAGGAAAAGAATCAAGAGCGCGACGAGTGCAACAAGTAAGTAGTGAGTAGTGAGTAGAGACTCGATCGGTTCTACTTACTACTTACTACTCACTCTTCTCTATTTGCTGCTTGCTACTCCCCTACAAGATATTCTCCACGTAATGGAACTGCGGCGCCTGGCCGGGGATGAGCGCTAGGGCTAAGGCGTCAGCCTGGTAATCTTCCGGTGCTCCGGGATGGGCGCGCAAAAACTCCTCGATGGCGCGGCGCAGATGCTCGAGTTTGGTCCGCGTGATGGCTTCTTCGGGATAGCCGTAGGTGTCGGTGCGGCGCGTCTTGATTTCGACGAAATGCAGCTTGCCCGCGCGTTCCAGCACGAGGTCGATCTCGCCTAAACGACATGACCAGTTGCGCGCCACCACTTTGAAACCTTTGGCTTCAAAAAACGCCGCGGCAAGTTCTTCGCCGCGGTCGCCGAACCGCCTGCGCGGATCTTTGGGAAGGCTGTGCATGCAAAATGACTAATATCTAATTTCTAATGTCTAATGCACGGCCTGAATTTAGTCATTAGAAATCAGTCATTAGACATTCCGGCACGCCCTACCCCTTCCCTTTCGGCAACCACTTGTTGAAATTCTCCCTATCCTCGCGTTGCTTCCTGATTTCCGGGATCTTCACCGTGATGTAGCGGAAGATGCTGTAGCCCCACCAAGCGGCGAGGATGAGCCAGACGAGATACAGCGCGCGCATGGTCAAGACGGGGATGCGCTCGAACTCGAAGAACAAAAGCGCCAATCCGAAGCCGCCCATGGTGAGCAGGGCCGTGCCGATACGCGCCATTCCGCGGCGCGAAAATTTGTCCAAATTCTTCTTGAGGCGCATCAAATAGATGATCACGCCGGCCACGACGCAGGCGGCGAAAAAAATGAGTACGCCTTTTTGCGCCACAGCCATGAGCGGCGGCGGCGTGGTCTTGAACCAATACAGCGGAGTCAAGAGCGATGGTATTTGCATATCGAACGCATCCTGCCAGAAAAACCCGAGGGCTTCAAGCGTGCTTCGTTTCCTGCTCGGGAGCCTCGTTGCGGAAGTAGATCAAACCGTAATGATACGGGCCGGCTTCGAACTCATCGTGATAATCGAGATAGTCGCAATCCAGGATCTTTTTCGCCTCTTCTTTGCCCAGACGTTGCGCCGTGGGCGGACCCACCGGGCTCGCCGTCGGCTTCCATTCGACCACGACCACGCTGCTTCCGGGTTTGGCCAGGCGCGCTATCTCGCGCAACAGCTGCGGACGGTTTTGTGACAGGTAAAGATTGTTGATGAGTAAGACCAAGTCGAGCGAATGTTCATCGATACGCGTGGCGCGGTAGACGTCGATGTCCGACCACACGCCGAAGACGTTCCAGAATTGCTGCTCCTTGGCGCGCACCTCGATTTGCTCGAGCACGCTGCGCTGGATATCCACGGCGTAGACCGCGCCCTTCGGCCCGACGAGCTGCGCGGCCGGAAAGACGAAATGCCCCAAAGCGCCGCAGCCTAAATCAGCCACGCGTTGACCCTCGCGGATTCCCACGCGCTCCAAGAGCTTGAATGGGTTGATGAGTTCCGTCCCGCTTCGCACTAGCATAAAGTTAGTTTAAAATTCAAAGTTTAAAGTTTAAAGTTTCGATTCCAAAGTTTTAAGTTTTAAATTTTAAACTTTAAGCTAGCTCTCATTTATATTGCGAAGGGAAAAGCCAGACGCCCAGAGTCGCTCCCAGGAATGCGGTCCAAAGATTGGTCGCCCACAAAAAACCGACCAGGATGAAGAGGATACCGATGGTCTTGTACATGAGCGCCGTGCCTCCCCCGCCCAACTTGGCGTCAGCCCAGGCGCTGGAACCAAAAGTCTCGATGAATTTGCGCGTCTTCCAGACGATAACAAATCCGACGACAACGAGAATCAAACCGATTATAATGCGGCCTAACATAAGATGGATGGTAGTCTTTCGACAAGCTCAAGAACTATTTTTTTATATTTCTCGACCACATGAAAGATTATAGCACGGTGAGCGGGTTTGAACCCTAACTACTAAATACTAAATACTAACTACTGACTACTCCTTCCCTCCGCCCCACGCCTCCCCATCCTGCGCCACGGCCGTCGTGCCGAAATATCCTGAAGCTCTGACCTCGGCGAGCATGGCCTCGGGCGTGTCTTGTCCCGGGAAATGCACCAGCCACAACCTCTTGGCACCGGACTTGAGCGCCAAATCGCCGCACTGTCTTGGTCCCATGTGGCCGTAGCCGCCGGTATATTCCTGTCCGATGCGCACTTGGCAGTCGGCGATGAGCAGGTCGGCGCTTTGGGCGATGACGCGGATGCCCTCGCACACTCCCGCGTCGCCGGTATACGCCACGCAACCATATTTCGTCTCGAGCCTGAAACCCATGGACGGATGACGGCCGAAACCGTGATAGACGTTGTAGGCTTTGAGCTTGATGCCGGGTTTGAGTTCATCCACGAAACCGTCTTCCATGCCGATGATCTCCGGCGCGAACTCGTTCCAATATCCCCCATCGTTTTCCGGTTGATGCCAATTCCAGACTTGCGGAAAGTCGCGCGCCAAAATCTTGGGCAGATAGATCTTGAGCTCGCCCGTGCGCGGATCGCGATCGCCCTGTATGTGCCGGCATAATTTGGATTGGATGAATTGCGGCAACGCGGCATGGTCGGCATGCGCGTGGGTCACGGCCACGTGCGCGACCAAACCATAATCAATGCCCGCGGCCTGCAAACGAAAACGGATACCCTCGCTGCAATCGAACAGGACGTAAAAGCCGTCCACCTCAACCAAAAATCCAGGCGGCTGACGATCCCCGCAATCTTTGATGCCGTTGACGCAGACGCCCGTGCCTAAAGCCGTGACTTTTAATCCCATGCCGCCATTGTACGCGATTAACGACAGACTTTGTAGACTAAGGCCCGTCACTCGCCACAGTCGGTCGAGAGCGACGTGCTAAGGGTCAAAGTATCAAGAATCAAGTGTCCAAGGATTTGGTAGAAAAAGGCTCACGCGAAAAACAGACCCCCAGACCACCAAGCCGATTGTCACGGGAGCGCCTACGCACGAGCGCGCCGCCCGAACCGGCGCGGCCGACGACCGCAAAGCGCCCATCCGAGGAAAGTACATCAGACCAGTGATATTCGTTTGCGAGGATGCGTTCACCTTTGCCTTTACCGTTAAGACGTTCGGTCGCGATCAGATGAAGAGCGGTAGCGTAAAGCATCTGGAAGGGTTCAGGGCGATGCAACAGGTCACGAGGGATATCAAGCTTCTTGGCGTATTCCTCGATGACGTACTCTTGGGTGTCTTGGTGGGCGAAGGTGTCTCCAGGTTCGTAGTGATGACGCTTGTCCTTTGAACCGGGGATGGTCTGTTTGGTGATGAGCTTCCATTCGTAGCTCAAGCCCAGCTTCTTGAAGAAGTCCTCGTTCTTGTACCAATCATCGACTTTAAAGAGGAATTTGCCTAGAGCGAGCTTGTCGTATTCAGCTTGGATGAGTCCGTTCATGCGCTCTCCGGTGAGGGGTGCGCCGTCCTTATCCGCGACGAAGAGCACAAGCATCTCTTCGACTCCGGTTTTTTCTTTGATCTCTTTGGATTTCTTTAGGTCGTCTGTGGTGTATGGGATAGGCGGGACTTTGGAGACGTCGACGAAACCATCGCCTAGCATGGCTTCGACATCTTCGATGCCATGGACGTTCTCGCGGCCTAGGATTTCAATGGCTTCCTGCGGGCTGACCGATTCGATTTCGTGCTTCTCGACAGCTTTCTGGAAGGCTTTGAGCAGATCCGCGACTTTCCGTGCGTCTTGCGCCGATAGCTTCTTATTCTCTTTCAGCTCTTCGAAGTTCTTCGCTCCGTATTTGGCGTAGATTTCTCTTATCTGCGCAGCGAGCTTATCGGCGTAACGTCTGACGTGGGTCGGCAAATCCTGCCGACGGATGTGGGCGGCGGTGAGGTCGGAGCTTTGGGGGATTTCGAAGGGGTTGGCGGGCATGGTTTTATTTAGGGACGGAAGTCTTCGCGGGATAGTTTACAGGTAAGTCAGAAAGAGAGACAACGCGGAGGCGTTTCATCGCCTACATCTCTTCGAACGAAAGCAGCTTGAATGTCGTGTCGAAAATGAAACGCATGTTCACGTTGCCGCCTTTGAGCACTCCGGGTAACCAATGCGGATCGTCGTCCCACATGCGGTCGAACGGCAAAACGTCGAGCGGGAACCATTCTGGTTTCATTTCCTCCGATTCGGCGGGCTCGCCTGAAAATTCCGTGGCAACGAAAATATGACAGCGCTGATTCCAGTCCTCGGGTGCGTCTTTAAAAACGAATTCAACTACACCACGATCTTCGAGAACCGAGAGTTCGATGCCCACTTCCTCGCTGACTTCCCGCCGGCAAGCCTGTTCCGGCGTCTCACCGGGTTCGAGCTTGCCACCCGGCCCGTTATATTTCCCGGTCGCAAAACCGCGCTTCTTCATGGCAAGCAAGACTTTACCGTCGCGGATTGAATAGCAGAGGGTGGTATGTTTCATGAATTAGAGAGTAGAGAGTAGAGAGTAGCTAGGCAGTAAATTTGTCATCCTGAGCGGAGCAGCAGCGCAGTCGAAGGACCTTTAACAGCAAACCGTTCCGCTGCTAAAGGTCCTTCGACTCGCTCGAAGCTCGCTCAGGATGACAGGATGTTGCTAGTCGCTTGTTGCTCGTGCGAGGTCGAGTGCTTCCAAAACGCTCGGCAGCTCCACCACGCCGCGGCCGCGCACTGACAAGAAGTGCTGGTTTTTTTCCGTCACGAGTTTAGCGCCCAGCTGCTCCGCGAGCCACACACCCTCGACATACGGCACGAGCGGATCGTTGGTCGAATTGATGCAAGTAAACTGCCGCGCTTTGCCGCGGATGCGCGCATAATCCAAATCATTCTCGAACCAATGCAACAGCCGTGCTTGCAGCTTGGAGACGCGCGGGTTCAAAAATGAGCGGCCAAAGCCAGCTACGAGTACGACGTGAGGGAAAATCTCGGCGCCGGAAAAATCTTGCAGATAATGCAGGATGGCGGCGCAACCCAAAGAGTGGCCGATCAAGATGGTCTCGCTCGGTTTTTCCACGGTTTGCTTCAGCGTCGCGACCCAATCTGCGCAATGCGGCGTCGCGGGTTTAGGCAATTTCAAGGCTCGTGCGCTCACTCCCCTCTTTTCCAGCTCGACCATGAGCCAGGGGAACCAATGGTTGTCTGGTTTGCCAATTAATCCATGCACAAGAATCGCTTGCATGGGACTACGATATCTCCGAAGGGGTAAAAAAAGAAAGCCCCCAGCTTGGTGTAGCTGGGGCGACGCGTAACGAAGAGAAGTAAGAGATGCGAGTCGGGGTAGTGCCGCGGAGGCTAGGGCGTGGGGTGGGCAAAGCTCTTCCGTCGAGCCATGAGTCGGTCGATACCGACCTGCCTGCGACGGATCTTGATGAAACGGACGCAGGAACTAGCTGTATGAGTTATGCCCACATGATCAGACCTCCGCGTTCGGAGCGCACTCGACGCTCCACTTCATCCAAAGAACACAAGTTTGTACCACTGGACGAAGAATTTGTCAAGGGGATAGAGGGTAGAGAGTAGATGGTAGAGGATAGCCAGAAATTCTATCCTCCCTGTCATCCTGAGCGGAGCGCCAGCGAAGTCGAAGGACCTTTATCAGCAGAATGGTTTGCTGATAAAGGTCCTTCGACAGGCTCAGGATGACAATATTTTTCTTACGCACTTACCCAATGGGCGCATGGCCATGCGCCCCTACATCTGGCTACCCTCTACTCTCTACCATCTACCCTCTGGTTAAAAACAACCGCCCCGTGTGAAAACGGGGCGGATGGAGCTGAAGCTAGGCTGCGGTCTTACTCAACCGGCGGCTGGCTTTTGCGTGCGTCGTTTTCCGCCGACAGGACAAAGCGTTGGCGCACGATTTCGTTGATGGAAAAGTAGTCGGCGGTCATGTCGATGAGCGCGTACGTCGTGAGGTACGTGTAGATGAGATCCGTCCAGAAAAATCCCGTCGGCTTGCCGAACTTGGGCATGATGATGAGCACCAACGGAAGCGACAGGAAGGCCGCCGAGATGATCGGCGTGAGCAGCGCCCGCATGCGGAAGGTCTTGCCCTCCAGATGCTTGAAGCTCCCCACCGACATCTTGTAGACGATGGCGGCCAGCGCGCCCAAGACATAGGCCACGGAAATGTTGATCTCGGACGGTTTCATGTCCGCTTCGGTGGCGAAGGCCGCCAAGGAAAACGCTTGCACGGCGAGGACGACCACGATTACCGACAGTGTTTGCGGGGCTTTATACATCTTGCCCCTCCTTTCAAGGTTCCACTTCAAGGGAAACACTTTCGGGCCAGACTGTCAATCTGGACAGGCGTGCCTAAAACGCATAAACTCGCAGGGTTAGATGATAGAGTAGGGGCGCATGCCGTGCGCCCTGTCGGTAGACGGAAGCCAAACCAGACGACCTGGTTGCTAGTCGCTAGTTGCTTGTTGCTCGTGCGCAGCCCAGGACGCTTAGCTCAGCTGGTTAGAGCGTCTCGTTTACACCGAGAAGGTCGCAGGTTCAAATCCTGCAGCGTCCACCACGTAAAAACTCCCGCTCAACGGGAGTTTTTACGTGGTGCAACGAGGTCAACCCATGAAATATAGAATGGCCGTAGGGGCGAATAATTATTCGCCCCTACCGATAAACCGATGGCTGTTTTGGCTCAACGCAGATAAAAATTTCCCCTGCTTATTTTGTCAGCCTCATTCTTGACAAGATGGCATATTTATGCTATATTAGTTTGTTATTTTTGGTCTTTTTCTTGGCTATGTTTTGGTTCGCGGCTTCGACTTTTCGCTTGATTTTTCGAGCACAAAGTCGAAGGCGATGAATAAGGTCGAGGACGCGTCCTGCGTCCTCCCTTCAATCCTCTTGCCGATACAGGTTTCGGCCGGAGCGAGAAGGCCCTTTCGCAAGGAGTACACGACAATGAAGTTCATGTTCGTCGTCATCGCGATCGAGAACGCCGCCAAGATCCAAGAGTTCGCATCGGAAGACGGGACGCGCTACCGGGTTCCGCCCAAGGACATCGAGAGCGCTTTCATGCCCCACCGCCTGATCATGGACGGAACGGTCCTGACCCAAGAAGGCGGGACGCTCGGCAAGGTCGGCGCCTGGCTCGACATCGAAGGCCGCAAGGAATTCTGGACGGCCTCGCGCGAGACCGCCGAAGCCGCAGCGGCGACCGTCGTCGAATTCGCCCAGACCGCCCCGACCCGCACCTTCCGGGACTTCGGTCACTGCATGTGACCACCCACCAGACAGGAGAACCGCCCGCCTACGCGACTTCGCGGTTCTCCCTTCCAACCTCCAGCCGAAAATCAATTCGGCTCGAGCGAAAAGATTTGATCTTTAGATCGAGAGGTTGAGATGAATCTCACTTCGCTGACAAACCAAGAACTGACGCTCAAGGCCGACGCGATTCAAATGGCGCAAACCCTCCTCTACGGGGAAATGTCAGATGGGGAAATCTTGGAAACGGAGGCGCTCCTCGCGGACCAGATCGACGAAATAGAGTGCGAGCTGGCATTCAGGAAATTCCGCGCGATGCTCCAGGGAAGGAGCCTAGGCGAGCTGGAACAGCTCTACGAATTCATGCAGTTCGCAAGTCTCGCGGACTCGGAGCGGCGCATCAAGGCAGTCGAGATCGAAATCGCCTGGACGCTGCACGAGCAGGGGTTGGATCTCATGGCCGCTTGACCCCGTTCCTTCACTTCAAGGCGAGGATCCGTTGCGCAAGCTCCGAATCCTCCCTTCTATCCTCCAGTCGAAAATCAATTCGGCTCGAGCGAGAAGGTTTCTACAAGGAGATTCCCATGACCACGTTCTTCGGGTTCGGCTTGGCCGACAACATGTTCCCGGCGAACTGCGAGATGACTCGCTGCGCCCTGACTCCGGAAGAAGCCCGCGGCATTGTGAAGGAAGGCGTCGAAGCCTGCCTCAATCCTTCCCACGCCGCGACGATTTGCGTCATGCGTGAGAGGTTCGACATCGAAGTCACCATCCCGCCCAAAGCGTCGATCGTGAGTCTGAAGCCCGGCGACCGCTTGCTCGTCATGGCGGTCTCTGGACTCCCCCGACTCGAGGGTCGTCACGAATATACTCCCGAGGAGATCAAAGCTGCGACGTTCCGTTTCGGGATATGGACGGTGCGCAAGCAAGGCTGGCGCTATGCGGAGCCCTGGGGCGATACGGGCGGGCCTCCCCCGCACATGCCCGGCGCGCTGTGACCCGCACGGTCTTTCAGAAAGGAACAAGATGGGTTTCTTCGCGATGCTGTTGCGTAAGCTCGCTTCCACGTTGCTGGATTTCATCTTCCCCGACCGGGCTTGGAAACGCCGCGCGGAGCTTCCGATCCAGACCTTCGTCTGGATCGATGACCGGCCCTATCGGAATTGGGATTTGACCGCGCTGCGCCGCGAACTGAACCAACTCCAAGTCGAACGAGCCAAGATTGCAGTCCATCATCCTCTCGATCCGACGCTGGACGATCTCGCCTTGAATCACGGACTGGTGCTGGACGAGATCCTGCAACGCGGCCGGCGATCCAAGCCGCAAGTCCTCCGCAGCTGACGACTCGCTCGAGTCCAGCTTCTCCCCCGAGCGCAACCTCACGCGCGCTCGGGCCGCGCCCCGTCAGAAGCATTTAGATTCAGCTTCTGACGGGGATCCTCACCGAATCCCCGATTCTAATCGGAGGTTCCGAGGGATGGCTCGAACCTTCAAAGGAGCAAAGACGTGATCACAACTTCCCAACTCGAAGTGTCCAAGACGCTCGTGGCAGCCGCGAATAAGGCCCACACCAATCGTGAAGTAAATCTGGTCTTGAATGCCGTATGCTCGGTCGTCGAGTATGGGCTATCCAACATGAAAGCGACGGACCATCGCCTCTTCGAGGCCATCCTGACCATCCGCGCTTTCGCCTCTGACCGGGTCACGTATGATCGGCTGCGCGTCGCGACGATGAAGGCGCACGCCGTGGCCTGCGAGCTTTCCGCCAACGGACAGACTCCGGTGACGCTGGTCGCGAACGCCCTCTGGCGCGTCCCCCTCATGCTCGGCCCCGATCGGGAGAGCGAGTGCGGCTATCGCCTCAACGGCGATATCGTCCAGACAATCGTGGAGCTAGTCTATCGGGCGTGCCCCAAAAAGAACCGCCCGACCTGGTGCCGCGACCTCGAGAACGTGGCCAAGGCAACCTTGGCCGACTTCCCAGCCTGATCCAAGCTCCCCGCTCACTCAAGTCCACGCCCCACCGGCTTCCGGTGGGGCGTTACTTTTTTAAGAATCAATAATCAAAAAGACAGCGACCGATTGGAGCGCTGTCGAGTTTTCGTCGCCGACATCAAGCTACAAGAGGGCTTTGAAGTCTAAGTTGATCGTTTTCAGGGCCTGCTTGAGGCTTGCGTGTGTTGACGGTTTGCCACCGTTTACGCAGAGTTCGACGCATACTCTGGCGTAACTTGCCACATCCACATATCTCGTCAGGATGGCCGAACCGTCAAAATTAAGGAGCTTGATTGCTCTATCTTTCCAAACGATCCTTGAGCCGATCGCCTTCTTCTCTCTTTTCGGCGGAATGTAGATGAAAAAATCGGCCAAAGAGCCGGCGACTTGCCTGAATTCGCGACACTCCTTTTCAGCCTGGCTTCTGATCTTGTCCCAGCAATATATTTCTTGAGCCATGCCTCGTTTGACCAAATCCTGCATCGTCACCCTAGCCATGCGACCTGCTCCTTTTTTTGTTTCGATGTTTACTCCCTAATAGTTCGCATAACTATGACTGAAAGTCAAGTATCGATCTACAAAAAAGCGGCGGTGTGTGGACCGCTGCTTTTATTTCCTCCTCTTCCATCCGTCACATCGAAGGTGATGGACAAGAGAGGATGCGAGAACGTCGAGCTGGGCATCGAGTGCGGGGTAAACTCCGCGCTAGCACATTTCGTAGGGGCGACCCAACGGGTCGCCCCTACGAAATCAGCCATCGGTTCAGACCAACGCTTAAAAGGTCCTTCGACAAGCTCGGGACGACATTTTTTCCAAAGCGCAGGCAAAAAGATAAGCCCGCCGTTGAGGAAACGGCGGGCTTGTTGAGGAGGGTTGGAGGATCATGGAGCGAAGCGTGAAGCGGCGCAGGCGATGTCGTGGGCGATGGGGCCCAAATCTCGCGGTCGAGCGAACCTTCCCGGGTTCTGCTCTGCGCGCAGCCAAGTCCAATGATCCCAGTGTCGCCAACCCCATGGATGAACTTGGAACCCGCGTTTCAACGCGATTGGCAGGTTCGCTGTTCGTTCCGTCGAGAGGTCGAGCGGCCATCCATCCTCGCCGAGAAAATCTGTGCGCGGCAAGGGCTCGCCGGGAATCGATGCGAGGTGTCCGAACCGTTCCTCCGTGAAGGTGATCGCCATCACGGCCCCCTCCGGCCAGTTCGCGGCGTCTTCCGCTTCGTCGCGGAAGGTGGGCTGGGGATCCTGGGCGCTGCCGAGGTAGATGCTACGGTACTTACTGGTCATGGTTTCCCTTTCGTCTGGAGAAAATATGGCGACAAAGGCGTCGCGTACACATCGCAAGAGAGGATGCGAGAACGTCCGGCGTTCTCGCTTAAAACTTCTGGAAAGAACAGGAATCTGTTTCTGCTTTCTCCTCTTCTATCCGTCACGTCGAAGGTGATGGACAAGAGAGGATGCGAGAACGTCGAGCTGACGTTCTCGCTCCAGAAGATGAGCGAGCGATGCAAATCCTGAATACAGGGTCTGCTTCGTGCCCGGGCACGTCCTCGTTGCTGCTTAGGCAAGACGAGGTTTAGGAACGTTGGCACGCTCCCTTGGGATTGGCTTTGAACCATCCCATGACGCTTTGGCTGTCGCTCTTATCCTGGGTTCTTCCCAAGAGGCAGCCAAGCACCAATTCCGTACTTTCCCGCCAGGCGCAATTGCCCCGGCTATCGGATTTCCTCCCAGCGGTAGCGAGCCGACTCGGGAGGCGCTCACGGCCATACGGAGGAGCCACCCCCCGGCTGTCGGTGCGGATCACCGCGGCACGCTTGGGCCGTCCGTGAAGTTAGGCGCTGTACGCTCGCCGCTCCCCGCGAAAGTCGGGCTGACCCGGCTCTTGCGGTGAGCGACGATGCTACTTTCCAAAGTACCGTTCCTCCTCTTCCGTCTCCGACTTGCGTCAGTTGCGGGAGATGAGGCGAGACGTCAGACGTCTCGCGAAAGAAGATGCGCAGTCCGGAGAATCACTCCACGAGACGTCCTCGCAGGGCGGCGACATCAGCCTCCGAAAACTCTTTTTGCCGAATGACCGGTTGGTCAGCGCAGCTGTTATCGCAACGAGTGACTTTTTCTTCCACGAGGCCCCGCATGAAGTGCCATTTTTCATAACCATGCAGGCCGTCACAACAGAATTTCAAGCTGAAGTGGGTGTGGTCGTCAGTCTCGAAAAACACCTTCGCGTTCTTAGCCATGCTTTCCACCTCCGTGCCGTTGAACAATCCCTCCTCTTCCGTCTCCGACTTGCGTCAGCTGCGGGAGATGAGGCGCGGGGAATGGAGTAGACCACTCACCCGCGCGGAGTCTGCGCAAACGAATCGTTATCTCGTGGATTGGTACCTCGTGCGGGCCCGTGATCCATTCGACTTCTTTTCGGGTTTCGAGATTGGCCGCTCTCTAGCCCTCCAGATCGGGACCGTTTTTTGGTTCGGGTCGGTCCCTTGAGGCACACACCTCATGACGCATGGCCGTCGCAGCAGCCTGGCGCCATCGGATTGTCCATCTAGCGGTCGACCGCTTTCGACTTAAATCCGCTTCCCATTTGCCCGAGATGTCCCGCAGAGCAGGTCATGCTCCAAGTGGTTCGGCCTTAGGTCCGAGCCACTTGGGAGCCTCCCCGACCTGTGGGACGTCCCCTCTTCCGACCACGACTCGCGTCACGGGCAGGAGAGGATGCGAGAACGTCGAGCTGACGTTCTCGCTCCAGAAAAGTTCACGATGCCCCGCCCGGACTAAAATCCGACACAGGGCTTGCCTCGACATGCTCAAGGCATCTCCGGACCGTCGGTCCGAAGTAGGAGGTCGCGCAACCCCCAGTGGAGACGAAGGTCTCCGCGAACCTGGCCGTCGCACGGCCTGGCCCACACACTTCCGACCCGCACCTTCACTTGATGCAGGCTCGGGACGCCTACCCGGTTGAGGTAGACGCCACTCGCAGTCCAGCAGCTTTGGCTGGAAGGGGGACTCCCCTGCAGTACGATCGCTGCGCGGCGATCGCTGCCCGCGAACCTACGGTGGCAGTGCACCACCCGGTCCCACGCGCGAACCCCCAAAATTCGGGATCTCGCGTGTAGGCCGGTTGGATATTTTTCAATGAGCTCCTCCTCTTCTATCCGCGACTCGCGTCACGGGCAGGAGAGGATGCGAGAACGTCGAGCTGACGTTCTCGCTCCAGAAGATGAAGTGCGATGGACCGCGGTCCTGCTCTTTCGGATTTCCCCCGATCGAGCTCCGATGAATGAGCGGAAGACTGAAGTTTCTCCCGCTCGCCATCCCCAGGCTCTACCGGCTCCGAGGTTCTCGGGTCAGTCCGAGGTTCTCGGGTCCGGATTTTTCATCGACGCCCCTTCAGCTAGGTGCGTCAGGAACGCCTACGGAACGGAATGGTTGGGCGAGCAGACGCCTCCAGAGAAAGATCAGCGCGGACCTTTCCCACGCGTGGCCGTCGCACCGGCCTCACGTTTGCAAACACCTCCCCCGACGCTGGCCGCCGGCAAAGGCTTTCTCGGATGTGGACCCGATTGCCTAGATCAGATCCCTGTGCGGGTTTCGACACACAGCGTCTGCTGTCCGAAGTCGGCTGCTTGCTCGCCGATCCCCATAAAAGTCGGATTTTCCGGCCATTACGGCGAACGGCGAGGGGCTTTGGTCTTGGATGTAATGTTCAGCTTGCCTTTCCAACTTTCAACACTGACAAGCTAACAAGCTTTTTGATTTATGTCAAGACTTACCTGCCACTTTTTTCAATCTTTCCAAATTTTTGACTAAATTAAGCTACTTTTTTTGTAATAAAATTTAACCAAACTTTTAACATTTCAAAATTAGCTTTTGTCATGCTGCCTCTTGACAGAAAGCTTAAAGCGTGCTATATTAAATCTCGTTTGTCGTAAAACCCGGCGTTCAGCGCTGGGGCGGCAGACGCCCTTCTTCGCGTCTTGGCGTATCCCCAAACAATCCTTCCTCCTGAAAAGCAGTAGTTCGTCAGAATATCTCGATCAAACTGCGCTTCTGTCGAGGAAAGGAGGAGGACATGGGAAACGGTCGCTAAGACGACACCCCCGCCCACATCACGGCGGGGTTTGTTGTTTGGGGGAAGGGGCAGAAAAGTGAATTTGGAATTTAGAATATGGAATTTGGAATTCCGGATACTGACTTCCAAATTCCATATTCCAAATTCTATATTCACGATCCCCCCTGATCCCCCCCTAATACCCAAACTTCGGGAATTCACGCGCGCCGCGCCAAGCCAACTCAAACAGCGCACGGTAGGTATTGGCCAAGACCGCATCTTCGATGACCACCCCCATGATCCTGTCTTTATACGAAACCATGGCGATTTTGTCGTTGTAGAGCATGATATCACCCGCGAACTGGAAGTCTTTGGGCAAGATGCGCGCCTCGACGTTTTTGCGCACCGCGGTCACATGACCGGCGAAGAGCGCGCGCCCTTTGGCTTTGATCTTGTCCAGGATGTTTTGCGCCGCTTCCAACTCTTTGCCGCCGAAGACTTTGCGCAGCGCATCTATATTGACGATTTCATCGATCGATTCTGGTTTGGAATTCACCAAATCCTGCAGGATGGAACGCAGGCCAAGCGCGCCTTCGAAGAATTTGACCGAGGGTCGCTCCCCTTTTTGCAGCATGCGCAGATCCTCAACGATGCTCTCGATTTCAACGAGCTTGGTCGCCATGTTATCCAGCCGCGCCCGGCCAAAATTCAGCAGACGCTCCGGCGGTTCGGCTGCGTACAAATGGCGCTTGCCGCGCAAGACCGAACTCAAGAGACCTTTTTTAGTCAGCTGCTCGATGGCCAGATAAGTCGCGGGCCGCGAAAAACCCGAGCGCTTCACCAAATTCTGGGCTTGCGCCGGTCCGATCTCAAGATTCGTCAAATAGACCGCGACTTCACTTTCATTTAAACCGATGGAACGGAGCAGGGATTTGTAGTCAGGCATGCGAAGATAATACAGTAATCGCGATGTTTTTTGAAAGTGAACGAAGTTTAAGGCATACTCTTGCCATGAAGGACAAACTCCAAATCAAGGCCGCGGCGTATAAAAAGGAGGCTTCCGCCCTGCTCAAAAAATCCGAGCTGATTGAGCTTCTTAGCCGTTTCGGGAAAATTCATTTCACCGGCAGTTATGCATACAATCTCATGCTCAATCCCGATATCGACATTTATCTGGAGACTAAAAATCCAACGCGAGAGACGGTAAAAAAGATCCTCGACGCTTTAATCGACCAAGACGCGTGGAATGGCTACATGTTCTACGATTGGAAAAAATTTCGTCGTCCGCAATTCCCGAAAAGTTACTACATCGGCCTCAAAATCGATTGGTTGGAAAAACGCTGGAAGGTCGATATCTGGCTCTTTAACCAAATCCCGAAAAAACTCTTGGCGTTGGAAAAACGGCTCCAGACATCGGGTGGAGAAACGCATTTGAAAATCCTCAAGCAAAAGGAGCGCAGGAACAAAACCCGGTCAGATAAATCTTCTTTCGAGATATACCAAGAATTTTTCCCTCAATTGCATTGAGCTTGTCCAATCTTTCCAAATAGAAGTCGAGGCTGATTCGATGCTATACTGGCCGCAACATCCCACGCTCTCGCCGCGGTTTTACGCTCATCGAACTTTTGGTCGTCATCGCCATCATCGGTCTTTTGGCTACGCTGGCGGTGGTCGCGTTCGGTTCGGCGCGCGCCAAAGCCCGCGACGCCAAACGCAAGGCCGATATCGCGCTCATCCAAAAAGCTTTGGACATATATTTCGACGAGCAAGGCATGTATCCGGCATCCGGCGGCGCGACCGCGCCCAACGGCGGCTGGACCAACAGCAACGACGCGAGCTGGGACACCTTCCAGACCGCCGTCGCCCAATATGTGCGGCTGGGCAAAGATCCCACCAACTCAAGCTCCGGTTGGGCAGGTGACGGCGTCAACAATACTTACGCTTACTATTCGCTGGGCTACGGCTGCAACCAAAAATGGTACATGCTGGTCTATCGCCTCGAAGACATGACCGGCGCCTCGAGCCCCGGCATCACGGCCTGCGACGGCACCAACTTCAACTACGGCGGCACAGTCACGGTGGGCAGGGCGAATCCGTGATCGTAAAAGGTTTAAGCAAAAACAGCTCTCGTGAAGCTGTTTTTGTCTGGTGCACCAGATTGCTTCAAGTTCGACAACCGAGAGACGACACCGGCCATCATGCCGAACAACTTGTCCACCTCTCGGTACAAGAAAGCGGACTTGCACGTCCGGTTGCGCCCACTTTCCTGGCCGCAACGCCCCTCTACAATAATCGACCAGTGGCGCCACTGTCGTTTACTCAATGAGATATCCCCACATGGGGCCAATTGTCCCCTGACGAGCCTTCTCTCCCATAACTAGACTAATCCCTAAACGAAAACTCTATGTCACACGATTCCACCCCATCCATTCCGCGCCTCCTGACGGCGGCGCAGGCGGCACGCTGCTTGGGCTTCACCAAGAGCACGATTTACGACTGGCTGGCCCGAGGTTACCTGCCCTACCATCGTCTCGGCAACCGGCTCATCCGCATCAGCGCGTCAGACCTCGATGCTTTCATCACGAAGAGCCGCATCAACGAGGAACGCTTCCCCGGTACGCTGGAGGCTCAACACGAACTCGGCGTGTCAGGCCGGTCCCCCGGGGGAGGATTCCGTCCTTGACCAGGACGTGCGCGATTGACAGGGCCGTGTACTTGGGGCGCAGCGTACGAAACGTCTCACTTACCCTGAATAGCCATCGTGGGTTCTCGGGAATCTCGTCGGACAGGAAAGCAT
>JBAZZT010000013.1:0-41645 GCA_041658705.1 Patescibacteria group bacterium
GACGGATACCGGAAGTATAAGGTAGCCCTTCGACAGGTTCAGGGGGTATTTTTCTTTGAGGGATTTCGAAGGGATTAGAGTTCATGCTATCCGCAGTTTATGCTAATGAAGCCGCGGAATCAAATTGGTTTATTGTCATTGCGAGCGGTGGCACAAATAAGGAAAAACTTTGAGGTTTTGGTTTAAGCGAAAAGAATCGCCCCGGCGCGAGAGATGCACGCGATCCTTTCATAATTTTCGTGGCTGATGTACATTGGTTTTCGGAGGGAGAAATGAAGAAGTTCATTTGTACCGTGTTGGTCGTAGCTATTGGCTGCGGGATGGTTTTGCTCTTGGGCGAGTGTGGTCATTTGGCGGGTTGCCAAGACTCTATTGATCGAGCGCCGTACTATCAGCGGGGCGACATGAACACGCTACGAATAATCTTCGGCGTCGCGCTCTGGATCGGGATCATGACACTCATCAAGTCGAAGCTTGAAGATTGGCTCGAATGACAACTTCGCGCGTGGTCCATTACTGCCCCGAGGAAAACTTCCCCGGGGCATTGACAAAAAGACGGTTTTGGAATATATTTGAGGCATTGTTTTTTATTACTCGGGATAGGTAAAACCATCATATTTATGTTGTCATACGATCAAAAAATCGCGGTGCTCATCGACACCCAAAACATGTATCACTCGGCCAAGCATATCCATGGCGCGCGGCTGGCGTTCGAGAAAGTCATCGATGCCGTGGCGGGCGGACGACCCGTGGTGCGCGTGTTGGCTTACGTGGCCAAATCCAAAACCGGCGAAGAACTGGCTTTCTTTGAAGCCTTGCAGGAAGCGGGGATCGAGCTGCGCGTCAAAGACGTGCAAGAGTTCGCGAGCGGCGAGAAAAAGGCTGATTGGGACGTGGGCATGGCGATCGATGCGGTGCGTTTGGCGGATAAAGTCGACGCCATGATCCTGATGACCGGCGATGGCGACTTCGTTCCGCTGGTGCGTTATCTGCAGGAAAAAGGCGTGTACGTGGAAGTCGTGGCCTTCGCCGAATCGACCAACGCACAACTCCGCGCCACGTGCGACAAATTCTTCGACATCTCATCCGACGCGGCGACCTTCCTAATGGGCGCCAAGCGCGGTGTGATCATCAATACCAAACGCCAACCCAAGGACGTGCAGACGGAATTGGCGCGCGAAGACTTGAATAAAAACGGAAAAAATCAACGGCGCGGAGGTGATGCCGGTTCGCGCCGCATCAGGGTGACCTTTTAGGTCGCCTTCCGGCCTGCCTGAACAAAAGCTTGTTCGGGCAGGCGGGAAATTAATCCCGGAATAAATTTTTCGCGTCATCGTCCCGAGACACAGATCCGCAGTGCGGATTCAGTCTCCGGATGACGGCGCAGTCATGTATGGAAAGCCAGAAAGAATATTCCATCGAATGGGGCGGCCGGACCCTGACCATTGGCGTAGGCCGATTGGCGCAGCAAGCCAACGGCGCCTGTACCGTGCGTTACGGCGACACGGTGGTTTTGTGCACCGCGACCATGGGCGGCATCCGCGAAGGCTTGGACTTTTTTCCGCTTCAAGTGGACTTCGAGGAACGTATGTACGCTGCGGGACGCATCAAAGGTTCGCGCTTCATCAAACGCGAAGGCCGTCCGACGGACGAAGCCATTTTGTCCGGCCGTTTGATCGATCGCGCCATCCGTCCCCTGTTCGACAATCGCATGCGCAACGAAGTCGCGGTAGTCGCGACCGTCTTCTCGCATGACCAAGAGAACGACGCTGACATCCCGGGTTTGATCGGCGCGGCTTGCGCGCTTGAACTCTCCGACATCCCGTGGCGCGGACCGCTAGCCGCGCTGCGCGTGGGTCGCGTGGACGGCGCGTGGGTCTTGAACCCCACCTATATGCAGATCGAGACCGGCGAATTGGACGTGGTGGTGGCCGGACGCGAAGGCAAGACGCTGATGGTCGAATCGGGCGCCAAGCAGACCAGCGAAGACACGGCGTACCAAGCCATCGAATGGGGCCATGAGCAGCTCAAGCCAGTCTACGAGCTCATCCAAAAAGTAAAGACGGCGCACGGCAAGACCAAGCTCGATCCGTTCTCGCCAAAGAACGAGGAAGAAAAGACGGAGCGCGCGGAAATCGAAGCGTTGCACGAGACGGCGCGCGAATTTTTGAAGACGCGCGAAGCCGCGACCTTGTTTGCCCAACCGCTCAAGACCAAGGCTGACCGCAAAACCGCGGTGGCTCGGCTTAAGGAAGAACTCGACGCGCATCTTTTGGAACAACAGTTGTCAAAAGAAAAACGCAAGCATGCCGCGGAGATCGTGGATGAATTCGTGGACGCGGAAATCACGCGCTTGATCTTGGACGAAGGCAAGCGTGCGGACGGCCGCGGTTTGGATGAGATCCGCCAACTCGGCGCCATCGTCGCTTTGGTGCCGCGCACCCACGGTTCCGGCTTGTTCGAACGCGGTTCGACGCAGGTGCTCTCGGCCGTGACTTTGGGCAGCCCGGGCATGGAACAGACCATCGACACGATGGAATACCAGACCAAGCGGCGCTATTTCCACCACTACAACTTCCCCAGCTATTCGGTCGGCGAGACCAAGGGCAACCGCGGTCCGGGCCGACGCGAAATCGGCCACGGCGCTTTGGCCGAACGCGCCATCCAGCCGGTCCTGCCCACGCGCGAAGCCTTCCCTTACACCATCCGCGTCGTATCCGAAGTCTTGGGTTCCAATGGCTCGTCCTCGATGGGCGCAACTTGCGGTTCGACGCTTGCGCTCATGGATGCCGGCGTACCCATCACGGCTCCGGTCGCAGGCATCGCCATGGGCATGGCCAGCGACGAAGCGGCGGGTAAATATCGCGTCATCACCGACTTGCAGGACCTGGAAGACGGCGCAGGCGGCATGGACTTCAAAGTCGCCGGCACGCGCCAAGGCATCACCGCGATCCAAATGGACACCAAGACGCTCGGCATCCCGCTCACGACGGTGAAAGAGACGTTGGAAAAAGCCAAGACCGCGCGCCTCAAGATCCTTGATCTGATCGAATCCGTCATCCCCGCGCCGCGCGCCGAGCTGTCCAAGTGGGCGCCGCGCATCGAATCCTTCCGCATCAACCCCGACCGCATCCGCGACGTCATCGGTCCGGGCGGCAAGATCATCAACGAGATCATCGCGGAGTGCAACGTCCAGATCGACATCGAAGACGACGGCTTAGTCATGATCACCTCGGTCGATCCCGAAGGCATGAAGAGGGCCGTGGATTGGGTCAAGCAGCTGACGCGCGAAGTCGCGGTGGGAGAAATCTTCACCGGCACCGTGACGCGGCTCATGGATTTCGGCGCTTTCGTCGAGATCCTGCCCAAGCAAGAAGGCTTGGTGCACATCAGCGAGATGGCGCCGACGCGCGTCGACAGAGTGACCGACGTGGTCAATGTCGGCGACAAGGTCAAAGTCAAAGTCTATGAAGTGGATTCGCAAGGCCGCATCAACCTCTCGATGAAGCGTGCGCTGCCCGGCTATCAAGAATCGGAAGACGATCGACGGCCGTTGCGCAGCGGCGGAGGCAGTCGCGGTAGCGGTAGCGGCGGCAATCGTGGCGGTGGCGGACGACGTCCCGGCGGCAATGACCGCGGCGGATTCGGCCCACGGCCAAACAGCGCCCCACTTCCCCCGCCCCCTCCGATCTTCCCGCCGTACAGCCTTTAGGTAGTCCGAAGCTCAAAACTTAAAGCTTAAAACTTTAAGCATGGGGGAAGAGAATGATATCCAACACACGCTGACGCCCGGCAATCCCTTGCTGGGCTTTGGCGTAGAAAAACGGCGCTTTCCGCGAGCGGCAGTTTGGATTTTCGCTTTCGTCTGCGCTAGCGTCGCGGCATTCCTGTTCATCTGGGAATACACTTTGCCCTTTCCCGCCGACGTTCCATTTTTCGCTTTGACCCGCAACTTCGACCAAGCTCCGGAATATTTTCCGGAAGCTTGGCGCGATGCCGCAGGCAGCAATTTGCCTGCGGCGTTGGGCGTAAGCATGCAAAATGGAGCGCCTGAAGTTTTCGCCGTCGTGCCGCGTTGGAAAAAAACCGATCTGCCATCAACCCCCGCAGGCATATATAAGGTAGTGGGCACGGGAAAGTTGGAATTGAAAAGTAAAATAAGACTCAAGGATCTTTTAGCTGATTGGGGCAGGCTTATTTGGCATCAAGCGTACGTCACGCTGAAGCTGCCGGATAAAACTTTACGCGGATCGTTTGACGACGGCGCTTGGGTCACGGATTTTACCTTGGCGCAGACTCCCGGAGTCAGCGACGCTGGTGACTTGTCTTTGGACCTCGCAGCTTTCCCCGAAGCTTGGCCGCCGATCGCGCAAGCCTTGGCCCAAAGCACCTACGCCTTGGAATTATCAAAGGCTCCGTCAGCGTTGACTCTTGAACTCACGGCAGATGGAATTTCCGGCTTGGATCTGACCTTCCCCGATTTTTCTTCCCAGACCGAACAAGAAATCTCCGCCGCGCTTGGCAAGACCGATGAGCGCAACTACACCTTGCCGGACGATACGGTCGTCAAAGAGTTGCTTTTGCCTAATGTAAGCTCAACCGGACTCTTCGGCAGCTTGATTAAAGTCGGCATTCGGCAAGGCACGATGACGCTTGAGCAAACCAGCTCGACTCTGACTACCGACGCAGAAGTCCTTTTAGCCAAGCTTTCTCCAGGCATCTTAAATTTGGGCTTAAAAGAGCTTAATTTTGGACAAACCATCAATTGCACACTGCGTTTATATCGCATTAAAAGCGGTTTTTTGAAGATCGAATGCGAGTAAGCGCAAATAATCAATAATCAAATTCCAATAATCAAAAAAATAAGGCATGTGCTCGGGAATAGGGATTTGATTATTGGTTATTCTCCCGGAGTTATCCCCAATTGTTAATACTTTATCCACAGACCATTTTTTAAATTGATTTTTTCGTTGCTTTCTCGAGCATTTACGCAAATATAGCCTGATTATTGATACTACGCCGTTTTAGGCGTATTATGTTTATGTACGGCCAAGAGCTGTGCTTTCCACCTAAGCTGTGGATAACAACTTGTCCTTTGTTTTGATTCTGCAGGCGCGAAATCCGCGCTTTGACGGCCGTTAAGTGCCGATTACCTCACCCGTACCTTACAACTGCGTAGGATGGACTTCCATCTTGAATGGCAGTCCGTTCCATGTTTTGACTCGACTCTACCCGAATACCTTCGGGAAAATGAAACAAAAAATAAATTCAAAACACTTAGGCGACCCTAAAAATACGGGATATTCCAACCCGTCTGGGCATCCGCCGGGGTTGGGTCGAAACTGCAGTCCTTTTCTTCAGACCGAGACAGATTGTATTCGAATCGTCACTTCGCCCAGAGCGAAGAAGCGCTAAGTCCCCCGGAAGACGAATCCGAATCAAAGTCGCGGCCTAGAGACCGCGCGACCACTTATCACTTAAGGGCCCTCCGCGGTTTCTTTTTTTATACGAAACATGAAATTTACCATCAACCTCCCGCTTTACAATCCTGCTCTTGTGGCCTTGAGATACATTAGGCACACTGCTGGTAGGGGTAGCGAGAGTTGACAGTCTAGCTTGACCCCCATATACTCCTTCCGTTTTACGCCATCTTATGACCCAAGAAACAATCGCCAATTTTAAACAGCGCCTCGTCGAAGATCGGGCGCGCCTGCTGCAAGAGCTGGAGGATTTAGGTAAACGCGACCCGAACCGGCCCGGTCGGTTCGAAGTCATCTATCCCGAATCAGGCAGCAATTCCGAAGACGACAACGCAGCCGAAATCGCGGAGTACGCGGATAGCTTATCCATGGAAGCGCGCATCGCCTCCGAACTGCGCGACACCGAAGAAGCCCTCAAGGCAGTCGAGACCGGCAAATACGGCGTCTGCAAATACTGCAACAAAGAAATCGAGCTGAAGCGCCTGGAAGCCCGGCCCTCTTCGTCCAGCTGCATCAACTGCAAAAAGATCCTGACCCAAGAGATGTGACGGCCAAAGTCCGCGTCCTCTTAACCTGTTCAGCCGCGATTGCGGCGAGCGTGGGTGTGGATTTTTTAAGCAAAGCGTGGGTGTTCACGCACACCGCGTACCCCGGATTGATTCCCGGGGTTTTTGAGATTACCCGGCATGAGAATTACGGCGCGCTAGGCAATATCGCCGTGCCTAATGCAATCCTGCTGGCGATATCTGCCGTCATCTCCGTCGTCATCACGTTCCTCATCCTAGGCAACCACCGCAGCGAGTCTGAAAAGATCGCGCTGGCGCTGATCTTGGGGGGTGGCATCGGCAACCTGGTCGACCGTGCGAGTCTAGGTTATGTGCGCGACTGGATTCTCGTCGGCAGGACTTCGATTTTGAATTTGGCCGACATCTCCATCGGCGCTGGCATCCTGGCCTATATCTTTTTCTACTCGCGCCGCAATAGGAAACGAATAAACAATAATCAATAAACAATAATCAATTCGAACGGGTTGTTGATTATTGAATATTGGTTATTGATTATTACGTTACTCTTGACTCCGACGCTGGATTGCGGTAGCTATTAATTAGGTGCGGCGTCTCGACGGACCAAATCACATGGCCGCCACTGTTTTAACTACTGCCTTGCACGGCATAGAAGCCAGCTTGATTGACGTCGAAGCCGATATCTCGCCTGGCCTAGGTTCGTTTCAAATCGTCGGACTGCCCGATGCCGCAGTGCAAGAAGCCCGCGAACGCGTTAGGAGTGCGCTCAAGCACTCTGATTTGCCGTTTCCGCGGACCAAGATAACCGTCAATTTAGCTCCGGCCGACATACGTAAAGCCGGCACCTATTTTGATTTACCTATCGCCATCGCGGTCTTGATGGCGCACGGTGATTTGCCCGAGGCTCCGCCGCGCGCCAGACTCTTGGCCGGCGAACTCGCGTTGGACGGCAAATTGCGCCCCATCCCAGGCGCGCTCTCTATGGCCATGCTGTGCGCGGAAAGCGGCATAGCGGAAATCATCCTGCCGCAAGAAAATGGCGCCGAAGCCGCGCTCGTGCCGAACATCGCGATCAAGACGGCGCGGACGCTTAAAGAAATAACCGACTATCTGTGCGGCCAAGGCGAACTCACGCTCGTCACACATGCCGAGACGCCGAATGATGAGTCCAAACCCACGCTCGACATGTCGTCCATCCGCGGACAAGAGCAAGCTAAACGTGCGCTCGAGATCGCGGCAGCAGGCGGACACAACTTGCTCATGCAAGGACCGCCGGGTTCAGGCAAGACGCTCTTGGCGCGCAGCCTGCCTTCGATCTTGCCGCGGCTCACCATGAAAGAAGCGCTGGAGGTGACCAGGATCTATTCGGTATTGGGCAGCCTGCACACTGGCGGCATGGCGCATGAACGACCATTCCGCGCGCCGCATCACACGGCATCCGGGACCGCGCTGGTGGGCGGCGGCACGATTCCCAAACCGGGCGAAATCTCGCTCGCCCATCGCGGCGTGCTTTTTTTGGATGAGTTCCCGGAGTTCAGCCGCTCGGTCCTCGAGAACCTGCGCCAACCGCTCGAAGACGGACAAGTTACGATTGCACGGGCGCAAGGCACGGTTTCGTTCCCCGCGCGCTTTTTGCTCGTCGCGGCCATGAATCCGTGCCCGTGCGGCTTTGCCACCGACCGCGGCCGCAACTGTACTTGCTCGCCCATGCAGGTCGAGAAATACAAAAAGCGCATCTCCGGTCCGCTGCTCGACAGGATCGATTTGGCCGTGGAAGTCCCGCGCGTACCGACGGAAAAGTTGACCGATCTGGCGCCGGGCGAACCATCGCTCGAGATCCGCCGGCGCGTGCAAGCGGCGCGGGACATCCAAAGCGAGCGTTTTGCCGGACGCGGTATCGTCACCAACTCTGAACTCTCGAGCGAAGAAGCGCGGACGCTCATCGGACTTGAGGCGGACGGACGCGCTTTCCTCAAACGTGCGACGGAACACTACCGCTTGTCGGCCAGAGCCTACTTCCGCATCCTCAAAGTCAGCCGAACTATCGCCGATCTGGAAAAAGCCGGTCAGGTGGAGGAAAAGCACTTGGCCGAGGCGCTCCAGTACCGTCAAATTACCTAAAATTAATGTAAAATTAGCTAAATTAGTCCTTCAAACCCTTGACCTGATTGGAGCGCTTTGCTAATCTTTTAAAACCTAAATTTGGAGTCAGGAGGACTGAATACCAGCTCGGGCCTGTCGAAACTGACAGCGATACTATGGCTTGATTGGCTACCGCCTACAGCCTACCGTCTACCGCCTAGTTACGGCGTCCGCAGCTGATAGAGAGAGGCCGCTATCCCAAACCCCATCAAGACATTCGCAACCAGCTTGGCCATCGCCGCATTCCGTGCGGTGCGCTCTTTGAAAAGAGCGCTGCAATATGGCTTGGCCAGCATCTGGAAACTGATCGCCCCGGCAGTCGGTTTTTTTGTCCGTCATGCCATCTTCCCTTTTTATCGTCTGGGCGTGACCTCTAGGTTGCGCTTTCATCGCCTGGCTTTGCCGGCCAAAGGCTTCGTACTTTTTTTGCTCACCAACCGCTACCTCTTTCACGCCACGATACTCTTGCTCTCGATCGTGACGGTCGCGGGAAATTTTCAGGTCTTGCAAGCGCATGCCCAGGACGTGGGACAACAAAGCCTGCTCTTCGCTTTGGCCACGGACCAAAAAAGTGAAATCGTGGAGGAATCGTTCCGGCCTGAAAACGCATCTCCCAATTCCAAATACATGGGCAGCGCCTCGGTCGTATCCGTGCCGCACATCGATTTTGATTACGATACCGCGGAGGCAGACGTGACGACTGGCCTGGAAATCCCGGGGACGGTAGCTGCACTGCCGCTTGATCTGACCGAAGGTCCGAAAGTCCAGCGTACCCGCACGGAAACATACACGGTCCAAGAAAACGATACTTTGGGCAACATCGCGCAACGCTTTGGAGTCAATATCGGCACGATCCTGTGGAACAACGGCTTGCAGGAACGCCAGTATATCCGTCCTGGCGACACGCTGCGCATACCGCCCACCTCCGGCGTCATCGTCAAGATAAAATCCGGCGACACTTTAGGCTCGCTCGCCAACAAGTATGGCGGAGACGTGACGGAGATAGCTAACTTCAATAATTTCGGCGAAGGCGAAAAACTGGCCGCGGGGACGGAGCTCATGATCCCCGGAGGCCGTCCGCCGGAACTTGAACAGACGAGTTCGCGGATTGCGCGTCAGACGGAAGTGCCATCGAGCGAATCTATTTCCAAACTCACCGCACCGCGCCCCGTCCCCAAGCCGGCTGACTTGGAGACCAAGGAACAACCTAAGACCAAGCTACTCTGGCCGACATCCGGCCATTCGATCACCCAATACTATGGTTGGCGCCACGTGGGCCTGGACGTCGACGGCGACTTCACTTCACCTTTGTATGCCGCAGCTGACGGCGTGATTGAGTCAGCGGGTTGGAACAATGCGGGCTATGGCCTGATGATCTTCATCGACCATAAGAATGGAATCAAGACGCGCTACGGACACGCTTCCAAACTGTTCGTGAAAAAAGGCGACGTGGTCAAACGCGGCCAGGTCATCGCCATGATGGGCACCACCGGACGCTCGACCGGCTCTCACTTGCACTTCGAAGTCTACGTAAACGGCAAACGGACCAATCCGTTGGGATATATAAGATAGACGGTAGCCAATCTAGGACGTGGAAAAAAATATTGTCATCCTGAGCCTGTCGAAGGACCTTTATAAGCGTTGGCCTGAACCAATGGCTGACAAAGGTCCTTCGACTCGCTCGAAGCTCGCTCAGGATGACAATTATTTTCGATCAGGCCTTGGCTACAAGCTACCGTCTACTGTCTACCGTCTGTCTTAACGATTGACAAAAACGACAAATCTAGTTATCGTCGGAAAACTTAAAGCTAAGGAAGTGGACGGCAACTTTAAGTTTTAAACTTTAAACTTTGAGCTAACTCTATGTCCTCCAACATCACCCATCTCCCCAAATCGCGCGTTGAATTGAAGTTTTCGGTTACGCCTGAAGAGGCCCGTCCGTATCTGGAACAAGCCGCTATCGATATCTCGACGGCGCGCCCGATCAAAGGCTTTCGTCCAGGCAAAGCCGGCTTCGACGACGTGGTGCGTGAATACGGTGAGGCTTTGGTCTGGGAGACGGCGTTGGAGCGCATCGTGCGCGCCAAGTACGTCAAGACGGTCTTGGACGAAGATTTGGAGACGATCGGATCGCCCGAGATCGGCGTCGGCAAGCTCGTACCCAACCAAGACATGGACTTCACGGTCACGGCCACACTCATGCCCAAGGTGTCTAACTTGGCGGATTATTCCCAGCAGCTCGTCGTGCACAAAATCCGCGAGATCAAGGATGCTGAAGTTGACGCCGCGCTCACTGATCTGCGCAAAATGCGCCGCACCGAGACAATCACCGACCAACCCGCGGGCGCGGAAGATCTGGCGGTCATCGATCTGGAGATCAAACAAGATGGCGTGATCGTGGAGGGCGGGGTTTCCCGGGACTATAAAGTTTATCTCGGCGAACAGCATTACATCCCGGGATTCTCGCATGAGTTGATTGGCGTGACCAAAGGCCAAGAAAAATCTTTTGAATTGGAATTCCCCAAGGATCACTACAACAAACAGTTGGCCGGGAAGAAGACGTCATTCGTCGCCAAGATCAAAGAAGTTTTCAAATTGGATTTGCCCGCTCTGGATGACGAGTTCGCCAAGACCCTGGGCTTCGAGACACTCGATAAACTCAAAGCTCAACTGAAGCAGAATTTACAGACCGAGGCTGACGAAAAATCAAACGAGGCCGCGGAGATCGAGATGCTGGATAAGCTGGTCAAGAATTCCAAATTCAACGAAATCCCCGAACTCCTCGTGAATCAAGAAGTGCACCGCATGCAGCACGAGATGGAGTCCGCGCTCGAAGAGCGGGGCGTGAACATGAACGATTATCTGACCAGCCTCAAAAAGACGCACGACCAGCTCATGTTGGATCTCGTGCCGCAAGCCATTCAGCGCGTCCAGACCGCGGTCCTGCTTAAAGCCGTCGCTAAGCAAGAAAAGTGCGAGGTCGAGGAGAAAGAGGTGGATGAAGAGATCGATCGCATCATGGCTTTCACCAAACCCGAAGATAAAGAGTCGCGTGAACAAATCGCATCGCCTGAATATCGCGACTACGTGATGAGCCGCATGAAGAACAGGAAGACGCTGGAGCTGCTCAAACAGAAAACGATTAAGTAGGGGCGACCCGCTGGGTCGCCCCTACAATCTATGTTAATCGGCGCTCACGTCTCGATTGCTGGCGGACTTGATAAAGCCCCGGAGAATGCCGCGGCTTTGGGCTGCGAGGTCTTCCAAATGTTTACGCGTTCGCCGCGCGGCGGAACGGCTCCGAAGATTACGCCCGACATAGCCGCGACATTCTTAGCCGAGGCCGCAAAATACGGTTTAAGCGAATGGGTCGTGCATGCGCCCTATTACCTCAACTTCGCGTCAGGACGTGAATCGATTCGCTCCGCCTCGACGCGTGTCGTGCGCGAGGAATTGGAGCGCGCCACGGCGATTCGCGCCAAATACATGATGTTCCACCCCGGCAGCGCACGCGACGTCGGCGGCGAACAGGCCCTAATTTTTTGCATCAACGGAATCAAAAGCGCGCTTAAAGGTTATACCGGCACGACAATCCCGCTCATCGAGATTTCCGCGGGCGCCGGAGAAATCATCGGCGACACTTTTGATGAGTTACGCGAACTTCTAGACGGCATTTCCGATCCGCGCTTAGGCATCTGCTTAGACACGGCGCATATGTTCGCCTCGGGCTATGATTTGCGTAATGCCAAATCTCTCACCGACACTTTGGATAAGCTCGAAAGTGAAGTCGGCCTGGAAAAAATAAAAATGGTCCACTGCAACGATTCCAAAATCGCACTCGGCGGCAAACGCGATATGCACGAACACATCGGCAAAGGTAAAATCGGAATCGCCGGCTTCCGCGCCATGCTCGCCGAACCGCGCCTCAAGCATCTCAATTTTTATTGCGAAACAAAACCCGAAGGGGTAGAAGCGGATGTAGCGAGATTAAAAAAGATGAGGGATTCCGCTTGAACATTCTTGCCAAAAAAACGCACCCGACGTTTGAGCGAATGCTCAATCGAGTGCGTGAGAATCCCTGACTCACCAGGGAAGGACGAAGAAGATGCGGGGTTGATACGTGACGCACCACGCCCCGTCTTGAGCGAGTACTTTGGCAGCGCCAACGGATATTCCCACCGAAATTTCTTTCAGGATGGCAAACTGCAACGCCCCAGCCAAACCAACCAGATACGTCGCATTTTTCCAATAGCCGGGATCTACTTGAAACGACCCTGCGATGGCGAACATGGTTCTGTTCCCCAGCTTGAATCCCGGCCCGCTCAAAATTCGCGGCATGGGATGGGAGATGGTGTTCGGGGTAGCCATTCCGACTTCGTTGTACCATCCCCAGCCAAGGCCGACGGGAATGATGGCAGCTAGCCCGATATTCGTCGTGGGCGCCAAGGCCGTTGCCCGACCATGAGCATAGCCTGTGCCCCAGGTCTCACCCAGGGCGAACTTCCAAGTCACATCTTCTGCCTGCGCAATCCGGCCGCAAGCGAGGGATGCCAGCACAAAACAACACGTGGTCAGCATTCGGTTCTTCAATGTACGATCCTCCTGCCAATCAATTATCAGGAAGATGCTGACGGGTCAACGATTTTATTCTAAATTTAGCAAAAATATTATCAATTCTTCGGTGATTGTGCGGCTTTCATCCTTGACTTTTTTCGTAGAATTGGAGAAGCTCTCGTGTCACCTGTTTTATGACACGCCCAAACATCGAACCCAGACTTGAGCAGCTTGGCTTCATGAAGAATGAAATCAAGGTTTATTTGACTCTATTAGAGCAAGGTCCTTCGCGTGCCGGGGAAATCATCGGGAATATAGGCTTGCATCGCAACCTGGTCTATACCTCCCTTGAGCGTCTCGTGGAAAAGGGACTGGTCGCCAAACTCAACCGTAAAAACGTCGCCGTCTTCGAAGTCACGACGCCGGATGTGCTGGTTGAAATGGCCGAGAAGCAAAAAAGTTTAGCGCAAGATCTTGCCGACGAACTCAAAAAGACCCAACGCGAAGCGCCGCGCGAAATCAGAATTTTCGAAGGCATTGAAGGCGTGATCCAAGCGCGTGAACGCAGCCTGTCGTTGCAACCTGACGAGACAGTCTACGTCCTTGGCGGCACACAACTCTCCTTGACGGCAAAATATGAGCCACATTGGATGGAGTATCATAATAAACGCATCGCTAATAACGTAAACTGCAAACTCCTTTTTGACGCCTCTGTTCCGCAGGAATACGTTGCGGCACGCAACGCCCTGCCGCGCACGGAAGCGAAATATCTCCCGTTCAATACCGATTTGCCGGCGCTATTCGATATCTACGGCGATTGTTTGACCATCACCGTGCCCGGAAAAGATCCGCTCTCCTTCAGCTTGCGCAGCCGCGAAGCCGCGAAAAGCATGAAGACTTATTTTGAATATCTGTGGAACCAAGAAATTACGGTTGAGACGGGAAATGCCGCCTTGCGATCCGCTTTATCTAAGATGCTCGACGGTCTGCAAGCGGGAGAATCTTATTGCGTGCTCGGCGCCACGCCCGGAAAGGACGTGGCGGGGCTCACTGAACTGTATGACGAATTTCATGCCCAACGCATCAAGCGCGGCATCGTCGTGAACATGCTGGCTTTCGCCGACGCCATGGATTTCGTGCTTAAACGCTTCACCGCGGCAGGCGATAAGGATTTGCGGCTTAGCCACGTCAAACCATTCGTGTCAGAACCAAAAAATCCGGCTCAAGTCTATCTTGCCAACGGCCGCGCCTTCATGTGCATCATGGGCGAGACGCCGACGGTGATTCATTTTAAACGTCCGGAAATCTACCAAAGCTTCAAGACTTATTTCGATTCACTTTGGAACCAAGAAGCTTACGTATTACGCGGCGCTGAAGCGCTCAAGAATATCTGGCTGGAAGGAATCGAGGCGAAGGAAATTCGTTTCATCGGCGCGCGCGGATATTTCATGGACCGCTTCCCGAAATTGTTCGAGGAAGTGCAGCGCAAAGCCGAGGCCACGCCCGGCGTGAGCTGGCGCATCGTGACCGACCGCGGAGTCAAAGGACATAAAGTCACGACCTTCCCTTGGTCCAAGACGAAATATATTTTCGACACGGTGAAAAGTCCGAACGTCGTGTGGTTATACGGCGACAAAGTCGTCATCGCCAATTGGACGGAAAAAGAACCGATCTTGTTCGTTTCGGAAAACAAACACTTGGCGCAAAGCTACAACGATTATTTTGAAGCGTTGTGGAAACAGGCGTAACATCTCCATCAGCTATGTCCAAACTCTCAATCCGCGTAATCCCCAACGCTTCGAAGAATGAAGTCGCCGGAAAAGAGGGCGGGACTTGGAAGATTCGTCTTGCCGCTCCGCCGGTGGACGGCAAGGCGAATGAAGCGCTGGTAGAATTTTTATCCGACGTCTTGGATGTTCCGAAAAGCGCCATCGAGATCGTGCGCGGTCACGCCAGCAAACAAAAAATCCTGGAAGTTCCTATGGCAACTCAAGACATCGAAGCGGCTTTGTCGCGTGATTGACCGAATTCCCGCAACTGCTAAGCTCCGTGTGAGGAGGTAAGAATGTCAACGTTTTCGCTCTTTTCGTGCGCTTCTCTCCCGGTTGCCCCTTTCCCATCGCTTCAACCGGAATGGTCGGCGGTTTCGGAATGGTTTCCGCTCTGGGTCGTTTGTGTCGCTATGGCTATCTTTGTCGTTCTGTTCTTTGTGACTTGTCATCTTGTTTGGAAAAAGACTGACATAAACGCAAGCGATAAAGGACGCTCAAAGCTCCGCGACGCCATCAAGTCGGAATATCTGGATCTCATGGTGACCAAGAACGCCAAGCTCGAGCAGCTGCACACCATAGAGCGCCGGATGGCGGAGCTAGAAGATGAGTACCACAAGCTCTCACCTGGAGGACCGTTTCGGTCAGTCTCCTTGAAAGAAGAGTTTGGAGGCGATCGAATCCTACAACTCTACGTCGAAACTGCAGAAGGCGGCCGACGGCGCTGTTGACTCAAAACCCCACGACTACTCGTGGGGCTGATTTTTTTTAAAATAGTTCCTGAGCTTCTTGTCGAAGGATTACCATGTCGGAATAAGGCAGCCCTTCGGCCGCCGCGTAGGGGTAATTCATGAATTGCCCCTACGGGAATATTTCTTTCATGGTACCGGGTCATGTCCTCCCTGCGACCATGGGTTGCAGCGCAGAAGACGCTTGGTCGTCAGCCATAAGCCTTTGAACAAACCGTATTTGCCCAAAGCCTCGTAACCATATTCCGAACACGTGGGGTGGAAGCGGCAGACAGGATAAGGATAGATGCGCGCCAAAGGACCGTGGTCGAGCGAGAGCGTATGCTGATAAGCCACAATCAAGAGCTGGCCCAAACGTTTGGGTAAATTCACGATCCTCATTTGGTTGTTTTTGGACGCCCCATTTTTTGCGCATGTTTCAGCGCACGTGAAGATGGTTTGACTGGTTTGGTCAGCGCTTCCGGAATCTTTGAGATCAAACGCGCGACTTCTTCGAGCATAGATTTATACTCGACGGTGCAGGCTTCAGGTTTGAGGATGAAGAGCAGATGCATCTCGGGAAGAATCAAGTTCCAGTTGGCACGCACTGCTTCGCGCATGCGGCGTTTGGCGCGATTGCGGTCAACCGCTTTTTTCATCACCTTGGTCGAGGTGATGAAAGCGACTTTGCTCTTTTCACCCGTGATTTGACGCACGCGCAACGTGGCCAAGGGACCAAAAATTGACCGTCCTTGCTGGGCGAGCTTAATGAAATCGCGTTGCTTGGTCAGTCTTTTGGCTCTAGGAAGCATGTTATCGTGTTATTGAAATCAGTCTGCATTAACGACGGAGAATCAATCTCCAGAGATTGCCGCGCGCGTTAAGTATATGCGCTCGCAATGACAATGAAAATAAGCCCCGGACTAAGCCGGGGCATGTACTTAACGGGCTTTTTTGACCACAAGGCGCTTGCGGCCTATGGCGCGCCTCCGGGAAAGCACTTTTCGGCCGTCTTTTGTCTTCATCCTGGCCCTAAAACCGTGGACTTTGACATAACGGCGCTTTTTCGGCTGGTAAGTTCTTTTCATGGCAGTTGGGTTATGGCGGCCAGAATATCAGGTGTTTTGAGCTTTTGCAAGATGCGGGTATAATCTATCCACTATTTATCAACATGTTTGACATTTTATAGCTCGACTGTTGATATCTATCTACAATTTTCTTACTGTATCTATGAATAACCAAGACATCTGGCGCGCCACCCTAGGCGAGCTGGAACTCGCGCTCTCCAAGGCAAATTTCACGACCTGGTTCAAAAGTACCTTCATATCCGCCTTGGAAAACGGCCGTGTGGTGATTTCAGTGCCTAATACCTTCACCAAAGCCTGGCTCGAGAAAAAATATCACGATCCGATCGTGCGAGCGCTGCGCAATGTAGCCCAACTTCCCATAAAAGAGGTGGTTTATCGCGTCGAAGTCAGGAATACCACGCCCTTGTTGCAATTTTCCGACCAAATCGAGTCTACGCATCGCGTCGAGGAGGATTTGGCGCAGCTCGAGCGGTCTTGCGGCTCCCAACCCACGAATGAAGTCGGTTTAAACCCGCGTTATACCTTTGATTCCTTTGTGGTAGGCAAAGCGAACGAGCTGGCACATGCCGCCTCCATCGCCGTATCGACCAAACAAGGCGAAGTCTACAATCCCCTGTTTATTTACGGCGGCTCTGGTTTGGGCAAAACCCACCTCTTGCAAGCCATCGGCCATCATATCCTCAAGATTTCGCCGCGCGCCAAAGTCATCTACGCCACCTGCGAGCGCTTCACCAACGAATTCATCACCGCTGTGCGCAGCGGACAAGGCAAAGGCTTCAAAGATACTTATCGCAACGTGGATGTCCTGCTCATAGACGACATCCAGTTCATCACCGGCAAAGAAAGTACCCAGGAGGAATTTTTCCATACCTTCAACACGCTGCATCAGAACAATAAACAAGTCGTCATCACTTCCGATCGCTCACCCAAAGACATCCAGGGCCTTGAGAGCCGGCTTCTGTCGCGCTTTGAGTGGGGCATGATCACAGATGTCTCGAGTCCTGATTTCGAGACGCGCGTCGCTATCCTTGAAACCAAGTCGCGGGAAAAGAACGTGGCGCTGAACCCGGAAATACTGCGTTATATCGCGGGCACCGTGCAATCGAACGTGCGCGAACTAGAGGGCGCGCTCAACAAGATCATCGCCTACCATCAATTCAAGAATACCGTGCCGACGCTTGAATCAGTCCAACTTCTTCTGCAAAGTTTCGTTCCTAACGTACCCAAACGCACCATCACCCCTCGTCGTCTGATCGAGATCGTAGTCGGTTACTACGACTTGTCGATGGAAGAGATCATCGGCAAGAGCCGCGAGCAGCGCTTAGCCTTCCCGCGCCAAGTTGCGATGTATTTGTTGCGTGAAGAAGGTAAGTGCTCGTTCCCAGCCATCGGCACGCACATCGGCGGACGCGATCACACCACCGCGATGCACGCCTGTTCCAAAATATCCGGTCTATTGAAAGCCGATGAGCAACTTAAACGCGACGTCTCAATCATCCGCGAAAAGCTCTATTCTCAATCCGGATAAACTTGTGGATTCATATGTATACACGGTGCTTAACCTGGTACAAAAACCTTAACCCTAAAAAACAATACACAGTGAAGTCTGATTTAATCCCCTTGAGTCCCCATTTGATGTGCATGAAAAACACCACTCTCAACCAATAAACACCGACTTAAATAAATCCCTCCACTTCATCCCCACCCCCTACTACTACTACTTGTTTTATACTCTATCAACTAAGTAATATGCATTTTGCCTGCACACAAGAAAATCTGATCCAAGGATTGAACATGGTGGGACATATAGCTGGAAAGAACGTAAACTTACCGGTGTTAGGGAATGTATTATTAAAAACAGAAGCAGGCGCTTTGAAGTTGTCGGCTACGAATCTTGAAATGGCGATTAATTGTACGGTGCGTGGTAAGATTGAAGTCGAAGGTGAATATAGCGTTCCAGCTAAATTATTCTTGGATTACGTTGCACTCTTGCCGACGGGAAAAGTCGAATTGTTATTGACTGAAGAGGGAATGGAAATTCGTTCCGGCGAGCAAGAAACTGTAATCCGGGGTTTGCCGGCCAGTGAGTTTCCTTTGTTGCCTAAGCTAGCTAAAGATGGTGGTGTGACTTTACCTGCGTTGGAGTTGAAACATGCGCTGTCGCAAGTAGTCTTCGCAGTATCAACCTCGCAATCACGGCCAGAATTGACGGGCGTCTCATGTAGCCTCGAGGGTGGAACGGCGGTTTTGGCCGCGACCGATTCTTATCGTCTGGCCGAGCGCTCACTTCGTTATACCGGCAGCTCCACCGGCCGCCACATCGTTCCAGCTAAGGCGTTTTTGGAAGCTATGCGCATCTTGGGGGCCTATAAGGATGAGTTGGACGTGCCGGAATCAGCTAACTTCAATTTTAACGAGAATCAACTCGTCTTCGCATACGGAAATGTGGAGTTGATATCGCGTTTGATTGAAGGTTCGTATCCTGATTATCACCAAATTGTACCGCAGCAATTCAAGACCGAGGCGGTGGTGGCGCGCAGCGAGCTGCAGAAAGCGGTCCGTGCCGCCAGCCTGTTCTCGCGTCAAGGCCTGTTCGATATCCATCTTTCATTTGATCCGCAAACCGGGACCTGCACAGTATCTTCGGCTGACCAAGGCACGGGTAAGACTAAGACAGTACTTAAAGGCGTAGTGAGCGGACAAGAAAACGACGTCACGTTGAACTTCAGGTTCTTGAGCGATGGATTAAGTTCGATGATCGGCGAGAAGGTGCGTATCCGCCAAATAGACTCCATGAACCCGATGTTGGTCACGGCGGAAGATGTCGTGGAGCAATATAAATACATCGTCATGCCGATTAGGCAGTAAGATAGAGAGTAGATGGTAGAGGGTAGCTAAGTCGAAATAAAAAAAGATGGACTTCGAAGTCCATCTTTTTTTGGCTATCCTCTAGTCCACAATCACATGAATTCTTTCACCTGGATGAGTGTTGTTGTCTTTGTCTATCAAGACTCCGTAAAGCGCGTAATTTCCGCTGCCTGGGTAAGTCCATGAAAAGTTGCTGACCGTCGAACCCGGATTTATATCAGATCCGATAAGTCGCGCCGACCCGTTGGATGTCTCCATATACAAATCCATTTTCTTAGCTCCATTCAAATCGCTGACGCTGACATAGACCGAGCGGGGAAATGAGCTTGCGGAGATATTTTGGCCCGGTGTCGGGTCAGTTACGCGGATCAGGAGCGGGGTCGGATCGGCCGCCAGGTTAAGGGTTAGCGTAGCTTGTCCTTTATTCCCCACATCATCCGTGGCCGTGACGATTAGGTCGTGATAGCCGCGTTCGATTGAGTTAGGGAAAGATATAGCTACGTTCCAAGGTGTTTCGAGCTTGCTGCCGATTTGCGTGCCTTCGCAAGTGACTTCGATCTTCACGATACGGCGCTGGCTTGAGACCGAGATTTGGATTTGGGCGCTGCGGTCGTAGAGGGTGGCGTTGGCCGCAGGTGAGTCCAGCGTGACCCGTGGGGTGTTGTCTTTAGTGTGGACGTCGTCGTACTCGGTCGGCGGTGTTGAGGTGGCGGAGATCCAATTGTTGCGTTGCGCCCAGCTTTGCACCGCCTTTTCCCAATTCGCGAACTGCGGGTCTTGGTTCGGATCTTTCGGCGCCGGACCGCGTGGATCGTCTTTGTCCAGGTAATACAATGTGTCGTGCGCCTGGCGGAACAAACGTTCCTCTACCAAGTCGGGCGGAGTCAGGTCGGTCGCTAATTTACCCGTGACCTTATCCAGTTTGATCGGGAACTCTATCTTGCCGTTCAAGATGGGTTTATCGGTCTGGATCGATGGCGGTGGGTTGAAGCGTTCGACCGGCGATTTATCCAGCGAACGCTGCATGAAATTCTTCCAGATCGGCGCGGCTATGCGCGAGCCATCTGCGCCGCTGCTCATTTCAGTGTTGTCGTTGTTGCCTACCCAGACGCCAGCCACGAGCGACGGCGTGTAACCCACAGTCCAAGCATCGTGGAAATTGTTGGTCGTGCCGGTCTTGACCGCGACGGGGCGTCCCGACAGGGTCAGGTAGTTGTTGACGCCAAAGATGAAAGCGCGCGAAGCGTTGTCTGATAGGATGTTTGAGATTCTTTGCGCAATTTCCTTGTCGAAGACCTGTTTGCCTTGTGGGTCTTTAAATTCCTCCAGAGTCTTGCCGGCGGCATCCTCGACTTTAAGGATCGCTGTGGTCGGATATTGCGTGCCTTCATCCGCGAAGGCTGCGTAAGCGTTAGCGTGTTCCAAGAGCTTCACTTCTCCGCCGCCCAAGACCAACGACAAACCGAAGCGGCTGCGGTCGCTAAAGGTCGTGTAACCGAGCTGCTCGGCGAAATCCAGCACGCGACCAACGCCCGTCAGATACAGCATCTTGACCGCCGGGATGTTGAGCGAGCCTTGCAGCGCCTTGCGTACGGTGATGGGACCGTACTCTTTTAGGTTGTAGTTCTTCGGCTCGTAATTTCTGATGTCAGTCTTGAACACCGTATTCACGTCCCACAAAATGGTGTCCGGCGTATAGCCTTTAATGAATCCTGCTGCGTAGACGATGGGTTTGAAGGATGATCCAGGCTGGCGCGGACGCAGGGTTACGTTGACTTGGCCATCATGCTCGGTGTCGAAGAAATCTTTGGAGCCGACCATGGAGAGGATCTCGCCGTTCTTCGGATCAAGCGCGACTAGGGCGGCGTTGGTGAACTTGAAAGTCTTGCCTAATTTGTCGACGCCGTTGCGTACTTCTTCTTCGGCGATTTTTTGTTTATCCCAATCCAAAGTCGTGATCACCTTGAGGCCTTTTTGTTCCACCATACTCTGGCCGTATTTGTCTTCGAGTAAAGATTTCACATACATAACGAAGTGCGGTGCGGTGATATTGCCGACTTTCTTCGGGATGAGCTTTTTCAGGGTATCGACTTGCTTGGCCGCCGCCGCTTCATCTTTAGAGATATAACCCTGCTCCGCCATGAGATCAAGGATGTAATGCTGACGGCCGACCAAAGCCTGACGGTTGTCGCCGTGCAAGCCGGTGCCGTACGGCGAATAGGTATCCGGAGCTTGAGGCAACGCGGCTAACAGCGCCGCTTCGTCGATGGTCAGGTCTTTGGCTGATTTACCGAAATAGCTTTGCGCCGCGGACTCAATGCCGTACATGGTCGAACCATATGGGATCTCGTTCAAGTACATCTGAAGGATTTGATCCTTGGTGAAGACGCGTTCGATCTGCAACGAGAGAAGTATTTCTTTGAGCTTGCGCGTGGCAGTACGCTCGTTGGTCAAGACGGCATTCTTCACCAGCTGCTGGGTCAAGGTCGAGGTACCTTTGATTTTTTCGCCCTTGGCCAGGTTAGTGACCACGGCGCGGAGCAAGCCGCGCCAGCTGATGCCGTGGTGGGTATAAAAACCCTTATCTTCGACGGCGACCGTGGCGTGCGCCACATATGAAGGCAGGTCTTTGATCTGGATCAGGGTTCGATTTTCGTCGCCGTGGATTTCGTACAAAAGATGCGTGCCGGTGCGGTCAAAAATCTTGGTCGAAAGCTGCATTTCGCGGGTGATCAGGGAGTTGGGATCAGGTAGGTCGCGCGAAATCCAGGCCAAGACCATGCTGAAAAAAAGTCCAAAGACCAAAACCACGCAGCCTATGACAAGAGCGGCGAGAATCCCCACTCTTTTCCATTCAGCCTTGTCTTTAGGCCACATTTTGGCGATTCGACCGTTTTTCACAGAAAAGCGCTTAACTACCATAAGTTATTGTGAAATTTGTGTAATTTAAGCTTAAATATCACCATTACCCCCTTGACAAAATTGGCCTTATATGCAATTATCTACGGTTTGGTGCTGAAGACTATTGCGCCGAACCACATTGTACTATGGGAATACTCCAAAACGCTATTAAACTCTCGAAAAACCAGAAAAAAATGATTCTGGCCATGCTTGTCGTGTTTGCTTTGACGAGCACGCATGTCCAGGCTGCGGAGCCGTCGGAAGTCTTGCCGGATGCCCCGATGTGGCAAACGGGCGGACCTGTCTTTGATGACATGCCCGAACGCGCGTTGGTCGTGCCTGATGGTATTTCAGACGACAAGCCCAGCGTCGAGCAGAAGGTTAGGGTTATGCAGACTTCGGCCACCGCCTATACGTCCAGCGTCGAAGAGTGCGATGACACGCCCTTCATCACGGCCGACGGATCGCATGTCCGCGATGGCATCATCGCCGCCAACTTCTTGAAGTTCGGCACTAAGGTGCGTATCCCGGATCTCTACGGCGACAAGATCTTCGAAGTGCATGACCGCATGAACAAGCGTTTCCCTAATCGCATCGATGTTTGGATGACGACCAAGAGCGAAGCGCGTCAGTTCGGCGTCAAGCGTAATATCAAGATTGAGGTGCTTATATAAATAGGTCATATTGGTCCAATAGGACCAATGAGCCTCGACAAAGGACTCCGTGGCTGGTAAATTCGGCCACGGAGCTTTTGTAAGCGAACGACAGTCTGCAGCATCGCGAGCGAACGCCGGCCTGCCACGTCGCTAGCGAGCGACGTGGCCTGGTAGCCAAGTGGTAAGGCGAGGGTCTGCAAAACCCTTATTCGCGGGTTCGATTCCCGCCCAGGCCTCCAGGAAAAAACCCCATTACAGGGGTTTTTTTCTAATAACCAATATCCAATAAACAATAATCAATCAAATCCCCATTCCAAGCATTGTTTATTGGATATTGGTTATTGATAATTACCGTCATCGATCATTGTTTATTAGCCCTGTAACTGCTATCTTTTGCCCATGATTCGTCTGGCTCATCGCGGTTGTTACTCGCGGAAAATAACCGAAAATACCTTAGAAGCCCTGGAGGAGGCCGTGATGCGCGGCGCTGACGGGATTGAGTTTGACTTACATCTGTCCAAAGACGGTGAGATCATGGTGGTGCACGATGCCGACCTGCATCGACTGGCAGGTTATGCACGCAAGATCCGAGAACTCGAATCCGCCGAGCTCATCAGTATGCCGTTGCGTTATGGCGGCAGCATCCCGACTTTGAATGACGTGACGGCGCGCATCCATGCTCCCGCGCTATTAGATATGGAAGTGAAGACGCGCGCGGTGCTTGAGCCGTTGCTCAAAAAGCTTTCCACCAGCACGGCTTTGCGCGAGCGCACGATCATCTCATCTTTCAACGCCCAAGTCCTGAAGGAAGTGCGTCGGCATTTCCCGGAGATGCGCACCCTCTTCCTCATCAAACGCTGGCCGCTGCCGCTGCGCCGAAAAAAAGTCTGGAACAAGATAAAAGACGTGAATCCCTGGGGCGTGGCTTTTCCCATCATCTCGCTGACGCGCAAACGCGTCATTTTTCTCCGCGGGCTGTGCGCGAATGTCGGCGGCTGGGATCTGCGCGGCCTGAAGCGCGAATCCGAACGAGCACGTAAGTTGGAGCTTGATGTGGCGATCGTGAGGATTACGAAGTAGTTAGCATTTAGTAGTTAGGGAGCCCGATTTCCCCCTAACTACTATCTACTAAATGCTAACTACTCTCTTCTATCCTTTTGCCCAAGCTTAAGGTAACCTGACGTGGAACGAATATCGAACGACCTATGGCCACTCAAAAACGCCAGACCGCTTTGCTCTTGGATGCCAACGCCCTGCTCCATCGCGCTTGGCATGCTTTGCCGCCCATGACTTCGTCGGACGGAAAGTTGGTCAACGCGGTCTACGGTTTTTCCTCGGTGCTCATCAATATCTTGCGCCAAGAACGTCCTGATTATTTGGTGGCGTGTTGGGATACCGCGGCGCCGACCTTTAGACATGAAGCGGCCCCGAACTATAAAGCGCAACGCGAAAAGCAACCGCAAGAGTTCTACGATCAGATTCCGCCCATCAAGAATGTATTTGAAGCTTTCGGCGGAACGAACTTGGAGCTGGATGGTTTTGAGGCGGATGATTTGCTGGGTACTTTGGCTGTGAGGCTGGCGCGTGAAGGCGCGGAAGTCACGCTGCTCACGAGCGACCGCGACGTGTGGCAATTGATCGGACCGCATATCCGCGTCATGGCGTTCAAGAAAGGCGTGAGCGAAACGGTCATCTACGACGAAGCCGCGCTGTTGACCGCGACCGGACTCAAGCCGGAACAAATAGCGGCTTGGAAAGCGCTGCGCGGCGATGCCTCGGATAACCTCAAAGGCGTACCCGGTATCGGCGAAAAGACCGCGACCGAACTCATAACCACCTACCGCGACCTGAAAGGCGTCTTCGCCGCCGCGCATGACGAAAAGAGCGTGCTCCGACCGGCGGTCAGGAAGAAGCTTTTGGAAGGCGAGGCTTTGGCCATGGCGGATTATCCTTTGGTGCAGATCGTCACCGACGTGCCGCTTAAGATAGAGTCGAAAGATCTGAAGCGCCGTTTAGCCGACCAGGCCAAAATCAAGCAGATTTTCACTGCACTCGGATTCAAGTCTCTGCTCACGCGCGCTTTGGGACCAAGCGGTAATAGCACGCAGGAGGATGAAGTAGCGGAGCCGCGGAAAGCGGAGCGAGTTCAGGCCGGTTCGAAGTACACGGTCACGACGCCGCAGAAAGAAAAAGACTTGCAAGTTTTTTTGGCCGGGGCGCGCAAGTCAGGTGAATTGTACGTTCATGTGCATCGCGCAGCCCAAGCTTCGCTGTTTTCCGAACAGCCGGAACTGGCCTTGGCTTATGGCGACGCGGTTGCGTTGATCGGAAAGGGAATCTTCGAAGATAAAAAAACTTTTAGCTTGCTTAAAGAAATTTTAGAGGATCGAGGCGTGCCGAAGTTCGGTCATGGACTCAAGGCTGTTTGGCACTGGCTCAAGGATCGCGACATCGAACTCGAATCCATTGGTTTCGATACCGAGATCGCTTCCTATCTTTTAGCCGCGGGAGAGGGTGGGCATGATTTGGAGACTTTGGCCGCCGCCCATCTGGACCGTGTATTCAAAGACGGCGAAGAGCGACTGGCGAGCGAGATTCAAGCGCTCATGGAATTGCGCATCAAGTTGAGCAAAGAGCTGGAGGAAAAAACGCTCACTCAAGTGCTGCAAAAAATCGAGTTGCCGCTCGTGTCCATCCTGGCGCGCATGGAACGCCGCGGTATCTTGATCGACAAAGGATATTTCAAGCAGCTGGCCGACGAGTTGCGTCTTGAAAAGGCTAAGTTGGAAAAAGACATGATCGAAGCCGCCGGCGAAACTTTCAATCCTGCCTCCCCCAGTCAACTAGCGCACATACTTTTCGACGTGCTCAAAATTCCGGTCAAGGGCATCAAGCGCGGCAAGACCGGCATGTCCACCGCCGCTTCGGAACTCGATAAGCTCGAAGGCGTCCATCCCATCATCGAAAAGATCTCCGCTTTCCGCGAGACCGCTAAATTACTTTCGACTTACGTCGAAGTCATGCCGGCGCTCATGGATAAGGAGGGTCGCGTGCACACGACCTTCAATCAAGCTGTGACTTCGACCGGACGTTTGTCCTCGACCGAACCAAACCTACAGAACATCCCGATTCGCACCGAGCTGGGGCGCAAGATCAGGCGCGGCTTCATCGCGCCGCGCGGCTTCGATCTTTTGTCATGCGATTATTCGCAGATCGAGCTGCGTATCGTGGCGGCGTTGGCGCATGATGAACGCATGTTGCAGGCTTTTGCGCGCAACGCGGACATCCACATCTCGACCGCCGCGGCGATCTGGAAGATCCCCGAAGATGAAGTGACGAAAGATCAGCGCCGCGCCGCCAAAGCCATCAACTTCGGCATCATCTACGGCCAAGGACCGTTTGGCCTGGCCAAGTCCGCTGGAATATCATACGAGGAAGCGCAGCATTTCATCGAAGAATATTTTTTGGTCTACAAAGGCATCCGCGAATTCTTGGATCAGACCAAGGCGCTGGCGCGAGTGCGCGGTTACGTCGAGACGCTTTTCGGGCGTCGTCGACCCATGAATGACATCAACTCGCCGCGTCCCGAGATCAGGGCTGGCGCCGAACGCATGGCCATCAACATGCCGGTGCAAGGCACAGCAGCCGACATCATCAAATTTGCCATGATCAAAGTAGCCGAAGAGTTGCCCAAGATCTCGGCGCATTCGAATTTACTTCTGCAAGTCCACGACGAATTAGTCTTTGAGGTACCTGAAAAAGAAACGTCAGCCGCGGCCGCGCGTCTGGTCGAGATAATGGAACAGACCGTGAAGATAGGTTGTCCGCTCAAAGTCGACGCCAAAGCCGGGAAGAATTGGGAAGAGATGAAAGGAGTTTGAAAGAGTCACGGGAATAGAGTCATCGATTTATCTGTCATTGCGAGCGCATAGACTTATCGCGCGTGGCAATCTCTGAAGTCCGGAGATTGCTTCGTCGTTGCTACTCCTCGCAATGACACAAGAGGTAGATAGGCATCTGAAACGCGTGACCCCCTAATTTGATTCCGCGGCTTCGTTAGCATAAACTGCGGATAGCATGAACTCTAATCCCTTCGAAATCCCTAAAAGAAAAATAGTCCCAGAGCCTGTCGAAGGGCTACCTTATTCTTCCGGGATCCGTCGGCAGGATTTGCCGACGTCGGTCAGGCGTTATGCCGACAAGCTCGCTGCCCAGATAAGAGAAATCTACGCCAAGTACGGCGCCAAGAACTTCGAAGAGTTGAAAGAAAATAAAAAGCTATCAGCTCAAGATGCCAGGAAGGTGGCTGATTTGCTCAAAGCCTTCCAGAATGCGGTCGAGAAGAAAGAGATAGAACCCGGCTTGAAGGAAGCTATCGAAATCCTGGGCCGCGAGAATGTCCACGGCATCGAAGATGTCGAAGCCATGTTGGGACAAGGTTTCGTCGATATCTCCAAAGTCCCACCCATCCCATACACTGCCGAGGATCTTGAGAAGTCCAAAGAAATCAAAGAGAAGACCGGCATCGAAGAGATGCTCATCCTCTTCGTCGCGGACAAGGACGGAACACCCCTCACCGGTGAGCGCATGCATGAGCTCATTCAAGCGGAATACGACAAACTCGACCTAGGCAAATTCCTGTTCAACACCGATTGGTACAAAAACGGGGACTTCTTCAAGAAGCTGGGTTTGAGCTACGAATGGAAGCTCATCACCAAACAGACCATACCCGATTCAAAGGGCAAACGCCATCATCACGAACCAGAAGACACCTTCACCCACCAAGACACCCAAGAATACGCCATCGAGGAATACGCCAAGCAGCTCGATATCCCTCGCAATCAACTGCATCGCCCTGAACCTTTCCAGATGCTATACGCCACCGCCCTTCATTTAATCGCGACCGAACGTCTCAATGGTAAAGGTAAAGGTGAACGCATCCTCGTAAATGATTATCACTGGTCTGATGTGGTCTCCTCGGGTGGGCACTTTGTGTTTGTCGGCGTTGTCGATCCGGACGGCGCGTACGTGCGCAGGGATACGCGTGGCTCTCGGCGCGGCGTTCTCGGCGTTTGTTTCTCGCGTGAGCCTTTTTCTATCAAATCCTCGGACACTTGATACTTATTTTGTTTTTTATGTTCCGCAGTGTAGCCTGGGCGCATGCTCATAATTTGTTCGGGGCCTGATACTTGGCAGGCCAGGCGGAAAAAACAAGAGTTGGCGAGCGCTTTTAAGGCTAAATTTGATGTAGCGGGTTTTTCCGCGGAGACCATCGACGCCGATATCAAGACGGTGGCCAATCAGCTTGGGACTCCGTCATTTTTCGCATCCAAACGTTTGCTCATGACGGAAGGGCTGTTGCACAAAGCGCCGATCGCGGAGATCCGTCTTTTGGCAAAGCGCGTCAAAGCGGATGCTGAACAAACGATACTGCTAGATCTTGAGCAAGAAGCGCCGACGCAAAAAATCCTGGATGAATTTTCCGATAGCAATCTTCATCATTACGCCTATCCCCTGCCCTCGCCCAGGGATTTCAGCAAATGGTTGGCCAAGCGCGCGGAAGAATTGGGAGTGACGAAACAACAAGTCGCGCGACTGGCTGAAAATCTTAATGGCGACACTTGGCTCGCCGAACAAGAGCTGATGAAACTCGCTGCGAATCCACGTGCCGAATCTACAGCTTTGAATCAAGATGAAAATTCCATCTTCAGTTCGCTGGAGAGATATCTGGAAGGAAAACCAGGTTGGCGCAGTGAGCTCCAAGAGCATGCCGAAGAACAAGTGCTTAATACTTTGTTGTCGCAATGCCGCGCCGCGCTAAGAGTGCGCGACGGAGCGACGGCTGGTCTGCATCCTTTTCAAGTCAAAAAGATTTCAGCGCTCGATAAAAAATATTTCTCGAAAAAATTCCGCAAAGGCGCCGCGACATTGATCGCGACGCGTTCAGGCATCGCAACCCAAAGCGAGTTTGATGCATTGATTTGATAGAGCATCAGAAAAAGAACGCAGCATATTTATTTCATAAGAACCAGCGCGTTAGCGAAATATTTTTTGTCATTGCGAGCGCATAAAGTAAATGCGCGTGGCAATCTCTGGACATCCGGAGATTGCTTCGTCGCTGCTGCTCCTCGCAATGACAGTGTTTGAATCATACATATTTCAGATTCAAAAAATCACGACGCAATGCCGTGATTTTTCATTTGCGGAAAATTATTGCTTGCCCGTCCGCTTCATGAATTTCGCTTTGGCTCTCGAGGCCTTGTTCGGGTCGATCACACCGACCTTAGCGGCCTTGTCCAGCGCTTGCTGAAGTTTTTTGACCAGATCTTTGGCTGTATTCAAATTGCCGGCCAAAGCTTTGTTGCTTTCGTTGGTCAAATGTCTCAAATAACTCTTGATCCTTTCGTTGTGCACTCGGCGTTTAGCCGATTTGCGCAGGTCTTTTTCTGAAGCGTGCTTGTTTGGCATATAATGCCGCTTGAATATACGGAATATGCGTGAAAACGTCAAGAACATGGATTGACGTGGGTTAAACATAGCAGTATCATTTAGCAGCCCGAAAAATGAAGAGTTTAGTTAAGTCGTATATTTTACGACGCATGTCTCCATAGTTCAAGGGAAGAACAAGGGACTCCTAAGCCCTAGATGGTGGTTCGAGTCCACCTGGAGACGCCAGGGGAAAAATTTAGTCACGGAACATTGATCACGTAACTTGGAACATGAACAAGCGATTGCTGTTCATGAGTCATGTATTGAGACTTGCCGATCCTGCGTCATAAGGAAGCTGCAAGTAAATCATATTTCATGGATTGAGGTTATAAAATCAAAGATTCAATGTCCGCTTGGATTTCTCCCCCGGTGTCTCCAGGAAATGCGCATGATTGACAAAAGTTAAGAATAATGTTTCACGTGAAACATTTTGGGCCGATAGCTCAGCTGGCTAGAGCGCTGCATTCGCATTGCAGAGGTCGGGGGTTCGAATCCCCCTCGGTCCACCAAATCAAATACCTCGGTTAAAGCCGAGGTTTTTGATATCGAGAGATTTAGCTTTACTCATAATACTATCTAGGTGACACATAACGAGATCAGTCAAACTACTACATGAATGGTCATTTTTCCTTTTTAGTGTTTTTATTTGTTTCTTAGTCAGTTTAAGTCACAGAGCAATTGTTTCACGTGAAACAGGTATATGACCTACGCCTTCAGATAATCACACGCTGTCATTGCAAGTCCTGAAATCAAATGCACCTCATACTTTTTGGCGGCAAAAAGTATGCAAAAACCGCTGGGGCCTCGAATTCGCTTACATGTATATAGTTAAGCGTTCTTGCGGTTAGCTCAACTCTCGGCCCCAGACCCCACCTGGATACTTAGAAACTAGGCGTCTGGATGATCACATTCTGTCATTGCGAGGAGTTACGTCTGACGCGACGAAGCAATCTCCAGAATCAGGAGATTGCTGTGGCACGTCGTTCGCGAACGACGTGGTGAGCTATGGTAAACAGAGCGTCACGTGCATAAGTCATAATGTTCTAAAATTGTTTCACGTGAAACAGTGACTGTCGTAAAATAATTAATTTACTTGAATTAAGCGTAGTTAGATGTCTAACATTTAGCTAAATTAAGCCAAAATACAATACTATTAACATTTTAAGACTCTAGAATTGACCGTTTACAAGACCCTTGAAAAATGCTAATATTTACTTATGCGGAGGGCAGTTAATTTTTGTGCTCCGGCACTTTTAATGGCAATTTTTGTTGTATTTTTAGCTATAAATACGGTTTTTGCCATGACTAGCTCAAACTACAAGATCAACTGGGACTCTGTGAATTCAGGCGGTTTGGATTTGAGCACGTCGACTAATTATAAAATGCGCGACACGATCGGTGAGCAGGCTACTGGTTATTCCACCAGCACGCATTACAAAATCAGCGCGGGCTATCGTGCTGGGGATAAGTATTATCCGACTTTACGCTTTAACGTTGGAACCCAGGAGAACTTCAGTCGCACGGCGTATACCGAGTTCAGCGAGGCTGGAAATTACGTGGTCGTCACAGATGCGACGTATTTCACAGCCGATGATTACGTCGGGGTCGTCGAGAATCAGGGTTTGGGTCAATTGATTGCCGTAGGCAAGGTTACGAGCGTGGTCGGCAATACGGTGTATGTGGATAATTGGGATGGAAATCAGATTTCGCTTAGCCAATTCCCGGTCGGGGGCGACGATTATTGCTATCGTTTGGGCGGAATCGCGGCTAATTTCGGGGCATTATCTAGCTCGGAACCGAAAACTGCGCTGACGATTACGGATGTGGCGTCGGACGCGGAAAATGGGTATACTGTTAATGTGTATGACGATGGTGATTTGAGTAACGGGGTTTCGGCCATCCGCAATGTTTCGGATGGAGCGGTTTCACTCAATTCTGAAGAATATGGTTGGAGAGTTTTTGGCAGCAAAGCGGTGAACACGGGCAGTGACTTGCCGTTTCAGCTTACTGATACCGCCATTCAGCAATCATCGGTCGAAGCTGTCGACGATGAGAGATCGGCGTTCGTCTACAAGATTGCCATCGAACCTTTTACTCCGGATGGAAATTATACGCACAGAGTTTATTTTACGGTCACGGCGAATTATTGATTTCAGATGACGACGCTGGTTCTGTACGCGCAGACTCGACGCCGTCATCCGCAAGCGCGGGGCGGGGGATAGTCGAAAAAAAGACTCGAGCTCATAAACGAGCGGGCGAATCTCTGTATGGTCAAGCAAATACAAAAGAAGTTGAAAATTTTATCCAAACTTTATCTCGCCGCGATGGCTGCGGGTTTATTGTTTTCTTCCGTTCCCGTCGGTGCCGCGGGCGTGACGGTGACTTTGACGCCTTCTTCCAGCTCCAGCTCGCCGCAAGATGTTGCCATCGCGTGGACCGGTTCGGCGGTTTATGCGACGGGTACGACGATTACCATAACTACCAGTCCGGCTTTCACGAGCATCGCGACAGGTACGACGCAAACATTAAATCTGGATACTGATGGGTTCAACGATGGCTTCTTGACTTCGACTACGACCAATACCGTGGTTTATACCATAGCTACATCCACAACACTCACTTCTAATATCCTGCATTTACTTTTTACTTTCCCTAGCACGGCGCAGAACTATTCCATTTCCGTGTTTTCCTCCAATCCTGTCGACATCGGATCGGCTTTGCTCTATGCCAACAGCGGAAACCTCGTGACCGTGACGGCGCAAGTGCCGGCCATCCTGGCGTTTGCCATCCGTAACTCCGCTGACTCGGCGAACACCAACGTGTGCAATTTGGGTACGTTGACTTCGGCGGCTTCCTCGACTTGCGGATACAGACTCAAAATCGGTACCAACGCCACGAATGGTTTCACAGCGTCCATAGCGGCTAACCGTGATTTGGCGACTGGCTACGCCACAATGACGCAAGTCGTGGACAACGCGGCGTCGGCTCCGGGCAGCGAACAATACGGTTTAGAGCTCTTCGGCGCGACGGAGGGTGGACGCGACGGATCAAATGGTTACACCGGCGCGGTCACGGAAGCGAACGTGGTCGGCTTCACCTTCCAGACCGATAACTCTCCCGTGCCTACCTCGACGAAGAATTTCGTCACATATACCAGTTCTTATGATTCGGGCACGTCGCCGGACTTGACTAATACCACCTTGGTCAAACATTTCGCCAACATCCACACCGGCACGCCGGCAGGCAATTACAGCCAAGTAGTCACTTATACCGTGACGGCGACGTTTTAGAATAAACTCAAAGTTTAAAGTTTAAAACTTAAAGTTAAGAACCTAAAAAGAAAACCAAATTTTAAATTTCAAATTTTGAGCTTTGAACTTTCCTCTTATGCCAATCGGCCGCACGAAAAACATCTTGAAAACTATCTCGCTGCTCACGTCGGTGATTTTTTTTGTTTTGGCCGCGCACGGAGCCAGGGCCGTGACGGTCTCGCCGGTGATGTTCGATGAATCGTTGGATCCGGGTGACGCGATCACCGGAGTGATCAAGCTCATCAATGAGACCAACCAGACCCAGACGTATTACGTCATGCCGCAGAATTTCGTGGCCAGCGGCGAAGAGGGGCAGCAGCGATTCTTGGAAGAACCTGATCCCACCGGCCTGGCGAGTTGGATGTCGTATGACAAACGGTCGTTCACCCTGAACCCGGCGGAGTCTACGGAGTTGCGCTGGACTATACAACTGCCGAAGAACGCCGAACCGGGCGGGCATTATGCGGCTATCTTTTTTTCCACCTCGCCTACCTCCGGTCAGAATTCGGCGGTCGGCGTGGGCGGCAAGACCGGCGTGCTTTTTTTGATCAACGTCAGCGGCAATATTCAGGAAGGCGCCAACGTCGCTTCATTCCAAGTCACTGGATTGGAAGAAGACGGCAAACCATCCAAGACCCTGAATTATCTGCCGGCGTTTTTCGAACTGCGTTTGCGCAACATCGGCAGCGTGCACTTCAAGCCCGAAGGCAACATCGTGATTAAGAACATGTTCGGCAAGGTCTCGAGCGTCGTCCCGGCCAACGCAGCCGGCAGCAAAGTCTTGCCAGCCAGTATCCGCAAACTAAAAGCGACCTGGGGACCCAAAGACGCGAAAAAAGCCGACGGTTTCATCGCCGGAGTCAAGAATGAAATCCAGGGATTTGGTTTGGGGCGCTATGTGGCCCAGGCCAACATCGTCTATGGAAAACAAAAACAGACGCTGAATACGAGCTTGGTGTTTTGGATTTTTCCTTGGCGTCTTACGCTCCTGGCTTTGCTCGGCATCATCATCCTATTCTTCTTGCTCAAGGGTTATAACCGCTTGGTGGTCAGGTCGGCCATGAGTAAGATGGGTCCCAGGGCGGAACCGCCGGCGCCCGCGGCACGAACGAACCTTGGGCCAAGACCGAATGCATTTTCCAGGCCGGATGAATCCGCGCAGTCCACGGATATCAAGCCAAACCTTAAACTTTGAGCGTCAGTCCCGACAGGGGAGCGCCACGGATTTTTTAATCAGTCCAAGATGAAACGCGCCATTTACAATGCAGGCAAAAAGTTGATGGCGCTGCTGGGCGTTGCGGTCTTAGTGATCGTCCCCGTGGCTTCGCGGGCGGTCCAAGCGACTCCGGCCAGCGACACGCTCACCGCATTTATAGCCGGCCAGCAGTCCGACCACACCGTCAAATTCAAAGCCGCGAGCGGCATCGACGATCCGGCGGATACGGTCACGCTGTATCTGCCGGATTTCGTTTTCGGATCCGTCGGTTTAGGGGATATCGATTTGCATTTCGGACCCGTGACGGGTTTGGAGAACAGCGCGACCATCGCGGCCTTGCCTGCGGTTGGCGTATGGGGCCTCGGCATCGCGGGACAGCTCATCACTTTCACCGCCCCGAGCAACGCGGCGCCCGGCACGATCCCGACGGGGGACTTCATCGTGATACGCATCGGCACTAACACCGGCGGCGTCAATCAACTGACCAATCCGGCAGCGCCACAAGTCGCGCAAATCACGATCAACGGTACATTTGGTGGCTGGAACATGATTGCGGTGCCGATTTTAGATAACGACTCGATGTCGGTCACGGCTATCGTGCCGCAAGCTGCGTCCACGACCACGCCGCCGGAACCACCGCCTGGTGGCGGCACCGCGCCCGCTATCTCCGGTATCCAAGTCATCAACATCACGAGCAATGCGGCGACCGTCATTTGGGTCACGGATCAAAATTCGAATTCAGAAGTATCGTATGGATTCACGCTGGCTCATGCGAGCGGCACCATCACCAACGCCACGCAGGTCCAAAACCACAGCCTCACGATCAATGGATTGAGTTCAGCGACTCTCTACCACTTCATTGTCAAATCGACTAACGCGTCATTTTTGAGTTCCCAGTCGGGCGATCAGACCTTCGTTACGCTGGGCGACGTGACGCCGCCCCTCATCAGCAACATCCAAGTCATCAACATCAACGATACTTCGGCCTTGGTCACTTGGGATACCGATGAGCCGGCGACGACGCGCGTGGATTATGGTTTGGATGCTGGCTATGGGAGTCAAGGCAGTGCAGTCGGATATCAAACCAGCCACTCGGTCCAGTTGAACGGTTTGACGCCTGGGACGACTTATCATTTCCGCGTGGCTTCGACGGATAACTCGGGCAATCCTGCCCAAAGCCCCGATGGGACTTTCGTCACCACGCATGACGTCACGCCGCCGGCCAATGTGCAGAATTTCAGCGCGGCTGCGGGAGATACCACGGTCACGTTGACTTGGAACAATCCGCCGGATGTTGATTTTGCCGGTACCAAAATCTTGCGCAAGCTCGGATCTTATCCGACCGGTCCGACCGACGGCGATGTGGTGTATATAGGAAGCGGAGTCACGACTTTGGATAATGGACTAACAAACGGCGTGACTTATTATTATGCCGCTTATGCTTTTGATACGAACGGTAACTTCGCGTCCGGTGCGTTAGCTCAAGCTACGCCGCAAGGTCCGCCGTTGCCGCCGATTCCGCCAGCACCGACCACGACGCCGCCGATCCCGCCGCAGCCACCTCTGCCTCCGCAGCCGCCGTCTCCGCCCGTACCGCCGCAACCTCCGATTCCGCCAGCACCGACCACGACGCCGCCGATTCCTCCGATTCCGCCCGTACCTCCGGTCACGACAGGCACTCAACCTGTCATCCCCATCATACCGACGCCGGAAGCAGTGACCCCGATATCCGTTCATTTCTACACTGATAACGGCACGATTGAATTAGTCCCGGATTCCACCGGCAGCTTCGGAGCGTTGGCCGGCACGACCGTCACCGTCAGCGTACCGCTGGCTGGGCTGGGCAGTCTGCCCGATGTGGCGACTGTTTCCATCGGCAGTTCGCTCTATTCTTTGGGGTTATCCAAGAACGGCACAGAATATACGGGGACTTTCGTCGTGCCTCAAGCCGGAAAATACCCGGTCATCACCACGGTTGTCTTCAAGAATGGAACGGTGAGCCAAGTCCAGAACACGCTTGTAGCGCAACTTACGGGCGCGGTCTTGGTCGAGCCGCTTGTCGGGACGCCGAGCGAAACCGTGGAAGGCGCCAAGGTCCAACTCTTCCATGAAGTGAACGGAGTGTGGGTGCCATACGGCGCGCCACAGACTTCGGGCAGCAACGGCAAATACGGATACACCGTACCCAACGGCAGATTCTACGCCGTGGTCGAGAAAGATGGATTCAGGAAAAAAACTACCAATCCGATTTTCGTCGAGCGTAACGTCTACAACGAAAACATCACCTTGATCAAGGAACCGGTCGTGGTGACGTTGCCGCCTGAAGCTCCAATCGCGGAAAAAGTCCAAGTCGCCGCGGCCGCGGCCGTGCAGAATTTGGTGTATACCGCGGAAGTCATCAAAGAAATATTCCAGACCCCGGAAGTCCAGCTGGCGAGCGACATAGCGACGCCGTCATTGCTCGCCGTATCACTCATCAACATCGCGTCGTCACTTTCAGCTTTTAATTTCCTGGCGTATTTCCAATACCTTTTCACTCAACCGATATTGATCTTCGGTCGGCGGCGCAAGAAGAAGTGGGGCTTTGTCTATAACTCATTGAGCAAGCAGCCGGTGGATTTGGCGGTCGTGCGTTTGGTGCATTTCGAAAGCCGCTTGGTCGTGCAGACCATGGTCACCGATCGCTTCGGACGTTTTCGTTTTCTGGTCAAGCAAGGTGATTACTACGTCGAAGTCGTGAAACCCGGTTACACTTTTCCCAGCGCATACCTTAAAGACAAGACTGAAGACGTGGATTACGTTGATCTGTATCACGGAGGAAAGTTTGCGTTCTCGGGTGATGGCGTGATTGCGTTGACCATTCCGCTCGATCCAGTCGCGATGGAAGAGACGCCCAAGGGAGTGTTATTCAGAAGCTTTCTTCATTTATTGCGTAAGTCATTCGCGATCAGCGGAATCGTGCTGGGCTCGATTATCTTAGTGGTGCGTCCGAGCATCGTGAATTTATTGCTGTTGATTTTACAGTTCGTGCTGTACTTCTTGTTCAAGCGTTTAGGTGCGCCGGTCAAGCCGCGCAAATGGGGCACGGTCATCGATGCCAAGACGCATAAGCCCGTGGCGAACGCTATCGTCCGCATCTTCGATAAGAAGTTCAACAAACTGTTGGAAATGCAGGTCACGGGCGCTAGGGGAGCTTATGGTTTCTTCGTGCGACGCAACATTTACTTCCTCACCGTAGATAAACTTGGCTATGTTAAGCACATAAGCAATGATATTGACTTGCAAGGCAAGGATGAGGCTTTGATTGACCAGAATATCTATTTGGAGCCAGATTCAGGCAAGACAAAGCCTAAATTGACAGCAACGACGCCAAAGCCGTCAACACCGGCAATAATCGGAGCTAGCGTAAAGAAAGCACAAAAGTCCAAAATTCTACAGACACCTATGGCGCAATTAGGCGTTCCGGGGTTACCGGAGCCAAAGTCGAACGAAAAACCGTAGGGGCGACCCGTTGGTTCGCCCCTACAACTGAAAATTTCCAACCGATCTCCAAAGGGTCGGTTTTTTGGCTAAAAATGAGGCATTGACAGCAAGTGCCGTTGGTACGACCCATGAATTTAGGGACTTTGTTAATTACTGTGGATAAACTGTTAACATGAGGTTTCGTTTATCCACAGTATGTTAATTTAAAATTTGGCTAAAATTAGCGATTTTCGATATTTAGTAGCATGTATGTAGCGTTTATAGCGCGCGCGTGGAGTTAATCCCGAGCCTGCTACGGACGCTGAAACAAAAACAGTTGGTTAACAGAATTTTCGCCTCAATGCGAAGCCAAGCATTACGTACCTTTAGGCTTATCTCCCGAATATTCTTCGGAATCTTTTTGGCGTCACTTCTGGCAGCTCCAGCCAACGCGGCAAACGGGATACCGCAATTCTTCAATTACCAGGGTCGCTTGATGTCGGCGTGGTCGACAAATGTGCCGAATGCGACTTACTCGATCAAGTTTTCGATCTACACGACGGAATCCGGTGGCACGCCAATCTGGACCGCGAAGGGAACCACCGCGGTGCCGACCGCCATGAGCATCACCACGACGAGCGGATTATTTTCCGTGCTCTTGGGCGATACCGCGACGCAAGGACAGAACGCACTCAACATCGATTGGAACCAGGACGCGTTGTATCTTGGCGTGACGGTCGGAGCGGATGCGGAAATGACGCCGCGCAAACGGTTGTCGTCCGTGCCGTTCGCTTTCAACGCCCAGACGTTACAAGGCAATTATGCTTCGAGTTCGGTGGCCGCGACCGGCGGCAGTTTGTTCTCGCTGCACCAAACCACGAGCGACGCCGCTTCGGCGACACGCACCGCGTTGTATATCCAGACTGACGGCACTTCAAATTCGAAAGATCTACTCATCCGCGGTTTCAACGGCACATCGGATGTCTTCACGGTTTCGCGCATGGGAGGAATCACTGCGAATGTCGTAACCTCAACGGGCGGCGTCATGGCGAACGTGAATAATTCTTACGATTTGGGCAGTCCGCTGGCCGCCTGGAGAAATATCTACGCCTCCGGCACTTCACAGCTTGCTTACGTCTCGTCGACGCTCATCACCATCGGCGGCAAGCAACTATGTCTTGCTGACGGCACGAATTGCGGTTCCTCGACTTCGACGCTGTACGCCGTGACGCATAACGGAAATTATACTGACTTGGAAATCGGAGTCGGCGGAGTCTCGTCGACCGGAATGATCTTGACGCAGGGAATTTACTCCACAGGAACGAACATCTTCGCCAACAGTTCGGGGATTGCGGTCAGCGCTACTTCGACATCGAATACTGCCGTGCAAGGCGCAAGTTATTCCGGCATCGGCGTGTATGGAGATTCGTATAATAGCTACGGAGGTTTCTTCAGGTCATTCAACGGCGGCACCGGCCTTTTGTCCAAACAAGGTTCGACGACGGATTTCTTGACCGCCACCAGTTCGAACCCGACCATCTGGGCCTACCGCAGCGGTAAGCTTGGCGTCGGCCAGAACGATTACACGGCGCCGGTTCTTCTCGTCGAAGACGCGGTCGGTTGGTCGGGCGACTTGCAGAATTGGAAACAGGGGACGACTAAACTGCGTGTGGATAATACCGGCAGATTATTACCTGCGGTGAACAACAGTCTCGATCTCGGCTCCGCCGCTCTCTCATGGAAAGATATTTACGCTTCCGGAACTTCGCAACTCGCTTACGTGTCTTCGACATGGATCACAGTGGGCGGTAAAAGTCTGTGTTTGCAAGATGGCACGAATTGCAGTTCCGCGACCTCGACGCTGCAAGCCGTGACCAACAACGGAAACATCACGACGCTCGCCATCGGAGTCGGTGGCGTCTCGTCGACCGGGATGATCTTGACGCAAGGCATTTACTCGACCGGGACGAACATCTTCGCCAACAGTTCGGGATACGCGGTCAATGCCACCTCGACCAGCAACTTCGCCCTGTACGGTTCCAGCTACTCCAGCTATGGCGGTTATCTGCGTTCAGTCGGTGGCGTTGGAGCGATTGCCGTCCAAGGCAGCGATACATCCCTGAATGCGACTAGCACAAATCCGACTTTGTGGGCCTATCGCTCCGGCGTTTACGATTACCCGACGCATGATTACACCGGCCCGGTGCTCATGGTCGAAGACAATCGCGCTTGGTCGGGAGATTTGCAGAACTGGAAAAAACAAGGCGTGATTAAACTGCGCGTCGACAACACCGGCACGCTTTTGCCCGCAGTCACGAATAGCCTCGACCTCGGTTCAGCATCGCTGTCATGGAAAGATATTTACGCCAGCGGCACTTCACGGCTGGCTTACGTATCTTCGACATGGATCACAGTGGGCGGAAAAAGTTTATGCTTGCAAGACGGCACGAATTGCGGTTCCGCGACTTCGACGCTGCAAGCTGTCACGAACAACGGAAACATCACGACGCTTGCCATCGGAGTCGGTGGTGTCTCGTCGACGGGCCACATCTATACCACGGCTAACAATACCTACGACCTCGGTTCAGCCACGACTTCGTGGAAAGATGTCTACGCTTCCGGCACGGCCTATCTGCGCACGGCCTCGATCTCCACCGGGACCAACGCCGTGCCTTCGTGGTTCTTCACGGGCGATACCGACACAGGCTTCTCTTCTCCTGCCCTGGGCAACCTGGACATCAACACGGACGGATCGTTGCGGGCGCGCATTTCCTCCGGTGGTTTCCAGGTCGGGCCTACGCTCTATGCCACCGGAAATAATCTTACGGACATCGGCAGGGCTGACATCTCATGGAAGAACATCTACGCCTCCGGCACTTCACAACTCGCGTACGTCTCTTCGACGCTCATCACCATCGGCGGCAAGCAGTTGTGTCTGGCCGACGGAACGAATTGCGGTTCTTCGACTTCGACGCTCTACGCGGTGACGCACAACGGTAACTTCACAAATCTCGCCATCGGCGTGGCGGGAGTCTCTTCGACGGGAAACATCATCCCGACCGTCGCCAACACATACGATCTCGGCTCCACCACGCTGCCGTGGAAGAATGTCTATGCCTCGGGCACGGTGATCGGCAACCAGTTCCTCGCCGGACGCGGAACTTTGGCCGCTCCCGCTTTCTCTTTCGCCTCGGAGACGAACACCGGGATGTATTCCGACCCGTCGTACTTATATCTAGCAAAGAGTGGTTCCCTCATCTACGCGGCAGATGCTTCAACCTACCAATACAACTATCGGACGATGCTGTCGGGAAATAACAATGCCTACGACCTCGGCAGAAACTCTGGATTCGCTTGGCACGACATCTATGCCTCGGGTACGGCCTTCATCGCCGGCGTGTCCTCGACTGGCGGGTTATACCCCAAGACGAACAACTCCTACGACCTCGGCGGATCTGACTTGGCGTGGAGAGATATCTTCGCCAACGGCACCGCCTCGCTCGCCAACGTCAGCTCGACCAACATCTACGCCTCGGGTTACGTCTCGACGACTAATTTGTATGTCAGCGGTGGCGGATCAGGCAACGTCTTCGTGCAAGGCGGCAATTCATTCGGCACTGCCGGCACGCTGGGCACGAAGGATGCGAATAACCTCAATCTCATAACCAACAACACGAGCCGAATGACCATCTTGAGCGGCGGCAACGTGGGCATCGGGACGACGGCGCCGAATGATAAACTTTCAGTGGCGACTGGGATAACTCTAGGGACACTCTATTCAATTGTAACTGGGGAAATTACTGACACGACAACCGTAGGCGGAATGTATGCAGTCCACGACACAAATACTCCAAATTATGGTTCAGGTTTAGCTTTTCAGACATACAAACCAAACGTTGGACTTAACGAGTCAATGAGAATTGATAGTAGCGGCAATGTCGGCATCGGCACAGCGGTTCCTTTAAGCGCTTTGCATGTCTCCGGGACGACGGCTCTGAATTGGGGGGCGGGAATCGACAGCTATGGATTGGTCACGCTCGGAACCGGCGGCATCTCGGGTGGTTCATTGTTCGTGAATACTCCCTCGTTGAATGCTTCGTATCAGTCAGGCTTTGGAGTCGACGGCAGCTACTCAAATCCCGGAGGAGTGGGGACTTCGGTCATCAACTTGAAAGCCTTTGGCGTGAACTCGGGCGGCGGTTATGGTTCGGCCATCGCCTTCTCGACGACCAACAATACAAAATTGACCGAGGCCATGCGCATAGACAAGACCGGCAATGTCGGCATCGGCGCCACTACCCCCGCCAACAAACTGACTTTGACGGCCAACGGCACCCTGACCTCCGACGCCGACCTCGGCTTCAACGTCACTTCGACCGACGGCGGCACGCAGAGCTGGACCATCGGCGCGGACAAGACCGACCAAGGCAAGTTCAAGATCTCATCTTCCACCGTAC
>JBAZZT010000014.1:0-38870 GCA_041658705.1 Patescibacteria group bacterium
TCCGCAGTGTGGGCAGATTGGGCAGTACATCCCCAATTACAGGCGGTATTTTGATCTTCAATGCAAATATGGGGCTACAGACAGCGACGAAATGCGGTTTTCATCAACCAAGAATGCAACAGAGCGTCTAGCTAATCGTCTTGACAAATGACCGAATTTCGGTTAATAATTTCGCAGACCTTTCACCCGAGGATTTGGCCATGGACATGACCGTCGACCAGCAGAAAAGTTACAGTTTGATTCAGGGTGCGGACACGCACCGGAACTGCCTGTTTTGCGGAGCGGGCGCGTGCCGCCGCAGTTACTCTACCCTGCAAGTCCGCCTCGCCGGCTACACCGTCTCGGCCGTGGTCCCCTCGAAACGCTGCACGGCTTGCGGCCGTTCCAGGATCGGCGCAGACGACGCGAGTCTGGTATCCGCCACCGCACTCGCCGAACTCTTGCGTCGTGGAATACGCGATGTGGAAATGCTCGGGTCAAGCAGGTGCTTGCCCCTGGTCATGCAACGCATCGCCATGGACGCCATACTCGATGGCAAACACGCCCCCCGGCGTGTCGACCTGAACAAAGACAAGCTTTCTGAAAAAGAGTGGAAGGCTTTGGCCGGCTACATCGAAAGATACTTGCTCGAGCTCAAGCAGTACCGCCCCCTCATCCCAATCCGCGTCACCGCCCCGCGCAAACGCTAGCCCCACCTCAACGTCCGCCCCCAAGCGGACGTCAATTTTTTTCTAAAAAATACAAAACGTGATCTATCAATTCTTCTCGCATTGATATCCAATTCATTCGGATGTAAGTGTCCCGTAATCTTTTTCGCTACCAGGCTTAAAAATAAAAGACTTCATGACTGGTATGACTAAATTGTCAGCATGAAATGCAATTCGCATTTTGTACTGATCTAAATCTCGATCCCACTCGATTCCTCGAAGCGTTTGCGTGTCGAATATTTCGACCCGGAATCTTTTTGATACATCTTGCGTCAGCGTCTGTGAGCAGAGATTCAGGTATTCTTCTTCGTTTGGAGCCAGATCAGTCACTGCACTTCCAACAATCCACCTGAGTAGTGATGGCTCAAAAAAGTCAACGGGTTTATCGTTCATGTCATAAATTTCGATCTTAGCTTTTAGGCCCTTGACGGTGGTCCGACCTTTATTGAGTACATGCAGGCGAAAATACTTTCTAACAATTGACAGCTGGGGCTTCGTGACATCTGTCGCAAGTCTTACGCATCTTTCTGACCTCTGATCGAACGTGGCATTGATAATTGGTCTTTTCCACCAACTCCAAAAGCGTTCATTAAATAATGCAACCAGAACGGCAAGAAATGTGGCAACGGCTGTTGAAGCTACCCAAAAGTCGTTTCCTGGAGAGGGCTGGTGTCCACTGTAAAAATGATAAAACATGTTTGGACACTATCACAAACCCCTCTCATACGAAAGGTTGAATACACAGACCTTATGCGCCACGGGGCACGTAAAAACTCCCGTTGGGCGGGAGTTTTTACGTGGCGGGTGCGAAGGGATTCGAACCCTCGATCTTCTCCGTGACAGGGAGACGTGTTAACCGGGCTACACCACGCACCCGTGGCGAATTTCCTTCATTTTCGAGACAGGAGAGACTTGGCCTGCCACATCGTTCGCGAACGACGTGGCGTCGATGAGTATTCCTCAAAATACTCTTTTTGCCAAGTCCTGCTCTCGAAAGAGGCCCTTGCGGGCCTCTTCACGTTGCACATACTCGTTACAACTGGATGGCAAGCAAAATATCACGCCTTCCGGGGCTTGGCAAGCTTGGCTTTCAACCTGTCAATGTCCGGAGATCCCGGCTCGCGCTGCTGCTTGGCCGGGATGACAGAGGGGGTGCGGGATGAAAAAAATGTCATTCTTGAGGCCGTCTGACGGCCGAAGAATCTTCCTATTCCTTTAGGTACCCGTAGGGGCGACCCAACGGGTCGCCCCTACTGAATCAATAACCGATGTCGCTAATAAAGGTCCTTCGACTGCGCTGCTGCTCCGCTCAGGATGACAATATTTTTTCTTACCCGCCCGTCCGAGGGGCGCGGAAACCGCGCCCCTACATTTGGCTACCGTCTGGGCGCATGACCATGCCACGTCGTTCGCGAACGACGTGGCATGCGCCCCTACGCCCAACCCCTTTACAAATCCCCTTATATAAGGTTTGCTGATGGCGGAGGAGAGATGGATATTAAGCACATTTCATCCTGTTCGCAGTTGACCGAAGAGCATTTCGCGTTCTTTTCCAGGACGCGCGAGCTCACCTACGCGCTCATCGAGCGCGCGGCCGAGATTTCCGCTTACCAAGACGGCGCGGAAAAAATCATCCTATTCCTGGCCCGCGTCGCCCTCCACAACACTTGGTTGGATGGCGGCGTGCGCGTGGACGTGCGCAGCACTGGTGCGGCGTTCCGTTGCCAGCTCGTGCTCATGCGCGACCGGGGCGGCAGCTTCGATATCCTGAAAAAAGTCGAGCTCAAGACGAGCTACAGCGACTTTTTCAAGATCAAAGACTCGCCTCTCATAACACCGTTCTCGGCCAAGGTAATGGATGCGGGCGGTGAACATCGGCTGACCTTCACGGCGAGCGAAGCCAGGCGCGAGATGAGCATACCGCCGCCGGAGTTCAAAGCCGCGCAAGCCAAGTTGGCCAAGCTGGTCATCCCCGGTCCGCCGCCCATGCCGCGCGACATGCCGCAGTTGAGGCCGGATCTGCAAGCTGCGCTCGAAGCGCACCGCGTGCGTCCGCCGACTACGGTCACCCAGACCAAAATCGCGGTGCCGCAAGTCCCTGCCCAGAAGCCTGCGACGCCTGCGCCGCAATTCGCACCGGCCGCGAAAGCACCTCCGCCGTCTTTGCGCGGAGCCTCAAGCAGACAGACTCTGGCCTACGTCTTCGGAGGCCTCGAACCGCCGGCGATCAAGCTCGACAAACCAGAACTTTCGCCCGGAGTTCAAGCGGCGCAAGAACGATCGGTCGCGACGCAACGTGGGCCGGAACGCGCAACGCGCCCGGCTGTTCCGCCGCCGCCTCGCGAGCCCATTCCCTCGGAGGCGCCGACCTTGCCCAAACGGACGCGTCCCAAAGCCGTGGCCGCCCCGGCTCCGCCGGCAGCCAAGCCACCCACGCTCTTTGATCGCCTCGCGGAAAAACAACGCGACGCCATCGCTCCCGCTTCTCCCCCATCGACGGAAGAAATCGACGGCGAGTGGAAGTGAACCGACAGGCAGGATTCTCCCCTGCCTGTTTTTTTGTTCCGTGATGGATGCAATATTGATTACTGTCATCCTGAGCGAAGCGCAGCGCAGTCGAAGGACCTTTAGCAGCACCGGTTGGTAGATTTCTAGCGCTAATAAAGGTCCTTCGACAGGCTCAGGATGACAGTTACGCACCGGTCTTGCCCTTCTATCTTTTTTCCTTCTCCAATTTCAACACATCCAACGTAGTCTTGATGACCGTATCTGGATTGAGCGAGATGCTGTCTATGCCCTCGCGCACCAAAAATTCCGTGAACTCCGGGAAGTCGGACGGCGCTTGGCCGCAGATGCCGACTTTGATTTTCTTTTGCTTGGCGACTTGGATGACGTGCGACAACGAAGCGTAGATGGCCGGGCTCATCTCGTCGTACAGATGGCTGACCAGCGCGGAGTCGCGATCCACGCCGAGCGTGAGTTGGGTCAAATCGTTGGAGCCGATGGAAAAACCGTCGAAGATCTCCGCGAACTTGTCGGCTAAGATGATGTTGGATGGAATCTCGACCATGACATAGATTTTGAGCCCGTCTTTGCCGCGTTTCAATCCCGCTTGTTCCATGACTTTGAGCACCGCCTTGCCCTCTTCCGGCGTGCGGCAGAACGGGATCATCAGGATGACGTTCTTGAGTCCCATCTCCTCGCGCACTTTTTTGTACGCCGCGCATTCGAGCTTGAAGGCTTCGGTATATTTCGGATCGTAATAGCGCGAAGCGCCGCGCCAGCCGATCATGGGGTTGGACTCTTTCGGCTCGAACTCCGCGCCGCCCACCAGCTTGGCGTATTCGTTGGTCTTGAAGTCGGAGGCGCGCACGATGACGTCTTTAGGATAGAAGGCCGCGGCGAGCATGCCGATGCCTTCGGCCATGCGATCCACGAAGTATTGTTTTTTGTCCGCGTAATCCAAAGTCAAAGCGTCGATGGCTTGCTTGGTCTCTGGCGCCAGCGTGTCGTAATTCAGCAGCGCCAGAGGATGGATCTTGACGTAATCGGAAAAAATGAATTCGATGCGCGCCAAGCCGACGCCGTCGTTGGGCAAAAAAGAATATTCAAACGCCTGTTCCGGTTCGGCCAGATTCAACATGATCTTGGTCTTGGGTTTACTGATGCCGGCGAGTTTGGTCGTCTTGATTTCGAAAGGCAAAATGCCGTCGTAGGCTTTGCCGGCTTCGCCTTCGGCGCACGAGACGGTGACGGGCATGCCGTCTTTGAGCACGCGTGGGGCGTCGCCCGTACCCACGACCGCCGGCGTACCCAGCTCGCGCGACACGATGGCGGCGTGGCAAGTGCGTCCGCCGCTCGCGGTCACGATGGCCGCGGCGCGCTTCATGACCGGCACCCAATCCGGATCGGTCATCTCGGTCACCAACACTTCGCCGTCCTTGAAAGCATCCATGCCCTGCGCATCTTTGATGTTGCGGACTTTGCCCGCGCCGATCTTGGAACCGACGGCCAGCCCCGTGGTCAAGACTTTGCCTGGCTTCTTCAGGCTGTAGGTCTTGATCACGTTCAGATCCTTGCCGGCTTGCACTGTCTCGGGTCGCGCTTGCACGATGAACAACTCCCCCGTCTTGCCGTCCTTGGCCCACTCGATGTCCATGGGACGGTCCTGCTTGGCCAACTTGGAATAATATTTTTCGATCTCCACGCCCCAGCGCGCGAGTTGCAGGACTTCGTCGTCGGTCAAACAGAAACGCGAACGGTCCTCCTGCGCCACCGCGACTTCGCGCGTGGACGAAGTGCCTTCCAAACTATACATGATCTTGGTCGCCTTGGAACCCAGGCGCTTGCCCACGATGGGACGGAATTTTTCTTTGAGCAGCGGCTTGAAGACGTAATATTGATCCGGCGTGACTTTGCCCAGCACCACGCTCTCGCCCAATCCGTATGACGCGTTAATCAAAATGACGTCGCGGAAACCAGACTCGGTGTCGATGGTGAACATGACTCCCGCTGCGGCCAAATCGGAACGCACCATGCGCTGCACGCCGACCGACAGCGCGACTTGCATATGATCGAAGCCTTTTTCCACGCGATACGCGATGGCGCGATTGGTGAAGAGCGAGGCAAAACAGCGCTTGACCGCATCCAAAAGCGCATCGGCGCCGCGTATATTAAGGAAAGTCTCTTGCTGTCCGGCGAAAGATGCGCCCGGCAAATCCTCGGCGGTGGCGGAAGAACGCACGGCGACTTCAAGCTCGGCGTGCGCCGCGGATTTTCTGCCGCCCAGCTCCGCGTAGGCTTTGGCGATTTCGGTTTTGAGATCTTGCGGCAACTCCGCGGCCAAGATCATTTGACGCACGCGTTGTCCGCGAGTCGCCAGATCCTCCACGTTCTTGACGTTCAATCCGGCCAAGCTATCTTCGATCTTGAGGCGCAATTTATTGGCGTCCAAAAAATCCCAATACGCCTCGGCCGTGGTGGCGAAGCCGTCGGGGACTTTTATGCCTTTGGGTTTCAGGTGCCGGAACATCTCGCCCAAAGAGGCGTTTTTCCCACCCACTATCCCGACGTCGCGCATGCCCAGCGTGTCGAAACGGCGGATGAGGGTCGAAGGTCCGAAAGGGTTCATAGGGGTAGGGTAGAGAGTAGGGGCGCATGCCATGCGCCCTGTCGGTAGACGGTAGCCAGGCAGAGATTCTGTCATCCAGAGCTTGCTGCGCCACGTTCTACGTGGTCGAAGGACCTTTATAAGCTGGGTGAGAAATTCCGAAACGGTTGCTGATAAAGGTCCTTCGGCTGCGCTATCGCTTCGCTCAGGATGACAGATTTCGAGATGCGTTTTTTGGCTACTGCCTTGTTAAACAGCTTCCCTGATCTCGAGCAGGTTTACGCGGCCGGAGACGCCGACCGGTTCGCCGGCCACGACGATGATCTTATCTTGCGGCGCGATGAGTTTTTTCTTTTTGAGATAACCCATCGAACGATCCACCAGCTCTTCGACGGTGTTGCAGCGCGGCAAGATGAACGGCATGACGCCCCACGACAAGTTGAGTTGGCGGTAGACGCGCTCTTCATCGGTGGCGGTGTAGATGGGCATGTCCGGACGATAGCGGCTGACCATGCGCCCCGTGTCGCCGGACATCGAGGCGACCAGGATGGCTTTGGCTTTGACGTCGCGCGCCAGGATCTTGGCGACTTCGGACACGGCTTCTTCGGTCGTCTCGTGGCGCTTGCGGAAACGTTCGACTTCCATGTCATCGTAAACCGAGTCTTCGGTCTCACGGATGATCTTGGCCATCATCTCGACCGCTTCCACCGGATGCTTGCCGCTCGCCGTCTCGCCCGACAGCATGACCGCGTCGGTGTGATCGATGACCGCGTTGGCCACGTCCGAGACTTCGGCGCGCGTCGGCCGCGGATTGCGGATCATGGAATCGAGCATCTGCGTCGCGACGATCACGGGCTTGGCCGCGGCCAGGCATTTGTCGATGAGCATTTTTTGGATCAGCGGCACTTCTTCGGCCGGCATCTCGATGCCCAAATCGCCGCGCGCCACCATGATGCCGTCCACGGCCACGAGGATCTCGTCGATGTTCTCGACGGCTTCGTGTTTTTCGACTTTGGCGATGATGCGGATGGGATGCCGGCTGCCCAACTTGATTCCCAGCTCTTCTTCGTACTGTTTGATGAGATAACGCAAATCGTAAATTTCCTTGGCCGTGCGCACGAAGGACAGCGCCACCCAATCCACGTTCTGCGCCACGCCGAATTTCAAATCGTCTTTGTCTTTGTCGCTCATCGAGGACACCGTGACGTTGGTCTCGGGCAAATTCAAACCTTTGTGCGAGGTGAGCAGCCCGCCGTCCACGACCTCGCAAATCACGTCCTGGCCTTTGACCTCGAGCACTTTGACCGAGAGCAAACCATCATCGAGCAACAATTTTTCTCCCGGCTTAACGTCCTCGTGCAGCTTGGCGTAAGTCACAGGCAAAGTCCGCGGGACATCGGCTTTGCCGGTCGTGAAAGTCACGCGCTTACCGGCTTCGAGCTGGACGCCCTCTTTGGGCAATTCCCCCACGCGAATTTTAGGCCCTTGCAGATCTTGCAAGATAGCCAACGGCACTTCAAGTTTTTCCGCGGCAGCGCGCAGGCGCTTGATCAACTCGGCATGTTCCTCGTGCGTGCCGTGCGAAAAATTAAGGCGGGCCACGTTCATGCCCGCTTTAAGCAGCGCCTCGATATTCTCCGGACTGGCCGAAGCCGGCCCGATGGTGCAGACGATCTTGGTGCGCTTCTGTGTCTTGGCCATAGCACGCCAATTGTACTAGCGCAGCGTGTCTAAAGCAAAAATTCCAAGAGACCGAGCAACAGGCATCCTATGATTTGGATGAAAAAGGCTCACGCATGAGACAGACCCCCAAATCGGCAGACCGATCGTCACGCGACTTCCCATCCAAGTTCGCGCCGGTCGGAACGGCCTGGCCGACATGTACAAAATACCCACCAGAGCAACGTTCATCGGACCAGTGACGTTCATCCGCCAGGATGCGTTCACCCTTACCCTTGAGTTCGGTCGCGATCAAATGAAGAGCAGTCGCGTAAAGCATCCGAAACAGTTCCGGTCGAAGCAAATGATTGTAAGGGATATCGAGCTTTCTGGCGTATTCCTTGATGACGTATTCTTGGGTGTTTTGGGAAGTAAAACGATCTCCTCGCATGTGATGATGAGGCTTGTCCTTTGAACCGGGGATGGTCTGTTTTGTGATGAGCTTCCATTCGTATTTTAAACCTAGTTGAGTGAAGAAAGACTCGTCTTTGCACCAAAGGGTATTTATGAGGAATTTACCCAACCCGAGCTTGGTATATTCCGCTTGGATAAGCTCCTGCAGACGTTCTATGGTGAGCGATCCCCCGTCTTTGTCCGCGACGAATAAGACGAGCATCTCTTCGACGCCAGTCTTCTCTTTGATTTCTTTGGACTTTTCCAGGTCTTCCGTTGTGTATGGGATGGGTGGGACTTTCGAGATATCGACGAAACCTTGTCCTAACATGGTTTCGACATCTTCGATGCCGTGGACGTTCTCACGGCCCAAGATTTCGATAGCTTCCTGCATTTCAGGTTCTACCTCGTGCTTCTCGACAGCTTTCTGGAAAGCTTTGAGCAAATCGGCCACCTTACGCGCATCTTGGGCCGACAGTTTCTTGTTCACTTTAAGCTCTTCAAAGTTAGCGGCTCCGTATTTGGCGTAGATTTCTTTTATCTGCGCAGCGAGCTTATCGGCGTACTTCCTGACCGATGTCGGCAAATCCTGCCGACGGATGCCGGAAGTATGCGGTAGCCCTTCGACTGGCTCAGGGACTATTTCAGTTTTAGGGATTTCGAAGGGGTTAGAGTTCATGTTATCCGCAGTTTATGCTAATGAAGCCGCAGAATCAAATTAGAGGTTACGCGTTCAGATATGTCATTGCGAGCGCATAATCCAAAAGCGCGTGGCAATCTCTGGAATCCGGAGATTGCCACGCGCAATTAGTCTATGCGCTCGCAATGACGGTAGACGTTTATTCCGTCTTCAGTTCCTCCAACTTGACGACCGTTGAATACTCCGTTCCGGCGCGCAGATATTTTAGCGTGACTTCTTCGCCCACGGCGTGGCGGCGGATGACCGCGGCCAGCGGATGCTCTTCGTCCAATTTCTGCCCGTCGATTTCAAGGATGATGTCGTTTTCTTTTATCCCGGCTTTGTCGGCCGGCGAATTGGGCGTGATTGCCGCTTCATCTTTTCCCCCGCCGCGCAGCACCAGCGCTCCGTGATCAGACGCGATTTTATCTTCCCTGGCGATGTCCGGCGTGAGCATGAGATATCTGATGCCTAAAAACGGGCGGATGATGCGGCCGAACTTTTGTACGTCACTCAACACCCGACTGACCGCGTTGGACGGGATGGCGAAGCCCAAAAGTTGTCCGCGATCGGAAATCGCCGTGTTGACGCCCACGACTTGTCCGCGCAAATCCAACAGCGGCCCGCCGGAATTGCCCGGGTTGATGGCCGCGTCGGTCTGCACGGCTTCTTCGATGACTTCGGAAGTTGCGCCGTCGCCCGCCACCACGCGCCGATTTATGCCCGAGACCACGCCGCGCGTCACCGTGTTGTCGAACTCATCCAGCGCATTGCCGATGGCGATGACCGATTGCCCGGTCACGACCCGATCGGAATCCGCAAAACGCAGGATGGGGAAATCCCGCCCTTCGACCTTGAGGAAGGCAAGGTCGAGCACGGGGTCGACGGCGACGAGCGTGGCCGGGTAGATCTTGCCGCCATCGGTCCTGATCGAATAAGTCACGTTCGTGCCGAAGAGTTCATTTTTGACCACGTGCCGATTGGTCACGATGAGGCCGTCGCTGGAGACGAAAAATCCGGAACCGCCCGCCACGCGCACGCTGTTGGTGTTTTGCGCTTCGGTCTGCGCTTCGAGCGAAAGCGAACCAAAACGATTTTGCGCATTCGGCAGATTGGCCGAGATGGCAACCGCCACGACCGCAGGTTGGGCGTGATTCACGACGCCGATGGTCTGCGCCTCAAAATCCGAAGGCGGCGCATCTTTGGGTACGTTAAGTGTTTTGTTTTCGTCCGTCTGGGCAAGCGGAAAAAATCCCGTCCGCAGATTCGCGGCCAAAGTCAAAAGCGCCAAAGTCGTCAGCGCACTGCTCACGATGGCCAGCCCGACGTAAAAAATCGACGATCGATTTTCGACCATATGCGTGTTAAGTATACACCCTCTTGCCTCGAAACTTCAGTTTTGTTTCGAGAACGAAAAAACCTGCTTCTTCCAACTTCTTTTTGTCATCCTCCGCCCTCCCCCTCTGTCATCCTCCGCGAAGGCGGGGGATCCAGAGAGAAAAATTCACTTTGGATTTGCTCTTCTCTCTGGATTACCCGGTTGAACCGGGTAATGACAGGATGAGTAGGTGGGTAATGACAAGGTCAAATCCCCAGCCGGTTCTCCGAATTCTTGGCGGCCGTCTTGGTTTTGCGGCGGCGCGGTTTGTGGCTCAAACTCTCAAGCTCGCGTCTGAAGGACTCGACGTCTTCGAATTGGCGATAGACTGAAGCAAAACGGATGTAGGCGATCTTGTCGAAATTCCTCAATCGGTTCATGATGATGTTCCCCAGATCCGACGATTTAATCTCGTCGGACTTTTTGCGCTGGATGTCGCGCTCTATCTCGCCGATCAGACTGCGGAACGCGGCTTCGGTATAGGGTCGCTTCTCCAACGCCTTGCGCACGCCCTGTTCAATCTTGCTGCGTGAATAAGCTTCGCGCCGCCCGTCGCGCTTGACCACGGTCAAATCCAAAAGCTCGACTTCCTCGTTAGTCGAAAAACGATAGCCGCAAGATTCGCATTCGCGCCGGCGCCGAATGGCGCTGCCTTCGCCGGTCAAACGCGTATCCACGACCTTGGTCTCGGGATGGCTGCAGACTGGACAGTGCATAAAAATAACTCAAAACTCAAAATTTAAAACTTAAAGTTTAGGTTTGGATATCAATAAAGGATACCACCTGAACTTTAAATTTTAAATTTTAAACTTTGAGCTGTCTCCCTTACATCATCTTCTTACGGATGAAGGCCGGGATCTCGAGTTCGTCTTCTTCGGTTTTTTGCGCGGATTGGACACGTTGCGGGGCTGGAGCCGGGCGGTTGGCCTGTTGGGGAGCGTAAATCGGAGCCTGGACATGCGGCTGGAGCGCTGCCGGAGCCGGATCAGGCTGGCGTTGCACTTCAGGCTGATATGTCTGTTGTTGCGGAGCTTGCGGCGGCGGAACATGACGACCCGTGAACGAGATAGGCTCAAGCGTCTCATGCCGCGGTGAATATGCGCCCGAAGCCAAACCCGCTTTCTTGGCTGCGATGGGACGGCTGTCGAATCCAGTAGCGATGACCGTGACCTTGATTTCGTCTTTCAGACCCTCGTCGATAATGGCGCCGAAGATGACCTTGGCGGAAGGATCGGCGGATTGGGTGATGACTTTGGCCGCTTCCGAAACTTCATACATGGCCAGATTGGAACCGCCGGTGATGGTGAACAGGATGCCGCGCGCGCCGTCGATCGAGACTTCGAGCAGCGGTGAAGCGATGGCGCTCTTGGCCGCGTCGGATGCCCGATTCTCGCCCTGGCCTCGGCCGATGCCCATGAGCGCCGAGCCGCGGTTGGACATGATGGCACGCACGTCGGCGAAGTCCACATTGACCAGACCCGGCACGGTGATGAGTTCCGAGATGCCTTGCACGCCCTGGCGCAACACATCGTCCACGATCTCGAAGGCGTCCAAAAGCGAGGTCTTGCGGTCGATGATCTGCAGCACGCGATCATTCGGGATGGTGATGATGGTATCGACGATCTCGGCCAGCTTCTCGTGGCCCGTATCGGCGATGGCCCGACGCTGGGCTCCTTCGAAAGCGAAGGGGCGAGTCACGACGGCCACGGTCAAAGCCCCGAGCTCTTTGGCGATTTGCGCGACGACTGGTCCCGCGCCAGTTCCTGTTCCGCCACCCAGACCGCAGGTCAAAAAGACCATGTCCGCTCCTTTGAGCACTTCTTTGATCTCATTCTGGCTCTCTTCGGCGGCGCGTGCACCCATTTCCGGATCCATGCCGGCGCCTAAACCGCGCGATACGGTCTTGCCGATATGCAGCTTGATCGCAGCTTGCGAGTGATGCAAAGCTTGCACGTCGGTATTCAAGACGATGAACTCAACCCCGCGGATTTTGGAGGCAATCATGCGATTGACCGCCGACCCGCCGGAGCCACCCACGCCCACCACTTTTATTTTTGCGAACGTCTCGATCTCGGGTTTAATTTCAGCCATATTGTGATGAGTACATAAAGTACCCAGAAGTGGCTTCATTGAGCCAATAAATGTATCTTTAATCGAGCATACTGAAAGCGACCGGCAACGTCAAGCGGAAATGTCAAATGGTAGGTGGTAGAGGGTAGAGAGTAGAGGGTAGCCAGACAAAAAAAGATCATTTCCCATGACCTATCCGACTCCCCTCTGGCTATCCTCTACCCTCTACTCTCTATCCTCTTCTAAGGAATGAATGACTTGAAAATCTTCTTGAGCGGCGAAGTCAATTTGCTCAAGAACTCCCCTCCTTTGTTTGGCGGTACGCCGTGCGCGTAACTCTCTCCACCCTTCTCGCTTTCGAACCACCACTCCACCAAACCGACGCTCGTGCTGAAACTTGAATCTTGGATGATCTCGGGGATGGAGCTCGGCAAGCTGCCGATGCCAACGGCGCAAGGCAAGCGCAACACCCGTTTGCCCACCTCGACCATGCCCGGCAACTTAGCTCCCCCGCCGGTCAGGACGACGCCAGCCGGCAACAGACCTTGGCGATCTATGCGCTTGAGTTCAGCTTCGACCTTCTCGAAGATCTCTTCGGCCCGCGCCTCGATGATCTCGGCCACATAGCGCAGCGGCATGGCCTCGTGCTGGCTGGCGCCGAAATCCATCAGATCCAAAGTGTCGCCTTTGCGCTGGATCTGCTCCGGGTCAGCGGTGCCGTAAGTCAGTTTGACCTGTTCCGCGGCTTCGATTGAAATCCTCAAGCCGATGGCGATATCGGAAGTGATGTGGTCCGCGCCGATGGGGAAAGTCACGGCGCGCAGCAGCTCGCCGTTTTCATATACCGCCATGCCCGTGGTCGCGGCGCCGATATTCAACACGCAAACCCCCAGTTCGCGTTGGCGCGCCGTGGTCACCGATTCGGCGGCGGCGAGCGGAGCGTAAACCAGAAGCGAAACATCCAGACCCGTGCGGAACACGGCTTTGGTCAAATTCCTGACATGTGAAGATAAACCCTGGACGATGACCGAATCTACCTCCAGACGTATGCCCTGCATGCCTAACGGATCTTTTATTCCGGTTTGACCGTCCACCGAATAGCCGCGCGGCAAGACATGCAAAATCTCTTGATTGGCCGGGTTGACGTAAGCCCGCGCCGACTCAAGCGCGCGCCGCAAATCCTCCTCACGAATCTCGCCGTCCGAGCGCGACACGCCCACCACGCCCTTGGCTTCCTGCGAAGTGATGCCTGCGCCGCCGATGCCGATGGCCGCTTCGGAGATGGGTATGCCGATGATGCGCTCGGCTTTTTCCAGACAGGCGGAAATCGAACTCACCGCGTCTTCAAGCGAAGTCACGGCGCCTTTGGAAATGCCGGCGGACGGAGTCTCGGCTCCGCCCACGATATTCAAATAAGATCTTTTATCCGGGGTAACAATAACTTGGCCGACGGCCAGTCGAATGCGCGATGACCCGAGGTCAAGTCCGACAAGATACCTTTCTCTCATAGGTAGCGTCTCAAGTAGGCCAGATAAGGCAAGAGAATCAGGAGTCCGATGACGAGGGCGAAAGCCGAAGACAAGAGTACGGCCGCCGCCATCATATCCTTGATGTCCTTGACGTAGGAATGCAGCCTGGGTTTGAACAAATCAACCAGGCGTTCCACGACGCTGTTCACCAATTCTAGCACGAGAATGGCCGCCGTCGCCAGCAGCAAGATGACCCGCTCCCAAGAGTGCAGCGGCAAAAGCAGCACGACCAGCAAAACACAGGCCGCGGCCAGGGTCTGCAAACGAAAACTCTTCTCGCTGGCAAAAGCCAAACGCAGGCCGCGCCAAGCGTGGGCAAAACTTTCCTTAAGGGAGTCTAAAGTCATAAAGTTGAAAGTCGAAAGTCATTCGAGTCGAAAGTCATCCTTTCTTTTTTACGGGCTTACTTTTGGCTTTAGACTTTCGACTAACCTTTCCTGTTTCGCGAACATCACGCGCTCTTGGCGCAGTGTCGCATGGTCGTAACCCGCCAGATGCAACGCACCATGGACCAAGACCCGCACCATCTCTTCTGCATACGGCCGCTTTAGGCGGCGCGCATTCTCGCGTACCACGACCGAAGCCACGAAAATCTCTCCCCTCTTCCGGCTCTTGCCCTGACCCGGCAACTTAGCCGGGGAAAACGACAACACGTCGGTCGCGCGGTCCTTGCCGCGAAAACGGCGGTTGAGTTTTTTCATCGCGTCGCGCGTCAAAAAGATGACGTCCGCGGAACCTCGATCAGCCAAAGCTCGGCCGGTTATGCGGGTCACTCGTCCCGCAGTGAAACCGGACGGCCGTCGACCGCAAACGAGGGAGTCGTGCTTCATGGGACAAGTCGCGGTTCAGTGCTGGTCGGAACAGGGTTGGTCGCTGGAGCTTCGACGGTGGTCGGTTGATTGACGACGCCGGTCGAGGTGGCCGAAGGCTCAAAGGGCAACGAGGCGCTGCCGGCCGGCACATTGATCGTGGGCAAACCTTTGAGTTCAAGTGAATTCAACATCATATAATACGTCGTCCGATAGTTGATGTAAGTCTGCCCGTCCAAATCGTAATGGAAGACGAAAATCTTGCTGCCCCAAGGGATGTAGGTGGTGAGCAAATCCGCGCCGATGATGCCGGCGTAACCGTGTTTGGAACGATATTTAAGGAGCTGCGAGGCCTTGATCTCGGGATGCGCCGCCAAATACCAGTCGAGGACGGGCAACTCTTTCGGGTTATCTTCGATAGTCAGGGTGAAAGTTTCGCCATGACCAGTGGTGATCGTGGCCCTGCTGTCTTGTACATCCACTGTCCAAGCTTTGGGCACCAACATGGACCAGCCGATCTGTCCTTTTTCCGCTTTGACCAGACCCGAATCACCGATTTTAGCCGGCGCTTTGCCCGCCGGGTTATATAAGTTGTAGACCTCATTGCCGTCCAAAAATCCATCGCCGTCTGAATCCGGGTTGCGCGAGTCGGTGCCGTACAGCGTCTCTTCAAGATCCGTCAGCCCGTCAGACTCGCTATCGAGACCTGCCGGCGGCAATTTGGGCGACTCGGGAGGAGGCGGCGGCAACGGCGGTACGCTGACCGCGGCTTCAGTCGAAGGCAAAGATTCGCCGCCCTGATTGAGCGCGATGATGCGATAGCGATAGGTCGATGACGCCGTGACGGAAGAATCCAAAAAGGATGAACTGTTTTGCGGCAAGCTGGTCAGGGTCAAAAAGGTACCGCCTTCCGCCGCGCGCTCCACGCGATAGCCGGCTTCGTCCGCGTCATCGATCCAGGACAAGGCGACGTTTTGCGGGTTCGAGGAGGTGGCGGCGAAATTTTGAGGCGTGGCCGGCGGAGTCGGCAGCGGCGCGGGTTGCGGAGTCGAGGTCGGTTGCGGCGCCGGCGCCGGCGCGGGGAAAAGCAGGCCGCGATTGTAATAGACGAAAGCCCCACCCGCTCCCACCAGCAAAATCGCCACCACGGCGATGATGAGTCCCGTGCGGCTTTTGCGCGGCGGCACGATCTGCGCCGGCGTCTGCGCTTCCGTTTTTGCCGCGTCGGGAACCTTAGCCTTGAGCGCGGCGCCGTAATACTTCTCCGGGATCACGTGGATCTCGGGTTCGGCCGCGGGATTGAATACCGGCTCGGGCGTGGAGGCGTCAGGCATAATTTATTTCGTGTGTTGCACCGAATTGGCCAAGGCGGCAAAAATCTCGCGGAACTCGTAGGTCGTCGCGGTATTGGCTTCGTAGCTCAACACCAAGATTGTACCATCCGCGTCAAGGTAAGTCGTGAGCCCGTCGGCCGAACGCCACATCTCATATCCGATCTTGTTCTTGCCGCTCGTATATCCGCTGTCACGACCCAACCAGCCGCCCAAATATTGTCCGGCCGGTAAGGTGCGTTCGCTTAATCTGATTTCGGCCGGCGTGCCGGTCTTGATCACGGCGAGTTTGAAGTTGATCGCGTCAGGCGTGAGTTGCCAACCGGTCGGCATCAGAAAATTCCAGCCGCTCCAATTGGTCTTGGACATCTTAGCCGAGCTTTCCAAGCTAGCTTTGGCCGCGGCCGGATCGAACAGGCTGGCGAGTTCGCTGCCGTCCGGGAAACCGTCACCATCGGAATCCTTGAGCGTAGGATTGGTGCCCAAGATGGCTTCTGCCGCATCAGTCAGGCCATCGCCGTCGGTATCCGTGCCCGGCAAGATTTGAGGAGCCGGGGTCGGGGTTGGCGCTTCGCTCGTGGGCGGCGGGATGTTCGAGTTCGGCGCGACCGTCGTCGCGGTTTCAGTCGGTGTCGACGGTGCGGTCTCGACCACCGGCGGCTGTTCGACATTGTTTTGCGGTGCCGTAGTCTCGGGCAGATTAGCCGTCTCTTCGGTCGGCGTACCGCGCAACAAATACCAGGCGCCGAGGCTGATGCCGACGAGCAAGATGACTCCGCCGATTATGGCGTAGATGGTCCAGGGCAGACGCTTTTTTTCTCCTCCGCTGGGCGGAGACATCTGCGGCACGTTGATATTCGCCGATTCCAACCCGGCGAAGATATCTTCCGGCTCTTTGCCTCCGGTCTTAGGCGTCGGTTCCGGCGCGGGTGCGGCGGCGGGCGCGCTCGGAACGAAAGGCGGCGCAACCGGCGCTGACGGCAAAGGCGAAATCGGTTCTACGGGCAAATTCGGCGGGGTGTTGTCGAACATATGCGTGGCGTTCAATTCCTAATTAGCTTTATTGCGTAATTCGTTGTTTACTTCCGTCCAATTTCTGCATCGCCTGTTTAGTCGCTTCGCTCCAGGTGCTTGAGATGACCGGCGGCATTTTTTCTCCGTTGGCGGCATTCTGATCGCGGATTTTTTGTTCCTGCGGGTTGAGCGAATCCTGGGCCGCGGCTTTGGTGTTTTTGTTCGTCGAAACGCTCGCCGCCGGTTTGCCTAACGCAACATCCGGACCAACGTTGCGATTGCGCAACCATATCAAACCTCCGACCACTCCGGCTATGATCACGATAGAAGCTGTTGCGATTAATGCGATTTTTTTCCAGGGCATAGCTTTATGGGCAATCCGGCTGTCCGGGTCCTATATCACTCATGTTCAAGGCGCAGCGTTTGCTCTTGGACAACCATTCTTTGCTTTCGGTAACTTCGATGTCACTCCCGCCGGTCTGCGAGAAGACGTGCCAAATCTGTCCCACACCCTGGGGCGGGAAATAATCCCGCACTTCAAGTTGGGTCACGACCGTGGTCTTGAGCCCATTCGTATGGAAGTCGTCGTTCGCGTTCTGCCAAACGTTAAAGTAATCGGCCACATAGAACTCATACGTTCCTCCTCCGGACAACTTGCGGCTGAATTTTGACACCATGGGAGAAACATTCCCGCCTTCGCAAGATTCGCAAGTCGTATTTTCTTTTACGCAATACAAGCGTGCATAGGGGTATTGGTTCAAGTCCCTCTTGCCCACCATGTACCAATAAATGTCGCGTTTGCAATCCGCGCCGCCGCAACTAGCATAGTTGAACAACTCGTCGATATCACGCTTTTGGGTCTGTCCGCAAATGCCATAGGCCAGTTGCGAGCAAGAGTTGGGGTCGAGGCAATCGTTGTCATGCGCCGAAACCGGATATGGAGTCGTCGGCCAGTTCGGATTGTATATTTCGTTATAGGCTAAACCTGCCGGCAGGATCAAGTGCGGATCGACGGTCGAGTTGGGTGCACTAGTCCAAGATACGACGGTCAAAGTCTCGTACTTGCCCACGCGCGGCATGAGGAAAATCGTGCCGTTGGCGTTGTTGACGCCGTCGGTCTTGAAGTTATCTTTAGAGAAAGCGCCGCTGGTATACGGCCAGTACCCGCCGTTAATCGACTCATCCACGATGTTGTTCGCGTTCCAAGTCGAAGAGTTGCACTTCGGCCGGGTCTTGTCCGCGCCGGTGCACGGGTTGTCGGCGTAGGAATCCACGACGATCTTGTACGTGGTGCAGGCGGGACTGGTGTTGAGCGTGTTGAACTTGAACTTGCCGTTTTCGTCGGTGAAAGTCTCGTCCACTTTGACGCCTTTATACATGAGCGAGATGCGCGCTCCCGGCACCGGCTGGTTTTGCCACACTACGTCGCGCACTTGTCCCTGGATGAGGCCTGTGCCTTTATCTTGCGAACACTTTTTGCAGCCGCCGAACTGGCAGCTCATGGTGCATTTGGCGTTCGGATCCGGCGGGGGCGGGGGCGTGTTGCCTAAGTTGAATTTTGTCTTGAACGCATCGCTCGGCACTTCGGCGTAATCATAACCCAAAGCTTGGCAGGTCACGGCTTGCCCGTTGGAAGTCAGTCCGTCTTTGCCGTCGCATTGTTCCGGTCCGTTCTTGATGCCGTCGCCGCAATATCCTCCGGCCGCGGCCATGAACTTACAGCTCTGGCTGCACGCCAGACAGGTCGAATCGTAATCCGCGTTGCAGGTCACTTGGCCGTTCTGCGCGCCGTTGTCGCATTCCTCGACGTTCAAGTTGAGATAACCGTCGCCGCACAAATTCTTTTTGCATGCCTTGAGACAAGGCTTGGTGTCGCCGTTGCCCGCGCCGTCATCGCACTCCTCATTTTGGTTCTTGATGCCGTCGCCGCACATGCCGATGGGCTGGCACTCGGTCCAGAGGTTCCGATGGCAAGCATCATTTTGGCCGCTCGGCGGTTTGCATGTCCGCACGTGCTGGGTTTCACGCTTGATGCCATCGACCGTCTTGAACAAATCGGTGCAGGCGACATACGAATAAGCCTGCTTTCCGTCGTAGGGGAAGAACGTTTTGGTCAAGCCGTTATATTTTCCGCACAGTTCGCTCGGCGTGCAATCCGCGTCGCTGTCGCACGGCGTAGTCGTCTTCGGTTGGATGATGTTGGTCTTGCCCACGCACAGCGCGCGCCCCGTGGTCTCGCTCGTGCCGTCGCATTCTTCATTCGGCCCATCGACTGTCGTATCTCCGCAATACGGGCCGTTGCCTTTGCAATCCACGGCGCAGCTCGCGGGATCGAGTTGCGATGACCAGGTACCGTTGAGCGGACCTTTATCGCAGATTTCTCCCGGCGAAAGCTGGTTGTCACCGCAATATCCCGCATAACCCGTGCAGCTCGCATTGCAATGCCCGTAGCTGCCGTTCAAGACGCCGTCGTCGCAAGCTTCTTCGGGCAAACACGCTTTGTTATTGGTGCAATCCGCTTCCAGGAGACACGCCGGATCAGCTTTTTCGCCGCCGCAGCTCTTGTCAACGCGTCCGTTGCCGCATTGCGCATCGGCCACGCATTGCGGATGTTGCGGATCATCGGCGAATCCCGTGCAATCGAATTTGCACGCCTGTTGTTTATGTCCGGGTTTGTTGTCCGCCGTCGTGCAAGATACGGGTTTGGTCTCGCCGATCTCGCAGGCTTCGTTGAGATTCTTGACGCCATCGCCGCAAGTCCCCGCGTCGGCGAATTTGCTGCCCGTGCACACGTCTTTGTATAGGAAGGTGCCTCCGAACTGGCGACATGACCCGACCGTGAGCGGCGTGGGCTGACAGGTATCGCCGGCCGGACAATCTTTGGCCAGTTGGCAGGCGTTACCGGCTTTGGCGCATTTCTTGACTTGGCACAAAGCGTCACTCGCTCCCCCGTTCTGGCCGTTGCAATAATTGCCGTAGGCCTCGGTATTGACGCAACGATAGACGGCTGACGGCAAGGGCGGACTCCACCAGGTCTTGGGATTCTCCGGCGGGACTTCAAACTCCGCGCCCAAGATGTACTGCGTGCCGGCGCTCTTGGAAGTGTATTGATACAGCCGCGAGACCGAATACGGATTGCCCGGCTTGAACATGGGGCAAGTGAACTCCATCTTTTTGCTTTGCCAACAAGTCTGGGGATCGATGTCCGGATCGGCTTGCCATACCCCCTTCTGCAGCGAGTAACCTTTGCAAGCTTCGTTCTCGGCGCAGTCATTCGTCGTCTGGCACGGCTTTTGGGATTTTTCGCAGCGTCCGCAACTCAAGAATTTGTTGATTGGATCAGTCGGCAGCGCGCCCAAAATCTTGCCCAATTCAGCCGACCACGAAGGCCACAGCGAGTTGCTCGTGTTCTTGAGGTATGAACCTGACAGGAGTTCGGGATAACGGCCGATGGAACTCACGCCCGCCACCAGCATCCCGTTGATGCGCTGGAAATCAGCCAAACGGATGGTGTCGCGCGCCAGCTTGGCTTTGAACGAATCGCAACGCAGGTCGTTCGCGGCATCCAGATACAGACACTCCCAATCAGCCGTGCAGAACACCGGACGTCCGGTCTCTTTGACCACATAAGGTTCGGTCGTGCCGCCGCCCGCCGGGATGCGACAGGTGTTGCTCTGCTGGGTCAGGTTGATGTTGAACGCCAGGTACTTGACCATCTGGCCATAGATCTCGAGCGTCTCCGGCTGCGCATCCGGATTGCGCGAGATGATGTACATGTTGGAATAGATCGGCCCGTCGGAAGCCACGCGGTTGGCCGCGGCGACATAAGCCGTGCCCTCGTCGAGGAGCGCGGGATAGCCGTCGAGCAAAGCGACTTTGGGTTTGCCTTTGAAGCCGCGCGACGCGTACCACTCCTGCGGCGATAAGTGCATGGGATTCTCCATGATGCGGATGCCGACACCGTCTTTGGTCAATTCCGGATTGATCTTGGGATCGTAGGTAAAGAGATATTGGCGCAAGATGCCCTGATCTTTGTCGGCCAGCGTCGCGGGCACGGCATTGATCAGCATGGTCGGCAAATCATCGGTCTTGTCATGCGCCCCGCCCGCATCGCGGCAATACATGGTGGCGAAGTTGAAGAACGGTCCGCCGGAGAAGATCGTGTTCTTCAGGTTGGCGGAATTCTGCATGTCGCGGAAAGGCGAGGTGTTCAAGGTCGGCCAAGGATTTTCGCAAGCCAAGACAGCCACATGCGCCGTGCCGTCCAGCACCGTGCCTTTGGTCGAGGGTAGGCTGACGCTGTCCACCTCGACCTTGAGCGTCGCCGTGAGTACCGCGCTGCCGTTGGGCTGCTTGCCGCCTCCCACCAGGCTGTTGAAATCCTGTTTAGGTTTGATGTTTTTCGGATTTTGCGCCGAGGCGACGTCGACCAGTTTAGGATCGCTCGAGGACCAGGGCAGCCAAGTCCACTTATATTCCGCCGTGCTGCTCAAGGCTATGGCGACGCCGTTTTCGATGGCTTGCGCCTGCGCCGCGAAATCACGCGTCTCCGCGGAGTTGTTGGCGTTGATGAACAGATAAGGATGTTCTTGGCCGAGCTCTTCCTTGGTCACGTCGCTGACCGTGATCACGTTGACGGCGCAGATCTGATCGGTGGTCTGGAATTTCCAGGCGATGTCGCCGTCGCTGACCACGCCGAAGCTTGATTTGAGACCGACGCGGCCTTCGACAGCCGTGTTGTCGTCCAGGTCCTTGTCGCCGTGGAGCAAGATGCGATACGTGGTGTGCGGCGCCAAGACTTTGTCCAGGTTATAGATGAAGCGCGTCGCCGTGGCGCTGCCGTTCATGGGTTCGAGCTGGCCGCCGACCCCGCCCACGCACCATTTTTCGGCATACGCCGGAGTTCCGGTGAACCAGGCGACGATATTGTCCCACGCTTGCTTAAATTTATTTTGCCAACCCGGCCCGTAAGTCTTGGGGATGAAGGCTTCCTTCGTGCCTTGAGGACATTCTTTGCCTTCGGGTTGACTGGCGAGTTCAAAGCTATTCACCACGCTGCCCGCCTGCATCGCGGAGTTGAATTCAAAACTGATTTGCGCGTTGCGGCACACTGCTTGGCCAGCGGCAGGAAAACTTTGTGAAAGTTTGGGACGTTCACGGCAACAGCCGGATTGATCCAGGCCGAAACCCGAAGCGCATTGCGCCTCGCTCGTATAACCGCATTGCAGACCGTAAGCCGCCTCTCCGCTCTTGCCCAAAATCGTCGCCGTGAGCGTGGTCAAAGCCATGCCGGTTTGCGGGTCGGGCAATTTCAAGCCCACGATGTAAGCCAGTTGCGCGGCATCAGGCGGACCTTTTACGGCCGAGTAGACATGACCCAAGATCCCTTTCATGGCGTCCGCGTAAAGCGTGGACTTGAGATTTTTTATGTTCAAAGCGATTTGGTTGGCGACAAAATTGGATGACGCGCCGATCTCGCACTCTTCGCCTGTTTCCAAGACGCCGTTGCCGCAGAAGCTCGGCGCCGTCTGGCCTTTGGGATTGGAATAATACGCCCCGGAACCTTCGGCCAAGCAGGTGACGCCGCAGCCGTCGCCCCCGAGCGCATTGCCGTCATCGCAATCTTCCCCCGCATCCAGCCTGGCGTTGCCGCAACAATTCAAAATCTCGCCGACGGAACAAGCGATCGTTCCGCTGCGCAGACAAGTCGTCGAGTTGCAGCCGGGAGGGAAAGCCGGATCGTTGGAAGAATTCTTTTCGCACGTCTCGCCGGGTTCCAAGCTGCCGTTGCCGCAGACCGCGCTGATTTGCGTATTGGATTTTGAACCTTCATGCAAGCAATCCTGGCTGCAACCGTCGCCGATGGTCGTATTGCCGTCATCGCAATCCTTGCCGTCGCCCACCACATCCCCGTTGCCGCAAGTCGTCTTACCCGCTTGGGCGCCCAAATGACGGCAACCTGTCGAACACCCGCGGTATTCATGCACAGAGCAAGTCCCGCCGGCAGCTTCGCAGGCTGCTTTGGCCGCCAGCTCCAAGCACGGGGTGTCGTCCGGCACCGGACTGGTCCCGGTGGCGGCTCCGCCCAGACAGGTCGGTCCAAAATCGCAAGTTTCGCCTTGCGCCTGATCGACGATGCCGTTGCCGCAAGTGCCGCCCGCAGCTACCAGCGGAACGGGTTTGAACAAGCAGACATCTTTATCGCAGATATCCAAACCGTCGATGCCGGGCTCGCACTCTTCACCAGCTTGCGCGCCGGACGGCATGAGTTTGCAGGCGTCGCCCTTGGGCGTCTTGCCGGCTTTGCAGAATGTATTATCCGTCGTCTCGATGATGCCGTTGCCGCACACCGCGACTTTATTCTGCACGCCGCCCGCTCCAGCCGCGCGGCAATTTTGCAGGCAACCGGCAGGCAGTTTGTCGCGCAACGTAGTCATGAGCGATCCGTTCAGGCGCCAAAAGTCCGCGACCGTCACATCCTTGGCGTTCCATGCCGCCCCGTTGGGATTGGCGAGTTTTTGGCCGTCTGCGCTGCATTTATCCGGTTTGCTCTGGGGAGTCGCCGTGAAGAGTTGACGCCCCTTGTCGTTGGTCTCCACTTTTTTCGCCGGCATGACCTCGACTTTTTCCGGTGCGCAATAAGCGTTGTCGCCTTGTTTGATCCTGAAGGTCCAACTAAAACCCGCGAACTGGTTCAACCCGGTCATGGGTACGCCGTTTTTGCCCTGAATGCCCGTGTTCTCCTTGGTCAACGGATCAAGCGCATTCGGTCCGCCTTTCAGGAACACGCTGTAAAAACCTCCGGGATCGAATTGTCCGCCGTTCTTGAGCATCACGTCGATCTCCGTTTCATCCGGCCCCAAACTCACGCTGGCTAAAAGCGGCGCCGACATCTCGGCCGTATAACAACTCTCATTCAAACATTTCCTGACCTCGATGTTCTTGGGATCCAAGACTGACACGGCGTCGAGCTTGCCCGAGAACTGGGCCCAGACCAGCGCGTTGCTGCACGCCTCATCGCACTGCGGAGCGTAATCCGTGACCCGCGGCGGGAGGAAGTTGACGTAGAGCTGTCCCAGCCCGCTCAACGCCGTCTTGTCCAAGTTGGCGCTGATGTCCACCGGTACGTTGCCGGTCTCGAAATGTCCGGTGACCGGCTGGCGGCAAGCTTTAGGTTTGATGAAATTATCCACCGAAGCGCGCGCATCGCTGGCTTTCCAATTCCAATCGTAGACGTCGCAATTCAGCACGATGCATTTGTCTCCCGCGGCTACCGGCAGCGCCTCATACTGCGTGGACTCCCCCGCATCGTGCATCGTGTAATTCGCCGGATTGAGGCCGACGGCGCCGACCTGCGAAGGCTCGTCCGTATCCTTGGTCTTGAATTTGAAACAGTAACCCAACTTTTCACCCTTGGGTCCGGTACCGCAGTTGGGCGCAGCCAACATGAAATCTCCGCTCTCCCCCGCTCCTTTGATATCGGTCGTGGCGTCGACGAGATAAGTCGTGCCGGTCGCGAACTTGTTGTTGGTCTTGGAATCCAAGAGGGTAAGCGTCACCACGTCTTGCGTATTGCTTTCGTGCGTCAAGGCAAGATTGAAAATCTGGGCTACGCGATTGGCCGGCGCTTGGCATGGGTCTTCGTTCTTTCCCGTGCACTTATATAGGAGGAAGGAGGCGGGTTTGACCGAGGCCGCATCCAAAGCCTGCGAGAAGCGCAGTTTGATGCTCGCGTCCACCGGCGCTTGGTCCCCGCCGGCGCGATTCAGCCAGGGCGAAGGCGAAGGCGTGGGCGGCACGCTCGGCGCGCACTCCTCGATGACATACGGCGCCAGCGGCATGAGTCCGGTCGAGGTGTGCCAAGCGAATTCGGAGTACGGCGTGACGACGCCGCAAGCTTCGTCTTTACCGCGACACTCGCCCGTGGGACAGCATTGGTATTTGTTCAGCGGTCCGCAAATCTCCGGCGCCTCGTTGCAATTGCGCACTTGGAAGTTGACCCCGTTGGATTTGGCTTTGGCGGTGGACAAGACGACCGGACCGGATTGCGCGTTCTGCGGAACCTGGCTTTGGACTTCTTGGTTGGTGTACGAACCCACGGCGCCCGGTTTATTGGGATAAAAAGTCACGTTCGGTTTATCGAAGCCGAACCGATCGCCGAAGATCTTGATCGGCGTGCCGACCGGACCGACCGCTGGCTCGATGGCGCAGATGCCCGGCTTGTCCGAAACTCCGGGGAGCAGGGTGAAGGTCAAGGCATTGGTCAGCTTGCCGTCTTGACGCTTGACTTTGACTTCGTATTTTCCGTCGCTCGTCGGTTGGTTGTTGAGGAAAGTGGAAGGCGCTTTGACTATGATGCGATCGTCGCGCCAAAATCCCGCGCTGCAAGTCGAGGGAAAACTCGCATCACCCACGGCTTCGCTCAAGCCGTTGGAGAAGATAACGCTGCCCAAGGAAAAACCGAGGTTCTTGCCGTAGAGCGTCAGATATTCCTGGCGCTGGCCTTGCGCTGGATCGATCGAATCGAGCGTCGGCACGGCGTCCAAAGTCTTTTCCAAGACCGTGAAGACGACCTTGTTGCTCTCCAGCGTACCCACGCGCACCGCCACGTCATACGGACCGGAGTTGACCACGGGCAGTTTGAAATGCGCTTTTGTATCCGCCCATGGCGTGGCGCTCAACACATAATCCTCGGAGCCGAAAAATATCTTGCCCGGCGTGGTGCCGAAACCTTGGCCCACGGCATCCACCTCTTTGCCCACTGTCTCGGCCGCCGGAGATACGGCGCACAAACCCGGACGCGTCACGTCATTGACCAAAAAATTCTCAAGCTTGGGACCTGGATCCTGGTCGCTCCTGTCGCTCAAGCCGCTTGTCCCGTTTTTGATTGCGATCGGCCCCGAAGCCGCGCCGTCAGGCACAGCGACGATGGCTTGCGTATTCGACCAGCCCTTCAGGTTGGTGCAAGCCGCCGGCACATTCGCCGCTCTGTCGTCCGCCGAGTTATTGGGATCACCTAAAAAGGTCACGCTCCCTGTGCTGCCGAAACCTATGCCGCTCAAAGTCACGAAAGTCCCGGGCCGCCCGTCCATTGGCGTAATACTCTTGATCACCGGCTTATCCACGCAGATGTTGTTGATGCAAAATCCCGAGACGCATTGCGCGTTCGAGGTGCAAGCCGCACCGCTGCAAGCGCCGCAATACTCCGGCGAGTTGGCATCGCCGCCGCAATCGACGCCGGTCTCGCCCTTGTCCACGTCTTGTTTGGCGTTGAAACAATGTTCCGGACGGAGCATGACGCCGACGCCGACGCTCTTGGCCGAATTAGTGTCCACGTCGTCGGCCGTGGCGGAAAGCGTGTGCGGCCCGACCGGCACGCCGGTGGTATCCCAAAAAATCTTGGCCTCAAATTTAAGCGGCGTATCGCCGGGCGCGCCGACTATCCCGATGCTCTTGGCGCCATCAAAAAATTCGACCAGAGCTACGCCGCTGTCATCTTGCGCGCTGGCCAAGACATCTTGCGCAAAATTCGCTTGCACCGACATGCCTTCGGTCGGATAAGTCAACATGACCGAAGGTGGCGCGACATCCACCGTATTACCGGTCTTGAAATGCGCTTCGCAAGGCTTGTTGAGACCCGTGCAACTCAACCCCTGTCCTTGGCTGGATTTGACGGCGTTGCCGACTTTGACGGTGAAGCCTGAATCAGCCTCGAGACATTTTTTGCTCTCGTTCGGCGTGGGACAAGCTTGCGTCGGAGTGAAGGTGACGAGCGTGCCTTGCACAGCGAGCGAACCGCCGACCGTGGTCCCGCCGTCTTTGACCAACGTGATCGCCGAAGCCGAAGCTTCGTCGACTGCTTTCGAGAAAGTGATTTTGATTTGGCTGTTGCGCGGCTTAAGCGGAACATCTCCTTTGGGGCTGATGGAGGTGACTTTGAATGACGTGCCGGTACCGGCTCCGCCGAAGCCTCCACCCTGACCCGACGGCGTGCCGCCGGCGCCGGTGCCTTCCTGCGTCGCGGTGAGCAAACCTTCGATGACGAACCGCACGATGGCCCAAGCTGACAGCACGATGATGAGTCCGATGATGGCGTTGAGGATGATTTTTTTGGCCTTAGCCGTTTTTTCCGCATCGCCGCCCGACGTCATGTAGACGAATCCGGCGTAGACCAGAAGCGCGACCAAGATGATGCCGATGACGCCCAAAGCGACGTTGATGATGTTGACGGCGATGACCCGCGGATCGGTCGAGGGCAGCTTGACCACTTGCCCGACCTGTTGCAGGCCCGTGTCGATCTGCGCTTGAGCCGCGTGCGGCGCGAGCAACGCACTACCTGCCGCGAAGAGCGCCGCGGCTAAGCTCAAACCAAGGATGGAGTTGCGTAGCCTCATGGATGAAGGATGGTTTTACATTCCGCGGTGGACAGCGCGTTGTTGCAACAGTTGCCCGGGCTCTTGGTCTCGGCGCCTTTGCCCGCGCATTTACGCGCTGGATTGAAACAGTTTTGGTACGCGTCCTGGACGCCGGCGGTCAGATACGGATCGTAGTAATTCAGATTAGGGAAAGTGCCGGAGGGCAGATACGGCCGATGCCCGATTACGACCCCGGCGCGCGCCGGCGGTTCGAACGGGACTTTGTTGGCGTTATACAAAGTGCCATCCTTGTTCAACAGCAACATGCCCACCGACCACCAGAATGAAGCGTTGTTTTGTTCTTTGTCTTCGGTCGTGCCATGCGCGTCCAATTTGACGTTGTCGCTGGTCAAGCTCGAGGATTGAAGGAATGAATCGAAAGAGGCCATGACCGGTTGATCCAATGGCACGTTAGAATTTTTTCCCGACTGCGGATCGTAGTCCGGTTTGGTCTCGGTGACCACGGGCGGCGCCAGCTTGATGTCGTTATTGGTCCCGAAATCCCAGGCATAATCATCGGTCGGCGGACCTTCGGCCGTCTCGTTCTTGTTGCCGTCCAACGAATTCCCCACCGCGCTGACCGCGCCGTCATATCCGTTGTCGCTGAACTTGCCTTGCGGTTGTCCCGGCGTGTCGAGCGTCGCGGCTTTGACCTCGACCGAGATGGCGCTGCTGCTGGGCAAGCAAAAGACATCGCGGCCACACGAGTTGGTGCCGCATTTGGCGTTACTCAAGAATTCGACCGTGCGATATTGGTTGGAGATGCGGAATTCGCCTGCGACCGGGACGCCGGGCTGGCCTTCTGGACCGGCCGTGACGGTGAGATTGCTGAAACCGTCGGCCGTGCTGCCCTGCACCGAAGTCGGATCCATGTATTTGCTGAAGTTGATCTGCACCACGATGTTGCGCGCGTAGATGCCGCCGCCGGGCGGGATGACCGCGGTCACGACCGGCGGCACCAGATCGATCACGGTCGAGACTTCGAACGGCCAGGTATACTTGCCCGTCGGCGTGCAGACCAAAGCCGGCGATCCGTCGAGTTTCAGGAGGCCACTCTTGCCGCCTTTGAGCGACACGGTGTAATCGGTCTTGGATGTGGCGCTGCCCAGATATTCCGTGGGTCGCAGCACGAAGGTCTTGAGGTCTTTGGTGTAACGCACCGTGACTTTATCCGAGCTCAAAGCCGAGCTCTCGCCAGCGGAAGTGCGGTACAGCAGGATGTTGGCGTCGTTCAAGGCAAACTCCGTCTTGGTCGAACTCGCGGCCTGGGTCCAATCTTTCATCATGCTCTCGGGTTTGATCGCTGCCTTGAAAGTCAGGATGATCGGCGAGTTGCGCGGCACCTCGACGGCGTTGCGCTCCGGCAAATGCGACTCGATGATGCCTTGGCCCAAACACGCCGCGCCGGAGGAGAGTTTAAATTGCGAGGCCGGCGGCGCCTTGCCGCCCAATCCGCCCAGACCGGTTTCGCCCGCGAAAAATCCCAAGACGAACGAGGTGATGGCCCAAGCCGACGAGATGATGACCAGCCCGATGAGCGCATTGCGGATTATGTCTTTGGCTTTTTTGACTTTTTCCGGATCCCCCGCCGCGGTCATCCAGGTGAACCCGGCGTAAAGCATGAGCACCAACAAGACGATGCCGATGAAACCCAGGGCGATGTTGATGATGCGCCCGATGATCGTCACCAAATCAGTTCCGCCAGCCAGTCCCGCGACCTGCGCGGTCTGATTGGCGTTGGCTTGGATGTCCCCCGTCTGCGCGTGCACCGGCGACGCGAAAAAAAATGCGCCAGTCAGGAGCAATGCTGCCAAAAAGACGCGTGGACTTGCATCCATGAGGGTAAGAAAAAGGGAAGCTTTGTTTGGTGTCGCCTTGGGCACAAAGTTCGGAGCTAGTATACAGACAAATCAACCGCGGGACAAACCGTTAATCCGCTTAAATCCCCCATCCTGCCCGAAGCGAAAAAATAAATCCGAGGCAGGGCCTCGGAAGGGGTTTTCACTCCGGTTTACGGAGCACTTTTTCCATGACGGTATGGGTATGTTCGCGCGGCAACGCGTCTACCCGCTTGAAGATCCGCTCCTCTTCGCAGATCCAGCCGTAGGACAGGGCCTCGATGGTCTCACCTTCGGTCACGAGATCGACCTGACCGTCCGCCGCGACGATCCGCAGATTGAAGTGGATGAAGAGCAATCCGCCCGGCCGCAACTTGCGCTTGAATTGCTGGAAGGCGAGCACCGAATCAACGTAATGAATCACGTTGATGGCGAAGAATGCTCCGACCTCTTCTTCGGCAAAGGGCAAGGCCTCGATGTCGCCGGGCATGAAACAGAACGGGAAGCTATCCCGGGCTCGCTCGACCTCAAGGCGGGAATTATCGAGACCGACGACCTCAAAACCGCGCGTCCCGAAGACATTCACGTCACGCCCGCAACCGCAGCCCACGTCGACGATCAACCCGCAGAAGTTCCTTTGGGCCAGGATGTCGGCGAAATGCTCTGCGTACACAGTGGGGTGCTTATCCCAATGACGTCCATCGGCGTACTTGTCATAAAGAGCTGGATTTTTCACGCTCACCTCCCGCCGCTTCTTAATCCATTCTGTCGAGTCCGTCAATATCTTCGATTCGCGAATCAACCCTCCTCTTTCTGGTCGTATCAACAAAACAAGCCCCCGTAAACGCAGTGCGTCACGGGGGCGAGTCCTTTTACAACAACGTCGTAATAAGGGTTAAGACAAAGGGATTAAGAAGGGACAAGGAGCTAAGGATTAAGGGTGACACTCCGGGAAGAAGCCCGACGCCGAACCGAAGAGCTCATACGGAAGGTCGAAATCGTCCGAGCCGAACCCGAGCCTGTCGCCGCTGAAGCGCCAGTACGGCGCCCCGTAGAAACCGCCGCCGGCCTCCGGAGCAAACTCGTCACCGGCGCAATCGATGCAGAGATCCTCGTAGGCCACGAGGCGCTTCGGGTGCGTCAGGTGCATGATGCCCGTGGCGTAGGATCCGAGTCCGAACTCGCTGGCGACGAAGACCTCACGCGCACGCCGGACCGAACGGCCGCGATGACGCAAGCCGAACTGCGCCGGGACGACGAGGATGTCCTGCCCCGTCTGTCGCTCACGCAACGTCTGCCAGGCCGCGATCGAACGCGGGTGCTCACGCAGCTGCTGTGGGCCGAGTTGGCCTTGGCGGTAGTTGTAGAACTTGCGCCGCGACGCGATGGCCGCTTGCACCTTCTCGACCGCCTCGCCGTAGGTCGGTGCAATCTTCTCCCAGGGCGGGATGGCAAAGTTCCCCTCGGCCAAACCGATGCAGGACTGACTGGAAGCCAGCGCCTCGTCGAACGAACCGAGATCAGGGAAGACCTCGCGCAGAATGCCGACCTGTGCCGCGAACGGCTTGGGCGCACGGTAGCCGGAAGGATAACCGCGGGTCGATACGACCTCCTCGGCGGCGTACTGGTTGGAGACGGATAGCCTCTTGATCGAGGCGGCGATATCCGTCTGGAACGAGCCGCCGTTCTCGATGAGTCTCTGAATCCCGTCCTTGTCGATTCCAGCCTCATCCAGCATCCGTTCCGCCGCGTCTTCCACGAACCTCAAATACTGCTTCTTCTGACCAGGCGTGATCGAATTGGTCGTCATCGCCGCATCCTCCTCCCGACGTTTCCGTCGGGTATGTCCACGAAGACTCCTCTCAACGGACCATCCGTTTTTGAAGATCTCCGCATCAAGCGTGAAAAGAACTGTCCCGTGATCCGCACGGGTACGGTTTGTCCATGTTAAGACGTATTAAAATAGCACGAAATGGGGCTTTTGTCAAGCCCCTCCCTCATTCCCTACTTCTGTCATCCAAGGTAGTTTTTACTCCCTGGATTACCCGGATAAACCGGGTAATGACAGAAGAAAGACACATCATCCACCGCCCCCCCTCCCTGTCATCCTCCGGTTTATCCGGGGGATCCAGAGAGAAATCACTCCAACTCTGATCTGTACTTTCCATCAAATCATTCTCTTCTTTCCGCCCGCCTCAACAAAATTGCCGATAGAAAAAACTTTGAGGTCTTGATTTGTCTGAACTATATCCAGCCTTCTGATGACTTCCTCCCCGGGTTCCGCCCACATGTCGTGGTTCGTCAACTTTCTGAAACCGCCTCCACCCGGGGTTTCCTGAAAATTAAAATATCTAGGCGTTTCGTCATTTCCTAAAAACCCGCGGCCGCGGGTTTTTGGGAAATCATTAAGGCGCGCTGTTTCGCGTCTTTTTTCTATTTCTCTCCGGCCAGGATCTTCTGCATTATTTCGCGGACTTTGTTGCCGTCGGCGCGGCCGGCGAGTTTTTTCATCACCACGCCCATGGCTTTGCCCAAATCACTCGGAGCGGCGCCGAGCTCGGTGATCGCGTCCTGGCAAATCTTGGTCAATTCGTCTTCCGACATTTGCTGCGGCAGATAAGTTTCGATGAGCTTGATCTCTTCAGCTTGCCGCTCCGCCAAATCGCTCCGTCCCGCCGACGTGAAATCAGTCAACGCGTCTTTGTACTGCTTGAGCATGGTGCGCATGACGGCTTGCGCCTCCTCATCCGTCAGCTCGTGACCCAAGTCGATCTGCTTGTTCTTGAAAGCTGCGCGTACCATGCGCAAAGTCGAAAGGCGATGTTCCTCGCGCGCCTTCATGGATTCCTTAAGGTCGTTTTCGATCTGCTGGGATAGGGTCATATTGGTAGAAGTCTATAAAGTCGAAAGTCAAAAGTCAAAAGTAGCTGGTATCCAGCAACTGGTAGCTGGTATTTCCGAAATACCCGCTACCAGCTACCAAATACCAGCTACTCGAATGTCATTCTATCTGCGCTTCGGCGGTTCGTCTTTGATCTGCCCGGTCTTGAGCAGATAATCGTAATTCTGCCGTTTATCTTCGCGGTACAGGGCGCTTTCCCGGCGTTTGTTGCGGTTCATCTTTTTGCCCAGGAATCTGATTTTTTTGGCTTGCAGGATCTTGCCGCTGGTCTGGACGTGGCGCTGGAAACGCCGCAGGAGCGCGTCAAACGTCTCCCCTTTGCGCCTTTTTACTTCACCCATTTGGACACCTACCTTTCTTTTAGTAAACAAGCATAGGTCCTATAGGACCTCTTGGACCTATTTTCGACTCGCCAAGCTTAGGCTAAAACCGGCCTTGCGTCAATGCGCCTCGATTTGAGGCAGCTTTTTGTGGATTTCGTGGATGACTTTGCGCACGTCGATGATTTCTTGCGTGCCCGAGTCCATGTCGCGCAACACCGCCGTGCCGTCCAGCACTTCCTTTTGGCCGATGATGACCACGAGCTTGGCGCCGCGCTTGTTGGCGATCTCCATTTGCGCCTTGATCGAGTCTTTGGCGAACGCTTCAGCAGCCGGGATGCCTGACTTGCGCAGCTCTTCGAAGATCGAGAAGGCGCGCTTGCGGCCTTGGTCACCGAGTTGCGCCACGAAGACATCGATTTTTTCCGACTTGACCGGCGCGTTCGATTCTTTGAGCAAGCTCGCGATGCGGTCGAGGCCCATGGCGAAGCCCGCCCCTGGCAAGGGGCGTCCGCCCAGGACTTCGCTCAAACCGTCGTACCTGCCGCCTCCGCCCACGGCCGCTTGCGCCAGATCGTTGTCCGTCGTGTTGGCGTAGAGCTCGAAGACGGTGCGCGTATAATAATCCAGTCCGCGCACGAGATACGGATTGAGTTCGTAAGGCACGCGCAACTCGTCCAGGAATTCCAAGACACGCATGAAGTGCGCTTTGGAATCTTCATCCAACCAATCCACGATCTGCGGCGCTTCGGCTTTGAGCTCTTGCACCGCCGGATCCTTGGAATCCAAGATGCGCAAAGGATTCTTGACCAGACGTTTTTTGTCGTCCTCGGACAGTTTGTTGCGCCGCGTGCGGAAATACGCGACCAATGCGTTGCGATAATTGGCGCGCGACTCCGGCGTACCGATGGAGTTGATCTGCACCGTCGCCTCGATGCCGAGTTCTTTCAGGAACAACCAGGAAATGAAGACCAGCTGCGCATCCACGACTGCTCCGCCTTCGCCCAAGATCTCGCAACCGAATTGGTGCAGCTGGCGATAGCGTCCGTGCTGCGGCCGGTCATAGCGGAACATGGGTCCCAAGTACCACAGCTTAATGGGTTGCGGCAGGTTCAGCATGCCGTGCTGGATGTAAGAGCGCACGATGCTCGCCGTATTCTCCGGACGCAAGCTGACATGTTCGCCGCCCAAAGTCTCGAAACTGTAGAGTTCCTTTTCCACGATATCGGTGAGTTTGCCCACGCCGCGCACGAACAACCCGGTCTCTTCGAGAAAAGGCGTGTCGATGCGCTCGAAACCGTAGGCTTGCGACAGCTCGCGCGCTTTGTCGCGCATCAAATCCCACACCGGCTGATCGGCGGGCAAGATATCTTTCATGCCGCGCACCAGGTTGATGGGAGCGGGCGCTTTTTTGACCGGCGCATCAGGCTTCTTCACCGGCTTAGCTTGTTTTTTCAGAGGCATAATATACAAAATTACAAATTACAAATTACAAATGACGAATTCAGGATTAATTTTGCATTCGTAATTTGGCATTTGGCATTGCCCTACAGCGGGTATTGCTGCGGATTGAAGGCTTTCATCCTGTCGAGCGGCCAGCCGCGCAACCAGACGCGACCCACGATGTAGCTGCGTTTGACCGGACCGAAGTAGCGCGAATCATAACTCGCCACCCGATTGTCGCCGAGCACGAAGTATTCGTCGCTCTTGAGCGTGGTCGTGCGATTGGTCGCGGTGTAATCCTGGTCCAGATACTGCTTCTCATCCAACTCCAGGCCGTTCGGGCTCTTATCGTTGTAGATCTTGATTTGGCCAGCCGCGATCTCGACCGTCTCGCCCGGCAAGCCGATGACGCGCTTGATGAAAAATTGTTTTGGATCGTTGGGATAACGGAAGACCACGATGTCGCCGCGCTCCGGATTTTTGAAGCGATAAGACAGTTCATCGATGATCAGATACTCGTGATCGAAAAAGCTCGGCTCCATGGAAGCGCCTTTGACGTAAAACGGTTGAATCAGGAAATAGCGGACCGGGATGATGATGGCGAGCGAGATGGCCAAAACCTGCGCCAATTCAAGCACTAAACCCAGCGCCGGGTTCTTGGTCTGGACCTCGTCACCCGTCTTTTTACGCGAAAATGGAAAAGCCATGTAGGGAAAATTATACCCTCAAGAGGGTTTTTTGTCGAGAGGCGGATTAGAGGGTAGAGAGTAGCCAATCTAGGACGTGGAAAAAAATATTGTCATCCTGAGCTTGTCGAAGGACCTTTATCAGCGTTGGTCTGAACCGATGGCTGATAAAGGTCCTTCGACTCGCTCGAAGCTCGCTCAGGATGACAATTATTTTCAATCAGGTCTTGGCTACCCTCTACCGTCTACAAGCTAATCAAAAAAATCCGTCCGCAGGGAGTTGACCCTTGCGGACGGCGTTTGGATTGAGGCGCGATCTACTCGTCCAAATCCAGGAGGTCGTAGAGCTGGCGATGGGCTTTGCTCGGATATTCCAACCACCCCTTTTTATGCGCCTCGACCACAAGTTGCTTGAGCGCTTCACGCTGCTTGTTCGAGATGCCTTTGTTCAGATAGGCCCCCTCATTGAGCGCCGCGACGAGATCGCGGAACGACATGTTACGCAGAACCTCTGCCTCGTCGGGCATCAACTCACCCGCAGCGCCATCGCGTAAAGCGCTGATGCAGAACAGGAGGCTGCGCGTGTATGAGTTCTGCCACGACAGGCTGTCGTTCTTGGCCTGCTTGAGTTCCCGCCTCTCGGAACTCCAGGTGATGAAATGCGCCAAGCCTGCGGCAAGGAGGGCAAGCGTGATCAACCAAAATGCGAGACGGGAGACTTGGCCATCGAGACGGGTCCAGAGGAATGCAAACCATGACAGCGTGGCGATGGCTGACAGCACGTGGCCCCACACTCGAGATCGCTTCTCCATCTTCATCTTCCTTTCCTGAAAAGAACCGCCCTCACTTAAGCAAAAAAAGCGGTCGGCGTCAATGGGATAGACGGTAGAGAGTAGAGGGTAGCCAGAAAATATAAACAAATGTCATCCTCGAGCGAAGCGAAGGATCTTCCTATGCCTTAAGGAATAGGAAGATTCTTCGGCCGTCAGACGGCCTCAAGAATGACATTTTTATCTTTCTGGCTACCGTCTACCGTCTACTGTCTACAAGCTAGCTACCGTCTACTGACTAATTTCGATATCGCTTGCCTGGCGCGATAGCGGAACAATAATTTTTCGATGCGGGTCGCGGAGATGACGGTCAAGCCGGCCACGATGGACTCGGTCGAGCCGAGCATGGCCAGGATCCAGCCGTTATGCGCGAGGTTCGGCCAGGCGAAAAAAACCAGCGCGGCGACGAAGGGCGAACAACCGGCGCCCACGAAAAGACCGAGACGCGCCGGATTGGTGAAATCTTGGCGCAAAGCCAAACGCGTCAAACTTTGCCCGCTCTGCAATTTGAGCTTGCCTGTCTCCGCCAGTTTGACGTACGAGTTGCGATACATCCCGATGGATTGCAGCGCCGTGGTGAGCGAGAGCGCGACCGCGGACAAGCCAAAGACCGCGCCAGCCCAACCCGTCTTCCCCGCTTCGATCAAAGGCTGGACTTGGAAGGCGCCGTAAGTCGCGAGGATAAAAACGGGAATGAGGATGCGCGAGCGTTTGTAGAGTTGGCGCCAGGTGAAGCCTGAACCGCGCAAAGCGAAGAGCTCCGCGACTTCGGATAAAAGATCGTCCACGCTCGCCGCGAAGACTTTGCCCAAACCCGACAGCACATGCTCCAAGACGTGCGCAATGGGGCCGATGAGAATCAAAGCCTTGATGATGGACTGCGCGACTTCGGTGCGGGTATGCGCGTTGTCGAAAATCACGCGGTGCACGATGGCTTCGATGGCCAGCGGATACAGGTCGCGGTTGATTTCGTCGAGCAGGGCTTTTTCCGCCTCGCCCGCGGCCGCGCCGTCCGTTTCGATTAAAGTGATTTTCCGGAACTCAAACCGCTCGGCCATGATGATATTGGTCTCGGTGTACAAGTTGATGCCCTTGTCTTCGGCGCGGCGCAGCTCCTCTTCGCCGAAGGCCGGCAGTTCGTCGTCGCGCAACAAGCGTTCGAGCCAAGGCACGATGGTGTTGTGCTGCGCTTCGCGCGAGATGCGATCCACGGCCTGGAGCACACGCTCCGGCGTCTTCTCGACGCTTTGTACGCCGATATGGAAGCCGCGCTCCAGCAGTTCGCGGAAGACTTCGAAGCGCGACGGCCGCACGGCCAGCACGTACCTGATCTCAAACGGCAAATGCTCGGCCGCAATCAGTTCGGCCGGAGCAGTGATGACTTTTATCTTGTACCGGTCGAGTTGCGACGGCTTGGGCGCAAAAAACTTTTTCCACATCGAATCGAGGGATGGCATGAGGGCAGTATAGCTGATGGAAGCAAGAAGCTAGAATCTAGAAGCTGGAAGCTAGGATCAAACCCTAACCCCCAGCTTCCAGCTTCTAAATTATAAATTATAAATTCTAGCTTCTAGCTTCCAGCTTCTTGCCCCCACTCCCCAACCCCTGCCACTCCTGAATCGCCTTTTCCCATCTCTCCATCGTCCCGCAATCGTACCATTGGCCGTCGAGTTGGCAGCCGCCCAGACGTCGCTCTTCGGCCAGGCGCGGGAACAGATCTTTTTCGAACATGAGAAAACGTTTCGCTTTGTCGGTTTCGGACAAGACGTCCGGTTCGATCACGTACAAGCCGGAAGAAATCAAAGTCGAAGGCGGGACGGCCGGCTTTTCGTGGAAGCGCGCGATGTGATGGCCTTCCATTTCCGCGACCCCATACTCCGACGGATTGGGCACGCGGACCAGCGCGATGGTGGCGGAGTGCGCGGGATTCTCCATCTTCCTTTGTGCATGGAACTCGGCAAGATGTTTCAGATCCAAACCTTTAAGCTCATCGCCGTTGGTGACGAAAACCGGATCATGACCCAACTCGACTTCATGCACCAGCGCCCCCAGCGTCCCCATCGGTTCGGTTTCTTCGAATAAATGAATATGGAATTTGGAATTTGGAATTTGGAATTCGTCCTGCCATTCTTCGAACTTCTCCTTCCACTTCGTCGGGTAGATGACCGTGACGTCCTCGACTTCGTGTTGCGCAAAAAGCCTGACCAACCAAGTCGCGATCGGCGTGCCCTGCACGGTCACCAGCGGTTTGGGTATCTCAAGCGTGACAGGTCGGAGTCTTGTCCCCTGCCCCCCGGCAAGGATGATGGCGTGTTTGATCATAATAGATAGTAGGGGCGCATGGTCATGCGCCCAGATAGACGGTAGCCAGACGAATTCATATCACGCGCGGTCTAATCGATAAAGTAAGCGCGTTTTTCATTCTACTCTCTTCATCCTCCTCCGCTTCTCTCTCTGTCATCCTTCTCTCCCCTCTGTCATCCTCCGCTTCTCTCTCTGTCATCCTTCTCTCCCCTCTGTCATCCTCCGCTTCTCTCTCTGTCATCCTCCGCGAAAGCGGGGGATCCAGAGAGAAACCTTCCAATGTTTTCGAGGTCTGGATTCCCGCTTTCGCGAGAATGACAAAAGGAGAACGACTTGACATCTCCGCAATTTTGATCTTAAATTCGCCTGTACCTTACAGGAGATTCGTCATGCCGTTGATCGTCGGATACAACATCTCGCCCCTCATTCCAGTCGATATCCGCTACGTCCGGACCGACAAGCCGACTGACGAAGACCAAGCGTATTTCAAACGTGTGAAGAAGGAAGGGCCGGTCGTGCCGGGGCCTTTCTCCTGGCGCGATGAGCTAGCCAAAATCCTCGAAAAGACAACGGCCGAATTCTGGGACATGCCCAGCGACGCCGTGTCCTGCTTCTTCCCGCACGATCCGAGCGTGCCGACGAATCCTTGCCCTATCGCCACGCTCGTCGTCGAACTGCTGTTCGAAAAACCGGAACGCACGCTTGAGAAACGACGCGCTTATGCCAAAGCGCTGGCCGAAGCCTGCCAAGACTTCCTCGACCGTTTGCGCGGCACGACTGACTCCAGGGTCGAAGTCGCGGTCAAGCGCTTCAATCCGGAAAAAGACGGCTTCTACGTGACGCCGACCAAGACCTGACTCCCCGGACCCCGCAAGGGTCCGTTCTATTTTCCTTCCCTTGCCAAATCTCCCTCATTTCGTTATATTTTCCGCGCGTTCCGAGCACCCTGTCATTGCGAGGAGCAGCAGCGACGTAAAGTCGCGTGGCGACCACGTCGCTTTACGCGACGAAACAATCTCCGGAATCCGGAGATTGCCACGCGCGATTAGTCTATGCGCTCGCCACGGCGCTCCCGCCAAAGGCGGGCGCAGCGCGAGCGACGTGGCTCGCAGTGACAAACTGTTGGACGTTTAGCTCAGTTGGTTAGAGCGTTCGATTCACATTCGAAAGGTCGCAGGTTCGAATCCTGCAACGTCCACCACGTAAAAACAGCTCCACAAGAGCTGTTTTTACGTGTCACGACGCAGACCCTATTCTAAAAAATTAGGACTTACGCCTCTGACGTTCGTCTGGCTTGACGCAAACCCCCGGACCCCCGCCTGATTGGCTAAGGAGGTTTTCATGAAAAAGATGAAAGTCGTAGTATCCAGGCGGGGTCTGGGGCCGAGAGTTG
>JBAZZT010000015.1:0-31579 GCA_041658705.1 Patescibacteria group bacterium
CGAAGTCCTCGAGGTGGGGTCTGGGGCCGAGAGTTGAGCTAACCGCAAGAACGCTTAACTATATACATGTAAGCGAATTCGAGGCCCCAGCGGTTTTTGCATACTTTTTGGCGGCAAAAAGTATGAGAAGAAAATCTATTCCAACCCTTTATCCGCGTCGATCGTCGGCGAGGCGGAGCGCAGGACGTCGAGCGGCGCATCCAACGCGCTGGCGATAGGTGTGCCGAAAGTATAATTCACGTAAAACGCTTCGGTGATGTCATCCGTTTGCTGATTCCACTCCGTGCCAAAAAGTCCGCGCGCCACATCCTCTGTCTTGACCCAGCGCAGGACACCGCCTTTGGTGGGCAGATAAGTCTTGACGTCGGTTTGGAATTTGACCAGCTTGGAACCGGCTTTATACGTCACGTTGCCGCCGATCGGTACCAGCGACATCTGATCGATCGGGATGATCTTGACGGCGGAAAAATTCTTGTACCAAGTGAAATAGACTTTTTCGTTGGGAAAGACATAACGCCGGCCGTCGCTGCCATAATAATAGACCGCCGTGTCGTTGAGCGTGGATACGTCGCCGTCATCCGGGATCTTGATCAGATCGCCTGGTGCGACGTCCCAGGTCAAACCGCCGGAATATGTGATCGTCGCCGTGCGCTGCAAGGTGACGCCGTCCGCGACCGCGGAATAGACCGAGCTGCCGTTCTTGAGCGAGTTAACGCGGAAATATGCTTTGCCTAAAGAATCCGTGGTATCTGATTCAGCCGCGATGCCGTCTAACTTGCCGCGCGATGAAGTCAGGACGATGTCCGCGTTTTCGATGGGCATGAGGTTGACGTCACGCACCGTCACGACGATGCGCGTGTTATCTATGCCGTCGGCCTTGAGCGCAGTCTTTTCGGCCGACACACGACTACCCGCCGGATCGACGACAGCAGCGTTGACGGCGAAGGGCGCAATCAAAAAAATTCCGCAGAGAAAAATAAAATAACGCATAGCATGAGGATGATAGCAGAGATAGACGGTAGAAAGTAGAGGGTAGCCAAAAAGATTAATTGTCATCCTGAGCTTGTCGAAGGACCTTTATTAGCGTTGGTCTGATATAAACGTTGATCTGAATCGACTGCTGATAAAGGTCCTTCGACTCGCTCGAAGCTCGCTCAGGATGACAATAATTTTTTCACGCCCTAGGCTGGCTACCCTCTATCCTCTATCTCAAAGCACTTGCTTCAGATATTTCGAGGTCAAACTCTTTTTGCTTTTGGCGACTTCTTCGGGCGTGCCTTCGGCGATGATTTCGCCGCCACGGATGCCGCCTTCAAGACCCATGTCGATGACCCAGTCGGCGGACTTGACCACGTCCAGGTTGTGTTCGATGACGAGCACGGTGTTGCCTTTGTCGACCAGCGCTTGCAGCACCTGGAGCAGCCGCTTGATGTCGTCGAAGTGCAGGCCGGTGGTCGGTTCGTCCAGGATGTAGATGGTTTTGCCCGTGGCGCGGCGCGCGAGTTCGGTCGCGAGTTTGACGCGCTGCGCTTCGCCGCCCGAGAGCGTGGTGGCCGGCTGGCCGAGGCGCACATAACCCAAACCCACTTCGTGCAGCACCGAAAGTTTCTCGTAGATGAGCGGCTGATCCACGAAGAAGCGGCGCGCTTCCTCGACCGTCATGTCGAGCACGTCGGCGATGGTCTTGCCGCGGTAATGGATCTCCAGCGCTTCACGGTTGTAGCGCTTGCCATGGCACTCGGAACATTCCACGTAGACGTCGGGCAGGAATTGCATCTGGATCTGCACGTAGCCTTCGCCGCCGCAGGTCTCGCAACGGCCGCCGCCTTTGACGTTGAACGAAAATTTGCCCGCATCATAGCCGCGCATCTTGGCTTCGGGGATCTCGGTGAACAAGTCGCGGATCGGGGTGAAGACGCCGGTGTAGGTCGCGGGGTTGGAGCGCGGTGTGCGGCCAATCGGCGACTGGTCGACGGACACGACCTTGTCCAAATTCTCGATGCCTTCGATGCGCTTGTGCGCGCCGGGCAGGTCCTTGGCGCCGTAGAAATGCGCCGACAAAGCACGACCCAAAATCTCCAAGATCAAAGTCGATTTGCCCGATCCGGACACACCGGTCACGCATACGAATTTGCCCAGCGGGATCTTGACGTCGATGTTCTTCAGGTTGAATTCGGCGGCGCCTTTGATGGACACGTTTTTGCCATTGCCTTTGCGCCGCGTCTTGGGCAAGTCGATCTGCTTCTTGCCCAAAAGATACGCGCCGGTGAGCGACTCCTTGTTGCGCTTGATCTCGGCCAGCGAACCTTGGGCCACGATCTCGCCGCCGTATTCGCCGGCGCCAGGCCCCACGTCCACGATGTAATCCGCTGCTTCCATCACCGCTTGGTCATGCTCCACCACGATGACCGTGTTGCCCAAGTCGCGCAGACGCTGCATGGTCGAGATCAATTTATCGTTGTCGCGCTGATGCAAACCGATCGAGGGTTCATCCAGGATGTAAATCACGCCCGACAACTCGGAACCGAGCTGCACGGCCAAACGCACGCGCTGCGATTCGCCGCCGGACAGCGACATGGCGCTGCGGTCGAGCGAAAGATAGCTCAAACCCACGTTCAACAGGTTGACCAGCCGGCGTTTGATCTCGTTCGAGACTTGGTCGGCGACAAGACGCTCGCGCTCCGTGAAGCCGAGCGGGTCGGCTTTCTTGTCTAGCTTCAAGCGTATGACCTTGCTCGGTTTGGATTTGGTCTGACCGCGGCCGAAGGTATCGAAAAAAGCAAAACACTCGTCGAGCGGCAGCGCCACGACATCCGCTATCCCCTTTCCCGCCACGGTCACGAGCAGCGCTTCTTTGCGCAGACGTTTGCCTTCGCACACCGGGCAAGTCAGCACGCGCATGTAGGCTTCAATTTCCTTTTGCACGTATTCTGAATCGGTCTGTTTATATTTTTCCTCAAGCATGGCGAGCACGCCGCCGAAGACCAGGCTCTTGCCCTCCACGTCGTAGACCTTGTCGCCCGTGCCTTCGAACAGGATGGCAAGCGCCGCTTTGGACAGCTTGCCGACTTCCTCGTGGATGCTGAAAGCGTTGGCTTGGCTGACCGTCTCGATCAGCTTCATGTACGAAGTTTGGTTGCCCGCGATGCGCGTCCAGGGTTTGATCGCGCCTTGGGCGATGGTCAGGCGTTTGTTCGGGATGACGAGATCCGGATCGAGCACGAGTTTGGTGCCGAGTCCGGTGCACGCCGTGCAAGCGCCGTGGGGTGAGTTGAAGGAAAAAAGGCGCGGCTCAAGCGCGGGCAGCGAGAGGTTGTCGATGGGGCAGAACAGAGATTGCGAAAACATGGTCTCTTCCCCGGTCTCTTCATTTTGCAGCATGACCAGGCCGTTGCCCAAATCGAGCGCCTGCTTCAGGATCTCGAACAGCGAATCAATGACCATGCTGGTCTTGTGTTCGAGTTTGGTCACCACGACTTCGATCGAGTGGGTCAAAGTCTTGTCCATGCGCGCTTGCAGGAGTTCGTCGATATCGACGACGGTGCCGTCGTAGCGCACCTGGCTGTAACCGGCGCGCTGCGCGGCTTGCAACACGATCTTATGTTCGCCTTTTTGCTCCCGCACCATGGGCGCGAGCAGGATCAAGCCGGACTTTTGGGCCAAGACCAAGATCTTCTCCGCGATCTCGCGCGACGTCTGCTCGATGACCGCGCGGCCGCACTTGGGGCAATGCGCCCGTCCGGCGCGCGCAAAAAGCAGGCGCAAAAAATCGTAGACCTCGGTCACGGTGCCGACCGTCGAACGCGGATTATGCGAAGATGATTTTTGGTCGATGGCGACCGTCGGCGAAAGGCCGACGATCTCGTCCACGTCGGGCTTGTCTTGCAGCTCCAAAAATTGGCGCGCATACGAAGACAAGCTCTCCATGTAGCGGCGCTGTCCCTCGGCATGGATAGTATCGAAAGCCAGCGAAGATTTGCCCGATCCCGAGAGCCCGGTGATCACGATGAGCTTGTTCCTGGGCAATTCGAGCGAGACGTTCTTGAGGTTGTGCACCCGCGCTCCGCGGATGGCGATTGTGTTGTGGGCAGTCATGATGAACGGCTAAAGCGCAGTTTCCGCAGAGGCTACCACCATTTTTCGGAACTGGCAAGGCTGAAAGAGTCAAAACAACTTTACAGGTGCTAGGTACTAGGTCCCCCTGTCATTGCGAGGAGTAGCAACGACGAAGCAATCTCCGGACGCGACACCGGAGTTTGCCGCGCGCTTTTGGATTATGCGCTCGCAATGACAGCACATGGTTCTTCGGTTGCTTGTTGCTCGTTGCTAGTCACTTCTTATTTATTGCAATCCGGATCGCTGGGGGCGCAATAATTGTCGTCGCATTTGGACATGAGCTTGGCCGTCGGATCGGAGGGCGCACTCGTGTCGGACAAAGCGAAGTTGCATTCGATCGGTTTGTCGCCGGCGATGGCTTGCGAGAGTTCAGAGGCGCTCCACATGGCGTCCGGGAAGATGATGTCGGTTTGATTGGCGACGGATCCTTGCCCCGGCACGACGACCGAGCCGCAATACAAAGCCTCGGTCATGTCGCCGTGGTCGGAGACTCCGCCGTCGGCATAACCTTTATATTTGGTCTGTCCGGCATTGCCGCAATCTTTTTTAGTCACGATGAGCGCGTCGTTGAAGCCGCCGCCCAGATAACCCACCGTGCCGCCCGCCGCCGCGCCGAACAGCGTGCCGCCCGGGATGGGCGTGGCAAAACCGTAGGCCGCGCCGACCGTCGCGCCGGCCGCGGCAGCTCCGGCCCCGCCACGTTCGGTGTCGTAATAGATCACGCCCAACAGCACGCCGCGCAAACCGCCTTTGGCCGCGCACGACTGCTGCAGTTTGGACAAATCATCCTGGGTCAAGCCGAGCATAAAAGCCTTGTTGCCCATCTTGCCGCCGTCACCCTGCAACGCGGCGTCCTTGAACTCCGGGACGGCGTCTTTCATCTTGGAATATCCGTGATGCTGCCCCTGCGCGACTTGCGCCCAATTGCACACCGCCATAGCCGTGACTTCTTTGGGTTCGCGACCGTCCTTGAATTGGATGTTGCCGCCCATCACGATCTTGACGCAGGCGTTGCCGATCTTCTTCGCGCCGCACTCTTTGAATCCCAACTTGCACGGCATGCAGACTTTGCCCTTTTCCGCGCACACGCTGCCGTCGCAACGCCGTCCGATGAAACCTTCGGGATAATATTCCTTACCGCATTCCGTGTCCGCGAGGGCTTTGTCGAATTTGACTTCGGTATAGGCGAACTGACCGGCTGGGTCGCCCGAGAAACCGAACTTCACCGGCTTGGAGGCGCTGGTTGGTTTGAAATCGCGGCACCACTGCATGAGCGCGAACTGTTGTTTGTTGATCATGACCACGCGCAGCTGGTCAAAGCGTCCGCTCTCCGGATTGACCGTCTTGAGCAAAGTCACGGAGAGCAAAACCAGGAACATGCCGATCGTGGCGTTGAACATGGTCTGCTTGCCGCTTTTGATCGAGGTGAGGGTCGCGCCCATGAGGTATTTGAAACCGCCGAAGATGAACATGACGGCGGCAAAAATTCCGACGATAGCCATGCCGTAACGCACCATGACTTCGATATAACCGCGGATGCCTTTGACCTCGGCAGCGCCGAAGATGGGCGAGGAGAGCTTGATCAGCGGTTCCGGCGCATAGCATTTGCCCTGCCCCGCGATACAAGCCGAATCCGCTCCGCCGAAGATGCCTTTTTGGTCAGCGCAATCCTCGGGTTTGAAACAGGTGGCGTTCACGAATTCGAGTTCCTGCGGATAGCCGCTGCCTTCAGTCGCTTGGTATCTGCCGATACCTTGGTTCAGGTCGATGCGTCCGGGGATCTTTTCGCATCTTTGTTTGCACAAATCAAAAGTCTGACGCTGCGCTTCGATATGGATGGTCTCGCCGACGCGACAATAACAATCGCCGTAGTAAATCTTGCCGCGCGTGGGACACTCTTCGCGTTCGATCTTGCCTTTGCCGTCGGCGCCGGCTTCTTTCTCGACATAAATGCAGCAGCCGAGCGGCCCTTTGTCGCACATGGCCTCGGTAGTTTTTTGCAGCAAGAGCTTGGCCGAACAACCCGCCTTAAGCGACGCGGCGAGGGTCAGGGCTTGGGCTTTGAGCGGCGCGGCGATCCAAGGCAGCTTGCTGTCGGCGATGCCCGAAATGATTGCGGGACAAGCGTCGCACAAGTTCGTGAGCTCCGCGGTAGTATGGTTGTTGTTGACTTCCGCGGCGCAGATGCCCAAACACGGCAAAGCCTGCGCTTCGTAACCTTTGACGGTTTGTCCGCCCACGGTTTGATCCTTGAGGCAAAAATCCCAAACGTAGGCGTGGGCCGGCGCGACAAAAGCGAAAGACAGGAAGAAGAAAAATAGCAAGTAGACGGTAGACGGTAGACGGTAGCCGAACACCCTGTCATTGCGAGCGCATAAATCAAATGCGCGCGGCAATCTCTGGAGATGGCTCTCCTCTTTTCCCTTCCGTCCGCCGCGCGCGCTCATAATTTCTTCACGACTTCTTGGTAGACCGCCTCAAAAGTCTTGCCGTCGATGATGCCGGGGAAGGCGTAGCCGTTGAAAAAGAAAGTCGGCGTGCCCACGACTCCGGAAAGCACTCCGTCGGCGAAAGATTGATTGACCGCTTGCGCCGTGGCCGCGGATTTGAGGCACGCGTCGTAGGCCTCCGGATCCACGCCAGCCTTGAGCGCCTGGACACGCAGCCTTTCCGGCGCGAGATTGTCCTGCTCAAGGAAAAGCGCGGCATGGAAAATCCAATATCTCTCTTGTCCCTGGACCAAGACGCAACGCGCCGCGCGCGCCGCCCCTTCGGCGTGCTCGTGGATGTCCGACACCGGATAATCGCGCACGATCAAAAAGGCCTCGTCTTTGTGCCGCTGCATGAATTCCCGCAGACCACCCGAGATGCTTTTTGAGAACGGGCACTGATAGTCCAAGAACTCGACGATCTTGACCTTAGCCTTTGGGTTGCCCAAGACGGGATTGCCCTCCGCGATTTCGATGCGGCCGCGTTCCGTCGCAGTCGGCCGTGGGCCGGACAAGACTTCGCGGATGCGCGCCAGGACCTCGCGGTCGCGCGGCGCAATCGAGACGTCGAGCTGTCCTGCTGAAATGAGCCGGATATACTTCACGGTCTGGGCGCCGAAATAAATCAGGCCCGTGGCGCACACCGCACCGACGATGAGGACTGCGATGAGCCACTTCTTCCGATACCAAGGGCGATTTCCAGGGGCCATAATAGGGGAAGTGTAGCATATGGAAGCAGAGGGTAGACGGTAGAGAGTAGACAGTAGCCAAAAGAAATTCGGCCAAAATACGTACGGATGACGTTGTTTGGCTACCGTCTACCCTCTACCCTCTACCGCCTTGTGCCTTGACTCCCCGGCCGCCTGACGTTACCCTCTTTCTACTTATGCGGACACTGATCATATCCCTCATCCAGATCGTCATTTCGATCCTGCTCGTGACCGCTATCCTGCTCCAGCAGCGCGGCACGGGTTTGGGCGCGGCTTTCGGCGGCTCGAGCGACGTCTTCCGCACCAAGCGCGGTATCGAAAAATCACTCTTTTATGCTACCGTCGTCTTGGCGGTGCTGTTTTTCGTCACTGCCATCGTGAACGTCTTGTTGGCCTGACCTAAGCATGATCCAAGCGCTTTTCGGCCGCGCTAAAAACCGGCTGCAAAGGGTGTTGCGGCTCAAGTCGGTTTCAGTCGAAGAGGTCCGGAGTCCTGAAACGGAACCGGATCGGGCTCTTGTGATTTCGATCACAGCACCGAAAAAAATCCCGGGCTTGAGCCAACTGCGCAACTCCTATCGCATCCTGTCGAGCAAAGAACAGAAGGTCGCTTTCGCCGCGCTGGCCATTTTCATCCTCTCCCTCGGAACCGCCTTCATCGCCCTGGCCAGCTCGCATTGGGGCACGACGCCGACATCGGGCGGGGCTTTGAGCGAAGCTTTGGTCGGCCAACCCAAATTCATCAACCCCATCGACGCGGTGGCCAACGACGTGGATCGCGATTTGGTCAAACTCGTCTATTCCGGACTCTTCAAATACCAGGGACTAGAAAGCGTGCCGGACATGGCCAAGGATTATGCTTGGTCGGATGACCGCAAGACGCTGACCGTCCATCTCAAACCCAACATTTTCTTCCACGATGGCGTGGCGCTGACGACCGAAGACGTGCTCTTCACTTTGGATACGCTGCAGGATCCGGCGCACAAGAGTCCGGTCCTACCGCTCTACCGCAACATCAAAGCCAGCGCGCCGGATCAATCCACAGTGATTTTCGAATTGGATAAACCGGACGTGAATTTTCTGTCCAAGCTGACCATCGGCATCATGCCGGCGCACTTGTGGCAGGAGCTGCCCTCCGACAGCCTGCGCTTATCCGACCTTAATCTTAAACCCGTCGGCTCCGGACCGTTCAAGATCAAATCCTTCACCCGCGACAACTTGGGTAACATCCACAGTTACACCCTGGAAAAATTCGACAAATATTACGGCACCAAGCCTTTCATCAAGACCGTCTCGTTCCAATTCTTTGCCGATCGCAAACAAGCTTCCGAAGCCTTCAAGACCGGCCTCGTGGACAGCCTGGCCTTTAACAGCGCCGGGGATGCCGCGCGCCTGACCGGAGCGCAAAACAAACTGGACGTGCGGCTCGAGCTGCCCAACGAGACCGTGGCTTTCTTCAACCTCAAGCGCAAACCGCTGCAATCCAAAGAAGTGCGCACCGCGCTGGCCTTGGCCGTGGATCGCTCACAACTTTTGGAAAGCCAAAACATCACCGCGCAACCCGTGGCCGGGCCGTTCCCTTTCGCCAGCGATGCGCCGCCCAAAGCCGACCTTGAACAAGCGCGCAAGATTTTGGATTTGGCCGGTTGGGTCTTGCCCGAAAACGGCAACGTCAGGCATCTGGCTCCGAAGAAACCCGAACCGACCAAAGGCAAAAAAACCGTCGCCATCACGACCCCGACGCCCACGGCCAGCACGACCGAACTCGCGGTCAGCATCGTCGTGCCGGATGAACCCGATCTGGTCAACGCGGCCGAAGGACTCAAGCGGCAGTGGTCGCTCTTGGGAGTCAAAGTCGAGATCATCCCCGTGAGCATGGACGAGGTGCTGCGCCGCGCCACGCGCGAACGCTCGGCCGACGTCGTGCTCTTGAATGTATATCTGGGGCCCGACCAAGACCTGTTCCCCTTTTGGTGGAGCGGACAGACCGGCGACCGCGGCTTGAACTTTTCCGGCTTGTCCGACCGCAGCGTGGATGACGCGCTGGAAAAAGTCAGGAACGCCACTTCGAGCGAAGCCTTACCCGCCCTGCAAAAAGCCTTGACGCAAAGCATCCAAACCACCGTGTCGGCCGTCTTCCTGGCGCGTCCCGTGCAACATTACTTGGTGCATTCCCGGATCAAAGGCGTAAACCTCAATCCCCTCATCGCGGAACCGGCCGACCGTTTCGACGACCTCACGAACTGGTACGTCAAGACTTGGTTTAAGTGGAAATAAAGCGTAGACTATTTGCGTTGGCGTTTGGCTATGTGACCTGGCCAGTCTACCAGCAGGGCGCATGACCATGCCACGGCGTTCGCGAACGCCGTGGCATGCGCCCCTACCCTCTATTATTTATGTTCAAAGAACCGCGTCCCGAAACACACCCATCCGCTTTGGTTTTAGAACTTAAGCGCGAGGTGTCTTTGATAGAAAAATTACATGGACGCACGGCCAAGTGGCTGGGCATGGCGATCCTCGCTTTATCTACCGAAGGCTGTTACGGCTTGTTGCCCAAAGACGTCAATCTGGCCTGGTCGCGCAGCCTCGAAAACACCTGCAAGAGCCTGGAGTCGTCCAAAAACGAAGACATGTGCAATCAAGCGGAGAAATTGGAAAAGCGCTACGCGGATGATGAAGCTTGGGACAAACGGGATCTGGAACTGGTCAAAAATTGGAACAGACTTCCAATCAAAGAAAAAGATCGGCTGGTCAGGACATATGGACCGAAACGCATCGAAAAAACGCGCTGGGCCTACAGCCGGAATGAGTTCAGATATTAATTAGAGGGCGAGGAGGGTGAATTTGGAATCTAGAATCTGGAATATAGAATCCTGACTTCCAGCTTCTAGATTCCAGCTTCTAGATTCTATATTCTTTTTTTTATCCGCCGAAGTTCGGACATGATGTGCCAAAAATCCCCGAACTTGACGCGGCTTTCGCGTTTGTCGTCCCACACGATCGGCACTTCGGCCACGGAAAACGCCAGGCGTTTGGCTTTGAATAAAAGCTCGACATCAAACGCCCAACCCGTGGTGCGCAAGCTCGCGAAGATGCTTTGGGCGCGGCGCGAAAATGCCTTGAAGCCGCATTGCGTATCCGCGAAGTCGAGTCCGAGATACAAGCGCACGATGAGATTGAAGATCTTGCCCGCGATGACGCGCGGCACAGGCTGCGACGTCTTGACCAAACCGCCGCGCACGTAGCGCGAACCGATCAAAATGTCGTGCGCGTCCAAAAGCGGCAGGAATTTTTTGAACTCACTCGGGTCGGTCGCCAAATCGGCATCCAAAAACAGGATCCACTCCCCCGTGGCCTCGAGCACACCTTTTTTCACCGCCCCGCCTTTGCCGAAATTCTCGGCGCGATTCAGGACTTTAAGTTCCGGCACTTCATCCCGCATGCGCTCCGCTTCCGCGCCCGTGCGGTCGCGCGAACCGTCGTTGACCACGATGACCTCAAACGGCTCCCCGAGCGTACGAAAAAATCCCGCCGTCTGACGGATGGCTGCAGCGATGGTCTTTTCCTCGTTATAGGCGGGTATGACCGCGGAATATCTGATCACGCCCGGATAATACCATTTCCTGCGGGGAAGAGTTAAAGATCCGACTCCTTCGGCCATATAAGTAAAATGTCATCCTCGAGCGAAGCGAAGGATCTTCCTATACCTTAAGGAATTGGAAGATTCTTCGGCCGTCAGACGGCCTCAAGAATGACACTTTATTTTTTGGCTACCGTCTACCGTCAGGGCGCATGGCATGCGCCCCTACGATTTGGCTACCCTCTACCATCTACTCTCTACCGTCTAACTGTACAACGGATTGACGGGCTTAATAAAATATGTTTAATTAGTTCTTGCAAGTGCTTCTGAAAGAGCACCTTCGACAACGCCTGACAGCTTCCGGATGAGCCGGAGGCTAAGGGAATCCTGGATGCCCTGACCTATGAGAGGCAGGGCTCGCGAAAGGACTCCGCAGAATGAGCAGAATCGTTTTGGTGATTCCGGGCAACGCCCTGCACTCGTTCCTCTTGGGCGAGCGCTGGGACAAGATGTTCCGCGAGGAACTCGGGCTGAACGCCATCGGACGCTCCGGCGTGCCGGTGACGGTCAGCCATCAAGGGCTCGACTACGAGCTCTTTCCCTTCCTGCCTGACGTGCTGGCGCGCTATCCCTCCATCTCGGTGGCCAACGCGCAGTACGGACACTCGCTCATGCAGTTCGTGCCCGACAAACAGCAGAAGTGGGAAGTCGCGAAGAAATACGGCAACGTGCCGGTCACTTTCTTCTCGGAGTTCTACGCTCCCGAGGCAGCCTTCATGCCGACGGAATTCTTCTTCCATCTCAAGGCCCAAACCTTCAGCTACTCGTTCATGTTCGGGGTCAGGGATGTGAAAGATGCGGAAGTGCTGGGGCAACCCATCCCGGCCGACGCCATCTCGATCAACTTCCAGGGTCGCATCGGGCTGGTGATGGACGGATTCGAGAAGTTCAACAAGGCCTGGTTCGCCTTCGCCGCGGATCCGAGCCCGAACAAGCTCGAGAGCCTGATGACGGAATTCACGGCGCTGACGCAGAACCCCAAGCCCTACATCGTGCTGCCCATGGACTTGGAGCAGCCGTACGTGGGATCGCTCTTGGGTGAACGGCTCTGGACGCTCTTCTTCGATGAGCTCAAGCGCCGCGGGCTGGCCGAGCACATCGCACCCGTCACGGAGATGCTGGAGCTGGCGCGCGCCAAGGCCGTGCCCATCAAGCGTCCGCATCGCATCCTGACCAAGTGGACGGTGCACGCCATCCAGATCGCCCATCTCCAGCGCATCGCGCGCCTGGATCCGAAGCAGGGACGCCGACTCTACGCGCTGGCCTCGGCTTCTGACTTGCTCTCGTCCTGGAACCGCTTCGTCTTGAGTTCCAACCAGCCGGCGGCAGGAATCGTCTGCCGCGACCTGGAAGGGAACGAGCGCACTCTGCTCCAAGGCCACAACAAGCCGCTGCAGGAAGCCTGCCTCGCGGCCTGCAATGTCCTGGAGTACAAGGACGAGCGCTTCGCCGACAAGCTGGCCAAGCTCGACCAGCCCAACGGTCTGGTCAAACGGCTCCACGACTGGGCCGTAGCGCAGAATCTCTAGACCGACCTCGACCGCGTCCTCCGACACTCCGGATGGACGCGGTCTTTTTTTATCTTATGCCTACGTGTTTAAATGATTCTACATTGTCATTGCGAGGAGCAGCAGGGACGAAGCAATCTCTGGACTCCAGAGATTGCCACGCGCATTCAGGATATGCGCTCGCAATGACAGGCCGATTGCCAAACGTTTAAGTCCTGATAATTTTAAAGCCGGGTCCCCCAAGGAAGGAGACCCGGCTAGATTCAAGCTTACTTCGCCACGAGCGATTCGATCGCGGCATCTTCAGCCGACAATTGCTGCTGCAGCCTCTCAAGGAGCTTGAGCTGCGACAAGTGTCGTTCCATGCTGGCAGCGACACGATGAGACAAGTGGCGAAAAAGATCGAGATAGGCGGCGTTGAATTGCGCGACGATCTCGGAAGGGGAGATCGGCAAGATTTTCACCTCCTCGAGTTCGCAGGTCTCGTCGGAAGCGGTCGCCTGGACTTCGAACCAATCAATCGTCCGGGTCGAGCTCAATTTCAAGCTCATGCCGACGAAGGACTGTTCGAACGAATCTCCACGCGCGCGCCGACGAAACGAGATGTTCACGCTGCGCGTCTTGAGATCCAAGCCCTGGCTCGATCTGACGACTTTCGGCCGCAACTGATCGATGGAACAACCGCATCCCTTGAGAATGATGAACTGGTATCCCCCGATCGACTCCGGACCGAGTTCGTTCGCTCGGTCGATGACTTGGTAGGCGCGATCCTCGATCAAACGCAGCCACTCTTCATCGCTGATGACGCGACGCGGCACGATTTCGCTGAAAAGAACTGAACGCATGTCGTCCTCCTTCGGATCGAGTGTTGGTTTTCGGACTGTGTTTTATATCCTATTTTGGCTTGATTGTCAAGATTGAGCGCGTATTTACAAATTCCCGGCGCAGGATAGGATTGGGGCATGCTCCTTACTAAATGCATCTATCTGTCCAAATCCGCGGAAGATGGTTTGCGCGTCAGCATCATGTCGCGGCACACGCTGGCCAACGGGACGACGCCCGACCTTCAAATCACCTCAAGCTCATACGACATGCATTGGCCTGAACTCGGACCGCCTACGCGCTTGATCGGCAAGTATTTGCGGCACGAGATCGACTGGCCGGGATTCGAAGAGGTGTTCGTGCAGTTCTTGCGCACGGGGGCCGCGCCGCATCTCGACCGCCTGATCCATCTTGCATTGACCCAAAACGTCACCTTACTCTGCCGCGAGAAGTCGGGCGTGGACATGATCGATGGCAAGCTCGCCTGCCATCGCCGCCTCGTGGCCGAAGAATGCAAACGCCTCCGGCCGGAATTGGCCCTCTCGATCGCGTGATTCGCGATCCCACCAAACGCACCGCTCACCAGCGGTGTTTTTTTCGAGCAAAAAAGGTCCTTCGACAAGCTCAGGATGACAGAATGAAAAAATCATTGTCATCTTGAGCCCCGCATCGAGTGCGGGGTAAACTCCGCGACAGCGAAGTCGAAGGACCTTTATAACTAAACGAATAAGCCGACCCCGTGTGGAGTCGGCTTAGAAAAGTGGGTCAGGGTTTGAGGCCCAAGTCTTCGTCCGGAGTCGGCGACGAAGCGAGTTCCGCTGCCCGGTCGTAGTCAGCGGCGCTGGCGATGGGTTTGCCGAATGAATAGTTCCCGTAGAAAGCGTCCGACACATCATCGATCAAGGTCGCCCAGTCGGGACCGAACATTTCCGCGGACAGCGCCTCGGATTCGACCCAGCGCAACACGCAGCCATGGCTCACGGCGTACGTCTTGGGATCCGTAGTGATCTTCACGAGACGCGTCCCCGGGCGATAGCAGACGCTGCCGCCGTTGTTCACGCTGGCCAGATCTTCCGGGGAAACCGGATGGATCGCCGGACACGCCTCGCCCAGCGGGAACCAGGTGCGGTACGTCTTCTCGTTCGGGAAGACGTAGCGTCGCCGGTCGGCGCCGTACCAGTACACAGCCGGTCCCGTTGACTTGATGAGCGAGCTGGGCGCGATCTGAGCGAGGGGTCCGAGCGCGCATTCGAACCAGCCTTGCGGACAATCCTGCGCCGGCACCGACGACGGACATGGCGCCGCGGCATCCGGAACTGCGCTCTCGTTCTCGCCCGCATCTGGAAGCGGACAAACGCAGTCGCTGTACGTCGTCCCGTCTTTAGAACAAGTCTGGAAACCGTATTCGCCGTCCAGGCACAAGCAGAAATTGCCCTGACCCGGCACGCACGGGGCTGGAGCCGCGGTGGCTTCGATTGCATCTACTTCGTCGGAGCAACCGCAGCACAGGACGCAGACGAACAAAATCACGAGCTTTCGAATTTCCATCGTTCTTCTCCTGGAAAAAGGACAGTTGAACGTACCTCAAAAAGACGAAAGAGTCAAGATAGGGAAGAGAGGGTAGCCAAAAAGATAAATTGTCATCCTGAGCTTGTCGAAGGACCTTTATCAGCGTCAGTCTGAACCGGTTGCTGCTAAAGGTCCTTCGACTCGCTCGAAGCTCGCTCAGGATGACAATATTTTTTTCACGCTCTAGGCTGGTTATCCTCTATCCTCTACTCTCTATCCTCTATTTAATAAGCCGACCCCGTGTGGAGTCGGCTGGTAGGAAGTCACGGGCGCGCGAGTTCGAGCCCTTCGACCTTTCGGGGGTCGAGTTTGCTGCCGGTGGGCGGGAAGATGACGACCAGTTCCCCGGTGATGGATGAGTTCAGGATGATCCGTTCCTCTCTCGTATCTTCATCACCCAAACCCTTGCTGGCGGCATAGAACATGAGGCTCACCGCGTAATCCAAGTCATCGTACTTGACCCACTTCTTGGGAATCGGCGGGAAACCTTCGCCTTTGGCGAGCCAGGCGAACCTGACTCGGAGCTCGTCGCCTTCGACGACGATCGAGGCGATTTCGCCGCGATACATATAGCGTTCGCCGCTATTCTGGATTTCCATCTGACCGCCCCGGTACGGTTGCACGTCTTCGTTGGTCAATCTCATTTTCGCACCTCGCAAAAAGACCGGAATACGCCGATACCTTAAACAAGAATTATCAAAAAAGTCAATAAGAAGCCCCGTAAAGCGCGAAAGATTTTTGTTCTATGCGCCACGGGGCACGTAAAAACAGCTTTTTTGGAGCTGTTTTTACGTGGTGGGCGAGGAGAGACTCGAACTCTCATGATCTTGCGATCGCTGGCTCCTGAAGCCAGTGCGTCTACCAGTTCCGCCACTCGCCCGTTAAATTTTCTCGGCATTGCCTCGAGCAAAAATCAGTTGCTCGTGTCGGCCGGGGCGCCCTGGCGCCCGCGCTAAGCTGCCGTTCGTCGCTTAGCGCCCACTCGCCCTCATTCTTTCTCGGCAGCAAGATATTGCCTCGAATTTCGCCAGCGGTCAAGCTGTATTGTATGCTATGAAAAATTAGTCATTAGACATTAGTCATTAGATATTCATTTCCCCAACATGTCCCTAAAAATCCCCGTGCTCTATGGCACCATCCGCGACGGCCGCAAAAGCGAGGCGGTCGCCAAATTCGTCCACGCTGAACTGGTGAAACGCGGCGTCGAAAGCGCTTACGTGACTGCGCAGGATTATCACGGCAAATCAATCGAGAAAAAATCGCCTGAACCGTGGAAAACGATCATGGCCGAAGCCGACGGACTGGTCATCGTTTCGCCCGAATACAACCACGGCTATCCCGGACCTCTGAAAGAGATGCTCGATTCATTGTACGACGAATACAAGCATAAACCAGTCGGCATCATCGGCGCGGCGGGATTTTTGGGCGGTGGCCGCATGGTGGAACAGTTGCGCCAGGTCGTAATCGAGTTGCATATGGTCCCGATCCGCGAGGCAGGTTATTTCCCCATGATCTGGGATTTGGTGGATGAAACAGGCGAACTCAAAAATCCCGACCAATACCTCCCCCGCCTGGAACCGTTCTTCAAGGAATTATTCTGGTACGCAGAGGTGCTGAAAGAAGGGAAAGAAAAGCACCCTTGGACCTGAAACGACCCAAAGAAGATCCATTGACAGGATGGCTTACTTTTGATAAGAAAAAATAGACCTTTTTTCGGCTCCAAGGAGAGAACGATGACAAAGAGCGATCGGTTCTGGAATTGGTGGAACAGGGTGGATGCATTACACCCAAACGATAAAGATCGGACACTCTCCAATGGACAGGGGGTAGTCTACTGGTCCCTCGCCATCCCCGTCGTCCTCGGCAGCTTGTATGCTTTCATGCACTTTTTGAATTATTGCTTCGGCCCACCACCGCCTGGCGGATGGTGCTGGTAATCCTTCGACCGCATAGAACTTGGCGGGCAGGAAGCTCAAGATTCAGTCCAATCCAGCTCCGGTTCTCCATCGGAGCTTTCGCTTTTTAGTGTCTGAAACGCCTGGTTACCATCTACCGTCTATCCCGCTTTTGACATCTTCCATGAATCTTGTAGTGTAATCATCAATCGTCCTTTTCAATCAGGAGAACCAATGAACAACGGGGTTGTCGCAGTCGAAAATCGAAAAACCGTTTGCACTCCCGGACTCACAAGTTGGAGTTGCCAGCGATCGGAAAAACCAAAACCGGATTTGATGGGTAAGTTCTTCGTGTACTTCTTCTTGGTCTGGCTAATCTTCATCTTTTCAGGCATTTTCGTTTGCGTATACGAACCCCTGAATAGGGGTTTGGCCCTACTCCTCATCTTCGGATCCGGGCTCTTCTGCCTGTTACTTTGTGGTGCCGCGTGCTTTATCACCGAAGCCCTGCAAGCCCGCCGCTCAAAGGCCAAACGGATTCGGTTACTCGAAAAAGCTCTGTCCGAGGCCGCAACGCTTCCGGTCGGGTATCGGATTGCTGCCGTAGCGCCTCAAGGATCCGACGAATCCCCGCTTGAATTCCTCAAACGCGCGGCAAAAATCGGATCGGCCCCGGCCGTCGAGGAATATTGCGCCTTCGAGGAATCCCAACCTGGTGCCGCAAATCCCGTTTTGAACAGGTGCGACACGTGACGTATTCTGAAGTCCCGGCTCCGTCCGGGACTTGCTTTTTGACAAAATCCGCTTAATCATGTATATTAGTATTGATTCAATTCAAGACCGTCGCTGATTTGCGTAGTTTTAGGCGAATTTCGACGATTTGTGAATGTTTATTCAGCCACAATCTCTAAATAATTTTCAGTTTTTCATCAGTTTTTGTTTTGACCCGTTTGAGGCAAAACCAAACAAAATGTATGGATCTGTATGGAATACAGCGGTCGGGTTCCGGCTCCAATCAAGGAGACGGACAACCCGGACCGCAACGCATGCTGCCGAAAAGATATTTTCCGCAGTATAAAAACCAAGGCCCTAAACGCTTTGGCAAACAGGCGCCGCAGCCCGCGCCGGTCAACCGCGTCGAGTCGGTCAAGAATTTGATCGCCAAGGCGGTGGCCAAAAACGGCAAAAAGGGTCCGCTGACCAAAGAGGCTCCGTTGCGCCAAGAGCCGCAGCGCAAACCCAAGCGCAACAAACGTTCCGGCGGTCGCATGGGTCAGCCCTCTTCGCCGCCGCGCATGGGCACCTACAAGTACAAACCGTTCCTCAAGACCGGCTCGGACGTAGACGCGCTCAAGACCGGCGCCAAGGACCGGCTCAAGATAATCGTCTTGGGCGGCAACGAGGAAGTCGGCCGCAACATGTCGCTCTTGGAATACGGCGACGACATCATCCTGGTCGACATGGGACTCATGTTCCCGGACGAGGACATGCCGGGCGTGGATTACATCATCCCCAACACCACTTACCTCAAAGGCAAGGAGAAGAACATCCGCGGCGTGTTCATCACGCACGCCCACTTGGACCACATCGGGGCGATCGCGCACATCATGCCGCGCATCGGCAATCCCCCGCTCTTCGCGACCGACCTGGCCTGCGGCATCATCAAAAAACGCCAGGAAGATCATCGCGAAGCGCCGCCCTTGAATATCCACGTGATCAAAACGAGCGATACCATCCAACTCGGTTCGTTCAAAGTCGAATTCTTCGGCGTGGCGCACTCCATCCCGACCGCCATGGGGCTCATCATCACGACCCCGGCGGGCATCGTGGTGCATACCGGCGACTTCAAGCTTGATCCGACCCCGGGTTCGCAGTCGCTGCAAGAGACGGAAAAGATCAAGAAGCTCGGCGAACGCAACGTGCTTGCGCTCATGATCGACTCGACCAACGCGCCGCACACCGGCAAGCAGTTGCACGAGTACGAAATCCAGCACAACATCGACGAGATCATCGCCAGCTCGCAAGGCCGCGTCATCATCGGCACGTTCTCGTCCATGATCGCGCGCATCCAACAGATCATCTTGGCCTGCGAGCGCCAAGGCCGCAAAATCGCGATCGAGGGATTTTCCATGCGTTCCAACATCAAGATCGCGCAGGAGCTGGGCTACGTGAAGATCCAAAAAGGCACCTTCATCGACACCAAAGAAATCCACAAATATCCGCGCGAAAAGATAGCCATCGTGTGCACCGGAGCGCAGGGCGAGGAACGCGCCGTACTCATGCGCATCGCCAACCGCGAACACCCGATCATCGAGATCGAGCCGGGCGACACCGTCGTGTTCTCGTCTTCCGTCATCCCGGGCAACGAGCGTTCGGTGCAACGCGTGACCGACACTCTGTATCGCGAAGGCGCCAACGTGGTGCATTACAAGATGATGGACGTGCACGCTGGCGGCCACGCCAAACAGGAAGACCTGATAGAGATGCATCAGATGATCAAACCGAAATATCTGATCCCCATCGAAGGCCATTACTCCTTTTTGGTCGAGCACGCCAAAGCCGCGGTGCGCGCGGGCTTTCCGCAAGAACACATCCTGATCGCCGACAACGGCCAAATCATGGAGTTCGACCGTAAAGGCTTGGGTCAGCTGACCAACAAAAAAATCCCCACCGAGTACGTCTTCGTCGACGGCTTGGGCGTGGGCGACACCAACCATATCGTGCTGCGCGACCGCCAAGAGCTGTCCGAAGACGGCGTGGTCGTGGTGCTCGCGGTGGTCAGCTCACGTTCGGGACGTCTCATGCAGATGCCCGACCTGATCACGCGCGGCTTCATCTACATGAAGGAGCAAGGCGAACTCCTGAACCTGGCACGCAAGAAAGTCGCGGACATCCTGAAAGACGACGATCCGCGTTCCGGCGCCAACAGCGCTTACCTCAAAGATAAAGTGCGCAACGAATTGGGCGAGTTCCTATTTCATAAGACGGAACGTCGGCCCATGATTTTGCCCATCATCGTTGAAGTGTAAAAAAAGACGGCAGTAGGGGCGCATGCCATGCGCCCTAAGGCAGAGGGCAGAGGGTAGCCAAAAATACATGAAGGATATACCGACTTATCGGATTACAACGGCGGCTGTGCTGCGCGACACGGACGGAAAAGTCCTGCTTGGCAAACGCAGCGCCACCGAGGACACGGTCCCGGGACTCTGGTCATTACCGGCCGGAAAACTGGAAGCTTGGGGACCTGCCTCGGACGTACTCGAAGACAATCTTAAGCGCGAAGTGCGCGAAGAGTTGGGAGTTGAGATCCAAAACATCGAATACCTGGACAGTCACATGTGGACGGACACCAATCCGCTAAAATTGACCATCGTCTTCACGGCGGAAATTTCGTCAGGCCAACCTTGCCCTAACGACCCGAATGAAGTGGACGAAGTCAGGTGGTGGACGGCGGATGAAGCCTTAAAACTTAATCTGCCTCCGCATGTGGCACGGGTGATCGAAAAAACAAACCAAACCAGTTAGGCCTAACCATTACTTGAGGCGTAGCTGGATGAAAATCAGTCGTCGTTTCGAAACACCTTTCCGACATGGTAGTCCTTCGACAGGCTCAGGAACTATTACTAATATTCCCTGAGCGAAGCAACAGCGCAGTCGAAGGGTTGCCTAATCAGCGAAAACAAAAAAAGACCCGTATGGGCCTTTTTTGGTTTGAGAGTTTATTTGCAAGCAGCGGCTGTCACGAGCTTGGCTGTCGTGCCGCTCGCGTCGATGGACAAAGACTCGTAGCTGATCACGAAGGTCGAGGCCGGTTTGCACTCGCCGGGCAAAAGCACGACGTCTCCGGTCTTGGCGGCGGGCGCGATGCCCTTGGCTTCGATGCGGATGGAACCGTTCGTCCCGAGCTTGGTGAATTTGACTGAATTGCCGAGCGCGTCCAAAGCGCTCTCGCCCAGTTTGACGTTGACGGCTGTCTTATCCAGGCCGACCGGCTTGGTTTGCGTCGTCGCCTTGGGAGCAGTCGCGGCCGGCGCGGCGCTGGCAGCCAAACGGCCTTCGAGCGCAGCGATCCGGCGCACCATATAAGTCTGCGCTTCGGTGCGCAGGGCATTCTCCATCTTGACTTTAGCCACCAACACGAGGAACGCGAACGTGCACAAGACGACGAACGCCATGGCGAGACCGATGGCGAAGCGGTGATCCTGTTGGACTTTCTTGGAAGAGCGGAAAAGAGCTGGCATAAAAATGAGGTTATGAAATTTGTTCCAGTATACCACCAATCGGCGGCGGGATGAAGTTGCCAAGCGTCGGAAGATGATGCACCCTATCAACGTTATGCACGAACTCCTTTTTTCCGGCGTCAAACCGACTTCCACGCCGCACCTCGGTAACTACATAGGCGCGCTCAAGCAATGGGCCGAGATTCAGCACCGCTATCGCTGTTTCTTCTGCATCGTGGATTTGCATGCCATCACCGTGGCGCAAGATCCCGAGCTGCTGCGCGAGCGTACGCTTGAGATCGCGGCGATCTATCTGGCCATCGGACTCGATCCGGAGCGCTGCACTTTTTTTGTGCAAAGCGAGGTCAAGGAACACGCGGAACTGGGCTGGATCATGGGCACGTTGGCCAAGATGAGCGAGCTTGAACGCATGACGCAATATAAGGATAAAGCCAAAACCAAAGGCGAGAACGTGGGAGCCGGACTCTTCAACTACCCCTCGCTCATGGCCGCGGACATCTTGCTTTACGACACCACAGTCGTGCCCGTGGGCGAAGACCAATTGCAGCACGTCGAGCTCACACGCACCCTGGCGCGCCGCTTCAACACGCAATTCGGCGAGACTTTCGTCGTGCCGCAAGCGCTGGTCCAAAAAGTCGGCGCGCGCATCATGAGCTTGCAGGATGCGAGCAAAAAGATGAGCAAGAGCGACGAGTCGGCGGCCGGCACCATCATGCTCACGGACGAGGCCGACGCGATCCGCAAAAAAATCATGCGCGCGGTCACCGATTCGGGCGACGAAATCTCATACGACGCCGTGGAGCGTCCCGCCATCTCCAACCTGCTCACCATCTTCCACCACGCCACGGGCAAACCGATAAAAGAAATCCAAAAAGAATTCGCCGGCAAAGGCTACGCCGATTTCAAGCGCGCGCTGGCCGAAGCGGTCATCGTGATGCTTGATCCGATACAAAAAAAGCTGGCGGAATTCAAGCGCCGACCGGATGAACTCAAAGCAATCCTGGACAAAGGACGTGACCAAGCGCAAGAGCTGGCAAAAACCAAGATGACGCTGGTCAGACAAAAAGTCGGACTGGGGAGATGATGAAAAATTTAAAGCTCAAAGTTTAAAACTTAAAACTTTGGTGTTTTTAAGTCTGAAACCCAACCTAAACTTACGGAAAGTTTAAAACTTTGGTGTTTTTAAGTCTGAAATCCTTCCTTAACTTTAAGTTTTAAACTTTAAGTTTTGAGTTGTCTTTATTTTTTCAGATACACCCACGTGCCGTCCCAGGCGGCGGGCGGGGCGGTTTGGATGAATAGCGCGGCGCGTTCCTTGAGTAGCTTGGACGGACCGTCGTCGGGGAAGTGCTTGAGAATTTCGTCGCAGATGGAAATTGTAGTCGCGAAATCGCGGCTCCAATATTTTTCCAAAGCGAGTTCGAATCTTTCCTTCAACGCTGTCTGCAATGCCGTGGCCCGTTCCGCGTCTTCCATGATTTCGCAGATCACGACCGGTTCTTTTTTGCCTTTGACCGCGACCTTGTCGATCTTGCGCATCAGGATCCGATCCTGGATCTCCAGGCTGGCCGCTTCGGTGGCCAGGATCATCGTGCCGTATTCTTTGTTCAAGCCTTCGAGCCGCGAAGCCATGTTCACGTTGTCGCCGATCACGGTGTAATCAAAACGCGTGTCGCCGCCCACGTTGCCCACCACCATGTCGCCAGTGTTGATACCGATGCCGATCTTGAGCTCGATAGCGCCGAAGGCATGTTCCGTGTTCATCTGGCGCAACGCGCTCCTCATTTCGAGCGCCGTCATGGCCGCGGACAAAGCATGTTCCGGCTGATCGAAAGGCGCGTTCCAAAAAGCCATGACCGCGTCGCCGATGTATTTGTCGAGCACGCCGTGGTTGGCGAAGACGACGTCGGTCATGCGGTTCAGGTATTTGTTCAGGATCTCGACCAGGCGTTCCGGCGACAGCCCCTCGGAGATCGTAGTGAAGCCGCGGATGTCGGAGAACAGCACGCTCATGCGTTTGCGCTCGCCGCCCAGCTTGAGCCGCGACGGATCTTCAAGGATGGCGTCCACGACCGTGGACGAGACGTAGCGCGAAAAAGCTTGCCTGATCTGGCGGCGCTCGCGTTCGGAGGCGATGCGGCGCTCAAGCGTCACCGCGGCATAGGCCAGGATGATAGTGATGGCCGGCCAAACCAGATCGAAGATCCAACCTTGATCGAACAGCACGATGCCCAAGACCACGCTCGCGACCAAAAGTCCGCCGACCAAAATCAGTCCGTAGCGCGCCCGCAGACGCGGCACGGCCAAACCGATGACCAGACCCAAAAGCACAAGATATAGAGCGCCAGCCCAGGTCGGCACTGCGCGCAACCAGCGGCCGTGCAGGATGGTATCGGCGAGCGAAGCGTGGATTTCGACGCCGGACATGGGTTTGCCGAGCGAGGTTGGACTCAAATTTTCATCATGTAAATCAGAGGCGGTCGCGCCGACCAAAACCATGGCGCCTTTGACCGGACGCAGATCCGCGGTGCCGTGCAACACGTCGACTGCCGAGATGATGCGGAAGGCTTTGCCCGGAGCGTCAGGATAGTTCACGATCAAAGCTTTGTTGCTGTCGAGCGGGGCGTTGGTCAATTGGCTGTCGCGCCCGGCCACGCGCAGGATCTCGCAGGCGAAACATGGCACCAGCGAACCGTCCGGAGCGCGCGCCACGAGCGGCACGCGGCGCACCACGCCGTCCGCATCAGGCGGCGTATTCACGTGCCCGGTCGCCGCGGCATGCGCGCCCAGTTCAGGCAGGGGCGAGACGGTTTTTTTGGGATCGAAAGTCAAACGGCCGCCGCTCGCCATGAACTCGAGTTCCACGGGCAGGACGGTCTTGTCCGAGCGGGCGATGGCTTGGGCGAGTTCGGTATCCAAAGCCGCGTCCGAGACTTCGGAAAAATTCACGTCATAACCGATGGCGCGCGCGCCGGCCGCGGTCAGCCGGTCGATGATCTTGGCGTGCGTGTCGCGCGGCCAAGGCCAGCGGCCGATCTGCGACAGCGAAGCGTTGTCGATGGAGACGATGACGATGGCCGGGTCGGCCGGGTGGGACAGAAACAGGCGGTCGTCCACGCGCTGCATGATCTGGCCGAACATGCCCAAGGCAAAACCAACCGCTGCCAAGAGTCCGATGCCGCCACCGATCAACAGCGGTCGAAAAAAATCTTTTTTCTTCATAGCGCGCGGGGTTGGATTACGAGATCCAAGTAGGCGGTGACCGTCTTGCCCGCTTCGGCGTAAGTCGCGCCGACCCGCGCGGTCCCTGAATTGCTGGCGGCGTGGAACAAGCTGTTGGTCAAAAAGCCTAAGAGCAGGTTGGATGACGAAAAGGTGGTTTGCGCCGTCACGTCACGTGCCGTGCCGTCGGAATAATCGGCGAAGACGGTCAGCGGCAACTCTTGTCCATAACCCAAAGTGGTCGAGCCGTTGGGCACGAGCCTGATCTTTTGCAGCGTGATGGCTTTGGCTTTTACGTTGAGATAGAGTCGGGCGCTCAAGACCGTGGAGTCGACCGTGTATTCGCCGTTCAAGGTCAGCGTGCCCGGCGTCACGGTGTAGATCGTGGGTCCGTTCAGACGCGCCGAACCCGTCAAGTTGAATTTGGTCAGCGCCGTCACGTCGGTTTTTTTGCCTTGCAAGGTTTCGGCGAATGCTTTAAGCGTGACCGTGTCGCCCACCACCGGTGCCGCCGGACTCGCGGTCAAGGATAGGGTGACGTAAACGGTCGAAGTCGCGGTCGGGATGGTGCTGCTGGCCGAGAGATCGCCGGTCGAGCTGGCCGACTCCCCCGGGCTCGTGCCGATCTCGGCCTTGGGCGGCTCAAGCGCGGTCGCCAGCTTGATGCGCGTCGCCGCTTCGCGCGCCTTGAGCACGTTCAACTTGCCGCGCAAAGCTCCCACGCGGTCGCGCGGCTGGGTGTCCGGTAAACGGTCTATCTCGATTTCGATGTTGATGATCCCCTGACGCGCCGCCTCGAGTGCATCTTTGGCGTCATCCAGCGAAGATTGTTCAATGAGCGAATCAGTCTCGTCCAGGCGCGCGTCGATGGAACGCAAACGCACGCTGATGGAATCGAGCGCATCGCCGGAAGCGAGCCGGAGCTGCAAATCTTCGATGCGCTGCTTCATGCGATACAGCGGGGATGACGGTCCGACTTCGCGCAAGATGCTTTCGAAATCCGTGAGCATGCGCGCCAAATGCGCTTGGTAGGCTGTACCGCGCGAGGCCTGCAATGAAATCTCGTCTTCCAAACGAGCCAGAGCCTGCGTCGCGGAACCTGACTGTCCTTCCTTATATAGGACCAAGACTTGATGCAAGTGACGCGCTGCGTAACGCGAGAAGAGCGCGGGTGCGGCTTTGGCATCCAGCGCAAGATGCAGACGTTCGGAGACGCGCGTGAGCCCGTCCATGACACCTCCCGGCAATTGACCGCCAAGCGCCCGCAGATTGCTCTCGAGCTTTTGCGTCTTCTCGTGCACAAAGGCTTCGTCTTTGCGCAGGTTGCCGGAGATCCATTCGGATTGTTTAAAATCATCGCCCAACAATTCAGTCTTGGTGAGCTTTCCCGCAGCGTCGAAATTGACCCTGAAACCCTGGCTCACCACGAGCGGCGTCTGGGCGCCTGGGACGGCGCGCGCCACTTCGACGGCCGAATCAAGCACGGCGAAAGATGCACCGGAGGGTTGGAGCGTGGTGTCGAAGGCTGTGCCACGGACCGTCGCGACCACATCATTGGCCGCCACCGAGTAGACGTCGTTCAAACTGAACAGGCGCAACACGCGAGACCAGGCGCGACCGGAAACGAGCTTGATCCTGACCGCAAACGAAGTCGCACCGTCGCCTTGCAGGGCGGCAGCCAAATCGATCTGGCTCCCTGGCGTCAACCTGATTTGGGCGCGATCGAAAAAAGTGACCACCGCCGAGCTGTCCTTGCCGGTACGCAGCGCATCGCCAGCTTGCAGCGTTTCCCCGTCGCGCGCTTGGATCCAAGATTGGCTGCCCGCGGTCTTGCGTTCCACGATGCCGTTATAGATTTGCAGGCTGGCGCTTTGAGGATTTTCGCGCGGCAAGTCGCCCAGGCGCCAAAACAACCAAAAAACCACGGCCAAAGTCGCGATCAGCGCTACGATCCAAGCGATTTTGCGCATAAATTTGATCAAAGCATAGCATGGGGTTGAGAATAGAGAGTAGGGGCGCATGGTTATGCGCCCTTTCCGAACTGGGCGCATAACCATGCGCCCCTAGGCACTGTTGCGCTAATTGTGGGCGATGGTCTGTTCTGAAACCTGGAGCAATAGCTCGTTCACGAGGAGTTCGATTGATGCATCAGACTTGATGCCTCTTTGCGTTTTCAACCTCGCCTCGATTTGACCGATGACGTTCTCGATCGAATTGGATGAGCGCGGAAGCTTGAGGTGCCGCCATCGTTTGTCGCGGCACACGAAACACAGAGGCAACGTTGGCCAGACATATTCGACCGCCCGCCGTTCGCTAGAGGTGAGTCCGCGGATGCCCCAGAGCTTCAATGTCCGTCGCTTCGCTTCCGCGAGCGTCCGCGACCACAGGATCATTCGGAGCAGTTCGATGAAATCTCCCGACCGCTCAGGGATTTTCCTGCCGGTCGCGACCTTGGCCCTCGCCGCCAGGAACACGTGGACGGTACAGCGCTGGTGGGGAAGGTTCGGATACAAATCCGATAGAAGCTCCTTGAGCGTTAAGATTCCATCGGAAACAAAGCCTCTGAAAGGGTATCCAAGGCGTTTCAGGTCCACGAGGAGCCGCCAATACGGGACGTCTCCTTCGCCTCCTTTGCGAAGAATATAGTGGATTGGTTTTTTGAACCCGCGATCCCAAGCCACGAACAGAGTCCAGATCTTTCCGTGGATACGGAGATGCTTGCCGTCGCATGAAGCGAGATTGTTTTTCGTGCGCGCGAGGAGCGACCATCTTCGCTTCAATGCCTTTTGTACTCTTCGGTACGCCGTGGACTTGTCGACCTTCCATCGTTCCCCAAGCCGCTTGTACGTCGAACGGTCTTTCACATACGCATCGATCGCCGCGCGATCCCGCACATCCTTCCGCTTCAAAGAGAACGTCCGGCCGCATCGTTTGCAGAGCCGTCTTTTTCCACCGTGTTTGATTGTTTTCGGCGACCTGCAATCCGGGCATTTTGGGTGAAACATGCCACATACTGGGCTGGAAAAAGCATCTTGGCACCTATTTCAACCTTTAACCATCGGCACCGGAAGCGTGTTTCACCCACAGGAAATGCAACAGAGCGGCCCCTACAAGCATTGACAAAAGCCTCTTTTTCGAGTATATTCGGGATGTTTGGTCTGGACAGACAGTCGCCCCCACGACTTGAAGGCGGAGTCCTGAAACACGAGGTTCTAGGTGTTGGGTGCTAGGTTCTAGGTTCTGAGCTAGAAACCTAGAACCCAGAACCTAAAACCTAGTACCTCGAGTCGCACTCTGCCCTCGTGTCGTGGGGGAGGAAAGTCCGAACACCCGTTCCGCAGCAATGCGGAATGTCGCGAGAGCCGCTAACGACGGCCGGGATATAACGGAGTGAACGATGTCATCGCAACGGTCCGCTTCACCGCGGGACGCTGCGTCCAAAGTTTCTCCGCAAACCCAGGGAAAGTATCCCCTCACGGGGATGGCCTGAATGTTTCGACATGCAGGCCGCCACAGAGACTATTCTAACCGAGCGCAAGCTCGGCCAAAGGTGAAAAGTGAAGCGACGTGGTTTGATGCAAATCAGACTGCCACGCTTCTCCTCCGTCGGTGACGACGGAGCGTGGTAAACCCTCTCTGGTGCAAGAGCAAGAGCCCATGCGACGCAAGTCGCGCAAGCGCTGGTAGCTCGCACGAGGTGACGAGCAATCGTCATCCCAGATAGATGGCTGTCGCCCCGTAAAATTCCGCTACGCGGAATCACGGGGAACAAAATTCGGCTTATCGTCCAGTCCAAACATAAACCCCTCGACTTCCAAGTCGGGGGTTTTATGTTTTAAGATCCTTTACTTCGCCGCTGCTACGTTCAGGACGACGAAACTATTGTCATCCTGAGCGAAGCGCCAGCGCAGTCGAAGGGCCTTTATCAGCCATCGAATCAGCTATTTCTCGACCATGTAGAACATGGCAGGCGGGCTCGAGATGACGAACACTGATAAAGGTCCTTCGACAAGCTCAGGATGACAGTTACTTTAAATGACAAAAGGGGAAAGTCGTGAACCACTTACGACTGCCGACTCACGACTCACCGACTATCCTTGGATAATCCGACGCAACGGAGCTATAATAAATTAGATAGTAGATGATAGAGAGTAGAGGGTAGCCAAATCTGTCTGGCTACCTTCTACCCTCTACCTTCTACCCTCTAATAACCCCATGCGCATCCGCCGCCTCGACCTGACCTACACCGCATTGCTCGTGCCTTTGGACGCGCTGGCGTTGTATGCCGCGGCATTCTCGGCGTACACCTTCCGCACTTCGAGTTACGTCTCGGACATCCTGCCTCTGCTGCGCGACCTGCCGTTTCAGCGCTATGTCTCGACGGCGTCGTTTTTCGTTTTGATTTGGCTCGGCCTGTTTGCGCTCGCCGGCCTTTACGCTTTCCGCAAACTCAAAATCTGGAACGAGCTCGGCCGCATCATCCTGGCTTGCGCCGCCGGCACCATGGTCGTGATCGCGAGCGTCTTTTTTGCGCGCGAACTCATCACCTCGCGCTTCATCGTGCTGGCTGTCTTGGGTTTTTCGGTGGTGTATGTCTGGAGCGTGCGCCTGGTGCTGCGCCTCGTGCGCTATCTCATGCTCAAAGCCAAAGTCGGACATCGACTCTACGTCATCGTCGGTCATGCCGATGCGGCGAATGATTTGGAACAGGTCTACGAACGACACCCGGAAAAAGGCGTGACCATCGTGCAGCACTTTTCGGATTGGGATGCGGAGACGCAGCGCGCCATCCTCAAACTCAAAGGCAAGGATAACCTGGACGGCATCCTGCTGGCCGATCCCGACATGCCGAAAAATGACGCGCTGGATCTCATCGCTTTCGCCGAAGAGCAGCATCTGAACTTCACCTATATAGCCGACCTGTTCGCCGCCAAATTCACCAACATCACGGTCGCGACCGACGCCGGCATCCCGCTCATCGAGGTCAAGCGCACGCCGCTCGACGGCTGGGGTCGCATCGCCAAACGTTGTTCAGACATCGTCTTCGCCATATTCTTTTTGCTCATCTCATCGCCCGTGTTGCTGGTTGCTAGTTGCTTGTTGCTAGTGGAAGACGGCTTTCCCGTGTTCTTCCAAAACATCCGCGTCGGCGAGCGGGGCCGGCTGTTCAAGCTCTATAAGCTGCGCACCATGTGGCGCAAACATTCCATCGGCCCGCAATTCTCGGGCAGCAACAAAGAAAATCTGGCGCTGGAAAAAAAGCTGATCAAGCAAAAAAGCATCAAAGGCGGTCCGGTCTACAAGATCGCGCAGGATCCGCGCGTCACGCCGGTCGGGAATTTTCTGCGCCGCTGGTCGGTGGATGAGCTGCCGCAATTCTGGAACGTGCTCAAAGGCGACATGTCGCTCGTCGGTCCGCGGCCGCATCAGCCGCGCGAAGTGGAAAAATACGAACCGCAACATCGCCGCGTCTTCGCCATCCGTCCCGGAATAACCGGCATGGCGCAAATCTCCGGCCGCAGCGATCTGGAATTCGATGACGAGGTTAGGCTCGATACCTGGTATATCGAAAACTGGTCGCCGTGGCTTGATCTCTACATCCTGCTCAAGACCCCGCTGGCGGTGATTTTCAGGACGGGAGCGTATTGAAAAAAGAGGATAGAGGATAGAGAATAGAGGGTAGCCAGAAGAATAAGCGCATCAAAAAAATCTGTCGTCCTGAGCGAAGCGCGGGCTCGTTTGACGAGCCCGAGCGCAGTCGAAGGATCTTTATCAGCATTCGGTTCAGAAGTTTCTTATAAAGGTCCTTCGACAGGCTCAGGATGACAGAATGTTTGGCTACTCTCTAATTAAAACAAGCCCCGCACCAGAGATGATGCGGGGCCATATCCTTAACTGCGCTAAGGGTTAAGACAAAGGGATTAAGAAGGGACAAGAAGCTAAGGACTAAGGATGACACTCCGGGAAGAAGCCCGACGCCGAACCGAAGAGCCCACTCGGATCGTCGAGGCCGCTCGAGCTGAACCCGAGCCCGCCGTCGTCGAAGCGCCAGCACGGCGCCCCGCAGAAATCGCCGCCGGCCCTCGGAGCCCTCTCCGTCCCGGGGCAGTCCATCCAGAGCGCTTCGTTTGTGAAGCGCTCGGGATCGGTCAGAGCAAAACATCCACCGCCGAAGTCATGCAGCGGCACGTGACGCGTCAACGCCGACATGTGGCCGCGCGACGAACGGACGCTGTACCCTGCGAAGAGCGCACCTGTCTGGGCAGGCAGAACGAGGATGTCTCCGGGGGTCTTGGCGCCGAGCGCCAGCAGCGCCCGCTCGGTCACGCCAAGGAGCTTCTCGTATTCCGGACCGATCCTCCTCTCGGTGTAGTCGTAGAAGTTTGGGAAGGCTTCCTTGAGTACATCGAGAAGATAACCCATGGCGAGGTTGATCGGCTTCCAACCCGTCGGCTGCTTTTTGACGAGCGCCGCGACATATTCGAGTTTGGGGAAAACGATGAGGCCACTGTCCATGTCTCCGGGGAGCAGGATCTTGCGCGTACCTTTCGCCGCATCCCGGTAGCCTCCGACGTGTTCACCCGAACTGTCGCTCACGTAGTAACGCTCGACGAGCGCCTCGACATGGGAGAAATCCAGTCCGCGGAAGTGCTGCTTCAGGATGGCGGCTCGGTCGAGCGCTGACTTCGGCTGCCATCCCGCCGGGTATGTGCGATACGGACCCTTGGCGCGCTCATTCGCATACTCGCCGGTGCAGCCGGAGTCCATGATGCTGACCCGCTCCACTTCCTGCTGCGCGGCCTCTGCGGCCATCTGCTCGTCCGCCCAGGCGATGAAGCGAGCTGCGCGACCATCCTTACGAATCCAGGTGGCGTGATCCTCCGTGCCGCCGGCGTCAGAGATGGCTGCGTTGGTCGATCCCAGTACATCACCGTCGATCTTCTTCCAAGGCTTGGCCATTATGGCTCGACCTCCAGTTGCCGTTCCGGGAATTGCTTGAGCGGACCATCCGCCTCGACATTTCTCGCTGTTTAAAACGGCGTGGCTAAAGCCAAATATCTGGCTGCAACAAAGCCGTTTTCAACTATCTTCAGCTTATCAAAGAACGATGAAAGATAGCGTTTTTCACCAAAAAAGTCAAGCGGCTGACATCGTTTCGCGAGAGAGTAGAGGGTAGATGGTAGAGAGTAGCCAAAAACATAACAAGGAACTGTCATCCTGAGCGGAGCAGCAGCGCAGTCGAAGGACCTTTATCAGCCATCGGTTCAGACCAACGCTTATAAAGGTCCTTCGACAAGCTCAGGATGGGCTTAATAGACATTCTGTGGTGCTGGAATATTCATTTCTTGGCTTGCGTTAGCTGTAAT
>JBAZZT010000016.1:0-24847 GCA_041658705.1 Patescibacteria group bacterium
TGCTATACGCTGCAGGTATGTCTCTTGGTTCATCTTGCGGTTGGCTTGACGCAAACCCCCGGACCCCCGCCTGATTGGCTAGAGGAGAGATAGGGATGGATTTCTCTCTGGATTACCCGGTTGGACCGGGTAATGACAGGATGATGGAGGTCGAAGTCCTCGAGGTGGGGTCTGGGGCCGAGAGTTAAGCTAACCGCAAGAACGCTTAACTATATACATGTAAGCGAATTCGAGGCCCCAGCGGTTTTTGCATACTTTTTGCCGCCAAAAAGTATGAGGTGCATTTGATTTACTCGTGTCCGAACTGAAAAGCGTAAAACAAAGCCCGCCTGGAAAAGGCGGGTGAGTGGCGCGGTCCGTCGTTCAGACCCGCGGAGTCGGCCGGAGGACGTAGCCGATTGCGGGGGAACCGTGATGGATGTATCCGTCGTTCATCTTCAGGTCGAACGTCCGGCGTCCCTGGACAAAGGCGCAACAGCTCGAACCGTCGCGCGAAAGAAGGAATGAACAAGGAAGATCCGGGATGAGCGAGGAGTCGATCAGGATCGTGGGCAGGAGAGGGATGGGCCAGGTCGGGTCAGGCTCTTTCGAGATGATGGCCCAAGCGACCGCCTTGTCTCTCACCAGACGCATGACGCCGTTGTGGATCTCTTCGTGCCTCAACTGAACTTTGCAGCCCGCGACCTCGACCTCGACGTACGAGTCATTCTTCGTGGCGAGTCTCAACTGCTTGAGGAGTTCTCGGAGTTTCTCCAGCTGATTCATTATGCTCTCATCCTTTCCGCGGCCTGCGCTTCCGCTTTGGTTTGATACAAAGCAAAGCTCACTTGCGGCTGTCCGCGCACGGCCTCATCTTGTAGGAGAAGCGTGAACTGTTCCCTCTTCAGATTGATCTTGCAGCAGATGACTTGCTCGGCGCGCAGACTCAAGCTGCACTCGTTCGGCAGGTCGTCGAACAACAAGCAATCGACGACCAAGTCCTGGACGAGCGGGATGACCAAGCTCGGACCATGGAAGGTCCGACCGCTGAAATGCGTTTTCATCTGCGTGACCACGGCCCAAGCCATGGCGCAGCGCTCGAGTTCGCCCACGGCGGCCTCACGCAGCGCGGAGCCTTTGACGGGCACCTGGTGCCCGAAGAATTCGATGGTGAGAGGCTGGTTCATGCCGATGGCAGCCCGCACGGCCGCGATGAAGCGCGTCCTCTCCAGAAGTTTTTCCGTCATAACACTCCCCTTTTCGAAAGTACGCGGATATCTAATTACACTTAAAATGATGTGTCAATGGATGAAAATCCGCGTGCGACGTGCTAGCCTATCGGCATGACCATCGATATTGCGCTCACCCGGGCAAACCGCGAATTGCCCGAACAAAAAAATACGTGCTCCGCGCTGGACTCAAGACGGCTTGAGGCTGAAATCCTCTTGGCATATGCGCTGAAACGCGACCGCATCTGGATCATGGCGAACCCTGGCTACCGTCTACCCTCTACCGTCTACCGTCTTTTCCTTCAGCTTATTTCCCGCCGCCGCAAACACGAACCCATCGCCTACATCCTGGGTGAAAAAGAATTCTACGGCCGCAGCTTCAAAGTCACGCGCGACGTCTTGATCCCCAGACCAGAGACCGAGCTGCTGGTCGATTTGATAAAAGCCTCCGATGGTAAACCGTTTATCTGGGATGTGGGAACTGGCTCCGGCGCGCTGGCCGTGACGCTGGCCAAAGAAATTCCCGGTTCGCCGATACTGGCTACCGATATTTCGCCCGCAGCCCTCAAGGTCGCCCGAAAAAATGCGCGCTTACTGGCAGGCAAAAAAATCCGTTTCCTCAAAGCTTCGCTCTTGGACTCGCGCGTGAAAAAAATCCTGACCCAAGCCGCAAAAAAGTTTCCCACGCTAGTCGTCGCGGCCAACCTCCCTTACCTTCCGATCTCGGACAAAACGAAACTCGAACCTGACGTTACGAAATATGAACCCAACGTCGCGCTTTTTTCCGGCGCCGACGGACTGGAACTTATAACTCGATTTTTGAACCATCTCGCCATCGAGCGCCGTCATCTAGGTTTCAAGCGCGTCACTATCTATCTCGAATTCGACCCGCCGCAAGCCAAAAAAATCTTGAAGCTGGCCAAAACGCTTTTCCCGCGGGCGGAAATCCGCATCCACAAAGATCTAGCCAAAAGAAATCGCGTCTTGGAAATCTCAACTTCCTAAAAAAAGAACAAGGAACCGAGCGGTTCCCTGCATGGGAGTGTAGGGGCGACCCAGCGGGTCGCCCCTACGAATTCAGGTTAAAAAATTTCGCGGTCTAAGCGTAGGAATTCCCTTGCTTTTTCGCCGATGACCGGAGCGAGTCGTGGATCGTCCATGGACGCCCTCAAATCTTTTTCCTCGAGGCTGACGCGCACACCGGAATAGCGATAGCCTGATTCCGACATGGCTTTCAGGTCTTTGATCAGATAGAAACCCGTAAACCACCATTTCATGAACCGACGATGGTACCAAAGATCAATCATTGAAGAAATGAACCAGAGCAGCGGGGCCGATCCCACAAAAATCAAGCCGGTGAAGAGAGCCCAATCTCCCGACAACGCGGAAATCATCAGCAAAAAGAATACTACGATACAGACGGCCAGGGACATGCATACCATAAACAAATCCCTTTTCATCAGTCTTCCTTTCAAAAGCCCTGACCTAATTACAGCCTAACGCCCAAAAATGTCAAGCCTCAAAATCCACCAAGACTTAGCGAGGTGAAAACGAGTCATTGAAATCGATTCGGATGGAATCAGTTGGCGCTGACCAAATCTTTCCAAAAAAGTCCGAGTTCAGAGCCCATTCTTTTCTCTTCCAATTCTTCACACTCCAGCCGGTACCACTCCTGGCTGGATTCATAATTTTCCAGCACGTCTTCTTCAAGACCCCTATCTGATGACAGGCTCTGCAGGTATTCAAAGGCTTGATTTTCGTAATCGCTCTCCATGGCTCCCGGCAGCTTAGACTGCACGAATTTTTTCAGCCCATCCCAATCGACCCCGAGATTATCCTGAATCCCGTCCAGATTCGTGTAGACGATTTTTGCGCTGCCGGAATCGAGTTCGTTGTAATGTTCATATCCCAACGTTTCCAATTTATCCAGACCCTTCGCTTTGACTCCTAAATTACGCGATAGCGCAATTTCCATCTCGGGAATCAAGCCCTCGCCAGAAAAAATCAGATAGGTCCAACCTTTCATTTCCGCGATGGCTAAATAATTCGGGTCGTCTGATCCGTAGCCGTCTTCACGCGAGGCTTTTTCCAAACTCCCTCCGTGCTGCGTCAAATATTCTTTCAACGCGCCCAGGGTCTTTTCCTTATTCTCGTTTATCACCAGAGCCGAATAACGATAACTCATATGTTCTATTTCAGATTAATTTTCGCTCCCAACTTCTCCAATTTACCGATGATATTTTCGTAACCGCGCTCGATGATCTCGACGCCGCTGATCTTGGATGTGCCTTGGGCGATGAGCGCGGCGATGAGATAGGAAAAACCGGCGCGCAAATCCGGGATCTTGATGTCCGCGGCGTGGAGCGGCGTGGGTCCGACGATGACTGCGCTGTGGCGATAATCGCGATTCACGTAACGGCACGGTTTGGCGCCCAGGCATTCTTTGTGCAACTGGATGTTGGCGCCCATCTGACGCAAAGCGTCGGTGTAGCCGAAGCGATTCTCATACACCGTCTCGTGCACGATCGACACGCCGTCGGCTTGGGTCAAAAGCATCACGAAGGGCTGTTGCCAATCGGTCATGAATCCAGGATGTACGTCGGTCTCGAGCGCGATGGGTTTGATGTCTTTGGCTCCCATGAAGCGGATGCCGCCTTGTTTGACTTCATACGGCACGCCGACTTTGCGCATGGCGTTCAAGAAAGACAAAAGCGAACCTTGCCGCGCGTCCTCGATGAAGATGTCGCCGCCGGTGAGCGCCGCGGCCACTGCGAAAGACGCGGCTTCGATGCGATCCGGCACCACGCGATGCGTCGCGCCGCTCAATTTTTCCACGCCTTCGATGATCCAAGTGCGGTTCACGTCCAAGTCTATGATCGCGCCCATGGACTGGAGCAGCATGGCCAAGTCCTTGATCTCCGGTTCGATGGCCGCATTCTTGATCACCGTGGTCCCTTGAGCCAGCACGGCGGCGAGCATGACATTTTCTGTCGCACCGACCGAGGGGAAAGGCAGCTCGATGACCGCGCCTTTAAGTCCTTTGGTGCGCGCCGTATAGGTGTGCTCTTCGCACGAAATCACGGCTCCCATCTTTTGCAACGCTTCGATATGAAAATCCACCGAACGTCCGCCGATGCTGCAACCGCCGAGCGCCGGGATGACTGCTTCGCCGAAGCGGTGGAGCAAGGGTCCCAAGAGTAAAATTGGGATGCGATTTTTTCCGCTGAACGCTTCCGAAACTTTGGCGCTGCTCAAACCGCTGCCATCGACGGTCACCTTGTCGCCGTCGCGTTTGATTTTGGCGCCGACGGCCTCAAGCATCTCGATGGTCACGGCCACGTCGCCGATTTCCGGTACGTTCTCCAGCACCACCGGTTCTTCGGCCAAAAGAGCGGCCACCAATTCTTTGGTCGCCGCGTTCTTGGCTCCCGCGACTTTGATGCTGCCGACGAGGGGCACTCCGCCCTGCACCGCATAAGCGCGTTCAGCCGGGTCGGTAGCCGCGAGTTTAGTCTTGGTTTGGGTGGCCATATTCGGAAAGCAGTTTAACCTGCTGGGAATGGATTATGCAAAAACAATACCCTAATGTCATCCTGAGCGAAGCGCTAGCGCAGCCGAAGGACCTTTATCAGTCACGGTACGAACGAAGTAATAAGGGTCCTTCGACAAGCTCAGGATGACAATGGGTCATCTCGTCGAACTGGCCGAAGCATCGTTCACGCTGCCAGTAGTCGAGGTATCGGTCATCTTGCCCTGCGTGAATTCGATCCAAGTCGTGCCGCGATTCAAGAGTACGTCGGAACCATCCACGCCTTCGAACCTGAAATTCTCGCCGGCCGTGCGTTTCCAGATGGCGGAAAGTTTTTTGCCGTCGCGATAGACCGTGGCTTTGCCTTTGCCCGTGGTGCGCAACTTGAGACGACCCACGGCGTCATATGCGCTCCACTCCGTCTCGACCACGATGACGTTGCGCGCCAGGACCAGCGTGCCGTCAGCATCCTTTTGCGCCGCGCCGGCGAGCCAGCGCACATAATCATCCGCGGTGCGATCGAACTTCCAACTGACTCCGTAAGCGCCGCCGTAAGCGATGCTTGGTCCGTTGTCGCTCCCCCGCTTGGTGCCGGAGGTAGTTTCGGTCGGATCGTCTGCCTTGTATTTCCAGGCTTGGATTTTGCCGACCTTCCATTCGTTGGCCGTCTGCGCCGAACTCAACAAGTCGCTGCGAGTGTAGACGTTGTGCGGCGCGCTGCGTTTGGCCGAGCGCCAAAAATATTTTCCGTTCCAAAATTCGTTCAAGTCACGGAAACTTTTAAGGCCTTTGATCTTATCCAGCGCTTCCGGACTTCCGCCCACATGCGCATACGCGGCGTTCAACCCATCGGCCAAATCGACATAATAGGCCCGCGCGCTGCGCACCGGTCCAATCTGCTCGACGGTCGTGGTCGCGTCGAAAACGGTCAGGTAGCGCGTGACGCCGCCCTCGACCGGCAATTCAAACACGAGATTGGCTTTGGACAAACCGGAGACCGGACGCGCTTCGGGCAAATTCTCGACCATCACGGCATAGGCTTGCAGATTGGCGTCGCTGGGCGAAACCAAAACGCCGTCAAGCGAGCGCGAGACTAAATCCGCTTGCGACGACGTGCTTGACGCGACCTCGGATTTTTTCGGCACCGCCGGTGTCTTGCGTCCTGTGCCGGAAACCGCGAAGACGACCAACGCGGCGCTGGCGAAAAAAATCAAAACGGCCCCGAACGCCAACACGGGCCAGGACCGTTTTACGAATGTCTCGAAATCAATCTTTATTTTTCGCGGAACATTATGATGGACCATAAGTAGACGGTAGAAAGTAGCCAGACGCACTGTCATCCTGAGCTTGTCGAAGGACCTTTATCAGCCATCGGTCCAGACAACGCTTATTCGGTTCAGATCAACGCTTATAAAGGTCCTTCGACTGCGCTGCTGCTCCGCTCAGGATGACAAAATAGGTTCGGCAGCGGTAAGTGACCTTACGACTTGCCGGCGGCTCCGCCCTTGGCTTCACCCTCTTCCGCCAGCTTGGCCGCTTCATCGGCCGCCTTCTTGTCTTCCGCTTCGGTCTTGATGGCGCTTACGTCGTGCTGCTCGCCCTCTTCCATTTTCTTCAGTTGCTCTTCAGTCAACGGCGCAGCCACCGAGGCCACGATTTCATTTGCGTCATTCAACACCTCGACACCAGCCGGGATCTTGAGGCTGCCGATGGTGATTGTATCATCGAAGGTCTTCAGACTGGAAATGTCGACTTCAATCTCGTGCGGCAAATCGGCCGGCAGACACTTGATCTTGATTTCGTCCAGGCTCTGCACCAGCGTACCGGCCAAGCCTTTGACGGCGATGGACTCGCCCACGATCTTGAGCGGCACTTCGGTCTGCAGCTCTTCCTGCATGTTGATCTGATGGAAATCCACGTGATCCGGAATCATGGAAACGGGGTTGACTTGCACGTCTTTGATCAGCACCTTCACCGGCTCGCCTGCCACGTCCAAATCGATGAGTGACGACATGCCGGCCGTACTCAAAATCTTGCGGAATTCTCGTCCGTTCACCTGGATATTTCGTGCTTCGACACCGCGGCCGTAGACTACAGCCGGAAGATCACCGGCTTTAAGCAGGGTTTTGGCGCGGCGGCCCAGCGCGTTCCGGATCATCGCTTTCAATGCGTAAGACATAACTTAAAATTCAGTCCGAATTAGTGGCGGAAGTGTACGTTTTTCAGGCTTTTTTGTCAAGCAGGACGGTGCACAGCTCCCGGCTTTCCTTTTCCATGACGCGATGGGTTTGGATGCATTCTTCCGAACTGACCGATTTTGCGTCCTTAAAACGCAACGCATCCTGGATCTCCAAATCAGTCACCATGCCGACCGAACTGACCGAGCCTAAATTCTCCACGATCACCGCCAAAACAGCATGGCCGCACGAAGCGCAGGTGCAATGGAAAAGGCGCATGGGTCCGTTCTCACCCAGGAGTTTGACTCCCGCGTCGCCGTAAGCCGAATGGCACAACGGGCAATGCCCGATTATTTTTTGCGAGTTAGCGTGATCCATATGCTTATCCTACCGCCTCGAGCAAAGGCGTGCAACAAGGCAAGAAGCTAGAATCTGGAAGCTAGAATCTGGAATTCAAGATTCAAGATTCTAGCTTCCAGCTTCATCTCCTAAAACCCCTTCCTCCCATACACCGCCACCGACTCTGCGATGCCGATCATGATGAACATGGTCAAGACGGATGAGGCGGCGGCCGAGACGAAAGGCAGTGGGATGCCCGTGACCGGAGTCAAACCCAAATTCATCCCGGCGTTGACCGTCAGATGAAAACCGATGATGGCCGCGAACGCAGTCAAGACGATTCCCGCGAAGGGATCTTCGGAAGCCATGCCGAGGCGCAATAAGCAATACAGGGCCACGCCGAACAATCCCAAAAGCACGAACAATCCGACGAAGCCCAGCTCCTCGCCGATCACGGCAAAGATGAAGTCAGTCGATGATTCGGGCAGGAAACGCAGCCGCGCTTGCGAACCTTCGCCGATGCCTTTGCCTAACATGCCACCCGAACCCACGGCGATGCGCGCTTGCGCCACGTTATATGAAGCGCCGTATGGGTCGAGGCGCGGATTGAAAAAAGATGAGATGCGATCGCGCTGATAAGGCTTGAGGCCGAAGTTCCAGAGCAGCATCGAGACGCCCACCAGGCCTAAAGCCATAAGCCACCAAGCATGCCGCGGCGGTCCGCAGATGAAGACGGCTGCTCCCCAAATCGCGATCAGCACCACGGCCGATCCAAAATCCGGTTGCAGAAGCACGGGGATGACATAGCCCAAAAGCGCGATGAAGCTTCCGGCGAAGGCGATCCAGTTCAATCTCTTGCGCACTTGTTTGGATAGATAACCGGCCAACGAAACCGCCAACATGACTTTGGCCAGCTCCACGGGCTGGAACGAAAGCGTACCCAGCACGAACCATTTGCCGCCGCCATGCGCTGATTTTCCCAGCACCAGCGCCACGAGCAAGATAGTCAGACCGGCCAGGTATATAGGAATAGCCAAACCGCGCAATTGGCGGTAATCGAAATATGACAGCGCGTAGGTGAGCGCCAAACCGATGAGCACGGCCAGCATTTGTTTTTTGAATTGAAAAAAATCCCCGCCGCGCGAGATGTTGATGCCATAGATCGCCAAAAGCCCAATGGCGGTCAGCGCCATGACCGCGAACATGAGCGTCCAATCATAACGGACGAAAATCCCAAGCCACTTGCGCATGAAGTTAGAAGTTAGAAGGACTTACGCGTTTTATCGTGTCATTGCGAGCGCATAGACCTAACGCGCGCGGCAATCTCTGAATTCCGGAGATTGCTTCGTCGTTGCTACTCCTCGTAATGACACGAAACGCACTGGAAACTAGCTTGCCACAGGATAAAACAAGCCGCCAGAGGCCTGACCCCCAGCTTCCAGATTCCAGCTTCTAGATTCTAGCTTCCAGATTCCAGCCTCTATATCCCTACTTAAAATACTGCGTCGGCAAATATGCCGCTGGATCCAACAGGTTCACCTGCGGGATGATTTCGGTTTTGCTTACGCTTGAAGGGTTGTCCAGCCACACGATCTGCATGGGGCGCTTTTCGCCCGGCGATAAATTGGCCACGGTCAGGCTTGAGATGGCTACGGGCGAGCTGCCGCGATATAAGCGCACGAACAATTCCAGGTTCCAATAACCGAAAGCGCCGTTGTTGACCAAAGTGAAGGAAGTCTGTCCGACTTTGCGATTGCCTACCGTCAGATCGGTGTCGTAAGTCAGATCTCGGAACTCCAACGCCTGGCGCTGGGTCGCGAAGTCCGGGTAGCTCGAACCGACCATGCTCGGATCGACGCGATGCCAACGCAGGTTCACGATCTCGAAAATCGCGCTCCGTCCGCCGCGCGTCGCGGGCTTAAACCCGACCTCGGTCGCATGCTGTTCTCCCCCGGGCAAGACATAACCGGTACGCAGCGGAGTATCTTCGCCTGACAGGTTGAAGCGATAATTGAACTCGGCCCACCATTGCGCGTTGGGGTTGGTGACCGCGACTTCCATGTCGAAACGATTATCCGTGTCGGCGAAGACTCCGACATCGGACAAACCCAAATTCTGCGGCCGGTCGCTTTCCAAAGAAGACAAAAGTTGCAAATTCACGGCGATGTCGCGCGTGATCCGCGATTCGCGAGGATACGAGATGGCATAAGCATCCAAAAAACCCCACAACACATAACCCCAAAACGCGGCACAGACCGCGATGAGCGATCCGTAACCGAGCTTGCGCAGCATAAGACGGTTCTTCACCCACCACGAAGCCATCTGCAGTTCGCCTGGAGTGAACCCGCCGCTTTGTTCGCTGTCTGCCATACAAGCAAAGTGTAGCACATGGCTAGAGGGTAGACAGTAGACGGTGGAGAGTAGCCATTTTTTTCTGTCATCCCGCACTTGATGCGGGATCTCTGGAGATCCCGGCTCAAGGCCGGGATGACAGAGATGAGAAACGGAGTTGATAAAGGGAAGGGTGGGATAGTAGGGGTGCATGCCGTGCGCCCTTTTGGCAGGTATCTCTAAACAACCTGAATCAATACCCTCATCACTTTCATGAGATGACGAGATGAATTGCGTTCTTGCCAAGCCTTTTTCTTCATGCATCCAAACCTTTCCAAATTCCGAAAATCCAGGTAAGATTCTGGCGTTGAAATATGGCTAAAAAAGAACTTGAGGCAAAAAAGAAATCCGGCTACAGCGCTGAACAGATTTCGGTGCTGGAAGGCTTGGAACCGGTGCGCAAGCGCCCGGGCATGTATATCGGATCGACGGGCCCCGAGGGTCTGCACCACCTGATCTGGGAAGTCGTGGACAACTCGTTTGACGAGGCCATGGCCGGCCATGCCGACGAAATCACGGTCATCCTGAACCAGGACGGCACGGTCTCGGTCAAAGACAACGGCCGCGGCATCCCGGTGGACATCCACAAACAATATAAAGTCTCGGCGCTCGAACTCGTGCTGACCAAACTGCATGCCGGCGGAAAATTCGGCGGCGAAGGTTCGGGTTACAAGATCTCCGGCGGTCTGCATGGCGTCGGCGTCTCGGTCGTGAATGCTTTGTCGGAATGGGTCGAAGCCCGCGTCGAACGCGACGGCGGCGTCTTTGTGCAGGAATATAAATTCGGCAAACCGCAATTCAAGGTCAAGCAAGTCGGCAAAAGCAAAAATCACGGCACGACGATCACCTTCCGCGCGGACACGTCCATCTTCACCACCACCGAATTCGACCTCAAAGCCATCCTCGATCACTTGCGCCAGCAGTGCTACTTGACCAAAGGCATAAAAGTCCAGGTCATCGACCAACGCGCCAAAGGACAAAATGACGTCTACATCTTCTACTTCGAAGGCGGCGTGGCGTCCTATGTCCGTCATCTGAACCATCTCAAGACGCCCAAGCACGACAACATCTTTTACGTGAACAAGGAACAGGACGGTCTGCCTATCGAGATCGGGATGCAATACGTGGATGACTATAAAGAGACGGTCATGGCGTTCGCCAACAACATCTACAACATGGAGGGCGGCTCGCATGTCATGGGTTTCCGCTCGGCCCTGACCCGCGCCCTGAACAGCTACGCGCGCAACAAAGGTTATCTGAAAGACAAAGACGAGAACCTGTCCGGCGACGATGCGCGCGAGGGTTTGACCGCCGTCATCTCGATCAAGCTGCGCGATCCGCAATTCGAAGGCCAGACCAAAGCCAAACTAGGCAACCCCGAAGCGCGCGGCGCGGTCGAGACGCTGTTCAACGATGCGTTGTCGACTTTTTTGGAAGAACATCCGCGCGATGCCGAAGCCATCATCGGCAAGTGCGTCTTGGCCCAACGTGCCCGCGCCGCGGCCCGCGCCGCCCGCGACACCGTGCTGCGCAAAGGCGCGCTCGAAGGCCTGATGCTGCCGGGCAAACTCGCCGACTGCTCCTCCAAGGATCCCTCCATCTCCGAGCTCTACATCGTCGAGGGCGAATCTGCCGGCGGCTCGGCCAAGCAGGGACGCGACCGCGAGACTCAAGCCATCCTGCCGCTCAAAGGCAAGATCCTGAACGTGGAACGCGCGCGGCTCGACAAGATGCTGTCCAACAACGAAGTCAAGAACTTGGTCATCGCGCTCGGCACCAACATCGGCGAGATGTTCGACATCACCAAGCTGCGCTATCACCGCGTCGTGATCATGACCGATGCCGACGTGGACGGCTCGCACATCCGCACGCTGCTCTTGACGCTGTTCTACCGTTATTTTCCGCAACTCATCACCGGCAAGCACATCTACATCGCACAACCTCCGCTCTTCCGCATCCACATGGGCAAAGAAATCCGCTACGCCTTCTCCGAGCAAGGCCGCGATAAGATGATCGAGGAACTGCAAAAGATCAAGACGGACAGGTCAAAAGTAAAAAGCAAAAAAGGCGTAGGGGCGCAGGGTTCTGCGCCCGAGGAAGAGGTCGAAGCGCAAGAGGAGGGTGCCGAGGCCGCCGAAGGCGAAGAGGGCGTGCTCAAAATCGGCGGTATCGCGGTCTCGCGTTACAAAGGTCTGGGCGAAATGAACCCCGAGCAACTTTGGTCGACGACCATGGATCCGCAACATCGCATGATGAAAGTCGTGAACATCAACGACGCCGAAGAAGCCGATGCCACTTTCGACTCCCTCATGGGCAGCGAAGTCGCGACGCGCAAGAAGTTCATCCAAACCCACGCCAAGAATGCCGAAGTGGACATTTGAACGAAGGTAAGAAAAAATAAATAGTTCCTGAGCCAGTCGAAGGACTACCATGTCGGAATAAGGTAGCCCTTCGACTTCGCTGTCGCTGCGCTCAGGGAATATAAGATTCAAAAAACTTAAGCCTGATTTCCTAAAAACCCGCGGCCGCGGGTTTTTAGGAAATCATAAAAAATATCACAAATCAAAAATCAGATGAAAGGATTGACAATCCTGAACAATTCATGTTTAGCTTCTCACGCACTTTAACCGTGGAGATTTGAGCATGAAGTTCTACGGACTCGCCAAAAGCAATCGGGTTTCAGTCATCTCCGAATACCATGCCTGCATCCTGCAAGACAGCTTCGAGCATTACGAAAAACAAAATCGTTTCGGCCTGGACGATGCCGAATTAGGGAAAGTCGAGCTCATGGCAAGTGAAAACGGCGCCAGGGTTTTCGACCTTCCCAAATCCATGCTCGACCAGCTGATCAAGGCCGGCGGCCACACCCTGGTCGTGTGTCCGGATAAAGCCTGGAGAATCCATCTGGAACGCTGTTTCACGTTCGGGCTGCACACAGGAGATGTCGCCCAAGTGCTCAAAGCCTTCGGCGTGAAGTTCGCCAAGGCGAGCTGACCGCAAGGAGCAAGCCAATGAAGTTCTTTCGTTCTGAATGCAACGGCGTCGTCGCAGTCGTCTCCGCAGAGCATGCCAAAATCTTCGGCGCGCGGAAGCGTCCGGAGCATTACGGCCACATGGTCGTGGAGTGCGAAGCCATGCAGAGAGGCGCGCGCATCTTCACCTTCTATGATCCGACGCGCTATCTCCAAGGCACCGAGTACCGTGCGCCGAAATACCACATCGGCACGCACCAGGATCTGGAGCAGCTGATCGCTGCTGGCGGCCACGAGCTCGTCGAGAATCCCAAAACGGAATGGTCCGGTTACGTGCCTTTCTCGTATGGCGGATCGGAGCGCGAGACACGCGATCGCGACTGGTTCTACGCGGTCAACCTGACCGACGTGCTCAAAGCCTTCGGCGTGAAGTTCGCCAAGGCGAGCTGACCATTCTCCTGCCACGCACCAGTCTCCCCCGCCCTGCCAAGGTCCGGGGATTTATTTTTGCTTAAACGAAGACGGCCTTTTGCGAGGCCGTCGACAAGACGAGGTTCAGCTGTCCGAGCCAGGGGCATCGGACGATTCCGGTTTCTTCGAAGCCAAGAATAAAGTAGTCAACACGAACATAATAGCGAAAATGGTCGCAATGATGCTCGCAACCGACAATGCAAAGCCAAGGAACGGGGTCGCTTCGGTTAACCATCCAAACAGCGCTATGGCGCCCAGGCTAACAGTGAATAGGACGACCCAGCTAGTCAGAAAGACCGCGACATGCGCCAGGACTTCGGCGAGAAAAACCGCCCCCGGACCAAGTTGAAGCGGCATCTTCTCCGTTCCCTTGATTACGGAGCTGTCCGCCGTCGCACCATCCCGGGCCTGGACCGCAGCTTCGTCCTGCGCTCCAGCGGATACTTCCGACTTTTTCGCTTCCAGGAGCGTAGTAATCAGCGCGGCGAGCGCGACCACGCTCGCGATGGCAGCCGCGACCGACAACTTGTAGTCAAGGGAAATGGTTGTTCTGGTTAACCATATCCCTAATAACCGTTCGAGCAGCGCGTTGATGCAGATGTTGAGCGCGAATATGACGATCCACGCAATCAAATAGGCTCCGGCATGCCCCATGAGCTCGACGAATGAAATTGTCGTCGGAAGGCGGTGAGGCAGCTCCTTTTTTGTCTCCTCTAGCTCAAGCTCGACCGCCGCTGTGCAATCTTGAGCTTCGACAGCGTCTTCATCCTGCTGCGCCATGCGACGATCTCCTTAGGAAATTGGTTGGCGATATCAAAGGACTGCTCAACTTAAGCATCTTTTAGCCTTCTGTCAAACCTGAAGCCATCCTCGCCATGCCAAGCTACGAGAATATATTTTTGGACTTGCCGCGTTCGATGAATCGTTTGTCATTGCGAGGAGCAGCAGCGACGAAGCAATCTCCGGGACAGAGATTGCCGCGCGCTTTTAGGAAATGCGCTCGCAATGACAATGCCGCCTAATCTTCACGTTTCACCCGGTCAGACTTCTGCTGTTTGCGATATTTCATTAGGAAAAATATTCCGGCGGCGAGCGAGATTATTCCCGCGGCCAGGAGCGCCGCTAAAAATTGATTCTCCGTCACTCCGAAGCCGGAGTCTGTTTTTCGGTCATCGGATTTTGATTCTGTTTTATCCGCACCTCCAAATTTTTCATCCTGCGCCGCCGTTTCCAGAGCCGAGGTCGAAGTACCTTCAACAATCGGCAAAACCGCCGAGCCGCTGGTAGCTACGTTCTCCGTGCCACCAGTCGCGTTCTCCGCTTGCGTGGCGGCGGCCGTGCTCGGCGTTTCCGTGCCGCTGCCCGCGTTCTGCGTTTGTGTAGCGGCGGCAGCGGTCGCAACGGCAACCGACGCTTCGTCCTTCGGCGCCGCGCTCGACGGTGCGGGATTTCCGGATGTCGAACCCCCCGCCCCGCCTGATGATAAGGAGGCTGGCGGCGGGACTTCCGCTTGGCTGCGCTTCGGATCCAAAGGATAAGCGTCTTCCTTATCCCCCACTCCGTCGCCATCGGTGTCGCGCTTCAAAGGATCGGTGCCCAAAGCTGGCTCTTGAAAATCATACAGACCATCATTGTCGTCGTCGGAATCGATGGAGTCATCGACCCCGTCATGATCCGTGTCTTTCGACATCGTGGGGTCGAGCGGGAATTGGTCTTGGCTGTCCGGCACGCCGTCGTTATCGTCATCCGGGTCCAACGAGTTCCCGATGCCATCTCCATCCGTATCGATATCCACGAACTTTTCGACGATGACTACGTTATTCTCTGGAGTCGCATCCGCGAAATCGACATCATTCACGGCTTTGACTTCGATCTTATGCGTACCCTGGGTCGTGGGTTTCCACATGATCCAAACTTCATCGGCTTTGCCCGCGGCTTTGGCCGAAAAAGGTTTTGATCCGATCGGCTGGTCGTTATCCAAAAAATAAACCGTGCCTTCCACATCCGAATCGGCGACGCTTGAAATGGAAGCGTAAATCCTTACATTGCCGCCGACCAATGGCGAGCCGGACGAAAAAACCACGTCTCCCGCATCTAAGCTGACGTCATAACTTATTGCCTGAACGGGAGATGAGATGAGCAAAACCGCCACAATTAAGGCGCTAAGCGGCAGAAATGAACGTAAAACCTTAAACATATTAGGCTTATTGTATCCCAGACCGAGGATACCCACAAAGCCTTGTCAAAACAGCCGTCACGTGTTATCTTTTACGCATAGCCCTGGGGAAGGGGCTTTTTAAGACGACGAAACCTTGAGATAATAAAAGTAACGTCGTCCCGAGCGAATCCGCACCAGCGGAAGAGCGAGGGAACTCTGAAACATATGACGCTTGTCGAAAAAATCTCGGACTACTTGCGGTCATCCAAAGCCGAAATGTTCAAGGTCTCGTGGCCCTCGCGGCGCGATACTTTGCGCTACAGCGCGCTCATCATCGGCATCAGCGTGATCGTCGCGGTGTTCTTCGCTAGCCTCGATCTTGGCTTTACGCGTTTGTTCGACGTCACCATCTTGAGCGTCGCCAAGACGCGCTCGCTCCAGGTCAAACCGGTGGAGCAAAATACGGTCACCCCCGTAGCGCCGACCACCCAACCAAACGGCAGCGTGGACCTGAATCAAGCTAAGCCGATAGAGACGCCGAAGAAATAAAAACGAATTCAAAAATTTCTAATGACTAATTTCTAATGTCTAATGCTCGGTCAGAAATTTAGACATTAGCCATTAGACATTCGACATTCCATCCCCCCTATGCCTAAACAAACCCTAGACCTTGGCCGACGCTGGTTCGCCATCCATACCTATTCGGGATACGAAGAGGCGGTGTCGGATAGCTTGAAGCGCCGTATCGAGACCATGGGCATGCAAGACAAGATCTTCAACGTGCTCGTGCCCATCGAGAAAAAAATCAAGATCAAAAACGGCAAGCGCAAACTGGTCGAGGAAAAAATCTATCCCGGTTATGTGCTCGTCGAGATGGTCGTGACGGACGACTCGTGGTATGTCGTGCGCAACACGCCTTCGGTCACTGGTTTCATCGGCACCGGCACCACCCCCTCCCCCATCGACGACGCCAAGATCCAAGACATCCTGAAACGCATGAACACCGAGGAAGAAACTGAATTCTCCATCGACCTGCAGATCGGCATGCCGGTCAAGATCGGCGATGGCCCGTTCAAAGGCTTCGAAGGCAAGGTCAGCGAGATCGACGGCGCGCGCGGCAAAGTCAAAGTGCTGGTCTCCATGTTCGGCCGCGAGACTCCGCTGGAACTTGACTTTACGCAGGTCAAGAAGGTATAGAGGGAGACGGTAGCCAGACATCGCCGGAGCTCCAGGTTCGACGCGCTTCTCGCCGGACCTGTAAACTCTAACGAAATTTTGTAGGGGCGTACGGTCGTACGCCCTCCTGGGCGCATAACCACGCGCCCCTACCCAAGAATATGGCCAAAAAAGTAAAGACGCTCATCAAGCTCCAAATCAACGGCGGCGCAGCTAACCCGGCTCCTCCGGTCGGTACGGCACTGGGCCCCCAAGGTTTGAACATCGCCGAATTCTGCAAGCGCTTCAACGATGCGACGCAAGATCGCCGCGGCGAAGTCGTGCCGTGCGTGATCACGGTCTATGAAGATCGCACTTACGATTTCATCCTCAAGATCGCGCCCGTCGCCGAAATGCTCAAGAAGGCCGCCGGTATCCAAAAGGGATCGGCTAAGCCGCTGCAAGAGAAAATCGGCAAAGTCACCAAGGCGCAAATCCGCGAAATCGCGGAAAAGAAAATGCCCGACCTGAATTGCCACACCGTGGAAGCCGCCATGCGGCAAGTCGAAGGCACAGCCAAGAACATGGGATTGACGGTGGTATAAAGAATCGATTGAGCAGCCGCCCGCAATTCGCGGGCGGTTTTGTAATGGGTAAAGTCGTTGCGAAGCTACCCGCCAAGTTCTACATGATAGAGAAACCTCCAGAGATTTCTCCGCTCGCTAGCGCTCGGTCGAAATGACGGAATTTTTCTTTTTTGTCGTTTCGACCGATGGTCTATCCATAAAAATTATAGGATGGCCGTAGGGGCGAATGATTATTCGCCCCTACCGACTGCTGCTAAAGGTCCTTCGACAGGCTCAGGATGACAAATGGTTCCTAAACAAAATTTGTTTTTATCCATTTTTCACCCTACACTTCTTGTCATGGAGGCTCTTAGCTCGATTATGCTTGTACTTGGCATCTTGCTGGTCCTGCTCCTCATCCTGGGCGGCTGGATTTTTGCCGCCGTCGCCGATTACCACGACCTTAAAAATATGAACCAACCCAACCCCAAAGCCACGGTCATCAAAACCGTGTACTTCTATCTCGTCTCGCTCATCTCGCTCTTCATCATCGTGTTCGGCGCCATCGACTTGATTAACATCGGTCTGCGCACCTGGGTCTTCCCCAAAGCCGACAAGAATCCGTATTCATATCCTTGCGCCTCTGGAATCTACCCGACGGCGGAAAAAACTCCCAACGCGGATCTCCAAAGGCAAAGCTGTCTGGAAGATCAAAAACGCCAAGACGAGACGCAAGCCGTGCAAAAGCAACGCGATGCCGTGCGCGACATCTCTTTAATCGTCGTCGGCGTCCCACTCTTCGCCTTGCATTGGCTGGCCATCCGCCGCGAAAACAAAAGACGCGAGACGTCAGTCTGAAGAAATAAGGTACTGGGTGCTAGGTTCTGGGTTTCCGATTTAAGAAACCTAGCACCCAACACCCAGAACCTTCGGTCTTAATTCGAAAATTATGGACGATATCTTGGACAAACCTCCGAAACGCAGCCTCTTGCCCATAATCGGCGTGCTGGTTGCCTTTGTAGCTCTGCTCGGCGCAGTGGGTTATTTCTATTGGACAAACAGACAACCCGCCAACCCGATCCCGCAAGCGCCTCTCCCCTCGTCCACCTCGACGCAGCAGATAGAAACCCCGACCTCGACGGCGGAAAATCCAACCATTTCAAACACGACGGAAGTACCGACATATAAATCAGGCGATACGATTAGATTGTTTGAGGGCGATGTCGTTTACATCTCATCCGAAAAAGAAAATGGACTTCCCTACCGACTCAAGGCGGACGGCTTCACCGATTCGCGTTGTCCCGCAGGCGTCCAATGCATCTGGGCCGGTGAACGCGGCGTAGATCTCGGGTTGACGCTGGCCGATACCGACGGATTGAACAAAAGTTTTTTCTTGAAAGAAAAGACAGCGCCGACTTCAACCGTCGAAGGTCTGAAATTCACACTTATTACGATTGACGATTCTAAAGGCGGAACTTATGCCGACATCAAAGTCGAGTGATTTCAAGACGCGCGTCTGCGCCGTGGTGGCCAAGATCCCCAAAGGCAAGACGCTGTCCTATAAGCGGGTCGCGGAACTGGCGGGTAGCCCCAAGGCTTTTCGCGCCGTGGGCAACTTGATGCATAAAAACGAAAATCCAAAAGTCCCGTGCCATCGCGTCATCAAATCCGACGGCTCGCCGGGCGGATTTTTCTACGGCACGAAAAAGAAAATCGAAATTTTGAAGAAAGAAGGCGCGATAAAATAATTGTCATTCTTGAGGCCGTCTGACGGCCGAAGAATCTTCCGATTCCTTAAGGCATAAGTTAGACGGTAGCCAGACGCAGGGGCGCACGGTCGTGCGCCCTTTTGGTAATAAGAGGATGTCATTCTTGAGGCCGTCTGACGGCCGAAGAATCTTCCAATTCCTTAAGGTATCCGTAGGGGCGACCCAACGGGTCGCCCCTACGGAATCAGCCAGAGGAAGATCCTTCGCTGCGCTCGAGGGCACGGCGTTCGCGAACGCCGTGCCAGGATGACATTGGCTTTTATTCGACGGGAAGCGCCGCGCTTGCGTTTTCCGCGGTTTTTTTATAGAGTCCGGCCGTACCTTTCATTCAGGAACAGGAGGATAGCCAGAATGGTCACATTGCAACCCAAAGACCGCATCATGGTGGCACTGGATGTGAGCGACCCCGACAAGGCCGCGAGGCTCGTCGAACAGCTCTCGCCGCACGTCGGCGCATGCAAGTACGGACTCGAGTACGGACACGCGATGGAGTATAACCTCTTGGCCCCCGAGGAAGAGGCGGATGCCATCGAGTCGTTGCGCGCTTATCGCCGACTGCATCGAGCCATCGTGGAGGCGGGCACGCTGTCCTTCAAGGACGGGAAGCTCCACGACATCGCCAACACCGTCGAGAAGGCGTCAATCTGCATCGCCAAGAGCGGCTTCAAGATGTTCAACGTCCATTGCCTGGGCGGACCCAAGATGATGGAAGCAGCGGCCAAAGCGGCCAAGACCATGGATCCGCGCCCGCTCGTCATCGGCGTCACCGTGCTCACCAGTTTGTCCTACGATGATTTTGAAAGGATGGGAATCCCCCTTCTTCTTTCATGCAGAATCACGCCCGAGAAACGGAAACTTCAAGCCTTGCAAGGGCTGGTCATGAATCTCGCCACGCTCGCCAAGGAATGCGGCCTGGACGGCGTGGTCTGCTCGCCGCAAGAGGCAAGGTTGATTCGCGAGCAATGCGGCCCCGACTTTCTGTTGGTCACGCCGGGCATCCGTTCCAAGGATGCGCCGCCGGACGACCAGAAGCGCACCATGACCGCCGGTCAAGCCATCCGCGAGGGTGCGGACATCATGGTCATCGGCCGACCAATCACCGGCGCGCCCGACCCGGTCGAAGCAGCCAAACGCTTCACCGACGAGATCGCGGAAACCCTCAAGGAGATGGGACAATGAACCCCTTCAAGGAACAAGTCGCGTTAAATCTCTACTACCAGGGCGCCGCCAAGTTCGGCAAGTTCCGACTCAAGCTACACGAGAAGAACCCTGACGCGCCGCTCTCGCCCATCTACCTCAACCTGCGCACGCCCGCGAACCCCAAACCGGGTCCGTTGACCGCCGAGGTCGTGGGCATGATAGCCGTCCTGATGGCCGCGCTGACCCGGGAACTCAAATACAAGCCGGTCTGCGGCGTGCCCAATGCCGGCGATCCCTTCGCCGAAGCGTTCTACGCCTTGGAGCAGGACAAGTTGAGCGGCTTGATCCACCTGGGCAAGTCCGAGGCGGGCGGTCGCCGCTTCGTCTCGAGCATCATGGAAGGCGGATTCTCAAAGGGCGAGACCGTCCTCTTGCTGGATGACCTGATCACCAAGGCCGACAGCAAGTTCGAAGCCATCCAAGTGCTCGAATCCGACGGTCTGATCGTCAAAGACGTGGTCGTGCTGGTGGACCGCGAACAAGGCGGCGAGGCGGAACTGGCGGCCAAAGGCTATCGCCTGCATTCCGCCTTCACCCTGCGCTGGCTGGTGAACTTCTATGCCGTGCAAGGACTCATCAGCATGTCCATGCTCGACGAAGTCCTGGACTACCTGCAGGCCAACTCCTGAACGCTCCCGCCCCCAGTCTCTTGACTCGGGGGCGGCTTTGTTATAGGCTGCGGACATTAAAAACTAACGTGGGAGACTCTCAAACGGGTCGACCGAACCACTACGTATGCCGCGTTCCAAACGCTACGCCGAGCTCAAAAAGCTCGTGGAGAAAAAACTTTATACCCCGGCCGAAGCCATCGAGCTGGCCAAAAAGACTTCGAACACCAAGTTCGACGCCTCGCTTGAGGTGCATGCGCGCTTGGGTATCGACGTGAAGAAAAGCGATCAGCAACTGCGCGCCACCATCGTCCTGCCGCATCCGACCGGCAAGACCAAGCGCGTCGCCGCTTTCGTGCCCCAGGCCAAAGAAGCCGAGGCTAAGGAAGGCGGGGCGGACATCGTAGGCGCCGAAGAGTTGATCGAAGAAATCGCCAAGACCGGCAAAGTCAACTTTGACGTCGCCGTGGCGACTCCCGACATGATGCCTAAACTCGCCAAGGTGGCCAAGATCCTGGGTCCCAAAGGTCTCATGCCCAACCCCAAGACCGAAACCGTCGGACCGAACGTCAAAAAGATGATCGAGGAGCTCAAACGCGGCAAGGTCACGCTCAAAAACGACGTGACCGGCAACGTGCACCAATCCTTCGGCAAGGCATCCATGGAGAGCAAAGTGTTGCTGGAGAATCTCGGAGCCATCCTGACCGCGCTCAAAAAGAACAAACCAGCGAGCGCCAAAGGCGTGTATCTCAAGAATGTGGTGCTCTCGACCACCATGGGCCCGGGCATCAAAATCGACACGGCCAGCATATAGAAAGGAACGCTCCGCCATCCGGAGCGTTTTTCGATCCATGCAGTCTGCGAAGATTCTATACAGAAAGATGAAGGTCGTAGTCCTCGAGGTGGGGTCTGGGGCCGAGAGTTGAGCGGGCCGTTTGAAATGACACGCCACATTCAAGAAGCGAATTCGAGGCCCCAGCGGTTTTTGCATACTTTTTGCCGCCAAAAAGTATGAGGCTGTATTTTTCATGCCTACTTAGCCGCGAGAGGGTTATCAACAGTTCTGTTTGCGCCGCAGATTCAAAAAAGATAAGGTGGGCTGGCAAGAATGATTAATGCCAAATGCCAAATTACGAATGACGAATTCAGGGATAATTTGGCATTTGTAATTCGTAATTTGTAATTGATTCCCATGCCCAAACTCATCCTTGGTTTCGCTGGAATGCCTGGCGCCGGCAAAGGCACCGCGGTCAAATATATCCAGGAAAAATACGGCGCCTCGACCTACCGTTTCAGCACCGTGCTGTCCGATATGGTCAAACGCATCTACCAGCCGATGAACCGCGAAAATCTGATTAAGATGTCCGAGGCGCTGCGCCATTATTTCGGCGAAGATATCTTGGCTTATGTCGTGGAGAAAGACGTGACCGGCGACGCGGCGGAGACAGTGGTCATCGACGGCGTGCGGCGCTTCCAGGATTTGGCCGCGCTCGAACCGCTCCCCTATTTCAAACTCATCGCCATCACGGCGTCGCCGGAACTTCGTTTCCAGCGGCTCAAAGCGCGCGGCGAACGGGCCAACGAAAAAGACATGACTTGGGAGCAGTTCCAAGCCGAGGAACAAGCGCCGACCGAAGTCACCATCCCGCCGGTCATGCAGCGCGCGGCGGTGACCATCGATAACTCCGGCGACGTGGCGTCTTTGGAAAAACAACTCGTGGACATGATGCGCGAATTTGGAGTTGAACCCAAAGTATGAAAATCCGCATCACGCGACTCCGTCCGGATGTCGAAATTCCGTCCTACAAGACACCGGGTTCGGCTGGTTTCGATTTGGCGGCGGCCGAATCCGTGACCGTTCCCCCCAAACAAGCCTTGCCTGTGCCGACCGGACTCTCCATCGGTATCCCTGACGGGCACGTTCTGTTTTTGACGGCCCGTTCCAGTCTGTTCCTGAAAAAAGGCTTGGTCATGGCTAACGGCATCGGCACCATAGACAGCGATTTTCGCGGACCAACTGATGAAATCAAAATGATCGTCCGCAACCCGGGAGAAACTCCGATCCAAATCGAAAAAGGCGAGCGCTTGGTCAACGCCATCATCATGCCTTTCGTCCGAGCTGAATTCCAAGAAGCGCCGGCTGACTCCCCTGACCGCGGCGGCATAGGTTCGACGGGCGGCTATGGCGCTTGATTTTTAATTTGTAATTTATAATTTAATCCTCTAAGGTATGGCGTCAGAACCTTCAACTCAAGGAACGAAGATGGAAATCGCTTCTGCAATCCCCCAGCTCGCCGTCGATTACGCGCCCGACGCCAAGCGCGTGTATTGGATGAACCGCATGCGGCGCAAGCTGAATGACGGTTCGGAGATCCTCCTGCAACCCGAGCCCGAGGTGCTGGCCGTGGCCATCGCCAAATGTTCGCGTACCGATACGCGCTTTGACCAAAACGTCTACGAGACGACTTTGGCCAAAGCCGCGTCCTTCCACGAGAAGTACGTGGTCGGCTTCGGGCACGGTTCGGTCGCCGAACACGCCTTCTCGAGCGTGGCCCTGGAGAACATCTCCCAGGTCGCGATCAAAGTCATCGAAGATTGCCGGCTGGCCTCCTTCACCGAAAAGAGTTCGCGTTACCAGATCTTCTCGGCGGAACGCAGCTACTTCCCCAGCGCCATCCGCAACAGCCCTCTGGCCGTGGCCTACGGCGATTTGCTGCGCGACCTGTACGCCGTCTATTTCCGCGCGCTCGATTTACTTGTGCCTTTCATGCAAGCCCGTCATCCGCGCAAAGACACGCAGACCGAGGCCGCGTACAAGCAAATCATCAAAGCCCATTCCTGCGACGTGGCTCGCTACCTCCTGCCTTCCGCGGCGCTGGCTCAATTCGGCGTCACCATGAACGCACGCGAATGGGCCTATGCCATCGTCAAGCTGCTCTCCAGCCCCCATGAGGAAGCCCAGGAACTCGGCAACGACCTGATCCGGGAGCTGCATGGCGGACCCGAGATGGATGATGATACAGCTTTGCGCGAACGTCCGTTGCGTACGCTCCTCAAGTACACGGAGCGCAACGAATTCATGGCGACCCTGTCCGAGACGCTGGAAGGACTCGCCGCCGAGGTGCTGCGCGACGCCAAACCTGCAACTCCCGCGGCCACGCCGGAAAAACGCGTGGTCATGCTGCGCGACGATGAGCTGGCCGAGATACGCGTGGCCTCCGCGCTGCTGGCCAAGAATTCACACGCCCCGCTCGCGGACTTCTTCCAGGCTTTCGAGAAAGGCACGAGCCGCATCTCCGCCGCCGACGTCATCGCTCGAGCCTTGGAGAAACGCGGAGCGCACGATCGTCTGCCGCGCGAATTCGAGCATGCCCAATTCATGCACGAAATCATCATCGACTACGGCGCGTGGCGCGATATCCAACGCCATCGGATGTGCACGCCGCTGAATCAGGTGCTCGATGTCAGCCTGGGCTATGACCTGCCGCCCGAGATGGCCGAGATCGGCCTGGAACGGGAATACCGGGAAGTCATGGGTCGTTGCGCCGATGTGCACGCTGCGCTGTGCCGCAACGGGCTGGCCACCGAAGCCGAATACGCCGTGCCCATGGGTTACCGCCGCCGCATCATCTTGTCCTGGAACTTGCGCGAGCTGTTCCATTTCATCGAGCTGCGCAGCGGAGCCAAAGGCCATCCTTCGTACCGGCACATCGCCCAAGAAGTCTGGCGCACCATCGATGCGACTCATCCCGACCTCGCGCGCCACTTCCGCGTGGACCTCTCGAGCGTATCCTGTTCGACGCTCGGCGCTAAACCAAAGGGAATCTGAAATATAGACGGTGGGTAGGGGCGCATGCCATACGCCCTGACGGTAGACGGTAGCCAAACCGCTCCACTACACCTGCCGTCTTTTTTGTTATACTGGGTTTATGCCAAACGAATTGACGGAAGAACAAAAAACCAAGATCAAGGCGACCCTCGCTGAATATCACGACAAGATGCTGGCCATCCTGAAGCAACATCACAGCGATATCTTGAACGCGATCCAAGAGCTGGATAAACAAAAAGTCCAAGAGCTGGATAAGCTGATCGAATCGTTCAATTAAAGAAAATCAATTGTCATCCTGAGCGGAGCAGCAGCGCAGTCGAAGGACCTTTAGCAGCCATCGGTCCGGAGGCTTATAAAGGTCCTTCGACAAGCTCAGGATGGGCTTAATAGACATTCTGTGGTGCTGGAATATTCATTTCTTGGCTTGCGTTAGCTGTAATCTGGGAACAAAGTCCGCACACTTGAAGAATATGCC
>JBAZZT010000017.1:0-19898 GCA_041658705.1 Patescibacteria group bacterium
AGTCGGTTCAAAGGACTCCTGAGAAGCCACCGAGGCATGAACAGACTGCATCGACAACGAGCCTTCGAATGGTTCTGCGTGAAGTGCCGCTAGCACCACAAAAAGTACATTAAGCCCATCCTGAGCGGAGCAGCAGCGCAGTCGAAGGACCTTTATCAGCTATCGGTTCATACGAAACTTAAAAAGGTCCTTCGACAAGCTCAGGATGACAGTAATTTTGATTCGTTATCTGATCACGTATCATCAAAAAAAGCCCCGGACAGCTCCGGGGCTTTTGAAGCTTGGAATTATCTGATGACTTTGAGCTTCAACGCGGTGAACGATGCGACTGTGCGCAGATCTTTGTCGCTTTCGATGCTGACGTAATCTCCCAGTTTGATTTCGGATAGACCGATTTCCTTCACGCTGAACGCGCTCGGCGGATTGCCCGAGCCTGGTTTGAAAGTAGCTGTCTCCTTGTTCAGTTGGTCGATCGGTTTGGCGGTATTCAAAGTCAAGTCGGTATTTTTAGTTATCTCGACGGTGCGCATGTTGCTGACATTGTCGATTTGCGCATCCGTGTCGAAATAATCTTGCGTGATGACGATTGAATTTTTTCCGACCTCTTCAACGCGTCCTGTGATGGTGCTGCCTTGTCGGTTGACCAGGGGACACATCTTTTGATACGTGGCGCGCGCATTCAAATAACCTTCTTTATATTTATCCGCCAAAGCTTGGTTGCCGGAATTGATGCGCCACATGTTCCAGCCTAAACGATTCTCCAAATCGAAGGCGTTCAGGGCGATGAGCGCCAGCGCGGTGACGACTACGATGATCGAAAGCGCGGTCAAGATATACCGACTGGTGGATTTTTGTTCCATAAAAAATAAGGTTCGCCGATATTATAGCACAAGACTCAAATAATGGTTGGTTGAGACGGATTCATGTTCAGAACCAGAAAATAGATTTGTACCTTCGTTTTTCGTCGTAGGCAATGCTTTTTTTAGCTAATTTTACATCATTACACTTGACAAAAAGGTGATTTTGTGCTTTACTATTTATTGTCAGTCATTCTATATCGGGATGACGGCTGGCTCATGGTGAGTCAGGCTCTTTAAAAAGGAGATGGAAAATGTTGAAGCAGACCCGGCGGATGGGAAGCTGGGCCGTCGGTGCCCTGCTTTTCGCAGTAGTGTCTACGTTTGGGTTCACCGGCTGCACAAGCGATGACGGACCTAACCAGGTCAACGTCGCGGGCAGCGCAGGCCAGTCCGGTTCATCCGGAACTGGCGGTTCCGCAGGCGCGGGTGGTACCTCGGGTACATCCGGCAGCAGCGGAACCGGCGGGACTTCGGGCCTTGGCGGAAGCTCGGGCAGCGGAGGAGCGTCCGGGAACGGCGGTTCGACGCCTGATGCCGGCGGTTCGGCTGGCGACAGCGGCAACGATGCTGGTGGCGCTGGCGGGAATGACGCAGGCGGAAGTTCCGGCGATGCCGGGACGGATGCCGGCGGCAGCGCTGGCGACGACGGCGGAGCCGGGACTTCCGGCACCGCGGGAACTGCAGGCAGCTCTGGCACGGGGGGAACCTCGGGCGCGGGCGGCTCGGCAGGAACCGGCGGGACCAACACTGGTGGAACCGGTGGCGACGACGCTGGAGTCGGCGGCATGGGTTCCGGATCTTCCGCGGGCAGCGGCGGCAGCGATGCTTGCGTTCCGCAAGCACTGACTTGCCCCGTGAACTCCTGCGGGACGATCACGGGCAACGACGGCTGCGGTACTCCGCTGTCCAAGGATTGCGGAGGTTGCGTCGGCAGCTACGAGTGCAAGTCGAACGTGTGCGCGGACATCAACGAATGCGCCGTGCAAAACGGCGGATGCTCGCAATACGCCAACTGCCTCAACACGCCCGGATCGTTCTCGTGCGCCTGCAAGCCGGATTACACCGGCGACGGCTACACGTGCTTGTACAACAAGGCGTGGGGCTGCACAGGTTGGGCACGTGACGCGTCCTTCGACGCGCTCAAGATCAACGGCACCGACGTCAAGCTCGTGGGTGGCATGTGGGGTTCGTCCTCGACGGACTACTACGTGACCATCGCGACCTACACCGAAGGCGCCGTCGCTCACAACCAGAGCGGCGTGTGGACGATCGAAAACCTGAACCCGGTACCGACTTCGGTCGGCAGCGTCTGGGGATCGGGTCTCAACGACGTCTGGATCGCTGCACGAAACTACTCCGGCTACTTGTTCCACTGGAACGGGAGTGCGTGGATCGACGATCCGAACAAGCCGACGGGCACCAAGCAGTTTACGGATGTATGGGGCGCAGATGCCTCGAACGTATATCTGCTCGGAGCAAACGCCAGCTGGGTTCCAAAGATCTGGAAGAAGTCAGGGAACTCGTGGACACCGATGACGCTTCCTGCATTCCCGTCAGTTCCCGTCGGAATCAGCAGGATCTGGGGTCTGGACGAGAACCACGTTTTTGCGCCTGGGTACTACGACCAGGACAACGACGGAAATCCGGATCACGGCATCCTCCTGTACTTCGACGGTAACGTCTGGACTCAAGTCCAAGTGCCGGCAGATGTCGTCAGTCTGGGAGAAGTCCACGGGACCTCGCTCTCCGACCTGTACGTAACTGGTCAGTTGAGTGGCGGTAACGGGGTCATCTACCACGTCACTCAAGGTCTCACGACCTGGACGGCACGAACGAATGGAACTGTCGTTCAGGGGCCAGCCATGTCGCTCCAGCCCGGTACAGTAATCAGTGCCGGAACACTGCCGCCTGCCGGAGCTGGTCAACTGCGGTTGACCACGCTTAACCAGTCTTCTCCGATCAACACGTACGCCGTGGACAACCTGGCGTATGGTCCGATGAAGTTCTGGGCCGAGCCGGGTACGGACAAGGTACACTTCATCCACATCTCATATCCAGGAGTGGTATCCGGTCACTACACCGGAAACTGCAACTGAAACACCGCCGCGGGTCGAGCGTTCTGCTCCCCGCGGTTTTCTTTTACTTGCCGAAGTTTTCAAGGTCTGGATTCCTGCTTTCGCAGGAATGACAACTAATGTGATATAATCTTTACAAATTATGAAACGCGTTCAATTTTGGATAGTTTCCGCGATCGCGATCGGCGGAATTCCTTTCGTTGTCCATGCAGGAAATTTTACAGGGCCTCCAACCTGTACTAATAACGAACCGTGTAACAACGTGCCAGGCGTCATCTGGAATGTAAATGGAACCGCAGCTACTCAACCGACAGCTCAAATCGACATCGGTGAGATAGGAAGAATTCAAAAAGTAAGAGGCGATATCGGACTTTCTGACACTGCGGCTTTCCGTGTTGATAAAGCTGGAGCTGCAATTTTTAACATGGGTAACTGGTTCGGAGGTCCTGCGCAACCCTTGACCTTCAGCATTAACGGCGATTTGCATGTAAATGACTTTGCACCAGGCGGTAATGGCGCGAAAGGTCGTGTTCAAGCAACTCAATTCTGCTTCAATCCTGGGAATCCCGCTGACTGTCTTTCTGCTTGGCCGGCTGTCGGAGGCGGCGGGACTATCTCGACCATCACCAATGGCGGGGGATTGAACATCGTTAATCCGAACGGCCCGAACACGACGCTTTCCGTGACGGATAATTATGTGAATACGACGGGTGATACCATGACAGGAACTTTGAACATCAATACTCCGGTAACTGCCATCATGATAAATGGTGGATCGAACGCGTTGACCGTGAACGGCGGCACCGCGGGTAACTCCGCTGTAGTTGGAACTAACACGTTGGGAGGTTTTGGGGTCAGAGGAAATGGTTCTGGGGGCGTTGGAGGCTATGGCGGATTTTTCACGGACAACATGGCTTATTCCTATGTCGGCGGACAAAGTTACGGTTTGTACACGAACGGCACCATCTACACCAGCGGTAACGTTATAACGTTAGGCGGGCTATGTCTTAGCGGAGTGTGCAAAAATGTTTGGCCAACGGCATCTGCCAGCGGCGCCAACGGACAACTTCAATTCAACAATGCAGGTGCGCTTGGAGCTGATGCGCAACTTTATTGGGACAACGCGGCTAAGACCTTCGGCGTTAACGCGGCACCGAGTTACGCCAAGATGCAAGTCTCGACCAGCGCGGATAACCAAGTCGCCGGAAAATTCGTAGCCACCGGAAACCTGACTGACGTCAACATGAAACCTTTTGGCGTGGCCGGAGTCTATGCCGAAGGCAACTACGGAGTTTATGCGAGCTCTAGTTACGATGCCGGCAGATTCGTCAACGGAACAACCGGACCGGTTTCGACGGATCTTGCGACGCCAGGCGGCTATGGTATCGACACCGTGACCAAGAGTCCGGTGGTTTACGCAGGATATTTCAGGAATATCGACGCAGCAGGAACGACATACGGTTCGGTGCTCTTGGGCGGACGCAACTACAGTTTGTATTCAAATAGCAGCCAACCTTCGACTCTCATGGGTAACCTGTCGCTCGCCCCGTCAAGCAACCCGACCGTCAACGGAAACTTTTTCCTCCCCACCACCGGCGCCATCGGTTTTGACGGCAATCGCGACAACACCGCGACAATGCAACTCTGGTCTGACAACAACTTTTATTGGGACATGGGAACGGCAGGTCACTTGTACCTCCGCGCTTCAGGCGGCGTCACCAAGTTCGACTTGGATGCCTCGACGGGCAACGCCTCGAAATCATCCGGCGGCGGCAGCTGGCTGGCTTATTCCGACAAGCGTCTGAAGAGCTCGATAACTGATTACGGATATGGCCTGGATGAAATCGGACGCATCCAACCGGTCAACTTCCAATACACAAAGAACAATCCGTTAGGACTGACCAGCGGCAAACAATACGTGGGCGTAGTCGCGCAAGACTTGCAAAAGATAATGCCCGAGGCGGTGACAAAAAACGCCAACGGATATCTTAACGTGGACAACGATTACGTCATCTGGGCCTCGGTCAATGCGATAAAAGATTTGAAAGCGGAGAACGAAGCGCTGAAAGCGCGGCTGGAGACGCTTGAAGCTAAAATAAAGTAAAATCAAAAGATCCAGAGATTGCCACGCGCCTTAAGTATATGCGCTCGCAATGACATGTCAGGACCCCCGCTTCGGCGGGGGTTTTGGATATCGAGACGTTTTTTTTGCAAGACGGTTTACTTTCCAGGAAACACTTTTACCGCTTTAACTTTTTGCGCCCCGTGTTTGCCGATGGCCCTTTCATCAACGGCGACTTCGAGGAACACGTTCAACTTTTGATCTTCCCTGCGCATCATCGAGACGGTATAACCGTAATAATCAGCTAATTTTTCATCCAGATAGGACTTTGTGACCATGGTCGACTTGATACCAGTTATCTCTCCCTTGGTTCCGGCTATTTCTCCTTTCATTTCTTTTATTTCGCCCCTAATCTGTCCAAATCCCTCATCGACGTGACAAGCAAACTCATTCATCGCTTCGTGCATATCTTGCATGTCGCCCTTAAGTTCCCGCGTGTCGTTTTTCAAGCCATGTACTGAAACCTTGAGTTCCTGCGTGTCGTTTTTCAAGTCATTTACCGTCACTTTAAGTTCCTGCATGTCGCCTTGAAGACTCTTCACGTTGCCTTGAAGACCCTGGAGTCCTTGCACCGTGCCTTGCAAACCTTGGACGGCAATAAAGACATCTTTGATTGTTGGCTCTTGGCTCATGTTCTAATGCTAACACTGACTTTTGTTTCAAGCAAAAAAATCTAAGTTGACATGAGAATTTGGATTATCCACACGCCGTAGAGGCTGTTTGATTGTTGCTGTCTTTTCGGATAATCTAGCCGCATGTTCAAACTCCATAATACTCTCACGCGGCAGATCGAGGAATTCAAGCCGCTCAAGGCCGGCGAGGTCGGCATGTATACTTGCGGCCCCACGGTCTATTGGGATGCGCATATCGGCAATTTCCGCACCTATGTCTTCGAGGATGTGCTGCAGCGCGTGCTGGAACTTGAGGGGTATGCGGTCAAGCGCGTGCAAAACATCACTGACGTCGGCCATCTGACTAGCGACGAAGATGAAGGTGAAGACAAGATGGAAAAAGGCGCGGCGCGCGAAGGTTTGAGCGTGTGGGATATCGCGGAAAAATATACGCAGCGATTTTTGGATGATGCGGCCGCACTCAACATCAAAATTCCGCCGAAACCGTTTTTGTGCCGCGCGACGGATCACATCCAGGAACAAATCGACTTGATTAAAACGCTTGAAGAAAAAGGTTTCACCTACAAAACCTCCGACGGCATTTATTTCGACACTTCCAAATATCCGGATTACGGAAAACTTAGCGGGCAAAAGAGCGCGGAAAAATCCGAAGGCGCGCGCGTAGCAGCTAATCCAGAGAAGCGCAACAAGACTGATTTTGCTTTGTGGAAATTATCAACCCAGAATAAAAAACGTTTGATGGAATGGGACAGTCCGTGGGGCGTCGGCTTTCCGGGCTGGCACGTCGAGTGTTCGGCTATGGCGCGTAAATATCTCGGCCAACCGTTCGATATCCATTGCGGCGGCGTGGACCATATTCCCGTGCACCACGAAAACGAAATCGCGCAAAGCGAAGCGGCGTATGGCGTCAAGCTGGCGAATTATTGGTTGCACGGCGAATTCCTTTTGATGGACAACCAGAAAATGTCCAAGTCGCTCGAGAACATCAGCACGCTGCAAGATCTCGTGGCCAAAGGCTTCGAGCCTCTTGACTTGCGTTACTTTTATCTTGGCGCGCATTATCGGCAAAAACAGAATTTTACTTTGGAGGCGTTGGCTGCCGCGCAAAGCGCTTTGCGCAAGCTGCGGAATTTTGCACGCGGGTTGGAGAAACCCCGTTCGGTGTTGGTTGATGTCGAAGCAGAATTCTTGTCTGCGCTGCATGAAGATTTGAACATACCTAAAGCGCTCGCCGTGGTGTGGAAGCTGGTGGACGGCGATTATCCGTCTGCCGACAAAGCCGCGACGCTGCTCTGGATGGATAAGACGCTCGGACTTTCGCTGGATAAATATGTCGCGCAACCGATCGAGGTTCCGGACGGAATCAAAGCTCTGCTCGAAGAGCGTCGTGCGGCGCGCGAGGGAAAAGATTGGAAAACCGCGGACGAAGTACGCCAAAAAATCGAAGACAGGGGATGGACGGTAGAAGATGACAAAGACGGACAGAGAGCGATGCCGAATGACTAATTTCTAATGCCCAGTCCGGAGATTGCCACGCGCATTCAGAATATGCGCTCGCAATGACAATCTTTCATGCTAATTAGTCATTAGAAATTAGACATTAGCTTTTTTGGCTACTCTCTACTCTCTCTTTTTTATATCCAATTTTTCTTCCTGAAGATCGCCAGCATGACCGAACCTAAGATGGCGATGGTGGCGAGGATTTTCAAGAAACCGTATGCGTCGCCGCGCCAGGGGACGCCGCCGACATCCATGGCGAAGAGCGCCGCCACCAGCGTCAAAAAATAAACCGTGACGGAAATCGCCGTCAGGCGTTTGATCGTGTCGGACGTGCGATTGGAGAGCAAAGATGAGTGCGCTTCGTGCAATGCGTCTATCGTCTCGCGCTGCAGCTCCAACGTGTCCCAAATCTCCTTGGTGTAATCCACGAGTTGATTGTAATAATCCTCCATGCGCGTGAGCGGGATGATGCCGGACGCGTCGCTCATGAGTTTGCGGATGACTTTTTTGTGCCCCTGCATGGCTTTGCGCACGTTGACGATGTTGGTCTTGACGCGCAACAATTCCAAAATCAAACCGCGCTGGTTGGAATCGAAGAGCCCGCGCTCGAGTTGATCGATGTCCTGCGACAAGTGGAGCGACATGGGGAAAATGGAACTCAAAAGCGTCGACAAAATCTCGTGCAAGACGTGTGCCGTATCCAACTCGCGCTTTTTCTGGCTTGAATATTCTTCATGCAACGCCGTGAGCGCGCCTAAACTGCCGTCGTTGACCGTCACTATGCGCTCGCGTGAGATGAAAAAATCGACTTCGGAAGTCGCGATGGTCTTGGTTCTGTAATCGTAGACCGGGAAAAGCAAAATCATGAAGACGTAATTTCCCCGCGATACGACCTTGGGACGCTGGATAGGCGGCAGCACTTCGGCTAAATCGACCGAATTATAATGAAAAGTCTTGGCCAAATAAGCCGTCTCGTTGCGCGAGTTCCTATCCAAATGCACCCACTCCAAACCCGCAGCTGCGATTTTTTTGACGTGCGTCTTCGGTCTGACAGACATGAAAGCATTTTAGCATAAACACGAGGCTGTAGGCAGTAGCGCTCTCGTAGGGGCGACCCGTTGGGTCGCCCCTACTTAATCAGCCATCGAAAGCTAAAAAAGGTCCTTCGACTGCGCTCGGCTCATCGGATGACAATATTTTTATTCGAGCTGGCTACCGCCTACTGTCTACAGCCTACTGCCTATCCTTGTGATACACTATCAGGACTTATGGCCGATCAGTTGGTGGAGAAAAAAGACCTGCTCCGGCCGGAGGCGGTTTTGGCGCCCGAAAAAAGCGAGGAGACAGTGGTGGAAACACGACCGGAAACCCCGACGGGAACCGCGGAAAAGGTCCCTGAAGCTGCCCCTGTCAGCAAAATCAGCCCGGCGCCAGCAGCGAGCGCAACTAAGCCCGCGGCGGCGCCCAAAAGCGAAGTGATGATTGAGGTGGAAAAAATCCTGGAAGAGGGCTTGGGTGATTTGTATCAAGGCATGCCGCTGGATGCGCAAAAAAAATTCCGCGAAAAAGGCGAGGAGGTCTCGTTGCAGATTTCCATCATGGTGCAAGAGTTCAAGATCCAGTTCAAGCGCGCGCTGCAATTGATTCGCGATTGGCTCTTATGCATCCCGAGCGTCAACAAATTTTTCCTGGAACAGGAAGCTAAGATAAAAGTCGACATGCTGATCGAACTCGCCGAGGTGCGCAAAACCGAAAAACAAAATCGTCCATGATGCCTTTATTCGCACTGCAAGTCGAGATGATCGGCGGAAACCCACTTGAGGCAGTGGCGTCGGATTTATCGGTCAACTCTTTCTTGAACGATCCCTTAGTGCTCATCATCGGCACGCTGCTTGGAGTCTTCGCACTCGCGGGGCTGATCCTGTACGCCATTCATTACATCTACGCCAAGCGCGGACGCGCCAAAGTCGCTTTTGACCTCAAGGTGATGCTGGTCAAAGTGCCGAAAGAGACCAAAAAGGAGGACATGGAACAGACCAAGTCCACGCAGCAGATCCAAGAGACGATTTCGGTCATGGAGACCGTGTTCGCGACCGTGGGTTCGCTCAAATCGGAACGTGGCATCATCCCCTGGCTCTTCGGGCGCAACAGCGTCTTCTCGTTTGAGATCGTGATGCACCGCGACAAAATTTCATTCTACATCGCCGTGCCGTCCAAATACCGCCAGTTCACGGAGCAACAGATCCACGCGCAATTCCCCAACGCCGAAGTCACGGATGAGCCCGACTACAACATCTTCACGCCCAACGGCTTGGTCATGGGTTGTTATCTCAAGCAACGGCGCTCCTCGGCTTTTCCGGTCAAGACTTACCGCAAACTCGAGTCCGACCCGTTGAATTCGCTGACCAACGCTTTATCCAAAGTCGAGGAAGGCGATGGCGTGGCGGTGCAATTCGTGGTCTCAAGCGCTCCGCCTAAATGGCGCCGCGAGGGCCTGCATATCGCACGCGCCATGCAGCAAGGCAAAAAACTTTCCGAAGTGCACAGCGGCGGCAAGATTTTGAGCGCGGTCGGCAGCGAGTTGGGACGCTTTGCGCAAGCCAGCCAATCAGCCCCAAGCAAGCCGGCGGAAGCGTACCGGCTTTCACCGTTGGAAGAAGAGATGGTCAAGGGGTTGGAAGAAAAAGCCTCGAAGGCCGGGTTGGACGTCAACATCCGCGTCGTCGTGTCGTCGGCCAACCGCGAAAAGGCCAAACGTTACCTGACCGACATCCTGGGCTCGTTCGGCCAATACAACGTCTACGAATACGGCAACTCCTTCGTCAAAGCCACGCCGCGCTTCCAGAGCGGACTCATCCGCCATTTCATCTACCGCCATTACGATCCGCGCTTCCGCGTGACTTTGAACGCCGAAGAGATGGCATCGCTGTATCATTTTCCGCTCGCCACCACGGAGACACCGAAGATCAACTGGCTTTTGGTGCGCCGCGCTTTGCCGCCGCCCAACTTGCCGTCTGAAGGCATCTCGCTCGGCGTTTCCGATTATCGCGGACATGAGTATAAGATCCGCATGAAGCCCGAGGATCGGCGGCGCCACATGTACATCATCGGCGGATCAGGCACCGGTAAATCGCAGCTCCAAGCTTCGCTGATACGCCAAGACATCCTGGCTGGCCGCGGCGTGTGCGTCATCGATCCGCATGGCGAACTGGCGGAACAATGCTTGGGTTATGTGCCCAAGGAGCGCGCCGACGACGTCATCTATTTCAATCCCGCCGATGTCGCGCGGCCGATGGGTTTGAACATGCTCGAATATGATCCGAAGTATCCGGAGCAAAAGACTTTCGTGATCAACGAGATGCTCAAAATCTTCGACAAGCTCTACGATCTCAAATCAACGGGCGGTCCGATGTTCGAGCAATACATGCGCAACGCCATGATCCTCATCATGGACGATCCGGCATCAGGTTCGACGCTCATGGAGATCCCCAAAGTCCTGTCCGACGAGGAATTCCGCGCTTTTAAACTCACCAAGTGCACGACCCAAGTAGTCAAGGATTTCTGGACAAAGGAAGCGCAAAAAGCCGGCGGCGAAGCCTCGCTCGCCAACATGGTGCCTTACATCACATCCAAACTCACGCCGTTCATCGCCAACGACATCATGCGGCCGATTATCGGCCAGCAAAACAGCGCCTTCAACGTGCGCCAAGCCATGGACGAGGGCAAGATCCTGCTCTTGAACCTGTCCAAAGGCAAACTCGGTGATTTGAATGCGTATCTCATCGGCATGGTCTTGGTGGGCAAGATCCTCATGGCCGCTTTATCGCGCACCGACATGGATCCGCAAAGCCGCAAGGATTTCTACCTGTACATCGACGAGTTCCAGAACTTCTTGACCGATTCCATCTCGGCCATCTTGTCCGAAGCGCGCAAGTACGGACTTGATTTGATCGTCGCGCACCAATACATCGGACAGCTTGTGGTCAACAACGACACGCGCATCCGCGACGCCATCTTCGGCAACGTCGGCACCAAATGCGTCTTCAGGGTGGGCGTCGACGACGCTGAATTCCTGTCTAAGGAGTATGCACCGGTATTCGGCCAGTTCGACATGGTTAATGTCCCCGGCATGCACTGCTTGATGCGTCTTTTGATCGACAACACCGCCTCGCGCCCGTTCATGAACAAAGTCATCCCAGCACCGTGGCCTGACGCCAAGAGCAAAGAGCTGGCCGCCATGATCACGGAACTCTCGCGCTACAAGTACGGACGCAAGCGCGAGTTGGTGGAAGCCGAGATTTTGGAACGCCAACGCGAGCAAGAGGCTAAAGCAGGCGAGACGACGAGCGGAGACGACGACTTTTTCAAGCTCTGACCGCGTGATAGACTGTTAGGTGGATGCAAGAATGACTAATGACTATATCCTGACCGTGTTTAGACATTAGAAATTAGACATTAGAAATTTACACTTACCATGTCCCAAGATATAGACAACAACCAAGATACGGAAGAGGCGCCGGAAGAAAAAACGCGGGTCAACGCGTTGGATACCAAACTCGGACTCGCGCGCAAGCTGATCGCCGGGATGCGCGAGGAGCTTTCCAATCTGGAAAGGCTTTTGTCGGCTTCGGACGAGGCCGGCATGGATGATATCGAGGCTTTGGTACGCCGCCAAGAGTCAGCGGAGCGCGGCGAATTCATGGGACCAGCGAGCGAGGGCAAGATAGTCGAAGGCGTCTTCGACGGGCAAGGCATGGTCGGATCGGACGGCAAGCAATATCAAGTGCCGCCCAACTACGCCTCAAAATCAAAACTGGTCGAAGGCGATATCCTCAAACTCACCATCCAACCCAACGGCACGTTCCAATACAAACAAATCGGACCGATCGAGAGGCAGCGCATCGTGGGCATGCTGCACCGCGACGAAATCACGAACGATTGGAAAGTCGCGGCCGGCGGAAAAAAATATGCCGTACTCACCGCCGCCGTGTCATACAACAAAGGCGATGCCGGGGACGAAGCGGTCATCCTGGTACCCAAAGCCGCCCCCTCGCGCTGGGCCGCGCTGGAGAATGTGATCAAGAAACAGGAGTAGGGGCGAATAATCATTCGCCTTTCTGGACGAACGACCGTAGGGGCGCATGGTCATGCGCTCTTTTGAAATTAGTCAGCCTTAGCCTCGCATTGTGTCACGTTCTATGTGATCGAGCGCGGGGTAAACACCGCGCCAGCGCATTCGTAGGGGCGACCCGCTGGGTCGCCCCTACTAAAGCAATCAATTCAGCGGCCGCTGATAAAATTCCTTCGACAAGCTCAAGACGACAAAAATCTTTCCCTTTCTGACCAAGGGCGCATGACCATGCGCCCCTACTTGCCTACCAAGCCACAAGCCTACTATCATCCACTCGCTATGGCATCCATCAGCCGAACCTACCGACCCCAAAACTTCAGCGAATTCAACGGGCAGGAGTCAATCAAAGAGACTCTGCGGCTTGAGGTTGAGACGGGCAAGATCGGCAACGCCTACATCTTCGGCGGACCGCGCGGCGTGGGCAAGACGACCATGGCGCGCGTCTTCGGCAAAGCGCTGAATTGCCTCAACCCGTCCAAAGGCGAACCGTGCAACGAGTGCGCGGCCTGTGCCGAATTCACCACCGGCCGTTCGCTCGACTTCATCGAGATGGACGCCGCCTCCAACACCGGCGTGGACAACGTGCGCGAGGCCATCATCGAACACGTGCGCTTTGCGCCGCACGCCCGCAAATATAAGATTTATGTGCTGGACGAAGCCCACATGCTCTCGACCAGCGCTTGGAACGCCTTGCTCAAGACCATCGAAGAACCGCCGCCTTACGCCAAATTCATCTTCGTGACCACCGAGCTGCATAAGGTCCCGGCCACCATCTTGAGCCGCTGCCAGCGTTTTGATTTCAAACGCGTCTCGGACGAAGCGCTCACCGAGCGGTTGATCAAGATCTCCGGGCGCGAGGGTTTGAGCTTGGACCCCTCCGTCATCGCCAGCATCGTCTCGCGCTCCGACGGTTGCGTGCGCGACGCGGAAAGCTTGTTGGGTCAGCTTTTGGTCCTGGGCGAAAAAAACATCACCAGCGAAATCGCCGGACTGGTCTTACCCGTGACCCAACTGCCCATCGCCGCGCGCATCTTGACCGTCTGGTCACAACGCCATCTCGAACCGGCTTTGAAGATCGTGGAAGACACGGAGGAACAAGGCATCCAACTCACCAACCTGTTCGACGACATGATCCGTGCCGTGCGCCTGCTTTTGCTCGCCGCTGATTCGCAAAGTTGGCGCGCCAAGATGGAAAAAGGGGATGAAGGCGAAAAGATCCTCGCCGCTTTGCGCGTCTTCGGCGCTGAAGAGCTTTCGGACATGGCGCTCATGCTCATGGAACGCCGCCGCGACGCCAAACAAGGCGCCGACCCGCGCTTCTGCATGGAGTTGGCCGCCGCCGCCGTTTCGCTCGGTCTTTTGCCGCACGCGCCTAAAGTCGAGACGAAAAATGATAAGCCACCCGAAGCTAATAAAGATCCTTCGACAGGCTCAGGACGACAAAATAATTGTCATCCTGAGCCCCGCATCGAGTGCGGGGTAAACTCCGCGAAAGCGCAGTCGAAGGACCTTTATAAGGGTGAAACCTCTAGCGGCTCGAATGTCAACCTCTCTCTCGGCTCAATCCTGCAAAAATGGCCGGCGCTCATTCGTCTCATCGATCAAAAAAGCCCGTCCCTGACTTTCATCTTGAAGATCAGCCAACCGATTGCGATTGAGGGTGAAGTCGTGACCGTCAGATTCCAATACTCCTTCCATCGCGAAAAAATCATCGAAGACATCAAAATCAAGCGCTTGGTCGAGGAATGCCTGCGCGAAGCCGTCGGCGACAGTCGTTTGCGCCTCGAAGGTATCATCGGCAAAGCCGACGAACCGCTGGAAAGCAGCGGCAAAGACGCCGTCAGCACGATTCTAAACGCCTTCGGCGGCCAAGTCGTCGAAGAAGGCCAAGTGCCATAAACCAATTGCCCAACTGAACCATAAAATTGATTGTCATCCTGAGCCTGCCGAAGGACCTTTATAAGCCTTTAGCGCCCTTTCTGTCATCCTCCGTCCCCGCTTTCGCGAGCATAAACTCCAGCAGGGGATCCAGAGAGAAAAACCTTGACTCCATTCACGAAAACATCTATTATCCACGCGCATTCCGGGGTCGTCTAATGGTAGGACAGCTGACTCTGAATCAGCTAATCGGGGTTCGAGCCCCTGCCCCGGAGCCAAAGAAAATTCCGCATAAACAGCGGAATTTTTGTTTAGGATGAAGAACGAAAATCGGATGTATCCACCAAGGAACCAACCGATTGACAATCAACGCGCTTCAGTGTAATTTCAGCTTGACAATAGTGCATCAGGATTGCGTCACGGGTATTTATATCAGTTTTATATGAAAGTCGGGATATTAACGAGCACGCAAGGCAAAGAAGCAATCCTTTCTAAACGAACGGCGGAATTCATTCTATCCGAATGCAGCGAGTTGGAAGATTATGAGTTCGAGATTATAACGGTATCCGATCTTATTTCAAAAAAAGTTTCTCCTGATGTCGTCATCAACATTCATTATGGGTTACTTGGTGATGGCGGGGCCGTTCCCGGTTTATTGGATTTAATGGGCCTTCCGTATACAGGTTCAGGCGTTCTTGCAAGCAGCATCGGAAGAAACAAAATCATCACTAAGTATATCGGTCAACAGGCCGGCATTAATTTTTCGTCTCATCTGACCGTTAATCCGCAGGATGAACAGATCGCGCTCGATACCATCATTTCTCAATTGGGTTTACCCGTGATCATCAAACCCGTAGACTCAGCCTCAAGCATCGACGTTCTTTATGCAAACAGTGAGCAAGAGCTGAAAGATGTTTTTTCAAAATTAAAGACTTATAATCTTGTAATGGTTGAACCTTTTCATCAAGGGCAAGAGGTAACTGTCGGTGTCCTTGAAAAAGATGGGGAACGATTGGGCCTTCCGGTCATCGGTCTCGAAATAAAACATCAGCCATATCAGAATTTTCAGGCAAAATACGGTGAGAATGAAATGGAATTCGTCATTCCTGCAAAACTAAATCAAACAACGTCAGAACGGGTACAGGAAATAGCGACAAGCCTTCACCGAGCCGTAGGATGCCGTGGGTATTCGCGAACAGACATGATCATCAAAGCTTCGGGAGAAATCGTGGTCCTAGAAATCAACACATTCCCCGGGATCGGCCCTTACAGTGAATTCCCTAAAGCCGCTCGCCTGTCGGGAATATCATATCAACAACTCATAACAAGTCTTATTCAAACGGCGCTTTGTGGCTATGACATATCAAGATCTCTTGCATAAAAAAATAGGTGTACTCTTTGGCGGAAAATCCACGGAACGCAGCACCTCACTGCGCTCTGGCGAGGATGCCTATCAAGCGTTACAGGAACTTGGATGTACGAATGTCTTGAACATCGATTTGGGCGATCAACCGATTTTTCAGATTCTCGATTCTGGGATTGAATATGCTTTTTTGGCCTCACACGGCGCGGATTATGAAGACGGGAAGTTACAAGGTGCATTGGAGTTGCTAGGCATTCCATATACAGGCTGTGGGGTCCTTTCGAGCGCGGTCGGTTTTCACAAAGTCAGTACCAAGATGATAGCCCGAGGTATCCATATCCCAACCCCGGATTGGTTTCTCCTAAACGTCCAAAATCATTTGGCGGAATTGTCGTTTGACGGCCCATATATCATCAAACCGCCAGCTCAAGGCTCCAGCATCGATGTTTATAAAGTTGAGTCTAGGGAAAAATTGTCGAAGCTAGCGGATTCGATGCTTCAAACGCACGGCGAAGTTCTCGTCGAGGAATTCATCCCAGGACGCGATTTGACCATCGGCGCGGTCGGCAACCCCGGAAAGGTGCGAGTCTTGCCGATTTTAGAGATTCATACGCCTTCTGGCATTTATGATCGACAAGGAAAATTCGGTGATGAAACGACCTATATCGTTCCGGCCCAGGTCGAAGAAGACGTACGAAAAAACGCTGAAGAAATGGTGGCTAAACTTTATACCGCGCTGCAATGCCGCGCCGTAACACGAATGGATTTCAGATTAGATGGTGACGACCTTTACTTCATCGAAGCGAACACCATCCCCGGCATGAATCGAACATCAAGCAACATGAGCCATATTCTTAGGGCCGCAGGCATTACGTACCATGACTTCGTAAAAGGAATTCTTCTTGACAGCTTCTGTACCGAATAATGCGTCTGTTCTTTTTGCTATGCGCAACCGAGTCAGGAGAGCCACCATGTCCTTTCAAAAAAAAATTCAAGGCCGTGTTCGCGATCTTCTTTCTTGGCTACGACTGCTCGGGAAAGAGATGCACGGCAAGACCTACGATATCGCCTACCTGAATCAGTTCGGTTCATGCGACCGTGTTCGTGACGTCCTCGACGGAAAGATACGACCCTCGGTCAATTTTCCAGACTGGAAACAATTCGGCGCCCAATCTCCGGAGGAATTCGACCAACTCGCATACGAGAGTTGTGGCATGACCTGCCTTGCCATGATTCTGCGCTTCTTCGGACGGTCAACGGTCGCGCCTATCGAGCTTTTCAAGCAAGCGTTCGCCCACGGCTGTTACCAGATGATGCCGAACGGAGAAATGAAAGGACTCTTTCATCTGCCGTTCGTTGAATTCATTTGGGACGCCTTCGGTCTACGAAGCCAAGCGTTCCAATATGTCGGGCTGAACGTAATCGCGGACGAAATTGCGTGCGGTCGCATCGTCATTGCCTCCGTAAACTGGGAAATTCGCGAAGAAGAACCTCGCCCGAAACGACGCGGCGGCCACCTTGTTATCGTAACAGGCGTCGAAAAAAACCGGTGGCGAATCAAAGGTTTCACCATCCATAACACTTCAGGCACCACCCCGGAAAACCAACGCCACCACTTCGCTTCCGCGAAAAACTTCGAAAAGTGTTTTTCCGGAAACATCATCTCCGTCCTCAATCCAGGATAGACACGGGGTCAGCGCCTCGTGTTTTTGTTTTCCTTGCAAATATGTAAATATTGGAATATACGTCTATGGACATCTTCGACCTGCTCGAACAAGAGCATCGTGGCATCATCGCTTTGATCGAAAAATTGGAGAAGACCGCGCAGCCGGAACAGCGGGTGGTTTTGGTTAGGGAGTTGGAGCTTTTGGTCGTGCCGCATGCCCGGGCGGAGCAGGGGAGTATGTATCCCTTCCTCAAACGTCGCGATAAGATGCTGGGCGAAGTGGTTGAGGCTGAAGCCGAACATGAGCTGGCGGAACACTTGCTGCACGATTTGAGCACCTGCGACCCGGCGAGCGAGATTTGGAATGACAAGTTCCACGCACTCAAGGATCACTTGGTGCAGCATTTTAAGTTGGAAGAGACGAGCTTGTTCGTCGCGGCGCGGAAAATCTTGGACACGAACGAAACAACCATGCTCTCGGAACAGCTGCCGCGAGCCAAAGAAGGTTTTTTGAAGGGGATGAGATAGGGGAATATAAAAAATTGTCATCCTGAGCTTGCCGAGCCACGTTCTACGTGGTCGAAGGACCTTTATGAGCAATCTCTGAACCGACGGCTGATAAAGGTCCTTCGACTGCGCTGGCGCGGAGTTTACCCCGCACTCGATGCGGGGCTCAGGATGACAGCGGTTTTTTATTTCGACATTCTAGGCGATTTCGCGCTATCATTCGGCGCATGACACTCTTTTGGGCTGCGGCGATTGTGGCTGTTGATGCGTTGCTCCTCTGGCTTGTCTTGAGCGGCGCGCCGTTTGTGCCCTCGAAAAAATCGGCGGTGGAAAAATTTATCTTCTTGGCAGAAATCAAGCCCGGGGATAAGGCGACGGATTTGGGTTCAGGCGACGGGCGGATCGTCATCGCTATGGCCAAGGCGGGGGCTGAAGCGCACGGCTTTGAGATCAATCCCGGTCTGGTCTGGTGGTCACGGCGCAAAATTCGCCAAGCTGGCCTCGGCGGCAAAGCTTTTATCCACCAGGCGAATTTGTGGAAGGTCGATCTTTCACGTTTTGATGTCGTCACGCTTTTTGGCGTCTCGCATATCATGCGTCGCTTGGAGAAAAAACTCGAGACAGAACTCAAACCCGGCAGCCGCATCATCTCGCTCGCCTTCAAATTTCCGCATTGGCAAATCAGCGGACGCAAAGAAGAAGTTTTTTTATATAAAAGGTAACGAGGATCACGAACTAAAAAACTCCTTGTCATCCACCGTTTTCTTTCTCTGTCATCCTCCGCCCCCTCTGTCATCCTCCGCGAAAGCGGGGGATCCAGAGAGTAAAGCTTTGGGTTTGTTTTCTCTCTGGATTACCCGGTTGAACCGGGTAATGACAAAGACGAAGGTGTTTGATATTTTCTGCGCTTTGGTTTAAAGTCCGCAAGGATAGATCGGCCTTTTGAAAAGGGAGAGAAGATCATGGATTTGAGTGACTTGTTCAGCCGTTTTCAGGCAGCGTGCGAGCACGAAGCCCAGAAACCCGAAAGCAAAGCGGCCAAGATCATGGCCGAGCTTCAGGCGGCGCTCAAGAATGGCGAGACCACGGGCGACAAATTGCGCGACCACGTCATCCTTCGTTGGCGCGGAGATCCTGAAATCGAAAAGACGCTGCGCGGGCTCCAGGATCGCCTGACCGGCAAGCGCGGCCAGTCCGTCCTCCTCGGGGAATTCACGACTAATACCGCGGATAACGACCACGGCGGCGGATTTTTCCAGCAACACACGCAGTGCGACGCGCGGCTCGGGATCTTGGACGGCGAGCAGCTCGATTTCCATGAAGACGGTTGGTCTTTGCCCACTTCCGTCTACGGCTATGCCGAGTTGCCGGACCAAAAGGTGGTCGCCGCCAAAGGGGTCATCAAGGTCGAGTGGCAAACCGCGCTGGCCTTCCATGGGGGACCGGTGCCTGTATTCAACCCGCGTGTGGCAGCGAACTTGATGGGCCATGAATACAGGAGTTCGTTGACGGCCGACTTGGTCGCCGGAGACGACGGGGTCGCGGATTGGTTCGAGAGATTGAGCCACCTCGCGCGCGAACGTTTCATGTTCATGACTCCGGACATCGCACAGCTATGCTACCTCAAGCTGGCGGTCGCCACCGGACGCGACGTGATGGGCGTCCAGCAGCTCAAGGAAATCGCCCAAGCCATTCAGGCGGAAAGCATAACCAAGCTCATCACGCTCGTGGTTCTTCATCGGAAAAGCATCGAGCAATTCGAGACAGCCATCGAGATGGCGTTCCTGCCTGCCAGGGAAAAACCCAAACCGTTCGACACGACCTCGTTGCTCGCGACGGCGCACGAGCTGGGCGTCCGCCTGCGTTACGCAGACGAAGTCGGCCTGCACGACGACGAACGTATCGCAGCCTGGCGCAAGGAGTTTCTCCCGGAAGACGTCAACTGAACCGACTCGCGCCCCGCGGAATCTCCCGCCGGGGCGCTTTTTTTTCACAAGAAGGTAGAGAGCAGAGGATAGAGGGTAGCCAACCAGGTAATTTGTCATCCTGGGCTTAATGTACTTTTTGTGGTGCTAGCGGCACTTCACGCAGAACCATTCGAAGGCTCGTTGTCGATGCAGTCTGTTCATGCCTCGGTGGCTTCTCAGGAGTCCTTTGAACCGAC
>JBAZZT010000018.1:0-19781 GCA_041658705.1 Patescibacteria group bacterium
AGTCGGTTCAAAGGACTCCTGAGAAGCCACCGAGGCATGAACAGACTGCATCGACAACGAGCCTTCGAATGGTTCTGCGTGAAGTGCCGCTAGCACCACAAAAAGTACATTAAGCCCATCCTGAGCGAGCCTCAAGCGAGTCGAAGGACCTTTATAAGTGACGACATGGTATCGACTAGGAGCCTCAAAATCGAGTGCTGATAAAGGTCCTTCGACTACGCTGCTGCTCCGCTCAGGATGACAATAAAAAAAATCAGACAACGTTTGTCATTAGGAAAAGCCCTCGGTCGTGACCGAGGGCTGATGTCTGGGGAGTGCAGGGGCAATTCATGAATTGCCCCTACACGCCATTACTTGAGGATGGCCTGGGCTTCAGGCGGAAGCGGATCGACGCCCTGGTAGCCGAGGTATTTGCGGAAGTAATCCCGCGCCTCCTCAAGTTTACCCGCACGGCGCGCGCATTCACCCAAGACGCGCAGCGGCGGAGGAAAGGACGGATGGCCCATGAGCACGATGTTCATGTCCATGCTGGCGTGCCGACAGTTGCCGGCTTGGAACGCCACGAGTCCCTTGTCGTAGGCGTCACGCAGCTTGCTGCCGCGCGCCGGACCGCTCCCCGGTTCGCGCAGCGCCGATGGCGCCGATGGCGGAGTCACGCTTGGTTCGGCGCTCGTCGCGGTGTATGTCGGCGCCGAATGCACCAGCTTGCGCGCGCTCGGCGAGGCCACGGATCCGGTCTCCTCATGCACGATGGACCAAGCAAAGAAGAAGAGACCTGCTACGACCAATACTCCGAGCAGGATGAATACCGTCCACAAGGACTTGCTATCGCGCGTGGCTGCGACGCCAGGTTCAGTCTCCAGAAAAATAGGAGCTGCGACGCCACCACCGTTCAAGAACCCCTCGAATCCCCTTACACTGGACGGCCTGGGGAGCTTGAGCGGCGTCTCCATCTCGGACTTGTCCACGACGTGCGGCGGAGGAACCGACAGGGTGAGCGCCGTCTTGGACTTGCCCAAGAGCCGCGAGAGTTCGCGCGCATCGCCGGGACGCTCCCAAGGCATCTTGACCAGGCACACCTCGATGAATTCCTTGAGCGCCGGATCAGGTCGCTGCACGTACTCCTCGAGCGGCGTGTATGGAATCCCGTCCGTCGCCACCTTGGCCATGATGAGGCCTGGTTTGTCCACGTCCGCCGTGAACGGCAGTTCGCCGGTCACGAGTTCGTAAGCCACGACGCCCAGCGACCAGATGTCGGTCCACGGACCGACGCCCCACGGCTTTTCGGTCACCGGATGGATGATGTACTGACGCGTCTGCTCCGGCGCCATGTAATGCGGCGTGCCAACGACATTGCCCACGGCCGTCAAATCGGCCTTGGTCGTGTCCTTGGAGATCCCGAAATCCGTCAGAATCACGCGCCGTCCTTGTGCCGTGCGCTGGAGCAGGAAATTGTCCGGCTTGATGTCGCGATGCACGACACCCGCGGCGTGCGTGGCACATAGGGCTTCGAGCGCCTGACGCAACAGATCGGTCACGAGTTCCACCGGCACCAGCGATCCTTCGATCTGCTGGTCGGAGCCGTGGAACTTACGGGAGAAAATCTCCGACGCGATGGACTTGGCGTTCTCGATTAACTCCATGACGTAGAACGCGCGGCCATTCTGGTCCTGGCCGAGGTTGATGACACGCACCACGTTACGATGCTCGATCGAGTGCAGGAGTTCCGCTTCCTGACGGAAACGGATAACCGTATCAAGCGAACCCATGATCTCGTCATGGGGGAACTTGATGGCCACGATGCGCGGTTCGTCGCCGTGCTCGTCGCGATACCAGCCAGGAGGGTCAAGGTCGCGGGCCCGATAGACCGACGCCATGCCGCCCCGGCCGATGCAATCAGTCAGCTCGTAGCGGAGCTTGACGGTGTCGCCGTTCATGCCCGGCAAAGCGCTTTCGATGACTACGGGCAAAACGTCTTCGTACCCCATGTCGACTCCTTAATTGGAAGGTTCGTCCGGACCATCCGGAACAGACAAAGCTAACGCATTTTGGGCATTTTGTCAAGAAATGGGGGTAAAATTAGATAAAGTTGACCAAAATTCAAATAAATGGCAGCGGTATATATAAGGAGCATCACCGCCGTTCAATCAGATTACCGAGATTCGATTATGCAACCCCGGGCGCATATTTTGTGACGATATGCACGCACGAAAAACGCCATTTGTTCGGGAATATCGAAGATGGGCGTGTGAATTTGAACGAATTGGGAAAAATGGTTGATTCGCGTTTGAAGATATCGGCTGAAATATGCCGCGAAATAGAATTGGACGAACGGATAATCATGCCGAACCACATCCATTTCATCATTTGGATCGCAGGGGCGTGTGCCACACGCCCTGGATCGGATTATCCATCGAATTTCGGACAGGGCGCATGGCATGCGCCCCTACGCCAATCAAAATCAATTGCTCCATTCGTCGGATTGTTCAAATCAAAAACAACCTCGATATCTCGCAAAATGTCGCTCGACGATACCGCGAAACTCTGGCAACGCAATTATCACGAACGCGTCATCCGCGATGAACGCGAACTATACGAAACCCGCAAATACATCCTCGATAATCCTTTGAAATGGGGAATGGATCCGGAATATGCGTAAACTAAAACCCCGGATTGTACCGGGGCTTGTTTTATTTCTTTTCTACCGCTGCCGAGAATTTTCGTCCGTCCAATTCCAATTCTTCCGGCGCGTCTTGCGGCGCCAGCGACTCCCCTACGTCCGCAGCTTGCGCATTGACCGCCGCCTTGACGGACGGGAGCAGTGCCTCGAGAAAATCGCGCGTGCCTTGGTCGGAAGAAGCCAGCTTGAGCTTGATCGCGTCTTGCGGCGCCAACCCAGCTTTTTTGCGCAGGTTCATGATGTGGCGCATGAGTTCGCGCGCCAAACCTTTGCGCTTGAGTTCGGGGGTTATTTCGGTATCGAGTTCGACGCTCCACTCCTCGGGACCGGAGTGACCGGCCATGACCTCCACCTGTTCCACGTTCAATTCGTCTTTGATCAAATTCGTGAGTTCCGTGCGCTGGGTCAGGCGGGATGACGGAGCGGCATCGCGCATGCGGATGGTCAGCTTGGCCAGGGCTTGGCGCACCGGAATCTTGTGGCGCGCTCGCAATTCCAATCCCGCGGTCACGACGGCGCGCGCCCAGGTCATGTCCTGCATGAGCTGTTCGTCCAACAGGCGCTCGTCCAGCTTGGGCCACTTATCGAGATGCACCGACATCTTCGCGCCGGCCGTCTCTTGATATAATTTATCGGCGAAAAACGGCGTGGCCGGCGCCATGAGCTTGGCCGTCTCGAGCAACGCCTCGCGCAAAGTGCGCAAAGCATCGGCGCGTTCGTAGGCATCCTGGCTCTTGATGCGCTCGCGCGATCGGCGCAGCCACCAAGTCGAAAGGTCATCCACCCACTCGCGCAGCGGCCGGGTCGCGCCCATGAGGTCGTAGGTATCCAGGGCATGCGTCATCTCGCGCGTGAGTCCGGTGAGGCGCGACATGAGCCAGCGATCGAGTACGTGCATGCTGCGCGGTTTGACGATCTCGGGATGGCCCGCTCCGGCGTACAGCTTGTAGAAAGCCAGCACGTTCCACAACGTGCCAAAGAGCGTGCGCTGCACCACAAGGCAATCCTTTTCGGAAAAATTCAGGCCGTTGGCTTGCAGCACGGGCGATGACAAAAGGTAATAGCGCAACGTATCCGCGCCATGACGCTGCATCAGGTCCCACGGATCAGGATAGTTCTTGAGGCTCTTGGACATCTTCTTGCCGTCTTCGGCCAAGATCATGCCGGTCACGATCACGTCCTTGAACGCCGGTTTACCGAAGATGGCGGAAGACAGCACGTGCAGAGTGTAGAACCAGCCGCGCGTTTGGTCCTGCCCCTCGGCGATGAAATTGGCGGGATAATTCGCGTCGAAAAAATCCTTGTGCTCAAAGGGATAATGCACCGAGGCGTAGGGCATGCTGCCGGATTCAAACCAGCAATCGAAGACCTCGGGGATGCGCTTCATGACGCCGCCGCACTCACAGGCCAGCGTGACTTGATCGATGGCCGGACGATGCAGGTCCATGAGCTTGCCGTTCGAAATCTTGCGCCCCGCGGCTTTTTCCAATTCCGCGACCGAAGGGAAGATTTGGAGTTGGTCGCATTTTTCGCATTTCCACACGGGCAAAGGCGCTCCCCAGTAGCGCGTGCGCGAGATGCACCAGTCGGGCGCGGTCTCGAGTCCGTTGCCGAAACGCCCGTCTTTGAACGTCTCGGGATGCCAATTGATCTTCTTGGCCGTCTCGAGCATGCGCGGCTTGAGTTTGGTCACGTCCACGAACCAAGCGGGTTGCGCTTTGTACATGAGCAGAGTCTTGCAGCGCCAACACACCGGCACGCTGTGCGTGATTTTTTCATCGCGATAGAGCAAACCGCGGGCGCGCAAGTCGTCGCTGATCTTGGAATCTGATTGTTTGATAGGCAAACTGGCGAACTTGCCGGTCTCCGGCAGCTGCTTGCCTTCTTCATCCACGGTCACCACGACCGGCAGGTCATGCACCTTCGAGGCTTGAAAGTCGTCTTCGCCGAACGCCGGTGCGGTATGCACGATGCCTGTGCCGTCTTCGATCGTGACATACTCCATGCTGATGACTCGGTAGATGTTCTTGCCGTCGCGTTTGGTCAGGCGCGCCAAATCCTCGGGCGGGAACGGAAAGAGCGGCTCATATTCCAGCCCCGTGAGTTGCACGCCCTGCATGGTCTCGAGCACTTCGAATCCCGGCGCGCTGTCGGTGAGCGGATAGAATTGGCTGAATACCTTTGACATGAGCTTCTCCGCCAAGATATAAGTCTCGCCGCTGTCGCTCATGCGCACTTTCGCATACACCTGTTCAGGATGGACGGCCAGCGCCACGTCAGCCAAAAGCGACCAGGGCGTGGTGGTCCAAGCGAGGAAGTAGGTGTCGGCTTCGCCTTTGAGTTTGAATTTGACCGTGACCGCCGGATCCTCGGCGTCGACGTACGAGTTGTCCATCGCGATCTCGAAGTTGGAGAGCGGAGTCGAACAGCGCGGGCAAAACAGCGAGACGCGTAAATCCTGATAAATCAATTTCTTTTTCCACAATTCCGAAAAAGCCCACCACACCGATTCGATGTAGGGAGGATCCATGGTGCGATAGGCGTCCTCGAATTCCACCCAGCGACCGATGCGGTCCACATACTTTTTCCATTCGCCCGTATACTCCATGACCGACTCGGCGCAAGCCGCGTTGAATTTTTCGATGCCATACGCTTCGATGTCGCGCTTGGAATTCAGCTTGAGGCTTTTTTCGATAAGATTCTCGACGGGCAAACCGTGGCAATCCCAACCCCAACGGCGCGGCACGCGATAACCTTGCATGGTGAAGTAACGCGGCACCGTGTCCTTGATCACCGACTGAAGCAAGTTGCCGTAGTGCGGCAGACCGGTGGCGAACGGCGGGCCGTCATAGAAGACGAAGGTCTTATTCTCCGGCCGTTCCTCGATGGAGCGCTCAAAGACATGCTGCTGCTTCCAGAAATCCAACATTTCTTCCTCCATCTTGGGGAAATCAGGCCGATTCGTCTCGCGCCCTGGTTGCTCGTTGCTGGTTGCTGGTTGCTTGTCGTCTCGTTGCTGTTTATCCTGCGCCATATTTTTGTGCGTCTATCATGCTGTTTTGGAGCGATTTCGTCAAACCTTCCGGGCTAAACGGAGCTGATCGTTTTTTTTGATTCAGAAGAAGCCCGTCCGGTTGAGGTACCAGACGGGCTTTTGCAGGTAGGACTAGCGACGGAGCTCCTCGACGAGCTGGAACTTGCCGTTCACGCGGTCGACGATCGCGCCCTCGCACTCGCGGAGGGGCTTGAGCATGACGCCAGTGAGTTCTTCGATGAGCGCTTCGAGCATGCCGGCATGGCCAACGGCCACGAAGTTGCCGTCTTCGGGCATCACGCCGACGAGATCCAGGAAATCTTCCTTCATGCGTTCCGCTTCGTCGGCGACAAAGGGATGGTCCTGATCCAGATTGCCTTCCGTGGCCTGGATGTATTCAATCCACTCCTTCGTGTCAGGACTATCGAGCGCATCGACGACGAACGGCAAGACGATGTCAGCTTCCTTCAGATTTGCGTTTTTCAGCATGGCGCGAGCGGTCTGCTCCGTCCGTGGTTGGTGCGAGACCATGATGAATTCGACGTCGCGACCGCCAAGACGTTCCGTGCCGACCGTCTCGGCCAATGCAGCACCTTCGGGAGAGATCGAGCCATCAGCTTTCTTCATCGTGTGACGGAAAAAATAGAACCTCATCGTTGCCTCCAAAGTGCGCTAGTCGACCAGCCGCGGGGAATTCCGCGACTTTCCATTCGACTGCTGAATCTAGCACTTTTTGCCCATTTCGTCAAGGGGAGATACACTTCAAGCCATGAAAAAAATGACTATCTTCATTGGCGCTGACCACGCCGGATATAAGCTGAAGGAAGCTTTGAAACGAGCTTTGCTCAAGATTCCCGACGGGCCGCAGATCTACGACCTTTCACCTAGATATAGGAAGGGCGATGATTATCCCAAGGTCGCCGCGCAAGTCGCCAGGCTCGTGGTGGCGGCGCCCGAGGCGCGCGGCGTGCTCGTGTGCGGTTCGGGAATCGGCATGGCCATCGCGGCGAATCGCCAAAAAGGCGTGCGCGCTTTCGACGCTTTCGACGCCAAGACGGTCAAGCTGGCGCGCGAACACAACGACGCGAATGTGCTGACGTTGTCGGGCTGGAGACAAAATGTCGCCACGGCGCAGAAGCTAGTCGAGACTTTCTTGAAGACGAATGCGTCTGGCGCAGAGAGGCATAAAAGACGAATCAAGCAATTAGGATAGTATTCGTCATATAAAGCAAATGTCATCCTTGAGCCCCGCATCGAGTGCGGGGTAAACTCCGCGAAGGATCTTCCTATACCTTAAGGAATCGGAAGATTCTTCGGCCGTCAGACGGCCTCAAGAATGACAGCTCTGATTAAACCACAGAGGCCGAGCGGCGATGTCAGAAATCCGTGGATTCCAGCTTTCGCTGGGATGACGAAAAGAATAATTACAACTATGTCAGAAATCATCCCAGCGATACTCGCCAGTGACGAAGACTCGTTCCGCGAAAAAATCTTAGCCGTCAAAGGCCTCGCGCCGCTCATCCAAATCGACGTCATGGATGGATTCTTCACGGCCAACGGATCTTGGTATCGCGCCGGAACTTTGCTCGAATTTCCCGAGCAAAATTTCGAGCTTCATCTGATGGTCGAAGATCCGGGAAAATACGTGAAGGAAGGCGTCAACACCGCTAACGTCACGCGCCTCATCTGGCACGTGGAAACGGAAGCTGACCATCTTGAATTGGTGAGCCTTTGCCAAGCCGCGGGGAAGGAAGCGGGACTGGCCGTCTCGCCTGCCACGCCGCTCGAAGCGCTCGAGCAATATGCCGCCGAAGTGGATGAGATTTTGGTCTTAGGCGTCGAGCCCGGCGCCTCCGGACAAAGCCTCAAGCCGCAGACCGTCGAAAAAGCGCGCACCATCCACCAACGCTGGCCGAACATCGCCCTCGCCTTTGACGGCGGCGTGGACAAAGCCTCGATCCCAAAACTCAAAGCCGCCGGCGTGACGCGCTTTTGCGTCGCCAGTGCAATCTTCGAAGCAAAAGATCCGGGGAAGGCCTACAGCGCATTACAAAAACTTTGATTTTATGGAAAACAATCCCTTCAGATACCAACCGAGCCAGCCCAAGCCGCGCTTTGAAAAAATAAAAAAAACCGTAAGCATAGTAGCTGCTGCGGGTCTTATTGCGGGATGCGGAGACGCGAAAAAATTCGGTTCGGATGAAGTCTACGATTCGGGCACAAAATCAGAGCAAGAACCTAAAGGAGACTACCTATTGATGTTCGAAAATTATCCGGGCTTAAAACCGTATAAAGATTATTTGGAAAAAATATCCTTCGTTACCAACAAAGAAGGCCATGAAACCGGCCTACACCTGGTATTGGACGTTTTGGAAAATACCTACGACGCCGACATTGGCAATGTCGAGGAAGAGTTTCGCTTAAAGGAACGATTGGCCGGAGTACCCGTACAACACCAAGTCTTGATCATCCGAATAGTCCATGCATTGTGGGTGGAAAAACATCAGGTCGTGCCCTGGTCATTGAAGGATTATTCGCTCGAGGAGACCGCGGCTTTATTATACGATCCATATCTGGCTGCGGAAAACCAAGTCGCGGTTCCCAAACCCTCGTCACAAGACGCTATTTATAGTTCGACGCCAATGGAAGTTTACCCCGAGGTTCAGTTGGAGTTGGACGCGTCTTATAAACTTTATGCGCTGGCCAAAAAAATGGCTTCTCCGAATAAGAACCAAATACTAATAAATTCAATCCGCTGGATTAAATCCAACAATACCCATACTTACACCGATCAAGATGGGACCGTTTGGGATTGGGATAGATATTCCGACGGTCGTCCGGATTCAGAGAAGAAGTTCCATCTGGGAACGGGTTTTGATATTTTCATCCCACGCAACCTGGACAGGTATTTCGATGAACGTATCGGAGGTTGCCATGAGCCAGTGATTGTCTTGGCAGGGCTACTCCGTTCCCTGAATATACCCGCTTACAACATCAACTATGAAGGGCACGGCATGACCCATATCCCGGGATCTCACACTTATGTACACGGCGACCACATGGCGCTCATGCCCGCGACGCCCTCGTCGCTGCTGCTCGTGGACAATACAGCCTGCAAACAAGGAATCTCAAGTGGAGACAGCATGATGGTTAACGTGCTAAACCAAAAAATTGACGCCGCGTTCCCTGGAGAGGAAACGATTTATTTTAAGGGGATTCATGTCCTACGAAAAAATGATACTCTGCTCCTGTCTTTGTTTAACGATAAAGTATCACCCATAATTTTCGAAACTATTAAATCAGAAGCTCCGCAGTATTCTGTTAACGTAGAACAGGGCGGCGTCACAGGGCATCCGGTCAAAATCAAAAGCCTCAATGAACTTTCCGGCCCTTCCGATGATCCGTGGAAATAATCCGGTATGCCGCACACGATTCTTTTACTTGATTCCTATCTCGCCATCATCCGTGGCAGCGTGGGCAGCAAAATGTTTCGCGCTTTTTTTGCCGAGATCGACGGAAAGAAAACGGAGATAACGCAAAAAGGCAACCTGTCCTGTGCTTTTTTCGTGTCTTTCATCTTGAAATATTTTGATTTGATCGCTCACGGCCACATGACGATCACGGGGCTCATCCGCGATATGGAGGCATCCGGCTGGAAGAGAATCAAAAAACCAAAACCCGGTTGTGTCTTGGTCTGGGAGGCGGTGCACGATGGCGGAAACAAATTTTATACCAGCGGCCATCGCCATATCGGCTTCTTTATAGGAAAGGACAAAGCCGTCAGCAACCTGTCCTCACGCGGCTGGCCCGCGGTCACGCATTGGACTTTCGGCGTGAAAAACGGAAAAGCCGCGCGACGGGTCGAGACGATGTACTGGAATACTAGGCTTAAATAATCAATGACCAATAATCAAGTTCGTTCGGCCATCAAATCGATCATTGGTTATTGGATGTTGATTATTGGTTATTAAATTGGTCACCGGAGTGGTAAACTTAGGTCTAATCCCAAGTCTATGAAAAACATCGCTCGGACAATCGCCATCGCCTTCACCCTCTTTGCCCTCAATCTGCCGGCCATCTCCAGTGCCTCGGCCACCACCCTGGCGCCCGGCGACCTGATAAAAGGTCCGGGTGACGCGGTCTATTATTACGGCGCCGACGCCAAACGCTACGTCTTCCCCACGGCCAAGACTTACGCCACATGGTATCAGGATTTTTCCGGCGTAAAGACCGTCGCCCTGGCCGATCTGCAAACCATCTCACTGGGCGGCAACGTGACTTATCGGCCCGGAGTGCGCTTAGTCAAAGTCACGACCGATCCCAAGACCTACGCCGTAGGTAAAGGCGGCGAACTGCGCTGGGTCAAAAGCGAAGCCGCGGCTGCCGCGCTGTATGGCGCGGATTGGAATCAGAAGGTGGATGACTTGCCTGATCCGTTCTTCATCAACTACAAGATCGGAGCGTCCATCGAATCAGCGGCTGATTACGCCCCGGCAGCCGAGAGCGCGGCGGTGACCAACATCAACGTCGATAAATCCCTCGTTACGGCGCCCTCCGCTCCCACGACTCCGACCAGCACCACTCCGACTGCGCCGACCAGCACGACTCCCACCGCCCCAAGCCTGGATTTCTCGGTCTCCAAACTCGATGCTAGTCCGGGCGACACTTTGACCCTTTCGGCGAACGCCAGCGATACTTCGGGCATACTCAAGATCGAACTCTTCTTCAACAGCTCGCTCATAACCACTTGCACGTCCAGGATCTGCAGCGCCACGACGCAAGTGCCGACGTCAGGCACCTTGACGAGCTATGAAGCGAGGGCGCGCGCCACGACGATGTCCAACCAAATCTTGGACAAGATCCTGACCGTCAATGTCGCCTCGAACAACAGCGGGCTGATTACCCTGACCCCGGACCATAGCGTAATCGCGCCGAGCGACGTCTACTCGCTCACCGGCGAAGCCGACATCTCGATCGCGCCTCTGCGCATCGACCTCTACGTCGATAACAGCAACGTCAAATCCTGCGTCTCGGTACGCGTCTGTAAATTCGCGGATTATTTCGTGGACAAGAGCATGGGCTCCAGTCATCCGATCAAAGCCGTGCTGACCGACAGCTTGGGAAGGACTTACACCTCGGTCACGAGCTACATCACGGTCGGCGATCCGGGACCGACGGTCACGGTGGCAGTCGCCAACACGCAAATCTACGTCGGCGATACGCTTGAAGTCACGGTCTCCGCTTCCGACCCCAACGGCATCGCGCAGCTCGAGCTGCTTAAAGACGGGGCCCTGCTCAAGCATTGCAGCGGTGCCGCGCCCTGCACCCTGATAACCGGACCTTGGAACGCCACGAGCACACTCATCTTCACCGGCAGCGCGGTCGGCTTGGACGGCGCTACGAGCACAGGAGTCTCGTCACCGGTGTACGTAACCGTGCGTCCGTAACGCTCGCGGAAACGCAAACCTTCATCGCGGTTGACATCTTTTTCGGTTGTACGCATACTGAATAAGCTAAAGCCTAAAAAAATAATTCTTTCTTACGCCCTTATGTTAAAGAAACTTTCCATGTTTGCGGCCTTGGTCTCGACCCTGGCCCTCGCCTTCGCGCCTATGGCGACCCAAGCCGCAGTGACCAGCTCATTCGCTCCCGGCGATCTGATCAAAGGTTCCGGCGATACGGTGTATTACTTCGGTACCGATGGCCGTCGCTATGTCTTCCCCAACTCCAAGACATACTTTACTTGGTACACGGATTTCTCCGGAGTCAAACAGATTCCCGATGGCTTGCTCTCGACCATCCCGCTCGCCCGTTCCAACATAACCTATCGCCCGGGCAAGAAGATGGTCAAAATCACGACCGACCCCAAAGTCTACGCCGTGGAACAAGGCGGCATCCTGCGCTGGGTAGCCACCCAGGAATTGGCCGAGACGCTTTACGGCTTGGCTTGGAAGAACCAAATCGATGACATCGCGGACGCCTTTTTCGTCAACTACAAAGTCGGCCAGCCGCTTCAGGTCGCGGCCGATTACAAACCGTACGATGTGATGACCCAGACCACGACCATCGCTCTCGATAAGCAATTGGTCGAAGGCGAAATCGTAATCTCGATCGGCACCGTGTCGAACGGCTTCGTGCCGGGCACCGTGACCATCAAGAAGGGCAACAACGTGACCTGGACCAACCAGGACAGCGCGCAGCACCAGGTCGCCGGCAGCGGCTGGACTTCGCAGCCGTTGAACTACCAGCAGAGCTACACCCACGTCTTCAACACGGTTGGATCGTACGAGTATTCTGACACGCTCCACTCGGTGATGAGCGGCGTGATCAACGTGGTGAATTAAGATAGGCAGTAGCCAAATGTAGGGGCGCATGCCATGCGCCCTTTTTGGTAAACAAAAACGCCGCGTGCGAGAGATGCGCGCGGCGTCTGGTAAGGGCGACAGATCAGGCGTCCAACCTTGTCTAAGCGGTGAGAACGATCAGGTTATTCTCCCTGTCCAGGCCGAAGGGGAAGCTACCGGCAAGCAAGACCTGGTGTATCGGCTTGAACTTGGCCGCTTCTTCGGGTTTGTCGGCCAAGATGAAGGCGCTCGGATAAAGGAGCAAGTCCACGAACGACTCCCAGCCCGGCTCCCACCTCTGAACGTAGGTCCCCACATGCTTCTTATGGAACTGTTCCAGGAGCGACCTCAAAAGCGAGAACCAAAGGCCGGCGTTGAGAGGCTTCACTTGCGACTCGTCCAGGGTCCTGGCGAGGTAGGTCGACAGCGAGTTATCGAAAGTACGGAGTTGGAGCGCGACCGCGTACTCGGCAAGAACCTGATCTTCCAGCCGGTATCGGAAGGTCTCGACCTTGTTGACCTTGGTCCAAAAAACGGACTCGCGCGCCCGTTCCCGCGAATCTGGAAGTTCGGGCTTGAGTTCCTGTTTTTCGTAGAATTGGGCGAGGTATTCCATGAGCGCGGTCGCCTTGCCCGGAAACTTCTCCTCCCAATACGCGAACTGCTTGATGAGTGCGTCCTGCTTTTTCGTCCCCATGCGAAACCTCCCGAGTTATGATGAGCTTCCGAAACTCGCCCAATATCACGGAATTACGTAGGCGATAGACCAACCTAGGTTATTTTGACCTGACTGTCAAGTCTAAGAAGACCCCGCCCATGGTGTACAATGACTCCATGCTGCCTGAAAAACGCCTCGTGGAGCTTGAGAAAACCGCGTATCAAATCCGCCAGGATATCATCGAGATGTTGCTGGCGGCTGGGAGCGGCCACTCGGCTGGATCGCTCGGCATGGCCGAGGTGTTCACGGCTTTGTATTACGAAATCGCCAAAATCACTCCCGAGACGCGTGGCGCTCCAGAACGCGATCGCGTCGTGCTGTCGAACGCGCATATCTGTCCCGTGCTCTATGCCGCGCTGGCCAATCGCGGTTATTTTCCGCGCGAAGAATTGAAGACACTGCGCAAACTCGGCTCGCGCCTGCAGGGCCACTCCAACAACCACTTCCTCCCCGACCTACCGATCGAGACTTGCGGCGGACCTTTGGGCCAGGGCATCTCCCAAGCCGTAGGCCTGGCATTGGCGGCGAGGATGAACAATCGAAAGTCAGATTTAGACATTAGACATTCGACATTCGACATTCAACCCACCTTTCATACCTGGTGTTTGATGAGCGACGGAGAACTCGATGAAGGGCAGTCCTGGGAAGCTTTTGCGTTGGCCGGCAAACTCAATCTACGCGAGCTGACGGTCTTCATCGACCGCAACAACATCCAGATAGACGGCTTCACCGAAAACGTCTTGCCGCTGGAACCGTTGGCCGACAAATTCCGCGCTTTCAATTGGAGCGTAATCGAAGTCGACGGGCATAACATCCGCGAGATCGTCGAAGCGGCGGGACAAGCGCACGCCATCGCCGAGAATCCGAGCGTCATCATCTGCCACACTATCCCGGGCAAAGGCGTCGAGTTCATGGAAAACCGTTTTGAATGGCACGGCAAACCGCCGAACAAAGAAGAGGCGGAGATCGCCTTAAAAGAACTGCGCACGCTGGCCGGGCAGATCAGGAGCGAACATGAATGAAGAGAGGGTAGAGAGTAGATGGTAGAGGGTAGCCAATAATCCGACCTTATGCTGAACGAAAACGCACAACTTGATCACAACCTTTTTTCTCCCGATGTCCAAAAGCTCGCGACGCGCGATGGTTTTGGCCGGGCGCTGTTGGAACTGGGCGAAAAAAATCCTGAAGTCGTCGCGCTCACGGCCGACTTGGCGGAATCCACGCGCGTGCTTGAGTTCGCCAAAAAATTTCCGGAGCGCTTCGTCGAATGCGGCGTGGCGGAACAGAACATGTTGGGTGTGGCGGCCGGGTTGGCGCTGGCTGGAAAAATCCCGTTCGTCGCGTCATACGCCACTTTCTCGCCCGGAAGGAATTGGGATCAATTGCGCGTCTCGGTGTGTTACTCCAAAGCCAACGTTAAACTCGCCGGAGCGCACAGCGGCGTCTCGGTCGGGCCGGACGGCGCCACGCACCAGGCGTTGGAAGACTTGGCCATCACGCGCGTCTTGCCCGGGCTGGTCGTGATTGCACCCTGCGACGCCGAAGAGACGCGCAAATGCGCCCTAGCCGCAGCCGCCTACCAAGGCCCGGTGTATTTCCGTTTCAGCCGCGAAAAAACACCACTCATGACGACGCCGGAGACGCCGTTCGAGATCGGCAAAGCCTACACCTGCTACGAAGGTCAAGATGTGACCATCGCGGCCTGCGGTCCGCTGCTGCATCAAGCCCTGCTCGCCGCGCGCGAACTCGAAAAAGACGGCGTCGCCGCCGAAGTCATAAATTTTCATACCCTCAAGCCTTTCGATCACGCGGCGCTCGAAGCGAGCGTAAAAAAAACCGGCTGCTGCGTCACGCTCGAAGAGCATCAGATTACGGGCGGACTCGCCGGCGCCGTGGCCGAATCGCTCGCCACGCACACGCCAGCCCCCTGCTCATTCGTCGGCATGCCGGACAGTTTCGGCGAATCAGGCGAGTCCAACGAGTTACTCAAAAAATACGGCATGACGGTGGAAAAGATTGTCGAGAAAGCGAAAGAGACGATCGGTAGAAAATAGAAATCTTTTTCAACGAGATAAATCGTCGTTCTCCGTTTTCTGTTTTCGTCATCCTCCGCCTTTTTATCTCTGTCATCCTCCGTCCCCCCTCTGTCATCCTCCGCGAAAGCGGGGGATCCAGAGAGAAAAACTTTTCCGATGTTTCCAAGGTCTGGATTACCCGGCTGCGCCACGTCCAACGTAGTTGAACCGGGTAATGACAGAGGTTTTCCAAGGTCTGGATTCCTGCTTTCGCAGGAATGACAAGGTTTTTTTATCAAGCTTCGGCGTGATATCATCAAGGAATGCTTGTCACCACCAAAAAGCTCCTCGTCCCCGCTCGCGCCAAGAAATACGCAGTGCCGGCGTTCAACGTGAACGACCTGGAATGTTTGAAAGCCGTCATGTCGGCGGCGGAAAAGATGAAGTCGCCGGTCATCGTGCAGACTTCCGAAGGCGCGATCAGCTATGCAGGGTTGGATTATCTCGTGGCCATGATCCGCGTGGCGGCGCAAGGAAAAATCCCGGTCGCCATGCACGTCGACCACGGCAAGGATCTGAAAATCATCAAAGCGGCGCTCGATGCCGGATATACCTCGGCCATGTATGACGGTTCGGCGCTGGGATATGCCGCCAATGTGCGCAACACCAAAAAAGTCGTCGCTTGGGCGCGAGCTAAGGGCGCATCGGTCGAAGCCGAAATCGGCGCCATCGCGGGCATCGAAGATTTCGTGAGCGTGGAGGAAAAGGATGCGCATCTGACCAATCCGCAGCAAGCCCTCAAGTTCGCCCGCGAGACCGGTTGCGACGCGTTAGCCATCGCCATCGGCACGGCGCATGGCGCGTATAAATTCAAAGGCAAGACGCATCTGGATATCGAGCGGCTGAAAAAAATCTCCAAGTTGGTGAAAATCCCGCTCGTGCTGCACGGAGCCTCGGGCGTGCTCGAAGACGTGGTGAAGATCGCGGAGCGTCACGGCGCCAAGCTCGGCCAAGCGCGCGGCGTGCTCGACGCGGACATCAAGGAAGCCATCAAATACGGCGTGGCCAAGATCAACATCGACACCGATTTGCGCCTCGCCTTCACCGCCGGCATGCGCGAAGCCGTGGCCGACTTGCCGCGCGTCATCGATCCGCGCAAACTCCTCGAACCAGCCAATCTTTTGATGCGCGAAGTCGCGTTACGAAAAATGAAATTATTCGGCAGCGCGGGAAGGGCGTAAAAAGTTAAATATCCCTTTGACCCGTCGCCTGAATTTACGCGCAACCCATTTCCCCAAAATGGTCCGATAGGTACGATTTGGGGAAATGGAGATTTTTGGTATTTTTCTAATATTCCCGTAGGGGCAATTCATGAATTGCCCCTACGCGGCGACCGAAGGGCTACCTTATTCCGACAGGGTAGTCCTTCGACCACGTAGAACGTGGCGCGGCTGGCTCAGGAACTATTTCAGACATTAAAAATTAGTCATTAGTCATTTTTTATACTATCCGCTTTGGTCTCAAAATAGCCCATTATTTCGCGATATCTTGACAAAAAGCCATATTTCTGCGAATTTGCATAGCGTTCATTCCAACCCGAGAGGTATGTTCCGATGAAGGTCAATCCCGTCTCGTATCAGCCTGATAGCAGCGACGCCGAACTCGAACACACAGCCGAGCAACATCTGTCTCGGCACGTCGCGCTGCAAGTCGTGGTGGAATTCCTGTCCGCCCTGCGCACTCTTGATCCGCAAGAAATCGTGAGTCAAGAATCCCGTCTGACGCATCCCGTGCCCGAATTCAATCCCGAAACGCGTCGCGACCTTCTCCCGACGAAGCTGCGCATGGGAGCGCTCGAGAAGCGGCCGGATCGGCGCCAAATCGTGGTCACGGCCTTGACCGGATTGCCCCAGAACACGGTCCGCGACTACATGAGCCTCGAAGACCAGATCAAGCTCATGGATCAGGTCGTGAAAGCGAAAGACCGCACGGCACGCCAGTTCGACGTCGCCTTCGCGCCCGAAGACTTGGCCCTCCACCTCGACGGCGCTCTCATCCTGAATAAGCACTGGGAAAAGTTCCAGTGGAAAAATGACACCGACGAGCGGCGCGATCTGGTGGCATGCTTCATCAAAAGCCTGCTCGATAAGGAGCGCAGCGTGGATGGAGAACCGGAACCGCTGCAGCCTATCCTGACCCACCGCGAAGTGTTGCGCGCCATCGGAACCGAGCTCATCCTCGACTGCCTGCCCAAAGTGCTGACGCATCAGATCTTCGATGCGTGGCTGGACCTGGATGAGAAGGATATCGCTTTCCGGCCGCAGCATTTCCTGGAACTGGCGACGCCGCGTGAGCTGGTCAAGTGCATCCAGCTCGTCGAGCTGAAGCGCGTGGTCATGCTGGGCATCGAGAAGATGGGTTTCGTCCAGGTGGAGGATCGCTCTGCTTTGGAGGGAGCGTCCGCGGAGGAGACCGGCGAAGGGCAACTCCCAAAAGGATAGAGGCGCCGGTGGAAAAAGCGGAGACCGAAGGATCGGTCCCGCCCGCCGACGCCGCGCCTGAAGCTGAAGAAGAAGGGTGTCCGACCAATCTCCTGCCGGAAGCGACCGAAACCTCCAAGAAGAAAACTCCCAGTTTCTTCCTGCCCCCTCCCAAACTGCCGCCGGCAGAAGAGGGCGCCAAAGAGGATGTCGACGAGATGGTTGAGAAGTCGGTAGCCGAGATGCTGAAGAAGCCGGACGAAGCCGGCGAAGCATCCACGGAGAAGTCCAGCGCTGGACAATCCATCCCGCCCGACATCCAAGTGGTCCACGGCGAGGAAATCGAATCGGCCGAAATCGATGCCCTGGAGCTCGAACAGGCCGGTGCCGATCTCGCGAGCCGTGAAGCCGAAGCTGCGACTGCGCAACCTGAGCGGAATGAGGACGAAATCGATCCCGAACTCGCGGCGCGAAATGCGGCCAACCGAGAAGCGGCCAAAGCGTACGGCGGCCATATCCCCGAAGACATGTTCAACGTGCCGCGCGCAGACGGCAAGCTAAGCGTGCCACCTCCCGACGACAAAGCTTCGACCTTGAGCCAGCTTGAGGGAAGCATGGGCGTCAGGTTGAGCGCGTTGGCCGACCGGCTCGACGAAAAGCAGACTGGGTTGCTCAAGCGGGTCATGTTGGAGGGCTACTGGCCCGAGACCGAACAAGACACCCGCTACGTCATCATCACGGTGATGGAAGAGCTCGATAGGACCTTCAAGGTCCGTGACCAATGGACCAGGCAGTCGTTGGCGGGACTCATCAAGACGTTCCTCGAGGAACTCACGCGACGCGGAGGCAACCTCAAGGCGACGGCGGACGAGCTGCGCAAGCATCCGCCTCCCCTGCCCTCTGCAACCCTGGCTTCGTCCAAGACAAAGTGACGAAGCGCTGAACCTCGCCCCGTGGCATACAACCACGGGGCTTTTCAATACGAACCATGTACGGCGTGCCGCATACTGCGCACGGCGTGAACGATAAAAAATCAGTCATCCCACACCTCTTCATCCTCCGCCTCTCTTCCTGTCATCCTCCGCTTTCTCCTTCTGTCATCCTCCGCGAAAGCGGGGGATCCAGAGAGAAAAATTCACTTTGGATTTGTTCTCTCTCTGGATTACCCGGTTGAACCGGGTAATGACAGGGGATTTTTGTGGTCTGGATTCCTGCTTTTCAGCCAGAGGCTGATCCGCCTATGGCGGACGCAGGAATGACAGGGCTCTTACTGGCTACCAGCTACCGTCTAACCCCCCCCACATTGACACTCGCCTCTTTTAATGGTTATTTAGCGTCAGAACCTTTGAAAGGAAAACGTCATGACGCAACGGGCGAATGAATCCGTCATTCCTTTGCCCGCGGACGGGCAAAACGTCAGAGCAACGCGCTTCTTCGCTTGGCTCAAGAAGCCGACCTTCCTCTTGGCCGGTCTATTCCAGAGAGTCGTCACGCGCTGGCGCAGTCGCAGAGGCGAACCGAATGTCCTTCTGCTCGGCGCAGCTTCCGAGCCTCCACCCGGATCATCCGTCGACTTCATCGAGGTCCATCCCTACCGAGGGCTTGACCCTCAATTCGGACAGAGAGACCTCGTGGAAAAAGCCGCTTGGCTGGCCGGCGAAGAAACTAGGCGAGCCGAAAAACAAAGGCGCAAGGAAGAAGAGGAAAAGCGGCTGCAAGAGGAAGAACAAAGGCGCAAGGCGGAAATCCGACGAGTGGAACGCGAACAGCTCGAGGAAAAACTCCGGGTAAATGTCGCGGGCGGTTAGCCCTATCTTGCGGATGCCGATGCCAAAAAAATCGGGCGGGAGCTTACGCGAGATGAGCTTGAGCAAATGTATAGAGCACTGCTCCGCCCAAACCGCACATGTTCCTTTGCCCACGCTATCGAAGTCGCCAGACGGCTCGGTAAAACCATTCCCCGGGAGTTCGCCGAAAGTTGCCTCCGGGATAACGTCGTGGGCGGCTGGTTCGCTCTGGCAAAAGATAATGCAAATTATCTAGGCCGAGCGTTGACGACTGACGAGCTTGGACAAATATATCGCTTGCTGCTCGCAAATCCAGACCGCATCAATCCCCTTCCCAACGCTATCGAGGTCGCCAAGAGGTTGGGTAAAACCGTTCCGCGAGAATACGCCGAAAGAGTCCTTCAGAATAACGTCGTGGGCGGCTGGCTCCCATTTGCGGAAAGTGCGGCGAAATTTCTCGGCCGCTATCTGACGAGCGAAGAGAGACAGACCATCGCTTTGGCGGAGGAAAGACGAAAACGCCAAACCTGACACACAGCCCCGCGGCGTACACCACGGGGCTTTTCAAATAGAACTATTCATTCGGACAATTATGCTTTGTCATCCTGGGCTTAATGTACTTTTTGTGGTGCTAGCGGCACTTCACGCAGAACCATTCGAAGGCTCGTTGTCGATGCAGTCTGTTCATGCCTCGGTGGCTTCTCAGGAGTCCTTTGAACCGAC
>JBAZZT010000019.1:0-17401 GCA_041658705.1 Patescibacteria group bacterium
GCACCGCTCCTGTCGATGCAGGCAATCCCCGACCACCGTCCGGAGGGGGCGAACGCAAGGACGGCCATGCCGCTGTACAATACAGGGGTTGAACGTGCCGCGAAAAATGGCGCTTGAAGGCCAAGCACCGAATCGATAACATGCGCGCATGCCAGGACTGCAGGAACACATGCCCAAGAACGAAGGCGGCGCGTCAATCAAGGTCGCCCTCAACGTGCATGCCGTACGGCCCGGCGATACCCTTGTGATCCAGGTGTCGGGGATGACGCTCGGAAGCCAAAACCGCGCCAACGTTGATATCGCGCAAGTTCTTCCCGAGGTGGATGACTGGGTGTATGGTCGCGATGTTCCCCTTGAGATTACGCCAGAGGGCATTTCGCTCACGTTGCCCGATCTCCATCTGAACGACACGGGGCTTTACAAGATATCCAGCGTACGTTTCATGGAAGGCATGACGGTTGGCGAGCTCCGAGTTCCGGCGAGCGCACTCCAGGAATGCTTGTTCGAGTGCGGTCCTGACGTTGCCGACGCGGGAGCAGCGGCACTCGTCGAGAAGTACAAGCAGATCCGCGAGGCTCGCCGTGCCGAATTGCTCCGCGGCATTGGCGACGAGACAGCGAGCACGCGCAAGTTCACGGTTATCGCCTTCGTCAAAGACTGCGGCCTCGGTACCCGAATGAGCCTGGGCCAATACGAGATCATGCCGTCCAACGACGGCTTGGGTCTCGACGCGGAGATTTCCTTTCTGAAACGTTTCGTGGAGAAGCAAGGCGACCGGTTCGAAGCATCTCCTGGTTCGGCGGACGACAGAAAACGCCAGCATCCGGTGATGGTCGCGCACTTTCCCGTGGTTCACGCGGAATCCCCGGAGGCAGCGCTCGAGATCGTGGTCGGCGAACTGGAAGGCCTGAATACTCTGATGTCCCTGCATCGCGGCAGCCATGGAGACATTTGCGCGGCGATTGTGACCGATCCCTCGACCGAGCACCCCCGCATCGTCCTTTGGCCAGAGCTATATAGGGGCAACATACTAGCGGGGTTCATCTCCGGCGAAGATCCGGTCGTGATCAAGCGCCATCTTGAGCGAATGCAGGCTGACGGAAGGGTCCGACTCTATCTCTCGCTCTTCCGGGAAGCCGTTGCAGAGCGACATTGCGAATTGGCGTACTTCAGATACTGGAACCTTCTCGAGATTATTGCCAGGGACAAGGGGTATCCGGGCCAGCCGAGCGTCGACTGGAACGGGCAGCACGTGCTGAACAAAAAGGGAAAGCCGATCCCCGTGAGCAACCAGGCGGAAGATTTCGTGCGTCATCATCTCCATTTGCTGTACCACACGACTGCGCATTCGCCGGAATACAAGGTTGGGAATCGAAAGACATTCAACCTCGATTCATTGGTAGCGATTTGGTACCGTCACCGCAACTGCATGTCCCATTCCGGTGGCTGCACGCCGAGCGACTGTGCGCAGTGCGTTAGAGGGGATCCGAAGTACGACAACTGCAGAGCTGCGCATGACGATGTTGTCGCCGCGCATGGCACTCGAAATGTGGATATCGACGACTTTCTTTCTGCATTGCACATGACGGTCAGGCTCGTTCTAAGGGATGAGCTTCGCTGATACGGCCTCAGCCCATCGGGAGTTCGAGTCCTTTCCGGCGTCTTGACTACCATTCCGTCTAGCCTGTCTGGTCAGTCTCTTAACAAAGCGGAAAACAAAAAACCACCGCCGTCCAGCGTGTGGGTTTTTGTGGTGCACCCTAGACGATTCGAACGTCTGACCTCTTCCTTCGGAGGGAAGCGCTCTATCCAGCTGAGCTAAGGGTGCGGAATGAAAATTAATTTGTGCGCGCATGATACCAAAAACGCCATCTAAAGCAAGCGTCATTGCTTGACAAAACGCCGGTCTCGGGTTACAAAGTCCAGTCCCTTAACAAGGAGTTTCTCATGTCTTTGGTGTTGATTGTGGTTCGTCATCCGGAAAGCGAATGGAACGTGGTCAAGAACGCTGCCGTGGAGTCTGGCGCCAAGCCGCTGCTGTTGCCGGGGTATTCCAACACCGGGCTTACGCCTTTCGGCAAAGTCCAAGCCTATCTGCTCGGCAGATTCCTTAGGAACACCCTGGGTCCCCTCAAGAACTTCGTGATCTCGGATACCATCCGCGCCGATCAGGCTCTTGACGTCATGGTCAGGGACGCTCATTTGGCCGGACCGGGTGGCTGGGTTCGCGCGGGTACGAGCCTGCTCATGGACCCGCTCTTCAATGAGCTGAAGAAGCAAACGGTTCTGATCGAGGCCGAAGCGATATATCGTGCCGCGATCTCGAAGGATCCGCACGACGCACATAAAAAAGCTTGCGAGATATTCGCGTCGTATTTTCTCTTCACCCTGAAGCTGTATGCAAAACCCGAAATAGTCGCCAAACTACTTAGGGCCGAAGAGAACCTCGAAGGCTACGCTCACTTCACGGCGAATTTTCCCGATTATCAAGAGCGGATTGCCTCCTGGTCATCCAGGGATTTCCAGCCTGACGAGGCCGCTTGCCTGAATAAGATAAGGGAAAGTGTCCTGGCCAGCCGCAAATGCCCGAGTTGCCATCGGGGTCCGGCAGATTCTCCGCCAGAGCCGGGAGAGACCCGATGCCCGTGTGACATGAGCCATCCCTTTGCGCCGATCTATCTAGAATTGCAGGATAATCACGGATTGGGGTTTGTACTCCTTCCCGACGGACGGGTCAGGTGCTTCCCGTATGAAACGGGAGATCCGTTGGGACAGATTAAGGAGTTCTTCGGAAAATGGCTCTTGTCCACCGGGAGATACACCCGAAGAGGCCCGATCATCCTGCTCATCAGCCATGCCAAGCGCATCGTCCGCATGAGGCAAAACCTGGAAGGCTTTGATGAACAGACTGCACAGCAGCTCCTCAAGGCCCAAGGCACGGATTTTCCGCAGAACGTGAGCCTGACCGTCTACCGGTCGGCTAAAGCTGGAAAATGGCGGAAAGTAGGCTCCCCATACATGCTTCCGGAGAATATCGTTAGTCTGGGTGGCCGGAAACTGGGTTTGACCATTTCCCCCAGGCGGCTCAAAGCCATCTGCCAAAGACTCGGGGTGGACGAGCGACAAGTCAGACCCCACTTGGTGTAAGCGCGACCCCCATCGAATCAGGATGGGGGTTCTTTTTATTCCCCCGAAACTTGACCGAAAGACAGAAAGCGATTAATATTTTGACCAAAACTTAAACCCTAAGTATTTGCGACGGTAGCTCAGCTGGTAGAGCAGGGGCCTCTTAAGCCCAAGGTCCCGGGTTCGATCCCCGGCCGTCGCACCACGTAAAAGCCGCGCTTCATAGGTGCGGTTTTTACTTTACGCGACTCACGTGGCGCGGCCAGACGGTCGATTTCATTTGTGCACTACGGCTAAATGCTATATGTTGCATAGCGATCATCCCCCATTATGCATGCTACTTTCCTGAAAAGCGCGGTCCGAGTCGAAGACCTGCCCATCGGCGACAAAGCTCAGATCGCTATGTTGGGGCGTTCGAATGTCGGCAAGTCGTCGCTGCTCAACCATCTGGTCGACCAAAAAGGTCTGGCTCGAGTCAGCGCCACGCCTGGCCGCACGCAAACCATCAACTTGTTCGACGTGGATAAACGTTTTTTTCTGGTCGATCTGCCGGGCTATGGTTATGCCAAGACGTCCAAGGCGAAACGCGTGGCCTTCGAGGGCTTGCTCAACGCTTATCTCAACCAGGCGCAAAATCTAAAATTGGCTTTGGTCATCATCGACGCGCGCCATGGACCGATGGACATCGACCACGAGATGTTCGCCTTCCTCCAAGAAATCCAAATCCCCTTCGCCATCATCGCGAATAAGATAGACAAGCTGACCAAATCAGACATCGCCGTGCTGACCAGAAAACTCGGGACGGATTTTCCAGGCGTCAAAGTCATCCTCCACTCCAACTTGACGAACAAAGGCCAAGGCGAAATCAGACAGACTATCGAACAGGCAATCGCCGGATAGACGGCAAAAAATACAGTCTGCATTCAGCTTGATTAAGCCAAAATATCCAAACGAAAGAAAGAGGCGCTTAGCTTGACCTTTCGGCTTATTTTTGATTAGCTTACCCATCGCCCTTTACATCAAACTCTTGAAGGAGACTGGGATGTCGCGACATTATCTGGTCATGCGTCAGTCGAGTGTGGTCGGGCAAGAAAACGGGGTGGACGAGGTGTTGCGCAAGCTCATCAAGACCAGACCCGAACTCGCCCAAAAGTTGCGCGCCATCGCTTGGGCGCCGATCATCCAGGCCGTCGCCCGGCGCGCTTTGGAACGCGCAGCTGCGCAATGCCGATGCAGCGTGGCCGAGAAATACGACAACTCTTCGACCTACGGCAAAGCGAGCGGCCAGCCTCTCGACGGCGGGACAAGCGTCGGCGTTTTGCGCGGAAGCATCGAGTGCAGCGGCTCACACATTCAGCTTGGCGTGACCATCACCGGCACGACGTTGAGCTACTACTCCAACGCCATCAGCAGCGAATCAAATCAGCTGAAGGCGTGGAAAAAAGCGTTCGAGAGCGCGTACAAAGAAGAGGCGCTCAAGGCGACCTTGAGTCTGTTGGGCGGCGAAGTCACGCGTGAAGAACGCGGCGACGTCGTGATCCTCGAGACCAAGATCAAGGGAGGTGCGCGATGAATACGCTGCGCGTCATCTTGGACAAGCAAGGTCGCGTAGCCGTCGACATCGAGCTGCCCCCCGGCCAGGAGTGCGACGCGGCGGACGCGGAACTGCGCACCATCCTCGAGATCCTCGGCGCCGGATTCGAAGACGTGGTGGAAAACCCAAACGCGCCGCGTCAACCCAACGGCGTGCCCGAAGGCGGCAAGCTCAAGCAAGGCGGATGACATGCTAGACACCATCAACGTCGGTGCCATCGAAGCGTGCACCCGGGCCATGGGTCCGGGGCAGCGCTTCTGCCTCTGGGTGCGTGGCTGCCCGCTACGCTGTGCGGATTGCGCCACGCCCCAATTCCTCGCGCGTGAAGCGGCGAGCGAAATCTCGCTGCAGGAAATTCTTGCGCAGTTGGATGAAGCCGAACAGATGTACGCCATCCAGGGCGTGAGTTTCTCCGGCGGCGAACCGTTTACGCAAGCTGCGGCGCTGGCCCAAGTGGCGCGACACGCACGCAGCCTCGACCTCTCGGTCCTCGCTTGGTCAGGCTTCACGCTCGCCGCTCTGCGCAGCCCGAACGCGCCCAGCGGAGCGGAAGAGCTGCTCGCCGAATTGGATGTCTTGATCGACGGCCCGTTCATCCGCGCGCAAATCACGGACCGACTTCCGCTGCGCGGCTCCGCCAACCAACGTCTTCACCTGCTGACCGATCGGCATGACGTCGCTGACTTCGAAAGTTCGACCCTCGAAGCCACGCTCGATCCCGCCACCGGCCAACTGGTCATGAGCGGCGTGATCGACGCGACCGCCGCGCGCGCCATCTTGGACCTGCTTGGAGCGACTCATGGTTGACCATACGTCCAAAAAGACTCTTCAAGCGCGCTCAAACCCGCCGACCATCACTCCGCGCGTCTTCACCGACGGCGAGGTGGTGTGCAGAAGCCGCCTGCCTTGCGTCGGCTGGAATTCCCACCCCCAAGGCGTAGTCCTCGAAAAAGGAAATCAACTCCTGCTGAATGGCACGGAGCTGCTGTATGAGGGTGAGTTTGATGACTGGCGCCCCCATCCAGAAGGATTCGTCATTTGGAGAGATGACAGGTTCTTCCTGAACGGCTTTAAGTTGCTCTGTAGGAGTCAAAGCTGGGACGACTGGGACTCACACCATCAAGGCGTAATCTTTCAGAGAGGCCGTCGGCTCCTCCTGAACGGCAAGGCGCTGGTGCATAAAAGTGACTGGAATAGCTGGGGCTCCCATCCTCAAGGCGTGGTCATTCAGAGAGGAAACCAATTCCTCTTGAACGGCAAAGAACTGCTGTATGAGGGTGAGTTTGGTAACTGGGACTCCCACCCTCAAGGCGTAGTCATTCGTAGAGGTCATCAATTCCTACTGAATGGCACAAAGCTGTTGTATCAGGGTAAGTATGATGAATGGAACCCCCACTCCACCGGAATCATCGTCCGGCGAGGCAACGTCTGGCGCTTCCATTGCGCCACGCCTCCCGTCAGCCGCTTCGACGAAGCTTTCGTCTGATCCTTCCAGAGATCCCACGCCGCGCCACGTTCTACGTGGTCAAGGCCGGGATGACAGAAAGTTATTTCTTGGATGAGCGAGCCTTCTCGCTCATCCCTTTTCACCCGCAACTGATTCTAAAGTCGGTCGCGGATGGTGAAGACTCGAACCTTTGACATTTCTGTCATTCTCGCGAAAGCGGGAATCTTTGAAAAGAGGAAAGATGAAAAAGGTAAACATCCCTGCTCCTCGTACGTTTACGAACGGCGAGGTGGTGTGTGAATATAAGGACGAGTGTAATGAATGGGACTCCCATCCTCAAGGCGTGGTCATTCGGGAAGGAAGCGGGTACCAAAAAAGATTCTTCCTGAATGGTGACAAGCTGTTGTATGAGGGCGATTCGTCTGGCTGGGACTCCCACCCTCAAGGCGTGGTCATCGGGAGTAGGGATCTGCTCCAAGGCTATCGACTCCTCCTGAACGGCACAAAATTACTGTATAAGAACAAGGAGTGGTTTGACTGGCACTCCCACCCCAAAGGCGTGGTCATCCAGATAGAAAAACAACTCCTCTTGAACGGTACGAAACTACTGTATGAGGGCAGCCTCGATGACTGGGGCCCCCACCCTCAAGGCGCGGTCATTTTGAAGGGGGATCGGTTCCTGCTGAACGGCACGCAGCTGCTGTACAAGGGTGAGTGTCATGACTGGCGGGTCCACCCTCGAGGGGTGGTCATTCTGAAGGGGAATCGGTTCCTCCTGAACGGCAAGGAATTGTTGCATGAGGGTGAGTGTAGCGCCTGGAACTCCCACTCCACGGGCGTCATCGTCCGACAAGGTGGCATCTGGCGCTTCCATTGCGCCACACCTCCGGTCAGCCGCTTCGACGAGGCTTTCGTCTAGACCTTGGATGAGCGAGACTCTTCGCTCATCCCTTTTCACCCGCTACCGACCTTGTGTCGACGGCGGATGGTGAAGAAAACGAACTTTTGAAAGAGGAAAGATGGAAAAGACGAGCGTTCCCGTCCCTCGCACGTTCAAGGACGGCGAAGTGGTGTGCAAATTCCGCGGTGGGTTCAACAACTGGCGCTCCCACCCTCAAGGCGTGGTCTTTCAGAGAGGAAATCGACTCCTCCTGAACGGCAAGGAACTGCTGTATGAGGGTGAGTATCGTGGCTGGCGCTCCCACCCTCAAGGCGTGGTCATCGAAAGAGGAAATCGGTTCCTCCTGAACGGCAAGGAACTGCTGTATGAGGGTAAGTGGGACTTTTGGCATTCCCATCCCCGAGGCGTGGTCATCAGTAGAGGAGATCGGTTCCTCCTGAACGGCAAGGAACTGCTGTATGAGGGTGAGTGCGATGACTGGCGCGCCCATCCTGAAGGAATCGTCATTATGAAGGAGTGTCGGTTCCTCCTGAATGGCACAAAGCTGTTGTATGAAGGTAATCGGAGTGACTGGCGCGTCCATCTTGAAGGAGTCGTTATTCTGACGGAGGGTCGGTTCCTCCTGAATGGCACAAAGCTGTTGTATGAAGGTATGTACGACAGCTGGGATTCCCACTCCACCGGCATCATCGTCCGAATTGGCTGCATCTGGCGCTTCCATTGCGCCACACCTCCGGTCAGTCGCTTCGACGAACCCTTCGTCTAGACCTTGGATGAGCGAGACTCTTCGCTCATCCCTTTTCACCCGCAACTGATTCCATATCGGTGGCGGATGGTGAAGACTCGAACCTTTGAAAGAGGAAAGATGGAGAAGGTAAAAGTCGCTGCCCCTCGTACGTTCAAAGACGGCGAGGTTGTATGCGAATACGACCGTATATGTCATTGCTGGCGTACCCACCCTCAAGGCGTAGTCATCCAGACAGTGAATCAATTCTTTCTGAATGGCAAGGAACTGCTGTATGAGGGTGGGTGGCATAGCTGGAATTCCCGCCCCCAAGGTGGCTTGGTTATTCGAAAAAAGAACCAGTTCCTCCTGAACGGAACAGACCTGCTGTACGAGGGTGAGTGCGATGAATGGGACTCACACCCTCAAGGCGTGGTCATCCGGAGAGGAGATCGGTTCCTCCTGAATGGCGCGGAGTTGCTGTATGATGGCCCGTGCATCAACTGGGGATCACACCCTCAAGGCGTGGTCATCCGGAGAGGAGATCGGTTCCTCCTGAATGGCAAGGAACTGCTGTATGAGGGTGAGCATCATAATTGGAGTTCCAACCACCCTCGAGGCATGGTCGTCAAAAGAGGAAACCAACTCTTCCTGAACGGCAAAGAACTGATCTATGAGGGCGAGTGTGATGGCGGCTGGGAGCTTCACTCCACCGGCATCATCGTCAGGCTGGTCAGCATCTGGCGCTTCCATTGCGCCACACCTCCGGTCAGCCGCTTCGACGAAGCTTTCGTCTAGATCTTGGATGAGCGAGCCTCCTCGCTCATCCCTTTTCACCCGCTTTCGATCTCGTATCGATGGCGGATGGTGAAGAAGATTCGAACCTTTGAAAGAGGAAAGATGGAAAAGTCGAATACACTCACGCCGCGCACGTTCAAGGACGGCGAGGTGGTGTGTGAATATGATAGTCAGTTTCATCACTGGCGTTCCCACCCTCAAGGCGTGGTCATCGAAAGAGGGAATCGGCTCCTGCTGAATGGCACGGAGTTGCTCTTCGAGGGCGAGTTCAATAACTGGGACTCACACCCCCAAGGCATAGTCATTCAGACAGGAGGTCAGTTTCTCCTGAATGGCAAGAAGTTGCTGTATGAGGGCGGGGGCAGTAGTTGGTGCCCCCACCCCCAAGGCATAGTCATTCAGAGAGGAAATAAATTCTTTCTGAACGGCAAGGAATTGTTGTATGAGAGTGAGTGCGAGGGCAGAGGTTGGTGCCCCCACCCCCAAGGCATGATCATCCAAAGAGGAATACGCATTCTCCAGAATGACACGGAACTGCTCTACGAGGGCGAATTCAACAAATGGCGCTCCCACCCCCAAGGCGTGGTCATTCAGAGAGGAAATCAGTTTCTCCTGAACGGCAAGGAATTGTTGCATGAGGGTAAGTGTAGCGACTGGGATTCCCACTCCACCGGCATCATCGTCCGACTAGGTGGCATCTGGCGCTTCCACTGCGCCAAGACTCCAGTCAGCCGCTTCGACGAACCCTTCGTCTAGACCTTGGATGAGCGAGATTCTTCGCTCATCCCTTTTCACCCGCTTTCGATCTCATATCGATGGCGGATGGTGAAGAAAACGAACCTTTGAAAGAGGAAAGATGGAAAAGACGAGCGTTCCCGTCCCTCGCACGTTCACGAACGGCGAAGTGGTGTGTGAATATGATGGTCAGTTTAATAACTGGCGTTCCCACCCTAAAGGCGTGGTCATTCGGAGAGGAGACGAATTCCTCTTGAACGGCACGGAGCTGCTATTTAAGGGTGACGCTTGTGCTCTTTGGTGTTCCCACCCTAAAGGCTTTGTCATCCGAAAGGGAAACCAGTTCCTCCTGAACGGCACGGAGTTGCTGCTTGAGGGCGAGTGGGGTGACTGGTGTTCCCATTCTCTAGGCGTGGTTATCCAAAAAGGAGATCAGATCCTCCTGAACGGCACGGAATTGTTGTATGAGGGTGAGCGGCATGCTTGGCGCGTCCACCCCGAAGGCGTAGTCATCCGGAGAGATAACCAGTTCCTCCTGAACGGCAAAGAATTGTTGTATAAGGGTGAGTGTGGCGACTGGCGCTCCCACCCTCAAGGTATGGTCATTCAGAGAGGAAATAAGTTCCTCCTGAACGGCAAAGAATTGTTGTATAAGGGTGAGTGTGGCGACTGGGCCTCCCACTCCACCGGCATCATCGTCCAGATAGGAACCGTCTGGCGCTTCCATTGCGCCGCGCCTCCGGTGAGTCGCTTCGACGAAGCTTTCGTCTAGATCTTGGATGAGCGAGATTCTTCGCTCATCCCTTTTCACCCGCAACTGACCCTGAAGTCGGTCGCGGATGGTGAAGAAGATTCGAACCTTTGACATTTCTGTCATTCTCGCGAAAGCGGGAATCTATGGAAAGAGGAAAGATGGAAAAGACAGCCTCCGTCCCTCGCACGTTCAAGGACGGCGAAGTGGTGTGTGAATACAAGGACGAGTATGATGAATGGCGCTCCCATCCTCAAGGCGTAATCATCCGGAGAAGAAAACAGTTCCTCTTGAACGGCAAAGAGTTGCTGTATGAGGGTAGGTGGGATGAGAGTGAGTATGTTGAGTGGCGCTCCCACCCTCGAGGCGTGGCCATCCGGAGAGGAAATAAGCTTCTCCTGAACGGCAAAGAGTTGCTGTATGAGGGTGAGTGCGTTGAGTGGGACTCCCATCCTCAAGGCGTAGTCATTCGGAGAGATAATAAATTCCTACTGAATGGCACGGAATTGCTGTATGAGGGCTCGTTCGATCACTGGCGCCCCCATCCTCAAGGCGTCGTCATCGAAAGAGGGAATCGACTTCTCCTGAACGGCAAAGAACTGCTGTATAAGGGTGAGTTGAATTACTGGAGCTCCCACCCTATGGGTGTGGTCATTCAGAAAGGAAATCGACTTCTCCTGAACGGCAAAGAGTTGCTGTATGAGGGTGAGAGCCCTAGCTGGGCCTCCCACTCCACCGGCGTCATCGTCAAGCAAGGAACCGTCTGGCGCTTCCACTGCGCCACGCCGCCAGTCAGCCGCTTCGACGAAGCTTTCGTCTAGACCTTGGATGAGCGAGATTCTTCGCTCATCCCTTTTCACCCGCTTTCGATCTCGTATCGATGGCGGATGGTGAAGAAGATTCGAACCTTACAAAGAAGAGAGTGAATAGCATGAAGTGGATCGCTGGTTTTCGGGATGCTCAAAAGAGCGGCTGCAATGCATTCCTTTTCGTCGGAGCTATCGGCGACGGATATCCGCGCGGAGCGACGATGCAAGACGATGATCCCGTGGATGCGCTTGATCCGTGGGACGCGGCCGTGACGCGTCGCTTGGGCGGCGCCGAACGCCTGGTCTGGACCTATGACTTGGCGCGCGGTTTCTGCTTTGGCGCTGCCGAAGACGAAAAAAAGTTCCGCGACTTGTGTGCCGAACCCAAACCGCCGTCGCAAGATCCGATCCAGCAGGCGCGCGCGCAGCTGGAACAGATGGCGGCTCTGCCAAAAGATCCGGCGGGCGCCTTGAACGTGATGGTCGCGGTGTTCAAACGGGCGGCCGAGAGTACTCCTCCCCTACCGTGCATCGCCATCCTGCCGGACGTGGACACGCTGTGCCCCGCGTCGGTCAATGCGGCGAACTCGGGCTTGCAGGTGGCGCTCGCCATCGTGCAGTTCGCGGCCAATCATCAATTCCGCCGCGCCGGACATCTGCTCCTCATGAGCGCTCCCGCGTCACGTTCGCTGGACGAACGTTTGCGTCGTCCCGATTCGCCCATCAAGGTCGTCTCCGTGGGCAAACCTGACGTGGCTGAACGGGCCGAGTACTTGGCCGCGTTGTGCCGACCGAACGCGACCGAACTCAAGGCGCGTGCGAAAAGCCTGACCGCCCAAATCTCCAAAGCGCGAAGTGCCGAGACGGAAGCGCGAGCAGTGGTGCTCAAAAACGCCAGACGGGCAGCCCTGGAATCCATGCGGATTCAGACCGCAAGACTCGCGGATGATGACGAAAGCTTGCGCTTGGGGGTTGAGGTAGTAAAAGCCGAGCGCGAACTGAAAAAAGCGCGCGAGAACGCCGGCGCCGCGTACGCCAAGGAATGCAGGGACCGCGAGAACAAGCTAGCCAAGCTCGTCCATAAGCTGGACGATGATCCTGGTTGCAAGATCTCTCCCTTGAGCGAACGGGTATGGGGATCTATCCGACGAGGAGATTCTGTCCGCATCACGACGTCCGAGGGCACGACGGCAGAAAAGGTCGTGCTCAAGTGCGACATGGTGCTCGAAACCAGCGCACCAGCCTCCACGATAGCCCACCTTTCGCTGACCAGCGCAGCGGACAAACCGCACTGCAGACAAGACGGCAAGCCGGTCGACTTCTGCTGCATCAAGCACGGTTTGCATGACTACCAAAGCCGCAAGCCCTTCCTGCCAGGCGCCAAGTTCGAGATCGTGCCGACGCTGCGGCGAGAGGTGCAGGCGGAGATCGAGACGGTCAAAGCGCAGCAAGCGGCCGATGAGACCGCGGATCCGAACGTGAAGCGCGCGAAGCAAGTGGTCGAACAGGCCGAAGGCAAACTGAACGAGCACTTGGCACGTCTCAAGTCCGAGATGCAAACCGCGACCAAAGAAACGGGAGACCGCATCAAGCTGGCCCTTGCCGCACTTGACGACCCCCCGACCAATCCAGAAATCGAGTCGCTCGAAGCGGAGTTGGCGGCCAGCGCGCTACGCCTCAAGCGCATCGGCTCGCCGGACTATTTCGAACCTCCGAGCATCGGCATCCCCGAACTCGTGTGCCTGTCCCAGGGCTTGGGCTATCGCGACCTGCTCTCGTTCATGCAGCGCACCAAGGCTGTACCGGGTACGCAGGCTGACGTGATCCGCGAGCGCCAAGACATCCTCAATCGTTCGTACGGCCACCTGCTCGACGTGGTCGAGCCGACTTACGGCTTCGAGGGCATCGCGGGACTGGACGGCATCAAGACCTTCCTGCTCGGCGTGCGCCACTCGATCCAGAGCGGCGACTTGAGGAATGCGCCCATGGGTTGCATGCTCATGGGTCCGCCGGGCACGGGCAAGACGGCCGTCGCCGAAGCCTTTGCCCGCGAGTGCGGCTTCCTGTTTGTCCAACTGCGCAATCTCCGCTCCATGTGGGTGGGCGAAAGCGAGCGCCAGCAGGAAGAGGTCATGCAAGCGCTGCGTGATCTGGCGCCCGTCGTGGTGTTGCGCGACGAAGTGGATGAGGAAGACAGCGGTCGCGATTCGTTCCAGGGCGATTCCGGCGTGTCGGGTCGTTTGCGCCGCCAGTGGATGAAGTTCCTCTCCGATCCCAAGATCAGAGGGCGCATCTTCGTCATCTCGTGCACCAACCGGCCGGACCGGTTGGATCCCGCGCTCAAACGCTCGGGCCGCACGGACGAGCGCATTCCCCTGCTCATGCCCGACGCGGCGACGCGACGCGCCCTGTTCCGCGTGATGTGCGCGCGCTACGGCTACGCACACCGGATCGCCAACTTCGTTCCTTTCGCGGAACACACGGACGGCCTGTCGGGCGCCGACATCGAGACCATCGTGCGCCACGCTTACGGCTTTGCAGCCGAAGCCAACCAGGACGCGATCGATGAAGACGCGCTGCGCACAGCCATCGAAGACTTCGTGCCCGCGGCGTCCAGCCTCGAGATCGCGGCCATGACCCTCGCGGCGATCAAGGAGACGTCCAGCCGACGCTTTTTGCCCCAGGATGCGCAACGCATCGTGCAAAACGCGCTGGCCATTCTCTCTTCCAACCGCGAACCCGAGGGCGAGACAGCGCAATCACCCACGCGCTCACGCACTCCTACCAACGTGTCCTAGACACCCAGACCCAAAGGCTCCTCGCCTTTGGGTCTTTTTTGTAGGCGTAGGGGCGCATGGTTATGCGCCCCGTCCGATCCTGGGCGTGTGGCACACGCCCCTACGCTAAATATCATGCTACAATCTTGAAGCAATGCTTTGATCGCATAACGCTATAAAATCTATGCCCCAACCCTTCAACGCCAACTTATTTGAGTTGGCCAAACTCAACGATAACTACCGTAAGGAAGTCGCGACTGCGACGCACGCCCAAATAACCCTGATGAGCATCCCCGTGGGCGGCGAGGTCGGTGAAGAGACCCATGGAGACGTGGATCAGATTTTGACTTTCGTCGCGGGCGCCGGCAAAGCCGTGATCGAAGGCGTCGACAGCCCCATCACGACTGGTTCCGTGGTGGTCATTCCCCAAGGCACCAAACACAACTTCATCAACACCGGCAGCGAGGCTCTGAAGATCGTCAGCGTCTATGCGCCGCCGCATCATGCGGTGGGTACGATCCACAAGACCAAAGCAGAAGCGGACGCGTCAGAGGAAAAATATTGAACTAGAGGGTAGCAAGTAGACGGTAGACGGTAGCCAATGTAGGGGCGCATGCCACGGCGCTCGCGAGCGCCGTGGCATGCCATGCGCCCTTTGGGTAGAGGGTAGCCAGAAGGTATTTTGGGATTTGTATTTAGTATTTTGGGCCGACCCGAAATACTAAATACATGCTACAAACTCCTGTCATCCTGAGCGGAGCAGCAGCGAAGTCGAAGGACCTTTATCAGCCATCGGTTCAGAGGTTGCTAATAAAGGTCCTTCGACTCGCTCGAAGCTCGCTCAGGATGACAGTTTATTTTTATTTCCTGACTCCGGCAGCGACCAACCTACGCCTGGACGGCGGCTGGCTCGAAGCCAAGCTCCAACTTCCTATTTTCGATGACGTATTTTTCGATCAGCGGGCTGACGGCCAAAGCGAACAGCGCGTTGCCCAAGATGTGCATGGCGGTGAACGGGATTTGTCCGATGAGAGCTTGGCTGAAAGGTTGCGCAAACAAGAGCGGCCCCATGGTCAATCCCGTCAGCGCGTCGAAGACGACCGCTCCCACGACCGCGTATGCGACATACGACATGCGTTTGAGCGCAATGGGCGCAAGCGCGCCGACCAAACCGTACGCCCCGGCCGTCAGCAACGTCCACAGGCCGATTTTGCCCGTGATCAAATCAAACATCACCATGCTCAAAATCCCGAACAGCGCGCCGCCGAACCAACCCAGCTTTTTCGAGAACGGCATGATGACCGATAGATTCGGCTCCAAATTCGGGATATGAAAAGGCGACAGGCGATACAAGATGCACAATGACCAGCCGATGAGATATTTGAGCCAATGGCGCATAAGAGAAAGTAGTTAGTAGTAAGTAGTAAGTAGAGAGTAGGGGCGCATGCCATGCGCCCTGTCGGTAGACGGTAACCAGACCATGAGTCAGGGATGGAAGATAACCTGTGGAATTGCAGTTGGCAATGACGCTTGATGAGGGGTTTTTCCTGTCGTTAAGCAAGTGTAGATTTCCTAAAAACCCGCGGCCGCGGGTTTTTAAGAAATGTACTTTTTTTTAAATCCGAAGGCCTATCCAAAAAAATATGGAATGGCCGTAGGGGCGAATGATCATTCGCCCCTACCGATGAACCGATGGCTGATAAAGTAGGGGCGACCCGCTGGGTCGCCCCTACGAATGCACAAACTTCGTTCAGGATGGACGATATTTTCTTACCCTCCCGTCCGAGGGGCGCGGAAACCGCACCCCTACATTTGGCTACCGTCTACAGCCTACCATCTCCCCCTATCATCCCCTGAAAAACTGTTTCATGAATGCTAGGCGGTAAATCAAAATGTTGAATGGCAAATCCCACGCGCCCACGAGATCGATTTGTTTTCCGCCGAAGCCGTGCTTGAAGCGCGAGATGCCCTCCCAGCCCGGGCGGTAATAAAACATGCCTTTGTATGGCGGGTTCACGCCCCAAAAATCATACAGCTTGAAGCCGCGCCGTTGCGCGTCGCAGATAGCGTCCCATTGCAAGGCGTACGGAGCCATGACGTTGCGCATCACGGATGAAGACGCGCCGTGCAGATAGGTGTAGGTATGGCCGTAGGCGATTTCCAGGTTGGCGGCCAGGATTTTGCCCTCGAATTCGGCCAAACGGATGGTGGCCAGTTTGCGCTCGTGCAAAAAAAGATAAGTCGTCTTGAGATAATCGCGCCCGTGCTGCGTGATGCCGTCGCGTTGCGCCGTCTCTTGCATCAGGTCGAGGAAGGCGCCGATGTCGCGCTCGCTCTCGGCCAGGCGCACCTTGACGCCATGCCGCGCGGCGACGCGGATGTTGTAGCGGGTCTTCTCGTGCATCGCGGCCAGCAATTGTTCTTGCGTCAAAGTCAGATCGAGCAGGTTGGTCGAAGTCGGATCGGAGATTTGCGCGCGGCGGAAAGACAACGGCACGAAGCCTTCGGGCTTGGACAATTCGGACAGCGGCATGAGGCGCCAGAATAAAGTCTTACGGCGCAGATCTTTGCGCTTGAGCATCTCCGCGCACAGCGTGGACATGGCGGAGCGGCGTTCTTCATCATTCAAGCGCTGCGAAAAGACCGGACCGTGGTTAGCAAACCAGTAACCTTGGCCGAATTTTTTCAGGCGAAATTCCAATTGCACCGTCGTGAGCCAACGTCCCGCGTCATCCGCCAGCGCCAAACGCAAAACCGGCGCGCCCAAATGCGCGCGAAATTCGCCCCAAGCCCAAGCTTGCGCGAATTGCGCATAGGGTTGGGATTTGTTGAAATCATCCCAGGCTTGTTGATCGTCGATTTGGAGGAGGGGCATGGGAGTATCTAGTAGCTGGTAGCTGGTAGCTGGTATCTAGTAGCTAGTAGCTGGTATTTTTCGGACATACTAGCTACCAGCTACTAGATACTAGCTACTACTTTCTACCCAGGTATTTCAACGCTTGCCTGACGCGTTCGGGGACTTCGAGATCGTGCGGCAATGACTTCAGCGCAGCGCGAGCTTGTTGCGCCGAGTAACCCAACGAGACCAGCGCGTCCACGACTTCGGAATCTTCGGGAGCGCCGTCCGCTTCGACCAGTTGTCCCTTGAGCTCGAGCACGATCTTTTGCGCCGTCTTGGTGCCCACGCCGGGGACCGAGGTCAAGAGCGCCAAGTCGCCGCGCATGACCGCTGATTTGACTTGGTCTATCTGCCCGACCGACATGATGGTCAGCGCGACTTTGGGACCCACGCCCGAAACGGCCAAAAGTTTTTCGAAAAATTCCTGTTCGCGCGAACTCACGAAACCATATAGATCACGCACGTCTTCGCGCACATGGTCATGGATATAAAACAGCCGCTCGTCCCCGGCGTGCACCTTGGCCAACACGGAAGCCGAGGCTTTGATCTGATAGCCCACGCCATTGACTTCCAGGATCAAATATCCGGCATGCACCTCCAGGACGCGGCCACGTAAAGACGCGATCATAGCACCGACAGGGTAGCTGAAATGGGGACAGAGTAGAATAGAGGGTAGAGGGTAGAGGGTAGCCAGACTCATGCATTAAAAAAATATTGTCATCCTGGGCTTAATAGACATTCTGTGGTGCTGGAATATTCATTTCTTGGCTTGCGTTAGCTGTAATCTGGGAACAAAGTCCGCACACTTGAAGAATATGCCAAAAAAAACACTGTCCGACA
>JBAZZT010000020.1:0-8421 GCA_041658705.1 Patescibacteria group bacterium
TCGGCACCGTCAACCCGACATCCTTCAGGCTCCAAGTCGCAGGCCACGTCGGACCTTCATCCACCAACGCCTACGACCTCGGTTCCGCCTCCAGTTCCTGGCGCGACATCTACGCTTCCGGCACCGCCTCGCTCGCCAACGTCAGCTCGACCAACATCTACGCCTCGGGTTATGTCTCGACCACCAACCTGTACGTGAACGGCACGAGTTTCGGTAACGCCTTCGTCCAAGGCGGCAACTCGTTCGGTGCGACTGGAACGCTCGGGACGAACGACGCCTACAATTTAGACTTCGAGACGAACAACACCAGCAGGCTTACCATCTTGAGCGGAGGGAATGTAGGTATCGGAACGGTGAATCCAACGGCTAAACTTTCCGTAGATACAGGGTATGTACAAGTAAATAATGGTTATGGCCTGATTAGTAAAGAATCTTCCCAATCTTATGTGCAGATGAATACGATTACGATTCTGCAAGGTCAGTTGGAGACAGATATAAATACTTATAGTGGGGCCTTGGGCCAGGGTGGCAGCGGAGCAATTGTCTTTAAACCATTGGGCACTGAAAGAATGAGGATTGATAGTACCGGCAACGTCGGCATCGGCACGATCAACCCGAGCTGGTTCAGGTTGCAGGTCGCGGGCAACGTCGGACCTTCATCCACCAACGCCTATGACCTCGGTTCAGCTTCAAGTTCCTGGCGCGACATCTACGCTTCCGGCACCGCCTCGCTCGCCAACGTCAGCTCGACCAACATCTACGCCTCGGGTTACGTCTCGACGACCAACTTGTATGTCAGCGGCGGGGGATCCGGCAACGTCTTCGTGCAAGGTGGCAACTCTTTCAGCACCACCGGCACGCTGGGCACCAAGGATGCGTATAACCTCAATCTAATAACCAACAACACGAGCAGGTTGACCGTCTTGAGCGGCGGCAACGTGGGAATCGGGACGGTGAACCCGAGTTATGCGTTAGACGTCTATGGAGGTTCATTGGCCGTCAGAAGCGGGAATGCTTTGCGCCTCTTCAATGCGGACAATAGTTCCCAGGCTGCGATATCGAATGACGGAGGCGTCTCCGCGACCACACTGAATTTTTACACCACCGCGGCGTCGGCCATGACGCTCACTGGAGCCAATAAAGTCGGTATCGGCGCTACCTCGCCCGCCAACAGACTGACTGTCGCCGGTATCGCGTCTTATCCCGATTCCGATATCGGCTTCACGGCTACGACTACGGGATCCGCCGCCAATTGGACCATCGGCACCGACCATTCCGACGGCGGTAAATTCAAGATCTCATCCTCCACCGCCCTCGGCACGAGCGATAGGTTCGTGATAGACGGGAAGGGCTATGTCGGCATCGGCACTGCGACTCCGGGGCAGGCCTTGACCGTCAACGGCAGCATCGCGGTGAACAACCAGATCCAGTGGAGCAATGCCGACGGGCCGGGCGATGCTTACTTGGCGGTAGACAGCGGAAGGACGTTAAGATGGCGCAATTGGGATTCCTCCAACCCGAATTGGAGCGTAGTGACCTTTGAGACCGGCAAGGGCATATTCAACACTAGCCTTGGCGTCGGCACGATCAACCCGACATCCTTCATGCTCCAAGTCGCAGGCAATGTCGGTCCTTCTTCCACGAATGCATACGACCTCGGTTCCGCTGCTTTGTCATGGAAAGATATTTACGCCTCCGGCACGGTCTACGGTGGAGACGCCCTTTTTTCCGGAAACGTGACCTCGACAAAGAACAACTTGGCCTTATACTCCACCTCTACCGATAGGTTCTTCAGGATGAACATGCTGGCCGACGGCACGGCCACCCTTCAAGCTACGGCAGGATTGACCATAAGCTCGATTCTTTCGTCAGCCGTGCAATTCGGGAACAACGTAATTCCAGTAGGGAATAATTCCAAAGATTTGGGAGTATTCGGTACAGCTTGGCGCGACATCTACGCTTCCGGCACCGCCTCGCTCGCCAACGTCAGCTCGACCAACATCTACGCCTCGGGTTACGTCTCGACGACCAACTTGTATGTCAGCGGCGGGGGATCCGGCAACGTCTTCGTGCAAGGTGGCAACTCTTTCAGCACCACCGGCACGCTGGGCACCAAGGATGCGTATAACCTCAATCTAATAACCAACAACACGAGCAGGTTGACCGTCTTGAGCGGCGGCAACGTGGGGATTGGAACGACGAATCCAGGAGCAAAGTTGGAAGTTAATGGGATTGGTCAGGACAATATCAGAATAGTGAGAACTAATTCCGTCGAATTTCCGTTGTCATTTTATAACGGGGCAACACAAATGGCATATTTTGATACTTATGGGACAACTTGGGGTTCCATTGGTAACGGTGCTGTTGCAATCAAGTCCGGAACTGGCAATTTTACATTGAATCAAAATAATGTAAATGTGCTCATGAGTGAAGGAACAGGGGCAATAGTTAATACGTTATATCTAAAAACGGGCAACGTCGGCGTCGGCACGATCAACCCGACATCGTTCATGCTCCAAGTCGCGGGCAACGTCGGTCCTTCATCCACCAACTCATACGATCTCGGTTCAGCCGCTCTGTCTTGGCGTGATATCTACGCTTCCGGCACCGCTTCCCTCGCCAACGTCAGCTCGACCAACATCTACGCCTCGGGTTACGTCTCGACGACCAACCTGTATGTCAGCGGCGGGGGATCCGGCAACGTCTTCGTCCAAGGCGGCAACTCGTTCGGCACCACGGGAACGCTGGGCACCAAGGATGCGTATAACCTCAATCTAATAACCAACAACACGAGCAGGCTCACCGTCTTGAGCGGAGGCAACGTGGGAATCGGGACGGTGAATCCGACGACCGCGCTGCATGTAGCCGGAGCCTATCCCTTCCTTTTGTTCGAGGATACTTCATCCCCCAGCTTCATGGCTTTCAGAGGCGATGCCAGGATGTTCTTCGACTCCAACTCGACCTACGTGATCGCCAGCCAACCCAACGCCAGCAAAGGCACGGCCTCGGGCGAGACGAACAGACTGTCCATATCCGGCAGCACCGGCAACATCGGTATCGGGATCGGTAATACCACACCCTACGCTTTCAAGCTCACAGTCGCGGGCAACGTCGGTCCTTCTTCCACGAATGCATACGACCTCGGTTCAGCCGCGCTGTCTTGGAAAAATATCTACGCTTCCGGCACGGCCTCGCTCGCCATCGTCAGCTCGACCAACATCTACGCTTCGGCCAACACGCTGACTGTCGGTAAAGACGGCGTCGCCATGGAAGCCACGACGACGAACTTGATGGTCAACGACCTTGAAACCGATTTGACGGGCATTGCTTCCGACGGCACAAACACAAGAACCATATCCACTGATTATGCCTTGTTCGGCAACTCCAGCCTTAAGTGGGAATTTACCACGGGCTCCCAAAACGTATATACGACGATACTCAAATCCGTGTCTTCTACTGTGTTCACGGGCACGATTTACGCCAGAAAAGCGGACGGTACCGCGATCACGAACGCCCTCATGTACATTTACGCGGGCGCAGACTCGGGCAGTGTCGCCACGGAAAATACGTATATCGGAAATGGTTGGTATAAGCTTACGGGTACGAGGACGGTGTTGTCTGGCGCCCCCACCTTGTTCGGCTTGACCAACTTGCCCACAAGTACGGCTATTTATTTGGAAGGTTGGCAATTGGAGGCCAAAGGAAGCGGCACCAAATACGTTCAGAACGACAGGTTGGAAGGCGATGTCGTTGCCCAGAATCGTTTCCAAACGTTGGGCGCAGGCAGTTCGTTCATCAGATACGGCAGCTTGGGCGTGGGAACGGACAACTCATACTTGTTCAAAATCACATCAGCCGGCCACATCGGCCCTTCCTCGACCAACTCATATGACCTCGGTGCCGCGGCCATGTCCTGGCGCGACATCTACGCCTCCGGCACCGCCCGCTTGGGCAGCGTGAGCACGACCAACATCTACGCCTCCGGCTACGTCTCGACGACAAACTTATTTGTAAGCGGCGGTGGATCAGGCAACGTCTTCGTCCAAGGCGGAAATTCATTCGGCACTGCCGGCACATTGGGCACGAAGGATGCGAATAGCCTCAATCTCATAACCAACAACACGAGCCGGATGACCATCTTGAGCGACGGCAAAGTGGGCATCGGCACGACGCCCGCCGCTACCCTCGATGTGAGGACTGCTGATGCCGGTGTCGGGACAAGGACTTTGGTCGGAATTTTCGGAAGGACTGGCGCGGCACCGGACGCAACAGAGAGAGCGGCTGGGTTCGTATTCAGTGACGGCAACAACCCGACGTTCACCGCCGGCATCGCGGGCATCCGTCAAAACTCAAACGCCGACTACAATGGCGCCTTGGGATTCTATGTCAACAACGGCGGCGCGGCGGCGACACTTAGTGGATTGACGGAAGTGATGAGGATAAACAATTCCGGCAATGTGGGCATCGGCACCGTCAACCCGAGCTGGTTCAGGCTCCAAGTCGCGGGCCACGTCGGACCTTCATCCACCAACGCCTACGACCTCGGTTCCGCTTCTTCGTCTTGGCGCGACGTTTATGCTTCCGGCACGGCGCAACTCGCCAAGGTAGCTATATCGGCTGGCAACTCCGCTGCACCTTCCTTGTTCTTCGCGACCGATACCGACACCGGATTCTCATCGCCTGCCTTGGGCAACCTCGATATCAGCACCGATGGGGCGTTAAGGGCGCGCATTTCCTCCGGGGGTTTCCAGGTCGGGCCTACGCTCTATGCCACCGGAAATAATCTTACGGACATCGGCAGGGCTGACATCTCATGGAAAGACATTTATGCCTCCGGCACCGCACGGTTGGGCAGCGTGAGCACGACCAACTTGGATGCCTCGGGTTACGTCTCGACCACCAACCTCTTCGTCAGCGGTGGCGGTTCAGGCAACGTCTTCGTCCAGGGCGGCAACAGCTTTGCCACGACCGGCACGCTGGGGACGAAGGATGCCTATAATCTCGACCTCATCACCAACAACACGAGCAAGCTCACCATCTTGAGCGGCGGCAATGTGGGAATCGGGACGGTGAATCCGACGCGGAAATTGGATGTAGCTGGCGACATCCAGATCAGCGGCAGCGGAGCGACGATCTATGGACCCGGCGGCACATATTGGATGGGCTTGAATGCCTCCACAGGAAATCTATATTCCTTCTCCCTCAACCGCAGCGGAGGAAATGTCGCTTATCCGGATTTCTTCGGCGGCTCCGGCGGATTGGTGCTGGGAGCCACAGTCGCCGGTACCGGTATCATCTCGCTCAATACGACAGGCAACGTAACGCCGACGATGTACCTCAATGGCAGCGGCAACGTGGGCATCGGCACTGTCAACCCAAGCTGGTTCAGGCTGCAAGTCGCGGGTAACGTCGGACCTTCATCGACGAACGCCTACGACCTCGGCTCCGCCTCTTCTTCCTGGCGTGACATCTACGCTTCCGGAACGGCTACGCTCGCCAACGTAAGCTCGACCAACATTTACGCATCAGGCTATGTCTCGACGACGAACCTGTTCGTCAGCGGTGGCGGAGCGGGTAATGTCTTCGTGCAAGGCGGCAACACCTTCGGCACGACCGGAACGCTCGGCACGAAGGATGCGAATAATCTTTCGTTCAAGACCAACAACACGAGCAGGTTGACCATCTTGAGCGGCGGTAACGTGGGCGTGGGCACGGTCAACCCAAGTCAGTTGTTCACCGTCGCTGCCGATGATGTCGGTTATATCAAGATCCAAGGCGGGACGTCCGGCGCGCCGTCGCGCAGGGCGATACTGGAATTGGCCGGCAGCGACGGTGGAAGGGCCAGGGGTATCTTGAGTACCTTGAGCGGCGCCGAGACCTGGTTCTCCGGGACGCCATATAACGGCATCGGTTACACCTTGGGTTATGGGTCGGCGCAAGCGGAATATCTGGCCAACTCGAAACTTTATGTCATGACCACCGGCAACGTCGGCATCGGCACTACCGCTCCGGCAAACAAGCTGACGATCAATGATAATGGCGGCGATACCGCGGACGCCGATCTCGGCTTCAACGTCACGACGACCGCTGGCGGAACTTCGAGCTGGGCCATCGGCGCCGACAAGACCGACCAAGGTAAGTTCAAGATTTCATCTTCCACCGTGCTCGGCACGAGTGATAGGTTAGTGATAGATGGGAATGGTTATGTAGGCATCGGTACGGCCAGCCCAAACACTCCGCTTGAAGTGCGGACCGCTAACGATGGAAGTAAGACGGATGAATTGACCGTAAGGAATTATGGTACCGCCGCCAACACGGGCGAAGCCATCATCTTCAGGAATTATTATCGGAACGCCCGGATAACAGGTTTCTCTTCTCCGGGAGTCGCTTTCGGAGGATCGCTTCAGCTCCAGACTCACATTGACGGCAATGACAACGATACGGTGGGGGATTGGACTACCGGGATTTTGATTGATAATACCGGCAGCGTAGGCATCAACAACACCAGCCCGAGCTATAAGCTGGATTTGACTGGCGGGCAGAGGATCGCGGGCAGCTTGAACATCACCGATGCGGGCGACCTGGTCACCAACGGAACTTTCAATACCGACATAATCGGTTGGACCGACAGTTCGCAGGTCCCGGAATCGATCGCCTGGAACGCGGGCGGTTGGATGGATGTCATTTCTTCTGGCGTAGGCTACGCCAGAGCCGACCAGCAGATCACGACGGTGAACGGCGTGAGGTACAAGATTACCTTCACGGTCGGCGGGTTTTTGACCTATACCATGCTCCAGGTGGGCACCGTCCAAGGCGGTTCGCAATTGTTATCAGCCGGTTATGCCGCCGATGGCGTTTGGACGGCCGGTACGAAAACATACTACTTCACGGCCACCGGCGCTACGACTTGGATGAGATTCGCCAGCGGCGGCGGAACGTCGACGGTGGATACCGTGTCCGTCACGGGTGGCAACTTATTCGCGGCGGGCAATGTCGGCATCGGCATGCTTAATCCGACCTCTTTCAAGCTTCAAGTAGCTGGCAACGTCGGACCTTCATCCACGAATGCATACGACCTCGGTTCCGCCGCACTTTCTTGGAAAGATATCTACGCTTCCGGCACTGCCTCGCTCGCCAACGTCAGCTCGACCAACATCTATGCATCAGGCTACGTCTCGACGACTAATTTGTATGTGAACGGCTTAAGTTTGGGCAGCGCTTTCGTCCAGAACGGCAACTCATTCGGCACCACCGGCACGCTGGGCACGAACGACGCGAACAATCTCTCGCTCGAGACGAACAACACGAGCCGGTTGACCATCTTGAGCGGCGGCAACGTCGGTATCGGGACGGTGAATCCGGGAATGAAGATGGACATCGTTGGTTTAAGTGGATTGCCGGTCGAAAGCGGAGCTGTGCAAAATGGCGCGTTACGTTTGGGCATCGGCGTAGTGGGCGATAATGTCTTGGATTTCGGCGTACAAGCCGCCTCACCTTTTGCATCGTGGATTCAGTCTACTAATAAGGGCAGCTTGGTAAATACATATCCTCTATTACTCAACCCGAATGGCGGCAACATCGGCATCGGTACAAGATATGCAGCCTCCTTTGCGCTTCAAGTCGCGGGCAGCGTCGGTCCTTCATCCACCAACGCATATGACCTCGGTTCAGCCGCGCTTTCATGGAAAGATATCTACGCTTCCGGAACGGCTACGCTCGCCAACGTCAGCTCGACCAACATCTACGCCTCGGGTTACGTCTCGACGACGAATCTTTACGTGAACGGCACGAGCTTCGGCAATGCTTTCGTCCAGAACGGCAACTCATTCGGCACGACTGGAACACTCGGCACGAACGACGCGAATAATCTCTCGTTCGAGACGAACAACGCCAACCGCCTGACCATCTTGAGCGACGGTAAAGTCGGCATCGGTACTGTCAACCCAGGCTATCCGTTGGAAGTCGTGGGCAACGTCAAGATAGCCCAATCCGCCAATCAATACGTAATCTTCAATAATGTCGGCGCCTCCGCCATGACCGACTTCGTCACGGGAGGAACTGGATTCGCCTTTTCGAGACCCAGCGACGGAGCCGCTAATCTTTCAGGCTTTTATAATTACCAGGACGCAGGTGGCTTAGGCAGGATGGCTTTGGCTTCTCGTGGAGACATAGTATTCGCCGCGGGCGGCGCGAGCACTTATGATCAATCGCCGGAAAGGATGAGGATCACCAGTTCAGGCAACGTCGGCATCGGCGCGACCGTCCCGGCCAACCGACTCACTCTCACGGCTTCAGGCACCCTGACCTCCGACGCCGACCTCGGCTTCAACGTCACTTCGACCGACGGCGGCACGCAGAGCTGGACCATCGGCGCGGACAAGACCGACCAAGGCAAGTTCAAGATCTCATCTTCCACCGTAC
>JBAZZT010000021.1:0-4991 GCA_041658705.1 Patescibacteria group bacterium
TTAGAACTGTAAAATTTATACCATTGGAAACGTAGGTATTGGAGGTTATTGTCACATTGCCGGTGCTCGCGGCGCTTGGCACCGAGGAGCTCGCGCTGGCGCCGGTCCAGGCGAAAAAGTCGGTGGTGGTGGCGCCGCCGTTAAAAGTAATTTTGTTGCTCGCGTCAAAAACGGAGGGACAGGCGCCCCCGTTCTGGCAGAAATGGTTGCCGCTTAAAGTAAAAGAGTCGCCGACCGCACCGCTTCCCGGCGTAATGCCGGTAATTCGCGGCAAAATTCGGAAAGTGCCGGCGTAAGTATGGCTCTTGGAATCGGCGCTGCGCGTCAAGACGATATTGCCGGTATAGCCGGCCGCGTTTGGCACCTCGCGGCAGGTGGTGGTCGCCCGCCAACCGCCGAAACTGCATTGCCCTTCGGCCGTGGCATGTTGCACTCCGCTGGAACCGAGGACGGTTACTGAACCGGCGGCGCCAAAATGGGTGCCGATCAGCATAATCAAGCCGTCGGTGTCGCCGGCGGCGTAAGTCCGGCCGGCGTTCGCGGCTATAGCCGCGACAGAGTCAATCTGCGGCAGGACTACAAAATTGGTTGAACTGGCGGTTTTGGAGCCGGTGCCGGCGGCGCGGGTCAATTTGATATCGCAAGCATCATCATTATCGGCAATTCCGCTTGGCACGGTGACAGCGGCCGAGGTGTCGCTCCAGGTACTGACGGTTGCCGAAACATCACCTGTGCCGCAGTTCTGAAAAACCACCGTGCCGGTGGCGGCGGAAGTGTCAAAACGGGTACCGGTTATGGTGATGGTGTCCCCTTCCTTGCCCTCGCCCGCGCCCGATGGACTTACCGAGGTGATATTAGGAAAAACCCAGAATTCCAGCGCTCCGCCGGCATCGTTGTTTCCGTTTTGCGTGACGCAAACGCCGGAGCCGCTTGAACCGCAAGTCGTGCCCGAGCCGCCGAATACGGTAATGCCCGCTGGCGCGGAAAAAACAATTTGCGTGTCAGTCCAGGTGCTGATGCTCGCGGCCGGCACGGTGTAATTGCCGATTCTGACACAGCCGTTAGCAGCGCCGGCGGTGCAGGTGTCTTTGTTGGTGACGGCAGAGCCAAGGCTGGTGCCGCTGATAGTAATAGTTTGTGAAATCCGGCCGCCGCAACCGGTGGTGGCGCAAGCCGAATAATTCAGCGTTGTTTCGGTATTGCTGTAAGAAGTGGCGTCCGGACCGGCCGGCGCCAAGGTGGTGCCTTGGCCTTCCGCGCTTAAAGCAGTTTCATCATTATCCTGGTTTTTTGCTTTCACTTTAACGCCGTAAATCGTGCTTACTTGTAAACCTTGAAGAACCAAAGCGTCCAATTGAGCGTCGGTCAGCCAGACCGCGGTCGCCGAAGGATTGCCGGTAGCATTCACCCACTGATTAAGCCAGGTAGCATCGCTGGGGCTGGTGGTTACCACTTGCACGGCAAAATTGGTGGTCGGGTTGGAAGCAGGGTTGCTATTTTCAGCATTGGTAAGATTTAAAGTGCTGGCTGTTGCGCCATTCAAAATCGGCGTGCCCGGCGTATTGGCCGAAGTGTAGGTAGAAGAAGCAGCCGAGGCGGTGCCGGTATTAGGCGTAGGCGTGACCGAATCGCGCGCGGTAATCGTATAGCCGTAGCACTTATTGGGCTGGAGTCCGCTATTACTGTAAGCGACGCTCGACTGCCACGAGCTGGAAGCTCCGCCGGTGCCGGCATTGGCGCCGCAATTGGTGTTATTAAGCGTAAAAAGATAGTTGACCGGCGGCGTGGCGGCATCCGAACCGGTGGTGGAGGTCGCGCTGATTTGCGTGGGGCTATAGTTGGTGGGGGTGGTGGCAAAAGTCATCGGGTTTGGAGTTGGAGGGGATGTGTCAGCCGGCGCAACCCTTGCCCAATCAAACCAAAACGGCTGTGAAGTGATAGAGCTCACGGTTAACTCTACTGGACTTCCGGTTGACGCATTCCAAGTAGAAAGAGCGGTGGTCGCGCCTCCAGCCGCGCCGTTATAAATAAGCCGAAGGCTGATAAGATCGGAGTTTGCATCGGTAAGAACAGTCAAAAGCTGTGCCGCGTTGCTCGGATTTCTCAACACTTGCACGCTTTGCAGGGCGGTAGCCGGAGCGCCTGTTGGCGTAAAACTTGCAGTCGTGTTAGTCCTCCAGGCGGCGCCCACGGTATCATAATAAATATATCTGACACCGGTCGTGGTCTCCGCATAGACACCAACTGCCATACGCTGAGTTCCGCTCACAACCCAATCAATATCCACGTGCATGTCGCCTGCGGCAGCGGCGAGCAGAGTTGCGTCAGCGGTGGCGGCAGTCGTTGCTCCGACCGCAGTCCCAGACCATAACCACGCCGTAAGGTCGTTGCCCGCATTACCTTGGGCAATACAAGCGATAGCGTTAGAGCCGGGGTCGGGCGCGCACGCCACGTTTGTGGCGTCATCCAGTGGGCCGGCTGGAGTTTGTACTGCCGACCATGTACAGGGTAATGTGGCTGAGCAGGTGGCATACCGCCAACCATTCACTGTTGCAGTGCCCAAACTTGTTCCCCATGCGACTAAAAGATCGCCGGAAGTTGTCTCAAAGGCAAGGTCGAATACTTTTGCGGCGTTTGCGCCAGCTGTTCCTTGCAACTCAATGGAACTATCCGACCATCCATTGGCGGCAGTTGCCGGCGATTCATTTCCCCAACTCGCGTTCCATATCATAGACTCAAGAATTCCTCCTTGCGTAGCGCTGGCATCCGAGAACGCCGCCGCTAAAACATTTGAACTGGCTGTTTGCCTTGCTTCAAGTTCTACCCAAAGTACAATGCCCGTAACCCTAGTGGGATTCAAAACAGTCGGGCCTGTCCATGAGCCCGCGCCGCATCCCGCGCTTGTTTTTCTATAATATGAAAGTTCGTTGGTCGTTGCCGTGTTGGTAGAATATAAAACCATCGGGACGCCGCTTGTTTTTTCAAATTCAACATCAAAGCGCCGTGTCGCGGCGGTAGTGCCAATAGTAATATTCGCGATATCTTTCGTCCACGTGGATCCGGTTCTGCAAAAAATATCCAGTTTCCCGGTTGAAGACTGTGTTGCCACCACGGTCACATCCTCGGTCGGAGACTCTTTTGCCACGGTCCATCCGACATTTGCCGTGCCAGCAATCCCTGTGGTTGCCCCAGTATTCCACGAGTTGGAAGATGCCGTATAAAAACTTGTCCACGGCGCGGCGTTTGTGCTCTGCCCGTATTCCATGCGCGCGTCGCCCACCGCCGCATACGCATCGTAAATGCGGAGGCGGTCCGCAATCTTCTGAAACGGCACAAATTTATCAACCACATTGCCGTCTTTTTGCGCCATCCAGATTTTGTCCACCACATTGCGGTCAGCCGCGAATTGCCGCAAAGTCGCGGATAAAATATCAAAAGGCAGGTTTGAAAACATAAGCCCCGCGACAAGCGCGAATATCAATAATTTTTTCATTAATCGGCGAAGTATTTTCATTGTTTGCTTATGATTTATTATAAACTAAACCGCGAAAAATATTAATCAGAATAATTTGCGATATAATTATACACTTTTTCAGATATTTCTTTCATCTCTTTTTGCGCGAACGCGATGTCTTTAGTATTGATCATCGCCGTCAACAAATACGGCCGGTTAGCCAAATAGATTATGCCCGAATCCAAAAACACTTCCTTGTCGTCGCTTATGCCGATTTTATGGGAAAATTTGATGTCTTGAGGCAATCCGCTGCCGAGGTATTCCTTGAATTTCGTTTCCGTCATCAAAGACAGCAGTTTTTGGGAATTTTCTTCGGACAGATAGGAGGCGTTGTAAAGGGCGCGAAACATTACCGAATATTTTTTGGCGCTTATTTTGCCTTCATTCGAAATAAATTCCGTCAAACCCAGATGTTCGTATATATTCTGAAATTCGCTCGGCTCCAGATTTCTTACTAAAATAAAATTCGCCGTGTTGTCAGACTCGGTGAGCACTAATCTGATTAGTTCTTCTATTTCCAAGCGCGTGCCTATCGGCTGTTTGTACAGTTCGCCGAAACGCTCATTTTTGTCCGACGGCATAATCACCAGTTCGTTTTTCCGTTTCCATATTCCGTTTTCTATTTTTTTCGCCGCCGCCATCGCTACCGGCACTTTAAGCAAGCTGGCCGGCCAGAACTCCGCGTCTTTACTGATGGAAATATTCGCGCCGGTGTTTAAAAATTCAAAATAAATTGAAATGTTCGGGTCCGCTTCATACGTTTCCTTAAGATAGTCGCGCAGAGACTGAAAATTAATAATCAAGTCTTCCTGATTTATTAATTTTCTAGCCGGGTTCAGTAAATTATATCTATCTTTTTCTCCCGCCTCTCGCTGATTAAGCCTCTGCGGCAGATAATAATAAATCGTCCAAAGATTTAATGAAGCCAAAAGGACCGCCAAAATAATTAGGCCAAAAATGATTTTATTTACCGGCTTTTTTCCGTTTAAATTATTCGCCTGCTTCGTCTTCATGTGTTTAAATTACCTACTGGCTTTAACCGAAACGGTGCCGCGAGCCGTTTTTACCCCCCAAAACCAGAGTTTGGCCCCTTCGTCGTAAATCATTTCCACGGACATTATCGGCTCGTTCTCATAGCCGCCGATCTGCCTCACCTTGGCGATTGCCTCCTCGGCGGTCAGCAAATTTTGCGGCAATTCTCCCCCCGCGCCAAAAAAAGGAATCTCGGCGCCGTCAATCACGTTTTTGTCAGCGATGTTTACGCGGTAAGCCAAGCCCTTTTTATTTTCTGAAGTATATAAGAGTTCCCAGCTATCGGCGCGGCCTTGCGCGCTGGTTTTATCCGGCGCGGAATTAATTCTGGAAAGTTTTGCCTCCGTATCCCATGCACGCGCCCTGGCTAATGCCAAATCATAAGCATCCACTGCCGTTATTGTTTGATCCGGCATTTCCACCGGCACAGTCACCGGTACTATGG
>JBAZZT010000022.1:0-4714 GCA_041658705.1 Patescibacteria group bacterium
CTTCGTCGCAGACAAGGACGGCACACCCCTCACCGGAGAACGCATGAACAGTCTCATCCAAGCAGAATACACCAAACTTGGCCTAGGTAAATTCCTCTATAAAGTCGATTGGTACAAGGACGAGGACCTCTTCAAGAAGCTAGGCCTGAAGTACGAATGGAAGCTCATCACCAAACAAACCATCCCCGATTCGAAGAACAAACACCATCATCACGAACCTGGAGACACCTTCGCCCACCAAGACACCCAAGAATACTGCATCGAGGAATACGCCAGGAAGCTCGACATCCCTCGTGACAGCTTGCATCGCCCTGAACCCTTCCAGATGCTCTACGCCACCGCTCTCCATCTGATTGCGACCGAACGCCTCAATGGCAAGGGCAAAGGTGAACGCATCCTCGAAAATGAATATCACTGGTCCGATGTAGTCTCCTCGGGTGGGCTCTTTGCGAGCGTCGGCCTTGCCGCTTCGGACGGCGCGTTCGTGCTTGGGCATGCGCGCGTCGCTCGGAGCGTCGTTCTCGGCGTTTGTCTTTCGCGTGAGTCTTCTTCCAAATCCTTGGACACTTGATTCTTGACCCTTTGACCCTTAATTTCTGTTTTCGAATTTTTTTTGGTAGCTTCACCCGCCCCGAAATCAGCGTAATCGAGTATCGAGTGAATTTAGAATTTGGAATATGGAATATGGAAGACCTGAATTCCACATTCTAAATTCTAAATTCCAACTTCACCTTTTGGCTACCGCCTACCCTCTACTGCCTACCGCCTTGCTTTATGCTATCCTATGCCCATGAAATTGCCCGTTTTGAATGCTAAAAACCTCAAAGGCAAACGCGTCTTCATGCGTGTGGATTGGAACGTGCCGGTGCAGGGTTTGGGGGCCGAGGACTCGCTTAAAGTCGAACGCACCATTCCCGACATCCGCGCTTTGGCGGAACGTGGCGCCGTGGTCGTCGTGGCCACGCACCTAGGTCGACCGAAAAAGCGCGAAAAGGATTTAAGCACGCGGCGTCTGGCACCGCTCGTGTCGCATATCTACGGTCTCAAACTGGAATTTTTGGATGCAGATTTGGAGACGAAAGAGGGCACGCAGCAAGCGGCGAACAAAATCAAAAAAGTCAAACCAGGGACAGTCTTCCTGCTTGAGAACGTGCGCTTTTTCAAAGGCGAAGAAGAAAATTCTCCGGCGCTGGCCAAAAATTATGCCGCGCTGGCCAACGTCTTCGTGAATGATGCCTTTGCCTCGTGCCATCGCAGCCACGCCTCGGTCGTGGGAGTGGCCAAGCTCCTGCCGCATTACGCCGGGCCAGCGCTCACGAGCGAGGTCGAAAATCTGGGACGCCTGCTCACAAAACCAAAACGTCCGTACGTGGCCATCTTGGGCGGCGCCAAACTCTCGACCAAAATCGAAGCTCTAGAAAAATTTTTGCTCATCGCCGATAAGGTGCTCGTCGGTCCGGCTATGGCCAACGTCTTTTTGAGCGCAAAAAAAATCCAGATCGGAAAATCCCTGGTCGAAGCCAGCAGCCTCAAGGCGGCGAAGAAGCTCATGAAGAATCCGAAGATCGTCTTGCCGCTTGATTTTGCGGTGGCGAAAAAGCTGGTTCCCGGAGCCAAGATTCGCGCGGCCAAGAGCAACGACATCAAAAAAGACGAGATCATCGGCGACATCGGTCCCGAGACCATGCGCGCTTGGTCGGCGGAGATAAAAAAAGCCAAGACGCTGGTGTGGAACGGTCCGGTCGGCGTCATCGAGATCCCCGGTTTCTCGCACGGTTCCATGCTATTGGCCCGCAGCGTCGCCGCGCGCAGCAAAGGTTCGGCATTCGGCGTCGTGGGCGGCGGCGATTTGCTCTCGATTGCCCTCAAGTGCGGCATGGCGGAATGGTTCGACCATATCTCGACCGGCGGCGGCGCCATGTTGGAGTTCGTGGTGAAAAAGGGCAAGCTGCCTGGGTTGACTGCTTTAGCCGCAAAAAAATAATTGCGTTTTATGGAACCAGACAAACCGCTCACCGAAGAGCAAGAATTCAAACTGCACCAACAGGTCATGCAGAAGATCTTGGAGCTCATGACCGCGGCGTTTTCGCTCGTGGCCGCCTTGGCTTGGAACGATGCGATTCAAACCTTGTTCACGAAAATAATCGGCCCGGGCAAGACCATCACGGCCAAATTCCTCTACGCCCTCATCATCACGGCCGTCGTAGTCTGGATTGCTTACCGCCTGTCGCGCATCCAGAAGCTGCTGGAGAAAAAATCCAAGCCTGAAAAAATCGACTAACCAAACATCTATGAAAAATAAGTTTTTGCAAGGCGTCGTCGGCCTCTTGGCCCTAGCTCTGATCGTCTACGTCGGCTTCTTGGCGCGCAATGCCGCCGAAAGCTATGACTACATCGGCAAAGCGGTGCGCGACCGCGACACCATCACCGTCGCCGGCGAAGGCAAGGTGACCGCCGCGCCCGACCTGGCCCTGATCAGCCTGGGCGTGCAGACCGAAGGCGTCACGGTCAAAGATACCCAGACCCAGAACACGCGCAAGATGAACGCCATCATCACGGCGCTCAAGGAGCTGAAGATCGAGGCCAAAGATATCCAGACTTCGGGCTACAGCATCTATCCTAAGATCGATTGGAACAGCGGCAAGCAGAACATCGTCGGCTACACCGTCTCGCAGAACGTGAGCGTCAAAGTGCGCAATTTGGACATCGTGGGCGACGTGCTGGCCAAGGCCGGTGAGTTGGGCGCGAACCAGATCGGCGGCATCCAATTCACGATCGACGATCCGACCGCGTTGCAGGACGAAGCGCGGGGCAAAGCCATCGCCGATGCGCGCAAAAAAGCGCAGCAGCTGGCCGATCAACTGGGCATCAAGATCCTCAAGGTCGTGACTTTTTCCGAAGGCTCGAGTTACAGTCCGCCGACGCCATATCCGATGCTGGAGAAGTCCGTGTCCGCCGGCAGCGCACAAGCCGTCGCGCCCGACATCCAATCCGGCAGCCAAGACGTCACCTCGAACGTCAACGTGACGTTTGAGGTCAGATAGGAATAAAATTACAAATTACAAATTAAAAATTAAGATCAAAAAAGCAGATTCATGAAACTGTCCGTCATTGCGAGGAGTAGCAACGACGAAGCAATCTCCGGATTTCAGAGTTTGCCGCGCGTGATTAGTCTATGCGCTCGCCACGGCGGTCGCGACCGCCGTGGCTCGCAATGATAACCTATGAATTTTGTAGTTTTTAATTGATATATGCCCTCATCAAAAATTTCATCCATCCAAGCCCGCGAGATCCTCGATTCACGCGGCAATCCGACGGTCGCCTGCCGAGTGACTCTGCGCTCCGGCATATCAGCCGAAGCCAAGGTGCCGTCCGGCGCCTCGACCGGATCGCATGAAGCGTTGGAGTTGCGCGACGGCGGCAAACGCTACGGCGGCAAAGGCGTACTCAAAGCCGTGGACAACGTGAACAAAAAGATCGCCAAGGTGATGACAGGCATCGACGCGGAGCGCCAAACGGATATCGATCATGTGATGATCGAGCTGGACGGTACGCCGAATAAATCCAAGCTGGGCGCGAACGCGATCCTGTCCGTCTCGCTGGCCTGCGCCGAAGCCACGGCCAGGCAGCGCAGACTGCCGCTATGGAAGTCGCTGCGCGAGACGTTCAAGTTCAAACCCAAACCAGCGCTGCCCGTGCCCATGATGAACGTGCTGAACGGAGGCGCGCACGCCGGTTGGTCGCTCGATGTGCAGGAGTGCATGCTCTTGCCGCTGCAGAAAAAATTCTCCGAACGCCTGCGCGCCGGAGCCGAAACCTTTCATGCCTTGGCCCGGCTGCTCAAAGACAGCGGTTTCGTCACCACGGTGGGGGATGAGGGCGGATTCGCGCCGCACTTGGATAACGTGGAGCAGGCTTTTGAAGTCTTGGTGCGCGCCATCAAAGCCGCCGGATACAAGCCGGGGACGGATATCGCGCTTGCCACCGACGTGGCTTCGAGCGAATTCTACGACGCCAAACGCAAAGTCTACGTCTTCAAAGCCGAAGGCGGCAAGGAATATTCGGCGGATGCGCTGTTGGCGCGCTATAAAGCCTGGCAAAAAAAATTCCCGCTACGTTCCATCGAAGACCCGTTCGCCGAAGACGATTGGGAGGCCTGGAAAAAAGCCGTGCCCGTGCTCAAGCACAAGTCACTCGTGGTGGGCGATGACTTTTTCGTCACCGACATCAAACGGCTCAAGCGTGGGATAGAGGAAAAATCGGCGACGGCCATACTCATCAAACTGAACCAAATCGGCAGCCTGACCGAGACCGTGGAGGCGATCAAGCTGGCGCAAGCCGCCAAGTTTGCCGTCATCGTCTCGCATCGCTCCGGCGAGACGGACGACACCTTCATCGCCGACCTATGCGTGGCCGCTGGCGCCGAGCACATCAAGACCGGCTCACTCTCGCGTTCCGAACGGGTGGAAAAATACAACAGACTCCTCGCCATCGAACAGGAGCTGGCGACGAAATAGAAGGTAGGGGCGCATGCCACGTCACTCGCGAGCGACGTGGCATGCCATGCGCCCTTTGGGTAGGGTAAAATTGTCATCCTGGGCTTAATGTACTTTTTGTGGTGCTAGCGGCACTTCACGCAGAACCATTCGAAGGCTCGTTGTCGATGCAGTCTGTTCATGCCTCGGTGGCTTCTCAGGAGTCCTTTGAACCGACT